>NZ_JAVGCW010000002.1:0-927977 GCF_052928345.1 Bacillus sp. BSL6
CTAATGCGTTTAATGTTGCGATATGAATCGCCGTTGGGAATGCATCGTTTGTTGATTGCGCCATGTTTACATGACTATTTGGACTAATATAATGATAGTCTCCCTTTTCCATTCCTAATAATTCAAGCGCACGATTGGCAATGACTTCATTTGCATTCATGTTCATTGAAGTACCTGCTCCGCCTTGGATTGGATCTACGATAAAATGATCATGCCATTTTCCATCGAGAATTTCTTGAGCAGCTTCTGCGATCGCGCCGCCCTTGTTCAATTCCAATCTTCCTACATCTGTATTCGCAAGCGCTGCAGCTTTTTTTACAACTGCGAACGCTCTAATTAAACCTTCATGGATTTTGTATCCTGTAATTGGGAAGTTTTCAACTGCACGCATTGTTTGTACGCCGTAGTATGCATAGTTTGGTACTTCTTTTTCACCTAAAAAGTCTTTTTCAATTCGAATACCATTTTTAACTTCAGTTAATGTTGCCATGATTATTCACTCCTTAACGATTTCTTATGCTGCTTTTGTTTCTTTGACTGTTTCTACATATTGTTTTGCTTTCTCATTATCGAATTCGCCTTCCCACTTCGACATAACAATGGCCGCTAATGCATTTCCTAATACATTGACAGATGAGCGAATCATATCTAAAATGCGGTCAATTCCCGCAATTAACGCGATACCTTCTAGTGGTAACCCCATTGAACCTAACGTTGCTAATACAACAACGAACGATGCACCTGGAACTCCCGCCATACCTTTGGATGTTAACATGAGAACGAATAATAACGTTATTTGCTCTGTCAGTGACATGTGCACACCGTACATTTGTGCAACAAATAATGCCGCTAACGCTTGATAAATAGCCGATCCAGTCAAGTTAAATGTATAACCTGTCGGAATTACGAAAGAGGCAACTGCCTTTGGACAACCGAACTCTTCCATTTTTCTCATTATATTAGGTAGAACAGCTTCTGAACTTGCTGTCGTAAATGAAAGAATAAGTTCTTCTTTTAAAATTTTCATTAATGTAAAAATGTTTACGCCAACCATTCGTGCATTTATACCTAATACAATCACAACGAATAGTATAACAGTTACGTATACAGCTAGCACTAGTTTTCCTAAAGGAAGTAGTGTTGCTACACCAAATTTTGCAACCGTAACAGCAATTAATGCGAATACACCAAATGGTGCAAATTTCATCACTTGATTTGTAACCCAAAACATCGCTTCGAGTACACCTTCAAAGAAGTTAAAGACAGGCTTTCCTTTTTCCCCAATTGCTGCGACTCCTAAACCAAATAATACTGAGAAGAAAATAATCGGTAATAAGTCACCTTGTGCAATCGATTCAAATACATTTTTCGGTACGATATGAACAATCGTCTCAGCGAATCCTTGCTTCTCTGTAGCATCTGCTGTTTGTTTATAAGAAGAAATATCACTTTGCTGTAAGTTATTCATATCAACGCCAGTACCTGGCTGGAATATATTCGCCGCAAGTAATCCCATTAAAATAGCGATTGTCGTAATGATTTCAAAATAAAGAATTGTCTTTCCGCCTAGTTTCCCAAGCTTCTTCATATCGCCTACACCAGCTACTGCAACAATTAATGCTGAAATAACAATCGGTACTACAATCATTTTAATTAAGTGAATAAATATATCCCCAATTGGTGTAATATAAGAAATCGCCGTTTTATTGCCATAAAAGACTGCCCCTACTACAATCCCTAAAACAAGCGCGACAAAAATTTGTGTTGCCAATCCGAATTTTTTCATTTATGTTCATCCCCTTTATGCGAACGCTTTCATTTCGTATTTATAAAAGCTTACTCACACATCATATAGGCGAACCTACAAAATCATACAAAAACCTACAAGTTCGTCACAAAAAATTCAAATATTTTTCTTCTTTTTTTCATTGACACCATTTTGTTAAAAAACGATAAAATAAACTTGATAAGTAGTCAGATTGTTTCGTATAATCAAAAAGATATATACTTACAACAAATCAAAATGAAAAGGAGTGGATGATATGAAAAATTATGTGCAAAAATTCGTTCTATCTTCTTCTTTTCTTTTTCATTTTCTTAAAAAGGAACAAAGGCATTCGCCTTTGTTCCTTTTTTATTGCAATCTATATAGGGGGAATTGTTATGAGACCATATAAACGTGTCTTAATTAAATTAAGCGGCGGTGCACTTGCCGATCAAACTGGAAATAGCTTTAACTCCAAACGATTAGAACATATCGCAAACGAAATTTTATCCATTGTTGATTTAGGTATCGAAGTATCCATCGTCATCGGTGGCGGTAACATTTTTAGAGGTCATCTAGCTGAAGAATGGGGAATCGATCGTGTAGAAGCTGACAATATCGGGACGTTAGGTACAATCATTAACAGCTTAATGCTACGCGGCGTTTTAACAAGTAAAACAAATAAAGAAGTGCGCGTTATGACTTCCATCCCGTTTAATGCTGTAGCTGAACCATACATTCGCCTACGTGCAGTCCACCATTTAGATAACGGGTATATCGTTATTTTTGGAGGTGGTAACGGGCAACCGTTCGTTACGACAGATTACCCAAGTGTTCAAAGGGCTATTGAAATGAATAGTGACGCAATATTAGTCGCAAAACAAGGAGTAGATGGCGTCTTTACTAGTGATCCAAAACATAATAAAGCAGCAAAAATGTACAAAAAACTAAACTATAACGATATTGTTAGGCAAAACATACAAGTAATGGATCAAGCCGCTTTATTGCTTGCCCGTGATTATAATTTACCAGCACACGTCTTTAACTTTGATGAGCCTGGAGTAATGAAAAGAATTTGCTTAGGTGAACATGTGGGGACGTTGATTAATGATGATGCTTCATTGCTTGTGCATGAAAAATAATTATTTCCCATCAAAAAAGGGCGTCTTTTCTAGACACCCTTTCTTCCTTTATCATCACAAATAAAAATCAATCCATCCCGCAAATTTCTCCTTACAACGCTCCCAAAATGATAACTTCTCAAAAAATTCTTTCGTCATTTCTTTTGAATCATGAAAATCCTCCGTTAATGCATTATTAACTTGTCCTACAATTGAACCACCATGAATATACAAGTTCATTTCATCATTTATATTGAAGCTACGCGAAGTAAAGTTTGTTGTGCCAATAACGGTTAATTCATTATCAATAAGCATTAATTTTCCATGGAACATTCCTTTTTTATACCCATATACAGTAATCCCATTATTAATAGCTTGACGTATGTATGGATACGCCGCTTCTTTTATAAGAGGTAAATCTGGTTTATATGACCAAAGTATTTTCACTGTAACACCACGCTTTTGTGCTGCGATTAAAGCATTCATGCATTCTTTATTTTTCGGTATAAAATACGGCGTTGCAATTACAATTGAGTGCTGAGCTTGTTTTATTAGCTCTATATATTTTTCAGCAACGTAATGCCCATTGTAACTGACCATAGTATGCAATGTATTCCCTTTACTAGCCTTATTCGTACTCCTCTTTATATCTTCTTTCGTATCTCGTTTCCAATCTAAAGCAAATTGTTCCTCTAAATCTTTTGCTCCTTCCCCTTTAAGGCGCACATGATAGTCACGCCAATATCCAAAATGCTTATCTTTACCTAAATACTCATCTCCTATATTAAAACCACCTGTATAGCCAATCTCCCCATCAATTGTCGTAATACGGCGATGATTACGATGGTGAAGTGAATAAAACCCGAATGGTAATTCAGGCTTTCTACTATATGTAAAATGTACACCACTTTCCCGCAATTCACTTATCATCTTTCTTTCAAATGATAAATCATTAATGCGATCCACTGATAAATAGACGTTTACTCCTTCTTTTGCCTTCTCTTTTAATAAACTTAAAAAAGTATGGCTACTTTTATCATCCGACAAAATAAAAAAATATGTATAAATAGATTGCTTTGCTTCTCTTATGTCAGTAAATAGCTGTTTATAAAACGACTTCCCTTCTACATATAATTGAAAATCACTATAGTGAGGGACATACTCTGTCGGCATATTTTTGCCAGCTTCCATTTTCCTTCCTAAGGTAACGTCAATATGCATCCAAATTAAAATAAAAACGAAAATAGCAATAATAATAGAAGTAACTCGCAATATTTTTTTAATCATTTTAATTTCCTTCCGCTCGTTTTCTTTCCTCCTTTCTATTTTGTCATTCAAATTTAGATTTCATGCTTTATACAAAAAAGGATGTGACTTTACATCACACCCTTTTTGTATTAAACAAAGTTTCTCGCATCATTATTTCTTCCAAATTTATAAATGGCAATTAAGAAGAACGCAATCGCAAAAGCGAATAAAATTAATATGTTTAAATACAACTCAGAGAACGGAATTCCTTGTTGTAATTTTGCTATCGTATCTAATAACCAACGCTGCGGAAGAAAATTAGCTACTTTTTGTACTGCATTTGGCATAATGTCGTACGGGAAATAACATCCAGCAAGCAAACATGTTGGTACTATCACTAAATTTTGCATTGCATTTGAAGCAGCTGAACTTTTTGAAAAAGACACAATGACTAATGATAAACCAATTGCAATTAAAGCGAATATCATAAGCACACCAATCATTACTATGAAAGGCATATTAATATTTGTATGAAAAACATTCGTCAGAAATAGTACTGCAATGACAATTTGCAATGTTAATATCATCATATTTACTGCCACATTGGACAATATAAATTTCTTTCCGTCAATTGGTGTTGATAATAATCTAAAGTACGTTCTATTCTCTTTTTCTTTTAAAATAAATCCTGATAAGTTCACTGCTGAAAACAACATAAACATAATAAGATAACCCATCGTTTGATTTGTCATATCTTTATTTTTCGAAGTATCTTCTAGCGTCTCCGTTTTCATTTTAAATGAACTTTTTTGATACCCTGCGTACATCTTATCAAATGCACTTTGATCTGTTCCTGCTACTTTACTAATAGCTGCTACATTATCAATATAATTGTATAAATATGATTTTATAAATCCTGTTACTTGATCACCTTTAATCGATGCAATTTCAATATGATCTGGTTTCCCTTCTCGAACGCTTTTTGAAAAACCAGAAGCTAATGTAATAACTCCATCAAGTTTTTTAGAAGTGAGTTTATCTTCTATTTCAGACTCCTTAACCTTACTCACATTCACATGATTTAATCCTTCTAAAAACTTTATCGTATCGTTTGCTATCGGCTCATTTTCTTTATTTACAATCCCGATATTTAACGTTCCTTGCCCTGCATTTCCGTATATCGAAAAAGAGATGAGCGTCCCAATTATTGGCAAACTAATAATAATCAATAACCCTTTTTTATTTTTCAAAAGTACAGATAACGTTTTTTGTATGAGCCATAAAATATCTTTCATACTATAGCCCCTCCCGTCTACGTAATGCAATAATTGCAATTAATAAAAAGAGTGCTGATATTCCAATGTTTAAAGAAATGACTGGTAGTGCTGCCCCTACATCATTCGCATAAATAATTTTCATAACAGCTGTATTTGCCCACGTTAATGGTGATAAATTCGTAACGAAATTTTCTTCTATTACGAAATATGCACCGCCAAAAATAGAAGCTAATTGCACTACCACCATAATAATTGCTCTAGACGATTCAGGTGTTTTTGTAATATATCCAATCCCTAAACCGAAGCTAATTGCTAGAAAGACTTCTGTTAATAAAATAAGAAATATGATTCCAAGGTGATCTCCCCAATTCGCTTGAAAGACAAATTTACTAAATAACATAACGAGTAATATGCACAGGGCATTTGCTACTAGACTACCAAGCACTTTCCCAATGAAAATTTCAGCCTTACTTATAGGTGCAGCAATAAGGCGATCTCCTGTTTTACGTATTCGTTCTCCTCGAATTAGAAAACTTGCTCCCATCGCAGCATACAGCGCAATCATCGTCGTCATTACAACCGCATAGTAATCCATAGAACCCGGTTTATTCGCAGCTTGTAAAGATGTTTCTTTTATATAATCATTATGATTTCCATTTGAAATAACTGCGCTCACCTTACTAGGATCAACTTTTGCAACTTCGGCTGCTACATTGTACTTATCAACAAATGTTATAAGCATACCTTCCACAATACTTCCCTCAATACTACTTTTGTCACTTCCGTAAGTTTTTGCACCATCTTTATTTAATTCTACATAAGCAGCATATTTATTTTGCTTCACTGCTTCCTTCCCATCTATACCTTCAGAAGCTTTTTTAAAATGAATCCCCGATTTATCAACTTCTTTCGCAAATGCTTCAAATGCTTGAGAAAACGTGCTACTCGCTTCATCTTTATATAGCACCTGTATATCTTTAATTGAATGACTATCACTATTAAACGCATTACTTAATGCTGTACCTAACACAAGCATAAGCACAATCGGAAAAGCTAACATAAAAACTAAAGTTCTTACGTCTCTGAAATCCCTTTTCATATGCATAATTGCAATATTGAAGATGTTCAATTGATGAACCTCCCTTTACCTTTTCTTCATTTACTCTTTATTTATCTCGTAAGTTTCTTCCAGTTAACGTAAGGAATACCGTTTCTAAGTTAGGAGCCTGCTCCTCTAACGAACGGATTTCAATGTCATGATTGATGAAGTGCTGAACAATTTTATTTAAATTATTTAATCCTGCATCAGAATTTACTTTAATTACGTTCTCTTCAATTTGAACAGCTTTCACACCGTTTATCTCTTTTAATTTTTCTACATCTAAATTCTCTACCGATTTCACTTCAATCCAAATATCTTTCGTATCAGTAATAATCGCTTTTAACTGCTCTTTCGTTCCTTCTGCAATCACTTTACCGTGATCTACTATCGCTATTTTCGTACAAATCTCTTCTACCTCTTCCATATAGTGACTCGTATAAATAATCGTACTTCCCATTTCGTTTAATTTCCGAACAGACTGCAGGATATAATTTCTTGACTGTGGATCAATTCCAACTGTCGGCTCATCCATAATAATTAACTTTGGTCTATGAGCAATTGCACAAGCGATATTCAGTCTTCGTTTCATCCCACCAGAAAAGTTCTTTGGATAGCTTTTCTGTTTATCGCTAAGTCCTACAAATTGAAGAGCTTCCTCGACCCTAGCTTTTAATTCAGCTCCTCGTAATCCGTACAATCCAGCAAAGAATTTCACATTTTCATAGGCTGTTAACTCTTCATAAATTGCAATATCTTGCGGAACGATACCGATATTCATCTTCGCAAATCGATTATGTTTCTTTATATTTTTTCCTAGTATGCTAATTTCACCTTCATTACTTCTTAACAAACCAGCAATCATGTTGATTGTCGTACTCTTACCAGCACCATTCGATCCTAAAAAGCCAAATATTTCTCCTTCTTTAATAGATAAAGACATATTATCAACTGCGATGAAATCACCAAATTTTTTCGTTAAATTTTTAATTTCTAAAGTATTCATCGTTTCACCCCTATTTCGGTTTCTCTGCTTTTAGTATAAACAAAAAGAATGAACCTGCTCAGTGCAGAAGTTCATTCTTTTCACATGAGATTATTCACTTTTTTCATATGAGATGATTCATCCTCATATCGGTAGCAACATTGTTACTGAAAAACCACTTGTTCCATCTACAATAATTTTACCATTTACAGACGCCGTTCGTTCCTCCATCCCCATAATCCCGAGACCTTTTTTAACAAGTGTTGCACCTTTTCCATTATCCTTCACTTGCACTTTCACCATCTTGTTAAGTACATGAATATCGATTGAAATGACTGTCGCATCAGCATATTTCATCGCATTTGTTAATGCCTCCGTAACATTTTCACCGATAATCTTCCACTGAATTGGTGAAATCATATCTAAATTCCCTTTATATACGAAAGGAATATTTATATCATGCTTACCGGCAAATTCCTCTATGAATAATTTCATACGATGAATGCCAATTTGCTCAGTTGGTGGCTTCATATTTTTTAATGTAATCCGAATGCTTTCAATACCATCTTTTGAAATATGAATTGCATTTTGTAATAACTCAGCTGATTTTTCTTTATCCATCTCCATTAACCTCTTTGCTGCTTCCATTTGAATGAGTGCCCCTGTCATCGAGTGGCCAATTTTATCATGAATTTCCTGTGATAACCGGTTTCTCTCTTCTAACTTAAATGTGTACTCTGATTGTCTTATATACTCTTTATTTTCATTTAAGCTTTTCGTCAGCCGCTGCATATCTTTTCGCCTCTGATCATTTTGTGATTCAAGCTTTAATACGCGCGATATATACCGTTCTGCCATAGTTAATACGAGAAAGGAAAATGCAACAATTAATCCATATGTCATTCTAATACTTTCATTTGTAAAGATAATAGGAATCATCATAATGATAAATAGCTGCCATTTCTTCTCTATATAACGGAATATAACTTCATATAAGTTCAATGGCAAAAACAAAATAAAAAACGGATGAATCTTCCATGTAAATAACATAACTAGACCAATTGATACGCAAGTTAATATGTTTTTGTACGTATCTTTTTTACATATAGAAATCAGCACGTTTACAGAAAGATATAAAAGCAAAGTAAGTATAATCCATGGTAAGTTCGCAACATTTAAATACATGTAACTAAACACAATATATATAAAGACAATTAATTTACTTACAATTAACCAAAATTCCATATCTTTAATCTACTTTCCCTGTTAAATAATAAATCGCGATTTGTGTACGATGTTCCAGTCCAGTTTTCCCTAAAACTGACGTAATATAATTTGCAATTGTTCCTTCTGATATGAAAAGTTGCTTCGAGATTTCTTTATTCGAAAAGCCTTTTGCAATTAATGCGATAATACTCAGCTCTCTTTCAGTAAAAAGACTTTTATCTATTTTACATTCTTCCTCTTTACTTTCCATTAAATTAGACTTAATTTTATCGAGAACTACATCTTGCATAACGGTTTGACCGTTATATACTCCTTTAATCGCATCTCGAATACGCTCTGGATCATTATTTTTTAATAAATAACCTTTTGCTCCGTTTTTTACTGCGTCCAAAATATATTCATCATCATCGAACGTCGTTAAAATAAGCGGTTTCGTTTCTGTCTCTTCACAAATCAATTTCGTTGCCTCTACCCCGTTCATATTTGGCATACGAACGTCTAAAAGTGCGATATCAACGTCGTTCTTTTTGCAATATTCCACTGCTTCTTTCCCATCATTTACTGTATCTACCACTTCGAACTCTTCATATGTATTTAAAATAATTTTCATACCTTCTCTTATAAAAGAGTTATCATCTGCTATTAATATTTTAATTTTCATGTTTGTTAGTATGGATCTTCCCCTACTAACATTCACATCCTTTCTTCCCGTAACATTTCTTACTTGCTCATTATATACTTCTCTTTACCATTTTTTCACACCTTTTTTCATCTAGCCCCCTTCCTAAAAATATATTATTCTTTTTTTACAACATGTGTAGGGTGACTTATCATTCTTTACGTCTATATAATAGAATGCGTCAAAAAGGAGGGAGAGACCCATTGAGGAAAAACAATTAATTGAAAAAGCACAGCAAGGAAGCGAACATGCTTTTCGTATCCTTGTGCAAACATATCGTCATTATATTTTTCAAGTTATCTTTTCTATTTTAAGACATGAAGAAGATGCGAAAGATGTTACACAAGAAGTATTCGTAAAAATTCACGCCTCTCTCCCAAATTATCAATTTCGCGGATTAAAAACGTGGATGGCGCGTATTGCCACCAATCACGCTATTGATTATAAGAGAAAGAAAGCTAGAGAAAACGAAGAACTCTCTTTATGTAAAGAAACTGAGGAAAATATAAAATCCTCTCATAATATTGAGGCTTTATTATTGACGAAAGAGCAGAAATTACTCATTGCTCAAAAACTGAGAGAACTTCCCGATAATTACCGTGACGTCGTTCTCGCACATTACTTAGAAGAAAAAAGCTATCAAGAAATTGCTTTACAGGAAAACATCGAAGTGAAAACAGTCGAAATGAAACTGTATCGGGCAAGAAAATGGATTAAAAAACATTGGAAGGAGGAAGAGTTTCTATGATGCATTATTCAAAAGAAGATTGGCGCAATTATACATTAAATGTTATAGAAAGCAATGAACGTGAATCTATGGAAGAACATCTTTATGAATGTGATCATTGTTTAGCACTTTATATGGAAAGTATTGATGAACAACAGGAAAACCTTCCAATGATAAATGATGATTCATTTACGAACGAAGTTATGACGCAAATTAATTTTGAAACGCTACAACCTAATGAAAATATAAAAACAAACTCACTAAAGCGCACCATCGTTCACTACATAATTGCGACTGCGGCTACAATTATTTTTATGGTAAGTGGTTTATTCCAATATATTTTCACAGCGACATCAAATTTCGAGAAATCTTCAAAACATAACGAGTCTTCTATCTCACAACAAATTGTAAACAAATCGGTAGATACATCAAAAAAGGACGGAGGTTCAAAGCATGAATAAAAATCCCTTTTTAGCACTTGTATTAGGGCTAATTCCTGGGCTTGGACATTTATATTTAAAGAAGTTTGGACGGTTTATTTTATATGGTGGAGGAGCTTTATTACTATTTTCCATTGCAGTTTTTTGCGTAGTAGAATTAATAGCGCGCGAACTTGCTTTTCTTTCTCTATTTTTACTAGCCGTGTTATGGGTGGTCAACTTACTAGATTTAGTTATCACAATTATTAACCAATCGAAAAAACAAGCAACCGGAGAATTGACAGAGTCCTCTAAAGAGAGCGAACGATTTTATATCATTCTTCTTTCCATCATCCCTGGACTTGGTCATTTTCAATTAGGACTTATGCAACGTGGCCTTACATTTTTAGTAGCTTGTACAGGAATCGGAAGTATGATCATTTTCGTTGCTCTTTTAACATCTCAAGAAAGTTTTCTTATCTTTCTCGTGACGTTACCTGTTTTATGGATTTATAATTTCTTCGATGTTGTTCAGCAACTCCAGAAAAAAGAACGTGGTGAGCAATTAATTGATCGTACCATTTTCGAAGATTTTGAAGAGCACCGTGAACAAGGAAAAAAAAGTAAAACATTCGCTTCTATTTTAGCGATGTTTCCTGGAGCAGGACATATGTATTTAGGCTTACAGCGCCGTGGTCTTCAGCTTATGGCAACCTTTTTACTTTCAATATATTTACTCGACTTATTAAGACTTTCAGCGTTTTTATTTTTAGTACCCATCATTTGGTTCTATAGCTTTTTTGACGCTTTACAACAAACTGCAAAATATGGAAAAGAACGTGTAAATGATGAACCTATCATTGATTATTTTATCAATCATCAAAGGTGGATCGGTATTGGATTAATTACACTCGGTGGTTATTATTTATTAGATCAAACAGTCCTTCCTATTTTGAATGATTACTTCGCAACTATATTTAACATTCATCTTAGCGAGCTGTATTATCGCTATTTCCAAACATCTATCGTTGCACTCCTCTTAATTGGTGGCGGCTTTAAATTGTTACTTGGAAATAAAGAAAATAAAGGTGGTACGAAAGAATGAGAACATGGCGCGTTGGAACATTTTCAATGGGGCTTTCTATTATTGCATTAGGTTGCTTCTTACTATTTTCAGTTATAAAAGGTACTGAGGTATTAGATTCCTTAACAGCATGGTGGCCTGTTTTACTTATTATACTTGGCGCGGAAATTTTACTTTACCTTCTATTTTCTAAGAAGGAACAATCATTTATTAAATATGATATTTTTAGTATTTTCTTTATCGGTGTTTTAGGAAGTGTTGGCATTGCTTTTTACTGTTTATTATCAACTGGATTACTAGATGAGGTTCGTCATTCTATTCATACTACTCGCCAAACGAGTAATATTCCAAGTGGACAACTTAATATACCTGAATCTATAAAGAAAATTGTAGTGGATGCAGGGCAGCACCCTCTAACAATAGAGGGAAATGATACAAATCAAATTCATCTTCTTGGAACATATGAAATGACGACGAAAGCTAATGAAAAACTTAATTTAAAACAAGAAGATTTTCTTTCCGTTCAAACAGCCGGGGAAACGATGTATATCACTTTAAAATCATTACCAATTCAACATACGTTATGGAATTCCGCACCACAGGTCAAACCGACACTCGTTCTTCCACAAAATAAAAATGTAGAAGTTCGTGCTTCAAATAACGAACTATCCCTTTATCCAGGTCAATTACAAAATAATTGGTTTGTACAAGAAAGTTCAAGAGTGTCTGTCCATCTTGCAAAAGAGAGTGATGTATCTTTAACAGCAGTAACAAACCAAAAAGAAGCTATCGGAAATACACCTTGGGAACAAGTAGAAGATTTAACGAAAAAAGAAAATAATTCTTCAGAAGAAAATCCAGAATTCAACGGGCAAGAACATTGGTATAAAAATTCGATTAAAACTGGAAATGGAACGTACAAGTTAAATATTGAGAAAGCTTACAATTTAAATATGAGCGTTATTGAAAAATAAAAAAACCTTCCGCAATTGCGGAAGGTTTTTCTCATATAATCGCTTTAATTCCCTCTAACACTAAGCCAATCATAAATCCGCAAACAGCTCCGTTTACTCGGATCCATTGCAAATCTTTACCGACGTTATTTTCAATCATTTCAATTAACGTTTTATCATCTAACTTATCAAGATTTTCTTGCACAAGCTTTCCGATTTTCGAATGGTTATTCTCAACAAGCTTCACAACTTGTTTTTGTAACCAATCTTCTATTTTTTGAACAGTCACTTCGTCATCTTTTATTTTATTCATTTGTTTTTGTAAAAATGGAATAACATACTTATCCGCAAATTCTTCATTGTTTACAAAGGCAACTGCTTTTTGCTGCACTTGTTCCAGCATCTCTTTAATTTTGTCAGTAGCGTTCCAATTGGCAATCCATTTTTCTTTCCAATTTTCTAATTCTTGTAGTAAAGCTTCATTTTCTTTTACATTTATTATTTCTTGACGAATTTTCGCTAATATAAGTTGTCTCGTGCTATTATCAGCATCTTGTAAGCTGCTAATATTACTAATAATAAACTTCTGCAAAATACCGCCAATTTTATCTTCATCTACAATATTCATAAATGATTTCAAAGTAAACTGCAAGAATCCATCTACTTTTATATTTTCCATCGCCTTCATACCTAAGCTTCCGAGTTGGTAACGCGCTTCATCTTGCGCTGTCCAGTCTTTCACTTTTACTAATATGTAATCAAGTGTCTTTTCATCATATTCTTGCACTACTAATTGATCAACAAGCACTTGTAAAATGTTACTTGTATTCATTGTATGCAAATACGTTTTTAATTCTTTTTCAATAATAACCGCTAATTTTTCAGTATCTATTGAAACAATCGCTTTCTCCGCAATCGTTACAATCCCTTTTTTCACAGCATCAGACTGCATTTCTCTCTCTGCAATTTGCAGCACCATTTGTGCTAATTGCATTTCTTTTACTTTATTCGTAATACTTTCTTTCGTTAGCCACTCATTTTCTAACGTATTGATGAGCCCTTTCGTTACTCGTTTACGATTTTTCGGTAACAAAGCTGTATGCGGAATTGGAATTCCCATCGGGTGACGGAATAATGCTGTAACTGCGAACCAATCCGCAAGTCCACCAACTAACCCAGCTTCAAATCCACCTTGAATAATCTCACCAGCTACCGACCCTTGAAAAGGAATAGAAGCCGCAAAACCTACCCCCATAACCCCAAGCGAAATACCCGCTATATATTTAGTCTGTAATGACATCGTATACACATCCTCTTATTATGTAAAATAAAGCTTTTTTGTTGTATTTATTCAATATTAGTTATCCTTTATCTATACTATAAAGAACTATTGTGAAAATAACAAAGATTTTTATGTACATGAAAAAATGAGGCTACAACTAGCCTCATTTTTCTAATATTGTTAATGCCTCACCTGTTTTATAATACCCATTCATCACATCTTCTGGAACCATACTACCGCCCGTTCCCCATACAATATGAGTACCTTTTTTCATCTTCTCCATTAACTGTTGCTCTTGTAAATACGCATCTTCTTTACATACTTTTACTGGTCCTATCATACCTGCTAATGCAGAAGGTTCTAAATAAATATTCTCTGTATCAGCTAGTTCTTTTAACAATCTATATAACTCTTCATCGCTTACTGTGTAATTCCCACTCAAAAATGGTTCCATCGTTTTACCAACAAATCCAGATGGCCTTCCTACCGCAAGTCCATCCGCGTCTGTTACATTATCAATTCCGATATCTTGAACGGCGATTTTATCATGAAGTCCTGTCATTAACCCGATTAACATACATGGAGAATGTGTTGGCTCTGCAAAGAAACAGTGTACGTTGTCTTTATACAATAACTTTAAACCAAATGCGACTCCGCCAGGTCCGCCACCTACTCCGCATGGCAGATAAACGAATAAAGGATGCTCTTCATCCACTACAATCTCTAACTCTTCTAATTGTTTTTGTAAACGCGATGCCGCTACTGCGTATCCTAAAAATAAATCATGTGAGTTTTCATCGTCTACAAAATAACAGCTAGGATCAGCATCTGCTTGCCTTCTTCCTTCTTCTACAGCTTTACTATAATCAGCTTCATATTCAATAACATTTACACCTTTACTTCTTAATAAATCTTTTTTCCATTGTTTCGCGTCTGCTGACATATGAACCGTTACGTTAAAACCTAGTTTCGCACTCATAATCCCAATGCTTAGCCCTAAATTCCCTGTTGAACCGACCGCAATTGAATATTTGGCAAAAAACTCTCTACATGTATCACTATCTAAAATGGAATAATCATCTTCTTCTGTTAACATACCTTGCTGCAAAGCTAATTGTTCAGCATGTTTCAACACTTCATAAATGCCGCCTCTAGCTTTAATTGATCCTGATATCGGGAGATGACTATCACATTTTAATAATAATTCTCCTAATATAGGTTGCTCGTAATTTTTCTCTAAAGACTGTTTCATAGAAGGTATCTTCACTAAAGGTGATTCTATAATACCGCCTGTGTCTTTCGTTTCAGGAAAAACTTTCGCAATGTATGATGCAAAACGCTTTAACCTCTCCTCCGCATCTTTTACATTCTCTTCACTGAGTGGCGAATCTTTTATTGCCGTTTCATACTTTTCCATGTTCGGATTCACCCAAAACACTTCTTCTATTTCAATCAATTTATTTAATAGTGGATATTCCCCTTTTAATTTCTCTATTTCCTTCATTCCTCTTCCTCCTCATCACCTTGTAGCTTGCGATTTAATAAATTATAATTAAATTAATTTTAATATAGTTTAACATAAATTACCCACTTTAGTTAATTTTAATTTAATTTATTTAAATATAATTTAATAATTAGTAAGGAGATTTTCATTATGGAAAATATAGATATTGGTAAAAAAATTGAAAAACAAAGAAAAGAAAAAGGTTTAACGAGTAAAGAACTTGCAAAGATGGCTGATATTACACCATCTATGTTAAGTCAAATTGAGCGTGGATCTGCTAACCCTTCTATCCAAACATTAAAAGTACTCGCTAAAGCTCTTGATGTTCCAACATTTAGCTTTTTACTTGAAGATACAAATACAGACGATTTAATTGTACGTTCTCATAAGCGCAAAAAAATGATTATCGATAATTTATCATATGAAATGCTATCACCTGATTTCACAGGAAATTTAGCAACAGCAATTATGACCGTCCCGCCGAATACAGCTTCATCAGAAAATGTGCTAGAACATAAAGGTGAAGAATTAGCATTTGTATTAGAAGGGAAAATCACATTACATTTAAATGAAGAAGAATACATATTAGAAACGGGTGATAGCGTAAAAATACCCGCTTATTTAAAACATAAATGGGTAAATCAATTCGAGAAAAATGCCATTGTTTTATTTTCTGTTACTCCGCCGATTTTTTAATAGATGTAATAAAAATAGCCACGTGCGGATTCCTCCGTACATGGCTATTTTTATCTTTTCGGCACGAACAAAATCCCTAAACTCATAACAAAAAAACTTAGTATTTGCTGCATCGATAAACCAAATAGAACCGAATTCTGTTCACTAACAAGCGAAATAGTAATATGAGCAAACCCCTCAACTATTAGAAAAACACTTATATTCTTTCCATTTCCCAGTCCTTCATTTTTCATCCATAACAAGCCCACTATACAAAGAGCCAGGATGATCTCATATACGAATATAGGATGATATAAAAATTTAGATTCATATATTTTCACACCCCAAGGCAGTGTCGTTTGTACACCTATTTTGTGGTGGAATAGAAAATAAAAAATAATACTCATACAAAACCCAATAGGCAATGCATCAAGTAAAATACGAAGCGAAAATTGCTCCTTTTTACTTTTCCAAACAATGTATACACTCGCAATTATACATCCTACTATAATATGTTTCATACTTCCTATAGCTAATAATGCTTGCAGTGGCGACCTAATAGCCCATACTGGATTTATAATTGCCGGTGCAAATTTCCATACAAATACAATGATTAGAAAAGCATTTGTTACTGCATCCATCATTTTTTCATATGGTACACTTTCGTTCTTCATCTTTCGTTTCATCAACATAAATCCAAATAGACTTCCAATTATAAGAGCTACAGGTTGTAACCTCACGATCCACTCCATTAATACAAAATCCCCTCTTTAACTCTCAATTAATTTCTTAAACTTCTCTTCTAATTGATCTGGAGGTAATACGCCTCGTACTTGCTCTACAATAATTCCATCTTTATTAACAAAAAACGTCGTTGGTAAAGAAAATACTTTATAGTCTAATCCAGCTACTCCGTCCAT
Source organism: Bacillus sp. BSL6 (assembly GCF_052928345.1). Taxonomy (NCBI): domain Bacteria; kingdom Bacillati; phylum Bacillota; class Bacilli; order Caryophanales; family Bacillaceae; genus Bacillus; species Bacillus sp. BSL6. The sequence goes on from NZ_JAVGCW010000002.1 coordinate 16,966, forward strand.
ATCTAGTAAAACAGGAAACTGAAATCCGTGACGATCCGCAAAAGCGCTCGCTTCTTGCACTGGATCTCCTATTGTTGCATTTACCGCAAAGATTTCAACATCCTTTTTATATTTATCATACATACGAACTAAGTCAGGTGCCTCCATTTCACATGGACCACACCATGATGCCCAAAAATTAATAAGATATGGTTTACCTTTTGCATCATTTAACGAATACAGCTTCCCGTCTAATCCTTTTAATGTTATGTCTGGTGCTTTAAATCCTACTTGTGGTAATACTTCTGTTTTCTGTAATTCCGCTTGTTTCGCTTTTCTTTCTTTTTCTTCTTTCTTTGCATTATAAAAATTAACTCCGGCCCAAATTAGTGCTCCGGCTAGTATAATAGCAATTAGTTTCTTCACTTTTCTTCCTCCCAAAACACTACATAAAGTAGTGTTAATTCTTAAAAAAAGAGGCTATATGCACTCTCCTACAATCAGTACAACCGACATACAGAATAAACCTACTGTTACATATACCGAATTCGTATGTAACGGAATAGTAAGCTTAACAACTTTTTCATGTAACACTTGCTCAATTCGTAAATTTATTGCTGTTTTTGCAAATGAAGCTGTCACACATCGGTTTTCCATTGCCTTTATTTTAATTAATTTTAATAACGCGCTACCTAACTCAAACGAAGACTCCATTTTTTGCATCGCATATTTATCAGCAGCTAGCTCCTGATACGTGTGATACCGCTGTAACAACCCTTTTAAGATTGGTATGTACGTCATTCCTTCTGCTAATAACGTAAAACAAAATAATTTTAACGGATCATGATTATTTTGATGATATTCTTCATGAAAAATAATTGCATCCATTTCTTCATCTGAAAATGTTTGAATCATCCCTTCTGATATGACAACTTTCGGACGAAATAGCCCAATTGTAAATGCCGCAACTTCCGCAGTCGGCAATATATATATTTGCTTTCCTTTTCGGATGAAAGGGATAAGTACTTTTTGTAATCTTTTACTATAAAAAAATTGTCGCCATATCCTTTTACACACGATAAACACAGTAAGTAGTAGAAATCCAGCGATTATAATACGAATGAGCGATAACTCCTTCATATGTTTTTCTAATTGAAACAAGCAAAAATTCGAAAGAAAGAACATCTTATTTTGAAACAGAAATGGATATGTAACGTAATACACTAGCATACTGAAAAAGAGTATACTAACAATTCCTGCTAACAATACGATTTTACGCATTTGCCATTTCATTTCATTAATCCTCTTTTTTTAACTGACTCAATTTTTCTTCTAATTTTTTTATTAAATTCGGATCAGCTTGCTCTAATTCATCTAGCATATGATTTACAACTAAATCTCCAAATTCCCCCATCAATTCCTGTGTCATTTTCTTCGTTTGATTGGATAAGAATTCATCTTTTGTCTGTACAGCACGATATATGCCACTTCTTTTCACAGTTTGTTTTTCTAAGTGTAATTTCTCTACTAACCTGTTCATAACTGTCATCACAGTGTTAAAATTCACAGGTGATTCTTCACTTAATTTCTGCTGCACTTCTTTAATCGTAATCCCTTCGCTAGACCAAACAATCTCCATAATTTTCGCTTCAAGCGGTCCAAAGAAATGATTTAACCCTTGCTCATTTAGCTTATAGTTTTGAGTAAACATCGCATAGCTCCTTTCACACTACGGATTGTAGTATAAATTAAACGAAAGGTCAAACGTAAATGATATATACGAAAATTCACTACCTATAAATACATAGGCTATTCCATTCATTTTAAACCTAATTTTTCTCCAAATGTATCAAAAAGATACTGCTCTAATATTTGTACACTAAACTTCTCATTACGCCCAAGTGCAAATAATTCCCGATCTTTCGCTACGATCGTATCTAACGGGATAACGACATTATCTACTATTTTTGAAATTTCAATGATGTTACTTTTTACATTTACCTCTGTTTTAAATTCAATGTTTTCTAATACGATATGCGAGCGTCTTCCTGATGCAAAAAAAGTAAAGTTAGGATTTTTATAAATACCAATTTCACTCTCTAGCGGATATAAATACTGAAAAATGATATCTCTATGTCCATCTTTTATTATTTTTTCATCCTTCTCATCATCCAAGTATTCTTTCACCTTCGTTGTAAATTCGAATCGAAAATCCACTTTTTTCACGCTCCCTCTTTGTATTTTTATATTAAATAAATATATTGAAATAATTTTACCATATTGTAATACAAGTTCCTATTAAAAGTAAAAACTCATTTGTAAAATCTCTATTATTTCCGATTCCTTTTTAAAGTATAAGCACTCATTCAATATGAATACATGCTTCTTTATATCCATTTAAACATATTGTTTCCATATTTTGAAACAATAGTATGAAGTATTGTATATTAATAAATTGTTTCTAATTCATTTCCCAATATAACCAGCCCTTGCTTTACTATTCCGATATATTTAAACTATATTTTCTACTTAATCATTACATCACAGAAGGAATGTAACTCTCTTCTATCGAATTTTTATATAACAAAAATGATTAGGTGGTGCTTTACTATGAAATTAGCTGTCATTGGTGGCGGTGATTTACAAGATTCCAATCACTCGCCTATTAATGAGCGACTTATAGAATTAACAAATAAACAATATCCGAAAGTATTATTCATTCCTACAGCTAGTCATGATGATGAAAGCTATATAAAATTATTTTTAAACACATTTGAAAAACAATTACACTGTGACGTACAAATTTTACGTATTATAGCTGATACACCTTCTAAATATGAAATAGACGAAATGATTCAGTCTGCCGATTTAATTTATCTCGGTGGCGGGAACTATATTCAAATGGTTACAGAATGGAAAGAACATAAACTCGATGAAAAATTACTATTGGCTCTTGAGAAAGGCACACTCATTGCGGGATGTAGCGCTGGTGCTATGTGCTGGTTCACATCTAGTATCCGCTCAGATTATGAAGGTTCTGGTTATATAGAGAGCAACGGCTGGGGAATTGTGAACAAAAGATTTTGTCCACATTATAATCAATTAAATAGAATGAACGCCTTCCATTCCTTTTTACAAAATCATCAAGGTAATATAGAAGGCATTGCTCTAGAGGATAATTGTGCCTTATATATTACAGAAGAAACTTTTGAAATTATCGGTGAACCAGAAAAAGCTTGGGAGTTTTATATGAGTGATAACAAACTCATTAGACAACATTTTGATATTACTTTAAAAAGCTATTTATAAAGATACCTTTACAAAAATGTCCCTAAGTAAAATAACTTAGGGACATTTTCAATATTTAACTCACTAATCGTGTAATTCGTTTCTTCTGCCATGAAAGCTTATAATATGCATATTGTAGTATTAAACTGACAATAAACGCTGCTGGGTACCCAATCCATATCCCTTCTATGCCAAGACTTGTATGGTAAGAAAGGTAATACGCTACAGGTACTTCTACAAGCCATATTGATACGACGCCGATAACAGTTGGCCATAATACTGTACCACTTGCTCGCATTGTTGCACTAATAATTTGCGCATGCCCGAAAATTAAATAACTCCATAATGTAATCATAACGAGGCTATGAGCAATTTCAATTGTAGTTTGACTCGTTAAAAATAGTGATAGAATGTCTCTTGAGAACAAGTAAATGAGAGATATTAGCACACCACCGATGACGTAATTCATAATAATTCCGGCCTTCACAACTTTCTGCAATCGATCAAATTGATTCGCACCAATTGATTGGGCAGCAAAAATGGAGACTGTAATACCAAGACTAACTGCTGGCATTTGCACATAACTTGCAACTTGGTTCACAACGCCATAAGCTGCTGTTGCATCCGAACCGTAACGATTTACAAACGCGATTACCGCAATTTCTGATAATGAAACTAATATCATATTAATACTCGCTGGAATACCGAGTCGTAGCAATAGCTTTAATAAATCCCAATCCATTCGAAGATATTTCCTTACCGTACTATCTAATTGTAGTGGGTGATTTTTTTTCTTTAAATACACTAACATGACAATAAACGTAATAACTGTAGATATAACAGAAGCATAGGCTGCTCCATACACATCTAATTTTGGAGCACCTAACCATCCAAAAATAAGGATTGGTAATAAGATCATATTTAGCGCTGTACTTACAATTAAAAAGTAAAATGGCGTTTTAGAATCTCCTGTACCTCTCATAAACGTTGTGTATGCGAAATATAAAAATAAGATTGGCATCGATATAAATAAAATACGTGCATAATGTACACTTATTTCAATAATATTTTCTGGCGTCCCCATAAGGCGCATAATATCCATTGCAAAAATACTACCTACTATCGCTAACACAACTCCAATAATAAAAGTAAATGTCAACGTCGTACCAACAATCGCTTTTAAACGATCTTCGTTTTTTGCCCCAAATGCCTGACCTATTAAAATAGAACTACCTGAACCAATACCAATTACAAATGAAACGAGTAAGAAAAATAGAGGAAAGAATGCCGATATGGCCGCTAAATCATTCACTCCAAGCCATCTTCCTACTACTACCATACCGAATAATTGTCCAACTGATTGTAGTACATTACTTAATAGTAACGGTACTAAAAACATGGACATCGATTTCCAAATCGGTTTACTCTCACTTTCTAACTTATGTGACTCCGCACCTTCTTTATTGTTATTTGTAGGTGGTTTCAAATTTCATTTCTCCTTTTATTAAAAATCTGTTTTTCAACTTCTATCTCTTTGTATAGTTGTTATAACAATGTGCTTCTATTCATTTTCTTGTCCCTATATTATAACTTCACCCAATATTGGCTTCCATCAGCTGTTCTATCTAAAAACCCGTATTCGATTAAATATCTTCTCAAAGTTACAAAATCCGGATATACGCTTTCTATAATAGCATTTACTTCTTTTTCATTGTACTTTTTATTACTATCAAACTTCGTCACTAAATGACGTAATATAATTAATTTACGCTTTTGCTTTTTTGGAAATTTAGAAAGCGGTCCATCTAATCCCTCTGTAAAATGCGTTTTTAACACTTCATCATTTTCTTCTTCTGTAATATTGTAACGATCATCTACCATCGTTGCTGTTCTATGAATGGGTACAAATTTCGTTTGTACTTTTGATTTTTCTTCTGACAGTTCCATTAACGCTAAAAACACTTTCGCTTGCTTCATTTTCTCTCGAAGTGTAAACCGATGATTGCGGATGGTTGAAGTACTTCCGCCATCCATCTCTTTCACAATCTCTTTATCATTCAGCCCCATATGGAAAAACTGAACCATCTTCTTTTGCAAATCCGTTAAACCCGTATACTTCTTATCTAGATTTAATAAATAATCAAATATCGACGTATGTTCGTTTTGCACATGCAATTGTACAAACTTCTCTGCTTCATACAAAACTTGATTATCTTGATAAATAACCCCCTTAATAAACGTTTCTCCACAAGCTAAACAAATATACTCTTCCGTTTCCTCATCAAACACATACCCTTTTTTCAATTCCTCTACCGACGCATCCCAAAACTTCTCTGAAATATCACTCATACTAAACACTCCTTTAAAATGTCCGTTTTAAAATAAACAAATTTTAATAACGTCTATTATCACTTCATCATCTTAACACAAACGAAATAAACACTTCAATGTTTCGTTTACCTATTTTGCAAACTTTTATAAAAAATGTCTATAATATATTCTTTATAAAGGACATGAAGCAATAAAAAGCGAATGTATTTAATAAATAAATTACGATAGGATGTGAAACAAAACATGACTATTCTGCACGACCCTTGGTTTACTGTTAAACAAATTGCCCAAAATACATATGCAATTAGTGAATATGGACATTGGGAGAAAGTACATTCAATTTTAACTACAAAAAAGGTGTTTCCGTATACGAAAACACCTTTATCTTTTAAAGATTCTATTTACAGTCTCAACTAAAACCTTACTTACTTGTACAAATGTATGCTTTCGGTTTCTATCTTCAACAAATGTATTAGCACAACTCCCCATAATCATCATACAACTAATTATGACTAACACTATCTTTCTATTCTTGTAAGTCACTTCATGCCACTCCACTATTACAAAACTTCTTTTGAATGTATTCCATCAAGAAATTTTACATGAATAATAAAACGTGTGAATATGCAATTATGCATATTCACACGTTTTATTACGATGTTATGATTTAATTTAGTTAAAGTACACGTATACCGAGGTGACTAACTTGAAATTTAAAGCGAAAAAAAATCCATTTCACGTCATTTCTATTACATTATTTATCATGATTTTTTTCATTTCACTATTTTTCCAAAATGAAAATTCTATTTTTTTCACCCTCATGATGCTGCTAAATATCGTGAATCTTTCTTCATTCTATTTCTCTCACTACAACGTAACGGAATCATCTCTTTTCGTAAAACATGGTTTCATACTACGTACTGAAATTCCCTTTGAAGATATTCGCCACATTAAATACTCTGGTAAAAAACTTCATTCAAAGAAATGGACTAGACAGCAATTAGAAATCCATTATAATTTATTCGACTCTGTGACAACTTTCGTACCACAAGAAGAAGAAAAATTCATTGCACTTTTAAAAGAAAACTGCCCACATATGAAAATATTGAATATGTCTGCTAACAAATAATATATTTTGGCATTTACAGTAATAAAAAAACCAAGATTCTAAACAAAGAATCTTGGCGTTTTTATTACTCTTTCGGAGCAATCATTTTTTTCGGATCGACAATTTCATCAAATTGCTCTTCTGTTAGTAGTCCAGATTGCAATGCTGCTTCTTTTAAAGTTAACCCTTCTTTATGAGCATGCTTCGCAATTTTCGCTGCATTTTCATATCCGATATGCGGATTTAATGCTGTAACAAGCATTAATGAACGATTCACATTCTCTTTAATGACTTCTTCATCTGCTTCAATACCAACTGCACAATTATCATTAAATGAAACAATTGCATCTGCTAATAAGTGAGCAGATTGTAAGAAGTTATATGCAATAACAGGTTTAAATACATTTAACTCAAAATTGCCTTGGCTCGCTGCAAATCCGATTGTTGCGTCATTTCCCATCACTTGTGCTACAACCATCGTTAACGCTTCACTTTGCGTTGGATTTACTTTACCTGGCATAATAGAGCTTCCTGGCTCATTTGCTGGAATAATAATTTCTCCTAGCCCACTACGTGGACCACTTGCCAGCCAGCGCACATCGTTAGCGATCTTCATTAAATCCGCTGCTAATGCTTTCAATGCCCCATGCGTATATACAACTTCATCATGACTCGTTAATGCATGGAATTTATTTGGTGCAGACATAAATTGCTTACCTGTAAATTGGCTAATTTCCTCAGATACCATCTCACCAAATTTAGGATGGGCGTTTATACCTGTTCCAACTGCAGTACCACCAATCGCAAGCTCTTTCATATATGTATTGCTCTCTGCAATCATACGCTCTGTTTTTTCAAGCATACGGTGCCATCCACTAATTTCTTGTCCTAATGTTAACGGTGTCGCATCTTGTAAATGTGTACGACCAATTTTTATAATATGTTCAAATGCAATTACTTTTTCTGCTAACGTTTCTTTTAATTTCGTAATTGCTGGTAACACGTGATTTTCTACTGCGAGTACACATGCTACATGAAGCGCCGTTGGAAATGTATCATTTGAACTTTGAGACATGTTCACGTCATCGTTCGGATGAATATGTACATCAGATCCCTTTTCTTTCAAAATTTGATTCCCACGATTTGCAATTACTTCATTCACATTCATGTTTGACTGTGTACCACTGCCTGTTTGCCATACGACAAGTGGAAAATGTTCATTCCATTTCCCTGCAATCACTTCGTCAGCTGCTGTCACAATTGCTTCTGCTTTTTCTTCTGATAACTTTCCTAATTTTTGATTGGTAAGTGCTGCACTCTTCTTTAAAATTGCAAATGCTTTTACAATTTCAAGCGGCATTTGCTCTGTTCCAATCGGGAAGTTTTCTTTACTACGTTGTGTTTGTGCTGCCCATAATTTATCAGCTGGAACTTTTATTTCTCCTAATGTATCTCTTTCAATTCTGTACTCCATGTTTTCATCCCCTTGAAAATATAATACCTACATCTCTTATAATAACAGACTTTCTCTTAAATGATAAGAATTCTCACTCTTATATGTAGATATTCTATATTTATTTAAAAAAATTCCTCTTGACCTAAACTTAAGTTTAGGCTGTATCCTTTCCTTTGTAACCTACTATAACACTACTGGAGGAATTCAATATGAAAAAGTATGCTTTTATAACAGGTGCGAATAAAGGAATTGGATATGAACTTGTTCGTCAATTAGCCGAAAAAGATTATCACGTATTTTTAGGTGCTCGCAATAAACAGCTTGGACAACAAGCTGTACAATCTTTACATGTATCAAACGTTTCCTATATTCAAGTAGATATTTCAAGTTCACAATCCATTCAAGAAGCAATGAAGAAAATTCATGAAACGACTGACCACTTAGATTTATTAATCAATAACGCAGGGATAGCACTAGACTTCAATACGCTACCTAGTGAATTAAATATTGAAACTTTACGTCAAGGATTTGAAGTTAACTTTTTTGGAACATTCCAAATGGTGCAAGCCTTTTTACCATTATTAAAGAAATCAAACAACAGTAAAATTATCAATATAACAACTGACATGGCTTCCTTAACACTGTTTGCTAATGGTGAAACACATCCAATTAATGCGTTAGGGTATAATTCTTCAAAAACAGCTATTAACGCTTTAACATTAGCTTTTAGTAAAGAATTTAGTACGAACGGCCCAGAAATTTTTGGAGTAACTCCCAGTTTTACAACTACTGATCTTAATGGTAACTCCCCAGGTGGCCATACGACCAATGAAAGTGCTAAAATTATTATTAAATATGCAGTAAGTGAAACAAACTATAATGGTAAAATACTAAATAAAGATGGCATTATACCTTGGTAATAAAAGGATGAATGATATGTATTATACAATTGGGCAAGTCGCCAAAATGCAACACTTAACTATTTCTCAAATACGTTATTACGATAAACAAGGACTGTTCCCTTTTCTTAAAAGAAATGAAAAAGGGGATCGAGTTTTTGACGAAGAAGCACTGAAATATTTAGAAATGATTTTATGTTTAAAAAATACCAGTATGCCGATTCTAAGAATAAAACAATTTATCGACTGGTCTATGGAAGGAGAATCTACTATCCTTCAACGATTGGAATTAATGAAACAACAAGAAACTAATGTCTTACAACTCATTCAAGACACTGAAAAAAATTTAAAAAAGATACAACAAAAAATTGCTAAATATGAGGACGAGATAACTTCTTCGACCCCTATTAGAAAATAAAAAATCACCTTCTACAACACGTAGAAGGTGATTTTTTATTTATGACGCTTCTTTTCCTTTTTCAGCATCATCTACATACCAAATGAACTTGCCTGTATATCCGTAAATAACTGCTAAAATTAACGATACGAAGCTTAACCACATAAATGGAATGTATGATATCGTCGCAACACCTAAAATACCAGCCATAAAAATACCGTTATCCGACCATGGAACCATACCTGAAGTTAATGTTCCACCTACTTCTGAGTTACGCGCTAATACGCGGCGGTCGATTTTTAGTTTATCATAACTTTCTTGCATAATTTTCGGTGTTAAAATAAGTGATACGTACATCGCACATCCAAATATGTTCGCTAAAAATGCAACGATTAATGTAGATAATGTTACATTACCAGCAGAATTTAATTTCTTTTCGAATTTTGATACGATTACTTTTAAAACACCTAATTTTTCAAGTAATCCACCAAACCCTAAACCGAAAATAATTACGGCTACTGAACCGAGCATACCGTTAATTCCGCCACGGTTTAATAACTTATCGACAAACTCAACGCCTGATTGAATTGAGAATCCGTTATATGCTGTTCCAATTGCGTCTCCAAAGTGCATTCCTTGGAAAACAGTTGCCCAAATTGCGCCAAGTAAAGCTCCCATTGCAATTGTAGGCATAGAAGGCTTCTTCATTGCTAATAGGACAATAACAATAATCGCCGGAACTAACATCCATATTTTAATATCAAAGTGTTTTAATAATGATTCCTTTAAAAATTCTACTCGATTTAAATCTACGTTATCTCCGCCATACATCCAACCAGCTACAGTAAACATAATGCTAGTAATAATATACGCTGGAACGTCTAATACAAGCATAGCTCGTACGTGTGCAATAACATCTACTTTTGCCATAGATGCTGCAAGTACTGTACTATCAGAAAGTGGCGATAATTTATCCCCGAAATAAGCACCTGAAAGAACTGCACCAGCAACAAGTGGTAATGGTAACCCAAGACCTTCACCAATCGCCATCATAGCAATACCTGCTGTTCCTACCGTTCCCCAAGATGTTCCTGTTGCGATAGAAGTGATCGAACAAATAATTAATGTTGCTAATAGGAATATACTAGGGTGAATAAATTCTAATCCATAATAAATTAATGTTGGTACTATCCCACCAGCAATCCATGTTCCAATTAAAGCACCTACTGCAACTAAAATGAGTATTGCTTCTAATCCGTTAGAAATCCCTTTTGTAATTGCATCTTGCAATTCTTGATAACGAAATCCTAATCTTAATCCAAGCGCAATTACTAAAAACCATGAAATAAATAGCGCTAATTGAATTGGGAGATCAAAAATCGTTTGGAAGGAAAAGACAACAGCAAGAAATAATAATAAAAGAACTATGATTTCTAGCATCGATGGTAATCTTACACTTTTCATTTTTTTCTCTCCTTACAAGTCGATAACATGACGTGTGTCGTCTTACATGTATGTAATATACAATTAGCGAAGACAAAACAAAATTTTCATATTATTTCGATTTATTTTTCCAGTATAATATATTGGACACCTTTTCTATTGTAAAAGTAGATGCTACTTTTCGCAATGGAAAATATAAAAAATGTTACATTTTTTATATTTAACAATCAAAGAGTAACTTTTTTAATATTTGCCAACATAAAACTTTTTACTATTATCCTCACCGTTTAAAGGAATATCATTATTCCCCACACAAAAAAGCACGCATCATTCAAATGATGCATGCTCCACTTTTATTTATACATATTTTGTATTTCTTCTTTATTTTTAAGTATTTCCATAAACTTATCGCTACAACCTTTCGGAAATAATACGCCGAGTCCATATGAATGCTGGAACTGAAAATGAGGGTGCTTTGCTGTGACTTCATCCCAAAACTTATACACGCCGAAGTTTCGATCTTTCACCTCAATATCATGAAATAACACAATACCGTTATTCGCAAGTTTCGGTAACCATGTTTTATAATCATGAGAAACTGCTTCATACGTATGATAGCCATCAATATGCAACAAATTTATCGTTCCATCTTGAAATTGATCAACAGCCTCATCAAAAGTAGATTTAATTAAATTACCTATATTGGGATAGCTCATTTTCACCACTTTATCTACGATTTGGAAAACACCTTCTCCATATGGACCTGTATGCCCGTCTCCAGTCCAAGTATCTACAGCAAAACATTTTGTAGATAATCCCCCATCCTTTACCCCTTGACAAAAACTGAAAAAAGAAGCGCCTAGATGTGTACCTAGCTCAACTAATATTTCTGGTTTTTCAAATCTTACTAAATCGTATGCGAACTCCAAATGCCCAAGCCACGCAGTATTCGCACGAATAAATGGACTAAAATTATCAAATTCAAATGTTGGTTTATGAGTAACCCAGTTCATCGCGTATCTCCTTCTACACATATTTTTAACAAACCAAATTACTCTTATCTTTATTTTTTTATCCTGTTGATTATGATTTAATTTTATAATTTTATCTCTCTTTATTTAACCTACTCGCTTGTATCGTAAATATAACTGGAACTATTCAAATCTCCACCATACAACACAGAAATTTCAGTTTATTTTTTATTCATTTCGTGATATATTGCATATTGTATACAATATATTTTCTGAAAGGAGGACTCTATACATGATGGATCCAAATCGTTTAAAAGGAATCATTATGGTTGTCATCGGTGCTTGTTTATGGGGCTTGTCCGGAACAGCTGCACAACAACTTTTTCAATATGACAATATTTCTACTGAATGGTTAGTTACAATCCGATTACTTATATCTGGCATTATCTTACTCATTATTGCATCATTCGGAACAAGCAAAAAAGAAATATTCGGCATTTGGAAACAAAAATCTGATGCTTATAAAATGATATTGTTTGGTTTATTCGGTATGCTTGCTGTACAGTATACGTATTTTGCTTCTATTAAAGAAGGAAATGCCGCCGTTGCAACATTATTACAATATTTAGCTCCTATATTTATCACTGTATACTTACTTTTCAAATGGAACGTTCGTCCATCAAAAATTGATTTTATTTCAATTACCCTTTCATTAGTAGGTACTTTCCTCTTACTAACAAACGGGTCTGTGCATAACTTAGCTGTTTCTACACCAGCTATTATTTGGGGGATTTTATCTGGATTATCTCTCGCTTTTTATAGTTTATATTCAAAGGGATTACTAGAAAGATGGTCTTCCTCTGTTATCGTTGGATGGGGCATGATTATTGGGGGTATTGGTGTAACGATTGTACACTTTATTTCTACGAAAGAATTTATTTTATTATCAACTATGAAATATGTAAAACTCAGTACCCTACCGCTCATCACATTTGTCGTCATTTTCGGAACACTTATTGCTTTTTATTTATACTTAGACAGCATACGATACTTGACTCCGAAAGAAACGACATTATTCGGTTGTACAGAACCACTCGCAGCTATTATTTCTTCTGTACTTATATTGCACGTGCCATTTCAATCTTTTCAGTTAGTAGGTGCTTTTTGTGTCATTGTAATGGTGCTTATCTTAAGCCAAAAACCGGATGAAGGGAAACAAAAATTAAAGCTTGTTACTGCGAAAAAGGAAAATATACAATGAAAGGATTGAATTCACTATGCCTGTCCCTCAAAATTATAAAAAACAAGGAAGAGTTTCAGCAAAATCACTTGTTTTAAATCAACTACAAGATTGGATTATTGAAGGTGTACTGAAGCCCGATGAAAAAATTAATGATGGGGAATTGGCTGAAGCACTAGGAGTAAGTAGAACACCTGTAAGAGAAGCCCTTCAAATATTAGAGCTTTCTGGATTAGTGGAAATGGTACCTGGGCAAAAAACAAAAATTGCTCCTATTAAGTTAGACGACATACCTACTATTTATGAAACGATGGCTGGTCTTCACTCTATTATAGGTAAGCAAGCACTTCAACACACTACAGAAGCTGATTTGAAACTACTTTCTGAAATAAATAATGATTTTCAGTACTCTATAGAGAAAAAAAACGCAAAACAAGCTTTAGAATTAGATATACAATTTCACAATGCAATTTCTTCTATTGCTAAAAATCAATATATTGAACCCTTTCTAGAAAATATGCAACTTCACGTTTTACGCCTTGAATATTTATTTTTCCAAAACTTTGTTCCAGCAAGTCAATCTATTGATGAACATCACGCTATCATTCAAGCACTGCAGAAGCAGGATGAAAAACAAATGGAACAAATGATGACTCAAAACTGGCTCCGTCCAATGAAAGAAATACAAAAAATAATTTCTACGAAATAGAAAGAGAGCTGGCTACATAAAATCGTAACCAGCTCCCTTTTTACTAATCTATATAGTTATGCCTGAATATCTGCATAATCTTCCATATCTTCGTATTCTTTTTCCAATTCCTCTAAAGACAGCTCGTATAATTGTCGGTCGCGAATTTTAAACACACCTGCTCCAATTAACTCATCAATTAAATGCCTCTTACGATTTTCAACAGCAAAACGGAGTTGACTACTCATCTTTTAAAAAAACTCCTTTCTACGATTATTGAAAATGATAATCTTTATCAATTACCACTTTTGATTATAAAAGATGACTCTTTATAAGTAAAGTAATTTCATGAAATATTTACCTTACAAAGTATTTGTGGCCACATTATATATATGTATGCCGCGCGAAAAATGTTATGACACTTTTTCTTATCCTTTTTCTTTCATACTTTGCAAGTTGTCTCACTATGATGAAATTCACCATCTATTTCTACTTGAATGGTGACATGTTCTACATGAAACTTCTCTTTTAATACTTCCGTAGCCTCTTTTAATACACTTTGTGTTTCATTTCCTTTAATAATCAAGTGGCAAGTTAATACTTGAAAATCCGATGTGACAGACCATATGTGCAAATCATGAACTTCTTTTACAACCGTAATATTTAACAATGTACTTTTTACCTCTTCAATATTTATGTGCTTTGGTGCACCTTCCATTAATATATGGACCGTATCACGTGTTACACGCCATCCACTAATAATGACTAAAATAGACACAAGAATACTAGCAATCGCATCTGCAGCAGTCCATCCGAAAAATTTAATAAGTAACGCAGCAATAATCGCTCCAACTGATCCTAATAGATCACCTAATACGTGTAAGAAAGCACTTCTTAAATTCAAATTCCCCTTTACATCTCCGCCTCTCATTAATATCCAAGCTGATAAAATATTAATAAGTAGACCAAGTACAGCAATAATAAGCATCCCATTACTAGCAATCTCAACTGGCTCTTTAAAACGGCGAATTGCTTCAATAAAAATGTATATTGAAATGACAATAAGGACGACACCGTTACATAATGCCGCTAACATTTCGACTCGCTTATATCCATATGTTTTCGCAGTTGTTGCTGTTTTTTCTCCGAGTTTAAACGCAAGTAAACTTAAAGCTAAAGATACTGCATCACTTAGCATATGCCCCGCGTCAGATAGTAGTGCTAAGCTATTTGTTACAAATCCCCCAATAACTTCAGCAATCATAAAACTGGTTGTTAGTAAGAATGCAAGTAGTAACGCTTTTTTATTTTTAGAATGCCCATGATCATGCGAATGTCCCATACAAAATGCTCCTTTAAGTGCAATATCTGTATGTTAGTATGAAACAAATTCCCTATCTTTATCCCGCTTCCTCTGTATACACACTTCGATACTTTTCAAACAAGTCCTTTTTCTCAACAAAAAATAAGACTACTTCTTTCTCAGCTTCATATTGTTTACTAATGAAAGAAATTTGAAGGAGGTTATTGAATTGAAACGACTATTTCTCTGTATGGAACGTGAACTTGTTGTAGTAAAAGAACGATATGGTAACTATGAAGCAGCGTATCACTTACAAAATATGCAACCTACCTGTATCGCTGTTGATCCATTTCAAAAGAATCGTGTCTATTGCGGCACATTTGGACGAGGTCTCTGGTTAAGTGACGATAGTGGAGATTCATGGAGGCCAATTGGAGATTCGTATCGTTACTTTGATTTTCCAAAAGAAGATGGTATTTTACATTCTTCGATCACTTCCATTACGATAAGCCCGAATGAACAAGTTAACGGCTATGGCGTCGTTTATGTCGGCACAGAACCGAGCGCTTTATTCCGTTCAGAAAATGGTGGTGAAACGTGGACAGAACTGAAAAATATGAAATCATTATTATCTTCTTATACGTGGGCTTTTCCGCCTAGACCTTTTACCCATCACGTACGCTGGATTACAGTTGATCCAAACAATCCAAATACAATCCACGTTTCAATCGAAGCTGGTGCTGTTATTCAAAGTAACGATAAAGGGCATACATGGATTGATAAAAAATTCGGTGCTCCTATCGATGCTCATCAATTACTTATGCACCCTGAAGTCCCAAATCGCCTTTATGCATCATGTGGTGACGGCTTTATGGGCGGACCTGATCGCGCATATCTTGAAAGTTATAACAGTGGAAACAGCTGGATTTCATGTAGTGATGGACTTGAACATCATTATTTATATAGCATGGCTATCGATCCAGCTGATTGTAATACAATTCTCGTTTCTGCCGCACCGAGTGCAGATCTCGCTCATCACCGTATTCCTTATGAATCTTATATTTATCGTAAAACGAAAGACACTCCGTTCCAGCAAGTACAGCAAGGACTACCATCTGCAATCGGTACAGTCATTTCGATGTTTGCTACAAACGAAGCCGAACCACATACGTTCTACACGTTAAATAACAATGGCGTCTTTCAATCCAATGATAGCGGCGAATCGTGGGAACAACTAAACATTCCGTGGAAAGATGAATATAAAACGCAGCACCCGCATGCACTACTCGTTACTAGTTCTTAACGAAAAAGAGACTGCCTAAATGGTTTTAGGCAGTCTCTCTTTTATTTCTTTAAATCAATAACGATATCATCTAAAACAATATCTTTCTTTTTCGCCTCTTTATTCGGCACTTCAATTTTTTTCTCTTTCCCATTAACATACTCTACTCCACCATGATTTTCAGGTGTATGAACTCGTAAGTGTACACGAGGTGTAACGATAAGCTTTGTTGCATTTTCGTTTAACTTTTGGAATGTAGCACTCCATCGAATATTGTAAGGATCGTTGCCACTTCCCCCATTTCCTTCACCCGAATAATCATTCCCTAAATCATCCTTAACCGTCAATTCAACATCTACACTATCCCATTCTTTCCTCGCACCCTTAGAAACTTCTTGATTGTAATAAAGAATAAATGAAACCGGCGACATTGCGACCTTTTCCATATTTGCTTTTATACCTTCTTTTTCCGAACTTCCACCAATTGTTCTCTCTTTACTATCCATTGATTTTACAGTTAACGCGAAATTCCAATGACCTTGTATTGATTTTTTCCTATCTGGTATCTCTATTCCCTCTATATTCCATCTAAAGTTTACTTTGTCCTTTTTATTACTATCATGGTGCGTCGTTGTTACCATACCTACATACTTTTTTTCAGTAACTTTAGTCATTTTCCCACTTCCTGAACTACCATGAGCGTCCATTATATCCAACCCGCCTAATATGATAGGATCATCCCCTAAGTCTTGCTCACTTTCCAGTGAATACGTTATAGATAATGTTCTTCCATCAGAAATTACATCATTAATTGTAACCTTAACTCCATTACTCTCCCGCGTCATATTCAATTCAGTCGAAAACTCTTTATAATTTTCATATAACCCTGTTCTACCATTATCTAAAAATCGGAATATGTCACCTACTATTGGCAATCCCCCGGCATATGTAGGAAAACCAATACCAAGAGTTGCGACCGATAATCCTACTAAAATTGATGCAGCAGCAACACCTTTTTTCCAACTTTTCATCTTTTTCTTCGTTCGTATCGATTGTTTTACATTACGCTTCACTTTTTCTTTTTCAATTTCAGAAGCCTCAATTTCCTCAAGTTCTTTTTCATCTATATCAATATCATTTAATAGTTCATAAATGTCTTTCATATTACACTACCTCCAAAACTAATATTCGTAGCATTTTGTTGTAGTTTCTTTTTTCCACGATACACACGATTATCTATCGCTGCCCGAGTTAACCCTAACTTGTCTCCTATTTCTTCTGTCTTCATACCAAGAAGATATTTCATAATGAACACTTTTTGATCTAGCGGCTCTAATTGATTAATAAGCTTCAATAATTCTTCTCTATCTTCCATAATGATTAATTCGTCTTCCGCTGACTTTTCCGTACTAATATGAAACTCATCCGAAATAATTTCTACTTTTTTAGTTGCCTTCCGGTAATAATCAATTGCTTTAAACTTCGCAATTGCTGCAATCCATTTTTTAAAATCACTCGGCTCTCCATGAAACTTATTTGCGTTATTCCAAATGGATAGGAAAATATCATTTACACATTCCTCTATCAACCCATCATTTTGAACTGGAAAAAGAACTTTGTGCGTGATGCCCTTTATGAGTGGTAAATATGTATCAACAACAAATTCTAGCGCATCTTCTTTTTGTCGCTGTAATCTTTTTATATAATTTTTCTCATTTGATTTCATGTAGCGATTCCCCTTATTTTTTGTAAAAGCTTTTACACCCTATATAACGTCTAAAAAAATATTTTCTCTCATCTTTTAATTATTTTTTGTATGTAATGGCATACTTTCCCTTAGTTATTGTCTCACATAACTATGCATTCAAAGAAATTTTTCTCAAGTCTACAATTTAATTCACGTAGTATACTATTCACATAGTCACTCTTTAACTTAGTGTACATTTTACCCCACATTAACGGGCAGTAAATCCCACCTCAAAATTGTGCGAATGCGAAGAAGTTAGGTGAGAGATAACTGCCCGTAAAAGCCCGATTGGTTCAACTAATAATCAGTGGGGGGCTGGCCCCCACTGATTAAAGTTTCACTTTATTTCATTAATCTACTTTTTAAAATTAGGAGATGAGATGTGTATGTGTGGAATTACAGGTTGGGTAAATTGGAATAAGGATCTTTCCAATGAGCATGGTATTTTAGAAAAGATGGCAAATCGTATTCAGCATCGCGGTCCTGATGCTGAAGGATTTTGGTTTTCACCTCGCGCGGCTTTTGCACACCGCCGTTTAATTGTAATTGATCCAGAAGGTGGGACACAGCCGAAGACATTTCGTGCTGGTGATTATACGTATGCTCTTACTTATAATGGAGAAATTTATAATTTCCGTGAGCTGAGAGAACAACTAAGGAAATGTGGTCATACATTTGAAACGCATTCAGATACAGAAGTGTTACTACATGCTTATTTAGAATGGAAAGAAGACTGCGTGCAACATTTAAACGGCATTTTCGCTTTCGCCTTATGGGATGATCAGAAGCAACAACTGTTTTTAGCACGTGATCATTTAGGTGTAAAACCGCTCTTTTATACAGAAAGAAATGACAGTATTATTTTCGGATCTGAAATTAAAGCATTATTAGCTCATCCATCTGTTCCTGCTGAAATTGATGCGAATGGCATAAATGAAATATTTGGATTAGGGCTATTTCGAACTCCAGGATGTGGCGTCTTTAAACATATTCAAGAAGTGCGTGCTGGACATTGTATAACGTTTACACGTCATAAAAAAGTAGTTACGAAGTATTGGAATTTAGAAAGTAAGACCCATACAGATTCTATAGAAGATACATCATCGCATATTTTATCTATTTTACAAGATACAGTAAAAAGACAATTAATTGCCGATGTCCCTCTCGTTTGCATGTTATCAGGGGGATTAGATTCTAGCGGTATTACTGCACTAGCGGGGAAAGAATTTGCTGCTGAAAATAAAACACTTCATACGTATTCCGTTGACTTTGTAAATAGTGCAAAAGATTTCGAGCTGACCTTTGCTCGCACAGGTTTAGACGCTCCTTGGGTAAAACGCGTTTCTGAACATGTAGGGACATCTCATCATGATATTATTGTGAATGCTGAAGAATTAGCAAATCACTTATTCGTTCCCCTCCGTGCAAAAGATTTACCGAGTGCTGGTGAAATGGAAACTTCACTATATTTACTATTTTGCGAAATGAAAAAAGATGCGACCGTAGCTTTATCGGGCGAATCTGCTGATGAAGTATTCGGTGGATATCCTTGGTTTCATCAAGAAGAATTACTATATGTAGATAAATTTCCTTGGCTAACAAATTGGAAAAATACATCTCCTCTTCTACTACATGAAGTAAGTAACCAATGTAATCTAGAAAACTATATTGATGCACGATTCCAAGAAGCGATACTTGAAGTACCTACTCTTGAAGGTGAAAGTAAAAAATCCGCGAAACAACGTCAAATGTTTTATTTATTTTTAACGAGATTTCTTCCGTTCTTACTTGACCGTAAAGACCGTATGAGTATGGCTGTAGGATTTGAAGTTCGTGTACCGTTTTGCGATTATCGATTAGTTGAATATTTATGGAACGTTCCTTTCAACATAAAAAGCATTGATAATATTGAAAAAGGCATTTTACGTAGAGCACTGAAACCTGCTTTACCTGACGATGTACGCAATAGAAGAAAAAGTGCGTATCCAACTTCACAAGACCCACATTATTTACAAACAATTCGTCATTTATCACTCGACATGTGCAGTAATAAAAACAATCCTATTTTCTCACTTATTAATCATTCCACATTACTTGCCATTGCCGATCAAAGTAATAAAGAAATTAACAATTTCGAAGCAAGAAGTGCTATGGAATACATGCTACAAGTAAATGAGTGGTTAAAAACGTATCACATCCATATCGCTTAACAAAAAGAAGTTCAAGGATAAAAACCTTGAACTTCTTTTTTATTAATTAGCACATTGTTTGTTATCAGTATCAATGGACCATCCAATAATTGTGGCACAATCTCTCCCTTTCCACTGCAGTACATTTGTTAATACTGGTTCAATCTGTAAGCAACTTCCGTCGTGCAATATTTCTACTAAAGATTGATCATCATCAAACCTTCGTTTATCACACTCTAAAATACCGTCCGTTGCCATTACAATGTGATTCATTCCTTTTTCTAATCCTCTTACACCTGACGTAAAGCAAGGTGTATTTGCTGCAAAAATATTTTTCCTACCGATATATTCGTAATTCTTCCGTTTATTTAATCGCCCTTTCCCATTCTTCGTTTTCTCAGAATGGAATAAATATGCGAAACAATTACCAACTGATAACCAATATAAAAATTCACCTTTTCGCAAACATATTAAACATGCGAGTTCCTCATCATCTTGATCACATTTTTCAATAAACAGCTCATCTGTAAATAATGCTAATAAGTACATATGTGTATGATGAAAAGCTAAATGTATCGGGTAGGAAAATAACTCGTTTAGTTTCTCTTTTCTTTCTGAAATTGCTTCTATTATATAATCTATATTTTTTGTTTTGTGGTGTGTATCAAAAATCATAACAAATTCAAATTGTAATTCAGGATCCCACCAAGCAAGCACCGCATCTCCTCGTTCATATGCATCACTCTCTTGATTCCCCCCATATACGCCGACTGAAAGAGGACCACATTTTTCAACATGTATTTCATCTACATACATCTGTTCATGACTCATCCATTTGAATGTATTCACAGCTATCATCCTCTCTCTTGCTAAATGTATACCTTTACACATAGATTACCTTATATTTCAATAAAAATAAACTTTTTCAACATTTTTTATCCAAATAAAAGGATTTTATTTCTATATTAACGAATATATCTTATTATACGATATAAAAACAGGAGGATTTATTATTATGAAAGACATCAATCAGCATTGGGAGAACATTTATTATCACTTACGATATGAATATGAAGACAATCTTTCTCACCAAGCCATTCGTATTTTACAAATCGTTTCTCGTGAGAAAGATATAACAATTGGAAAAGTCGCTACTGAGCTTTCTCTCTCTCATAACACAGCATCTGAACACGTAAAGCGCCTTATTCAAAAAGGTTTTATCATGAAAGAAAGAAACAAACAAGATGAAAGAGTTGTGAACCTTACTTTAACGAAAGAAGGCATTGAAGTATTAGAAAAGCATACTTTACTAGATAAAGAAAAGATAAAAATATTAGAATCGCAGTTATCGAAAGAAGAACAACAATTAATCGAAAAAGCTTTTTCGTTATTAGCGAAGGAGGCAAAGTATGCATTTCCTCGTTAAAGTAATCGTTTCGGCACTTATTATTGGTGTTATTACTGAAGTCGCTAAACATTATAGTACGATTGGCGGGTTTATTGCTGCCCTTCCTCTCGTAAGTTTACTGAGCCTATTTTGGATTTCTTTCGAAGGCGGGAACAAACAAGAATTAAGTCAATTTGCTATAGGTGTATTATATGGATTTCCTGCATCAGCACTACTATTATTTATCGTTTATATCGGTTTAAAAAACTCGTTTTCACTTAGTACATCTGTCCTATTCGGTATAGGTGTTTGGTGTATTGTTTTCGCTTGTCAAAAATTATTTCAAGCTTAGTTAGGAGGGTTTACTATTTATAAATTTGTAGAGGTATTGGGGCAAACTATAGAAGTATATATAAAAGGATGTAGTACACAAACTTTAGTTATTCAGACCGGAATGACTTGCTCATTTTATGATTGGTTTCCTATTATAGAAAAGCTTTCACAACACTTTACAGTCGTTTCATACCATCGCCCAGGTTACGGAAAAAGCGAACTAGGGAATCATTCACGTACTACAAGACAAGCGACACAAGAACTACATATGTTACTACAAAAACTAGATATTCACGACCCAATCATTCTAATCGGTCATTCCTATGGAGGCCTATGCGCACAACATTTTGCGATGTTACATGAAGATAAGTTGCAAGCACTTATTTTAGTTGATTCTACTTCCATGAACTTACACCGATTAGATGAACTTTATTTACCAATTTCTGATCAAACTGATTCTGATGATATGTGGCTTCAAAAATATAATACATATTCCAAAATGGATGTACACATGCTTTATAATGAACTAAAGCCTATGCTAGCCGATCAATCAAGACAGCAAATTGAATTTTCTACCTCTCCTACATTATATAAAGCCACAGCTTCTGAACTATCGGAGTGGAAAAATTGTGCTCGCTCAATAAAAGAACTCTATAAAACATTAGAAGTACCATTAATCGTTATCGGTAGAGACCCTCAATATTCTATTACTCAGTTGACTGAGGGCAGCATGCAAAAAGAGGAAGCGACACAACTTGAAGCAATGTGGCAAGAACTGATTCATGAACAATTACAACTCTCAATAAACAGCCAATATATACTTGCCGAACATGCTGGTCACGGAATAGAAAATGATCGACCAGATATTATTATTGGGGCTGTTCACTCCCTAAAAATAAAAAAAGGAAGCAACTAAAGCTGCTTCCTTACTTATCTATTCATAATCTTCTTCATCATCGATTTCTTCGTAATACGCATTCCCATTACTTACATATATAGGACCATTCGCAACGTCAATACGTAATACCCATGCCCATGGCACAGCTAAACGCTTATGTATTGCTCGCCAAAAGCTCATTGATTTTCTTTCGTACTCCTGGAACTCCTGAAGTAACTCTTTGTAGGAGGAACCGTCTAACTGAATATTTGTTTCTAACAAACGAGAATGGGCATAGTACTGCAGCTCTAGCTCAGCAGCAATTTCCATTTCTTCTTCCGTTGCCATTCCTATAATTGTTCCATCTGCTGGTGCAATTTCATATACGTTGTGAACTTCAATAAGCCCTTCTTTCTCTTTCTCAAACATGTAAACAGCCTCCTTTAACATATATTTTTTATGTTACAAAGTCATACTTCTACAATAACATCTCTCTTTCCTCTTTTTTTGATAAACTTTTACAAATTATTTATCTGATGACCCGTATTCTCTATCCTTTCGGCAGAAACTAAATCTTCATTATGAAAATTCAACTTAAATATATCAGGCATACGAATTGTTTTCCAAAATCGAAAATCATATTTTGAATCAAAATAGTTCATGAGTAATACCATAATATTCCCATGAGTTCCTATTACAATATTCTTATCTTTATATTTTTTTAATATATTTTGCATACATATTACAGCACGCCTTTGCGCTACATCATTCGATTCTCCGCCTTCGTGTGCAAAATCCCAATCTTCCCACACCTTTTGGACTGCATCATTAAAATCTGTTACTGACTCTGAACTTAATAACCTTTCTCGTAAATCTTCTTCTATTTGTATCGATACATCATATGTATTCGCAATTCCTTGTACAGTTTGAATTGCTCTTTTGTACGGGCTAGAAATCACTACATCAATATGTGCATCTTTTAATAAGCTTGTAACGTTTTCTGCATCCAATTGTCCTTTTTCAGATAAAGGTCGCTCCCGTTCTTCTTTTGTATAGGTAGAATGGGCATGGCGAACGAAATATATTGTTGTCATTTATTCATCTCCTTTTTCCGTTTCTACCCAAATTCAATACATTATTATCAAATCCCTTTACCTTTATAATAAGTGCTGTCAATTTTAAATGTTGATTTTCATATTAATAAAAGGGAAACACCCCATATGGTGTTTCCCTCATTTAAAATAGACTACATTCAATTAAATATTTTATCGATTTTATTTCGATCGTAATCTAATATCCAATCATTATATGTATGATACATATCCCTAATTGTATTAGGAGAGATAGCTAATACATCACAACCTCTATCATCATAAATGTGAAATATAGTATTCTTGTTAACATTTATGAAATACACCATATGAAAAATACGCGGTTTGATTCCCATATCTTGATTACAAATTGCTTTTAGCATAGGAATGTATTTCAAGTCTGAAACTTTACATTTCAAAGTAAATCTATGTGTTTTATACAATCCATCTTCATCATCTTCTGGAAAAACATAAGGGATTGTATTTTTCTGTAACTTAAACAAATCAGACTTCTCTTTTACATACTTAGAAAAGATATTCAATTTGTGTTTAAAAGTTTCACCGTCTGCAAAATCATTTACATCCACTACAATATAAATATCGTCTGTTTTGGAATGTAAAGACTGAAATAAAGTAATGGCTCTATTATAAACGCCTTCTAAATATGGGCAGTTTTCATAAATATTAGTGCAATCATAGTTCACACCTAATTTAAAGCGAATACCAATATCCCCATTATAAAATAGAGGTGGGCTAAGTTCTAAATTTGGAAACGTTTCAAGCATATACTCATTCAACCCCATCTCAACACCTACCTGTAACAGCATCTTGTTTACATAATAAAATTATTCTATTGTAACTTCTTTCTAAACTCTTCATCCACTATAGCATCTTGAATAAAATAATCTATATTATTTCTCAGTTTTTGATATGAAACTTGATCTTCTATATCGTTAAACATAATGACAACTTCTACTTTATTCCCTTTCTTATCTGTAGTATACAAGCTTTTGGTCAATACGAATTCGGTAGAACCACCTTTTTGACCAGCATATTCGAACTTATTATTTTTAACTGTTCCTTTGAAAATGTTCTCGATTTCTTCTTGCATTGATTTTGGAAAATACTTTCTACTATTTATCTTTTCCATTATACTCATATAATCTTTAGCGTTTGCACCCACTAATTGATCTGACCAAATATGTTGAAATTCCATATCTACTTTTAATGGAATATCCCGTTTTTTCCATTCTTCTTCATCTTTCATCCATTCCTGTATTTGTAACACATGTTTATTATATTCATCTTTTGACATGTTACGTAACGTTTTTAATGACTGATTTTCTGGCACATGAAGTTCTTTTTCTACGTATCCTCTCATATATAGTGCAGCCGTATAAGAAGTAAACTTATCATGACTAGTAAGCTCTAACTCTTTTATACTTTCATTTACTCTTTCTATTCCAAGCTTTTCTAACAAATATGTTGTATTTGCATTAGAACTATAATGAATCATACCTTTAGCGACTTCTTCTAAAGCGATTTGTCCATTTTTCACTAACTTTCTAGCTGCAGCGCCTGCTAACCAGTCAGGATGTGCTCCACCATCAGTATTTTTAACGTAATATTTTTCTAGCTCCTGCAATGAAATTTGTTCATCTCGGCTTATCTTTCCTTCTGACACTTGCTTAGCAAATTCAACTGCTATTACGATTTTTGCCATACTTGCTAATGGCAATTTTTTATTTTCATTTATAGAAGTTAATACTTCTCCATTTCTTTTAATAAGTAATGAACATGTTTCATCTTCTTTATGTTCTTTTATGTACTTTAATACGTAATTAGGATCTTCTTTTGACAAATAGTATTTCATAATAAAAAAGAAAGCTATCACGGCTACTATAATAACTGCTGCAACAATTCCTATAATCTTTAATATGTTCACAATGTGCCCCCCTTTACTAAATTCCCTTCTATATGATTATAACGAATAAAATTACAAAATTATACAAAACAGAGTAACTCTTCCTAAAAAAGAAAGAGTTACTCTATTTCACATGATGTTATATGTCCATTTAACGTAACGACTATATTCGAGTCGTCACTTTCTTTAGCACCTTTTAGTCGATTGGAGTTAGGGGGACCAATGACAACTGACTCCTTAATTGGCGAAAGGTCCTTTCCTAATTTTTCTGCACTCACACCGTATGCAGCTTGAAATACTTCTGGCGGTGTTAATCTAAGTATGTCTGATCCTTCTGCTGTTTCAAACTGATCGTTATTGAAGAACAAATGTAAGTGTACTTCTTCTGTTACCGCTGTGATCCAATGCCACCATCCCATTGGAATAAAGACAGTTTGCCCCGCTTTTACATGATAATTTTGCAATTGATTCGTTTCGGGATTTAAAATGGATGTAATTGCTTCTCCTGATACAACAACATCTAATTCCCACGCATTCGGATGCCAATGCGGTTCTCGCATATGTCCTTTTGTCATAAATAAATCAACAAATGCTCCACCTATCATCGCTGGTAACTGCGTTGACGTAACTTCATAT
Organism: Bacillus sp. BSL6; assembly: GCF_052928345.1. Taxonomy (NCBI): domain Bacteria; kingdom Bacillati; phylum Bacillota; class Bacilli; order Caryophanales; family Bacillaceae; genus Bacillus; species Bacillus sp. BSL6. The sequence goes on from NZ_JAVGCW010000002.1 coordinate 43,535, forward strand.
GCAACGTTTTTCTCATCTCTCTTAAAAAAGATATTTTTTCTTGAATCAAAGAAAAGATTTGGAGTTCCTGAACTTTTCTTTAAATTTTTATTATCTGGAACATAACCTGAACTACTCATTTTATCCCTCTTTTCCACTCCGAACATTTCGACTTTCACACTGTATCGTATGGAAAAAATGTATAAATGTGCCTAAGCATTGATATAACAAAAAAACATGCCTTCATAAGGAGAGCATACTTTGTGATATTCTTCACATTATTTAGCTGAAAATAAACTTTTTACTTACCATGATGTAACATTAAATCACTAAGTTCTTCTTCAATGTGATTTAATTTCGCAACGCCTTCTTTCCATTTATGAATATAACGTGAAACCCCAACGAAAAACAAAACAATAATTGTGGAAAGAATAATACCATACACGATTGCTACAGTACTCATAGTTACACTTCCTTATAATTAGTAATGTGGTTATTAGTTATATTTTTATTATAAACCTTTTTCTTTTAAAATACTTCGATTTCAACTTTTTGTAACAAAATTGATTTTTCTAATAATAGTACATAACATTATAATGCTAGAAGAAATCTCTTTCTGATTCCTTCTAGCGTTATAATTGAAAGAAATAAAACTCTCATTCATAGTCCTTTTACTTTACACCGACTGAAACTGTTTCTGGCAATGTGCTACCACCATCAATGACAATGTGTGTACCTGTTATGTAGCTTGATTCATCGGATGCTAAAAAACCTGCTAACTGACCTACTTCTTCAATTTTCCCTAAACGTCCTAAAGGAACACCAGAAGCAATTCCATCGATTACATTACTCGGCTCATTTGGATCAGATTCATTTGCTATTTGCTCTGCCATTGGTGTCATAATGTAACCTGGACAAATTGCATTTACAGTAATATGATGTTTTGCAACTTCTCGTGCTAATGCTTTTGTAAATCCCCAAATTGCTGCTTTCGTCGTTGCATATGCAGTTTCACCTTCATCAGCAACCAATGTTCCTGTTACAGAAGACATATTCACAATCTTTCCGTAATTTTTCTCAATCATATATGGCAATACCGCTTTAGAAAAATTCCATACCCCATTAATATTTACTTGGAATTGAAAATCACGCATTTCATCTGACATATCTAAAAAATTTGCAAGTCGAATAACACCAGCGTTATTTACTAACACATCAATCTTTCCGTACTTCTCATATGCATCTTTCACTACTTCTTTAACAGCATTCATATCAGCTACATCGACGACATAACTCACAGCATCTAACCCTTTACTTACGATATTTTTGGCAGTCTCATGAACTGTCTCTGAAATATCAACAAGTAATACTTTCGCCCCTAGCTCTGCAAATACATGTGCAATTCCAGCTCCGTTCCCCATCGCAGCTCCTGTAACAAAAGCGACCTTACCATCTAATTTTCCCATTTTATAACCCCCTTATAAAATATATAACGTCTTTACATTTTCATCATACCAAATATTCCCTCTCATTCTTTACAAAGCTCCATTTGTTAAAAAACGTTCAAAAAAAGAAAATTTTTCACAAATTATACAAAACTTCACCTTATGTACTATTACCATATGAGTTATATTATTTAATAGGAAAAAGGGGATGATATAGTATGACGACTTGGTTTATTGTTATGTTGGTTGTATTTGGAGCATTTAAAATTATCGTTTCGAGCCTTCCTAACACTGTTATTGAATCCATTATTAGCAAGTACGAAACACATCCACAGCTCGAAGAAGAGAATGCGACTGTTACAATCAATGGAAATAACGTAGAAGGCGAACAAAAATCCAAAATTATTCATGATTTTAACGAAGGTTTATTTTTAGATCGCTATTATGCACCGCCACACAATGAGGGTACGCCTTTAATTATTAATGCAAAGCGTGGCAAAAAGGATTTTATATTTTATATTTATAGTCACGAAGAGCATGTTGATGTTGTAAAGCAATATAAAAAGAAGGTAGTTGCTTATAGTTTACGTTCTAAAAACCTTCAAAATAGTGATATGTTCGTGTCAGCTGATTTAGCTTAGTGCTCATATATTAAAGAAGGAATCCATGGCATATGGATTCCTTCTTTAATAATTACTGAAAAATAAGCTCTGTCTTCAAACCATCTTTCGGTAACAGCCATCCTTTTTGTTCTAAACTCTTCATTAATAATTCTCTTTTTTCTTTTGCTATACTTTCCTCATTTGTTTTAAACGACACTTCTATTACGAAATCATCTTCTATTTTCCCTGTATTACTTAGTGGCCAAACTTCAATATTCGTTTTACTATTTTCAAACTCCCCTGTATACCTTTTCATTAATACAGGACCGTAAATACGGGAATCCCTTAACATCTCTTCTCCCCAATTCGTATACAACCATTTGTTCATTTTCCCCGGTAACTTTTCTACTAACATGTTTTGAGCAGCTTTTTCGTTTGGTAAATCAAGTACTCCATATCCTTTCGCACTGTAACTTTTCTTATTTGAAATACTTAACGTTTTCTTCTCAAATCCCCAGTCTATTTCCGCCTCATAACTATCCGTATTACTATCGAATCCTTCTTTTTTAGCTACTTCTAGTGCATCTTGAATTACACCGTTTGGAATAGGATATCTTTTTTTATATGTTAGCTCAAAATCTTTACTAAATTCTTTCTTTCGTATTCTGGCAAACCAGCCTTCATTACTTAAATTTTTATTTGCAGTATCTAAAAACTGTACTTGTATTCTTTCATAATTTGTACCAGCCTGGAAATGCTCTAGTACATCTTGCTTCATCTCTTTGTTAGGACCTAGTACTTGTTCTGGCTTTAATAATAACTTCACTTCAAAACTAGGTGTCATTGGACTAGCAGCAAACCCTTCCTTATCGGAATAAAGGAAACAACAAAAGAAAATACTCACGAATACAAATACTTTTTTCATATACCTATCCCCTTTACATGTTAAATAACTTCTATACGTTCCATAGTAAGTGAATATACATTTTCATACCCTGCCGTGCTAAGCTTTTTCTGTAATCGATCTGTATCCTCTTTCAAAGCGTGTACTAACACCGTATGTTCTGGTGATAATGTATTTAACATCTCTTTCACATCTCTTATACTTTGGTGAACTTTATATGGCACTCGCTTCATCCTACATTCTTTACCTACACGTTCCTTCAAAACTTTTTCTGCAAAACTCCCTTTCGCAATATGTCCAGTAAAGATAATAGAATTTCGTTCGTCACGTCGAATTTGTTCATAATATAACTGCGCTCGTTTCGTTTGCATATTCGCATCACTCATTACAATTATTCCAAAACTATGTTGCGTACCGCTTTCATCATCCATAACTATTATGTTTCTTTTTAAACTCTCCAACAGCTCTTCAAGTTCTTCATTATTTTTGATCCAATCTTTATATACGATCATTTCTTCGAATCCATCCAAAATTTCTTGATCTACTATAATGGGAAATTCTTTATATTTTTCATATAAATACAACACGATATCTTGCGCCCTACCAAGGGGTGGCAGAGGTAGTAATGCTATCCCTTTTTGCCCCGCAGCTCGTTCAATTTCTGCACATAGTTCGTTTACTCGTTCATGTTGCGAAACATCATCAGTATGATAAGCGGCATCTACGATTGCGACTTTTATATCGCCGTGCAACTTCTCAGGTAAATTAGCTCGCAATATGTTAGACTCTGCTGAGTAATCGCCAGAATAGAATACATATGTATGACTCATATCCACTAAAAACCAAACTGATCCTAATACATGCCCACTATACCCCCATTGAAACCGCAATGTAGGAGTAATCTGTACCCATTCATTCGGATTGCTAATCTCATCAATATATACATAATTTAAATCTTTCACATTTTGGTCGGTATAAGGTACATGCCATCCTTGCGCCAAATTGTAGTTTCTCCATTTTTCATAGTAAGCTGGGAGTTGCTCCTTCGTATAACGAGTTGTCCATATTTTTTTCTTATATCCATACTTCGCTAATAAAGGTAAGCCCATCGTATGATCTTCATGAATATGTGACAAAAATACTGCATCTAAAAACGGTACAACTTCTCGTTCTATTTTTGGATAACTATCCTTATATGACCGATTAATACCACAATCAAATAATATTTCTGTCTCTTTATTTTTTACGAAGTAGCAGGAGCGACCGTATTCTCCCGCTCCTCCCCATACTTCTACCCTCATCATGCTACCCCTTTTCGTTTGTGCTCCATATGCTGCAGAAGTAATAAACATAGTGTTGTAAGTCCAACTGAAACGACAGCCATCGCCATTCCAATAGATACTTCTCCTTGTTCAAATTGAGCAAAAATAAATGTTGCTGACGTTTCTACCGATGGAGGTAGTACGAGAAGCGATGCTACTAACTCCCTTATCGAGATTGTAAATGTCATCGCCCATCCGGCAAGAATACCCGGGATAATAAGAGGGAATATTATTTTTCTAAAAATATACATATAATTCCCAGAAAAAATACTTCCTGCCTGCACGAGAGAATCATCAATTTGCCCGAGCGATGCTTTTACATACTGCACTGTATAAGGTAAAAAAAGAACAACGTACGTTACGATTACCATGACTGGTGTATTGTAAATGGACAGGGGCATATAGGGGGAATTCCAAAATAAAATAAGCCCTACAACCATTACGATTCCTGGTACCATGTTCGGTAACATACCGCACATATCCAGCCATTTTTCAGAGGACTTTTTCCCCTTTCGAATCATAAGTGCTAAAAAGACGCCAATCATAACAGCAATAATCGCTGTTATAAGTGAAAAAAGAAAACTGTTCCATAGAGCTTCTAATCCTGGAGATCCGATTGTAAATAATGCTTCATAATGACTCGTTGTAAAGTTATGTAACTGTAAGCCTCCGCCTCTTAATTTTGACAAAGAAGCAATCAGTATAGAAAAATACGGGATTCCAATTGATACGATTAATAAACCAATTACATAAACCCATGCTACAACGCGCACATATATAGACAAAGTGTACCTTTTAGATTTCACACCTTTTCCACTAACCATTGCATATGAATACTTTCGATTTAATACGTTTTGCATATACCAAATGAGCATACATGCACTAAGTAATAAAGAAGATAATGCTGTTGCACTACTAAAATCAATTGGCCAACTCGAAATAAATTTATGAATCTCTGATGTTAACACATGAAATCCGATTCTTCGTCCAAATGTAGCCGGTGTTCCAAATTCAGCAATCGTCTTTACGAAAATGAGTAAAGCACCCATTACATAACTTGATACTAATAACGGTAATATTATTTTTCTTAAACGATAGAAAAAGCTTCCACCATGAACTGCTGCCGCTTCTTCTTTACTACTCCCAATTTGAAGTAATGTATTCTTCAACATGAAGTAAAGAAATGGGAATAAATGCAGACTCATAATTAAAACCATACCTCCTAAGCTAAAGAACGAAGATGAAACCGTCTTTAGCATTGGAAAAAACTGTTCAAAATATCCGTTCGGTTGCATGAACAAAATCCAGCCCATCGATCCAATATACGGCGGTGTCATAAATGGAATCATAAAAACAATATCTAACTTGCTATGCTTTCCAACATCTGTTTTGCTCATAATGAAAGCTAGTGGAAATGCAAAGATAGTTGCCCCTATTACTACGAGTACACCTAGAAGCATCGAATTCAGAAAAATCCCAGCTAATCCACCACTCTGCATCACTTCAAACGGCTTTAAAAAATTCCAACTACTATTTTCATATACACTAGAAAGTAAAATGAGAAAAAGCGGAATGACGATTAACATCGCCACAAGTAACAACGCTACCGTCATCCCAACTTGCCTTACTGATCCAAATCGATTTACCATGTAATCACCATCTTATTGAAATACTTTCTTAAATTGTTTTCCTATTTCATCTTGTTCTTTCTCAACTGTCTTCCAATCAATATGTAATACTGGAATCTCTTCCACATTTGGTCTATTTTCCGCTTTTATATCTGTTCTACCGGGTAATAAATACGCTTTAGAAATTTGTTTTTGTACATCATCTGATAATAAATAATCAATAAACTCTTTTGCACCTTTTACATTTTTACTATCCTTCATAATACCTGCTGCACGTGGGCTAATCACTGTTCCGCTTTTTGGATAAACAATATCAACTGGTTCACCCTTTGCTTTTGCACTGTACGTCATATAATCAACACCCGCAATGACCATATCTTTTGCTCCTGTTACAACTGGATCTAACGCTTCTTGGTTTGCCCCTGCTACTGTAACTTCATTTTTCTTAAGCTGTTCAAATAAATTCCATCCATCTTTTCCATTCTTTTTCACATATCCTGTCACAAAGTCTAAAGCTGAACCTGAAAGTGCTGGATCTGGAAGATTCACTTTCCCTTTCCATTCTCCTTTTGTTATATCGCTCCAATCTTCAGGCGCTGTCTTCACATTTTTTGTGTTATACACAATTCCTAACGCTGAAGCACTATATCCAAAATAATGTCCTTTATCATCCGACCATTCAGAACGAAGCTTATCAGCTTGTTTCGCTTCTTTATAAGCTAACGTTTGTCCATCTTTTTTTAATCCTTCCATCGCTGGTAAAGATGCAAGTACGACTACGTCAACGACTGGATTTTTCTTTTCGGCTTCCATTCGCGCTAAAATTTTACCTGTTGTTCCTTGAAACATTTCCACTTTTATACCCGTTTTCTTTTCAAAGTCCTTTTGAATTTTTTCTGCTAATCCTTTTGGTCCTGCACTATATACAACAATCTTCTTTTCATTCGTAGTTTTACTTTTTGCATCTGCATTACCTGTCTTTGAACTACACCCTGTTACTACGGCAGAAAATAATAAAGTACATACGAATAAAGACTTAAGCGAACTGAATTTCTTCATACGATTCTCCCCCTATATGATGAATACATTTTTTCGGTACATATAACGATACTGGCTTTCCGATGCTTAGCTTACTATTGTGATAAGCTGTCCATATTCCGAGTGTCCCCATGTTTACTTTCACTTCATAACGTTCCCCTACATATGTAACGTGCTGAATTTCACCTGTATATATTTCGCACACTTCATTTTTCGTCCAACTTACATGCTCTGGACGAACCATTTGTTTCCCCTCTACAAGCCAATTTGCCTTACCAACAAATTTTGCAACAAATTCATGAGATGGCTTCACATAAATATCTTCTGGTGTTCCTTTTTGTAATACTTCTCCTTGTTGCATGACAATAATTTGGTCTGACATTGACATAGCTTCTGTTTGATCGTGCGTTACATACAATGTCGTTAAACCAATGGAATGAACGATATCCATAAGCTCTAATCGCATTTCTTCTCGCAAAATTGCATCGAGTGCACTGAGCGGTTCATCAAACAAAATGAAATGCGGCTTTGTTACAATCGCTCTAGCAAATGCGACACGTTGCTGCTGTCCGCCAGAGAGTTCATGCGGATAACGTTTCTCCATCCCTTGTAAGCGAACTCGCTTTATTGCCTCTTCTACTTTTTCCCGTAATTGATTCGTTTGCTTTGTAGCTCTTAAACCAAATGCAACATTTTCAAATACAGTCATGTGTGGCCATAAAGCAAAATCTTGAAATACCATACCGATATTACGTTCATGAGGAGATGTTTTTATTTTTTTAGAAGAAGAATACATGCACGTATCTCCGAAATATATTTCACCTTTATCTGGCTCTTCCAGTCCTGCAATCATTCTGAGTAATGTCGTTTTCCCGCATCCCGAAGGTCCTAAAAGTGTGGTGAATTCACCTTGTTTCATCACAATTTGTAACGGCTTTAACGCTTGTACTTTTCCAAATGATTTTTCTAATCCACTAATTTTAATATCCATCGTTTCACCTCTCTCCCCTCACTCTTAACCTGCTTTCATTCTATATGGAAGATTTATACTGAATGTTAATGTACTGTAAAGATTAAATTAAAAAACTTCTAATAAACTATTTATTTCTATAGATTTTTTCTACAGTTAGAAGAAAAAGGGGCAACTCGCCATGAATCTCTTAAAATTAGAAATTGTAGTGCTTATTAAGAAATACAAAAAGCTCACGATTGTTGCAGAACAGCTTGGAGTTAAACAACCTACTATTACATTCCATATAAAAAGCTTAGAAGAGGAACTCGGTGTACCTTTATTTGAATTACGTTCTGGAAGATATTTCTTAACAGAGGCTGGTGAGGCATTGCATCATTATGCTTGTAAAATAGATGCGCTTATGAAAGAGGCTAGACGGGTCACGCAAGAGTTTAAAGATTTTCATAAAGGCGCTATAACAATTGGCGCTAGCTATGTACCAGCGACTTATCTTTTACCAGAAATTGTTTATCAATTTCAATGTGAATTTCCAAATATAAAAATAACACTCATGGTAAAAACAGCCCCTGAAATTCGAACGATGCTACAAAATCATGAAATCGATCTCGGTGTAATTTCCGCAGCACCGTTTGATGAATCACTTTTAAAACAGACGAATGTAATGCCTGATACACTTGTTCTTGCTTTCTCCAAAGAACATCATTTTTCAAAAAAAGAAAATGTATCATTACAAGATATCGAAAAGGAACGAATATTACTACATCGTAATCCATCTACAACGAGAGATTTACTTACAAAATGGATGTTAGCTCATAACATTACATTCCAATCAAAAATTGAATTAGATTCATTAGAAACGATGAAACAAATTTTAAAATACGGTAATGGGGTTGCCTTTATTTCTAAACTTGCTATTGAACAAGAAGTACAACGAAATGAACTACGCTACATACCGATCCCTGAATTTGAATTTCAACGTAACATTTATACCATTCATCATGAAGACAGATGGAATTCTAAAATTATTTCTTTTTTACTACAGAGTATCACTTCTTATGCAGAAAAAAGTTAAAAGGCTGTCGTTATACACGACAGCCTTTTACACTATGAATCTATTTATTTTTCTTCGCTTCAATTTTTGCTTGTGCCTCTTCAGCCTTATCTAATGCTTCTGAAACTTTTTTCTCTTTTTCTTTCACATCATCTATACTATCGACAGCCTTAATGAGTTTATCAATTCCTTCTTCTTCTACTTTTCTCCGCTTTGCTACTCTTTCATTCACTTTCTCTTCTACATCTTTTGCTTTTTGAAGCATATTCTCTGCATTTGATGTTACAGCTGTTTCAAGTGCATCGTCTTTTTTCATTTGTAACACTTCATTTGCAATGTCTTTCGCTTCTAAATACTTACCGTCTTTTAATGCCGTTGCTCCGTGATCCATTTTCTCGGCCATTTCTTTATATGATTTCGCTTCATTTCCTGATTTCTCTTTTTCTGCTTTTTCAAACCACATTGTTGCATCACTATATTTTTCATCTTTCAATGATTGCATACCTGTTTCAATATATGTGTCATAATTGCTACATCCAGCCATTACGACTAATAGAAAAAGCATAACAAAACTTAATTTTTTCATGCTGTTGTCTCCTTTTCTTTGCCTGCTCACTATACTGTAACATACATGAAAAAGAGTTTCAAAAACTAAAATACTAATTTGGTCATTTTTATTATTTTCTTGTTTTTAAGCCGACACATCCACTTGTTTTTTCGCCATATGTTGCCTTACTCCAACTAATACAACTAACAATAAACCTCCGCCTATTGTCATCATAACAATGCTAGTTGGCAACATATCTAACAATAACCCATATACAATCATACCGAGCGGTGCGATTGCAGTCGCAATTGTTTCAAGTAGGCCAAACACACGCCCTAGGTAGCTCGGATCTGTCGTCTTTTGCATATGTACTTGCATTGGAATATTTACAATCATAATTGCTATACCAGTTAACATCATGAAAGCAATATAGTAAATAAAACTTGCTACTTTTGGAATGGTAACTAACAACGGGAATACTGTACATAAACTTAAACCTGCAAACAAAAACAGTCCAGTATAAATAGAACGAAACGGATTATTCACTTCTTTACGCACTGATAAAGTAATCGCACCCATTAGCATTCCGACTGCTAACATTCCCTCTACAGTTCCGAGTTGCTTTGAAGATAAATGCAATGTACGTATGATAATGTATGGCAGTGCAACGGTTAGCCCACAAGCAAAAAAGTTTACCCACAATGCTATTTTCATTAAACCATATATTTCATGTTGTCGTTTTACATATGAAAAACCTTCTTTTATACTCGTCAAGAAATGCTCTTTACTCTCAGCCACTTCTTTTTTATATAAATCAAATACAATAAATAATTGCAAAATAACCGCTAAAAAGAATGTAATGCTATTTAACAAAAAGAACGACTGAATTGAAAGGAAACCAAATACAACTCCGCCAATAATTGGCCCTAAAATATTTGATAAAGAAGCTGCCGTTTGATTTAAAGCACTCGCTTTTTGAATACGCCCCTCATCTACTAAATTAGGAATAGACGAAGTTAATGCAACAGAATAAAAACTTGCACAAATTGATAATAATGCTGCTGAAACATAAATAAAAAGAAGTGATGGTCCAAATATAGTAGCAAGGATAAACATGATAAGCATCGTTAAACTACTTAATAAATCTGTACCGATGACAAGCCATCTTCGACTCACACGGTCAGCTACAGCACCAGCAATTGGTCCACAAATCATCCGTGGAAGTGACCCGCAAACGAGTGTAGTAGCAAAGCCCATCCCAGAACCTGTTGTCTTTAATACATATAACCCCATTGCGAACGTATAAATACCTGCGCCTAATAAAGACGTCATTTTTCCAATCATCATTAAAATGATATTTCTCGTTGCAATCTTCATTCTTGAATCAGTTTGATCTATACTTACATCTTCCATTATGACACTCTCCCTTCAAAAGTTAAATTGTGTTAAACTTATTATATAATCAACTTTCCAATTATTACAACAAAAAAGTTTAATTGTATTTAACTTTTTGATTATAAAGGAGCTACAATATGGCAACTCTCGGCGAAAAAATTAAAGCATTACGAAAAGAAAAAAAACTTACACAAACTGAGCTAGCAGGTTCTGAACTGACAAAAAGCATGCTTAGTCAAATTGAAAACGGAAAAGCTACACCTTCGATGAAAACATTACAATATATTGCAGAAAAACTTGGATGTGAAACGAGTTTTTTATTAGAGGAAGACGATGATGAAATTGTAGAACTCATTCAAAAAATGGAGCGACTCATAAAGAATAAATGCGATGAAGTATATGAAACTTTACTACCTATCGTTCAAAAAGAGCTACCTTCTACTTTAAATACAGCTCGTTTATATAAACAGTTCATAACAGCAGCAGCTGTTATGAATGATTATAATATTGAATATTACGTTGAAACCGCTGTTTCTATATTTGAAAAATATACTTTGTATCGCGAAAGTACTGAAACGAAACTACTGTTTTACTATATGCTCTTCAAGCAGAAAAAATATAAAGAATGTTTACAGATGATCGCCACAATTCGTGATGAATATAAGGCGAAGAATCTAGAAATGGATCTTATTACACATATACAACTATACTTAAAAGAGGCAATTATTTTACTCGCATACGGCAATTATGAAAAATGTGAAAAAGTCATTTTAGATGCACTTGCATTTTCAAAAAAACATCAAGTGTATTATAAAACAGATGAATTTTATCGCATTTTATCTTATCAAAAAATCATCACAACTGATAAAGAACAATATTTATATTACATAAAAAAATCGGAGCAATTTGCCATTTTTACAGAAGATACTTTATCCGCTGCAAATGTAGATATATTAAAAGCTTATTACTACAACACTGTTACGAATGAATATACAATCGCATTGGAACATCTAGAACAATTTCGAGAAAAACTAAAAAATGATCCAATTTTCCAAGACGATGGGCTGTATTATCTTGAAAAAGGAAAATCTTTGTATGGTTTAAAACGTTATAAGGAAGCTTTGGAAACATTAAAACACGCTACCATACCAGATTATATGAATCATCCACTTGATCAATCGTGGGTATTAACAGCTGGGTCTTATCGTGCCCTTTGCTATATAGAACTTCAAGATAAAAAATCTGCCTTAACAGAGGCAAAAGAAGCTGTTCAAGCAATAGATAGCTATCCTGATTCGATCTTCACTTCATTTATTAAAGAAACATTACAAATAATACAAAAACTTTAAGAATGTCTCGAAATGGTATATTATTCCTCTTTTTTAGCAAAGATAATAATGATGGGAGGAATATAAATGAATATTCAACGTGCAAAAGAGCTTTCTGTGTCAGCGGAGCAAGCGAATGTTAGTTTTCAAGGCATGCCTGTTATGATTCAACACGTCGACGAAAGCAATGAAACCGCCCGCATATATGAAGTAAAAAACCCAGGACGCGAATTAACAGTTCCAGTTAATAGCTTAGAGGAAATATAAGAAATGCCACTTCATTTTTTGAAGTGGCATTTTTCTTTGTTCTATTTAAGTATCATCATCCCTATTTGCTCCTTAGTAATCCATACAAACCAATACAAATTACAATGAAACCTACTATTCCACAAGCTAGTTTTATAATTATATCTCTTGTTTCATAACTTCTAACTTCGACTATACTCTTTTTCAGACGTTCCATTTCCTTTTGCTCACTTTCTACTCGCTCCCCATATACTAACAAACGATATTTACTTGATGTATATGGTTCACATGTAAGCAGTGTAACTTTGTCTTTTCCTTTTACTACATTTAATTTATCCACTTGATTTGGATTAATGATTTCACGTCCAATTATTTTATACACGTGCTGCTTTCCAAATACCTTTACATAGAATACGTCTCCTTCCCTTAATCGATCAAGATGACGAAACATCGTTGCCCCGTGATATCCACGATGTCCTGCTAATACAGCATGTGTATCTTTCCCACCAATAGGTAAAGAAGTCCCTTCAATTTGCCCTACTCCTTTACTTAAGTTTTCTTGACTTGCTCCTAAGTATATTGGCAACTCCTCATTTATTTTTGGAATTGAAATCGTACCAAATATCTCCTCTTTGTTTATAAAATTTAACTGTTCATTTTCTATTTCAGCACCATGAACAAATGGATCATTCATGTTGAAAGTAGTTCTTCCTAACAAACGATTATAGGTTTCCATCTTACGAAATTTCTCATTTATATCTTCTACTTTTAAGCCATCAACCATTTTTTCATAACATATTACTCTTGTTTTATACACATAATTGTTTATATAATTAGCAACCATTGGATATAGAAATAGAAATAATCCTGCAAGGAACAATACTAAACTTATTACTCCCCTTCTCACACACTCACCACTCTATACATACCATTTTCGTCTTTTTAAATATATCAATAAGAGTATGACACAAATCATAATGATAGGAAGAATAATCATCCAATCTTCTAAAATGAATGTCTTTGGAATCATTTCTTTTTCTCCGTCATTAAATGGAACACGATGTCCTCTTACCAATAAACGATGTGTGTTCACTCCATAAGGAGTACACGTGATTAATGTTGCATAATCTTGACCTTGTACTACTAATAAATCCTCTATCTCATTTGGTAATACAACTTTTATTTGATCTACCTTGTAAGCAAGAATTTTATCTAATGAATGAATATAAAATATATCATTCTTTTCAATTTTATCTAGATGGGTAAACATTAGCGCTGAAGGCAAACCACGATGTCCAGTTAATACTGTATGTGTATTTTCTCCCCCTACTGGTAATGAAGATTTATTCAGTTGTCCAATTCCACGGCTTAACACTGCTTCCGTCGTTCCTTGATAAATTGGTAGATTCACATCTATTTTCGGAATTTCTATATATCCCATAACATCGCCGATATTTAACATATCTACATATGAACTTTTTTTCTCATCACCATTTTCATGAAACGGATCCGAAAATGTTTGCGTCGTATTTTGAACCTTCTTATTATATTCTCGCGCTTCCGTTTCTTTACGATCAATCTCTTCTTTCTCTAACTTCTTTACCGCTTCATCATACATACTTACTTCTGTATAATGAGTTCTCGTGGCAAACCAATTGCTTACAGCCGGATATAGAAATATGCTTAATCCTAGCAAAAAAACACTTCCAAAAATAATATTTCGTTTCATAACATCCTCTTTCACTACGGATAAAATGTGGAAAAGAGGAAAGCATAAATCTTTCCTCTTCTCAAAACTCAATTATTATAAATTAAGAATTCTTTACAGGTTTTTTTCTAAAGAAAATAAACGCTGCTGTTGCCATTAATAACAGACCTGCTACTGTAAAGAAGATTGTTCCTATACCACCTGTTGCTGGAATAATCCAACCGCTCTTATTATTCTCAACCTGTAGCTCTATTTTTTGGTGTTTTTCATCAATTGTAATATCAATCGGATCTCTTAACTTTTGATATTGCTCAACTGCACCGTCTTTATCTTTATACTTTGGTGCTTCCGTTTCAACAATTTGATATTCACCGTACGGTATTTCATTCCATGTAATAATACCATTTGCATCGGTTACATCGTTCATTTCTTTCCCATTAATTTTTATAACATTACCTTTTTTATCTTGTAATTGGAACTTTGCACCTTCTAATTTAAGTGCCTTATCTTTACCATCAACTTTTTCAATTTTAATATTTCCTACTGTCGGTGTAACTACTACTTCATTAGATGGCTTTCCGTCTTTTTCTGATGAAATATCATCTTTATTCGTGAAATCAAGTGAAGCTACGTTCGGAATTTCTATTCCGGCTTGAGTATCTCCTTTAATTTGTGCAGTAATTTGTAAATGTAGCTCTTTTCCATTTATTTTTGAAAAATCTTCAATCGTAGCGGTTACTTTTTGGCCTTCTACAACTACTTTTACACTACCATCTTCAACTTTCTTTCCATCAATCATAACAATTGGGTGACCTTTTATTTCCAAACGCTCATCTAAAATATCTGTTACGACATATTTTTTATATAATTTAATATCTTCTGGAAGTAATGTTTTAATATCATACGTATAATCTGTTTCTTTATTAATTCCAGCTACTTTTGAACCGTTATTTATACTTTTAGTAATGGTAGGTTCTTTAAAGTTCTTTATATCGTCCAGCTTAACTACTTTACCAGATTCCTTAATAGAGAAAGGGTGCTCTTCTTTACTAGTTAAATAATCTGTTGGAGCCTTATGCTCAATAAAATAATAATAATCTCCATATTCTAGAGAATCTACATGAATTTTACCATCTTCTCCTGTTACTAATGAACTCGGTGTCTTAACTTGTGTACTTGTTCCATCTTTATTCTTTTTAAATAAATGGAACTCTGCATCTTTTAATACTTTACCGCCTTCACCTTTTTTTACGAATTCTACTGAACCACGTTTTGTTTCATTTTTAGGGTAAATATGAACATCGTAATTTAAATCTTTACCGTCTGGACTTGTCATTGGAATATCGACAATAAAAGTAGTCTCGTCCAATTCAATATGTTCTGGGCCTTTAATAGCTTTTACTTCATAACGTCCTAGCGGAAGGTTTGTAAAGACAGCTTCCCCTTTTGCATCTGTTATCTTTGTAATTGCAGCGTCTTTTACTGGCTTTGCATCTTCTTTTATAACAGTTCCATCTTTTGAGATTTTTTCAAATGACTCAATTCGTTTAATTTCAAAAGTTACACCTTCTAAAGGTTTTGCATCTTCTGGAACAGTTTGTCCTTCTTTTCCATTACCTTCTGTAGTTGTTTTAGAATCTTTACTTTGTTCAAATTTGTGAATCGTTAACGTACCTGTACTTCTAGATTCCGCACTAACAATCATGTTAGATAACGTTGAAAAAGCTAACATACAGATTAAAAATAAACTAAAAATCTTTTTCATTGTTGTCCACTCCCTATCATTTGCATTACTTTTGTTATTTCTATCTCTCATTATTTCTCTTTTTAACAAAGAGGAAGAATGTAACAAACATCAATATTCCACCAATTGCATAATAAATAATTGTCCCTATTCCACCAGTCTCTGGAATAACAAATTCACTCTTTTTATTTTCTATTCTTATTCTTTGTGAATCCATTCCAGATTTCACTTCTATTTCTACTGGTTCTCTCATCAACATATATCCTTTTGGTGCTTGTACTTCTTTTAATGTATATTTGCCAACTATTAATGGAATAGAAGTTGCCAAACCATCTTTATCGGTTGTTAATTTACATACTATGGTTCCATCTTTGCTAATCACCTCAAATACTGCGCCTTCCAACTTGAGATTTTCATCGTTCGCATCTACTTTTTCAATCTCAAATTTCCCTAATGCTGGCGGTACTACGAATACTTCATTTGACACGGATTTATTCTGATCAAACAGTAATTCCGCTTTATTTGGAATACCATTATTTGCATTGTATTTCGTTAGTATATCTGCATCTACATTATCATTTAATCTTGACTTAATATGCATTGTATACGATTGATTCGCAAGATAAGTATAATTTCCGTCCTGCTTCGGCAACTCAATACTTACTTTCTTTAATTGTTCATCAATTTGCGGTATAACTTCTATTTCTTCTCCATCGCTGTTTACAAGTTTTACTTGTAGGATCGTTAAAATGTCTTCTAAGTCATCCTGCAATACTACTTTTTCGAGGTTCATAACATCATTACCAAAATTATAGTTTACATGCCATGTAAACTCTTCATCTATACTTTGTATTGTCGCCTTTTCCACTTCTTTCTCATCTGCATCCGAAACCATCTTTCTTACTTTAGGTTCCTTTGCCTCTACATTTGTTTTTACATTCGGTTTTTGTGGTGGCAAATCTTCATTATCTGGTGTTTTTCCCTCCACAACCGCTATGTTCTCAATTTCTTTCGTTTTTAATGCATCTTGCGTAACTTTCACGCTAAAAGTTATAATTCTTTCTTCTGTATCAAGCACGTCACCAAAGTTTACTTTAATCGTATTATCCTCATACGATCCCTCATCTTCGTCAACTGCATCTGTCAGGAAATTCCCATTCAATTTCATACTCCCAGCTATATACTCTATACCTTCAGGAAGTTTATCCATTAGACGCATGTCTTTAATAAGCCCATTTTCCAATTTATTTCGAGCTTTAATTTGATACTCAAATTCATCATTAACATGAAATTTTTCTTGTTTTATACCAATAATCTCTTTTTTCGACTCTAGTTGTCCAGACAACGGATCAACCGGCGTTTCAACTTCTGGCTTCTCCTTATCTTTCGAACTATCAGTCTCAACTATTGCTATATTTTTTATTTTCTTATTCGCCATCTCCGGTTTTACAACAACTTCAAACGTGATTGCTTTCTCTTCCTCACCTTTAAGATCGCCGAAATGAGCATAAATCGTTCCATCTTTTAAATGTGCATAATCTTCATCTTCAACATCCGTTTGTTCCTTCCCGTTTATCTTTAACGTATTTGGAACATACTCTACTCCTTCAGGAAGATTATCCGTAATTTTAACTGCCTTTAAGATGGAATCTGGCACACTATTTTTAGCATGAATTGTATATTCTAGTTTGTCGCCAACTTTCAGCGTACCACCGTTTATATCTTTAGCTAGTTTAGTAGCTACTAACTTCCCGGGTTTCTCTTCTCGTTCGGGTAATACTTTAACTACTACTTTATTAGAATCGTTAGCTTCAACCTGACTTCCTGTTAACTCATCAACCCCTTGAACAACAGCGATATTAGGGACTTCTGTTTCTACCTTCTCTCCCCCTAATTTTGCTTTAAATTCAATTGTTGTCTCAGGTGTTTTATCCGTATAGATTCCACCTTTTGTAGCATTTGCTCCTTCACCAATTCTTATTGTTAACTTTCTTGTCTTTGCATCATAGTCAACTTGTTCTGTTTCATTTCCAGCATTCGGACCAGAAATGATTTTCACCGAATTTGGTACAAATTCTAGACGCGAATCTAAAACATCTTCAATTTTTGTATCAACAGAACTCGAATTCGGTTCAATGTTTTTCACCCTTAAACGGTATGTAACTTCATCACCTGGCTCATACTTTTCTTTTGCATCTACTACTTCCTTATCGATGACAAGCTCTGGCGCTGTTGCATTTACTGCAAAAGCTAATGTGTTTAATACGTAGTCATCACCAGCTGTCGCAGCTTTTAAGCGTATTTCCTTTTGCGCTGGTTTAATATATCCTGCTGGTAACTTGATTAAATCTGCATCAACTCCCAAATTATTTTTATAATCTGGGTTAAATGTACCCGGATACTTATCTCGCATATGTTCTTCATATTCAGAAATAGTGGAATTGAATATATTACCAGTTGGATTGAGCTTATCATTAATTTCTTTCCAAGCATTATCTGTGTGAACAAACAGTTTATCACCTTGCCAATATCTATCACCTTGGACAGCGAAAACAGAAACTTTCGGATCTAAATCTCCAGTTTTTGAAGCAATAAAGTTTTTCACTGTGAATTCTTTTTCACCTGATCCAGTAGCTCTTTTCAATCCACCATCATAAACAGTAAATGCTTTTCTTGTTTTTGACTTATCTTTCGTAATAACTAACATGTACCAACCAGCAAATGAATAATATCCATAATTATAGGCAAGTTTTGTATTTGGATAAGGAATATTTGCTACAGTATAGCTTCCTCCTTTTGAATTAGAGGACTGTAAAAGCTTTGTAACATCTGCATAGTTAGAATAATAAGTACCATCAATACCAAAACCATAAAGTAAACCACTTCCGTAATACGTATTACTTGGTTTTACTTGAAAGCTCTTGCCTGTTGGAGTAGTAAACTTAATTGGTGATACATACTGTTGTTGCGTTAATTCATAACGTGTTGAACTCCAATATAATCCAGCCCATTCAATTTCAGCATCTTCTGGAACGGGAATGTATGCCTTAGATGAATTTGTAGTTGTTGGATCATCATCTACATCAATGAGTTCACGGGTATAACCATTCGGTGCTGTCGCATAGGTATACGTTATATCCGAATACAATGCTGTTTTCTTCTGATCTTCAGTGGCTTTAATACCTAAATTTACATTCCCGGTAGAGTACATATCACCTTTATGAATAGATTGATAAGTCGGTGCATCAAATCCTTCTGCATCTGTAACTGCTGCTTGTGCCGTATTAATTGGACTTAAAAACTGCAACTGAGATAATAGCAAGAATAAACTCATAACAACTACAAATACATTTAATATTTTTTTATTTTCTTTCCTCCTACTGTGCAAAGAGGTCACCTCCTTCAATAAAATTCATTAACATATTATATAAATATATCTTATACGTATTATTCTAATATAAATCACATATTTTGTTAACAAAATATGTGATTTATCCCTATTTTAAACATTCATATATAAAGATTTTTATCTCTAGTGATAATAAAATTTCGAACATCAATATAGAAACCATCTTACTTCATTCAAGTGACAATAAAAAAACGAAATATTAATAAGAAGCATGACTTCTTTTCTATTTATTACATGCTAAACTATATGAAAAGGAGGATTGTATATGAAAAATACTTCACAAAAAACGAGTCATTATTATGCAGTTATTTTCACTTCTCATTTATCAAATGATACGACAGATTATAGTGTCGCCGCTGACAAAATGGAAGAACTTGCAAAGCAGCAACCTGGATTTCTAGGCGTAGAAAGTGCACGAGATCATTCAGGACTCGGAATCACAATTTCTTATTGGAAATCACTTGAAGCAATTGAAAATTGGAAACAGAACGTCTTACATAAAGAAGCGAAAAAAAGAGGTCGTGAGCAATGGTATGAACACTTCCACCTACGTATCTGCCTTGTTGAGAAAGAATTTAAGTTTCATAGAGGTACTTTGTAGATATGAAGAAAAAATTAGCTCTCATTGCTGTTCATGAAATATATGGTGTGAACGATCATATGCATCACGTTACCCATCACTTCACTTCATCTCATATAGATGTATTCTGTCCTAATCTGCTACAATCGCAACATGCATTTCCTTATAGTGATGAAGAAAAAGCATATCATTTTTTTATGAATCATATTGGATTTGAAGATGGAAAACAGCAAATTGAAACATTCATTACTTCTCTTTCTAGTAGTTACACACATATTGGACTTATCGGCTTTAGTGTTGGTGCTACCATCTCATGGCTATGTAGTAACAATCCGAAAATAGATTTTATTATCGGATGTTACGGTTCTCGTATACGTGACTATGTTCACATAAAGCCTACATGCGCTACATTACTTATATTCCCTGAAAAAGAAGCTAGTTTTTCAGTATCCTCTTTCATTCAATCGTTGCAGCAACAAAAAAATCCTTTATTAGAAATAAAAGAACTACATGGTGAACATGGGTTTCTGAATCCGTACACTAAAAAATATAACGAGTACTCAACAAAGCAAGCATATAATTTAATAGATGCATTTCTTGTAAAAAACACTTTTATAAAGGAAATCTAAATGACGCTTACATTATTCTTACTTATTTTCATGCTCATTGCCTTTTTCTTAGCGCTAACTATTATTTTAGCAACTGTAAAAAAGGGGGAGTTTTCCAAACGCCCCTACTTACAATCTATTATCGTTTGCATTTTATTTTTTACAAATTGGATTTTATATTTATCAACTTTTTATGCGTTACTTCCTGAAAAGATTAGCGAGTTCCTATTCCTGCCCATTTGGTTTTTCCTTTGTATTTTAGGTTTTATCACTTTTTGGCGCGAATGGAGAAACAATCGTGTGTTCTCGATATGTATCGGTTTTCTTTCCTTTATTAGTTTTTTATTTGGTTTATTGTTGTTAGTTCTTTCGGGGATGTGACTGTTATAAGGGGGATAAAAATCCTCTTTATAACAGTCTTTTTCGTTCCATAACGAAAGGAATTATTAAATAAAGAGCGTAAGCAATCACCATCCAAATGGTAAATGACATGATTTGCTGTGAGGTTAATTGTGAGAATATATTAGAAGAATGATACAAGATGTAAGAATCTAAAGTTAAACCAATCGCTGTGCCACATATACCTAACTTAATAACTGCATATTTCGAGGTATCCAGTTTTTGATATAACCACATTACAAAATATAAAGCTATAGCTGTCCCTAATTCAAGCAACGCCATTTGTAGAAAAAATCTATTTGAAGTGTATTCTAATAAAACAGAAGAACCGAAAATAATGAAGAACGCTGAGGCAAAAAACCAAACGCCGATAGAAAATAAAATAGTGAGCCAAAGTTTATTATTCACTACCATTACCTCCCTTTTGTAGCTCTATGAACTTTTCCAATAACAGGTACAAATCACCATATACTTTGTCGCTAGAAAAAGATGGATTGAATAAGGCTTGCAATGCCAAACCGTCAATTAATGCATTACATAAAACGCTCCACGTTTCAATTGAAATTTGAGATGTCATATTATCTCCTACTATTTCATTTAACACCCTTGCTAGTTCTTGATTTTCATACTGTAACAGTTCACCAATTTTATCTTTCATCGCATCATTTTGCAATCCACTAGCCACTAATTGAAAAAACAAATGATGATACATTGAATCTTTCACGCATCTACTTTCAGCAGACTGTAAAGCCTTTTCTAACTGTACATCCTTTCCTATTTGTTGCCACGACGCTTTACAAAACGATTCAGTTACTTCAAGTAATAATTGATCTTTCGTTTTAAAATGATAATATACGGTACCTTGTGTAACTTGAGCACTCTCTGCAACTGCTTTTAATGTCAACTTTTCCATCCCATGCTCTGCAATAATTTCTTTTGCTGCTTGTAGTAACTTCTCTTTATTAACAACATTCGGTTTTGCCATTTCTATGCCTCCTTTTAAGTCAGTTGAATAACTAACTTAAATTATACAGAAAAGTCAGATAAAACAAAAGGAAGAAAAGCCAACTTTCAACTTTTCTTCCTTTTATGTTTACCTTTAGATTTCACTGTCACTGATTCACAAGGTGTGTAATAAATTTGAGGTGTCGCCCTATCAACAAACATCACAAACGTAATAAAGCCGATAATAAAGAAAATAAACAACGTTAATAAAATTGCTCCTATCGTTAAAAGGATCATAACACCACCCCTATATTTTTCATGTTATTACACTTTTCGCTATTATATGAGCGTAATCCTTTTTAGAAAAAGAAACGTAACAAAATAATCACAATCACACCAGTTAATACTGTACCTAATAAACTACGAGTATATATCGCTACAAGAAATGTTGGAATTGCTGCAATCAAGTAATCCCACTGCATCGTGTCATGCATAAATAAAACTTGCGATAAAAGTGCTGCTAATATCGCGATTGGTATGTAATTTAACCATTTTAAACCCCATTCTGGAATTTGTAGTTTACTAAATACGAGTAGAGGTAAAATACGTGGTACGAGTGTGACAGCACCTGCTGCTAATAAAAGTAATAATATGTCTAATCTCATTTCCATTTTTCAATCACCACTCCAATCGTCGCAGCTAGTAAGGTTGCGATAATAACCGCTATACTATCTGGCATAAATAAGTGTGAAACGTACGCAATTATAATCGCTATAATGGCAACAGTAAGATGAATAGCTAGTTTTGGTTTACTACTTATGAGCTGAAGTACAAATAATCCGATAAACATCGCTGGTAATGCATAATCCATCCCGTATGTATGCGGATCTGGTATCCATTCACCAAATAGCCCGCCAATAATGGTAGCAAGAATCCAATTTAAATAAGCTGTGACGTTAAGCCCAATCATCCATCTTTCACCTAAATATCCTTTTTGCGCTGCGTGCTGCACTGCAACGCCGAAAGTTTCATCTGTAATTTGCGAACCGATGATTAAGTTTTTAAATAGAGGAATTTTTGTAAAATACGGTGCAAGTGCTGCACTCATTAATAAATGACGTAAATTAACAAAAAATACGGTAAAAATAATTGCGGAAGCAGGAGCACCTGCTGCATACATACCAGCTAATATAAATTGGGCAGAACCTGCATAAATTAAAGTAGACATAAACGCAATTTCAATGATGGAGAAACCCGCTGTTTTTGCAATTACACCAGCTGCTATACCGATGCTTAAATAACCAAATACAGTTGGTAAACAATCTTTTACTCCTTGCTGAAATGTATCATCGCTCTGCAAAGCCACATGTGCCTCAGCTTTACTCATCCTTATCATCCTCCATTCCTTCCAGAGTTCGTTTTCCTGTTACGACATGAACTAAATCTATATTTTCACGCCACAACGTATCTAACTTATCAGCTCCAAATTCCTTCGTGATTTCTTCGACCATAATATCGTGACGCACATACTCTGTAGCAACGAGAACTAGTGCTGGGTCATACGTTGTAACAGCCCATGAAGTACTATCATTTGAGAAGTTCGCAATTAATACTTCTTTCCCATCACGTGCGATTACAGTTAAATGACCACCCATTCTCTTTTCAACAACGTGAGGCGTCATATAATTATGGTGAAACGTCGCGCCTATTTTCGTTTCTGGAGCGCCAAATAAAATTGAAAATATATGTACACCTTCCTCTTTCTTTTGATAAATGTATGGCTCAATTTCATGCACTTGATCTTCCCATACAGAAATCCATAACTCTTCCTTTGCTCTATTAATTATATTGCAAATTTCCTTCAAAACCCGATCATTTGAGCGAATATGCGAAATTACATCTATTTGTCGCTCTTGTTCTAAACTATTTAATTTCTCATCTAAAAATTCAAAGGACTTTTCAAAGTCTTTTCGCATTCGATTCATTAATTCGGTAGCTGGTACTGGTACATATTTAACTGGTTCAGAAGGTACAATATGTACTGCTCCTTTATCCATTAACTTACCGAGTACCTCGTAAATCATAGAACGAGGTACTCCTGTTTGTTTACTCACTTCATACCCAGTTACTGGGGAATGTTTTAGTAGTCCAATATACGCTTTACATTCGTACTGGGAAAAACCTAACTTTTGTAATTCTTTTATAATTTCATCCATCAGTAATCCCCCACATTCTATATAACTCTCATTTCAAAACGACGTATGTATATTAGTAGTTATTAGTATACCTACTAATATAAAAAAATCGACCTATAAAGTCAATTGATAATTCTGAAATTTAAACCAAAAATAAAAGAAACTCCCGCTAATGGAAGTCCTTTATCTCAATATTTCATTCGCTTCTTTTTCATAAATTTTATCAAATGAAGTCATAACGCGTTGTGATGCTGAAATCATTTTTTGATCTGTCATAAGATCAGCCATCTCTTTCGTCATATCTACATTTGAATTTTCTAGCATATGGTTTTTTACTAATCCTGTTCCGTTCGGTAAATCAGCAATGTTTCCTTCTGCTAGTGTAAAGCTTTTGTTTTCACGTTGCACGAGACGATTATTCGCTTCTGCATCTACTGTTTTCGTTTGCAGGCGAGCAATATTATTTTGTGTTACTTCATCATATAATGTACCATCTGCTTGTACAGCTACCTTTGCTCCTTCAGGAATACGAATACGTTCATTATTCTCTCCCATAACATAAGCACCTGAAGATGTTTGCAAGTAACGATCACTATTTATTGTAAAACTACCATCCCTCGTTAAGAATGTTTCATCGTTTTTAGATGTAACGAAAAATGATGTTGTACCGGCTGCACCGTCATCTAAAAAGAAATCTGTAGCACTATTTGTCATTTGTATATTTCCTTGTACTAAGTTCACATGCGTTGCGGCTGGCACTACAGCATAATCGACCGAACCGATATTTGTTACAGCCCCATCTCCGCGACGATATGTGTCTTGTACATCAAATACTTTAGAAGTCATATTTTCTGCTTTAAATCCTGTCGTTTGAGCATTTGCAACGTTATTTGAATGAACATTAATACGCTGCATGTAATTCATCATACCCATAGAACCTATATAAAGACCGTTCATACTCGTTTGAATAAGGCAGTTGCCTTATCCTTCACCTCTTTTCTATGATGTTTGCAACATTTGTTTCGCTAAATGTTCCGCTGTAGCGATATGTATGTTTTTCTTTACGTCTTGTCCGTCTGTCATTAATACAATAGGAGCTGATGATACTGCTGGAATTTTCAACAATTCACCACTACTTGCCGTTTCATCAAATTTCGTAAAGACGATACCATCAATATGAATATCCTTAAAGTTCGTAATGATTTCGATCATGTCTTTACTTTTCATCGAAGCTGATAACGTTAAACAAATATAATCTGGCTCTACTTGTCCCATCGTTTCAATCATTTCTTCCACTGTTTCTGACGCACGATAATTTTTTCCAGCTGTATCAATTAAAATATAATCGACGCGCGCTTCTTCTTTAAAGTACGTAAGCGCTCTTGTCATTGCAGCTTCATCACGTACAGCGATTACTTCAAATCCAATTGTCTTTACGTAATCTTGCAATTGCTGCACTGTTCCAATGCGAGAATGGTCTGTCGTAATAAAACCAACCGTTTTTTTCATACCGTGAAATTGCCATGCCATTTTCGCAAGTGTCGTCGTTTTTCCAACACCAGTGGGACCGATTAATGCAATTGTTTGTACTTCCTTTTCAAATACGTTTTCCGTATTGAAATGAGAGCTCATATCTTCCAATATATATTTGATCACTTCTTCTTCTGTAATCATCGTTGCATTCTCAAACTTCACTTTTAACTTTTCAGCATATGCATGAATGAAGTATTGTTCTACGTCGTTTTGCTCTAGCATACGAATTACTTTTTGAATAATAAATGGTACAGATTCTTGCTTTTCTTTCTTTACAACCACTTCTTCTTTCTTGACAGGAACGACTTTTTTCACAGCTTTTTGCTTTTTCGTTTCTTCCGTCTGTTTCACAACGACGATACCTTTTTCAAACAGCTTTAATAGTTTCTCTTTCTTTCTTGCCCATTCTTCACTATTTCCTGTTTGCATCGCCGCGTATGACATAGGAGTCGTCACGTTTTCTAAATTGTGTAGTACCGATTGAATTCCGTTCGCCTTCACAATTTGTTCTGAAGGCTCATTCACAACATCCATTAATTGCGCATGAAATTGAGCTGTGCCTTCGTTCACTTCTTCCTGTTTATCCTCTGGAAAAGCAACTAACATTTCATAATTCTTTTTCCAAAAAAACGGGATATTTCGTTTCACACTTTCATCGACAACGTAATAATAATCTGTACCATATTGGTCAAATAACTTTCGATACAATTCATTTTTCGAAGCTGCTTTTATTCGCATTAACGCTTCTTTCTTTTCTGTACTTTCCATTACTTCACCCCCTACTATTCAATATAGGCAATTTGATCTACAACAATTTCTGGTGCTAATTCGCTAATACAAAGTACTTGTGCTTCTACTTGATAACGCTCAAGAAGTCTTACAATCGCAAATCTGAAATCTTTTCTACGCGTTAATAATACTGGTTCTCTTCCCATTAACCTCGCTTGTTTCAATACGCGTTGTACTTGCTCAACAACTCGCGTTTCTAAATCTAAATCCCAGTTTAATAAATAACCTTGATAAGAATTGTTCACAACATCTGCGTCTAACTCAATTGAATCTGAGAAGAGCGCCGCATATATTTTACCGTCAGGATTTTTCGCATTTTCACAAATCACTTTTGAAATACATTCACGGACGAATGATGTTACACCGTCAACATGATTTTGATAAATTTCTTTTCCGTCAATAATACCTTCGATAATGGTTGGTAAATCACGAATAGAAATACCTTCTTTTAGCAATTGTTTAATAACATTTTGAACGAGTGATAAATCAATTTCTTTCTTCTTAATCTCTTCTAATAAAACGCCGTTATCATTTTCAAGGGAGTTAATTAAGTCTTTCACATGTTGACGCTGAATTAACTCATGAAGATTACGTCTAACGACAACATCTAAATGCGTAATTAATATGCTAAGTGGCTCTAACACTTGATAGCCTTTCAATTGTGCATCTTGTACCATATGCTCTAAAATCCAATATCCATCTTCACCAAAAATCGGATCTTTCGCTGGTTCTGCATCTAAATCGGCCATTACATTCGGTGTTTTCAGTGCTAATAAGTAACCTGATTTCAAAACACCTTCAGCTGCCTTCGCACCTTTAATGCGAATAATGTAACGTCCGCGTGGTCTAAAACTCGTATTATCTTTAAAGTTAATTCCAGGAACGTTAATACCAAGGTCGGTAATAATCGACTTCCTCATAAGAACAACTTTATCACGAGCTGTTTCCCCGTTAATTTTCTGCTTTACAAGTGCTGCTAAATCTAAACCGAGTTCTACAATAATTGGATATTTATCTGTAAATACGCCAAATGAATCTTCCACTTGTTGCAGTTGCTCATCTTCACCTTGAATCATTTCTATTTCTTTTTGAAGCTCGTCTTCTTTTTCTTTCTTTATTCGGTTTTTATTACGAATTCCTAAGAAGATAATTGTTCCACCAACGAGCGCGAATGGTAGAAATGGTAGCGGAGTGAAAATACCCATTGCGATAAATAAACCACCAAGTGCATATACAACGACTTCATGCGCTAATAACTCTTTAAAGATACCTTCCGTTACCGTATCCGGTGAACCGTCAAATACACGCGTTACGATAATACCTGTTGAAATCGCAAGCATTAACGAACCAATTTGGTTTACAATTCCGTCGCCGACAGTTAGCTGCGTGTAATGAAGAGCCGCTTCACCAAAGCTCATGCCCTGCTGCATCATACCAACAATTAAACCGAAAATAATATTTACGAATAAAATGACAATCCCGAAAATAACGTCCCCTTTAATGAACTTTCCGGCACCATCCATCGCTCCGTAAAACTCTGTTTCCATATTTAATTTTTTTCGTTTTGCCTGTGCATCTTTTTCTGTAATAATGCGCTGATTTAAATCCGCATCGATAGACATTTGTTTCCCAGGTAAAGAATCAAGTGTAAAACGAGCTGCAACTTCAGCTGTACGTGATGCACCGTTTGCAACGATAAACTGGAATATGATTAATACTGTAAAAATAACGATACCAATTAATAAGTTCCCGCCAATTACGAACTGGCCGAACTCTTCAATAACATGTCCGGCATTTCCGTCTGTCAAAATCGCTCGCGTCGTCGATACGTTAATCGATACACGGAAAATCCCGATTAATAACAACATCGTCGGAAATGACTTTAATTCATCCCACTCGTTAATACTTGTCGCTCGCATATAAATAAGCACTGACATACTTAGTAGAAAAACGATAATGATATCAAGTATAAATGGTGGAAGTGGAATTAAGAGCGCCACTACGAATGACGCTGCTAAAAAGATAGAAAAATAGGTTCTTGCAGAATCTATCTTAAACAAAGAGATCTCCTCCAAACGCGCTATTATACTTCAAGTTCATTCGTTTGAATTAAATAGCGCATAACTTCAATTACAGCTACGTATAAATCTTCTGGAATCGCCTCATCTTCCTCGACTTGATAATATAAAGAACGAGCAAGTGGACGGTTTTCCACCATTGGTATTTCTTGTTCACGGGCAAGCGTTCGTATATATAATGCGAGTTCATCTTCCCCTTTTGCAACGACAATTGGTGCTGCATCAACGTGTTTATTGTATCTGAGTACGACTGAAATATGAGTCGGATTGTTTACAATAAACGTTGCGCCATCCATCTTCTTCGCAATTGTTCCTTGCAATATGGCATGCATAAAGTTTTTTCGTTTCCCTTTTACTTGCGGGTCCCCTTCATTATCTTTATGCTCTTGTTTTACTTCTTCTTTTTTCATCTTAATATCTTGTTCGTACTCCCACTTTTGATATATAAAATCGATAATAGAAAGAACAATTAATATAATTAAAATAGCTAAAAAGATAAATTTAATTTGCCTGATAATTTCAGTAAGTGACGCAGTCCAGTTAAATCCAATCATACTAACGATTTTCTCTAAATTCTTTTTAAAAAGAACGTAAGCGACGTAACCGATTAATCCCATATAAAACAATGATTTCAAAATATCTACTAAACTTTTACGACTAAACAATCTCGTAAAATAGTTTTTCGGATTAATACGTGACGCTTTTGGCTTAATGACTTTAGAAGAAAATAAGAAACCAACTTGAATCATATAATTGAATAAATGAAAAGCGTATACGAGTATTAATATCGGAGCTGATACTTTCAGAAGTAATATACCCATTAAATAAAAATACTCAGTCGAATCTGTATTTTTTCCAATTTGATCAAACAGCACCGCTACGGAATTCGCAATCTCAAACCCTAGCCAATCTCCGAAAAAGTAAACGACAACTGCTAATACAAGAATGGAAAATAAATTATTTAAATCTTTACTCCGGGCGATATTCCCTTCTTCACGCGATTTCTTACGCTTCTGCGGGGTGGCCTTTTCTGTTTTATTATCCTTTGCCATGCGCGTCCCCCTACTTCGTTAAGAAAAAGTTAAATAGTTTCGTATATTCCTCAAGCAATACATCCGTCATATTTTTAAACACATAACCGAGCATCGGTACACTCATCGCAATAAACAAAATGCCACACGTAATTTTAATAACATACGCATTCATAAAAACGTTTAATTGCGGAGCGTTTTTTGCGATTAAAATTAAAACAAAGTTAATGATGAACAAACTTCCCATGAGCGGAAGAGCAATTTCAACCGCTGATGTGATCGCAAATAATAACGTTGCGAGTAGACTATCTAAAAAACTAGTCGTCAGCAATTTTGAAATCGCCTCTGTATATTGAAACGACTTTAAAATCGTGGCAACGAAATAATTAATGCCGCCAAGTGAAATAAAAATAATAAGAAAAAATATATCAAAAATGGTTGATAGTAAAGTAGACTGTGAGCCTGCATTTACATCAAACAAACTTGCTTGTGATAAACCGATATCAAAGTCTAAAATATGCCCGGCCATTTTTGGAATGTTCCACAGCATTTCTACAATTTTTGAGAGAGATAATCCAATTACAATTTGTGTTGCTGCATAAGCTGCAACGTCCCAAACTGTCTTTATATGAGAGATATCCACTTGATCAGCAACTGTAACCGAAAGACCGAGCCCGAATGTAACCTTCGCCATCGCTGGAATGGATCGACCAGAGAAAAACGGTAAAAAATATAAAAATGAAGTAATGCGGCAAAACGCAAAAAACGTCGCCGCCCATAATTCCATATTCATTTCAGTTCCCCTATCTTAGTACGAACGCAATAGCGATGGAATTTTATCAAATAAATCTAAAATAAGCGTCGTTAACTCTTGAAACATCCACGGACCTAAAATGATAATAACGAGTACAATACTCGCCATTTTCGGTAAAAACGTCAGCGTTTGCTCTTGAATTTGCATCATCGCCATAATGACAGCGATGATAATAACGACAATCATACTAACGCCGGCAACCGGCATTAAAATCATAACCCCTTTATAAAAAAAGGTTTGAAAAATATCTATAATTGGTGACGTATTCATTTATATGACTCCTATCACATAGCATCAAACGCTTCAGGCGACCGTTTTAAACATAATGTCGACGATTTTTGTATATCCACCTAAATATACGAAAACGAGTATTTTAAATGGTAAACTTAAAATCATCGGCGGTACCATCATCATCCCGAGGTACATTAACAGTGTACTAATAATCAAATCTATAAATACAAACGCTAAATAAATGAACATCCCCGTTAATAATCCCTTTTGGATTTGCGTTAACGTAAAGGATGGTACAAGCGTAAATAAGGAAAGATCTTTTAGATCTTTTAGATCTTTCGGCAACTCTTCTCCGCGCACTTTCAGCATCATTTTCAAATCATGCTTATACGTATGCTTTGACATATACTCTTTCATAATCGGAGCTGTCGTCTCCGCAGCTTGACTTACCGTTATTTTCTCTTTCGTCATCGGATCCCACACATCACTCTTCAGTTGCCCAAGTACAGGCTGCATCGTAAAGAGTGATAAAAATAATGCAAGTCCAACAAGTACTTGGTTCGGCGGTAAATTCATTACCCCGAGTCCTTGACGTGTAATCCCAAGAACGATCATAAAATAAGTAAAATGTGTAAATAATAGAACGATAGATGAAGATAATGATAAAAGGGTAACGAGCGCAAATAGCTGTACACTTGAATTACTCGTAAACTCTTTTCCATTTTCGAAATTAATAAAACCGTTTTGGGCTGCATACGCTGGATTTACAAAAATAATTGAAAAAACGATAGAAAATACGAAAATAACGGCTAATAATGATAACTGTTTCTTTATTCTCATGATGGATCCTCTACTTTTTTCGTTTCACTCTTCACCGCGTCTTCTAGCGCTTGTTGAAACTGATTTCCTGTTCCTGTTAATTGCACAGATTGTACACCGTTATTACTAATAACAGTGAACACTTGCTTGCCGTCTACTTCAAATAAAAAGGCGCTCGTTTGATGATTTAAATAAACGCCGTCCTTCACTTGAATGTGGCCATTTTCACCTTGTTTAAAAAACTGCTGTTTGCGCGTCTTTTTCGTCATATAATATGCACCGTAACCGAGCGCACCAAACAGTAAAACGACTTGAAATAAGGTCGTCATATACGACATATGACTCCTCCTCTACTCTTTATCTTGCATTTGACTTTGTGCTTTCATAAGCGCAGCTTGCTTCTTGTCAGCTTCAATTTCAGAAATAATAATACCGAACTTCTCGTCCATTACGATCGCTTCCCCAATGCCGACTTTCATATTACTTAAATACACATCTACTTTATGTCCTAAGTTTTTCTCTACTTCCAGAACATCGCCCACTTTTAACGCTTTCACATCACCAAGTGTAATAGATGTTTTTCCAAGCTTTACACCAAGTTCAATCGAAATATCTGAAACAGTATCAATATGTGCTTTACTTGTTTCATTTCGCTTTCCTGCAAATTCTTCTAACCCCATTAATGACACAGGAGATACTTCATGCTTCATATGGATCCTCCTACTCTACAAAACTTTTAAATAAGAGCGCCTTACGCGTTCCGTCTTTTCCAATAAAACAATTAAATTTATGTTTTCCATCTACATAACCACGCAATTGGTCCGAAACTTTCGTATGAAGCGGAATAATATCGCCCTCTTCAATTTGTTCAATCTCACCCATTGTCATCTTCTGCTCACCAATCGCAACGTGAACAGGTTTATACACTTGATTTACTTTCACTTCCACTTCAGACGTATACTTTTTACGCTTATCCGAAGAATGTTCGACAATATTTTCAGACGTTAACTTATCCATAATTTCTTCAACAGATAAGAATGGAATCCCAATACGCACCGTCGTATTCCAAAAATCTGTTTTCATATTTACATTCAGCAATGAAATAATATCGCTCGCTGTCGTAATCTTAAGTGCATTTGGATCTGTCTCAGTCGTTACAAATGTCGGTTTAATCGCAACAACACTTTCAAATGATTGCTCTAAATTTTTACATAAAAGCGAGAATATATTATCCAGCGTTAAAAACTCAAATGCTGTTAACGGTCTACGCATCGTAAAATTACGCTTACTATCTCCGCCAAGCCAACATTCATGAATATAAATAACAAACGCTAAATCAATCTCAATCACAATTTCTCCAAGCTCTGGAAGTCCGAGATCAATAACGCAATATAAATAATAATCTTTCGGCATCTTCTCCACATACTCACTCGTAAATGGAACTTGCTCCACTGTCGAAGGCTCTAGCTCAATTGGAATACGCATACGCGCTGACAACGTCTGTGACGTCTGTTTCCCAAACGTCGAAGCAATTGCTTGCAGACTACGCAAATGTTCCACACCAAACTTCTCCGGTCTATTAAAATCATACTCTTGAAATTTATTTTGCTTCCCTGCTACTTGTGTGAAAGCTGGCATTTCCTCGCCTTCATTTACCGCCTTCAGCAGGGCATCAATTTGTTCTTGGCTTAATTTATCGCCACTCATGAAAATCCCCTTCCCTACCTTTTCAACTCAACGATTTCGACATACATCTTTCCATTTTTCGTCAAAATCTTTCCGGTTCCAATCTCTTCATTCTCAAGCATAAGACGCACCGTATTTTTCGTTGAATTTTCAAGACGATACAATGTACCTTTCGTAATATGAAGCAGATCCTCAATTTTCTTTTTCGTATTTCCAATTTCAAAATAAATTGTTAACGGAATATCATCTTGTAATTTCAAATCTAGCCAACTCCCATATCATGTTCACGAAAATTTCATATTCTCTCTATATAATGAAATTCTTTATTTTGAAACGTCGATATTTAATATTTTTTTAATATATCCTTGCGTTTCTTTAAATGGAGGTACACCCCCGTATTTTCTCACATTACCAGGACCAGCATTATAAGATGCAAGCGCTAGTACTAAATCGCCGTTATTTCTCTTTAAATAACCACTTAACTCTTTCACGCCGCCCTCAATACTCTCAGCTGGTGAAAATGGATTTTTTATACCCATCTCTTTCACATTCGCTGGCATAAGCTGCATAAGCCCCATCGCCCCTGCATGAGACACCGTTTTCGGATTGAAATTAGACTCAACTTCAATCATTTTTTGAATTAACGTTTTCGGAATTCCGTATGTACGACTTACTCTATCTATAATATCCTCATACTTCCCTTTATTTGAAGAACGTATTTTTTGAATATTATACTTCTTCGTTAATCCCCACGTATCAACAGCCTCATTTTTCGTTTCCGGGAAACGTCGTTCAAACTCTTTTTGCGCGACTCGCACGTCATCGACTTTCTTCGTTTCAGGCTTTTCGTCCGACTTACTTACTCCCTCTACTTTATGAATAGACTCTGCTTGTTTATTTACAACCGCTTCTATTTTCGTAGATTGTACCGGCTGACTCATATCCTCTACTTTGGCCGGCTGCGTCGTAGCCTTCGTCTCCTTCATAGGATCGCTTTGCAAATTCTCTTGAAACCTACTACTAATAAAAGCCTGCGGACTACTTAACTTTTGCTGAAACTGTCCTTTTTTATATGCAAGTACTTCTTTTACTATATTTCCAACTACCATAATATCACCTTTTCGGTAAACAAAGATAATCTAATATTAGAGTTTTTTCGTAAAGTTTGCAATAATCCTTTGCAATTATATTGTAATAAAAAAACGACTAAATTGTTAAACTGTTATTTTTTTATATTTATTAATTCAAATTTTCAGTTGACACTTGATATAGCAAGGATTACAATAAATTCGAAATTGTTTTTTTTGTATATTACCGTTTAGGAATTAACAGAAAAATCAAAATCAAAAAATGGGGGTTCTTAACATGAGAATTAATACAAATATTAATAGCATGCGTACACAAGAGTACATGCGCCAAAACCAAGCAAAAATGAGTAACTCAATGGACCGTTTATCAAGCGGTAAACGTATCAACAACGCTTCTGACGATGCAGCAGGTCTTGCAATCGCAACTCGTATGCGTGCACGTGAAAACGGTTTAGGTGTTGCAGCTAACAACACACAAGACGGTATTTCTTTAATCCGTACAGCTGATTCAGCAATGAACTCAGTATCTAACATCTTACTTCGTATGCGTGA
Organism: Bacillus sp. BSL6; assembly: GCF_052928345.1. NCBI lineage: Bacteria > Bacillati > Bacillota > Bacilli > Caryophanales > Bacillaceae > Bacillus > Bacillus sp. BSL6. The sequence goes on from NZ_JAVGCW010000002.1 coordinate 78,202, forward strand.
CCTTGCTAACCAATCTGCAAACGGCACAAACACAGATGCTAACAAAGCTGCATTAGATAAAGAATTTTCTGCATTAAAAGATCAAATTGATTATATTTCAAAAAACACAGAATTCAATGATAAAAAGTTATTAGACGGTAGCAATAATACTATTTCAATTCAAACTCTAGATTCGAATGATACAAACAAGCAAATAAAAATCCAATTAGCTAATACATCTGCTGTATCATTAAATATTGATCGATTAGGAATCAATGGCAACCCAGCCGGCAAACCAATAGTTAGTGTTTCACAAACGCTTATTGATAACGCTAAAACTGATGGAGCAGACCAAGGAAATGCGACAGCTTTAAAGTCTTTCACTTATGTTGCTAGTACTGAACCTGAAAAAGCAAATGAAAGAACTGCTGCTGTAGATAAATTCATAACAAACTTTAACGCAGTTAAATCTGCTATGAATGAGGAAGATGTAGCAAATATTTCAGCTGCGATTGATACATTCAGATCTAGCCCAGGTGGTGTTAGCGGAAATACTGATGCTAACATGAAAAAAATAGGTGAAGCATATCTAAAGGCTGCTAGTCCTATTTTGACTGATGATGTAACAGCTGCTAACGGATTTGCTACAGCGTTAACAAGCTTAACAAATACAGCTAGTTCTGGATCTACACCTCAAGAAAGAACTGATGCAGTAAAATCTTTTACAGATGAATTTAATAAGATTAAAGGTGGAATGAGCAAAGAAGCTGCAACGAAAATTGCTGATGCAATTGACCGTTTTAACAAAGTCGATGGCTCTGGTAACAGTCTAGAAGCTGCCCAAGCAATTGGAAAGGCATTTTTAGATGCTACAACAGCTACTCCTACATCAACAACTGGTGATCCATCAGCTGCAATTAAAGCTATCGATGAGGCATTAGAAAAAATCGCCTCTAACCGTGCAACTCTAGGTGCTACATTAAATCGTCTTGACTTTAACGTAAATAACCTTAAGAGCCAACAATCTAGTATGGCATCTGCTGCTTCTCAAGTAGAAGACGCTGACATGGCGAAAGAAATGTCTGAAATGACTAAGTTCAAAATCTTGAACGAAGCTGGTATCAGCATGCTTTCTCAAGCAAACCAAACTCCACAAATGGTTTCTAAATTATTACAATAAGCCATTTGAGATGAATAAACCTCTCCGCTTGCGGAGAGGTTTATTTTTTCCATATAGATAGATTCGAAGCTTTCTTTTTAGCTTAAATAGAAGCTCTAGCCATATTTTGAAGCGGTCAGGGCTTATTTTCGTTCTCTTCCCTTGTTTTAAAACAAAAAGATACAATAAGCATAAGGCTTTCTATCCTTCCATAGCCGTTTATTAGCCTTAAAACACCTACCGCATATACCAATCTATAAAGAGTTGCTATTATGCGTATTGATACAAATGTTTTGATTATGATTGCTAGGCAGTCGTTGTATGGAAATGAGCAACACATCAATATTATGGATTATTTTGCGCCAAGTAAGACGTTAAATGCACTTCAAATAATCCACCCTTGTGGCTCATTTTTATGCAAAAGCAAAAGGGAAATACATATAAACTATGTACTTCCCTTTTATTTTGTACCCAATACTTTTATGGCGCTACCGTCATAACTTGTCCTCTACGATCGATTCTTATTTTCATTTTTCCGTCTTGTGCGTTATATAGTCCTAGTTTATGTAATTCTATTTTACAATCTTGTACGAAAGTTGGTAATTTACGAATTTGATCGACGTCGGAGCTTTTAATAAAATAAACTAACTGTTGCGTCATATCTTTCACATCTCGCACCAGTTCTTCTTTTTCTCGTTTTAACCTTTCGTTTTCCAATCGTAGCGCTCGCAATTCACTTTCTAGGCTACTTCTATTCGATTCCTCTTTGAAATGCCCAGCCGCCATGCTAGAAAGCTTATAAATACCTTCCATAAACTGATGTAGTTCATCTTCTTTTCTTTCACTATGTTGACTAATTGTCTCAAAGTTATCAACGATACCCGATATAACTGTTACAAGGCTTTTTTCACTCTCTTTATGCTGTACTTCCTCTTTTAATACTTGATTGTTTTCTTTTTTTGTTTCAACATTTGTTTCTTTTACAGGTATATATTTGCGCTTTCGTCCAGGTTTTTGTTTTTCAATATTTTCAAACGGTATTTCACATTTTTTTAATTTGTAATACGTATTTTGTAATTGACTTTCTGTTTTCGGGAAAAGATTTAGTTCGTTTTTACTAACATATTTTGAAATATTAATAATGTTTAAACCGTGACGTTGGCAAAATTGATACACTTCATACAGTAACTCTAGTTCAGACTTGAGCCATGTAATCGTTGATTTTTCATATGCTCGCATTCCGCCATGTTTTTCTATATCTATTTGAAATAATACCATTCTATTATATAAATCAACTAGTTCTTCATATTTTACTTGGAATTGTTTTTCTATTTTTTTAAATTCCGCTTCTAGTTGCATATCGTTCATTTTATTATTTGACATGTTTTGTAAGAGACTTAATACATTGATTGCTGTGTGGTGATACATAACCTGTGCCACTCCCCCTCATCCTTTCACAATTCTCATCAGACTCCCATGTCTTTTCTGAAAATAGAAAATTTTACATATCCATATTATAACATTTCGAAATTGTCTGTCAAATAATAAACATACAAAAATGTATAGTAAGTATAGAAATAGAAAAAATTTTTTCATTCATATGCATAATTGCATATCAATCACTTTTAATTATATTATATGGTATTTAGAATGTAATTTCACCGAAAAAATTTGCGTTATTACGAAAAATTACTAAAATAATCCAAAGATACGTTTTTATATTTTTAAATCAAAAATCTTCAAATAAAGATTGTTCATACATACAACCACAAACACTCCAAAAACATTCCATCTTTCCACCTATACAGCATATAGAACACTAAAAAGGAACTAACCAATACTACATATGGCTAGTTCCCTTTTCTCCACTATAATAATAGAATTGTAAATAGAGTCTGCAAATCCTCAATCAAGGCCTCACTTCTTCTACTTACCTAATAAAACCACTCCATATCTCTCGTCTCACATCGCATAGTGCTTTATTAAGCGCTGATTACTACCATACATAGCTAGTTCATCTATTCCTATAAATAGATGAGAGTTATACTCCAACTCTTCTAAAACTATCTCGGCCGCTCTCTTGCCCCATTTACCCAAAACCACTTCATATCTCTGGTCTCATATGGCATGAGGCTCTATTAGGCACTGACCGCCACCACACATAGCTAGAAAAAGCGCTTTTAACACTCTTTTACAGCACTAACTTATCTACTAAACCTATTAATTCTTGAATGTCTGGCTTACTTACTTGAGCATTTGCTCCTACCGCTTCGCCTTTATGGAATAATTCATTTGTAATTAAGGAAGAGAAAATAACGACTGGTAAACGATTCATTATCTCGCTGTCTTTAATTACTTTCGTTAAATGGTGTCCATCCATTTTTGGCATTTCAATATCCGTAATGAGCAAGTGAATATGTTCAAACATTTTTTCGCCTTGCTCTTTCGCTAGTTTTTCAATTTGCGCTAACGCTTCTGCGCCATTACTGAAGAAGTTCATTTTCGTATATCCAGCCGACGATAATGTTTCTTCTAATATTTGACGAAGCATCGCTGAGTCTTCTGCAATATAAATAACTTTTTCAGCTCGATCTGTTTTTTGCTCTAATCCTGCAAGTGATTTATTTTCATAACCAGTGTTGCTAATTTCGCAAACAATTTTTTCATAATCTAATAGTAAGATGATTTTTCCATCTAGTTTTACAATACCAGATGTCGTTTCTTCTAATCCCATAGATAATGAAGCTGGCTCATCAATTTGCTCCCATGAAATACGTTGAATACGATGCACTTCATCCACACGGAAAATAACCTTCATTTGGTTTAACTCTGAAATGATAAATTTCGTTTGATCAAGCGGCTTTGTCGATTTTAAATTTAGAGCCGTCGCTAAATTAATAACTGGTAAAATTTCACCGCGTACTTGAACAACACCTTCAACTGCATGATGAGATTCTGGCACAGTTGTAACTGGGAATGGATTAATGATTTCACGTACTTTCATTACATTGATACTAAATAGATTTTCGCCAACAGTATATGTAACAATCTCTAATTCATTTGTTCCGCTTTCTAATAAAATACTTTGTGCTTGTGACATAAAGATGTAGCTCCCCTTTCATTAATTCCGTATATCTAATTATTAAGCTTTATAAAAACGAAAAAGTCAACTATCTATATAAAAAATATAGATAGTCGAACGATTCATTTTTTAAAACAATCTTTCATCTTGTATAATCGAAGCAAGTGCCTCTAGTAATACTTCTTGCGCTCCTACAATTTCAGTCGGCATTGCTTCCCATTTTTTCGAAAGTTCTGTTTCTACTCTCATTCTTAACTCTTGGTTCATTTCTCCAAGCACATATTCTTTCGTTGCAATATCAACATCCAGTAGCGCAAGTGCATATAGTTCCGGATCATTTATTCTTTCAAATAATCGTTTGAAAACTGCCGGTGCTATATGTTTTAATTTTTCAATATGAATTTCCTTATCTGAAAATAGTAACTCATATTGAATAAACGTAACATTTTCTTTAATTACTTTAAAATAACAATTATTTTTTTTATCATTTACAAAATAACCGTTCGGATCAGCAATAATACCCTCTACTTTACGAATTAAATCTGGCAAACTACTCGCCGTCATTACAGTCCGCTGCTCAACCTCACTCGGCGAAATGAATGTAACGCGATACTTATTCTGCGCCATCCTCCTCACCTCTCCTTTTATAGAAATTCAGTCTAATTGTATACTAAATTAACTTAAACTTATTTCATATCAACGCTTCTAAACTTATATAGACCCTATCGTCAAAGGACGAAGAAGCACTAACCGCTACCACATATGGCTCGGCCTTCTCTCAAAACCTAAAAAAGAGCTTTTAAAATCTTTTAAGATCTTTTCAGTAACTCGATGTTATTAAACCAAAACGCAATTTGCTGATCCGTTATCCCTGATAACGTAACAAAAAACTCACGGCATTTCATCTCATCTTTAAATAGTTGATACTTCCACTCGCCATCACTACCAACACTTATGAAATAAAACTCATGAATACGGCCAATGATTGCTTGTTTTTCGCCAAATGAGTACGGAGGTACTTGTTTAATTTCAAATTGATCCGGTAAATATACATGCTCTTCTCGTTCTATTTTTAACACTTGATCAGCAAGTTCACGCTTATTTTCGAAAAAAGGCAATTGTAAAATTCGCTCTTGTCTTGTCATACGAATAAAAAACCCTTTCTACTTCCTTATAAATTTTCTTTATGATTTATTATCGAATTAAGTTGACAACTTCATTTAATACTTCATCTGAAATTTTAATTACTTTTGCATTTCCTTGGAAGCCACGTTGATATAGCATTAAATCAACGAATTCTACAGATAAATCTACGTTTGCACCTTCTTGTGCACTACCACGTACTTTCCCTGCACCATTTTGACCAGATACGCCAAGTGCTAAAATACCAGTTGTATTTGTCGCTGTAAAGTTACCATTACCAGTTTTCATTAGGCCGCCTTCATTCGGGAACATCCCAATAGCTAATTGACCTGCTGCTTTCATACTTCCATCAGAATATTTTACCATTACATATCCACCGTCAGCAATAAAGCAATCTTTCACAGTTGCCGCTGGTCTACCATCTACATTTGTTACTGCTATCGTTTTCTCAGTCGGGTGGTTTGTTAATTTACTAAAGTCTATTTTTACTGTTCCATTATTAAATGGTATATTCGCTTCAGGGTTTACCGGATCTGGCTTCCCTACCTCATTGAATTTTACATTACCACCTGCGCCTTGAACCTCTGTAAACTCTGTTTCTTTCTTCGATTCGTTACGCATCTTTACTGTATATTTATAATTATGTTCACCATCTTGTGTAAACTCTACGCGCATTGTCCATGTATTACCGGCATCATCGTATGCAGGCAATTCTTGCGTAATTTGTTTTGCATCAGCTGGAATGTTTCCTCCAACGATTCCTTGTGACGTTCGAATACCACCGATTGCTGATCCCATTGGAATTTGCAATGGTCCCGGAATACCAGATAAGTCAACATTACCAGTTGATGGATCAGCTGGATAAGCAAATACATATTGACCTTCTGTATTCGTAATATAATAATCTGAAGATATTGTAAATGTCCCTTTACGTGTAAATTCCATATTTCCGCCTTTTGAATCACCTACAACGAAGAAACCATTACCTTCCAATGCTGCTTGTGTTTTACCACCAGTTAACGTAATTGTACCATCGGTATAATCCGTCACCGTTCCGCTCATTTTCACACCGTTACCGATACTTTTTGGGTTCGTCCCTGCGTATCTATCGTCACCTTTTGCACCAACTGAATTGTTGTACAGTAAATCATCAAACATCGCTTTTTGTTTTTTATAACCTACTGTTTGTGCATTCGCAATATTATTTGAAGTTACACTTAATGCATTTTGTGTTGCATTCATCCCTGAAATACTTGTATATAATGCTTTAATCATAACGTATGAACACTCCCTTATGAATTTGTTGTTTTTACTTCTTCAGTTACTTTCTGGTCGTCTTTCTTTACGTCTTCTGGATTCGTTTCTCCAATCGGTTTATCAGATACTCTTTCAACGAAACGAAGGGATACAACTTTATTATCAATTACGAGCTGTACATCGTTATTTTCTGCAAGGCGAACTGTCTCTACTTGACCAGTTACTTTGTTACCGTCACCGTCAACACCTCTTACGTACTTCCCTAAAAACTTCATTCCGCCATCAAGCGCTGTCGAATACATCGTCGTTCTTAAAGAGTCAACTGCCTTTGTCATATTTTGCACTTGTTCCATAAGAGATAACTGCGCTGTTTGATTCATCATTTGATTCATATCCATCGCATTGAATGGATCTTGGTGCTGGAAACTCGATAAAAACAATTTTAAAAAATCGTCTTTTCCCATTACACCAGGCGTTTTCTGTTCACTTGCTGCTACTCCATTCGTTTGCCCTACTGGCGATTGTACACCGTTAACAGGGACATTACTTCTTTGCGCTCCTGCTTGTAACGGAATATGATTTGTACTCGTTGTATTTAATCCAACTGTTGGCACGCTTTATTCCTCCAATAACCCCGCAAATTCTTTTGATTGTTGATTCTCCTGTTTCGTACTTGCTACTTTTTGTTTTTGCCTTTGCTCTTGTTCTCGCTGTTCTTTACGGTTTTCATCTTTATCTGAATAGCTAATTTGTATATTGATTTCTTTTTCTTTTAACTTTAATCTCAATTCATCAAAAATGATTTCAACACGTTTTTTTGCATCGTGTTTTTCCATTTCTACATGAACATCAATTTGATCTCCGTGTTTTCTCATAAACACAGTTAATGTACCAAGTTTTTCTGGATTGAGCTGGAATAAAACACGTTCTTGTTTCACTACAAATTTTTGCAGCGCTTCTACTTGCGCTTCCATTTTCTTTCCTAAGTCAGGCAATGAAACCTTCTCAGCGCCACTATTTGACTTTCCTACTTGATCGGTACTTGTCGCTTTATTTAATAACTCCGCACCCGCAGAACTTGAATCGTTTAATGTATCACCTTCTGGTAACTCTACCTTTACATCATCGCTCTCTGATTTTAAAAGATCTAGGTCTAAGTCTTTAGAGTCTTCTTGTTTCTTTGCGATATTACAAGTTTCTGTTTCTACAACTTTCAATGCTTCCATCGTTTGCTCTGGCATCGTCACTTTGTCTAATACCATTTGCATTGTATCTTCTAAACATATAGCATTTTTGATATTCATATTGGAAAGGAGCTCTTGTAATTGTTGTAATTCACCTGCGGGCAATTCGTTAAGTTTTATATTTCCATATTCTTTATATAACTCTTGTATTTTTTGTATGTATTGATATAACAATTCTGGCTGCACACGTAATTGCTCAATTGCAACCATTTGCTCAGATACAGCTAACAATAACTGTTCTGTCCCTTTTTTTTCTTCTTTCTTTACAAAAGGCGCTTCTTTTGTTACCGATTTTTTAGAAAGACTATACTCTTTTTTCTCTTCAATTGGCGCTTCTTCTCGTTTCGTTTTCTCCGTTTTCGGCTGCTTTTTATTTTCCATTCTCATCGTACTATCGAATGAAGAATTTTCACTTTTTGATTGTGTTTCTAGCCCTTTTTCTTTTTGCGGAGGTAAACTTTGTTGCACCGGTAATACAGATTGTATCACTACATTCACCTCATCCATTCATACACATTTTCAAATCAAGAAGCATTTTTTCTTCCAGCTTTTCTTGTATTTTCGCAAGCTTCTTACAATCTTCTTGATACATTTCATCAATAACACGTTCTTTTTCTTTTACTTGTTCTAAAAGGCTTTCATTTTTTTGAATAAAATCTTCTGTTTTTTTTATTTTCCGATTCCATTCTTCTATTCTTTCAGGTGAAAACGTATGTGATGAAAGCATACCAGCCATAATACGTTGCCCAGTTTGTACAACTTTACTACGCGATTTCACAACATATAAATCATATTCTTTTTTTTGTTCTATTTTTCTTTTTTCAGCTGTTAATTCGTATACTTCTTTTAAAATCTGTTCTTTTTCTTGATTTATTTGTAATTTTATCGTGTCGTACTGCTGCTTATCCACCTGTTTTCATAGCCCCTTCCTATTATAACGCTCTCTTTTTCTATTATATAGTTTTTTTCCAAAAAAATCTGTGAAATATTAAAAAACAAAAAAATAAGACCTCAGAGCATGAGGCCTTATATTATATGGTGCATCGCTTGCACAATATCATCAAATTGGAAGCTATCCGATCGACCTTGCTTTAAAAATGTATTTATACCTTCTACTTTATTTTTACATTCAAAAATATAAGCATTTTCTTCATTTTCTTGAATCGTTCCTAATTTGAAATACAATTCATTTTCCTTATAAATAGATAAGATTTTTCTCATTTCATTTGCAAGTTGCCAATGGTTCGCCGACACGATTTCTTCCATAATCCTACTTACTGAATCTAATACTGAAATCGCAGGATAGTGACTGAGTGTTGCAAGCTCACGTTTTAATACAATATGCCCATCTAAAATACCACGTGCTAAATCTGGTACAGGGCCATTTAAGTCATCTCCATCAACGAGTACAGTATAAATACCTGTTATGGATCCTTTTTTCGTTTTTCCAGAACGCTCTAACAACTTCTTCATATAACTTTCCATTAAGAGTGTTTTACCACCAATCGGTAACTCTTTAACGGCAATGTCAACACTTCTACGTGCATCAGCAAAACGAGTAACAGAATCCATCATAAGTAGTACGTTGTTACCTTGATCACGGAAGTATTCGGCAATAGATGTTGCAAGCTTAGCTGCACGAAGCTGCATAAGGTGACTTTCATCTGACGTCGCTACAACAACGACGCTTTTCCTCATACCTTCCTCACCTAATTCTTTTCGAATAAAATCCTTTACTTCTCGGCCACGTTCTCCTACTAAACTAATAACGTTAATATCAGCTTTTGCGTTTTTTGCAATCATTCCAAGTAAAGTAGATTTACCAACACCTGATCCAGCAAAAATACCAATCTTTTGACCGATACCAATTGTTAACATGGAATCAATTGATTTTATTCCCGTTTCAAATACTTCAGTAATCTCTTCACGTTCAAATGCATGAATCGGCGGAGCATCTAATTTTATTTTTTGTAATGGAATGTTTGCAGCGTTCTCATTTAACACTTCTCCATTTGCGCTTAACACTTTTCCAAGTAAATGATTACCACGAGGTACAGCAACATCTTCTGCAATTAATGTAACTGAATCTCCGTAACATACTCTTTCTGTTTGTTCAAACGGGAGTAACATATTGTTTTCTTTCTCAATTGCAATTACTTCACATAAAACATTATGTTCTCCAACGAAGCAAACATCTCCAATTTTTGCTTTCGGTCCTTTCGCTACGAAAAACTGTTCTTGTACACTATGAACTTTACCGACTTTCGTATAGAACGGCGTTTCAATAAACGTATTCCATTTACTATGTTCGATTATGAGCTGGTTGTTCATACATTTTGCTCCTCAAATAATTTCTCTTCTTCCCATTTTTGACGAAGTTTCGCAAATATAGGTGCAAATTTAAATTCAAAGAACTCTTTCTCTTCTTCCAGAACAAATTCACCAAACTGTAAGGAAAAATCATATTTCCATTCTACTAATTGTAGTAGCCAATACTCTTTCGTATTTTCCTTCTCTTCTTGAATGCGTTCAAATGTTTCTGGATGTACGGTAATGACCAATTTTTCAAACGAAGTAGGCAATGTTTGAACAATGCCAGTTAAAATAGGTAGTACATCAAGTAATCGCGAATCTACTGCTTGATTTACAATTTTTTCTGCTAGTTGAAAAGATTGATCCCATAATAATTCTGTCCATTGGTATGCTGTTTCTTGTTGCTCTTTTTGAAACTGCAAACGCTCAGACTCTATCTGTTTCATTTGCTGCTGAACATGCATTTGAAATTGTTCCTTATCTTGCAATAGCTGTTGACGCTCTCGTTCTAACACTTGCTGCTCTTGTCTTAGTTGGTGCATTTCAATATGTAACGATTCTTGCTGTGCACGAAGCTCTTCATGATCTACTTGTATTTCTTCTTCAGCGTAAACGGGTATTGGTTTTGGAAATTGTAGTTCATACGTTTCTTCAGAAAAAGAAACAGAATTCTTCGGAATTCTGTTTTTAAATAAGGACATCCTCTTCACCTCTTTGAACGATAATTCTTCCTTCTTTCTCTAGCTTTTTCACTGTACCAGTGATCGTTTGCTGTGCCTTTTCAGCATCCGTCATCTTAAGCGGTCCTAAGCCATCTAATTCTTCTAGAATCATCTCTTTACGGTTTGAAGACATACATGTAAATAATTTCTCTTTAATTTCTTCTTTTGCAATTTTAAGTGCCTTCGCAAGTACGCCGTTATCCGTAATTTCTTCTAATACACGGCGAAGCGCAAGATCTTCAAGACCGAGTAAATCTTCAAAGACAAACATATTTTCTTTAATTTTCTCAGATAACTCATAATCGATTTCATCCAGTCTTTGAAAGACAGTTTTTTCAACACCTCGTGAAACGTTATTTAAAATGTTCACTATCGTTTTCAAGCCATCTGTTTTATTAATCGCACTAAATGCCATATTATTTAATTTTGATTTTAATAACTCACCAATTTGATTAATTAATTCACCATCAACTTGCTCTAGTTTCGCAATACCCATTACCGTTTCTACTCGCTTATGATCTGGTAATCTCTCAATTAATTGAGAAGCAAGTTGCGGTTTAATATAAGAAGCGATAATCGCAATCGTTTGTGGTGATTCATCATTAAGTACTGTAAGAAGTGGTTCTAAATCTGTAAGTGAATTTAAGAATTCAAACGGATTATCTTTGTTATACCAAAGGTCTTCTAATAATTTTTCCAACTCATCTTCTGGCATATTTTTAAATATGCGACGAATATACTCTTTATCTGGAGTTACTAGATTCAATTCTTTTACATTCAGTTCATATAAGAACTCCCCTAGTACATTTTCTAACGTTTCTGGTTTATATACACGAAACTTCGCGATTTCACGAAGTAACACTTCTTTTTCCTCAGCCGTCATGTATTCAATGACTTTTGCTGCCACCTCTTCATCTAATGTACGAATGAGGATGGCAGCTTTTTCTTTGGAGGAGATTTCATCTAACATCGTTATTCCTCCCTTACTGTCCGTTTAACCATTTTTTAATTACTTTCGCAGTACCTTCTACATGTTCTTTCGTAGCGTCCTGTACTTGTTCATCTAACGTTGGTTCTTTCGCTTTTTCTGGTTCAGGCTTTGGTTCTGGCGCTATTTCTTCTTCAGGAATTTCCATAATGCTTTCACTACTTGCAGCAACTTCCTCTTCTGCTAAGTATTCTTCATATTCCTCTTCTTCTTTCTTTCTCTTACGTCTTGCTAAGAAGAACCATAATAGACCAACAAGTGCTAACAAGCCACCTGTAATTCCGCCGATCAACCACCAATTCATACCACTTTCTTCTCGTTCTTTCGGCTTCTCTTCTTTCGGTTGGTCAAACTGAACAGTTACAACGTTTACTTGACCATTTGTAAAGTTGCCATTCTGATCTGCTTGAAGTCCTGCCGCTGTTCCAATCGCCTCTTTGAAAGTTGTCATATCAATTCTTCGTTTTACTAACGTATCATTATCTACCCACACAACAACATTTGTTTTCGTTAATTCTGGATGTTTCTTAATCGTTTCAACTGTTTTATCTATTTCATAGTTTTCGATTTTGTTACCATTTTTATTATCGTAGACGATTTTACCATTTTGATTATTGTTCGTACCATAGTTTGGTACTTCGCCATTCGCTGTAATACCAGCGCCTTGCTTTGTCTCTGCTCCTTCTTGTGCAGTAGAACTTTCTTCTTGCTCTTGTTTACTACGAAGTACACCTTTATCACCATATTTTTCTGACTGACGTGTAACTTCATCGTAGTTTACAGACACTTTCGTATTTACTTTATATTCATTTGGTTTAAACATCGTCATTAACGTTGCATCGATATCTTGCTTTAATTTACCTTCAATTTGGTGTTGCATCTCTACTTCTTTCTCATACGAAGAGGAACTACTAGAATGCACTTCATTGGCTCCTTTTGAGATAACACCTTTTTTGCTATCAATAACGCTTACTTCTTCTGCTTTGACACCAGGAACTGCTGCACTAATCATTTGCTGTATACCCGCTACTTGATCAGCCGTTAATAATTGTCCACGTTTTACGCCAACCGTAATCGCCGCTGTTCCTTTTGCTTTTTCTTCATCAAAAATTGTCTCTTTTTCAGGTAATGTAATTTGAACATTTGCCGTCTCAACCGTCGCAAAGTTTCTTACAATATCTTGCTCCAACTGCTTTTTCGTACCGACAATTTGTTTCATTTTTTTATCTTGCTCACTTGAACCGAGAGAGCTTTCTAATAAAATTTCCTCACCGCTTTTAGAATTAAACGGTAAGCCCATTCCATTCATTTCTTTTCGAACCCATGGAGCATCATTCTTTTGCACACGAATCGAACCATCGGCTGCTAATTGGTAATCTACACCTAGCTTCGATAATTCTGCTGTAATCTCTTGCTTGTCTGCATCATTTAAATTTTGATATACAACAACATATTTATCTGGCAAGGTGAAGTATAAAAGTGCTCCTGTTACAATTGCTAAAAGCGCTGCACCAATAACTAACTTATGCCACGTTTTTAACGATTGGAAAACATTTTTTAACTTTTCCATTTAAACACACCCGTCCATTTTCCTAAATTTGCATATTAATTAGTGACTTATAATTTTCAATAAGATTATCACGTACAAGAGCAGCCGTTTTCATTTGAGACTCAGCTTTCTTTTGCTGAATTAAAACGTCATGTGTTTCTCCTACCCCTTTTGTTAGTAAATCATATACGGCTGTTTGCGCGTTATTTTGTGTTTGATTCATATCTTCCAATAAATCAATAAACTTTTTCCCCGAAACTACAGATGTTTGCGAGTTTTTCTGTGTACCAATTGACTGAATCGCACCAAATGGCTGTGTGTTTAACATTGGTTGGATTTTCATATTCCCATTTCCCCCTTTATCCTCGGCCGATTTCTAAATCTTTATCAAGCATTTTTTTATTTGCATTTAATACACTTGTATTTGCTTCATACATTTTTTGGGCAACCATTACATTCGTCATTTCAGCCGTCACATCAATATTCGGATAACGTACATACCCTTCTTCATTTGCATGCGGATGCGTCGGATCATACACTAAGTTTTCAGTTTTATCTGCTTCAATACTTTTTATTTTCACACCGTTAGTAGGAGTCCCGTCTAACATACTAGCAAAACTATTATTTGATTCAAGTACTACACTACGGCGCTCATACAAATCTGCCCCCGGAGCCGCTGTTGTATTTGCATTTACAATATTATTAGAAGTAACTTCCATCCACTTTCTCGCTGTCGTTAGCCCTGAGCCACTTGCATTAATCGCCTGAAACATCGTTGTCTCTCCTTCTACTTTTAACGTCCACGTGCTGCTTGGTTAATTGCGTATTGTGTATTAATTGCGTTAATTGAAATACCATATAATTGGTTTGCTTTCATTAAATCTAGCATTTCTGTCGTTACATCCACACTATTTCCATCTTTATTCGTTTGCATTGACTTCGTTTGAATCTTTGCATATGTATTTTTCGCATTTACTGTCGGTAAGTGCATTTCATTCGTTTGATATAAATCCGTATTACCCTTTAAATCCGCAGTATTGTTCTTATATAATGCACTACTCTTATTCATTTGCTCAGCAAATGTAACATCTTGTGCTTTATAGCCAGGTGTATTCGCATTTGCAATATTACTAGAAACAGTATTTCGTTTCGTCACTAAATAATTCATATAATGGCTTATATCACTCACTAAATCTGGCATACTCCACACCCTTCCTTTTTAACTTACCATTTTGAACATATTGATCCACTGATGGAAGTTTCACTTCATTATTTAATTTCCTATATGTATTTATTAAAATATTAACTATTATGTACCCTTACATATTTTATTCCATTTTTACATTGTTGTCTTTAGAAAAATACAAAAATATAAAAAAGAATACAAAAAAGCTGTATACGCGTAGTAATCTATATAATATTTGAACATATTTACGACTAGCTGTAGATTATTTTTATATTATTTAGATTACTTCTATTTTTTACAGTCATAAAATGAAACCTCAATCAGCGGAACTCTTTATTTACATGAAGGAATGGATCCCCTTGTAATAAGGGGGATCCGTTTCCACACTTTATAATTAATATTTACCGTAAAATGAATTAGCTTTCATTCGCCCATCATTTGTCATAATCATTTCTTCCAAAATCTTTTGCTTATCTCGAATATGCTGTGCTGCCTTAATAATGAATGGACTTACTTCTGCCGCAACTTGTGCGCGCGTTTCTTCATCCAATGTCATCATCCAGCGATTTAACATCGCACTCTTCTCAGCAAACTCTTCATCTGACACTTGCAATTCACCGATTTCATTAAAACAGCCGACAAATGCTCGATAAATATCATTGTTCATTTTCAAGCGCTCCGCGATAACCGTCTATTAAATCTTGTAACACTTTCACAATTGCATCAATGTCTTTTGCTTCACGTGTTACTTTCATCGTTTGAATTTGAACACTAATCCAATCATATAAACCATAAAGACTATCATATAAATCTTTCGTAATCTCAGGGTTTAATTGAAGCTTTAATTCTTCAAAAATACGTTCTAACTTCTCAAGAAGTGCATCTCCCTCTTGTAGTTTAAAAGTATGTAAAAGCTCTTCTAAATTACGAAACTCTACAATGCATCTTTCATAAATAAAAATTGTATTTTTAATCGGATTACTCGTCATAATATCATTTTGCATATAACGTTGCCATGCTTGCATACGATCACTTCCTCAACTTTCATTAATCATCACTTTTTTGTTTTGTCATTGCTTTAATTGTTTTTAATTGGCTATCTAGTGCCGCTAATGTACTTTCTAGCTTTTGATACTTCTTCACAATTTCATCTTGTTTTTGCAAGTTTTGTGCTTCAATATCTTTAATCTTTTTATCTAAATCACTTACACGTGAATCAATACTTTTTACTCGTTCTCCTACTACACCTTTATCACCAAATAATTTTTCAAGTGGTTCTTCCATCATTTTTCCTAATCCGTTAGAACTAAAGAAAAATTGTTTCGCTGCATCCGGCTTCTCTTTTAACGCTTTCGTTAATGCTTCATCATTAACTTCCATCGTTCCATCTTGCTTTAATTGAATACCAAATGAGAATAAGTAATTACCATCTTGAGAAAATGTTACGACGCTATTCATCGCTTGGCGTACACTTTGCATAATAGCTTGACCTTGGAACGCCCCGCCTTTACCAGCAAAGATATCTACTGTAGAAACAGCTTTATTATAATCCGCAACCATTTTTTTAATAACATTTGATGCGTCTGTTACGTTTGAGTCACTTACTGTAAACTTCAGCTCTATCCCTTTTGCTTGTGCCTCTGTTGTCTTTGGATCAACCTCTGTACTTTCTCCGTCCGGATTTTCTACTGGCTTTTCCTCTACTTTTTGCTCAGTTACTTTTAATAATTCAATTTTCACACCTGGAAGGGCTTCAACCGTATTGGTGGAGCTGCTACCTGTAATACCATTAATCGTATATTCAGCATTTTGCGCTTCATTGATTATATGGATCGCTGCACCCTTCTCATTAGCTAACCCTATATCTTGAAAAAATTTAGATGTGTTCCCCTCAAAATTAATTACTCCATCTTTTCCTTCTTTTTTTGAGGTCATAAAAATTTTATTTCCAAGTGTGTAAGCTGATACACCATAATCTCCATCATTAATTTTATTAATTAAATCCTTATATGTCATATCAGATGTTATTTTTAGTTCTTTATTACCTAGTTTTAATGTTTCATCTCTATTAAGCTTTGCATCTATATCTTTAATTTCATCAGAAGCTATTTGATGGCGCTGCGCAAGCTGTGTAATTTTCATATTAAAAGTTCCCGCAATAGCTCCACCATCAGCTTTGACATTAATATAACCGTCTTGTGATGTTGTTACCTTTTTCTCATTCCCTTTAAAAGCCGCTAAATTTTTAAATGTTTGCGTGAAAGAACTGAATTCCGATTTTAAACTTGTATATAAAAGTTTATCTTGTGAAAGGCTATTCTTTTCAGTTGTATACGGTGTTTTTCTCATATCTAACGCATTCATTTCTAATTCAACGAAGTTAGAAGTATCGATCATGTTATTTCCGAGATTCCAAATCTGTTGTCTACCGCCAATACCCGTTATCGTTCCTGCCATATTTCTCACTCCTTATTCTTTACATGTAGTCTAAAATACTCGTTTTACTCATCGTACTAACCGCTTTAAGCGTCGCTTCATACGTCGCATTTATGTAAGCTAACTCTGAAATGGCTGCTGCTAAATCAACATCTTCAATTTCTTTACGGTTTTCTTGAAGCGCTAAGTTTTGCTCACTTAAAATCGTCTTAAACGTATCTACAGTGTTCATTGTTGATCCTACTTCTGTTGTACGGTTAATAACACTGTCTAAGTTTTTCTTATTTTCTTCTAAAAACGGTTGTAACGCTTTTTGATCACCGCTTTGCAAAGCATCTTTCATTTTTACTAACGTTTGAATAACAGGAGTTAATAAATCTTCACCTTTACGAAATGCTTTAATTTCATAACCATCATTTAGCTTCCACATTACATCTTTTTCGCCACCTTGGTATGTCCCATCATCTGCAAACGGCGGTTTCTCTGCACTATCTCCACCAAAAAGGTAACGACCTTGTTCTTTCGTATTTGCTAAATAAACGACTTGTTTTAGAAGT
Source organism: Bacillus sp. BSL6 (assembly GCF_052928345.1). NCBI lineage: Bacteria > Bacillati > Bacillota > Bacilli > Caryophanales > Bacillaceae > Bacillus > Bacillus sp. BSL6. Next base: position 95,817 of record NZ_JAVGCW010000002.1, read on the forward strand.
TGATCCACTTCTGCTCCAATTGCTTTTAATTCTTTTTCACTATTCGTGCCATTTAACGCTTGTATCGTTAACTGATCCACCCTCGTTAAAGATTTCGCAATACCTTGCAATGTATTTTCTGTTTGACTTAGCATATTTCTAGAATCCGCTATATCTTTTTGCATTTGTTCAATATTCGCCAATGAATGTTGAATCGCAAATGATTTACTTGCCGCAAGCGGATCTTCACTCATAAGAAGATTTTTCTTCCCTGAAGTTACTTGATTTCGATGATATTGCTGTTGCACATTCAAATCCATTAACTGGTTCTTTGCCCAGTTTGCATTTTGAAATGTAGATACTCTCATTTCTATCTCCTCCTTTATCTATTTCAAATTAATTTGAAGAAGAAACCAAAATTATTTCCGGCTCTCCCCTTACCTAACTTATCCCTCTACCGCCTCATATCTCTGGTCTCACACCAATAGGCCCACTGTTAGGCACTGACCGCTTCTTCACTACGCTGACACTCTCTTCAATCACAGAAGAAAAGATCTTCGCTTTGTCACTTCATTCGCGATTCATGGCTGTTCCCTCTTCTAACTTATCCGGCAACTGCCCCATAGCTCTGGTCTCACACCAATTGGTCCACTGTTAGGCACTGACCGCTTCTTCACTACGCTGGCACTCTCTTCAATCAAAAAAGAAAAGGGTTTTGTTTTTATCTCTCATTATCTAATAATCGAAAACAGACTATCAAACACTTCATTCATCGTACTAATCGCTTTCGAGTTCGCCACAAAGTATTTTTGATAGGCCATTAAATTTACCATTTCCTCTTCCATATTAACGCCTTCGATACTCATTTTTTCTTGTTGAATACCATCCAATAAATCCCCATGAATACTTTGATAAGCATTCACTGCATTTTTATCAGAAGCTATTCCAACTATGAATTGGTCTAATGCCTGTTTATAAGAAAGTCCCTCTTTATAATCTCCATCTGTAATTCCTGCCAGTTTATTTGCTGTTTCAGCAGATATTTTCATTTTCGAAACATCTTGTGCAAATTCCGGATTTAATTTCATCTCTTGCGCATAATCTCCAACGAAGAAATCTTTTCCCATCACTGTATTCACTTGTTTTTTCACTGAGCTCATTAAATCTTCAAGATTTTTCTTATAACCTGCAATCTTCGCTTTCGTATCTATTGCAGATTGAATTGCACCACTAGTTAAAGGAATTTCCGAACCATAAATTTCAACAGACATTGGTTCTTTTTCTTTATTTAATTGAATTGAATATGCATCTTGTCCATTGACTGTTAAAACACCATTCATTCTAACACTTGCGATATTAGGATTCATAGATTCATAAGATACTTCTATATTTGCATACTTAGACATCTCTGTAACGATACGATCACGTTCGTCTAAAAGTTGATTTGGTACTTGTGTACCAGCTTGCCCGATTTTTTTATTTGCTTCTGCTAAACTAGCCGCGAGACGATTAAATTCATTAACATGCGCTTCAATATCTTCGGTCGTCTGAATTTCCGCTGTAGCTAAATTTTTTGCAAGACGATTTACCTGACTTGTGAATTTCCCCGTTTCAGCAATTAATGTATCATAGTAATTTGATTGGTCCGGATTTTTTGCAACTTCACGAAAAGCATTAAAGAAACCGTCCATTAAACTAGATAACGAATTCTTTCCAGTCGTACCTACCATAGACTCTACTCTTGATAAAGTAGAATTCATATATGCATAATAAGAGAACTGTGACAATTGATCATTATATTGCTTCGTTTTCACTTCATCCGTAATACGATCAACACCTAATACTTGTACACCGTAACCAATTCTTTGTGCTGGTATATGGCCATTACTCGCTCCAGCAGAGGTAATATTCACTGCTTGACGTACATACCCAGGAGTATGAATGTTAGATAAGTTTTGCTTTGTTGTTTGTAACCCCATTTGTGCCGCTAACATACCCGATAACGGGGTATTATAATCAGATAATCTCATAATGCTTCACTTCCCCTTTACAATAGTTCGTTCATAAAGATTTGCGAATTATTGTTTCGTTCTAAGTTATATTCAGAAACAGAATCCACAATACTTTCTGTAGTTTTTAATAGTACGTTTAAATAATATTGATTTTTCAAAAGAAGCATTTTTGCATTCTCTTCTAATTCCGCTAAGTTTTTTTGTAATTTTTCCATTTTTTCAATTTCTTCATGGGAAAAATACGAAAATAATGCACTTACGCGACATACTTCTACTCCCTGCTCTTTACAAAACTGAACAACCATCTCTTCAAATGAACTTGATAATTGCTTTAAACCATCAACGTACTGCAATTGTTCTACTTGTAACTTTTGAACTGCATTTATGTTTTTATTTTTTAAATTCTCATATATTTGTTCTCCAAGCGCTTGAATGTTTTCATATGCTTTTTGAATAATAACGAGCTTTTCATATAATTGTATATACATATAGCTTCCTTCCCTTTTACAAGACTAAATTCACAATTAAACCGTGGATTTCTCCAATTTGATTTAACATTTCTAAATGTCCCGTTTTTGTATTAATTAAATTCATAACATCTTCTAACTCATTCAATCCCATTTCTGCCTGCTTCACAATCGTCATTTTCTGAGAATATCCATAACGTGGATGACGAGACATGACATCTTTATATTGCAATACATTATCAACGTAAAAATTCAAAAATGATTTTACTGTATTTTTGTATTCCATTACATTATCGAGTGTTAATTCCATTTCAATTTTCTCTTTAATTTCTCCAATGTTATCAACAAACGCTTCCATTTGTTCTAACAATTTATCTTTTTTCGGATCTGCATGCAAATTATCCGAAAATGCAAGTCCTGTTCTGACATTTGCTTCTTTCGGCATTTGAGTAGCAGGCGGTATATGCGATAAAATTGGATTATGCGAGATAGAACGTAGCATATATATCACCTATTTATTTTTTTATTTCTTCCTAAAGTTAATCGTAAAATCTAATTATTTATAATTATACTCTGAACACTAATATTTTGCAGTTATTTTTTATAGAAGATATGTTACAATTTAGCATGAGGTGGCACAATTCTATGAATATTTTTCTTTGTGGTTCAAATCAATTAACAGCATTAGATCAAGAAGAAATAAAAAAATTTTTAACTGACTATGCTCACAAACATAAAATTTACATATTATGTTATAAATCTATTGAAAATGAGGTACTTCGTTTTTTCGTCGAAAACGAAAGACTCGCTCAAAATTTATGCTTTTATACGCTTCAACCGTTACAAGCAGTAACAGATGAATTTCAAGAAATCGTTGATTATTTAAAAAAACACGGAGCCGAGTATGTTGCTTTTGATCATCCTTCCGACTCTATTTACCGATCAGATTATATATTTTTTGTTAAACAAATTATTGAAGATACCGATTTAGTTCTCTGTTTTTATAACGGAGACAAACATACATCTGTCATTCCCATTGACATTGCAAAAGAAGTAGGGATTGATGCTGTTATTTATGATTTACCAGGTTTACATGAAAAACAAATGAAAAAAAGCTTTGAACAAAAAATTCGTATGATGTAAAGGGGGCGGCACAATATCGTTATTGTGCCCATTGTAAATATGATAATTGAACAAGATTACGATCATTTTATCACGAGTTTTAAACAACAATTCAATATGGATATCGCTTCGTATAAACAAGATAGGATGCGCCGTAGAATCGATGCTTTTATTTCAAGGAAAGGCTTTGAAAACTACACTATATTTTTAAGTACTTTACGTATTGATCAAAACTTATTTTTAAGTTTTATTGACTATATCACAATTAATGTTTCAGAGTTTTTTAGAAATAAAGAACGTTGGCAAACGTTAGAATCGAAAGCACTGCCAAAATTACTCGAACAAAATAACGGAAAATTAAAAGTATGGAGTGCCGCTTGCGCCGCTGGTGAAGAACCATATACACTCTCTTTAATTTTATCGAAACATCTCTCTCCATTTCGCTATGAAATACTAGCAACAGATCTTGATTTTCATATTTTAGAGAGTGCAAAACGCGGCCAATATACGGAACGTTCTTTAAAAGAATTACCTAGCGATTTGAAAGAACGTCATTTTACAAAAGAGGATGATATATATTCATTGCATCAAAATATTAAGCAACACGTCACATTTAAACAGCATGACCTACTCATGCAATCGTTCGATACAAATTACGATTTAATTGTTTGTCGTAATGTAATGATCTATTTCACAGAAGAAGCAAGAGTCAAGCTGTATGAAAAATTTAGCCGTTCTTTACGAAAAGGCGGTGTGCTATTTGTCGGTAGCACAGAGCAAATTTTAACACCTGAACGATTCAATCTTCAGCGTTTTGATACATTCTTTTATGAAAAAATATAGAAAAAAGCAGGATTATTGCACCCTGCTTTTTTTGTATTTATTTACTAAAATCATAACAAAGAATTGCGTGATTCCGTTCATTTTTTATATAACTCGAATTAAAATAATACAAGCAACCCATATAAAGAGAAAAAGAAACGTCATAGACCATTTATGTTCTTGCACCGTTTGTTTCAATGCCTGTGATAATTGTGTCATATTCATTTCTGCAAGTGCTCTCCATACACTTGCATCCCGCTCTTTAGCTGTGCGATTCGTGACGCTAATTAAAATGGTTTCGTTAGACAATTTCGTGATATACGCAGTAATAACCGTTACCATTAAATTTATATTTCCTTCTGACGAGTCACTCTCCACGCTAGAGAGGAGTGCACTTACATCTAATAACGGAATGTGTACCTTTTTACCAAATGATAGTTGTACTTCAGCGAAATCATACGTTCCATCTAATAAAGGCAGTTCTTTTATATGCGCCTGTTTCACAAGCCCTTGTAAGCTTCTCATTACTTGTTCAAATATTTTATCTGTTTGCTTTCCTTCTCCAGATAATGTATGTAACTTTTTAAAGAGTTGTAATACTGTATCCATCTCTTTAGAAAGCATTTCCTTCATAACCTTTCCATCACCTAAACTCGCAAGTAAAATCCCTATTTCGTTATTTTTCGAAATAATTTTAGACTGTCCAGTAAACACTAGATTGCTATACTTTCGTTCTTTCTGGATTTCATGTTCTGAAATAGCTGCAGGCTGTTTTAATGGTTGTAGCGTCTTATTTTCAATTGTCGTACGTTTAATTTCCATTTAAGCGCCTCCACTATGATGAAATTAATTAGCCCCATTCTTTATTGCTCTTTAAAACTAAAAATAGTACGAATAAACCTGACATAATAGCAAATACATTAGAAGCTTGTATTCCATGGTCACTTTTAGTTTCTTTCTTATCTTCTGGCTCTTCTTTTTTTTCTTTCTTTTTCAAAATGACTTGATTGTTATTATCTTTATCTTTTTGAGCCTTCGTATTATTTACTTCCTTGTTGTCTGTGAGAGGCTCTTTTATAACATAAGTAATTTTTTCTTTCTCTTTCAATGGTTCTTTTATAAAGTCGTTTACTTTCTCTTCTTTTTTCGGAATTTGAACAACTGGCTGTTTTTCTTCCTGAAGCGGGATTTCTACTTTTGTGTCTTCCTGCTTCTCAGTTTCTTTCTTATCTTCTAGTTTATTTTCTAATTTATCTTCTTTCTCTCGTTCTTCTGTCTTTTTATCCTCTTCTGTTTTTTGTTCCAAAACAGAAACGACATACTCACTTTCTTCAACGAGTTTATTTCCAGCCGCATCTACTACTTCTACAAGTAGTTCGTATGTCCCATTTGATAATGCATCCGTTATTTCAAATACTTTTTGCCATTCCATGTCGCGCTTATTGTAATCTAATAAAAATGTAATCTCTTTATTTTCTTTTCCTTTTAATGTAACACGAACTTCTTTCACAACCGATTCCACGTCTGCCGCCTTCACTCTTACACGTATAGAATCGCCTCGTTTTCGTTCGATTACATTCTCCTTCGCCTCGTCAATAGTGACTTTATGCAACTTCGGCATCTCTTTATCTATTGTTGGCGCTTCATTATTTATACGAATAAGTGGGACTTTCACTTCATTTTCTATAAGCTCTTCTTTCTCATTTTCTTTAAAACTTTGAATAAGCTGAAGGTTCCAATCACCTTGCAAATCAAAAATCCTGACCTTATAGTTAGCAATCCATCGCTTCGTCTCTTCTTCATAGTCAAAAGGTATCATTCTTTCTTGCTCATACAGATTACTTTTTTTGGGCAAACGCAACATACCTTTTATACTTTGAATATTTGTCTCTTTTGGCTCTACAATAATTCGCACTTCTTCGCCAACCTTTAATTCTCGCTTATTTATTGTAATAACCCCTTGATCCGTCTCTATCTTTTTTTCGGTTTCTTGTTCATTCTTTACTTCTTGTTGTTCCTCTTTATCTTGCTTTATTTCCACTTGTTCGGGCTGTTCTTGAACTTTCTTGTTCTCTTCTTGTACATTCACTTCATTTATATTTTGTTCTGGCACATTTTGCTCTTCCGCCTGACTTTGCAGTGGGAAGAGCAAGCACACATGTATGCATAGCCAGCAAATTAGAAAAAACTTTACGCTTTTCATCTACTATTTCAACGCCTTATAGTGATTTTGTCACTTTTACTCCGAAAAATCCATCTACATTTACAAGTTCACCATACGCCACCAATACATCATTTACATAAATTCGAATTGGTTCATCAATATCTTCATCTAATACAACAGCTTCATTTTCTTGTAAACTTAATATATCTTGAATCGTTTTCACTGTACTTCCAAATACAAATTTCACATTCATTTCTACATTTTGTAGAATAGATGTATCCATATACACTGGCTCAATTTGTTTCACTTCTTTAAATTCAATAGGTTGTACAACAGGTTCTACAACCTCTTCTTCCATTTCTTCCTCTGCAATCTCTTCTTCTGCTTCCACCATTGGATATAGCAGTCGTCTTACCATTTCTTTCGCTTCTGAAATCGGTAAAATTTGATACATTTTCGATTGAAGCAAGTCGCCAATTTCAAGGTTGAACGTAATTTGAACGAGTTCATCCACTTCCATTGACTCTCCCAAATATTCCATTTCTTCTTTTAACGTGACAAATTTGACGTCTGGCGGCGTCATGTCCATCTTCTCTTTAAACATTTCTGACATCGCTGTTGCCGCATGCCCCATCATTTGGTTCATGATTTCTTTAATACCGCTCAGCTCTAATTCACTAAGCTCTTTCTCTGGATCAATCTCCCCTGTTCCCATCATCATTAAATCTACCATTGTCAAAGCAACATCTTTCGTAAATACGAATACGTTCTCATTCTTTAAACCTTCAACAAAATCGACATTTAAAATCACAAAGGGAACCGGTACACCGTCATAATGACGCACATTAATCGCTTCTACATTGGGTGTACTAATCGTAACCGGCTGATTTAAAAGCGTTGATAATACCGTTGAGGCTGAACCGATGGAAATGTTGGCAATTTCCCCAAGTACATCTTTCTCCTCTTGCGTTAACTGCTCTTTTTCAACATGTTCTTCTACAATCTCAGCTTCCGCTACTTCTGCTGGCTCGTCTTGCTCTTCTACGCCACCAGATAATTGTAGTAATTTATTTATCATTTGTTTCGCATGTTCAACTGAAACAATTTGTACGAGTTTAGAGTTTACAAGATTATCTATTTTAAGGTCAAACGACACTTTCACAATCGTGTTATTTCCAGTTATTCCAGAGATTTTCTCCATCTCTTCTAATAACTTTACAACTTTAATTGTCGGCGGTGACATGTCTACTGTATCTTGGAAGAATTCCGACATAGATGTCGCTGCGAATCCCATCATCTGGTTCATCGCTTCTTGTACAGCACTTAACTCTAATTCGCCAAGTTCTTTCCCCTCTTCCACTTCCCCTGTTCCCATCATCATTAAATCAGCAATAGATAAAGCAACATCTTGCTGAAGGACAAGTAGATTTTCCATATCTAATCCTTTTGTAAAATGAATGTTTAATACAACATGAGGAACCTCAACATCACTTGTATCGTATAAATCTACTAACTCTACATGAGGAGCAGTTATACTTACTTGCCTATTTAAAATTGTTGATAATACTGTCGAAGCAGAGCCAAATGATATATTTGCAATTTCGCCAAGAATATCACATTCTTGAGGCGTTAAAAGCTCCTTTTCTTTTTCTAGCACAATTGTGCTCGTATCCCCTTTTGTGTGTTGCTCAGGCATTTTCCCTGCCTCCTCATTTTTGTTTTTCTATTAAATGAATACACTCATTACATTTTAACAAATTTATTACGTAAATCGTGAACATGTATTTATTTCCTGTTATATATATTAGTATGTAATTAACCAAAAAGCTCCCCAATTGTATACAAGTGGGGAGCTTTCCTTCATTCCTATTATAAACCTTCTGGGTTTAAAATGAGGACCACTCGTCCATCGCCGAGAATCGTCGCGCCAGAGAAATAGTTCGAACTTTCTGCAAAGAAATCGCCTAATGACTTTAAGACAATTTCTCTTTGGCCGATAATTGTGTTTACAATAAGTCCATAGCTACGATGTGTATTACGAACAATTAACACAGGAACCATTTGACTTTCATATGATTCAAATGCCTCATCTACTGTTTTTTCACCAAATACAGTACTTAAATGCTTCACTTCAATAATTTGATCACGATAGTTTAACACATCTTTTCCTTGTATGGATTGGATGTCTTCTCTCTTAATTCGAATTGCTTCAACAATATTACCAAGAGGTAAAGCATAACGTTTATCATTCGTTTGAACAAGCATAGATTGAATAATGGACAACGTTAATGGAAGTTCAATTCTAAATGTACTTCCCTTTCCTTCTTCTGAATCAATAATTAAATGTCCACCTAAACTATGGATTGTATGTTTTACAACATCTAATCCAACCCCGCGCCCTGAAAGATCCGATACTACTTCTGCTGTACTAAATCCTGGTTGGAAAATGAGATCAAACACTTCACGATCCGTTAATTTATTTGCCTCAGATTCTGTTACAACACCATTTTTAATCGCTTTTTCTAATACTTTCCCTTTATGAATTCCATTTCCATCATCCGTAATTTGAATTACGACATGATTTCCACTATGGAACGCTTCTAATTTAATTGTACCCGTCTCATTTTTCCCTGCATCACGACGTTTTTCAACAGTCTCAATACCATGATCAATTGCATTACGAATTAAATGAACGAGTGGATCACCGATTTCATCAATAACAATTTTATCAACTTCTGTATCTTCACCCGTAATTTGTAAATCGATTTTCTTCCCTAAATCTTTCGCTAACATACGCACCATACGCGGGAAACGATTAAAGACTGTTTCAATCGGCACCATACGCATGTTTAGAAGTACATTTTGAATATCTTTTGAAATATCGCCTAATCGATTTAAATGCTCAATTAATTCTTTGTTTTGAATTGCTTGTGCCAATTCATCTATGCGACCACGCTCAATTACACTCTCTTCAAACATATTCATTAATCGTTCAATTTTCTCTAGCTGCACACGAATGGAACGATTCTCACCTTTAGCATTTTTCGTTTTTGCAGTGCTTTTAGTTGGCGTAGCACTTGCAGGTTGCTTCGCTGTCTCAATAGGTGCTTCCACCTGCGCAACTACAGACGGCTGTATCATTTCTTCTACTCGCGTAGTTTCTTGCGTAGCAACCATCGAATCTACTTCCTGTAATGATTCTCCTTGTTTCACTACTACTTTCTCAATTTCAGAAACGTGAAGCACTACCTGTTTCACTTCTTCTTCACTACGATCCGTATTCATAAATACTGTAAACTCAAAACCGAAAGCATCCGCTTCGATTTCTTCAATACTAGGAACCGTTTTTTGTATATCGCCTATATTTTGCAGTGCTTCAATACACATAATGGCACGTACTGCTTTTAAAATAGCTTGCTGTTCAACGGTTATATGCACTTCATGCGAAACTGCATTATCATTGTTTATAGACTCTTGCTCTACATGTTCCATAGAAGTTTCTACATTTCCGTTCAATAACGCTTCTAATTTTTGTTTCGTTGCGACTATATCAATATTACCCATTCCGCCTTGCTGCACATCTGCAACCATTTTCTCTAAATTATCAATGCATTCAAAAATCACATCAATAATATCCGCATGTACTACTATATTTCCATGACGAATTTCATCTAAAACGTTTTCCATTTTATGCGTTAAATCCGCCATTTCCGTAAATTCCATACTCGCAGACATACCTTTGAACGTATGAGCTGAGCGGAATATTTCTCCCACTACATCCATATCTGTAGGATTCTGCTCTAAAATTAGCACATTTTCATTTAGCGACTGTAAATGTTCTTCCGACTCTTCAAAAAATATATTTAATAGATCTGTTTGCATTTTCATCCCCTACCTGTCTAACAAACATTTCATTTATGTATAACAATTTAGTGTTTTAAAATAAGAAAAAAGGGGCCACACATCTATCCGTTATCACTGTTTTGATTCCTTGTGGCACCCCTTTTATATTAGCTATTTGCTACTTTTGTTAAAGCTTCGATTACGCGATCTGCTTGGAATGGCTTTACAATAAAGTCTTTTGCCCCGCCCTTAATTGCATCTAATACCATACCTTGTTGTCCCATTGCTGAACAAATAACAACCTTTGCACTTGAATCAATTTTCATAATTTCTTTTAATGCTTCAAGTCCGTCCATTTCTGGCATAGTAATATCTAATGTTACAATATCAGGTTGAAGTTCTTTATATTTTTGAATTGCCTCCACTCCATTTTCCGCTTCTCCGATTACTTCAAATTCAGAATTACTCTTTAATAAGTTTTTAATCATTGTTCGCATGAACATCGCATCATCTACAACTAAAATTTTATGTGCCATTCTTTTTGATTCTCTCCTTCTATGTATAAATATATCTTAATATTTCACCTTATCATTCTCACTCATTATACAAAATAAAACGAGAAAATTTAATATTTTTTTAAAAGAATTTCTTCATTTTAGTATTTTATTACTAAAATACTAAAATACTATTCTTTAATGTAAATGACAACGCGACGGTTTTTCTCCCAATTTTGCGGTGAATCATTCGGTACAACTGGCTTTGTGTCTGCATATCCTACCGCAGCTAACCTTTTATCCTCCACATTATACACTTCAATTAAATGGTGGATCATATTAGCTGCTCGTGCTGAAGATAATTCCCAATTAGAAGGGAACTTTTCATTATGGATCGGTCTACTGTCTGTATGTCCTTCTACAACAATGGGATTTGGTACCGATTGGAAAAACCCAACTAATTGACTTATTATCTCTTTCGCTTCTGGTTTAACGTTCGCGTCACCCGTATCAAATATTAAATTATCTACTATAACAACGCTTACTCCCGTATCCTCTCGATATACATTCACTTGACTAATACCGTTATTATCTACATATGCTTTTAACTTCTTATATAATTCATCCATTCTTTTTTTCGAAATCATTTTTTCATCATTTTTTTCATGCGAAATATCTGGTATAGTATTTTCCATTACTTTTGCATCAACTTGCTCCGTATCACTAAACTTTTCAAGCATCTTTGACAATTTTACTGCATCCTGCTTTGAAGTAGCAACTAGTAACACAAAGAAAGTTAATAATAACATCGTTAAATCTGTAAAAGTCGTCATCCAACGAGGCGATCCCTTTTGCGGTCGTTTTATCATCACCATACCACTCCTTGCAATATTAGGCTGCTCGTTTTACTTTTTTTATCTTTGTTTCGTATACATACGTATCAAGTTTTAACTTTAATTTAGACGGAATTTGTCCACGATACAATTCTGAAATTGCTTCAATAACAAACTTCTTCTCTGTATATAAATCCTCAATCCCTCTATACACTTTTTCAGCAAGTGGGATTGCAATCATATTTGCAAGTACGGATCCATACAATGTCGTTAACATCGCAACTGCCATCCCGGTACCAATTTGCGATGTGTCTTGCAAGTTTTGAAGCATAATGATAAGACCAATTAAAGTCCCTATCATACCCCAAGCAGGAGCGAAATCACCAATTTTATCTAATAACGCCGCTCCTTTTCTTAACTCATACACTTCCGTTTCAACATCTTTCATTAACACTTCTTTTAATTCATCTTCATCGTAACCACTTAACATTAATCGAATTCCTTTTTGAATAAAAGGATTGTCCACCTGCTCTCCATCAACTTCTAAAGAAAGCAGGCCGTGTTTTTTAGATTTTTTTGAAAAATCAACAAACAAATCCGTTAACTGTTCTAAATCTTCTTCTCTTCTATGTAAAACAGTAAAAATACTTTTCGTATATTTTTTTATTTCTCCAAATCGATATGCCACAACAATTGTCGCTGTAGTTCCCCCTATGACAATTAAAATAGATGAAACATCTAAAAAGTTTTTAAAACCTTTTATTCCGCCTCCGCCAAGCATAATTGCCGCTATCACTATGGCAAAACCTACTATAATGCCAAATGGGCTAGAAATGTCAAACTTCCTTTTTCTTCTTTCTGGTCTAGCAAATCCTTGATTTTCGTCTCCCATATTCCTGCCCTTTCCTTTTCATTTTTATAAAACATTTTTTTATTTTAATAATACGTTTTCACATATAATGTTTATTATACGCTTATCATCTATTTATCGCAATATACTCATAAAATTGACACATTTCATTTCCATATTAGAATTATGGTATAGAAGTATGAGGAGGATCACGATGGAACATAACATTTTACAAGTCATTGCACTAGCAGAAAAACTAAAATATGAAATGCGACATAGCTGGCTTTCTAACGGACGTCAAGAAAGTGTTGCTGAACATACGTGGCGCATGTCTCTAATGGCCATTTTAGTTGAACCTTATTTAGATCAAAAAGTAAATATTGAAAAATTACTTAAAATGGTTATTATTCACGATCTAGTCGAAGCAGAAGCTGGTGATATTCCTGCTTTTGATACAATGAATAGTCATGAATTACAATTACAAAAACAAATAAATGAACAAGAAGCAATTTCAAATATTAAACGAACATTAAAAGGTTCTCTCGGCGAGGAATTATATGATTTATGGATGGAGTTTGAAGCGAAAGAAACGTACGAAGCAAAAGTTGCTAACGCACTCGATAAGCTTGAGGTAAAAATTCAGCATAACGAAGCTGATATTGATACGTGGCTGCCAATTGAGCATAAAATGACATTCCAAGTAGCAAAGCATACAAACTTTGATTCTTTCCTATCTAAATTACAAAAAATCATTGAGCAAGATGGTGAAAAAAAATTATTAGCTGCCGGCATTGACGTTGAAGCCTGCAAGCAATAATGAAATAAGACACTCAGTACGAGTGTCTTATTTCATTATTGTTGATACAGCCTGCTTGTAAATAAGTTGTTGTTTTCCATCAACTAACATTAAAACGGTAAATTTGTCTATTGCAACAACTTCTCCTACTATTCTAACGCCACTCTTTAAAAAAATTGTAACAATACCTTTTTCTTCTTTTATTTGTTTATATAGCTCTTCTTGTAAATGTTCCAAATATATCTCTCTCCTCTTTGTTGAATATCTTAATATAAAAAACTACAAATTATTTATTTATGTACTTTATCTTTCACATTCATAAACTTATTAATAAGTATATCTAAATCTCGGCTAAATAACAAAACTTTATCATGATCCAATCCATGTCTAGCAACAAGTTGAATTAGCTCTTTCTTTTTGTTTTCTATTTTATTTTTTAATTGTCCCATCTCCATCTCTTCACTAAAACTCCTTTTTCCCATAATATTACTTGTAAAATTATAGTACAAATTCTCTCATAAAAAAATATAAAAATGGTTTTTTTTACAATTTATATATTTTTTTATGAACAAATCGCAAAATATATAACGATTCATCCCTATATCCGTAGCTCTATATACAATTAGAATGACCATACAGGCGTTTGTCTAATTACAAAAGAGACTGGCTCCTTTTCTATACAAAAAACATACTGTATATAGTAGTCCATGAATTATATAGATTAACTTACTCAAAAGGAGGAACACATATGAGTTATGGTGGAAGTTGCGCTGGTTTCGGCGGTGGATTTGCTTTGCTTATCGTACTATTCATCCTTCTAATCATCATCGGATGTAGCTGTTGGGGTGGCGGCGGATACGGATACTAATATATATCCTATCCTTAACAAATGAACGAAAAACTATAAGAAAACAGCTCATATTTGAGCTGTTTTTTCATACTTTCGTATGAAGTGATGTCCCTCCTTTTTCTGATTTCAACTCATAAAAAAACGTTTACTATGAAATAAGAAATATTTTTACTTAGGAGGATTACAATGATTAAAGGTCTTTACGAAGCACATTTACCCGTCCGTAGCTTAGAAGTGTCTATACCTTTTTACGAATCGCTAGGACTAAAATTATATAAAAGAGGAGACGATATTGCTTTCTTTTGGATTAAAGAAAATGAAAGTTGGCTCGGTCTTTGGGAAGGTACAGAATACAAAGTGAATTATCATTCCTCTTTACGACACATCGCCTTTCAAGTAAGCTTACATGATTTAGAACATGCGATACATTGGCTAAACCAAAAAGGCATTTCAGCACGAAAAGACTTTGGAATGGAGCCAATTGAACCGATTGTTTTTCCAAAATTAGCACATGCCGCCGTATACTTTAACGATCCTGACGGGAATAGTTTAGAATTGATTGCACAATTACCTGTTGGACTTCCTACAGAGGAGAAAGTGTATTTAAGTGAGTGGAAAAAACAAGTTCAAGCATCATCATTACATAAGGATTGAGCTTTTTATGTCAGTTTCTTATTCCGCACTTCTTAAAACAAATAAAAACTTCAACAAACTATTTTACGGACAAACATTAAGTGTACTTGGAGATTGGTTTCATACAGTAGCTTTATTAACATTCGTCTATAGCATAACAGAATCTCCGTTTATGATTGCACTTACTTTTATAAGTAAAGGTTTACCACAACTACTTCTTAGCCCTTTCATAGGCGGAGTGGTAGATCGTTTTTCTAAAAAGAATATTATGATTTTCACCGATATTACACGGGGAATTCTAGTCCTTACATACATACTCGCAAGCTATAAAATTGAAATTATTTTCATCGCTAATATATGTTTATCTGTACTTTCTTGCTTATTTGAGCCAGCTAAACAAGCAACCTTAAAAAACATCGTACACGAAAATCATTTCGTAACTGCTAACTCTCTTTCTAGTACAATGAATGGTTTTATGTCTATTATGGGTGCTTCTTTAGGCGGTATAATTGCACAATCTTTACATATTGAGTTCGCTTTTTTAGTAAATAGCCTATCATACTTTATTTCAGCCTATTTTATTTATAGTATGTGTATCCCTTCTCATAATACTTGTAACAAGAAAAAAGCATTTTTGACTGATATAAAAGATGGTTATACATATATATCGCAAACAAAAATCATTTTAACATTAATTGTTGTCGGCATTTCATGGGGGCTTATTGGCGGCGCTTATCAGCTACTTCTAACAATCTATGCCGAAAAAATTTTCCACACGAACATTGGGATTTTATATACGGTTCAAGGGGCTGGGCTTATGATAGGAAGCTTTCTCGTTAATCTTTATATATCCCATAATAAAGAAAAAATGAAAAAAGCATTTGGCTGGGCCTACTTCCTACAAGGCATTTTCTTTCTTGGATTCATTCTATCCGATCAACTTATTTTCGGTATCATTACATTACTATGTATGCGCATAGCAGGAGGAATCATCGTTCCACTTGATACGACATTACTTCAAACTTACACGCGGGAAAATATGATTGGTAAAGTTTTCTCCTTTCATTACTCTATTTATGGCTCACTTATACAGTTATCTATGCTCATGACAGGATGGTTATTAGAAATTCTTTCTCCTCAAATGATTGGTAGTTTATTAGCTACATGCTGTATATTTGTAAGTTTTATATGGCTTTATCTGTTTTATCGCGGGAAACTTAATGAAGAATCTACTATTGCTTAATAGCATGTTTATGTACATGCTATTTTTATTTATGTCGAAATATAAAGGAAAAAGACGATTTATTTTCCTTACGTTCTAATTTTTTAGAATGTACAATAAATTTAGATTATAAGAAAGGGGATATCATCATGTTTGACGATAGACTTACTATTTCAGCTGAACAGCAGAAGCTCATTTCCAACGCAACTCGTATTCAAATTCTTCACCTTTTAAAAGACGAAGCACTCACTGCAAAACAAGTAGCTACTAAACTAAACAAATCTAATGGTAGCGTACATTATCACGTTCAAATTTTATATGATGGAGGGTTACTTGAATTAGTAGACACGAAGGAAAAACGAGGGATTATTGAAAAATATTACAAGGCAAAATCCGCTCATTTCTATATTGAAGAAAGCGGCACAGAGGGAACGAATACAGATAGTCATATTGTTTCTCATTTATTTTTAACTCCAGAGGAATTACAACAGCTTACTTGGGAGGTTACACAAGTTTTATTACGCTGGGAAAACAAAACCGCTCGTCAATCAAACTCTGAAGAGGAATACGCTATTTCCTGCAGGATAAAAAAACAATGAAAGAAAGGTCCAGCTGCTCATGAAAAATAAATTATTATTATTGTCGGGAACAGGAATTTCTCGTTTAGGTGATTTTATGTATCTCATCGCCTTAAACGTAATGGTGTTACATAGCACAAACTCTCCTGCTGCTGTAGCAGGATTATGGATTGTCGGTCCAATTGCGACCGTTGTTACAAAAATTTGGTCTGGTAGCATAGTAGATCGATTAAACAAGCGGTCCATTATGCTCATCACAGATATAATTCGAGCAGTTCTCATTGGCTGCGTTCCACTATTTGATTCTATTTGGGCCATTTATATTTTTATCTTTTTAACTCGTATCGCTACATCATTTTTCGATCCAGCTTCATTTTCTTATAAAACAATGCTTATACGTGCTGAAGAACGCGCTCAATTCAACGCTTGGAGTAGCTTTTGTACAAGCGGAGCTTTCATTATCGGTCCAGCTCTTGCTGGAATACTTCTCACCACGCACTCAGCATCCTTTGTAATTTACTGCAACTCACTTTCCTTTCTACTTTCTACTATTCTCATTTATTTCTTGCCTAACATTACGTTACAAACAAAGCAAAACGAAGAAGTTGCAAATACTTTCGTACAAACTTTACGAAGTGATTGGAAACAAGTTTTTTCATTCGCTCGAACTGAAACGTACATTATTCTCATATTCGTTTTATTTCAAGCGACTATGCTTGTCGCTATGGCACTTGATTCACAAGAAGTTGTTTTTACAAGACAAGTACTGTTTTTAACCGATATAGAATACAGTATGCTTGTTAGTATAACTGGCGCTGCTTACGTTTCCGGTTCATTTCTTGTCTCTCTCTTTGCCAAACGTTTACCAATTCAATATTGTATTGGATTAGGGACAATTTTCACAGCAATAGGTTATGTAATTTTCGCCTTTTCAAATTCATTTATCGTCGCGGCAGGCGGTTTCATTTTACTGGGCATTTCTTCATCATTTGCTGGTACTGGCTTTTTTACATTTTATCAAAATAACATCCCGATCCATATGATAGGACGTATCGATAGCGTATTTGATTCCATAAAAAGTTTTATCCAAATCTTTTTCATTTTAGCAATTGGAGCATCCGCACAATTTCTTTCCGTTCAAATGACTGTAATAAGTAGCTCGTTACTCATCCTTTTCCTTTCCTGTTTATTAGCAATCCGAGTAATGACGCCTTCACGAGAAAAATATTTTAAGGCTACAGGATCATCATTGGAATATTAACCGCAACATAACAAGCGGCGATTTGCTAGGTAGTAAGCCCTCACTGATTAAAGTTTTACTTTATGTTAAAATATTAATGAAATTTGATTATGTAGGGGGGCTTTTTTGAATACTATATTCATGTTCATTTGTATTATATTAGTAGCTTCTATTTTACAAACAAGTACCGGTTTTGGCTTTTCTATTATGGCAACACCTTTCTTACTCATGTTATTTCTACCACAAGAAGCTATACAAATAAATATCATTTTATCATTCATTATTTCTATATCACTCATTTGGAAAATAAGAATGGACATTGATTGTATTCTACTGAAAAGATTAATTTTCGGCAGTATAGTTGGTGTTCCTTTTGGTATTATCATTTTCACTTCTATTAACATCAACACATTTAAATTAGCAATTAGCATCCTACTCTTACTATTAACTTTGATGCTAATCTGTAACTTTAAGATTCAATCAACAAAATCTAGAGATTTCATAGTTGGCGGATTATCCGGTCTTTTAACGACAAGTATCGGTATGCCAGGACCACCCCTGTTACTGTACTTTACAGGAACTGATACAAAAAAAGAGAAGTTGAGAGCAACTACTTTAGCTTTTTATCTATTTATATATTTCATTAGTCTACTAACGCAAATACTCTTTACCGGCACAAACAAGACAATTTGGGAATCAAGTTTTTACGCTATTCCAATCGTATTTCTAGGTTTGTATATAGGTCAAATTATTTTCAAATGGCTTAATCAACGGATTTTTAAAATATTTACGTACATCCTTTTAAGTTGCACGGGCATATATCTTCTTATTGAAAGTTTGCATTCGTTATAGAAGGTGCTTTAGTATGTGTCATAACGGCGGATAAGTTTTCAATATTTTAAAACGTGATAACAATAAAAAGCGGCTATTATGCCGCTTTTTATTTTCAAATTAAATATTTTAAAACTAGAAGCCCACCCATCGCTATTACAAACACATTGAAAAAAATCAGCCAACTTTTTTCAAACTCTTTATATCTCTCTTCTTTCAC
Source organism: Bacillus sp. BSL6 (assembly GCF_052928345.1). NCBI lineage: Bacteria > Bacillati > Bacillota > Bacilli > Caryophanales > Bacillaceae > Bacillus > Bacillus sp. BSL6. Next base: position 114,773 of record NZ_JAVGCW010000002.1, read on the forward strand.
CCCGCGTTGTTTTAGCTTCTCAATTACAGTTTTCAATTCTTGCTCATGCTCGGTACTTCCTAATTGTATATAGTTATTATCTATAGTAATTCCATATACATTCTTCATTTTTTTATGTCGCGAAACTGCTTGAATTGAGCTTATTAACACATTGTACTCATTTATTTTTTTGAAATAACAATCTAACGATTTAATTCGTAATCTTGTATTTGTTAAAACAATATAATAGTAAAAGGTAGCACCTGCTGTGAATATATTCGGTATAACTTTAGAATTTACAAGACTTCCTTCTTCCACTAATATTTCATATTCGATTTTTTCTCCTTCTTGTAACTCTTTACGAACTGATTCTTCCAACATTTGCACCGTTAATTTCTTCAATAATTCTCCGTTTTTCACATAATACTTATCTATATTGATAGACTCATCCGCTTCTTTCTCTAAACGTGTAATTTCTTCCTCTGAATATTGGAACTCATTTAACATAGATAATAATCTTTTATCCATATTACACACTCCCTTTCCATAGTTTTTGAATTTTTTTCTTTCCACGAGAAATTCGATTGTATATATAATCCGCCGTTACTTTTAATTCTTTTGCAATGTCGTCAATGGAATATCCATCAATATACCTCTTTAAAAAGATATATCGATCTTTCTTATTTAAATCTTGAACTATTTCCATAATCTCTTCTTCTTTTTCTATTTCATATCTATCATGAATACCTGTATCTATTTCTACGTTTTTATCAATTTTATTCTCTTTATATACTTTCTTTTTATATTCCAATGCCTTTAATTTTGTAATACCAATCATCCAAGATTTTAAGTTTCCCTTTTCTATATCAAATTGATCGATATGAAACCAAATGACAGTAAATACATCGTTATAACAATCATCCACATATTGTTTTTCAATAGGGGTACTTAACGATTTATGAATAATGTACAAAATTAATTTTCCATATTGATCAATCACTTCTTTCAAAGCATCTTGATCGCGTTTTTTCATAGCTATAATTAAATCCACTTCAGAATCGAAAATCATAAACATCTTCCTTCCTCAATTCCCCTTTAGCAGCTGCCTTTACTTACTATTGGCATTTCACTCTCATTTTCTATCACTTTTGTAAAATTTTTTTAATTTTTATGTATATGATAACAAATAAAATACCTAAGTTCAGAAAGTGGTATCTACATTCTGAACTTAGGTATTAACAATTAAATTATTCACTTATACTAACGTTTCATCACAAAGCTCTGTTACATTTTTAAAGTATTGCAAGTTCTCCTTCGCTTCAGCTTCATTAAATAAATTGAGCTGCCTCATTATTTCAGTAGCAAATTCAACGTACGCAGACCCTACCGCTGTTATTATTTTTCCATCAACCGTTACATCTTTGTTTTGTTTATATTCCCATTCATGTAAATGAGCTAATTGTTTTTCATCTGATGTTAATGATGTTGAGAATTTCTTCTTATTCAGCACCCCTGCTGCATGTAATAAAGATGTTCCGGCACAAATACCCGCTATCCATTTATTTTGCTTATGTAATTTGTTCACAATAGATAACAATTGTTCATTTTCTAAATGATCAAAAATATGTCCGCCTGGTACGATAAACACTTCATAGTCCTCTATTTTAATTTGCTCAATAGAGACATGTGGTTGACACAAAAAACCGCCTTCTCCTGTAACTGTTTTTCCGTCTACAGTTGCTGTTATTATTTCAAATTGCTTACTTATCAAAAATAAACTCGCTATATTCACTTCAAATTCTGCAAATCCATCAAATAAAAAGATTAAAGCTTTTTTCATATTATCCCCTCCCCCTATACTTATTCGAAGACAATCACCTTTCTCCTCCAAAAAAGGCAAACCTACATCACAGGTTTGCCTCTTTACTCATTTCTTATTTAATCCTCTCTCATTTAAAAACTCTTTCATGTGCATTCTTTTTTCTTTAGACATAAATGAACTTATTGATTCCGTCCATGTTACGCTTTTCTTGTTTGATGATCTTTCTTTATAATACGCGCTCATCGTTTCATCGTATTCGTTTAGTAATTCATCATATTTCTTTTCATCATATTCATTTTCATGAAGGATTGCTGCTACTGGTAAGCGTGGTTTTACTCCATGATCTTCATCTGGTACACCGACTGTCATTCCGAATACAGGATATACTTTATCCGGTAAATGAAGCAATTCGCTCACTTCTCTCGGATTATTACGAATACCACCAATATAACAAATACCGTATCCTAACGATTCTGCTGCTAACGCTAAGTTTTGCGCAAAAAGTGAAGCATCTACCGTTGCTACGATAAAGTCTTCTACTCCTTCATGCTTTATCTCTGTACCATGTTTTTCACATGCCATTTCAAGTCGTTTTAAATCTGCACAACAAACAAAGAATGCTGCGCAATCTTTCACATGACGATTTCCAGACAACTCTGCTAGTTTCGCCTTTAAGTCTTGATCGGTTACATATATAACAGAATAGGCCTGTACAAAATGAGAGGACGCAGCATGCTGCCCAGCTTGCACCATTCTTTCTACTACATCTTTCGGAATGGACTCTTCTTTATATTTACGAACTGAAACGTGTTGCTCCATTTTATGTATCATCTCATTCATGAAAATCACTCCTTTTTCTCTTCATAATGAAAAATTAACATATCTTTTCCAATATTCACAACTTATAAGCACAAAAAGAGCAATTCTTTTGAATTGCTCTTTTTAAAAGATCTATTAATACGGTAAATGAAATTATATCGTCGATTTTTTCAATATATCAACGATTCCCTGCACTATATCGACGATTTTTCAAATATATCGTCGATTCGACAAAGAATATCGACTTACCGACAAATAATGACAAACTCACTCCGAATTATTCCTTATCTTATTACGCTGTTTTCAACACTTTAACACCTTTTACGATATTCCAAATGAAGTAATAAATTCCTACAAGAATGAACACTGCATATGTGATCATGATCCCAATTCCAGCACCATCAGATTGATTGAATCCTAAACCGTATATTCCTGATATCGCTACCCCTCCGAATAAAATTGCATATGGGAAAATATGTGACCAAAATGCTTTTTTCGCGTGATATTTCACTTCATCCTCTGCAACGAAGTACACGATAATTGGTAATAAAAATGGGGCAAAAAAGATACTAAAGTAACATAGTGAAGATAATATATTATTTCCTTTCATCCGATTCACCTCTAAATAGTTTTTGTTATCTTCATTATGTCAGGAATCCATTCTAGAAACTATCGCTTTACCTTTCATTAAGATGACATATTTGTAAGATTCCCCTCAAAAAATCCCGCCTATAATGCTAGGCGGGATCACTTTCACTATATTCGATTCATAAACCAATATTGCGTAATAGCTAAATACTCTCGTATATTCGATGGAATGACAATTCGCTTCGGTGTTTCGGCCGGAAGACCTTCTAATTGTAAACCTTGCTTAGCTGCTATTTTTTTCGCTCTAAACATGTGGAAATCGTTTGTTACGATCATTCCTTTTTTCATATTGTCCGGAATTAAAGGTTTTGAGAATTTAATATTTTCATCTGTACTCGTTGACTTATCTTCCATAATAATGCGGTCTTCTGCAATATTTAGTTTCATTAATTCATTTTTCATTGCTAATGCTTCTGAAATATCTTCTCCTTTTCCTTTCCCTCCAGACACAATAGCAATTGCTTTCTCATGTGCTTTCAAATACTCAGCTGCTTTATCAATACGATATTGCAATGAGTACGATGGTTTCGTTCCGTTTACTTTCGAGCCTAATACAATGATATAATCAGCTTCATAGGTCGCATTCATTTGCCCATGCTTATAAATGTTATATTGTAAAAATCCCACATAAACGGCGCAAACCATTATAATTCCTATCATATACTTCATTATTTTCTTCTTTTTCATATCCGTATACTCCTATGTTCTTTGCTTCTTTTATGATAATATCCATTTATTTGTTTGTATACAGACAAATTCCAATTCACCCTAATTTATCCTCTAAAAAGTAATATTTATATTCCTTTCGGGAACAGTAAGTACAACTTTGCACGAAGGAGTGTCTCTATTGCTTCTCTTTTTATGTAACGTATCGTTCTTTTTTATCTTATTTTTACTATCACTTAAGATGCTTGGTAAATCAGCTTTAGCACAACTAACTCCTCATGATTTTGGTGCGATTATCTTTTTATCTTATTTAGCTTTTCAGGCCATACCAGTCTCTGGTGCTTTGCAAGCTTTTCTCGGTATGGTCGTTATTACATGTTTGCATTTAATCCTTACAAAATTAAGCCTATTCAACAAACTAAATCGTTTTATTCTCGGGCACCCCATTATTTTAATTAAACATGGTGACATTATTTTTGAGAACTTACAAAAAAGTAGATATCCCATTGCTGAATTACTTTCTAACCTTCGCGTCGCAGGATATCCAAGTGTTCATGAAATTGAATACGCTATTTTAGAAGCAAATGGAGCCATTAGTATTTTACCAAAGCGTGAACTTGTCCCATTAACTCCGAAAGATTTGAACATAGATGTTAAGTATGCTGGATTACCAATTGCCCTTATTGTTGATTCGCAAATTCAATACGATAACTTAAAGTTAATTCATAAGGACGAAAAATGGTTATATAAAGAATTAAAAGAAAAAGGAATTACAAACATTAAAAATGTTGCCTTTGCTTCTGTTCAAGAAATTGATGGATCTTTTGCTATTAGTTTAAAAAAATAAAAAATCCCCTTACTTGCTCAAGGGGATTTTCTTCATTATATTACTTCCTTCTCTCCTGCCATGTTTAATGGAACAGGATGTTTCATACGATTCATCGTAAATAAGATAATCGCTGTTATTACTTCAGCTACTGGCATAACGAGCCAAATTCCGTTTATCCCAAATAACTTTGGCATAATCCATAATAATGGAATAATAAATAGTAGCCCTCGGCTCATTATAATCAGTACTGATTTCTTCGTTTGTCGTACTGATTGGAAGTACTCTCCATACACAATGTTATAGCCTAAAAATACGTATTGGATAAAGAACAAACTAATACCTGTTAGTGTTAACTCCAATAATTGTGGAGATTGGACATCAAATAGGCCAATAATATATTTCCCGAAGAATAATCCGACAATTATCGCAACGCCGCCAAGTATAACTGCAATTTTCACAGCAAACTGTAATCCTTCACGTAATCTTTCTGATAAATTTGCACCGTAATGGAAACTAGCAATTGGTTGCAATGCAGCACCTACACCGAAGAATAATAGTAATGTCATCGCATGAATGCTGTTTACCATCGCATAGGAAGCTACGCCTACTTCTCCTGCATATTGAACGAATGCTATATTAAAACCAATCGTTACGATTGCCACTGTACTTTCTGTTATAAAGCTCGGAAACCCGATTATCATAATTTGTTTAATCGTATCCCATTCAAAATGGAATTTCGTCCACTTTAAAATACTACTTTTTCTCAAGAAGTGCGTTAATAATACAAGGAAACCAATCGCTGCCGAAAGAATAGTTGCTGAAGCAGCTCCTGTTACGCCCCATTTAAAGATGAAAATAAAGATATAGTCAAACACTATATTTAATACAGCTGTTACAACTAAACCTGCCATTGCTAAATTAGGATTTCCATCATTTCGTATAAATGTACTTAAAATATTTTCTAAAACGTATATCATTCCAAATGTTAATAATACGTGTAAATAGTCTAATGCATACGGTAAAATCACTTCGTTTGCACCGAATAAGTATGCTAAGTCTTCTATTCTCCATAAGCAAATCGCCGCTAAAACGCCTACGATAATGACTGCCACTGTCATGGATTGAGTAAAAATAGACCTTGCTCTTTCTATTTTATTTTCACCTAGCGCAATGGAATATAACGTTGCCCCTCCCATTCCAATCCATAATGAAATAGAGAAGAAAATTGAAAACGCTGGAATAGCCACGTTTACTCCTGCTAATCCGTTCGCTCCAACTCCCCTACTAATCATAACCGCGTCAATCACAATATTAACTGACATTAATACCATTCCGAGAACGGCTGGTATTAAATAAGTGATAAATAAACTTTTAATTGGTTTTTCTCTTAATTTTTCTGTTACTTCCATACTATTTTGCTCCTTTTTTCAACGCTCTGTTCACAGTTTAAACCTTAAAGTAACTTGAAGGTCAAGAGAGAATTAAAAAATAGGTAACTGAATTATATTAACGAATATAAATTTGTCATCAGTTCAAAGGTTTTTACCTTATTTTTTCACTACAGGAATTTGAATTTCTGTTACTTGCTCCTCTGGATTTTCTGTTACAGACCAATCGATTAATCCAATCTCAATCGCATCTCCACTTACTTCATATCCTTTTTGATCAATGTATGCAAGTAATTCCTTATACGTTGCATCTGTTTCTTCATACGGTCCATGATGATAAGAACAAGCATATAAACCTTCCTTAATCTCATCTGAATTATGCACTTCATACGGCATATAATCCAAAAGAATAAACACGCTACTATACGCTTGAAACTCATTTTGCATAAATCCTTTTTTCGAAACAGTTACACCAATATCTCCAGAAAATAAACTATCATCCATTTGTCTCATATTTTTTTGCAACGAATGGATGTAGTACTCAAACATGTCATCCGTCGTATTTGGAGCAACCGCAATTGCTGTAATTTTTCGACGCGGGATCTCTTTCACTACCATTTGTTTAGCTTTTGCTTTTGTTGCTTCCTTAATCAAATGAATTCTATGCTCCATTTTCGCCAAAGCGTACTCAATTTCTCTTTGTTTTTTCAACATCATTTCTTGTTGTTTTTCCAACAAATTGAGTGCGTATGCTGGATTTCTTTCATCAATATATTTCTTAATTTCCTTTAATGGAATATTTAATTGGCGTAAAAACTTAATCGTATCTAATAGTGAAAATTGATCGATTGTGTAATAGCGATAATTTGTTTGTGGGTCCACAATGGACGGATGAAATATTCCTTTTTCATCATAATAACGTAAAGTAGATTCCGCTATATTATGCATTTTTGCCATTTCTCCAATTGTAAAGCGTTTGTTTAATAACATCTTTTATTCCCTTCCATTTCTATTTATTTCATTATATGTTCATTCTGTTTTCAAAACAAAAAAGAATTCTCTTAAGAGAATTCTTTTTATTCATTATTACACCTCTATAATTATAGGAAGAATCATCGGCTTTCTTTTCGTATTCGTATATATATACTTCCCTAAAGCTTCTCTTACTTCTCTTTTCAAAATACCCCAGCTATTCACTTTCTCTTTCTTTACATTATTAATCGTAATAACAGCTAATTTATTTAATTCCTTCAAAAATTCTTCTGAATCACGAACATAGACGAATCCACGGGAAATAATATCAGGACCTGAAATTATTTCTCCATCCACTTTATTAAAAGTAATAACTATAACGAGCATTCCATCTTCTGAAAGTTGTTTTCGATCACGTAATAATGCATTTCCAACATCACCAATTCCTAATCCATCTACATATATATTTCCTGCTTGTATTTTTCTCGATTGAATTGCCACTTGATTACTTATATCTACAACATCTCCATTACGAACGATAAAGATATTTTCTTTTTCGACACCAATTGATTCCGCTAGCAAGCTATGGTGATGTAGCATTCTAAACTCTCCATGAATGGGGATAAAATATTTTGGTTTCATTAAAGCAAGCATTAATTTCAATTCTTCTTGATACGCATGACCAGATACATGGACTCCAGTAGAACTACCTGATCCGTAAATTACTTTTGCTCCTAATGCGAATAAATTATCTATAATTCGTGAAACGTTACGTTCATTTCCCGGAATAGGCGTTGCCGCTATAATAACCGTATCTTCTGGTAAAACATCCACTTGCCTATAGTTTCCACTAGCTAACCGCGCTAAAGCTGCCATTGGTTCTCCTTGGCTTCCTGTACAAAGGATTGCAACCTGCTTTGGATCTAAACGATTTACCTCACTTGCTTCAATTAACATACCATCTGGAATATTTAGATACCCTTTCTCTAGAGCAACTTCTACTACATTTACCATACTTCTCCCGAGCAAAGCCAGTTTTCGATTTGTTTTTATACAAGCTTCAACTATTTGCTGAACACGATTCACATTAGAAGCAAAAGTAGAAATAATCACTTTCCTATTTGCTTTCATAAATATTTCTTCTATCCGCTCCCCTACCGACCTTTCTGATGGAGTAAATCCTGGTCGTTCTGCATTTGTGCTTTCAGATAGCAAAGCTAGCACGCCTTCACTACCTATTTTAGCCATTTTATGAATATCAGGCTGTTGGTTATTTACTGGTGTTAAATCAAATTTAAAATCACCTGTATGTACTACAGTACCTTCTGGTGTATAGAAAGCAATACCGAGGCAATCTGGAATGCTATGATTCGTTTTAAAAAAAGTTGTCTTAATAGAACCAAAATCAATTTCTGATTCTGAATGAATAACGATTAATTCTGTATCATTTTGAAGGTTATGTTCCTTTAATTTAATTTCAATTAAACCTAACGTTAACTTCGTCGCATAGATTGGTACGTTTAGTTGTTTTAAAAAATATGGTATTCCGCCAATATGATCTTCATGTCCATGCGTTACTACTAATCCGCGAATTTTTTCTTTATTTTCTTGTAAGTATGTGACGTCTGGAATGATTAAATCAATTCCTAATAAACTTTCATCTGGAAATTTAGATCCGCAATCAATAACGACAATATCACTTTCATATTGAATAGCATACATATTTTTCCCTATTTCATTTACTCCACCTAAAGCAACGATAGACAAGTTGTTTTTTAATGACTTCAAATTATAAGCCCTCCCTTTCACTGTTATAATTCGTGAAATCGTATTTAGGCTTTATTATTTGTAATAGAAAAGGACTTCATACTGTTTCATACATACAAAATTCACATGCCACTCTTATACCTATATCCGCAATAACACAAGTTCTCCGTAAAAAAGCCCTCATTTTTTCATTGATTTTTTGTAAAATCTATTATATATTAATTACAGGTTCAAATTACAAGTTCAAAAGAACTCGTAATCAGACCCTTTGTTTAATGGGTTTTACATATTTTCATTAGGCAAATTCCGAGAAATCGTATGATAAAAATAAAAATGATAAGGAGAGGATCCGATGGAATTCGAATTTTTCTTTCAAATCGCACTTATTTTATTAAGTACAAAGCTTGCTGGTGATCTTAGTGTTAGATTAGGCCAGCCTTCTGTACTCGGTAAATTAATTGTCGGTATCGTTATCGGTCCAGCTGTATTAGGTTGGATTGAAAATTCAGAACTTCTGACACAATTAAGTAATGTTGGGGTTATTCTTTTAATGTTTATGGCCGGTCTTGAAACAGACTTAGAGGAATTAAACGCAAATCGTAATTCTTCTTTAGCTGTTGCACTTGGAGGTATCATTCTTCCATTCGTAGGTGGTTACGTTTCTGGTCTTATTATGGGAATGGAACAAGGAAATGCTGTATTTTTAGGATTACTTCTATGTGCAACAAGTGTTAGTATTTCCGTACAAACACTTCGTGATTTAGGAAAGATGAAAACACGTGAAAGTACAACTATGCTGGGCGCAGCTGTATTTGATGACATTCTTGTCGTTATTTTATTAGCATTTGCAATGAGTTTCCTAGGTACAGACGATGTTAACTTAACAATGATTATCTTGAAGAAAGTTGTATTCTTCGCTTCTATTATTTTAATCGGATGGAAAGGTGTTCCTGCGATTATGCGCTGGTTATCACCGCTACGCGTATCTGAGTCTATCGTGAGCGCGGCTCTTATCATCTGTTTCTCATTCGCATATTTCGGCGAACTATTAGGAATTGCTGGTATTATCGGTGCTTTCGCAGCTGGTATCGCTATTTCTCAAACGAACTACAAACATGAAGTAGAAAAGAAAGTAGAGCCAATCGCTTACGCTATGTTCGTTCCAGTATTCTTCGTAAGTATCGGTATGAATATTACATTTGACGGTATTGGCGATCAAATTTGGTTCATCTTAGCATTAACAGTAATCGCTGTATTAACGAAATTAATCGGTTGTGGCTTAGGTGCACGAATGACTGGATTTGACGCTAAGTCTTCTGCAATTATCGGTTCTGGAATGGTTTCTCGTGGTGAAGTTGCACTTATCATCGCAGGTACAGGACTTTCTTCTGGACTACTAGCACAAGATTACTTTACAGCAATTGTTATTGTCGTTATTTTAACTACAATGATTACACCACCAATGTTAAAATATACTTTTGGTGCAAAAGATAAAGCAATGAAAGCAAGTAAATAATTTTAATAAAAAGGAGATTGCTATCTTATAAGATAGCAATCTCCTTTTTTGTTTTATCTTTAAACAATACTGTTCTTTTTTAACCATTTTTCAAAAATAATTCGTGCTTCATCATCATCAATATTATTACGAAATGAATACACCACAATGCCATAATTATCTATATATTCACCTAATTTAATTTCCTCCACTTTCTTATAAAAATCGTCTACCTCATAGTGTGGAATATACGCATCCCAAACTGGTTCATGTATTCTTTTGTACGCTGTCACTTCTAAATCATATCCATCTTCATAATATCCGATGTGATAATGTTTACTAGGTTCATATTTCTTCATAATAAATTCCCCTCTCTTTGAAAATTTATCATATTTGACATCATAAACAAAAGCGAGCTGTATATTACAGCTCGCTTCATTCATTAAATACGTTCCATCGCTGTCTTCAACGTTCCCACAACGAAAGCAATTTCTTCACTTGAAATAACAAGTGGTGGTGCTAATGTCAAGACGTTATTATATCCTGCTGTTGTCATACCGTTTCGTCCTATAATTAACCCTTTTTCTTTACAAGCATTTACAACACTTGCAATTTTGTCGTTATCAATTGGCTCTTTCGTCTCTTTATCATTTACTAGTTCAATTCCAACTAGTAGTCCTTTTCCTCTAATATCCCCTACAAGTGGATGTTCTCCAATTTCTTCTTTTAATTGCTCTAATAAAAGCGAGCCCATTTGTGCAGATCGCTCAATTAAATTTTCATTTTCCATGATCTCTAAGTTTTTAAGTGCTAATGCACAAGCTGCAGGATTCCCACCAAATGTATTAATGTGGCGGAAAAATTCATATTCTCCTTTTCCTTTAAATTCTTCATATATTTCTTTTTTCACAGCTGTTGCTGATAATGGTAAATATGCACTCGTAATCCCTTTTGCCATTGTAATAATATCTGGTTTCACATCATAATTCATAAATCCAAATGCCTTTCCTGTACGCCCAAAACCGCAAATCACTTCATCGCTAATGAGCAAGGCACCGTGTTTTTGACACGTTTCATGAACAGCTTTCATATAGTCTTGTGGCGGCATTAAAATGCCTCCGCCTGTAATAATTGGTTCCATAATAAAAGCTGCAATCGTTTCACTTAGTTCCCATGTCATGACCCGATCTACTTCTTTTACACATTCTACATCATAAATGTTCTCTCTTTCTATTCCAGGCATACGATAACAATCTGGCGGCGTTACATGTAAAAATCCTGAAGCAAATGGCTCATATTGATATCTACGCTGCGCTTGCCCTGTCGCTGCCATCGTTGCCATTGTATTCCCATGATAGCCGCGGTAACGTGACATAAATTTATAACGATGTGGTTCACCTTTTTGCGCATAGTATTGTCTTGCTATTTTAAAAGCTGTTTCGTTCGCTTCCGAACCACTATTAGAGAAGAAAATAACATACTCTCCTCCAAGCCATTCATTTAATTTTTCTGCAAGCTTTATAGCCGGTTCATGTGATTGTGACATCGGAAAGTATGATAATGTTTGTAATTGCTTATATGCCGCTTCTGCAAGCTCTTTTCTGCCATATCCACTATTCACACACCAAAGACCACTCATACCATCTAAATATCTTTTTCCTTGTATATCTTCAACCCAGCACCCTTCTGCTTTTGCCCCTACCATTGTACTATTTGGACTAAAGGGACGCATTCCGTGCCAAACATATTGCTCATCTTTTGCTAATAATTCATCAGTCTGTTTCGTTTTCATCATTTCTTCCACCTTCCATAACAACTTATTTTTCACAAAAGCTGCGCTGGTACCATGATGATTTAAATTTCTCCCTGCTTATTTTCATTCCACAAAATTAAGACAAATCCTACTTACAAAGCAGTATTATTTACAAGAAAATGACAAAAGAAAAAGGAGCTTTTCTTATCTATCGAAAAGCTCCTCTTTTTTAATGCGAAGACACGTCACTAATACCATGCCCAGTATTAGATTTCACAAGAATTTCATCAAATTTCGCTGCATCTTCTTTCTTACTAGATAAAACGGTTCCTAAATACGCTGCAAGAAATCCAAGCGGAATCGAAATAATTCCAGGTGTCGTATATGGGAATATCGCTTCCCCAACAAATATAGCTTTTCCAGCTACAGGGTTCCATACATTTGGGCTTAACGCTACAAGAACAATAGCTGATACAAGACCAGCAATCATACCAGAGATGGCACCTGTTGTATTGAAGCGCTTCCAATATATTGTGAATAATATAACTGGCAAGTTAGCACTCGCTGCAACTGCAAATGCTAACGAAACTAAAAATGCTACGTTCAACGTTTGAGCAAATAACGCTAGTATAATAGATAATACAGCTACTCCAATAGACGCATAACGAGCCATGGATACTTGCTCTTTTTCCGTTGATTTCCCCTTACGGATAATTTCATTATAAAAATCATGTGCGAATGCGGATGCTGCTGTTAATACAAGGCCTGCCACTACAGCTAAAATCGTTGCAAAGGCAATTGCTGATACGAAAGCAAATAAGAAATCTCCGCCCAATGCTTTCGCTAATAAAGGTGCTGCCATATTACCAGCTGGATTTGCTTTCATAATTGCCTCATTTCCTACAAACGCCGCTGCCCCAAATCCTAAGAAAATCGTCATAATATAAAATGCGCCAATTAACCATGTCGCATATACGACAGATTGACGTGCCGTTTTTGCATCACGTACTGTAAAAAAGCGGACAAGAATATGTGGTAACCCTGCCGTACCAAGAACTAGTCCTAAATTTAAAGATAGCGTATCAAGACCATCTTTATACTTTACACCGGGATTTAAAAACGACTCTTTTAACGGAGTTGCTGTTTTCATTTGCGCGAACATTTCCGTCACACTAAAATTAAATTTTGCGAAAACGATAACAGAAATAATAAATGTACCAGCCATAAGTAATACAGCCTTAACAATTTGTACCCAGCTCGTCGCGGTCATTCCGCCAAAAATAACGTACACTGTCATTAATGTACCAACAATTAAAACGGATGTTGTATATTCGATCCCTAATAATAACTTAATAAGTGCACCCGCCCCAACTAATTGTGCAATCATATAAAAAATTGAAATCGTCATCGTATTAAGCGCTGCAACTCCGCGAACTTTTTTCGCGTCAAAACGCGCCGCAATCATATCCGCTAACGTGTACTTCCCTAAATTCCTTAGCGGTTCTGCGACAAGGTATAGAACAACTAAATAAGCAACTAAAAAGCCGATACTATAAAAGAAACCATCAAACCCAGTTAATGCGATCGCTCCAGCTATACCAAGAAAAGACGCAGCAGACATATAATCTCCCGCAATGGCCAGACCATTTTGCCAACCAGTTAATCCCCCTCCAGCTGTATAAAACTCACTCGCATTTTTCGTTTTTTTCGATGCAAAATAGGTTATGACGAGCGTACCAAGGACAATAATTAAAAATAGTGCAAATGCCGTCGTATTCAAGTTCAGCCCCTCCCTTTTTGCATATTTTGTAGAATTTTTTGCGAGATTTCATCAAAGGATTCCGCCTTTTTGCTATAAATCATACATAAAGCCCAAGTCATAATAAATTGTGCAAAAGCAAATACCCACGCCCACGTAACATCACCAAATGCCGGTGTATTGAGTACCTTTGAATACGATGTTAAAATAGGTAACGCAATAAAAAAACTTAAAAAGAAAATACTCATTGGAACGATAAACTTCTTTTTCTTATTTAATAACAATTGAAATTCTTCTGACTGAACAACCTCTGTATAATTCACCTCATTTTGTAACTTACGTGCTGACGTATCATCTCTTTTCATTCTCTTATCCCCTCTCTTACTAGAAATACAATTCCCCCTTGTATACCTAAAGACTAAATTTTATAAATATTCAGAAACTTATTTTCATTTTAGACAATCCATACATTCCTGCAAAGATTTTTCGATAGACATTTTTCGGCATTTTCCCCTAAGTTTTTAATATACTTTTTCAAAATAAAGTGACACCTTACTTATTTTTTCCTCATTAAAACAAAAGCAGTGCTTAACGCACTACTTTTTTCTTTTTTTCCTTTTCTAAATTACGAGCTGTTTCGCTTAATTCAACATCTTTTCCATCTTTAAGCGTTCCAAATATGAAATCGAATACTGGATTTGAAACACCAAACCAAAACTTTTCATTTTTATAATGGTGTAATATGTGCTGTTTTTTTAGCCATCTTCCAAACTTAGTAACAGGACGTATTGGCTTATGTGCAATATAATGTTTCCATTCATAAACGAGAAGCATAATAATCATTCCAATTCCGAACGAAAGTGCAATAGTAACACTTTTTGTTATAGCATATGATATAAGTAAATATATAGTAAAGCTCGGTATACTAAACCATACAGGTAAAAATAACAGTTTTAAATCATCTGGATATACGTGATGGTCATAATGTAATCTTCTTAGCATTTTTAATAAAAATACGTTTTTAGGTGGTTTTAAATGAAATAAAAACCGGTGTGTCATATATTCGTTTAGTGTATAAAAAATAATACCAAACAAACAGGATAACAAACCGATCCATGTGAAAAATTTCATTTTTAAAATAATGATAAAAACAAATAAAATACTATACATAATAACGATATCATGTTGTAAAAAGAACTCTTTCCCCACCCTCTTCATCTTCCTTCCCCCTTTTCAAAAGAAATAGTCGCAACATATCGTTACGACTATTTCTCTTCTATATCTTATTCTATACGCTTTACAAATTTGCCTGTTGCTCTATTGTCGAGAAAAAATTGTTCGGTCCAAATATATTTTGCTTCGGAATAATATGTTCCACCGCAAACACTGTTACTTCTCCTCTTTGTACCTCTCCAATGATAAGTCCAAATATTTCATGGTTTACAGCAAACGTTGGTTGCTTTGTTTGTAGTAATCTTGCTGCATTCTGAAATACCGCTTCATATAGTGGATTTCTATCAGTAATTTCTTTTCTGATTTTTGGTGCTAACGTAATAATGATTTCTTTTCCGTCAATAGTGGTTCGATACATAAAAATCTCCCCTTCAATCTTATGTGAACAACTGTAAAGCTTTGTATGCAAAATGGATAGAATATCCTACTAAAATAATACCTGCTCCGGCTGTTATATAGCCAAGTGCTTTTTGCTTTAATAAAGTTCTGCCAAAATGGACAGAAAAAGCAATATTTAAATTCCATAAAATAATACCAACGATAATACAAAGACTGTACAAAAAGGCTTCTTGTTTCGTTACCTTCGTAAGCAATGAGCTAAGTGTACTACCGTATATACCAAACCAAAAAACAAGATTTAATGGATTAGATATTGCAATGAAAAAACCTGCCATAAACGATTGTTTAAGGCCGCCTACCTCTTCCTTTTTATATTCCATATTCGAGTGAGAAATTCCTTGTTTTACACTTTGAAATCCTAAATAAAATAATAAGAAAAACCCTGTGCAATACATAAAAGCTTGTACATATGTATACATAAACAGAGAAGATAAACCGAAGTAGATGAGAAGCATAAACAAAATATCTGCAGTCATACCACCAATTCCAACAATCCAGGCATGCCAAAAACCTCGTTCAATTCCTCGTTTTAACATTTCAATATTAATCGGACCTATCGGCGCCGCTAATGAAATCCCTAATACAATTTGTTGTATAATCGCTCCAAACATCGCTCTATCCTTTCTACTTCCTTTACTATTAAGTAATGATGTAATGATTGAAAATAGACTAGCTTTCATCAAAATATGTACTACTAAAATACCCTTTTTTATCCAAAATATGCAAAAGAGTCATTTAGGTGATGGCTCTTACTTTTCTATCTTATGAAGAAAAGGACATTTTCCTTTTATCGGCTCTACATCGTCTCCTATGAAATATTGTTTCCATTCCCGATGTTCCGGATCACCATAATGACTAATGTTAGGATGTTTCGGCAACTGATCCCATTTTTCAACTCGATCTCGGACCGTTTGTCTTGAATATGCTCCTTTAGGACGGTCGCCTTCTAATCCATCAAAAATGGTACGTGGCTGAAATCCAATAACGAGAGAATTTCCTAAATGCCTAGTTTTTCGTTGTTTATAAGCTGGTGCATTTCCAAATGCAAATATCGGTTCCCCGCCAAATGAAAATTCCCATAAGTAGTGATCTGGGTCTTCCGGAATTTGCTTCGGCCACGTTTGATCATCATTTTCATGTAAATATTGTAGTACTTTCCAAAAGTAATCACGATAATATTCGATTGATTGTTCCTCACATTCCGGTTCCACAAAAAGAAAAAAACCTCTTCTTACAACTGGCCATTCTTTCATTAATTCTAAAAAAGATAACATTGTATGCGGCAAATGACTCCAATCATTATGAGATAGAAAGGAATAGCGAAGTTCATTCTTTTTCAAAGCAGTTACACCAAAATAACATGGGAAAGTTGGTTCTAATACGACGTTAGAAAAATTTTTAAATTCTTTTGCAACCCAATTCGGTATATCCGTTCTCCTTCTCATTCCTTCATTATCTAATAAATAAGACTTATTCATTCTTTCACCTCATTATGTATAGCATTCAATTA
This sequence comes from Bacillus sp. BSL6, assembly GCF_052928345.1. Lineage (NCBI taxonomy): Bacteria > Bacillati > Bacillota > Bacilli > Caryophanales > Bacillaceae > Bacillus > Bacillus sp. BSL6. The sequence continues at coordinate 131,812 of NZ_JAVGCW010000002.1, forward strand.
AGACTATTACATACTCGGCCTGTCCTATACCTATTTAAAAATTTGGCTGAAAAATTATTTAAAAATACAAAAAAATAAAATCGCTTACTTGACTAAATTCTCCCAATTCGTGTATATTTAAATTAATCATTTAGCAGAATATTCAAGATTATAGCATTTTTAGTTTATATTATCTTTTCAAATGAATTTCACTAAATGAAAAAAGCAAATGTTTTTAGGAGGAATTGTAACATGCAAGGAAAAGTAAAATGGTTTAACAACGAAAAAGGTTTTGGATTTATCGAAATGGAAGGCGCTGACGATGTATTCGTACATTTCTCTGCGATTCAAGGCGAAGGCTACAAAGCTTTAGAAGAAGGTCAAGAAGTATCTTTTGATATCACTGAAGGAAACCGCGGACCTCAAGCTGCTAACGTAGTAAAACTTTAATCCAACATATAACAGGAGGTTACCTTACTTGGTAACCTCCTTTGTTATTCCTTTGTTATTCCTTTGTATATTTCCGTTTTACAGAGCAAAAACTATGTGAAATGCGCAATATACAAAGGAGGCAGTAACAATGGGATCAGAAGTAAATGATTTTGAAGAAGTGAAATTCCGTGTAGAAACAGCACAAAAAATGGTGGGATCAGCAACAATTTCAATGGATCCAGATACATTAGAACACGCTACTACTGCTGTAGAAGCAGCTCGCTCTCAGCTTGAAATTATGAAATCTGTTGCAACTGATTTAGATGAGCCATTTTTAATGAACGAGGAAAAGAAATTAAATAAATGTGAGCATCAACTAAACGAAGCAAGACACTAAAAAACATCCAGAGAATTTTCTCTGGATGTTTTTTCATGACAACTGTTCCCCATACTTTTTCAATGTTTCTCCAACTGTACATTGCCTGATACAAAATGAATGAGCATAATACTTACTATTTGTCTTTCGATTATGTTCTCGCAAAAAACATCCTTCACAATACGTTTCTAATAAGTCATTTACCTCTGTAATGAGTTGCTTTTTATCCACCGTTGCACCTCTCTATTCGGTTATTTCTTTATGACTATCAATGACTGTTCCTTCTAATGCTTGCGTTGCTAATTGATGTGCTTCTTTATTTTGTTTTCTAAAGATTGGCTCACATACAAGTTTTAATTTCATTTGCTTCGCTTTTTGCTCAATTTGGTCTAAATAATGATTTAAATGTTCATCATAACAAGGCCATTCCCCGGCCAATTGTTGCAGTACAACTTGAGAATCCCCGCGAAGTGTAACTGCTTCATACTTAATCCCTAATTCCTCGAGTATATTCATGCTATATAGTAATGATGCGTATTCCGCTTCATTATTATCATATATGCCTTCTATATATGCATTACGGCGAATTCGGTATTTTGCATTTCCTTTTTTATAGTATACACATATACCTACCCCAGCTTCTTTCGTCTGTACATCATAACCACCATCAAAATAAACGAGTATTTCTTGGGGTTCTTCCTCCACTTGTTTACTCAGCTTTTTTATTTCCTTTAATAACCATTCTGTATCCATTTCATCGTAAAATAATAATTCCTTCACTCTTCCTGTTTTCTCGAAATCCTCCGCAAATTGAAGTGCTTCTTCTATGTTCATATAATCTGTCGTTAATTCCGTCTGCAAACCGCGCTTTGTTTTATACAACCAATGAATTTTATATTTCATACTAGATTCCCCTTATGTAAGACTTCTTATATGTATCCAGCTAATGAAAGCCTCACTTTATTTTATTATATTTTATCAAGAGTCACAGAATTATATTCAATATAATCACATGTAAAAAAGAGCTATCCCTATAGGAATAGCTCTTTCATCTATTACATAAATCTTTCAAATTGTACTCGTTTATTAATCCAGTACATTACAGGCATACCAATCGCCATAACAACAAATTCACCGATTGCACATGTTAACCAAGTCAACATGAATGGTAAATCAAATGCAAGATGAAGTTCAATTGCAATCATAAACATTGTAATTGTAAAAATAACTGTATTAAAAATCATACGAGCCCAAACACCTTTAATAAATCGCATAGAAATAATCGTTGCAACTAATGCAAGAATAGATTGCCCTACTCCAAATACTAAATCGTAAGCGATCATAGGTGAGAAAAAGAGATTCGTTAAAAATACACCTAATACAATTCCGTAAATTGCTTTCTTATTAAATACAACGAGATGATTAAACATCTCTGAAATACGAAACTGTACATTCGTAAAGCCAAATGGCTGAATAAGCATAGAAACAGCAATATATAATGCCGCTAAAATACCATTACCGACTAATGTTCTAATATTCATGACAAAATCTCCTTAGTTTTTTTACGTGGGATGGTTTCGAACCACGTTATTCGTTTTTTAAGCAACAAGATTATATTTTACGCGGTAGCCCCCCTTTCGTCAATAGATTCCTATCATGAACTACCTTTTTTCTTTTAGACAACGTATAATGAAATATATGAAAGATTTAGGAGGTTTTACTTCATGACTGCAACAATTCAAAACGAAAAAGTGATCGTTTCCATATCCGACAAAGGTGCAGAATTACAAAGCGTTCGCTTAAAAGAAGACAATACAGAATACTTATGGCAAGGTGATTCTACTTATTGGGGACGCCGTGCACCAATTTTATTCCCTATCGTCGGCCGATTAGTAGATAATACATACTACGTAGATGGTAAGCCTTATTCTTTAACACAACACGGCTTTGCTCGTGATCTTACATTCACTGTAAAAGAACAAAGTGAAACGAAAATCACTTATATCGTTACTAGTAATGAAGAAACATTAAAAAAATACCCATACGAATTCGAATTACTCGTTTCTTATGAGCTAGACGGACAAATCGTTCATGTAACATACGAAGTAAATAACCCTACTTCAAAAGAGATGTTCTTCTCAATCGGGGCGCATCCTGGTTTCAATTTCCCGTTATTAGAAGACGAATCATTTACAGATTACCATCTATCATTTAATGGTTCTGAACGCTTAGAAACAAGTGTATTAGAAGGACCTTACCTTTCAAATAAAAAGCAATTAATCGCTGAAAGTACGAATGAATTACCACTTACATATGATCTATTTAAAAACGATGCGCTTATTTTTGAAAATATGAATACGGATGAAATCTCTATTCGTTCTCATAAACATAATAAATTTGTAAAAGTAGAATTTGACGGATTCCCATTTGTCGGCGTATGGACACCAGGCGAGAACGCACCTTTCCTATGTATCGAACCTTGGTACGGAATAGCTGATGAAGTAAATCCAGCAAAAGATTTCAAGGAAAAAAAAGGAATTCAATCTTTACAAGCGAATGAAACATTTACATGTCGTTATAGTATTACAATCGGCTAATTGCCCTATCCCCTACTGCAAAAAAACATATAAGTAGGGGATCATCTTATCATTTGGAGGTTTCTCATTTTGATTGAAGTATATATTGATGGTGCATCAAAAGGAAATCCTGGTCCTTCTGGTGCAGGAGTATTTATTAAAGGGGTTCAACCAGCTGTACAATTATCATTGCCCCTTGGGACAATGTCCAACCATGAAGCAGAATACCACGCATTACTCGCGGCATTAAAATATTGCACGGAGCATAATTATAACATTGTCTCTTTTCGTACAGATTCGCAACTTGTCGAGCGAGCTGTTGAAAAAGAATACGCAAAAAATAAAATGTTTGCACCACTATTAGAGGAAGCACTGCAGTACATAAAAAGTTTCGATCTCTTTTTTATTAAGTGGATTCCAAGTAGTCAAAATAAAGTTGCTGATGAGTTAGCTAGAAAAGCTATCTTACAAAATTAACGGGGGTATGAGTGTGAAAAAAGATTGGATTGCTCCTCTCGCTTTACTATTTGTCTCTTTTATTTGGGGAGCTACGTTTGTCGTCGTTCAAAATGCTATGTCTTTCGTTGGCCCATTTACTTTTAATGGTATTCGCTTTTTATTCGCTGGAATTATTTTATTATTCGTTCAAATACTTTTCTCAAAAAAAGCTTCAAAACAACATATAAAACAGAGTAGTCTCGCTGGATTAATCGTTGGGTTCTTTTTATGCGTTGGCTACGTCTTACAAACATTCGGCTTACTTTATACAACTTCTTCAAAAGCTGGTTTCTTAACAGGGCTTAGTATCGTTATGGTACCAATCTTGTCTTTTATTTTTTTAAAACAAAAAGCTACTATTTTTATCGTAATTGGCATTGCGGTAGCAACAGCAGGTTTATACTTATTAACGGCTGGTGATTCTTTTCAATTAAACATTGGAGATATACTCGTTCTCGGTTGTGCAGTTGCTTTCGCTGCTCATATTCTCGTTAACGGCTTCTTCTCTAAAAAAATATCACCTTTATTGTTAAGTACATCGCAAGTATTGGCTGTCGGACTGTTTTCTTCTATTTGCGCCTTTTTGTTTGAAGATTGGGAAAAATTATTTTCAGTAGCACTATGGACGAATTCTTCCTTTTTATTTGCGCTATTTCTAACTTCCCTATTCGCGACATCCATTGCTTTTTTCATCCAAACGTCAGCACAAAAACATACATCTCCAACGAGAGTAGCTATTATTTTCGCAATGGAGCCCGTTTTTGCTGCCTTAACAGGCGTTCTCGTTGCAAACGAACAACTTTCTATCTCTGCTATTTTCGGATGCCTATGTATTTTCCTAGGCATGGTTTTTGTTGAATTACCTTCCAAAACAAAAAAAGAAGCGCAGGCTGCGTGAAGTTACGCTTGTAACTTCCGCATAAAAGCCTTAGCGCTTTTTTTATCTGTAATCTCTTCTTCTTTCAATCGTTCTAATAACGCAACAAAATAACTGCCATCAAACTGCAATTGATGCTTAATTGTCGCTTCTATTGCTGCGTTTACAATGCCATCAGATGCACCCGTATATCCTTGTCCGAACATAATAAATCCTTGTGCTTCCTCTGATAATTTAAATCCTTTCGTATGTAAGAATGAAAGATAATCTTCTACTGTTTGCATGTTATTCCCACCTACTCAAAAATTCTCCACTTCCTATCATACATGTTTTTATACGCCATGAGAATGAAATTTCTTTGACAACTTTGTAAATCAATCGTCTACTTCGCTTATAAATAGAGGATTTCTTTACAATATGAAGGAATATGTACAGTGGAACTTATTCCATATTAAAGGGGAGACATGATGAAACAAGCACTATTAATTATCGATGCGCAGCAAGAATTAATGGATGGAAATGAACAAGAAAGTGAAGTTTTTCGTAAAACCAAATTATTATCTACACTCAATACAGCCGTGCAGAAAGCAATAGATTCCAATGCCCTTATTGTTTTCGTAAGAGATATCGATGTTGCTTCTGGTAGCGGCGTAGGCTTTGAAGTACATAATGAAATTCAAGTACCTCAGTCTGCAATTCTTATTAATAAAGCAGCCACAAACGCATTCTATGGCACTTCTTTACTTGAACTTTTAAAAAAAGAAAAGATTAACCATATTGTTATCGGTGGATGTAAAACAGAGCATTGTATTGATACCGCTGTGAGGACAGCAACTGTACAAGGCTTTGATGTTACATTAATTAAAAACGGTCATTCCACAACTGATTCTGACGTATTGACTGCAGAACAAATTATCTCTCACCATAATAAAATTCTCCATGGTCATTATAATGTTGATCATTTTTCTATGGTAAGGGATATCGAGGAAGACCCCTTTCAGCCGACTCATGATCAATATCGTGATTAGCGAAAAAGAATCCTTCGTTCAGAAGGATTCTTTTTCACCCAAAAATTTGTGCTGCAATGCTATATAACTCATTATTCCTTTTTAATAATTGACCGCTATTTTTCATCATAATTGGTGGTGTATTCACCTTTTTAAAACCAGTAATCTCTAATACTTTCATGAAATCTTTCTTTCCTTCTAGTACATCAATTCTTAATTTACCATTATGCCCTTTTGCTAAATCATGTACAATTCTCATTGCCATCTCATCATTTTTAGCAACAATTGGCCCTATTATTTTATTTTCTGGCGTTTGTATACTTAAACCGTAACCTAATACATTTTGTTCCTTGTCCTTTACAACAGTGCACTGTTCACTTTGCATAATTCTTTTCTTTAAAAACTCTTTTCTATTTGTTCCAAACGCATATCCATCTATTTTTATTATTTTTTCTAAATCCCCCTCTTTATAATTCATCATATAATCTTCATTTCCTACACAATGATCAGTCACATTGTACGAGTTACATATGTATTTAGAAACATAGCTTACTGCCCTAAAGCCCAATTTTTCATATAAAGGTTTCCCTTCATCCGTAGCAATAAGCATAATAGGAGTTTGAGCCGATACGCTCTTCATGCATGCATTCGTTATCGCCTTTCCAATCCCTCTTCCCTTATAATCCGGATGTACAATTACCATTCCGATAGATGCCAACGCCTCCCCGTATAATATTATTGCTCCGCTAGCAATAAGTTCCTTTCTCTCATTCCATACGCCGTATACAATACCTGAGTTAAAAATTGTTTCAACTTCTTCCCTGTTATAATCCCAACCAATATAAGATGATAATGCTACAATATCGCCTATTTGTTCTTCCCTAAGACGCTCCACGCTAAATTCCAATTCAATCATACTCCACCCCCTTATCTAGCCATCTTCCCAATTCAACTTGTACATGTTACCCTTTATTTGTCACACACATATCCTATTTTGACCAAGACTATATTGTAAGTGAGGTGACAACATGCCCATTACAAATCGATTTTCTACCACCACTAACGGCGCACTTGCGATTACAGGAAACACACTCGGTTTAAGTAAAATCAGTAATCAAAACCGTGCTGGTACAATCGGGGCAATTGGCGCATTTATAACTACCAATACCGCTTTACAAGTAACTTCTTTTCCTGCTGGTACAACATTAAACTATACACAAAATAGTTCTACCGCTCTTTTAAATATACCTGCTGGTAGTACGATTCTTTACGCAGAACTCGTTTGGGGCGGAAACTATTTATCTCGTGATCAAAACATTACGAACGTATTAGGCAATCCTGTTTCTTTTACAACACCTGTTTCAACATACTCGATTACTCCATCGGCTGTTACAGCTTCCAATCAAACATTCGTTTCTGGATCTATCACATTTGGATTCTATACACGTTCTGCAGATGTAACATCCCTCATTCAAGCAGGAGGATCTGGCTCTTATACAACCGGCTCTGTTCCTGGACTTGTAGATCCTATAGATGCTTCTAACGGAACAATTAATTCAGCTGGGTGGACGCTTATCGTCGCTTACCAAAATGGAACATTACCTGCAAGAAATTTAACCATTTATGTAGCAGGCAACCGGGTTTCTGCAGAAACTGGTAGTGCCGATGTATCTGTTTCAGGATTTTTAACACCTTCAGGAGGGCCTGTAAGCGGGAGATTGTTTTTAAGTTCTACCGAAGGAGATGCTGATTTAATTGGGGATCAGGCTCTATTCGGGCCAAATTTCAGTTCATTAAATGCCTTATCTGGACCTAACAATGCTGTAAATAATTTCTTCGGTTCTCAAATTAATAATGCCGCTGGAAACTTAGATACAACCGGGACATTTGGAACGCGAAATCAAAGTGCTTCTACAGGTACAAACATCTCAGGCGGGAGACAGGGCTGGGACATTACTTCTATTGATATTTCCCCTTATTTAACAAATTCCCAAGTGTCCGCCGCCATCCGTTTAACTACTAACGGAGACGCGTATATGTTAAATACAGTCGGTTTACAAATCAACATAAATTCACCTAACATACAAGCAACGAAAAGCGTAAATAAAAGTGTCGCGGCAATTGGAGACGTTCTCACTTATACCGTTACTATCCCTAACACCGGACTTCTTCCTGCTAATAACGTTACTTTTACAGACATTCTCCCTAACGGTACTTCCTTTATACCTGGCACTGTAACGGTAGATAATATCCCGCAAACAAATGCAAATCCGGCTGCTGGTATATCTCTCGGAACTATTAATAATAACGCTTCTCGTACAGTAACTTTCCAAGCAACTGTCGTTTCCCTTCCAAATCAAAATCCGATTTCTAACACTGCTAATATTACATTTCAATATACACCAATCGCCGGAGGAACGACTTTTAATGGTCTTGCAACAAGCAACTCTGCTGGAACACAAATTAACCTCGCAGATATTAATGGCACAAAATCAGTTAACAAACTTTTTACCGATATTGGTGAAACGCTAACTTACAGTATTGCCTTAGCTAACATAGGAAATATCGCTGCAACTAACGTTATATATACAGATCCAATTCCAAGCGGAACTACTTTCATTCCAGGGAGTGTAACTGTTAACGGGGTTACTCAAGCAGGAGCAAATCCTGCTACTGGTATATCAATTGGATCTATTGCCGCAAATTCCACTACTACTATTTCATTTCAAGTATTCGTTCCGTCCATCCCCCAAACAAATCCAATATTAAATAGTGGAACAACAACATACCAATACATTCCTGTACCAAATCAACCGGCAGTAAGTGGGACCGATACGACGAATATTGTCTCTACTCAAGTGAACAATGCTACTGTAACTATGACAAAAGCAGTAGATAAAAATTTTGCAGATATTGGTGACACACTAACGTACACCGTTTCCTTTACAGGTACAGGTAATACGAATGCGAATAACGTTATTTTTACAGATGTCATTCCTACTGGAACAACTTTTGTTCTCAACAGTTTAACAATAGATGGCACGACACAAGTTGGAGCAAATCCCGCTACTGGTGTGAATATAGGATCTATTCCAACTGGCACAACAAAAAACGTTTCATTTCAAGTAGTAGTAAATACAATTCCAGCGGCGAATGTCGTATCTAATGGTTCAAGCGCTTCTTATCAATATACCGTCAATCCTAGCCAATCACCCGTTACAAAAAACATTTCTTCGAATCTCGTTTCCACTCAAATTAACAATGCGAATGTAACATTAACAAAATCAACAAATAAACAATTTGCTACAATTGGCGAAACAATCAGTTATACAATTCTTATTACAAACAGTGGAAATACAGCTGCAACTAACGTGCAACTAACAGATCCACTTCCAAATGGAACGATATTGACTCCTGGTACTGTAACATTAAACGGAGTTTTGCAAAATGTAGATTCTCTCGTTGCTTTACCTATCGGAACAATTCCTGGCGGAGCTACTTTTACCCTTTCTTTCCAAGTAACAGTCATCAATATTACCGCCCAAAATCCTATCATTAATAATGCTTTCGCTTCTTATCTATATACTGTAAACCCAAGTCTGCCACCAACTTCAAAAACAGCAAATTCTAATTCTGTTACATCAACAATTAGACTAGCAAATCTTCATGCTAATAAATCTGTAAGTCAAACGTTTGCGGAAGTTGGGGATGTATTAACGTATACCTTTTCTCTTACAAACGATGGAAATGTTGCGGCGAACAATGTAGTACTATCCGATTCAATCGCGAATGGTACTGCCTTTGTACCAAACAGTGTTATAGTTAACAATGTTACTCAGCCAGGTGTTACACCAGCTAACATCAATATCGGTAGCATCAATGCGAATACTACAATTACAGCTTCATTCCAAGTATTAATAACTAGCATCCCAAATCCAAACCCTATTTCAAATAGTGCTTCTATTTCCTATAACTTTATCGTGGATCCAAACGCTTCGCCTGTAAGTAAGAACACTACTTCAACTACTACATTTACTCAAGTAAATGACGCAAATGTTATTTCAGCAAAAACAGTGGATAAAGGGTTCGCTACTGTAGGAGATGTATTAACTTATACCGTCGTTTTAACGAATGAAGGAAGCGTTACTGCTGATAGTCCCACTTTCGTAGATACAAATCCAGACGGCACTACCTTTATCCCAAACACTTTCCTTATTAATGGTGTACTTCAAAATAACGCAGATCCAAATATAGGTGTTCCATTACCTTCCATTGCTGCGAACGGCTCACTTACCGTCTCTTATCAAGTAACTGTCACCTCTTTACCAACACAAAATCCAACAATAAATTCATCTAGTACACAATATAGCTTTATTCTAAATCCAGGCGATCCACCAACTATAGAAACATCTGTAAGTAATACTGTAAGTACACAAATCAACTTAGCAAATGTAGTTATTGTCAAACAGGTAGATGTAACTATCGCTGATGTTGGGCAACCAATCACATATACCATTGCTTTAGCTAACACTGGAAATACTCCAGCAAATAATGTTGTCGTTACCGATATACTCCCTCCTGGCACAACTCTCGTACCAAATAGTATTTTTATAGGCGGTACTTTACAGCTAGGTGCGGATCCAAGTGCCGGCCTTCAAGTTGGTACGATTCCAGCAGGCGGCATTACAACAATTGTTTTCCAAATTAGTGCAAATAGTTTACCTTCACCAAATCCAGTTCAAAACAGCGCTGCACTCCAATATAGCTTTATCGCAGATCCAAATTTACCTGCTGTTATTAGGAACGCTATTAGCAATATCGTAGCTACACAAATTAATACTGCTAATATTGTTGCTACGAAACTAACAAGCACAAATTTTGCTGATGTTGGCGATGTCATAACTTATGCAACGATTTTAACGAATAACGGCAATATCCCTGCCTCTAATGTAACGTTTACAGATATCATTCCAGCTGGTACCATTTTCCTTCCTAATACTGTAACGATTAACGGTGTCCCTATAGCTAATGCAAACCCTGCTAACGGCATTTTAATTGGCACGATAGGAGCGAATTCATCACGTACTGTTTCATTCCAAGTTTCTGTACCAACTATTCCTAGTCCAAATCCGATTACGAACCAATCGAGCACTACATTCCAATACACGTACGACCCATCCAAGCCAGTTGTAATGCAGATGGTGGCCTCCAACACCGTACAGACAACTATTAATAACGCTACAATTACCTCTGTAAAATCTGCAGATAAACAGTTTGCGAACGTAAATGATATTATTACGTACACGACTACTTTAACGAATAACGGAAACACACTTGCATCAAATATAGTATTTACAGATGCCATTCCTAATGGAACGTCATTTGTTCCAAATAGTGTAACAGTAAATGGCACTACACTTCCTAATGTAAATCCAGCAACTGGTGTAACAATTGATCCAATAAATCCAAATGCAAATACGATCATCTCGTTCCAAGTAATCGTAAATTCAATCCCTAGTCCGAATCCAATACCGAACCAAAGTAATACAACGTACCAATATGTCGTAGATCCTAACTTACCTCCAGCATCCGCCAATACGCTAAGTAACGTAATAACAACTCAAATTAATAATGCTACTATTGTCGCTACGAAGTCAGTAAATACGCCGACAGCTGCAATTGGTGATATCGTAACCTATACGATTGCAGTTGCAAATACGGGAAATATTCCCGCTAATGCTACTGTTTTAATAGATGGACTTGGACCAGGTTCCTCCTTCATCCCAAATTCCGTGACGATAAATAATGTTTCACAACCTGGCTTAGATCCTTCACTAGGAATTCCGTTAAACGACATTTCACCAGCAGATACTGTATTTGTTACATTCCAAGTACAAATACTTGCAATTCCCTCTAGTGGCACTTTAACAAATAACGCCCTTGTAAATTATGAATATACAGTGAATCCAAACCAATCACCTGCTGTTGGTAGTACTGTAACAAACACGACCGCTACCCCAATTGTTGACGCTACTTTAGTTTTAAATAAAAATGCTAGTACAACTTTCGCTACAATTGGTGATACGATTACATTCACTTCATCTGTTACAAACACAGGAAATACTACTGCTAATAACATTATTTTTACAGATACAATTCCAAGCGGTACTGCCTTTGTCCCAAATAGCTTTAAAATAAACGGGGTAACCGTTCCAAATGCAAACCCACAAAACGGTATCAATATTGGTAACTTGAATACAAATGCATCGATTACACTCAGTTTTCAAGTAAACATTACAACGCTCCCAAACCCTAATCCAATTCCAAACCAATCATCACTTCAATATAGTTTTATTGTAGATATAAATGAACCGCCTGTTTCACGAACAGTTCAATCCAATACAACTTTTACGCAAGTAAATTCGGCTTCCGTTATCGCAACGAAAACTGCAAGCAGTGCCTTTGCCGCTGTTGGAGATACAATTACGTATACAACTACGCTCACTAATAACGGAAATACTACCGCTAACACACCTGTTTTTATCGATATATTGCCACCTGAACTTTCATTCTTCCCTGATAGTGTACAAATTAATACGATCCCACAACTCGGCTTTAGACCAGATAACGGGATTTCTTTAGACACAATTCCGGTTGGAGGAACGATAACAATTAGTTTTCAAGCGATTGTTGGCTCAATACCAGCTACAAATCCAACTTTGAATCAATCTAGCACAACTTATTCTATCATTGTGGATCCTACCGAGCCGCCAGTGACAGAAACAGCTACAAGTAATCCAACTTTAGTGCAAATTAACGAAGCAATTATTCAAGCAACGAAAAGTGTGGACCGTATCTTTTCTGACGTCGCACCTGGAAATTCATTTTTAACGTATACAGTTTTATTAGAAAATATCGGGAACACAACTGCTACTAATATCATTTTTACAGATCCAATTCCAAATAATACAGTATTTATAGAAGATAGCGTTCGAGTAGGTGGAGTTTTATTACCTGGGGTAAATCCAGCTAACGGAATACCAATTGGGGATATTATTGCAGGAGATTTTACAAACGTCACCTTCCGCGTGCAAGTAGTTAGTATTCCAAATCCAATTTTCACAATTGGACCTGGAGGTCCAAACTCACCGGTTGTAAACGGCGCTTCGATTGATTATCAATTTATGACAGGACCTAATTTACCACTTGTTTCACGAAGTACGACATCTAATTCTGTTTCAACACAAATAAATTCTGGGGAAGTTGTGGCAATCAAATCTGTAGATAAAACTTTCGCAACGATTGGCGATACAATTTCTTATACAATTACATTAAGTAACCCTGGAAATGTCACTTCACAAAATATAATTTTCACAGATATTTTACCTGAAGGAACAACATTTATTTCCGGAACACTTACAAACGATTCTGGTACACAGCAAATTGGAAATCCAGCTAGCGGAATTCAGATTGGAAATATAAACCCTGGTAGTACGGTTGCTATTACGATAAACGTACTTGTCACAAACATTCCAAGTATAAATCCAATTTCTAATTTTAGTTCCGTACAATTTGAACATGTGGTTGATCCTAGCCAACCTTCCGCATTACAAACAACTATATCTAATACTGTTTCAACGACCGTTAATAGTGCAATATTAGCTACAACAAAAACTGTTGATAAATCGGTTATTTCCGTCGGGGATACACTTACGTATACAACGACTATTACGAATACCGGAAATACACCAGCAACGAATATTACTTTTACAAGTGCCATTCCTCCTAGCACTACTTTCGTACCAGATTCGGTCACAATAAATGGTATCCAACAGCTTGGTGCACAGCCAGCACTTGGAGTAACTATACCAAATATCGCTCCAGGTGAAACAGTAACTGTTACTTTCCAAGTAAATGTTATTTCTGTTCCCCCTTCAAGCTCGATTATGGGTAACGATACAATTTTATACTCTTATACTGTTGATCCAAACGGAGCTCCTGTTACTACTTCTACTTCAACGAACATCGTTACAAACCCCGTACTAGATGCTATGTTAACGATGGTAAAATCGGTCGATCAAACACTTGTAACGCTAGGTGATACCATTACCTATACGACAATTTTAACGAATACTGGTAATACAAATGCAACGAATATTACTTTCACTGACCTTATACCAGATGGTACAACGTTTATTACTGATAGCGTCACAATAGATGGCATCACACAAATTGGGCTTAACCCTAATACAGGTATAACAATTGGATCAATTGCTCCTAACAGCTCAATATCTATAGCATTTCAAGTGACCGCTACTTCGACTCCTGTTCAAAATCCTATTGCCAATTCTGCTACTGCTTCTTACACATTTATCGCTGATCCAAATGCACCGATTGTTTCAAGAAATGTTACTTCAAACACAGTGTTCACTACAATTAATACAGCTACCATTCTTTCATCTAAACAAGTTGATAAAACATTTAGCCACATCGGAGATACACTCACTTATACTGTCTCTTTAACAAACAATGGAAATTCATCTGCACAAAATGTTATTTTCACAGATAACATGCCGAGCGAAACTACATTTATTGCAAACTCATTTTCTATTAATGGGGTTCCTCAAAGTGGTGCGGACCCATCGAATGGTGTAAATATTGGACCTATAACAGCTGGGACTACAGTAACAGTTTCGTTCCAAGTTACTGTAACGTCATTGCCAACCGAAAACCCAATTGTAAATTTCTCATCAACATCGTATCAATTAGTCTCACCGCCTGATGCAGAAACTTCAATTAGTAATCCTGTTTCAACACAAATTAACGAAGCTATATTATCCATGACGAAAAATGAAAGTGTCTCCTTTGCAGATATTGGGCAAACTGCTTTTTACACTACCTCTATTTCGAATATAGGAAATATAGATGCAGCCAACATTGTATTCACGGATGCATTACCGAGCGGACTCACATTTGTTCCTAACACATTAACTGTTGATGGTGTTTTACAACCTGACGCGAATCCAAATACCGGTGTATTACTTGCAGCACTTCCGCCTAATGAAATATATAGTATCGTCTTTCAAGTTGTGGTGAACAACATTCCACCTATTAATCCAGCACCGAATACCGTATCCACGAATTATGAGTTTACTGTTGATCCAAATAGTCCTCCCGTTTCAAGTACAGCTAATTCTAACACGACACTTCTTCAAATAAACAATGCGACTATTATTAGTACAAAAACAGCAAATCTTACTTTTGCGGATGTTGGTAATACAATAACATTTACACTTAACCTTCCTAATACCGGGAATGTGGCTGCAACGGACGTAACTGTTATCGATATTCTTGACAGCAATTTAACTTTCGTTCCGAACAGTTTCACAGTTAATGGGCAAACTATTCCAAACGCTGATTTATCTACTGGTGTAAATATCGGTTCCATTAATGGTGGAAGCACATCAATTGTCACATTCCAAGCCACAGTTTCAACGCTCCCAATCAACAATCCTATTTCTAATTCAGCTCTTACCACTTACCGTTATATTGTTGATCCCGATCAGCCGTTCATTTCAACTTCTAATCAATCTAATACAACGACGACACAAATTAATAGTGCTATCCTTACTGCACAAAAAAATTCAAATGTGTCAACAGTAGACATTGGGCAAGATATTATCTACTCCGTTACGATTACAAATAGCGGAAATGTTAGTGCAACGAATGTTATTTTTACCGACCTAATTCCAAACGGAACTTCCTTTGAACCGAATAGCTTTACACTTAACGGAACTACCATCCCAAATGCAGACATCATTACAGGCGTTCCGATTGGTGATATCGCGCCAAACCAGTCTGTCATCGTAGCATTTCATATTAGTGCCGATGAAATTCCGCCTATAAATCCAATTTCTAATCAAGCTAGCGTTAGCTTCCAGCATATCGTTAATCCAGCTAATCCTCCTGTTTCAAAAAACATTACTTCAAATAGTGTTACAACAACAATTGAAAGTGCTATTTTAACTACTACTAAAATCGGAGATAAAGCTTTTGCAACGATCGGTGATACGATTACGTATACAACTACTATTACGAATACTGGAAATATTCCTGCCAATAACGTTATTTTCTCAGACCCGATACCATCGTGGACACAATTTGTTGCAGGATCAGTTATTGTTGATAGTACTCCATTACCATCTGCTTCTATCATTGACGGTATTGGCATAAATACGATCATTCCAAATCAAACTGTAACAATCATATTCCAAGTTCAAATCGTAAGTAATCCAACAACATTTACACCAGAACTCCAAAACTTAGGATTTGTGAACTTCCAATACAACGTAGGAAATGCATTACAAGCTCAGCCTGGCAATGTGGAAACGAATGTCTTCGTTACTTCTATTAATTCAGCAATACTTTCAGCTGTAAAAACTGCTAGTACAGCCTTTGCGAATATTGGAGACACGATCACTTATACAGTTTTAATTCAAAATAGCGGCAATACGAACGCTACGAATGTAAATTTCTCAGACCTAATTCCAGCAGGAACTACCTTTATTGAAAACAGTTTTACTGTAAATGGAAGTACCATTCCAGGTGCAAATCCAAATAGCGGAGTGAATATCGGAACAGTGAACGCGGGTAGTTCTTTAACTGTTACTTTCCAAGTCATCGTTACATCTACTCCACCTTCAAACCCAATTACAAACGTTGCATCTATTCAATACGAATTTATAGTTAATCCAGCCTCTCCTCCTGTTACAGGTACAATAACTTCTAATAGTGCTTCCACACAAATTAATAACGCTACAGTTACAACTGTTTTAGAAGCAAATCGATCAATCGTATCTATCGGAGATACCATTACGTATACAGCAACATTAACGAATACTGGAAACTTCCCTGCAAATTCTGTATTACTCATTAACGGAGTTCCTGAAGGAGCATTATTTGTTCCAAATAGTGTTACGCTTAACGGGATTTCACTTCCAGATGCAAGTCCAACTCTCGGTATTCCAGTTGGTATTATCGCACCAGGTGATTCTGCTACGATTACATTCCAATTCCTTGCAAGTTCTATTCCACCGCAAGGAGCGATTATAAATCAAGCACTTACAAGTTACACGTATATTGTCGATCCAAGTCAACCACCAGTTACAGCAACATCTTCATCTAATACGGTGAATACAGCTGTCGTTGATGCATCACTATCTGTAATTAAAAATACAGATTCCCTCGTACAGTCTACTGAAGGTACAATCACTTACACTGTAGTCGTTCAAAATAACGGAAATACTACGGCAAATACAGTTACTTTAACAGATTTAGTACCAGAAGGAACTGCATTCATTCCTAATAGTGTGACCATTAATACTATTTCAGTTCCAGGTGCCGATCCAAACGTAGGAATCCTCTTAAACGCCATTGCACCTTCAGAAATCGTCACCGTCACATTCCAAGTTATCGTTCAATCCATTCCAATTGTGAATCCAATTTCTAATATAGCCCGTATTGACTATACTTTTATCGCTGACCCAACTGCTCCTATCATCTCTCGAACAATTACGTCTAATCCAGCTTTTACACAAATTTCGGATGCAAATATTCTTTCTTTAAAAGCAGTCAATGCACCACAAGCGACAACAGGGGATATTTTGACCTATACGATAACACTAGAAAATACTGGAAATATCCCAACTACTAATCTTTTATTTTCAGATATGATTCCAGAAGGGACTACTTTCGTAGAAAATAGTTTTACACTTAACGGAACAGCTATACTTGGTGCAAATCCAAATGCAGGTGTTACTTTGCCTAACCTAGCAGCAAACGCTACACACCTGATTTCATTCCAAATTCTTATTAACGATTCATTCTCGCAACAATCGATTACAAATCAATCTAATACAACATATACAATTCAACCAGACCCAGGACAACCGCCTATTACTGAAACATCTACAAGTAATATTGTCATTACAAATTTCGTGCTAGCACAATTGACAGTTACAAAAACTTCCAATCCAATAACTGTAGATATTGGCGGAACTATACTTTATATTTCTGAAGTGAAAAATATCGGCAATGTTGACGCAATAAATATTACTTTTACAGATGCTATTCCAGCTGGGACTACATTCGTTCCAGACAGTGTTACAATTAACGGTGTACTTCAGCCTGGTGTAAATCCTGAAAACGGAATACCAATTGAAACGATTCCACCAAATAGTTCCAAAACAATACTATTTCAAGTACAAACAAATAACCCACCAACTGAAACTGAAATTGTAAATCAATCATCTGTAAATTACCAATATGTAAGTATTCCTACAGCTCCACCAGTGAATCGCTCTGTAAATTCTAATATCGTTACAACATCACTTCAAAATGCAAATATTATTTCTGTTAAACAGGCGGATGTTACTTTCGTATCCACCGGGCAAAATATCACCTACACAAATACACTACAAAATATAGGAACTGTTCCAGCTAACAATACGTTGTTCATTGACAACATTCCAGAAGGTACTATATTCATTGAAGATAGCCTATCAATAAATAATGTAATCCAGCCTGGTGCGAACCCTGAAAATGGAGTAACTCTTGGCACGATACAACCAGATGAAACAGTCACTATTTCATTCCAAGTACAACTTATAAGTATACCAGAGGGCAACACAGTCATTAACATTTCAGACACTTCGTATGAATACCAAATTGATCCTAGTTCTCCTATTATTCAGCGCAGATCGTTATCAAATGCAGTAAATACTGAAGTGCGGACGGCAAATGTTAGTGCAATTAAATCCGCTAACAGATCTATTACACGCATAGGTCAAATCATCACATATACAATCGCAGTTACAAACGCTGGTACAATACCTATTACAAATACTCTCCTCATTGACGCAATTGCCGCTGGCACCACATTCGTTCCAAATAGCATCCTTGTAGATGGCATACCAAGGCCTAATGAAAGCCCAATTACCGGTATCAATCTTGATATAATTCTTCCAAACAATACGATTATTGTTACATTCCAAGTAAATGTAGTCTCTATACCTTCTCAAAATAACATTAATAATATCGCCGTCATCCACTATGAATATCAACCGGAACCAAGCGCACCACCAATTTCAGAAACACTCTCTTCCAATACTACAAATATACAATTTATTGATGCTATTCTTATCGCTGCAAAATCCGCAAATACAGTATTAGCAAATATTGATGAAACTATTGAATATACAGTACTCATTCAAAATAACGGCTCCACCACAACTAACTCCATCTTTTTTACAGATACGATAGAAGATGGAACAGTATTTATTCCGGGGAGTGTAACAGTTAACAACACTGTACTTCCTGCAGCAGATCCAAATATCGGCTTTTCCATTCCTAATATTACGTCAGGTCAAGTAACTACAATAACGTTCCAAGTTTCTGTTACGAATTTACCTGTTGTAAACCCAACTCCTAATACTGCAAACATCGTCTACGACTTTATTTTCAACCCTGACTTTGCACCAATTCAAAAATCTACTACTTCCAATACTACTTTCGTTCAAATTAATGACGCTGATATCGTTTCACTGAAAACTGTTGATTTGACCTCTGTAGCAATTGGTGACATTTTAACTTATACAACAACTTTAACGAATACAGGAAATACGGATGCTACTTCTGTTGTATTTACAGACAATATCCCTAATGGAACAACCTTTATAGACGGTAGTGTTTTAGTAAATAATATCCCTCAGCTTAACGCGAATCCAAGTACTGGTATACTTGTAGGAACGATTGCTCCTAACGCTTCTATCCCAGTCACGTTTTCCGTTACTGTGGTATCTCTTCCAGCTAGCAGTCTTATCCAAAACCAATCAACTTCTCGTTATACAATTAATGGCGAGGAACAAATATCAACTAGTAATATTACCTTCACTGAAGTTATTTCTGCTAATGTACTCGCTATAAAAACAACACCTATCCAATATGCTGACCTACAAACGATTATCCCTTACACAATTTCCATCACAAACAATGGGAATATACAAGTGGAAAACATTATCGTTACAGATATCATCCCAGCAAATACAAACTTTATAGAGAATAGTGTTATTGTGAATGGAAACACTCGTCCAAATGACAATCCACTTAGTGGGATACCAATTGATAACATTCTGCCTAATACGACAGCAACTGTTCTATTCCAAGTACGGGTTACTTCGATACCTCAAACAAATCCAATCTCTAACACAAGTACAATTGAATATGAATACACGATAGGAGATCAACCACCTATTACCAAAACTATTATTTCATCAGCTGCTTTAACAGAAATTAATCATGCGAATTTGAATAGTAATAAAGCTGTTGACCTTGCATTTGCAATGGTCGGTGATACGTTAACGTATACGATTACACTCAATCAAACTGGTAATGTTGCAGCAAATGATGTAATCATTCAAGATATGATTCCTCAAGGTACTACATTTATAGAAAATAGCGTTATTGTAAACGGAGAGGCTCTTCCGGGAGTGGATCCAGCAAGCGGCATACCAATTGGTACTATAATTGTAGATGGGGACGCTATCGCTTCATTCCAAGTAACTGTGACTTCTATTCCAATACGAAACGAGCTCAACAACCAAGCAATCACTACTTTTAACTATATAGTCAACCCAAATAACGTACCTGTTACAAATACGACGACAACAAATACAGTCACAACAACCATCCAAAATGATAATGTCATTGCGATAAAAGCTGTTGATTTCACGAGTGCCTTACCTGGTCAAACTTTAACGTACACCATTACTATTACTAATAGTGGTAATATCACTATTGAAGATCTTCTTCTAGTAGACACAGCACCAGTAGATACGACATTCGTTATTGGTAGTGTTACGATTAACGGAATCAATCAACCTAATGCGAATCCTGAAAATGGTATTACGCTAGGCAACCTTGCTCCAAACAAATCTGTTATTATTACATTTCAAGTGACAATATCTTCTTCTACTCTTCAATCTACAATCAATAACGATGCTACTATTTCCTATACACCTATTGTCGGTCCAACCGAACCTCCTATTACGATTACAAGGCAAATAAATACCGTTACAAAGCAAACAAATACTGTTACAACAATAATAGTTGATCCAATGGTTAGTATTGAAAAAACAGCCGATAAATCTATCGTGGCGACAGGGGACATCATAACTTTCACATTAGAGGTGATAAATCATTCACCAATTCTTACAATCAGTACTTCCGTCCTAGATATAATTCCAGCCGGTACAACATTTATAGAAAACAGCGTATCAATTAATGGTACTCAAGTTCCAAATATCCGTCCAGACACTGGTATTAATATCGGCTCTTTACCTGCAGATGGAGTAGCAACGATAACATTTAGAGTTCTTGTAACTTCTATTCCTTCAAACAGTACAATTATAAATTCTGCAACAGTTACAGCCGCTTTCCAATTGACACCACAGGATCCGATTATTACTTTCGTTGTTAATTCGAATATTGTTCGTATACCAGTTCAATTTGTAACTGCGACAGTCACGAAAAACGCTTCCGTCAGCTCAGCTTATTTAAATCAATATTTTGATTACACGGTGCGTATTACGAATACTTCCGAGATTTCACTCTTAAATATTTCTTTACAGGATACTATTCCAGTAGGTTTACAATTTATGAGCGGCACCGTCTCCATTAACGGAGAACGCTCTCCACTAGCGAATCCGAATATCGGTTTCCTAGTTGCTACTAATTTAGAACCAAGCGAAACAATTATCGTGTTATTCACAGTACAAGTAATAAGTCCACCTGTTAATAATGAATTTAAAAATACGGCTAATATTTCGTTACAACTTCAAGTCTCGCCTACTGACCCACCAATTATAGTAACTGTTACAAGTAACGAAAACATCGTCACCTTTGTTCCAGAAAACCAAGATGAAACACTTCCAAATTTAAATTGTTTCTTTGATGGTGAACGTTTTGTACGCATTACTCCTCGAAATATACGAAACTACTTTTGGACTTGGATATGGTGGCGTTAATAGATAAAATTAAAAGCGTGCAGCTTGGATACTTTCCAATCTGCACGCTTTTTTATGAACAAAATAATAATACTCAATTGCTAGTAGCACTATATGCTACATGTCGTTTCTCAATTCGTTCCTCAATTTCTTTCATATTTTCTTTATTATTTAATAGTGATTGTTTATTTTCAATTAATAATTGTTTAAAAGATTTTCTCACTTTTTTTCTCATTTTCATTGTCCTCCTTGGGGGATGGTTTATATAAAAGATAAGTATTTATCTGTTTGTCTTATAATAATTGATTGTTGTGAATTCCATTTGAACTTCACATGAAAATTCCGTTTATTTTCTGACAACTTTGTGAACAAAAAAAGAAAGACCGATTCATTTTACTTTTAATCGGTCTTCCGAGTATTTACAACATATTGATTAATATTTCAGGTCTTCCCCAATTCATTTCTTCACAAACGAATCGTAGTTTTTCTTCATCCATTGTGTGTAATCCTTCTTCTAGCGAACATGAAATAGGAACTTCACAATGAATTTGCGCTAATTGTAATGAAATATTTAAATTCTCTAAATCACTTTCGATCTTCGTACGTTGCGCTTTCGTTAATGATGCCACATTTTCTAGTACAGTTGCTACTGTACCATGTTCTTGAATAAGCTTATACGCTGTTTTTTCACCGATACCTTTTACACCTGGGTAATTATCGCTCGTATCTCCCATGAAAGCTTTCGCATGCACGATTTGCCACGGTTCTACACCTTTTTCTTCCATAATTTTCTCCGGTGTGTAATACTCGTAATTTCCAATTCCTTTGCGCAGAAGCATAACTGTAACGTTCTTATCAACAAGTTGAAGTAAATCCGTATCACCTGTTAAAATGTAAACTTCCGCTTCATTGCAGTATTGTTTTGCTAGTGTACCGATACAATCATCCGCTTCATACCCTTTCATGCCGATAACTGGAACAGATAATTTCGCAGTCATTTCTTGCACTAAATCAAATTGCGGAATTAATTCTTCAGGTGGCGCTGCACGATTCGCTTTATAATTTGAGAACGACTCTGTTCTAAATGTTGTACTTCCCATATCCCAGCATGTTACGATGTGTGTCGGTTCAATTGCTTGCATTGCCGTTAATAAATGTTTCATATAACCATGAATCCCGTTTGTAGGGGTACCATCTTGTCGTTTCATAAACTGCCCGTAGACACTTGTTGCATAAAAAGCACGAAATAATAGTGCCATACCATCAACTAATAATACTTTTTTCATAATTCCTCTCCTACCAAAAAAAATAATAACCCCACGTCATCACGTAAGGTTATATAAATAGATTACCATTCTACGTTTTTCAACTTTGTCTATTATACATTGTTTTTGTATATTTAGCATCATTTACACATTAAGACGTTCTACTACAACAAGTATGAAGAATTCCTGAATACGTATTTTTCCCAGTTGAAACTACTACAGCTTTTGCATTTCCACTAACAATATACGTCCCTTTGAAACATACGTTTTCAAGTTCAAGTGGATTATAGTCTTTCATTCTTTTCAAAGGAATAAATCGTTTGCGCTCAAGATGATAGCAGCTTTCAAATTTCTCAACACTTGCATCGCTTCCTGTTAGCACAGATTCATTTACTAATAAATCATTTGCATAAATGATACGTACATCCGCTGGTACTGTATCACCTTCTGAAAGGAAAATCATATCTCCAGGAACAAGCTCTTGTACTGGCAAATTCATCATTTTCAATTCACCGTTTAAACCTGTTACACTAGAACATTCTACTCGAGACACAGTAATTTTCTCACATTGTAATCCATCACGTACATGTTGTTTTGAAAAGCCTGGGATCATTCCACTTAGTTTCATCATAATTTCCGCAATACGAGCTCTTTTTGAAGTTAATTCATTTCGGCCGTATACTTGAATACGTTTTTGTGCCTCTTTCATAGACAATCCATCTCTTGTTGTTTTAAAATACGCAAATACAGATTTTACATCTCTCGTTGCGATTTCAATTAATAAATCTTTATTTTTTTGAAGCATCGTTTGTTCTTTCATTGATTTTTTGCTTAATTTATATGACGTGTTACCCACAGTTTTGTTTGCATATAACATATTATCGTCTCCTCCTTTACAACGTAGGAAGAAACGCTTTGTTTCTCAATTTATCCACTTTACGGTGAAAGTTTCTAGCGCCTAAACATACATATAAACGCTACATGATGATAAATATAGAGGGAGGAACAAGTCGTTTCCTGCCTACATCATATATTTTTGATTTGAAGTATATGGGTAACGGAACCGAGTCAGAATTTGACATGCTCCTCACCTCCTCGTTTTATTTTATAGTTTATACTATGAAATGACTCATAGCTTTGTAACAAAAAGACCCTTACTCCGAAAAGAGTAAAGGCCATGACATACACAAATAAACGATTCCTAATACAATTAGAAATCTACGGACCTCTCCCTCGCCGAGTTTTAGCACTGTATAGCATAGGTACATTACCAGCTACGTTAAGAAAAACCTTAATTCGATCATTCCTGTTGACCCATTGGCGTCTCTCGACATTTTTGGGCAGTAGCATTTCTCTATACAGGAGCCTCACCTAACAGAGACTTATTTTTATTACATAGAAAATGTTACTCTTATTTAAAATAGATGTCAACACCTTGAATGGAATCTTTTCCTTATTACAACAACTCCCTCTCATATACATACTATTTCTCTTTCTACGTATCAAATGAATGAAGCACATATTTTAAAATTAGTAAAAATAAAAACCTTACGTTTAAACGTAAAGTTTTTAATAAGTTATACAACCAGCAATTACAATCCCAATTGAAAGGGATAAAAACATAAGAAAAAGACCGACCGCTTGATTATCTTCTTCAAGACTTTTATTTATATTAAAGCGTGGTGTAAGCCACTCAGCTAAATAAAAGACGATAATTTGAGCCAAAATCCCAACCGCTCCCCACGAAACCATATCAAGAAGTGAAATGGAATTAGCTGCTGTTGAATATAAAACAATAGCTAACCCAAGTAATCGACCTCCAAGCACATAGCTTACCGCCTTATTTCCTTGAGCCATTAACTTAAATTCTTTTACTTTCGTTGTCACTTCCATTAGGAAAAGCCCAATGCATAAAAGTCCAAGTGTTACTGCTAAATATAATAAAAAATTAATCATGTACTTTCCTCCTTTTTATACCTACTGGTAAATAGTACGATTCATTACCCGTAATTTTTTCCCCTGCACGAATACCGATACTACTCGCTTTTCCTGCAATTAAAAACGAACCAAACACATACGACAGTTTCTCCATTCCTTTCTCTGTTTCCAAAGATACGACTGGAAGTTCTGTATACTTTTGAAATATCGGCAGTGACGCTTTATACGTTTGGTGTACATTTTGCATCATAATATTTTCGTCCTTATCACGAATGGTAATTGTATCTCCTTCTCTACCAAATGAAGGTTTTTGAACGAAAGAACCTTTTCCTAAAAATAAATCTGGCTCTAAATATGTAGGTAACATATATTCTTTAATCCACTGTCGTTCCTCATTTGTATAAAAAGCATCCTCTTCCGCTAGCCCCCAAATAAGACACTGAATTGATTTTGGCTGAAGTAAAAATGATGACAAAGGATTTATAATAAAAAGCTTTCCAGATTTCACAAGTTGCAATAGCTCCACACCAACCAAATCTCCAGTTTCAGGATCTTGATCCTCAATTAAATCTTCTATTGGATATGTTTGGCGATATAAAACATCAATTTGCACTCCATCCCTATCCACTAAAGCATCTTTTGTAATTCTAAGTTCTGACATTGGTACTACTTTATTTTCAACGCGGCATAACTGACTTAAATACATAGTCGTATTCCAATCCTCAATATGCTCATGATGTGCTGTAAAAACAACATTTGGGTTGTCTATTCCCTTTGTCGCTTCCATTACAGCTTTTGTAACACCAGAGGATAGCAATCGCTCTTGACCTAAGTTTGGGTCATCATAACCTAGCTTTTTACAAACTTCCCCATTCATTTGAAAGCATTCCATAATAAAGGTAGGTGTATCACTATTAAACTCAAGCATTTTCATTTGGTTATCGCCTGTTAAAACGAAATCAAATCGTGAAATAACAGATTCAGGATATAATCCTTTCATTCTAATGAACGATAAGCTTGCGGGGGGAAATCCAAGTTCAAGAAGCTGTTCGTCACTTAAATTACGCAAAAGTCTAGCAGTCTTAAAAAATATTTTCCCCATTCGTTCAGTTGCTAATTGCAATTGTTTCATAGTCTCATTTGTTATAGAGAAAACATGAAATAAACTATACTCACATTCATATAGATCCGACCAGAAATCCGGATATATCGAATAAAACTCTTTTCGATCCCTTATGTACTGCGACATATGTTAGCCCCCAAATCCTCCCTTTGAACCGCTTCCAATTCCACCTTTAAATTCGGCAGACGATTGATACGATTTAAACGCCGATGAATTTTTAAAAGTGGATTTATTTTGATAGTATCTTCCGCCATAGAAATAATGCCCACGATAACCTGAACTACTATCATCACACTGCCATACCCCAAGTTCATCATCCCAATCCCAATCTGAACAACTTTTATCATTCGGTTTTGGGGGAAGATCTTGTGCGCAGCCAAATAAGGTGCCAGTCATTAAAGACGTTACGACACCACCAACTAGCCATTTCGTTTTTGTCACCTTCGCACTCCCCTTTTTAAATTCTATTCCTATTATATAGGATGTCATGATAAAGTAGAAGAAAAAGGAAGAAGAGGGATAAAATGCGCTTAGAATACCGACTTAATGATGAAACGAAAGGGTATCCAGCTTTATGGAACTATGCAAATATTTCTAATTCTGAAATCATTGCACGCATGACTTGTGAATATTTTATAAAAGATAAAAATACATATGTTGTCACTGCAACCTCAGTAGATCCAGACGGAACAGCAGTTATATATATTCAACAAGAAACTTTCTCTAACGATCCTTCAGATCCTACTTACTTCCACATCGGTTTTGAAATTAGAGAGCTAAAGGATACAAGTTCAAACTTGATTGAAAGTAAAGATGTATGGAACTATGAAGAAATTTTACCATCTCTTCATTCAGATATTATATATATTCAGCAAGACGGCAAGCATATGGAGTTTGCTTTAGATTCAAGAGAGATTGATGAAGACAGAAAGTGCTATATTTATTACGGAAACTTCACAGGTGAATCAAGATAACATGGATATATGTATACAACAAAAAAACCTTACGTATAAAACGTAAGGTTTTTATATAGCCCCACATATGCCGTTCTCTCTAGATGTCCATAAACCTGCTCTCACAGGTGGATGCTCTCACAAATGTTTGTAACTTCCTTCTTAAAAAGATGGCATGTTAGCTACATTTAAATATTGAACTTCCATATTAAACTTATTGGTTTAAGACATGCATAAGCTACGTACACCGTAGGAATTTTATATAATGTTAGTTGAAATAAGACCCCCGCACGTGCCGCTCCTCGTAAATGTCCAAAAACCCGCTACTCGCAGGTGGATGCCCTCACAGTTACCGTACATCTTCCTCCACAAGGAAGGCTTGATGATGGTCGCTAAATATTGAGCTTCCGTATAACTAACATCGGTTTTAGACATAAATAAGTTACGCACACCGCAGGATGTATTATTTACTTGTCGTTATATTATCACATTGTTTCCAATGTGTAAAATACAAAGTTTTTCGAGCAATCTCTTGCTTGTGACCTTATTTTAATACAAATTATTTTTGCATGCAAGTGATTAATCTTCTTCTTTTGCAATTTGATTTTCTGGATAAGAAATCCAATCACTCCAGCTACCTGCATACAATTTAACATTTTGGAATCCAGCTAATTTCAATGCAACGATATTTGGACATGCTGTAACACCAGAACCACAATATACAATTGTTTCCTTATCTTTCGAAAGGTTTTGGAATCGTTCTTGTTGCTGAGCTTCATTCTTAAATTGTCCTGATTGCAGCATTCCATCCTTCCAAAAATAATTTACTGCTGTTGGAATGTGTCCTGCTTTCGGATCAACAAGTTCCTCTACACCAGCATAACGTTTTGGCTCTCTAGAATCAATTAACGTAACATCTGCACCTGCATAGATATTCTCTCTCACCGTTTCCATCGTTACAAGCATATGATTTTGTACATTTGCTTTGAATGCTTTTCGTTTAGCAACAGAAATTTCTGTTGTTACCGGTAGTCCATTCTCTTTCCATGCTGGAAATCCACCATCTAATATATATACTTTCTCATGTCCTACATAGTTTAATAACCACCAAAGACGAGAAGCATTTGCACCCGCTTCACTGTCATATGTAATCACTGTCGTATGTTCATCAATACCAGCTCGCGACAGCTTGTCTGCAAACTCCTCAATATTTGGTAACGGGTGGCGACCACCATGTTCTGTTATAGGACTTGATAAATCTACATTCAAATCAAAATATAATGCATGAGGAATATGTTCCTCCTCATACTTTTCTCTACCCCAATTAGGATTCGCTAAATCAAAACGACAATCGATTATACGGACGTTCTCATCTTCTATATGCTCACGTAACCATTCGACTGTAACTAACATCTTTAACGACCTTCTTTCTCTTTCAAACGACTTACATACTCCATAACCATTTCTTTTGTAACATATTTACGCTCTAGTGTAACACCATTTTTTGCAAGAGCATTAATTTGCTTCGTTACAACATTAATGACATCAACCGAAAATTCTTTCCCATTTGACGCAAGAGATACGGCTGCTTCAATAGCTGCTTCACGCTGCGCATCTAATTGTAAACATGCTTTTACACTTTCATTTTGTTTACGAGAATGTGCTGTAATTGCTTTATGTACTTCCATCTTCTCTTCCCCCTAAATAAGTTATACGTTCTGATTTAATTCCATTGCAAGCCGAATCATATCACGGCATACAATCCCATTTTCAATAATCTCTTCTTCATAATGCTTCGAAAAGTAATCAAAATCAATAGAAAAAATACGAAATCCACATTTTTGATAAAAAGCAAGTTGTGAAACACTAGAATTGCCTGTACCAACTTCAAGTTTTGACATACCATATCCTTTAGCAGTTTCTATAGCATGACTTATTAGCTTCTTTCCAATCCCTTTTCCTTGCAAATGCTCTACAACCGCAATATTCATAATTTCCATCGTCTTCGGCCTTGTTTCCAAAATTACATATATACCGATTACATTATCTTCTTGCTTAGCTACGTATGTTAATCCTCTTTGTACATATGCACCAATTTGCTGTTCACTTGGATCAGCAAGTAGTAATAAAGACTTCGGTATAGCCTCTTTTGAAATACGTTCTATTACAACAGTCATAAAAAATTCCCCCTTCTCTATTGTTCTAAACCCTCCTTGTCTACCATAAGTAATAGAAAGGAGGGATTCACCATGGACAACAATGAGAAAAAATGCAACGTCATCTCTATTGATGGAAAGAAGAAGAAGAGCGACACGTATTCCTATCCAAAATTAGTAGTAGAAAATAAAACATATGAATTTTCTTCGTTCGTCTTATGCGGTGAAACACCAGACGGCAGACGACTCGTTCTTACTCATATGATTTCTACCGATGAATTTGCTGGATTTGTCAAATCTTTAGATACGGTACTACAAAAGAAAATCGAACGAATCTTTTTCTCATAACGACTACATCACATACATTTCTTTTTCAATCTCTACTAATTGCTTTTGCAATTGTTCTTTACTTTGTTCATATAGTGATACATCAATCGTTTCAGCCAATGCAAATAATACACTTTCATAATAATTCATCACATCTTGCTGCATCACTTTTTGGAATAAGTTCCATTTCAAATCCCACTCTTGCTTATAATGATGAACAAATAAATCTTTTTCATCAGCTACATAGTTTGATACGAGAGGTTCTAATACAGATTTAGCGTCTTCTTGCATAAAGGCTTTGTCATTCTTTTCAAAAAAGCTTTTCTCGTTTTTAAAGTGTGCCAATGCTTTTTTGAAATCTTTTATTTCAACTGAAGGAAACGGTTCTTTATGTGTAATATCTTTATATTCATATTCCACTGTTCCATTCATAGAAATTGATTCATTTTCTACTTTACAGTTCACCACAATTTCATTCTTTGCACGCTTCATCGCTTCATCTATCCATCTTTCAAGGCGTAATGATGTCGCACGCATTTCTTGTAATAAATCATGCTGAATAAATGCTACTAATTCCATAACACACTGCCGCAACTGCACTTTCACATTTCCATCCGTTCGAAGCGATGCTGGATTAATAAATTCAGTAAACACATCGTTATAGCGTAGGAATAGACGTTGTTGCACGTAATAAAGCAATTCTTTCACTTCATTTTGCATCGCCTGTTCTTCAGCAAGCACACTATATGATGAAATAATATGAAGTAGTTGATCACGCTCTGCTTCATATTTTTTCGTTTGCTTCTCTTTCTCTTCATTCCCCTGCTTTGCACCATTTATCATATTTACTAACAGCTGACCTGCCCCTTGCAATGCACCATATAAAGCATGAACAGATACGAGCATTAAATCTCTCATCATAAAGGATGTAAATGATTCCTCGAACTTAGCAATCCCAGAGTTTTGTAAAATACCGTACTTCTCTTTCTCAATATTTTTTCCTTGTTTCTCTTCAAGCGCACATAAACTTGAAATTGCAAATAAACGTGGATTTCTAATACCGTATTGTAGTAGCTGGTCTGCGATATAACCTTTTACCATTTCAAGTTCTTCTTCAGACTCTGCTAAATCGGCCGCATTAATTAAGAAGAACATTTTATCAAGAGCAAAAGTATCCTTTACACGACCAAGCTGAATTAAAAATTCACGGTCAGCACGAGAGAACACGTGATTATAATACGTGACAAACAAAATAGCATCTGCGTTTTTAATATACTGGAACGCAACGTCTGTATGGCGGGCGTTAATAGAATCCGCTCCAGGTGTATCTACAAGCGCTACTCCTTGCCTTGTTAATGCACAATCATAATAAAGCTCCATGTACTCAACAAAACAAGATTTTTCTTCATTCGCTACATAATCAGAAAACTCTTCTAATGTAACTTGTACTTTCTCACCTAAATGTACAGAAACTGTATCATACCCTTTTTGTACTGCTCGTAAAAAGCTAAATGTTGTTTTTTGCTTCCCAGTTGGTGAAGGGTATTTCATAACTTTATCAATCTGTGCTAACGCTTCATCTAACGTAGTAATCTCATAATGAAACAGCTTATAAACAGCTTTCATATCTTCTAATAAGGCTTGCTTTGATTTAAATTGAACCATTACTGTTCCGTGTGGTTTTTCCTCTGTAACTGGCAAAATTTGATTAATCGTTGCCGTCGTCGGATTTGGTGACACTGGAAGTACTTTCTCACCAAGCAATGCATTGGCAAATGATGATTTCCCAGCACTAAAAGCTCCAAATAATGCCACTGTAAATTGTTTCGTTTCCACACGGCGCCTTTTTTCTATTACCTCTTGCTGTACATGTTTTAGCGCTGGCAATGGCTCTAATATCGTTTCAGCTTTCTTCACTTTCTCTAATATACGCTGAATATTTAAAGCTGCCGTTCCTTTTATCTCTTCCTCACGAGCCGCTACGTTATCATTTACAATTTCCTGCTCTTGTAGTGTGAATTTCTCACTAACAATTTGTTTTTTACTTTGCAATATCTCTTCTATTTGCAACCCTTCTGGTGTAGCAACACGATCATGCCAAACATTTTGTAAATAACTTTCATATGTCTCCAAATTGTTACTGTATTGCAATTTCGTTTCTTTTGCCGTTTGCAACATCGTATATGTTTCAATCTCTTCTTCAATACGATCAACTGCTTCTTTTACCTTTTGCTTTAAAACGACTGCACTTTTATCAAAAATTTGCTGTGCTTTTGTAAAATAACGTTTCTTTAATTCATTCGCTACATCCGCTGTATAAAGAAGTAAGTAATCACCTGTGAAACCTGCACCTTGTTTAATTACTTCTGCTAACATTTCTGGTCCAAAAGCAATTTCTAAAGCATATATGTCTTTCCCAATTTCCTCTGTAAACAACCCTTCTTCTTTTAAGAAGGCAACAATAAATTCTTTCACATGAAAATCAAGTTGCGTTTCGACAGTCTTTTGCAAAGCAGCATAAAAAGCATCTAAACGTCTCTGTTTTTCTTGCTCAGTCTTTCCTTTCGCAAATAGCAAACCAACTTTAAATTTTGTTAATTTCGTTTCTAAGTACGCATTTGCCAATTCTCTCATTTCAAATGGCATTAAATACGCGTTATCTAATATAGCTTGTAAGCCTTTTATAAATTCATTTCTCATTTGAGACTCTTTATTAGCCTCGCGATGTTTCATTTCCGTTAGCTCTTCTTTCTTTTCAACTATTTCTGAAATGGAAAGCGGTGATGCTAACTCTTCCTCATATTTCAAAAGGGCTTTTTCATTTTCAGAAAGAATAAACGAGAAATGTTCCCCCATTAAATATTCTGTTTCTCGCACCATTCCATCTCTTACATACTGCTCTTTTTCTTTCATAATAGAAGTAATTAACGTTTCTAGGTTTTCAATTTCATTATGTGGATGGTTCATCATTCGTAATGATGTATAATAAACTCCATCTACTTCAATATCCCAGTTAGAGAATGATTGTTTTACACTATCGCTATAATCTGCAAACGATAATTCATTTTCTTTATGTTTATCTATTTGATTTACAACGAGATAAACCGTTTTATTACGTTGTTTCAATTCTTTAACAAATTGTAAATTCACTTCCGATTGGACGTGATTATAATCCATCATATAAAAAATTACGTCTGCTAGATGCAGCGTTGATTCTGTCGCTAGTTGATGGGCATCATCTGTTGAATCAATCCCTGGTGTATCAACTAACATAACACCTTCAGGAATTGGCGCATCATTCCGATAAATATGAACACCAATTACCTCATCGCCATCTTTACAAATTTGTTTTAATTCTTCTGCTGAATATGCACCGTCATATTCGTACTGCTCTCCAGATTTAATCGTTACAACAACACGATCAAATCCCTTTTCAATTTTAACGACGTTAGCGCTTGTTGGAATTGGACTTGTCGGTAACAACTGCGCTTTATATAGATGATTCATCATCGTTGATTTCCCTGCTGAGAAGTGACCGCAGAATGCTATCATAAGCTGCTCTCGTTTATATTTTTGAATTACTTCAAACAACTTTAAACTATTCTCTGCATCGCCGTGTTTTTGCCACTCTTCATAAAAACAAACAAGCTTTTTCATACCGTTTGTCTGTACTATGTTTGTCATCCCCTTGTTCCCCTTTATCCAAGATGTATATGCTATTTGCAAGCTAATAACCAGTGAGAAATGCACCTACTCATTGATTACCTTTTCACTTTACTATCATACTAAATTTTCAGCATATTCTCATTAAAAATAAAAAATCCCTTTCATTCTTTTTACAAATGAAAGGGATTTTATGTAATATCACTCATTTTGCTGTTCCTACTCCATTTAAAACATACTTTGCAATAACTGCATATACAGCGATTGTACCTGCTACTAATGCATATACCATACTCATGCACCAACCTTTTTTGATAATGATTATCACTTTTGAATACATTTTATCATTAAAGAGAATCATTATCAACACTTTTTCATAAAGAAAGCCCCTTATAAGAAGGAGCTTCACTGCCTGTTTTGAAAAAAGGTAAAACTTGTTGTGCACTCTTATTATATCTCATCTTACATAACTTAATAGTTAAAAAAAATGGAAATCCACCCTATACCCTCCATCTTACATTTTGTATAATAAAAGGGAATTACTTAACAAGGAGGAAAATAATGACACAAAACATTTCACAAGGCGAGAGGATACACTCCATCGATATTATTAGAGGAATAGCTGTACTTGGTATTTTTCTTGTGAACTGGCCTGTTATCGCCGGGATTGACTCACGTGATATTACAGGAGTTTACGAGGGGCTAGATAGCTATATCCGTCTATTTTACGATATGTTTATTCAAACAAAGTTTTATACTATCTTTTCGTTTTTATTCGGCCTAGGATTTTACATTTTTATGACTCGTGCTGAAGCGAAAACAGATCGACCAAAAACTTTATTTGTTCGTCGCTTACTTATTTTATTGTTATTTGGTTTCTTACATTACGTTCTTTTATGGGACGGAGACATTTTACATACTTATGCAATTACCGGGTTTTTCTTATTTTTATTTTACAAAAGAAAGCCACGTACTATTTTAATATGGTCAATTGTACTATTAAGTTTCATGCAATTGTTCACATTATTAGGTTCTCTTGTCATGTTAATCGTGCCAGTAGAGGAGTTAGGCCTTTCCACAGCAATTATGCCGTTAGAAAACTGGGGCTTACAAATCACAGACCGATTCTATTCTTTCTACTCTGAAGCAATAAGTAACAGTCTTATTATGCTTCCTGAAACACTAGGATTGTTTTTACTCGGATTATATGCCGGTAAAAAAGATATTTTCCGCCGTGCGAAAGAATTAGATCCAAAACTAAAGAAATGGCAAATTATTATGTTTGTTTTAACATTGCCGATGTGGTTTATTATGGTTTACTTCTTTATGAACAATCAACCATACACACCATTTTCACTTATGGGTATTACGATGATAAGCGGAAAGACATTATTCATATTCTACATTTTCACGCTCATGCGTTTATTACAAAAAGAAAAATGGCAAAAGATATTACGTCCGTTCCAGTACGTTGGTCGAATGGCATTAACAAATTATATCTCGCATACAATTGTTACGTTGCTTGTATTCGGAATATTGTTCAAAAATGATTATCTTGCTCCATTATGGGTAGGACCACTATTTTGCATCGGTTTCTACACACTGCAAATCTTTATTAGCCGCTGGTGGCTGTCACGTTACCAATACGGGCCACTTGAATATATATGGCGCCTTGGTACGTACGGGAAGATGATGCCACTTAAAAAGAAAAGCAAGGTCTCATAGTGAGACCTTGCTTTTTTATGCTTCTCTTACCGCACTTTGTATCGGAACTGGTTCATCCTTTACTTTCACTTTACGCTGCGGCACCATATTAAATACGATATTTAAAAGGACTGCTGACGCACTTCCTAGTACGATTCCGTTATCTGTTAAAATACGAATGCTTTCTGGAAGTTGTGAGAATAATGTAGGAACGACAGTAACTCCTAGTCCGATCCCAACAGAACATGCAACGATTAATAAGTTTTCTTGTCTTCCAAAATCAACGCTACTTAACATTTTAATACCATATGCCATTACCATACCGAACATCGCTAACATCGCACCGCCAAGTACGGATTTCGGAATGATTGTTGTAATAGCTGCGATTTTTGGAATGAACCCAAGAACGATTAACATACCACCACACGTGTAAATAATCACGCGATTTCTTACTCCAGTTAATTGAACAAGCCCTACGTTTTGTGAGTATGTTGTATACGGAAAGGCGTTGAAAATACCACCTAACACCATCGCTAATCCTTCTGCACGATACCCTTTTGTTAATTCTTTTTCACCAATCTTTTTATTGCAAATATCAGATAATGCAAAGTAAACACCTGTCGCTTCTACAATCCCTACGCAAGCAACGAGAATCATCGTAATAATTGGCGTTAATTCAAACGTTGGTGTACCGAAATAAAATGGTTGGATACCATGGAACCAATCCGCTTCTCCAACCGCTTGCAAGCTTACTTTCCCCATAAATGCTGCAACGATTGTACCAAACAATAGACCTAGTAAAATAGAGATTGAACGAATAAATCCGTCAAAAAAACGATACATAATGATAATAAATAGTAACACACCAAATGCTAATGCTAAATTTTCAAGACTACCGAAATCCTTACTTCCTACTCCTCCAGCCATATCATTAATTGCTGCTGGAACAAGTGTAACTCCAATTACGGTAACGACAGATCCTGTTACAACAGGTGGAAACAGCTTTACAAGCTTTCCAAATAATTTCGCAAAAATAACAACGAATAACCCCGCAGCAATAATTGCTCCATAAATAGAAGACACGCCGTATTGTTTTCCGATTGCAATCATCGGCCCAACGGCTGTAAATGTACAACCTAGTACAACTGGGAGCCCAATACCGAAAAAGCGATTTGATAATGCTTGTAAAATTGTCGCAACGCCGCACATTAATAAATCAATTGAGACTAAATATGTTAACTCTTTTTGATTTAAACCTAGGCCGCCGCCGACAATAAGCGGAACGATAATTGCGCCAGCATACATAGCAAGCATATGCTGCATACCAAGCGATGCGATTTTAATTGGATGTTGCTTCATCGTTTATTTCACCTCCGCAGTTTCTTGCTGTACAAATGTAACTGCGTTATTATCAAGTGATGCAATTTCTGCTAGTGACTCAACACGAATTCCTTGTTCACGAAGCTTCTTTCCTCCATCTTGAAATGCTTTTTCAATAACAATACCAAGTCCAGCAATACTTGCTCCAGCTTGCTCAACTAAACTCATTAAACCTAAAGCAGCCTGACCGTTCGCTAAAAAGTCATCAATAATTAAAACGCGATCACTTTCATCGATATGATTTCGAGATAATGAAATTTCATTCGTCTCTTGTTTTGTAAATGAATATACGCTTGCAACATACATATTATCTTGTAACGTTAACGATTTACGCTTTCTAGCAAAGATTACTTTTACACCAAGCTCTAATGCAGCCATAACTGCTGGTGCAATACCTGAAGATTCAATCGTCACGATTTTTGTAATGTTCTCTTCTTTAAAACGTTTAGCAAATTCTTTTCCGATTTCTTGCATAAGTACTGGATCAATTTGATGATTTAAAAATGCATCTACCTTTAATACATCACCAGATAAAACCTTTCCTTCGTTCAAAATCTTTTCTTGTAATACTTTCATGTTTGTTCCCCCTCTTATGCAATAAAAAAACTCCAAAAGCCGCCACCACTCGTTACAAGTGAGAGACGCGCTTTTGGAGTTTCGCAAAAAAGAATGCTAAACAAGCAAATATATTCGTCCTCACTCATAGTCAAAGTATTTACGGTACTTCGGTAGAAACTTGCAGGCCATATCCCCGCGATTATATGAGTGTAGCTAACTATTTATTTTATAGAAGGATTATAACGCACTTTTTATACTTTGAAAAGCTTTTATTCATAAAACACGTACAAATTTTATAAAAACATCATTTTCGTTCGAGTTTTGTAAACTCTTTCATTCCCAATTATAACTTCGTTAAAATGATTGGTCCATCTTCTGTAATCGCAATTGTATGCTCATATTGAGCTGATAATTTCCCGTCCATCGTTCTCGCGGTCCATCCATTTAAATCTACTTTCGAATATCGCATACCTACATTGACAATTGGCTCAATTGTAATTACCATTCCTTCTTGTAACTCAGGCCCTTGTCCTTGCTTCCCAAAATGAAAAATTGCTGGTTCTTCATGAATTTCTTTACCGATTCCATGTCCCGTAAAGTCTCTTGCGACAGAAAAACCTTCAGCAGCTACATAACTTTCAATCGCATAACCAATATCTCCTACATGATTACCGATTATCGCCTGCTCAATGCCTTTATACAAAGCATTCTCAGCTACTAGTAATAACTTTTCTGCTTCATCAGAAACTTTTCCAATTCTATACGTCCAAGCAGAATCTGAAAGACCACCATTTAAGTTTACTACCATGTCAATTGTTACAATATCACCCTCAGTCAAAGGAACATCGGCCGGAAATGCATGACACATTTCATCGTTTACAGATGCACATATCGCATATGGATATCCGTTGTACCCTTTCTGCTCAGACGTTGCACCATGTTTTTCTAAATACGCTTCCACAAACGTATTAATTTCTTTTGTTGTAATACCTGGTTTCATTATCTTCGCAATTTCTCTATGACATGAAGCAAGTAACTTTCCAGATTCATGCATTAAATCTATTTCATTTTTCGTTTTAATTGTAATCATGCTGTCTCTCCTTACTAAACTTGCTATTTACCATTAAACTTCAATCATACACATCCTCTTCCAAAATTACAAAACTTCCAATTACAAATAGTAAGATTTATTTCTGCATAAAAAAACAGAAGGAGATTCTTCTGTTTTTTTAATCATTTTTACATATATAATTCATTTTCAAAAATTCAAAATAACTACCATTCGTCTTCTGTATAAACGTTCCAACTGCTTCAAACCCTGCCCTTTTATACACTTTAATCGCTCTTTTATTAAATGTAGCTACTGATAGTGTTATATAATTACATCCATATTTTTCTTTACTAAAAGCTAGTATAGCATTTATGAACTGTAAACCAAATCCATTCCCAGTTATATTAGGTCTCATTCCAAGACCTATATCAACCGTCCCATCAGTTATTTTACAAACAGTAAAATAACCAATGAGAGTGCCATTTTCCTTCACAGAAAATGTATGATCCCCTCTACTCTCATCATGTAAAAATTCAGCTAAATCTTCTTCATCTGCCTCTATATCGTAAAAAGAATATTTCCCTTCATAATGCCAGTTGTATGCAATTTCTTCTGCTTCTTCTTGCGTCATTACTGTATAAGTATACTCCATTTTTCTATCCCCTTAAAAAAAGAGCTGCAAGTAAGCAGCCCTTTTTTATAACTCGTAAATCTCTCTATACTTCGCTTCTAAATAATCTGCTAAGTAATTTGCATTCAATCCTTCACCTGTTACATCTTCTAAAATTTCAAGTGGCTTTTTCGTTTTACCGTATTGGTGAATGTTTTCTGTTAACCATTCACGAATTGGCGTTACGTTTCCTTCTTCTAATAATGCATCAAAATTCGGAATGTCTTTTACCATTCTTTGCTTAAATTGCGCTGCATACATATAACCAAGCGCATAAGATGGGAAGTATCCAAATGAACCACCAGCCCAGTGAACATCTTGTAATACGCCTTGTGCATCGTTAGCCGGACGAATTCCTAAATATGCTTCCATTTTATCGTTCCAAGCCGCTGGTAAATCCTTCACTTGTAATGTGCCATCAAATAACTCTTTCTCAAGTTCATAACGAACCATAACGTGAAGCGGATATGTAAGCTCATCTGCTTCTATGCGAATAAATGAAGGCTTCGATTCATTTATTGCATCATAAAACTCATCTACTGATATATCATTGAATTGACCATCGCTATACTCTTTTAATAAATCATAATTTTTCTTCCAGAATGATTTATTACGACCGATAAAGTTCTCAAAGAATAATGATTGTGACTCATGAATACCCATAGATGTTCCACTACATAGCGGTGTACCTTCAAATTTCTCTGCAATATTTTGTTCATATACAGCATGACCACATTCATGAATTGTGCCAAACACAGCCATACGGAAATCTTTTTCGTCATAGCGTGTCGTAATACGAACATCCCCTCTATTTAATGTGATTTCAAATGGATGTACCGTTTCATCAAGACGACCTGCTTCAAAGTCATAATTTAATTGCTTTAATAGCTCTAATGTAAAGTTTTTTTGTTTTTCTTTTGAAAAATGTTCTGATAAAGCACTTGTCTTTAATCTCTTTTGCGAATCCGATATTTCTTTTACGAGCGGTACGATACGCTCACGAAGTTGACCAAATACGTGGTCTAACACTTCTACCGTAATGCCCGGCTCATACATATCTAATAATGTATTATATTTATATGTTTCATAACCCCAATATGTAATAAATTTCTTTTTAAATTCAACGATTTTTTCTAAATACGGACGGAACATTTCGAAATCAGATTTTTCGCGAGCTTCTTCCCACACACTTTCTGCTTTCGCTTCTAATTTCACATACGCTTCATATTCCGCTTGTGGAATTTTCTTATTTCTATCATATTCTTTACGGCACTCTTCCACCATTTTCTTCGTCGTTTCAGAAAGCTTGTCTTCACGTATTAAATCTTCAAGCTCTGTTAAATAATTTCCCATTTCATCTGAAGTCGACATAGCAAACACTTCTGATGAAAGCATGCCAATTACTTCTGAACGCTGGTCTACACCTTTTTTAGGCGCCCCTGTTCTCAAGTCCCAAAACATTAAGCTTAATGCTTCTCCGTAATTTTGTATCTTCTTCACATATGTTAAAAATTGTTTTTCTACTTCATATGTAGCTACTGTCATTATATAAAAACCTCCTTTTTCTACCTCAAACTTAATTCGACATGAAAATATAAATTCCTTTTATAATAGAAAAAAAGCTTGGCAAGCGCCAAGCTTTCTCCTTATAATTCTTTACCTTCTACTGGTAGTACGTTTTTCACTGCTTCTACCACTTTCTCATCTTCTGTATCAGATAAGAAGATTGATATAGCACCTTTATCTTCGCTCGTACGAATTAAACGGCCAATCCCTTGACGAAGACGTAAAATCATATATGGTACATCTACATCCCAGAATGGATCATTCACATGTTTACGCTTCGCTTCAAACACAGGATCGTTTGGAGGGAATGGTAATGACCAAATAATAACATGTGATAATGATGAACCAGGAATATCTAAACCTTCCCATAAATGAACGGCACAAAGTACAGTCTCTTCTTCGTTTTGGAAACGAGAAACAAGCTGACTAATTTCTTGGTCCCCTTCATATAGGAACGGAACTGACATTTGTTCTTTACCTACATACTCTTTAAACGCCGCAAGTTCTTGCGTTGTACGGAATAATACAAGTGTACGTCCATTTGTTTTTTGTATATTTTCAAGTGTATATTGACACTTTCTTTCCCATTCATTTTCTTTCGTATGAGATAGTAAGTTTACTGCCATTTGCTCCTCATAATCAAACGGTGAGGCAACTGAGAATGATAAGTAATCTTTTACCCCTAGGCTATTTGCTGTAAATGCGAATGAATCGTTGTTAGATAATGTAGCAGAAGAGAAAATATACGGGATTTTCTTCGAGAATACTTTCTCTTGTAATACTTCTTCAACTGCACGCGGCATAATTACTAACGTGAAGGCTCCATCACCTTCTTCACCCCATGTAATTACATTTTTCTCGTGCATAAACAGACGAAGTGAATGCTCTAATACATCTAAATGTTCATCAACGATATTTAAATCATACGTGTTTACTGTATGCATTTCACTTTCAAATACTAATGCATCACCGACTTCACCAATTTTCGCATAAAGTCGCTTCGCTTCAGCCGTTACTTTTTCTGTCACAGTAATTTCTAAACGATCAGAACCAGCAATTTCTTTTTTATTCTCTTGTAACACATCAAAGAATCGCTCTGTTTGCCAAATTGTTTCTTCTACTAAATGCGCAAATTCCTCGCGAATATCATTTTGTAATAATCTCGTTAAAAGTTGCTCCATCATCGTTTGCTTTAAACGATATGTTAAAGCTTTTTGAGCTGCATATTCTACAAGATGTCCTTCATCAAATACAACACAACTACTTTCTGGTAATAATGGAATTTGTCCTTCACGCTTACGAGCATCGTACGTCCAAATATGATCCATATAGAAATCTTGAGAACAAATAATTAAATCTGCTGCTTTACGATAATGTTCACGTGATAGAGTTTGCCCGCAACGATGTCGAGAATCACAAGTGAAGCAATCTTGGAAGTAATCCCAATTTACTTTTGACCATTCCTCGTCATTTAAAAGCGGAAATTCTTTTCGGTCACCATAGTGAGTAAAGTTTTGCATCGTACCATGGTCAAATACAAACTGCGGTAATTCGTAGTACACATCTTCAATTACTTCTGGAGCTCGTCCACTCATAACATCTTCAAGTTTACGTAAACATAAATAATTATCCATTGATTTCGCAAGTCTTACATCTACCGCTAAGCCTAATGCCTCAGATAATTTAGCAATGTCCCCTTCTTCTTTCACAAGCTGCTCAATTAACGTTTCATCTGCACAAGCGATAATCGCTGGCTTTCCAGTATAACGTGCATAACAAATTGCATATAGAAGATATACAATTGTTTTCCCGGTTCCTACACCAGCTTCTGCGAACATAACTTTCTTTTCTTGAAAAGCACGCTCTAATTGAAACGCCATAAAAATTTGTTCATCACGCTCTTCAAAGCCTTTTTCCGGAAGGATGTCGTAAAACACATCTCCAATCCACTCATTCAACTTATCATAAAAATTGTCTTGTTTCCCTACTTCAAATGGTAATCTCTTCTCAGTAAACATCCTTAGCCTCCAACCAAAAAGTTTTTCTATAAAAGATATAGCAACTGCTACTCATATGTGTGCAGCCACTTTCCCCTGTTGCAATACATAGAAATACACGAAAAAAAATTTTCCTTTCGAAAAAGGAAAATTTTCTTCTATATTAATGACTTTAAATACCGTTTATCAATCGCTGTTTCATGTGAAAGAGCTGACAAATATTCTTCTTGTGCTTTTTGTATTTCATCTACAATCGCACCTTGGCTATCCACTTCTTTTCCGAGCTCATCATACGTACGGTGAATAGCTTTTTGAATCATTGATAATTGGAAACTATCCATATTAGTTCCTCCTTTACGCATTACATAATAGCCAGTATATGCGCGCTGGAGGAGTTTTATACTATGAATTACGAGGTGGACGTTTTCCAAAGTATTGGTAGTAATCTGTACGAATAAATCCGTTAAACAGTTTACGTTTCTTCGATGCATCTTTTCCGTAGCACTTCTCAAATGCTTCGTAACTTGTTAATACATATGCCGACCATGTGTCTAATGGACGGAATACTTGTCCCATTTCTTTATATAGTTGTTCAACAAGTGCTTTTTCACTTAAACGTTCTCCGTATGGAGGATTCGTTACAACATAGCCATAATCCTCTTTTGTTGTGAAATCTTTTACTTGCATTTGTTTAAATGTAATTAAATCGCCTAAACCGACTTCTTCTGCATTATCTTGAGCAACACGGATCATACGATGATCAATATCTGATCCAATGATTTGCAATGGTTGATCATAGTTCGCTAAATCTTCTGCTTCTTGACGAGCTTCACGCCAGTTTTGTTTACCAACCCAGCCCCACTCATCCGATGCAAAACCACGGTTAAAACCTGGTGCGATATTTTGTCCAATTAATGCTGCTTCAATCGGAATTGTACCTGATCCACAGAAAGGATCCACGAAAGGACGATCTGGCTTCCAGTTTGTTAATTTAATTAAAGACGCAGCTAATGTTTCTTTTAAAGGAGCTTCCCCTTGATCCACACGATATCCACGTTTATGAAGCCCAACACCGCTTGCATCAATTGTTAATGTTGCGATATCTTTTAACATTGCAATCTCAATACGGAATAACGGGCCATCTTCTTCAAACCAAGTTGTACGTTTATATGTTGTTTTTAATTTTTCAACAACAGCCTTTTTAACGATACGCTGGCAATCCGAAACACTGAATAACTCAGATTTTAAAGATTTACCGATAACAGGGAACTCACCGTTCTCTGGAATATAATCTCCCCAGTTTAATGCTTTCGTTTTCTCAAACAGCTCATCAAATGTTGTCGCTTTAAATTCGCCAACTTTAATTTTCACACGGTCCGCAGTACGTAACCATAAATTCGTGCGACAAATCGCCTTTTCATCTGCTTCAAATGTTACTTTGCTGTTTTCTACTTGGCATTCATAACCTAGATCACGAACTTCTCGGGCAACTAAAGCTTCAATACCCATTGCCGCTGTTGCGATTAAAGTAACTTTTCCCATTTGCATTCACCTCTTATGTATATTCAAACAATAATTAATAGCCATTTATCCTATTAATTATTACATTTTACGAAGAATTTTCTCATTAACCATTTTAACTCATAATTTATAACTTCATACAAATAAAAAGCCCTCCTCTAACAAAGGAGAGCTGAGTTATTTCATAGTTGGTTCATAACGTTCTGTAAGCCATGTTCTGTTCCTTTGTACTGCAAACGGCCCACGCCTCGTACTCCGGTGGCAATCATCTATCTACAGGTTATACAACCTGTCCTTTCCCATCGTTCATTTCCTTGGAAAAGATTCCCCTACCATTATTTGGGTTTCTCGCTCGTGGGGTTTACCTCGTTCCACTCCTATCATTTCTTCAAGGACTTCGTCACTGTGGCACTTTAAAGGTAGTCAAACCATATCCGAAAGGACTTAGGTTTTTTCCCTGCCGTTAAACCAGCCTTACAGCCAGAATACCCTAGCTTATGAATTGGCTAGGCACGAACACTACAGCCATCTCAGGCCGTGCGAGCATGGACTTTCCTCTACAACGTTGGCGTTGCAGCGATTACCCAAACGTTATGACATCCATTAGTATAGTGGAAACAAAAAGATTTTGCAATGTTTTTTTCTATGTAAAATGCTTTAACCTTTTTATCACCAGAAATTATTCGTATAACTTACTTCCAAATACAGCTTTTTCTAAATTCGATAGACGTTTTAAAATGTCCGTATTCGTGTTGTTATATACTGGTTGTGC
Organism: Bacillus sp. BSL6; assembly: GCF_052928345.1. Taxonomy (NCBI): domain Bacteria; kingdom Bacillati; phylum Bacillota; class Bacilli; order Caryophanales; family Bacillaceae; genus Bacillus; species Bacillus sp. BSL6. The sequence goes on from NZ_JAVGCW010000002.1 coordinate 176,262, forward strand.
AACTGGTGTTTGTACAACTGGTTGTTGTGGAACTTGCGTTGCTGCTAGCTTTTGTTCTTCTAGTTCACGCTTTAAACGAGCATTTTGTTGCTTTAATTGCTCAAATTCCTTGTGAAAAGCTTCGTAATCTTTAATGATCATATCAAGAAACTTGTCTACTTCTTCTTGTTGATAACCTCTCATACCTGTTTTAAATTCTTTTTCTAAAATATCTTTTGCCGTTAATTTAATTTTATCCGAAATCATTTTCTTCACCTCAAATTTTTGCCAAAACTTTCATTAACTAAATTTTTTCAGAAACAATGTTTTTTGTCAATCATATATACGAGTACTATATTACATATTACTCAGCATTATTCCACTGTTCCTCTTCTATTATATCTTGTAAATCGGAAAAAAGAATGAAATAACTGTGATAATTTTCTATTTCTCCTTTTTTCTTTGCCGCTTCTACAATATATTTAGGACTCCCTGGTTTTTCTTCATCATATACAGCTAAAAGTGCATCACTTTTTTCAATAAAAAATTGATTTTTTAATTTAAATTGCTCTGGGCTTTCGTACTTCCGTTTTGTGATACTATCAACATGGTCTGCTTGAGAGAGAATAAATTCGTAATATTCACGGTTATCTTCCTTCCAACCTTCTTCTTGTTCTAAAAATGGAGTAAATACCGCTAATTTTAAATCTGGATATTCTACTTGTATTTCAAAAACAACTTCAGCAGCCCATAATTCTACACCTAACTGGCCACTTATTATAACCCACTCTAAACCATCTTCTACAAAAGCAGTTAATTTACGACGCAGCGCCTTTTTTATACATTCTACTCCTGGATGATCATTTTTAAATATTCCAAGTTCAAATGGCTTATAGCCTGTTACTGCAATAACTTTCATATCAACACTCCAATTACAAAAAAAGAACTAGCATTTCGCTAGTTCTAACATATCATTTACTTTTTAAATATTCCACCAACGTTTGGTCCAATATTCGGACCTACTGGTGATACATTATTTGGTAAAAACGGTGATACATTTGGTCCTGGTCCAAACGGTGATACATTCGGTCCTGGTCCGAATGGAGATATTTGATGACCGTGGTGGTGATGATGATGACCATGGCCACATGGTCCACATCCGCCGAATCCTGGGTCGATTGGGTCCACAACATTTACATTTGAATTTGTTTGCGGGAAGAAGTTTTGGTTTTTAATTTGTTGATGATGTACATGTGTTGTATGTGTCGGGAAAATGTGTGGCACCACCGTTGTTGAAAAAGAGTGTGTTACGCATTGTTTCGTCGGATGAATGACAGGAGCAGTTGTACAAATAGGTCCTGTAGGCTTATGCCCTCCAAAGCAAGGATGACAATGATGCATAGTTTTTCTCTCCTCTCTCATAAAAAAAATCTGATTACACTTTACAGTATGAGAAAAGAGGGGAAGCCGCTTGTTATATATACCCATTTATTCTAAGGAAATTTGTCTAGTCCTTGATTTTCTATCCAATGCTTTTTATAGACAAACCTTCTACATTACTTACCAAAAAAGCCTCCCACTTGCTTTACAATACCTGTCACTTGATTCATCGCATTCATCATTTGTCCAGCTGTATTCATCATTTTATTTACATCATAGTTACCATCTGAATTTTTAAATTGGGAAACAAAACTAGAAAATTGACTTGGTTGCTGCTGTTGCTTTTGTTTATTTTGTGTCGGATACGGTTGTTTTGGTGGATAAAACATCGCTTGTTGATTGCCATAGGGAGATGGTGGTGGCATATAGTATTGTGAATTCATATAAGGTTGCGGTTGTTGATTCATATACGGTTGCTGTGGTTGTTGCGGTTGATTCATAAACGACACTTCAAATGGCTGGTAATAATTTTGATTTCCATAATGAGGTTCGAAAGGATACATATTATAACGTAAATATGTATCCGTATTATATTGGTACATATTTTGCTGTGCATATGGATTAGATTGCTGATATACGTTAGATTGTTGAAACATGCATTCTCTCCTCCTTCACATAAGTTTCTACATATATAATATGTACTTGTAAAATAATTTGTGTGACGGAGTATCTGTCTATTTTTGTCGGAAGTTTAAATTTTTAAAAAATTATAAAAGAAAACCCTTCCATGCTATGATAAAAAAGAAGAAGATTCTCATGGGGGAGGAATCAACATGGTATTAGGGGATTTAAAACAAGCGTTTTCTCAAAAAAAGGGGTATTACACAGAGAATGTAAATGAATTGTTAGACTTTGCGAGACATTGGTATCTCGAAGGGAAAATATGTATTTCAGATTACCGAACAGTAATAAAAGAACTAGAAATAAACGGGGCAACAAAACCTACAACAGTGACAGAAGCATAAAAAAACAAGAGGGTTTCCCCTCTTGTTACTTACATTGCTCAATTATATTTTGCAAAGTATACGAAATGGCTTGATGCGTTTCAAAGAATCGCTTACCTTTACCTTTATTTACAAAGCATTGCAACACATTTGTTTGTAAATTATCGTACACTTGATCAATTTGCTGTACATGTATATACTTCGGTTTTTCTTCCTTAATCCATTCATAAGCTAATTCTTTCCACACTTTTAATTCCTCATCTACCATATCTACAAACGGTTTCATATCCTTATAAAAATCGTATTCAATCATTTCTCTTTTTTTCACATTTGCTTCATTATTATGTTGCATAAGTTTTTCCGAAGACTGTATTAATGCTTCATACTTCATTTTATTCCCACCTTATTATGCACTCACTACGACGTTTTGAAATGCCTTCACCCAATTCCCTTTTTCTTCGTGATGCACTAATTTATTTTCCATATGCTCAATATGCATTTCTGTTATTTCTATCTTGTTGCATATTTTTTCACTCTTATCCTTTAATGCATGATTCATTCTAATCCCTATATTCATTTCCAGCAAATCGAGAGAACTTAACATTTGATCCATTGTTTTCATTACATCTTCCTTCTGAACCATCGCCATATACAAAACGCCTCCTTCTTTGCTTTTCCTTTGTCATGTAATTTCGCCGAATGATTCTTCACTCCTGCCCACATGACAAAACTAGTTGTTATTCGTCAAAGAAATCATTTTGTATGTCATTTATAGAAATGGTAACAATACAAAAAGGAGGTGCATGAAAATGGCAAAGAACAAAAACGAAAAAAAGAAAAAACAAAATAAACAAAATAAACCCGAAACTGGCAATCCAAAATTAGATGGTCCAAACTTCCCTGCTACATAAAGTGAAACTTCTTTAATCTCTTATATTCATTACGTTTTGAGATTAAATGTTTAACACGCATAGTAGGATTACTTCACATTAAGAAGTCCCGTCTTCATAAATGAAGACGGGACTTCTTTTTTATTATATCACGAACTCATCTATCCTTTTAACAAAACGATTTACGGTGGAAGCAATATAGATTTGCTCCCTCTTTCTTTTATACCATTCTGTTATATCAACTTCACCCTTATACTCTTCTCGTAAAAATAGCTCATTTATTTCCGTATCTCTACAAAACCAATCTCTCATACTTATTTCATCATGTGCAACAGCAGGATAAACTTCTCTAAGAGCTGGTGTACAAGATTTTCTAGCTTCACTTACATAACATTCATAATCTGCTCTTGATCCTGTGTGTATCGTTTGCGATGCAAATCTATGGAATAAACTTTTGTAATTCGGATGGAACAGTAACGCTGCTAACTTCTTTCCTAGTTCTATACGCTTCTGTAACGTTTCAAATTGATAAACTGAAAAACCATACACCTTCCCTTCAACGGTTGGGAATATAACGGCACTAATATGAAGCATTTCTTGTAATTTAAAAAGGGCTGTATGGAATACATGTTTTTTAAAGTATGCATTCTCAATAACTGGTTTTTGAATTTTATTTTGTTCATTTATAATAAGCGCTGTCATAAGTCTATTTATATCTTTTTTCTCCCAAAAATATATCCATTCTTTTTCCATAAAAATGGATACGTTAAAATATTGTAACAAATGGAATAGTGGGATCTGCCTCCTCTTACTTTCTTCGTATAACAACAGCTGAGGAAATGCATCTAAAAAAATAATCCAATTCGCTTCTTCATAAGTCAAAAACAAATGTTTTTTTACTGTTTGAGGTAAAACAGTAGCATAATACCTCCCTTGTAAATCAGTCATATTCCACCCCGCATTTCTCGAGACCATACTCGCTAAAAAAGCCCACCTAATTTCACTATTTCTTACATAATATTCTTGATAACACTGCGTTCGAGAAATGTTGTCCATATTAGCTATTTCTATTTCCCTCTTCATGTTGTAAACCATTGTTTTTTCTTTCTCTGTACAGACCGTATTTTTACGATGTTGTTTAATTTTTTCATAATCATTCCATGTAAACATGAATAAGTCATCATACCTTTCTTCAAAAAGGTCACATCTTTTTTCATTTTTTGTTATAATCACCTTTGTAAGTAATTCTTAGCAAGTTGGGAGTGGACACACTATGACCATTCGTTACCCAAATGGAAAACGGTACAATCAAGCTTCACAACCTCATAAAACACCAATTAAAAAACATACTTATAGTAACAGAGGTATGTCCCTTGAAGAGGAATTGAATGAAACGAATGAATATTACTTAACCCATAATATTGCATGCGTACATAAAAAACCTACACCTCTTCAAATTGTAAAAGTAGATTACCCCGCTCGAAGTGCTGCAGTGGTAAAAGAAGCGTATTTTAAACAACCTTCTACAACAGATTACAACGGTGTATATAAAGGGAAATACATCGATTTTGAAGCGAAAGAAACAAAAAATAAAACGAGTTTTCCACTTCAAAACTTCCACCTTCATCAAATTGAGCATATGAAGCAAGTAATCGCTCATAATGGAATTGCATTTGTTATTATTAAATTTACACTTTTTGATGAACTTTATTTATTAGATGCAAAACATATTATTGCATTTTGGAATCGTCAAAATACAGGTGGAAGAAAATCGATTACGAAAGAAGAAATAGAAGAGCATGGATCTTTATTATCATGCGGTTATCACCCTCGGATTGATTATATCCGTGTACTAGACACGGTTTATTTTTCGTGATAGAGTCATCACTAAGGCTCTTTTTTCGACTTTTGGGGAGAGAATGAAAGGTAGGAGAAAGTATAATGTCAGATAATTATCGTTCTCGTACAGAACGAAATCATGTAAAAAATCAAAAGCAAGAAACAAATACAGAGAAAAAACCAAAGAAAAAAGGCTCCTTTTTTAAAAAATTCCTTATAGGTTGTCTACTTCTTGGTATCGTTGGTCTTGTAGCTGGCGTTTCCGCTTTCTTTGTTATGGTGAAGGATGCTCCAAAATTAGACAAATCAAAACTCGTCAATCCTTTATCAACAAAGTTTCTTGATAAAGATGGGAACTTTTTCTATGAATACGGTGCTGAAAAACGAACCCACGTTACGTATGATCAAATTCCAAAAGTAGTTGAAAATGCATTCCTTGCAACTGAGGACTCACGTTTCTATGATCATAATGGTATTGATTTTAAACGAACTACAAAAGCAGTTATGGAAAATGTCACTGGAGGTTTCGGATCTCAAGGTGGTAGTACGATTACACAACAAGTAGTCAAAAACTATTTTCTAACGATGGACAAAACTGCAAAGAGAAAAGTACAAGAATGGTACCTATCTTACAAATTAGAGCAACAATACTCTAAACATGAGATTTTAGAAATGTACTTAAATAAGATTAATTTAGGTAACCGTTCATATGGTATTGCGACAGCAGCGCAAAAATATTATGGTAAAGATTTAAAAGACTTACAGTTACATGAAGCTGCTATGCTCGCTGGTTTACCCCAAGGTCCAAACATTTATGATCCAACCAAAAAGGAAAATGTTGAACGAGCAACAAATCGTCGTAATGTCGTATTGTCATTAATGAATCGACATGGTTATATAACAAAAGAAGAAATGAATAATGCAGTTAAGATTCCAGTAACAGAGGGTCTTCAACCGTCTTCAGAAATAACTGAGATGAAGTATCAAGCATTTTTAGATGCGGTTGTAAAAGAAGTTGAAAAAGAATATCCTGATGTAAATATTGGTTCAGATGGTTTAACGATTCATACAACACTTGATCAAGATGCTCAAGATTATGCTGATAAAATTATGGATGGCAATCTTATTAAGTATCCGAACGATCAATTCCAAGGATCATTCGTATTTATGGATACACAATCTGGAGAAGTTCGAGCAATTGGAGCTGGGCGTAAAGAAAGTAAGTCTACTTTCAAAGGTCATAATATGGCCACTGATTTAAAACGCCAAGTTGGTTCAACAATGAAACCAATTTTCGACTACGGTCCAGCAATTGAGAATTTACAATGGTCTACATACCATCAATTAAATGACTCAGAATATACGTATTCCGATGGTAAAAAAATACGAAATGCAACAAATAGTTACAAAGGTGACGTTTCACTACGTGAAGCTTTGAAAAAATCATTAAACATTCCCGCTTTAAAGACAGCTCAAGCGGTTGGTCTTCCTAAGTCACAAGCGTTTGCTGAAGGTTTAGGTATGACATTTAAAGACGGCAAAACATATGAATCAACAGCAATTGGTAGTAACGATAGTTCTCCATTACAATTAGCGGGGGCATATGCAGCCTTTGGTAACGGTGGGAACTACAATAAACCGCACTTCGTAAAAGAAGTTACCTTCCCAGATGGGAAAAAGAAAAGTTTTAAACCGAAAGAACAACGTGCGATGCAAGACTACACAGCTTACATGGTGACTGACGTTCTTCGTGACGTAGTAAAACCTGGTTCTGGTGGTACGGGTCCAACAGCATACGTTCCAGGTATAGATGTAGCAGGTAAAACAGGAACTCAAAACTTTGATGCAGACGTGATTAAAAAATATGGTATTCCAGCTGATGCAAACAGAGATAGCTGGTTCGCTGGATATTCACCGCAATATACAATGGCTGTTTGGACTGGTTACGAAAAAGATGGTCCAGAAAATTACATTGGCGATCGCTCTACTAGAATTGCGCAACAAATGTTCCAAGTAATGATGAGCAAATTCGCTACAAATAAATCACGCTTCGAACGTCCTTCTTCCGTACAAGAATTAAATGGTGAATTGTACGTAAAAGGTGCTAAGAAAGATGCGGTTAAACAAATTAAAGTAGATGCACCTAGTGGTCTTAATGTCACTTTCGATGGCGCTAGCACAGTTACACTAAACTGGTCTGGACCAGCAGAAGTTGATGCGTATGCCGCAAGCTATAAAGCGACTGACGGTTCAAGCGGTAGTTTATCAATAAAAGGTACGACAGCTACTCTTGGTGGTATTAAACCAGGTGTTACTTATAGCTTCTCTGTAGTAGCGAAAAAAGGTACTGGAACAAGCCCGGCCGTTGGTGCATCCTTCACTGCGCCTGGAGGAACTCCAGACGCGAAGAAAGCTGAAGATGAGGCTGCTAAGAAGAAGGCTGAAGAAGAAGCTAAGAAAAAAGCCGATGAGGAAGCTCAGAAAAAGGCTAATGAAGATAAACTAAAACAAGAAGAAGCTAAGAAAAAAGCTGAAGAAGAAACTAAGAAACAACAAGAGCAGCAGCTTAAACAGCAAGAAGAAGCTCAAAAGAAAGCTGAAGAGGAAGCTAGAAAAAAAGCTGAAGAAGAAGCTAAGAAACAACAAGAACAACAACGTAAACAGCAAGAAGAGGCTCAAAAGAAAGCTGAAGAGGAAGCTAGAAAAAAAGCTGAAGAAGAAGCTAAGAAACAACAAGAACAACAACAACAAAATACCGGCGAAGATACACCACACGCAGACGGAAATGTTGTTACAACAGAGTCTTAATACAAAAAAAGAAGTCCTTTCTCTTAACGAGAATAGGACTTCTTTTTTGTTATTATTTTCTTTACATATAGCTTTTCTATTTCAATGTACAACTGCGCTAACTGAATATAAGAATGATAATTATTCGGTTTCTTTATAATGAACGAATATCGCTCTATAAAATTAACTGGTTGTACTTCCAACTTACTCGTGTAATCTGCCATTTTGTTCAAACAATGAACAGGTTGCTCGTTTAGCCAATATACAATTGATAACAAATGCGCTGCAAAAAGAATCATTGGGCCTTCAGCTTCTTGTTTCTTTCTGTTTCGAAATAAAGTAGCAATGTCCTCATGCTTATTTTTCCATACATTCAACATTACCGGAATACTGTTTTCAATTTCATTCCACGGCTCATATTGTCTTTCCATATCATATATAAAATAAGTCTTTTGTATTGTTTCTTCAAATGACTGTTCTGTATAATACGCAATCGAATTTATACTTTCTTTAAAAAATGGTAAGCACCGAAATTCTCTCGGTATTTCTATCACTCGCTCCATCCTTTATTTCCCCTTCATTCGCTTCTTTCCTTCTCGGCATACTTCTAGTAAAGGGCACTCTTCACATTGTGGTCGCTGCGCTTTACAGTGATAACGTCCAAAGAAAATCATACGGTGATGTGTAACGCTCCATTCATCCATCGGAATTTTCTTCATTAATGTCTTTTCTACTTCTAACACCGAATCTTTCCATCTACAAATCGCTAACCGTTTACTCACTCTCTCTACATGCGTATCAACAGCAATTGCCGGAATACCAAACGCTACCGAAACAACTACGTTTGCTGTTTTCCGACCTACACCTGGTAACTTCGTAAGCTCATCTCGATCTTTCGGCACTTCCCCATTGTAATCATCTAATAACATTCTGCACAATTTTTGAATGTTTTTTGCTTTATTTCTATACAAACCAATAGAACGTATATCTTGTTGTAATTCTTCTAGCGAAACACTTAAATAATCTTCTGGTGTTTTATATTTTTGAAATAAATTTTTCGTCACTTTATTTACAAGTGCATCTGTACATTGTGCAGATAACGCTACCGCTATTACTAGTTCAAACGGATTATCATGAATTAATTCACAATGTGCTTCTGGATACATATCCGCCATTGTGTCTAAACAATAGCGAATTTGCGTTTTATTTAACATATACTTCCTCCTACATTACTGCTCCAACCAATTATAAAAAGGCACTTTTCCAGTAAATTTCGTCTCTTGTTTTGTCGTTTGCTGCGTTCGTTGTTGATTTGCTCTAAATTTCCGTCCTTGGTTTTGGGCTTGATCTACTGTTTTAATACCATTCTTTTTCCATTCAAATAAAATACGATCAATATATCGGAAATTAAGCTTACCACTCATTACAGCTTCCCTGAGGGCCGCTTGAATTAAATTCGGATGATGTTGATCTTGATCTTCCCACATTCCCAACGTTTCACATTCAAATGGAGAAAGTGGTCTTCCAAATTCTTTTTCAAATACTGTATATAAATTTACTTGCAATTGCTTTATTTCTTTTTGTTCTTCCTCTATCGATTCATTCATTAAGAAATGCAATATTTTTTCCCATAGCGGTTGTAAAGAATAACTTTCACACATCATCGCTTCTGATTTTTGTCCACCTTCTAGTGATAAAAAACCTTTTTGAATCAATGCCTGAATTACTTCCATACATTTCATTTCGGTAATCGTCATCCGTTCTGAAATCTCTGACGGAGTCGGAAACGAATTGCCCGATTCTAAAAATGTATGTACATGAAGTACAACCATAAATTCCGTTTCATTTAACCCTAATTTTTTATAATGCATCATAAGTAATTTTGGAATTGCAATGCTTCCCTGCTCAAACCACTGTAACATCATTTTCTTTTTCATCACCAAACACCTCGCTCTCTAGTATAACACACCTTTCGCTATTTCTTTTTGCCACAATTCGTCAAAAAAACCTCCCTATTATGTAGGAAGGTTTTTGTATTACATTAATAAAATATACAATTAAGCTTGCACTTTACTTTTCATAAACGTGTGAATACGTTCTAATGCTTTCTCCACTTGTTCAAGAGATGTCGCATATGATAAACGAACGTTATTTGGAGCACCAAATCCTGTACCTGGTACAAGAGCTACTTTTTCCTCTTCTAATAGAGCTTTTGCCCAATCATCAACAGTTTCGTATCCTGATAAAGCTACTGCTTCTTTTACATTAGGGAATAAGTAAAATGCACCTTGTGGTTTAATGCAAGTAAAACCAGGGATTTGAATTAATTTATCATAAATAATGTTTAATCTCTCTTCAAATGCTTGACGCATTGTTTCCACAGGTTCTTGTGAGCCTGCATATGCCGCGATTGCGCCGTATTGAGCGATTGAAGTAGGGTTTGACGTACTATGACTCGCTAAGTTCGTCATCGCTTTAATAAGCTGCTTATTTCCTGCTGCATATCCAATACGCCATCCTGTCATAGAATGAGATTTAGATACACCATTAATAATAAGTGTTTGTTCTTTTAATGCATTAGAAAGCTGGGCAACCGAAGTATATTCTGCTCCACCATAAATTAATTTCTCATAAATTTCATCTGAAACGATTAAAATATTGTGTTCTAAACATACTTCTCCAAGCTGTTGTAATTCTTCTTTGCTGTAAATCATTCCTGTTGGATTGCTCGGTGAATTAATAATAACTGCTTTCGTTTTCTCTGTAATTGCCTCACGCAGCTGCTTCGCTGTAATTTTGTATTCATTATCTTCAAGGCCTTCTACATAAACTGGCTTACCACCAGCAAGCTTTACTTGTTCCGGATAACTTACCCAGTATGGCGTAGGGATGATAACTTCATCACCTTCATCAAGTAGCACTTGGAATAATGTATATAATGCATGCTTTGCGCCGTTACATACAATAATTTCAGACGGATCATACGCAATTCCTTGATCGCGAGTAAACTTCTTCACAATTTCTTGTTTTAACGCTTGTAACCCACCTGTTGGTGTATACTTCGTATGTCCTTCTAACATCGCTTTATGTGCAGCATCCATAATATGTTCTGGCGTATTAAAGTCAGGTTCTCCTGCCCCTAATCCAATTACATCATGACCTTCTGCTTTTAATGCTTGTGCCTTTGCTGTAATTTCTAAAGTTGCAGATGGTGTTAAAGCAGCTACTCGCTTTGCTAATTTCATTTGTAGTTCCCCCTACATCTATTTTTCAATGCTGTATCGTCGTAAAAATTGCCCATCTTTAAATGCAAGATAGTAATAACTATAACGATTTTCATCATCAATATATGTAACTTCCCATAATGGTATATTGTTTTCAAAGCCTAATTTTATTTTTAAAATTTCTTTAGGCTTACTTTTGTGCTCTTTACTGTCATCTCCGACTTGTTCAATCGTTCTTTGTAAAGCCTCTTTTTCAGAAATACCTTCACTCTTTTTCCTTACTATAGTTTCCCCTTTTTTCTCAGGCACCCAAACGATAAGTTGTTCTCCTTTTTCATCTGTACCTTGTACGACAGTATATGAAGATTCTCCGTTATAATAATCCACAGATTTTACTTTTACAAGCTTTGCTTTTTCTTTTGCAATTTCTACAGATTTTGCCTCTTTAGGGATTTTCTTTTCCATTGCTTTATTATAAACATACGCCCCATATATTCCGCTAGCAACGATTACGATAACGATTGCAAAGATCCACTTTTTCATTGTATCACTACGTTCTGTAAATCGTAAATACAGCTGTTTCTTTATCTTTTTCGTCTAATGCTAATCCGAACATGAGGTCCTGCTCTTTTAACGTACGATTCAAACTATCAACGATTTTATACAAGTCAGACGAATATTGAATACGCGTCGTTGATAGGACTTCGATTTTCTTATCCATGAAAAAACTCCTCCGTTACACAAAAATTTCTAATTATAGAAGAACGCAATGCGGTTACAATAAGAGTACATTCTTTACAACCCCTGCTTCATCACCCATCTATTATAGCAGGACATGTACAGCAAAAAAAGGTTTCAAGTCGAAAACCAATACATTTTGTATACAAGAAGTAAGAAAAATAAAATTCCTCCTACCCACATTTTTTACGCCTGAAGTTTACATGCACTTCAGGCGTGTTTTTCCTTCCAATTTTATTCAATTGGCCGTTCCTTTAATTGTTCTAACAATTCTTCTAGAGGGCCTTCATAAAGCGGAACAGTTGGAATTGATTGTAAAAAACGTTTTCCATAGGAAGCGCTTGTCAAACGACGATCTAATACAAACACCGTTCCGGTATCTGTACTTGTTCTAATAAGACGACCAAATCCTTGTTTGAAACGCAGTATTGCTTGCGGGAGTGCTAACTTAGCGAATACGTCCTCTCCTTGATTTTTTAACCACTCTCCTTTTGCTTCCATCATCGGTTGATGAGGAGGCGTAAAGGGAAGGCGGACAATAACAAGACAACTAAGGGCATCTCCAGGTATATCTATCCCTTCCCAAAAACTACTTGTTCCTAATAAAATTGATTTATCGAACTCTTGAAACTTACGAATGAGACGACTTCTGCTCTTATTATTCACACTTTGCGTTAATAATAAATAGCCTTCTAATTCCTCATCATTTTTCAAATTCGTATACGCTTCTTTCAACATTTCATACGAAGTGAACAAAACAAGCATTCTACCTTCTGTAGCTTTCGCTATTTTTGCAATATGAGCCGACACAGATTCAATATATTCTTCATTACTCGCTTGCTTAATAAAGGGCACATCCGTTGAAACCATTAATTTCATCTGTTCTTCAAAATGGAATGGTGATGGGACCTGTAATGTATTTGGAGCAAAATCATGTAAGCCTAGCTCTTCTTTTATATAGTCAAATGAATCGTTTACTGTTAGCGTTGCTGATGTGAAAATAACACTCTTTTTCTCTGTTAAAAATTCATCAGCAAATCTTTCACCAATATGAACAGGTTGCCCATATAAAACAGTTGAATGAATGGTTCCCTTCGTTTCAGTTTCCATCCATGTCACATATGAATTTTTTTCTAAAATGAGTACTTGTAAAGATTGCGCCATCTTTCTCAACAACTCAATTAAATGCATAAATTCACCTGTAACAACATGCATTTCCCATTCTAATTTACTTTGCAATATATCAACTTGCTTCTCAAGTGTAGAGAGTAATTTTCTTACATCATATACAAAGCGATTTGTTAACTCGGTAATACTATCCCATAACTTACCTTTCTCTACTTCCGTGTTATATCGATAAATGAGTGGCATATTGCTAATCCCTTGTTCCTGCTTTGTTTGTTTAAAGATGAATGCACGTAACATTTGGAATAGCTCATCCGCATCAAATTTCAATTCCTTCAAACTATGACTTACCATGCGGAAAGTAGAACGGGAGGCTTGCTCTGATTTTTTCATCATCTTATATACTTTAGAAAGTACATCATCTGTTTCTAGCGTACCAAGACGAGATAAAACTAGCTGGAAATACATACAGGAGAACTGTTCACCTAGTGTTCTACTCGCTGCTTCCTCGATATGATGAGCCTCATCAAAAATAATATGTTCACATGAAGCAAACAGTGGTTCTTCACTTGAAAAATCTTGAAATAATAACGCATGATTTGTAATAACGATATCTGCAAATAATGCTCTATTCTTTGCTCGTTGATAAAAACAACGACTAAACCAGTTGCTTTGCATCCCACCCGGACTATGTACATCACTACAAATCCGGTTCCAAAGTAACTTTCCGCCCTCAGGAATATTTAATTCATCACGATCGCCCGTTTCCGTTTGCAATAACCACACTAAAATTTTTGCCTTCGTGAGCGCCATATCATAATTCTTCTCTTCTTCTTGCAAAGCATATTCAAATTTATGTAGACAAAGATAATGCTTTCTTCCTTTCAGAAGAGCTACTTCAAATGAAAATGGCATTATTTTCTGTAATAATGGAATTTCTTTTTCTAGTATTTGTTGCTGCAGTTGTACAGTTTGGGTACTTATGATGACAGGTTCTTCTTTTTTCTTTGCAAAATAAATACTTGGAAGCAAATATGCAAGAGTCTTTCCTGTTCCTGTTCCTGCTTCAATTAGTGAAAACCTAGAATCTCTTAGCGCTGTATATATTTCCTTCATCATACTCTGTTGGCTTTCTCTTTTTTCAAACTTTGGCATATTCGACTCAAGTTTATCAATTGTCTTATGCAAGAAAGCATCAAATTTAAATGCACATGTTTCACTTAAGTTTAAAGAATAATTCCGTTTTCGAAGTGCAATATTTCGATACACTTCATATCCCTCTGCTCCTTTTTTACCATGCATCATTTTCTTTAAAATATTTTCAGAAAGCACATCCGCTATATCACTTTGAAACACATCACTCAATTCATAAAGCGATTGCAAGGTGACAAGGGGTAACTTCTCAATTTCATTTAAAAATTGTAAAAACAATTCCGCTGTTGCAAGAGCATCACTATCCGCACGATGCGGTTGATCATGCTCTAATTCGTGTTGTTTAGCTAAATCACGTAATTTATAACTATCAGCCGTTGGCAAAAGAATTTGCGCCAACTCAACTGTATCAACTTTTGGACAATGTATTTCTGTATATCCAGCCTGCCTTAATTCTTCCGTTAAAAAATTCCAATCAAAGTGAACGTTATGTGCAACGAAAGCTGCACCTTGTAATAGCTCAACAACCATCGGGGCTACATCTTCAAATAACGGGGCTTGCTTAACCATACTCTCATCAATCCCTGTTAACTCTGTAATAAATGGCGGAATCTCTCTCTTCGGATTAATAAAAGATGAAAAAATCTCTAATATCTCTCCATCTTCCACTACAACAGCTGCAATTTGGGTAATTTTATCTTTCCCATCCTTCCAGGAGTTCCCTGTCGTCTCTAAATCCACAACGACATAACGCTTACTCATATATGTAACACCTCAATTTCTTACCTATCAAACAGAAAATTATATAATGTTACTATACCACGTTTTATCTCATCTTAATGAAAAGATGCACAAAAAAGGCTATCTCCATAATAGAGATAGCCTTCTTACTTATAATATCGTACCCGCTTTTTCAGCACCTAACATTTCAATAATTTGATTATCATCGTCTAATACTGCAATTTTCGGCTCTTGTTTATGAATATTTTCTTCTGCCACTAGACCGTAGCAAATAATAATAACTTTATCTCCTGGCTGTACAAGCCTTGCAGCTGCACCATTCAAACAAACAACACCGCTACCACGTTCTCCTTTAATAACATATGTCTCTAAGCGAGCACCATTATTATTATTTACAATTTGGACTTTTTCGTTTTCTACAATATTTACTGCATCCATTAAATCTTCATCAATTGTAATACTACCTACATAATTTAAATTTGCTTCTGTTACTGTTGCGCGATGTAACTTCGCTCTCATCATTGTGCGAAACATAGTTGCTCCCCCTTATTTAACCGTTACTGTTATATTATCAATTAATCGTACATTCTCAAATTTAACTGCAATTGCTAAAATGATTCGTCCTTCAATTTTATCCACTACTTGTAGTGAAGGATACGCATATAAATCAGCATAATCTACAGTGCCTTTCGTATACGTCTCAATATACTCTTTCACAAGAGTTGTAATGATTTCTGCATTACGTTCTCCTGTCTCAATTCTTTCTTTCGCTATACATAGACTGCGGTATAAATGAGGAGCCTCTTCACGCTCTTCTTGTGATAAATACACGTTACGAGAACTTTTGGCTAATCCATCTTCTTCCCTTACAATATCCACCGGTACGATTGTAACCGGAATATTAAAATCAGCGACAAATCCTTCAATGACAGCAACTTGCTGTGCATCTTTCATACCGAAATAAGCACGTGTTGGCAATGTAATATTAAATAGTTTCATTAGTACAATCGCAACACCAGCGAAATGACCAGGTCTTTGTTTTCCGCATAACACATCGGTACGCTTCACAACTTCTACTGTTGTCGTTTGTTCTGCTGGATACATTTCTTCTACGCTCGGATAAAATAAATAATCTACACCGTTTTCTTTTGCTACATTTTCATCTCTATCAATATCACGAGGGTATCGATCTAAATCTTCATTTGGTCCAAACTGTAGCGGATTAACAAACACGCTTAAAACTACAATTTCATTTTCTTCTCTTGCCTTACGCAATAAAGTCGCATGACCTTCATGTAAATAACCCATCGTTGGGACAAAACCAATACTTTTTCCACTTGTACGTAGTTCGTTTGTAATTTGCTGCATCTCTTGCACTGTATTTATGATTTTCATTATTGTTTTCCTCCGTATAACGCTAAACATTCTTCCTCTTTCATTATGAATGAATGTTTTTCTTCCGGAAATTGACCTGTCTTTACTTCAGTTACGTATTGTGAAATCCCTCGCACAATCTCCTCTTGAACAGACGTATATTGCTTCACAAATTTCGGAACACGATTTACGCCATATGAGATAAGATCATGATAAACGAGTACTTGCCCATCCACTTTTTGTCCTGCTCCAATTCCAATCGTTGGAATTGTTAGTTGCTTCGAAATAAATTCTGCTAGCTGCATTGGCACACATTCTAATACAAGTGCTATCGCACCAGCTTCCTCACATCTCTTCGCATCTTCTATTAATTTTTTTGCACTTTCAGCATCTTTTCCTTGTACTTTATAGCCACCTAACACTCCTACAGATTGAGGAGTTAATCCTAAGTGTGCCACGACAGGAATTCCCGCACTCGTCAAGTAATGAATAGTTGATATCACTTCTCCTGCACCTTCTACCTTCAGTGCATGAGCACCACTCTCTTGAACGATGCGGCGTGCATTCACCATCGTATCTTGAGGCGACACATGATACGACATAAATGGCATATCAGTTACAATAAACGTCTCTTTCGCTCCTCGGCGTACAGCTTTCGTATGATGAATCATATCCTCTACTGTTACAGGTACTGTTGAATCATAGCCGAGCACAACCATCCCAAGGGAATCTCCAACTAAAATCATATCAACTTCCGCTTCTTCTGCTAACTTAGCAGATGGATAATCATACGCCGTTAGCATTGTAATCGGCTCACCTTGCTCTTTCATTTTCAAAAAATCTGTTTTTGTTTTCAAAAACTACTCCTCCTTTATACAGGAGAGAGGAGATGGCCGAAATCATATAAAAAACCCCTCTGGCCATAAAAGGGCAGAAGGGTTGTGTGTTAGTCGGCATTATTCATCCCTCTGTCCCAGTCCGTTATTGGATCAAGGCAGAATCCAAGTTATTATTTTTTGTATTGCATCGAATCATGGTGCAGTTCGCTCTGATACTGCCCATATTCGAACTAATTATAGCAAACTCTAAAAAGGAATTACTACATTTTTTTGAAAAAATAATTTTTATTCTTATTACGGTATGTGAAATTTATAAGTAAACGATTCAATCATAGAAAGATAAACTTTTTAAATACATGGTATAACTCATAAAATAATGATGCAGGTTAATTGAGGAGATATACTTACAAAAGGAGAATTGCGAATGTCTATAAACAAATGGTTATTTCGATTCATCGGTTTTCTTGTGATGCTTGTGGTAATAACAACTTTAAATTCCCTCAATGTATTTGCCTCAGTTAACGACTTGGCACAACCTATTGCGTCAGCGAAAGTGATTGAAGTTGAGCTAAACGATGATTACTTTAATCCAAACGTCATCACGATTCCAATTAACGAATCAACAACATTACTGTTGAAAAATAAAGGTAAGAGTGAGCATACCTTTACAATCAAAAAACTCGGTATTGACGTCGTCGTCGAGTCAGGAAAAGAAAAAAACATTACCGTGAAACCTAACAGTGCCGGTACATATGAATTAATATGTCGATACCATCTCCTCAAAGGAATGGAAGGTAAAGTAATCGTCAAATAAGAAGCAAACTCAACTGGACGATCTTTTAAAATAAAACTTAAATATTAAAAGATTTTATTAATATTGAAATAAAAAAGAAGTTCCAAAAGAGGAACTTCTTTTACTTAATTTCGATATCCGCAGAATGAATGTGATGTACTTTTCCTTCATGGTCTTCTAGGAGCAATACACCATCCTCTGTAATTCCTTTTGCTACACCCGTAATCGTCTCTCTCATCGTTCGAGCGTTAATTTCTTTCCCGATACTCACAGCGTAACTTTCCCAAAGAATTTTAATGACAGAGAAACCATTTTGTAAATACTCTTCATATAATTTTTCTAGTTGTAAAAAGATTTGTTGCATAAGCTCCGCACGAACAATTGGCTTACCAGATTCAATCGCTAAAGAAGTAGCAATATGCTGAATTTCCTCATCAAAATGTTCTTGCTTTTGATTCGCATTAATACCAATACCCATAATGACAGCATTAATTTTATCAGGATCAGCTTGCATTTCTGTTAATATTCCTACAGCCTTTTTCCCTTGAATTAAAATATCATTCGGCCATTTTATTCCTACGTTTACACCTGTGCACTTTTCAATTGCTTGCGCAACGCTAACAGCGGCTAACAAAGTAAGTTGTGGTGCATGTTGAACCGGGATTGATGGACGTAAAATAATACTCATCCAAATTCCTGTTCCTTTTGGTGAATGCCATTTTCTGCTTAAACGACCTCTCCCCGCTGTTTGTTCTTCTGCCACAACAATTGTTCCTTCTTCTGCACCTTCATAAGCAAGCTTTGCTGCAATATGTTGCGTCGATTCAACGGACTCTTCAAAATACACTGTTCTACCAATATGTTTCGTTTGTAACCCTAACTGTATTTCATTCGCAGTCACTTTGTCTGGCTTACTTGCAATTCGATAACCTAATCGACGCACAGCTTCAAGTTCATATCCCTCATTCCGAAGGTCCTCCATATGTTTCCACACAGCAGTTCTTGAGCAACCAAGTTTATCACTAATCGTTTGACCAGATACAAACTCGCCATCCGCTTCCGAAAAAACTTGCAATAACTGCTTTCTTATAGTAGATTGCATTCTTGCAGCCACTCCCTTATACACTCTTTCTCATTTACTACGTTTCCTTGTACAATTGCTTCTTCAATTTTTTGAATCATTTCAGCAACCCACGGACCTGGCTTTTTACTTGCCCAGTTTAACAAATCATTCCCAGTCACATTCATCTCTTGTCGACTCTTAATTGGCAATGCTTGAAACAACGTTTGTACCCGGTTAACAGCTGTATGATCATAGCTTTCAATCATCGCTTCATATACTCTTTCTGCCATTTCAGCTATATGAATTCCCGTTTTATAAAGAAGAACTGTATCCCAATCCTTCTCCTTTCTCTTACGGATTGTTAATAAAACTGCGACGATATCTTTTATTTTTTTATTCGAAAACTTCCATTGACGTAAAAAGACAGCTGGATGTTCTTCCCCGATACAATATAAGAAAAACGCCCACGCCTCAATGTCTGCTTCAAAAGAATCCCATTTATACTGCGTAGCTTTTAACAATTTCTCTTCTGACATCTGTAAATATGGTAGATGAGAAAATAGTTTCGTTTCTACTAATTGTTTGAGAGCCTTCACACAATATGTGCCAGTTAAAAGTTTTTCAAACTCCACTGTAATTCTCTCAATTGCTATATGTTCCAGCAAATGTCCATATGTTTCAATTGCTTGCTTCGTTTTCGTCTCTAAAGAAAAACCTAACGTACTTACGAACCGAATACCACGCATCATTCGCAGGGCATCTTCTTGAAACCGATCCGCAGCATTTCCCACTGTCACAATTTCTCTCTTTTGAATCGCTTCCTGTCCAGCAAATAAATCGACCATTTTTCCTTCTTCTGTCATTGCAATTGCATTCATTGTGAAATCACGACGTTTTAAATCCTCTTCTAATGAACGAACAAATTGAACACTACTAGGTCTTCGAAAGTCTTCATATTCACTCTCTGTTCGAAAAGTGGTTACCTCATAAGGCTCACCATTTTCTACTACAATTACAGTTCCATGTTCAAGACCAACAGGAACATGTCTTGGAAATATAGCCATCACTTCTTCTGGTAAAGCAGATGTCGCAATATCAATATCTCCAATCGGCCTATCGATAATAAGGTCTCTTACGCTTCCACCGACAAAGTAAGCCTCATGCCCTTGTTGCTTTAAAGTCTCAATAATAGAACTAGCTTTTTTAAATCTTTCCATTTTTGTCATCCCTTAGTACATCATAGTAAATCGTTTCATATTGTGAGACGATTTTTTCAGAGCGAAACTGCTCGTAAACACTTTCTCTTGCTCGCTCTCCCATATTACGGTGAAGTTCTTCATCCTTTAATAGCTGAATGGCTTGATCTGCCACTCCTGTTGTATCGCCAACTTCACATAAATATCCTGTATCACCATGTTGAATGACTTCTGGAATACCTCCAACCCTTGTTCCGATACAAGGTACACCACACGCCATCGCTTCTAATAAAACAAGACCAAAACTCTCCTTCTCTGATAAAAGCAACATTAAATCACTCATCGCAAGTAGTTCTGCAACATTATCTTGCTTCCCTAAGAATAAGACGCGATCTTCAATATGTAAATTTTTCACCAACTGTAAAATCGTGCAAAATTCTGGTCCATCTCCAACAAGAAGCAACTTCGCATCTACTTCTGTAACAATTTTAGCAAATGCCTGCACAACATCTTGCACACGTTTCACTTTACGGAAGTTTGAAATGTGAATGAGTATCTTTTCACTCTCACTTATACCGTATTCTTTCTTTAATTGGGTCATATCACGTTTGAAATATACACGTTCGTCTATAAAGTTATATACCGTTTGAATGTCTTTATTTGGTTTTACAAGCTCATGCGTTTCGTTAATTAATGAATGCGAGACAGCCGTCACAACATCAGATTGCTCAATACCAAAACGAATTAAATTATTTAGCGAAGGGTCGGATCCTAACACAGTAATATCTGTTCCATGCAAGGTTGTAACAATTTTAATACGCTCTCCAATCATTTGTTTTGCTAAATAAGCACAAATGGCATGCGGTATTGCGTAATGCACATGTAAAATGTCTAGGTTTTCTCTTTGTGCAACCTCTGCCATTTTACTCGCTAACGCTAAATCGTATGGTGGATATTGAAATACAGAGTATTGATTTACTGTCACTTCATGAAAATAAATGTTTGGATACACTTTATTTAACCGGAATGGTAAACCCGATGTAATAAAATGAATTTCATGCCCGCGTTCCGCTAATTGCTTTCCTAATTCTGTTCCAACAACTCCAGAACCACCTACAGAAGGATAACATGTAATACCTATTTTTAATTTCATTTACATCCCCCTATTAAATCAGCATGTAATAAAACCGGTTTCTTACTCATAAACCCTTCGGCATATAAAACTCCAACTTCTTTTCCAAACATTTTCTCACGGGCGACTACAGTTTCAACGTAACCTTCTGTTAACGGCGTTTTCACACCATCACTCCCTGTTGAAAACTGACTTTCATACGCTTCTAATGCTTCCACTTTTTTCGATACGTATTCACTAATATCTATACAAAAATTCGGTTTATGAAAACCATTAATCATATAATGATAAAAAGACTCCACACGATGTGGTGGAACCTCTGGCATATATTTGCGAATTCCCGCTGAAAAAATAGCTTCTTCCACAAGTTTTGCACAATTTGCGTGATCTGGATGACGATCTTCATAATACGGCGCAAAAACTAGTTTTGGTTTATATGTACGAATTACCTTTACAATTTCACGTATATACTCTTCTTTCATATACAAACCACGGTCTGGCATCGCTAAATTTAGTCTCGTTTTTACTCCCATTATACGAGCTGCCGCCTTTGCTTCTTCTTTTCTTAACTCTATCGTTCCGTTAGAAGAAAGATCAGCTTCTGTTAAATCACAAATACCTACTTCATACCCTTGCTTCGTATATTTAGCAATGGTACCCGCCATGCCGATTTCAACATCATCGGCATGGGCACCAAACGCTAATATATGTAATCCACTCATAATTGTTCCCCTCATTTTCTTAACTTGCGGTAATCTAAATCTCCTCGCTCTAATGCGTGCATTAACATTTCAGCACTTGCCATATTCGTTGCAAGTGGAATTGCATATACATCACATAAACGAAGCAATGCATTCACATCCGGTTCATGCGGCTGTGCTGTTAATGGATCGCGGAAGAAAATTACCATGTCTAAATCATTTTTCGCAATCATTGCACCAATTTCTTGATCGCCACCAAGAGGACCAGATTGATATCTTGTTACAACTAAACCGGTCGCTTCCATAATACGAAGCCCTGTCGTTCCTGTTGCAAATAATTCATGTTGTTCAAAAATTGGTTTATATGCGTATGCAAACGAAACCATGTCATTTTTCTTTTTGTCATGTGCGATTAAGGCAATTTTCATCCGTTGTCTCCCCTTTAGTCGATAATATTTTCTAAACCGTACACAAGATGATCTAGATTCATTACTGTCTCAATTGATAGTTTTACACCAGACATAAATGATGCACGATTGAATGAATCATGACGAACTGTTAACATTTGTCCGTCTCCACCAAACATTACTTCTTGGTGTGCAATAAGTCCTGGTAAACGTACACTATGAATGTGAATGCCGTCTACGTTTGCACCACGAGCCCCTTCTAGTTGCTCTACTTCATTTGGATGACCTTGCTGCTTTGATTCACGATTTTGACGAATCAATTCTACTGTTTTTACCGCTGTACCAGATGGTGCATCTAGTTTTTGATCATGATGCAATTCAATTACTTCAACATCTTGGAAGTATTTCGCTGCCATTTGTGAGAATTTCATCATAAGAACCGCACCAATTGCAAAGTTTGGAGCGATAATTGTTCCTACTGCTTTTTCTTTCGCAGTCTCGGTTAATTGTTTTAGCTCTTCTTCTGTAAATCCAGTTGTACCAATAACAGAACGAAGTCCACGCTCAACTGCTAGTGTAACGTGTTGTTTCCCAACTTCTGGCGTTGTTAAATCTAACAACACATCTGCTTCTACTTCCTCTAAACAAGTATGTAAATCTGCGTAAATAGGTGTATCTAGCGCTGGCATTCCCGGTAAATCAGAGATTTTCTCTCCACCATGCTTATAATCCACTGCTGCTACTAAATTAAAATGTTCCGTTCTTTCCATAAGAAGAACTGCTTCATGTCCCATACGTCCTCTTGGTCCAGCGATAATTACTTTAATTTCTTTAATTTCTTTCATTATTCTTTCTCTCCCTCATCAATACGTGTCCAGCGATCTTTATCGCGAGTATTAAATTTATTCATTACAATGTTATGTGCTGTTTCTAAATCAATATTTAAACTATTTGCCATACAAATCATAACAAATAATACATCTCCAAGCTCTTCTTCAATACTACGTTCTTTTTCAGTTGTTTTCTTCGGTTTCTCACCATAATAATGATTCACCTCTCTTGCAAGCTCCCCCATTTCTTCCGTTAAACGAGCCATCATTGCAAGTGGACTGAAATAACCTTCTTTAAACTGACCAATATATGCATCAACTTCTTTCTGCATATCCTTCATCGTTTTCGCTTCCATACAATTCACCTCTAATCCTTCCTCTTTCATGTTAGCCAATTCATCGCGATTTGACAAATATTATTCCCCGCCAAACACCTATTTGCGACCCTTTTTGGGAAAGATTATAATAAAGTGAAACTTTCTTTTGCGTTTTTGGCAAAAAATCAACCAGAACCAATCGATTTTTATAGCCTTCACTATTTTCACTAGCAATTAGAAATTACTTATCATTATGTTTTACCGTTTCAGCGGAGCAATGCCATTTACATAATTAGGGGGATTTCTATATGACATCAAATTTGAAGATTCGAAATATCATTTTCATTTTAATCGGTTCCGCTATTTTTTCTTTCGGTATTGTGAATATCAATATTGAAAATCACCTTGCAGAAGGTGGATTTACTGGTATTACACTATTATTGTATTTTCTATTTAAGTTTGACCCTTCTTATTCAAACTTAATTTTAAATATCCCTATATTTTTTATTGGTTGGAAGTTACTTGGAAGAACGACATTTATATATACACTAATCGGCACATTTAGCGTATCTTTATTTCTATGGATTTTTCAGCGTTACGAAGTTCTCAACTTACATTTAAACTTACAAAATGATATGACACTCGCAGCTTTATTTGCTGGGGCATTTATTGGTATCGGTCTCGGGATCATATTTAAATACGGCGGAACTACTGGCGGTGTAGATATTATTGCGAGACTCGCTCATAAATATGTTGGCTGGAGTATGGGGAAAACGATGTTTATGTTTGATGCTATCGTCATTATCGTCTCTATCCTTACCTATTTATCATATCGCGAGGGTATGTATACGTTAGTTGCTGTTTTTATCGGGGCGAAAGTCATTGATTTTATGCAAGAAGGAGCCTATGCAGCAAAAGGAGCAACTATTATCTCCGATAAAAACGATGAAATTGCTGCTAAAATTTTATCTGAGATGGAGCGCGGAGCGACCTTTTTAAAAGCTGTTGGATCGTATACAAAAGTAGAACGGAACGTATTGTATTGCGTTGTGGCTAAAAATGAAATCGTGAAATTAAAAAATATTATTACTTCTGTAGATCCTCATGCATTTGTTGCAGTAAGTGACGTACATGATGTAGTTGGTGAAGGTTTTACGTTGGATGAAAATAAAAACCCATTACATACATAAACACAACTAGAAAAGCTAAAAAGCTTTTCTAGTTTTTTATTACGTATTGCTTAAGTTTCTCTAAATCCTCATAAATAAGCTCCAATAAGCCCCGATTATAAAAAATGGAAGCAGGATGGAAGGTCGGAAAAATATGATATTCTTTCTCTGACCATGTAAATTCTGCACTTTGCATATCCTTTAATTTTTGAATGGGCTGTTTTAATAATTGCCCGTGTACATCTGTGATTTTTTTACCTTTTCCTGTTAAACGCTGAAGACCGATATTGCCAAGCGTGACAATTAGCTTCGGATTTAGTTTCTCTAATTCATAATCTAACAAAGGTGCATGGGCAACTATTTCTCCTTGATTTGGCGTTCTATTATACTTTTTTTGTATAATAGAACCATTTCGTTCTTTTTTCTCTCGCCACTTATAAGGTCTACTCCGAACAGCACTCGTAATATATACTTCTTCCCTTGTAACGTGAATACGTTCTAAAAAACCCATTAATTGTTTTCCCGCTCTCCCGCTAAACGGAATCCCATTATGAATTTCTGTTTCACCAGGCGCTTCTCCTAACAACATAAATTTCGGATTTTCAGGGCCTTGTCCACTTAAAAAACCTTCTAATTGATAAGGAGCACTACGCTCTTTCACCTGTTTTACTAAATGGCCTGGATATTGCATTTCCCCCACCGCCTTTCCGCATTACTTCTATTATTTCTATTTGCAATACATTATATAATTCAATCCACAAAACAAAAAAGACTATCAAAATTGATAGTCTTTAGTCATCGCTACGCTGCATACCAGTATAAATTAATACGAGACGTAATAATTCAAATACCGCTACGGCTGCAGCTGCTACATATGTTAATGCTGCCGCATTTAATACTTTACGAGCTTGCCCATATTCATCTGTTGATACGATACCTAACGCTTCAATTTGTTGCATAGCACGCTTTGATGCATCAAACTCAACTGGTAATGTAACAAGTTGGAACACAACACCTGCTGCCATTAAAATGATACCTAAAAATATCATGTTGGCCATCGATGCAAAAATACCGATCATAATAAATATCCAAGAAATATTCGATCCAAAGTTCGCAACTGGCACTAACGAATGACGAATACGCATAAAGTTATAATCTTTTGCATCTTGAATTGCGTGTCCTACTTCGTGTGCTGCAACTGCTGTACCAGCAACTGAATGACCGTAATAGTTATCTGTTGATAATCGAACTGTTTTGGCAGTTGGATCATAATGGTCTGATAAATGACCTGGTGTTTCTTCTACAGCTACGTTGTATAATCCATTTTCATCTAAGATTTTCCGAGCCACTTCTGCTCCTGTCATACCTGATGTTGAATAAACTTGTGAATACTTGCTATAGGCACTACGTACTTTTGACTGTGCATACAACGGTATGATCAAAATGATCGCGAAGTAAATTAAATAAAACATCATGAACCTCCATTGAAGTTTTAATTATAGTACTTCTCATTCTATTTTCTTCTGCCACCATTGTCAATGAATAAACCTTACAATCCGAATCTTTATTTATTACATTATCTATTCTTAGAATGTACATTACTTTTTCTTTTTTCTCTCTCTCCTTTATACTTTCTCCACCCAACATAAGTTAATGTGAATAAAATAAGACCTCCAGTAATTGTCATAAACCAAATGAGAGAGGGTGCAATTTCATCTTTTTTTACTGTGTGAAATATTTTTTGCAAATCCCCTTTAATGATTCCTAATTGCATTTGCCCACCTTTTGTTTTTAACATAACGTTACGAAATTCATCCAAATAAGATAAATGGGCATTTACACGCTGCACTTCATTTTCTGGCAATGCAATCATTAAGCTTGGATAAATAATATTAAATTCATGTAAAAATGTGTTTAACGTTTGTTGAAACTGTCCCGTATCTTCTTTTTTCATCGCTTTTTCCATTTGAGAAAAGGCATACATTACTTTTCCTTCTCTTTCCATCCAAAGTGGTTGATATTTCGATACTTGCGCATCGACAGCGAGCTGCAGGGCTAACACATTATCAATTTTAACTTGTTTCCTTACATCTTCTTCCGCGAGAGATTGTTTCGCCTTGTCGTAAGCTAAAGAAATAACTCTAACTTGATCTGGCGTTACTTCCTGCTTCTTTTCATTCCCCTTTATTACAAACTGCTCCGAGAAATGTTGCAGTACTTGTACTGCTTTTTCATCTTCATTACGCTTCACTAATTGTAATGAGTCATCTAACAACCCTGTTAGTTCACTCCACTCCTCAGCATATATACGTAACGGAAACATGATAATTAGAAATGCAATCAGTCCAATTAATGTTCTCTTCATCACGGTCCCCCCTATAACTACTAGTACAAAATATGTTAATGTGGACAAGAATAGAACAGAACTGGACCGAAAAATATATTATCGTTTTACAAACAAAAAAATTCTCTTTAAACAGAGAATTTTTCTTTTGAAATCCTTTTCTTTTTTACGAAATATTTATACAAGCTATAACAAATTATGCTACCACATAAAATAAATAATAAAATAGCACACGCTGCATGCATAAAAAACTCTTCTGGTAACATTAATATAATCGGATCCGTTTCAATATCAAACATCCAATAATCATTACTGAATAAAAGCTTATGGAATAATACAAAACTCTTTTCAAAATTAATAGCAATTGGTAACACAAGCGCAATCGGAAAGATAATTGTTACAATCGATCCATGCAGTAAAAACTTTTCATTTTTCTTTTTTAATAAATACATGCCGCCTACTATTGCAATTATAATTGTCGCATACATTACATATTGTATCTTTACTAAAATATTTTTAACATCTACAAAATGAATACGGCCATTTGTAGACATATCTAATGTGGGCAACTGTAATGCACCGTCATAAAACGGAGATAAATATGTGATAAGCACATCATAATTTCTTTTAATATCATCCTTCGTCATATCTGCTAAATCTGGAATGTTTAAAAAATCAATTTCAAAATAATATAGCCATTTTCCATATACAACCGCCGTTGTTGCGAGTGCAAATATAGAAAATGCTATGCTATATGAAACAATTATCGTAATCAATCGATCCAATATTTTTGTACCACTCGTATTTTTCTTCATTTTCTCCCCCTAATGTTCTAACGATTATAAAGAAAACTGTTTTCGATTCTCACGTAAGCAATAATAATATGTCATACAAAGCACAGCAATGCTTAACCAGAACGTAAAATAACCAATTTCTCCTACAAACAAATGCATAATTCCGTATCTCGGCATTTGCCAGAACAAATAATCAATTGCATCATTATGTAATGTCCATATAGCGGCTACCGCAAAATGCCATTTTTTTATACGGTAAAACGGTGCATATAGCACTGCTTGTACTGCCATCGCAAAATGCGAAAGCATTAACATATACCCGATAAGGCCAATAGGACCTTTTACATAGATCATAACCCCATTTACAACAACAGCCCATATACCATATTTTATTAAAGTAACAATCGCTAGCGCCTCTATTAATCCCCAATTTCTCTTTATTAAAAAAGCGATTAAAACAAAGACAAAAAAGAGACTTGCCATAGGACTATCGGGTACAAACGGCCAAAATATAGGTAAAGTTTCTTTTAATTGATTTCCATACCATATAAATCCGTATATTGTACCTAATATGTTAACAACTAATAAAAATAATAATACAGAGCGTTGCCTTAACATTGCATGAAAGTAAACCAAGCTGTATGTCCAACACCTTTCATTCTTTCATCAAACTCTACTCTATTATATAGTAAACTTTCTTTCATCAAAATAAAAAGCTGACTACAATTTTTTTGTAGTCAGCTTTTTATTATTTTTTATTATACTTTGCAACGAATTCCGAAAGCTTCTTCAGTTCCTCATCTGTACCTTTAAATACACCTTTAGGCATGGAACCTTTTCCCTCTTTCGCAATTTTAGCAATTTCTTCTGGCTTCAAAGTTAAATTTTGCAGTGCTGGTGCTGCTGCGCCGCCCTGTAAATTGTCACCGTGACATGTTAAACAAGTATTTTTTTGCATTAATTTATAACCGTCATCATTTTTATCAACTGGTGCTGTTTTTACAATTGCTCCTTGTTTTTTTGCAGCTTCCCAGTCGTGGTGTGCTACAGATTCCCAAGTTAAAAAGATAATCGATGCAACTGCTAAAAGCATAAATCCCGTTGCTACAGGACGCTTCAATGGGCGTCTTTCTGGGCCTCGATCAAGAAATGGAGCTAACAGTAATGCGCCAAACGCAATCCCTGGCATAATGAACGCTCCAATTACAGTAAATGAGCCAGAAGCATAAGAATACTTTAATAACTGATACAAGAATAAGAAATACCAATCTGGAAGTGGTATATACCCAGCATCAGTTGGATCCGCCATTCTTTCAAGCGGTGACGGATGCGCCACTGTTAAACATAAATAACCGATTAAAAAAACTGCACCAACCATCCATTCTTTTAACAAGAAGTTCGGCCAAAATGCTTCTGTTTTCCCTGGGTATTCCGAATAGTCTTTTGGAATATTTGGTTTCCGAGCTACTGGTACCCGAGAATCTCCTACAAACTTCATCCCTTTGCCGCGATGCATAATCTCCCTCCTTTAGTTCTTTCCCCTTTAATTTAGCAATCTCTTATAGCGGACCGGAAATACCTTGTTTGCGAATCATGATGAAGTGGAAGGCCATTAAACCTAGAAGTGCTGCTGGTAAGAAGAAGACGTGAATAGCAAAGAAGCGAGTTAATGTTTGAGCGCCAACAATTTCGGAATGACCAGCGAGTAATGTTTTAATGTAAGGACCAATGAGCGGCGTTTGCTCTGCAATTTGAATCCCTACTTTCGTAGCAAATAACGCTTTCATATCCCACGGTAATAAATATCCGGTAAAACCAAGACCTAACATGACAAAGAAAATAAGAACACCAACAATCCAGTTTAGCTCACGAGGCTTTTTATACGCACCCTGGAAGAAAACTCTAAGTGTATGTAAAAACATCATTACAATTACGAGACTAGCACCCCAGTGGTGCATACCACGAACAATTTGCCCATATGCAACTTCATTTTGCAAATAATAAACCGATTCCCAAGCATTTTTAATATCAGGCACATAATACATCGTCAAAAACATTCCAGATAAAATTTGAATTACAGTAACGAAAAAAGTAAGTCCGCCAAAGCAATAAACGAATGCAGAAAAGTGATGTGCCGGGTTTACATGTTCAGGTACTTCATGATCAGCGATATCACGCCATATTGGTGTAATATCTAACCTTTCATCTACCCAATCATAAATTTTATTTAGCATCTACTTTGCACCCCCTCTTGGCTTCGCTTTTCCTAGGTACAGCGTTCCATCTTTCACTTTAGATTCGTATACATCAAGTGGAGCAAGGGGCGGCGTGCCTTTAATGTTTATCCCGTCTTTTGTGTAACGGCCCCCGTGACATGGACAAAAGAATTGATTCGGATGTGCTTTGTCCGAATTCCAGTTCACTGTACATCCTAAATGTTTACATACTGGAGAGAACGCAACAATGTCTCCGCTTTCATCTTTATGAACCCAAGCTGATTTTGGCTCTTCGGACTTGTACCAACCATCAACCTGCTTCACCTTAAAATCGAAACGTTTCGGCTCTGTTGTAATATCCTTTACTTGTGCAACAGCAACCATATCCGTTCCCGCTTCTTTTCTTAACACCGGATCAAGCGCAAATCGCGTCATCGGCATTAAAATACCCGCTGCCATAAAGCCTCCTACCCCTGTAAGAGTGTAATTTAAAAACTGTCTTCTTGACACACGATGTTCTTTCTCGCTCACGAAAATTTCCCCCCTCTATCAGAAATTGTCCCCTCGTGATAAATTATATAAAAAATAAAAACTAGGACACTATCATGATATAATACGCTCATGCACAGGTCAATATCATACTACTCATAATAATAAGAACTTTCTGTTTATTATTGTTTTCCCCATTTTTCTTCTAACATTACCATTATATTTTTTATATGTGCATGAATCACTTCTCTTTTCGCTTGATCACTAAATTGTTCTAACGCTAATGAAGGAAACCAAAATAAATCTCCCTGCAATTCTTGCATATCTTCTTTCCATGAAAAATCACTTGTAACATAAGTAATATGCTTAAAACCTTGCTTTTTCAAATGATTTGTCCATTCTTGCAAACGACCTTTTTCGTTTTTTTGACTTTCTACTAAATACGTAAATGCAGGTAGTAAAAGCACTCTTCCTTTATATTCTCTTTCTAGCTCCATACTCAACAATTCGATAAATTCCCCTTGTTCTACTACCGTTTTCATTTCTTTTGCTGCTGAAATTGATAAAAGTGGTATAACACCCGTATCTACATATTCTCTTGCTTGCTCAAACTGCTCCACATCTTTTACAATCCATTTCAAATGTCTTCCCTCCCCCACCTATAAATGACAGAACTTTCACTTTATATATATTAAACCATACTAAAAGAGGTAAAAAAAGAAAAACTACCTATATTAAGGTAGTTTTTCTTAAAAAGTCTGAAATTTGTAAAATTTTATGAATCCAAATGAATTCTATAACATCTTTAACTCCGCTGTTAACCTATGAAACGCTTCCTTATCTTGCTTATCCAGCGCTTCATCAATTTGCTTTAGAAGACGTTCTCTTCTAAAAGAAAATACACTTTCTTCTAAAAATCTTTCTGCAAGTAAACGATCTTTTTCATTTACTTCAATGTGCTTTGGTAAATACGGGTTTTCTTCTAATACAGCTACATAGTTGGCATTTTGAAACGATGATTTAAAATTGAGTTGAATATAAATATCCTCATCT
The DNA here is from genome assembly GCF_052928345.1 of Bacillus sp. BSL6. NCBI lineage: Bacteria > Bacillati > Bacillota > Bacilli > Caryophanales > Bacillaceae > Bacillus > Bacillus sp. BSL6. The sequence continues at coordinate 207,838 of NZ_JAVGCW010000002.1, forward strand.
CGATTTAAACGAATATCATGAAACGATTTTTCAGCATCTGTTGTCATAACATTTTGTTTAAAAAAGTGAAACGGTGTATCTTTTACACAATTCGCGGACATTACTAAGCCACGCGGACAATATTTTGCATGCTCTACGAAGTGGACTTTATGCATCAATTGGTCGTGACTCATTAAATAATTCAAAATCCATACACATTCACGCTGTTTCAGTTGGTAATTATTTAAAAACCATTTTACAAAATCCTTCTTCTCGTTTACAGAAACAGGGGTATTCATAGCAATTAAGTCCCTCCTCTGTCTTTCTCTTTTCTTTTTAGATTCAAGAAGCGGCATTCAGTTTCCTTCCAACTTATGAAAAATCCTCTAAATTATATAACAATTCTTCAATATGAATTTGTGTCGGGTCTAGTTGTATTAACTGAGTAAATACTTCTTTCGCCTCTTTTCGCATACCTTCTTCCAATAAGAAATAACCGTACTCTTCCAAGAAGTCTGGATGATTCTTAAAAGAAGTATATGCACTTTCATAGTGTTTTAATGCATCCGAATACATTTCTAATTGTTTTTTTGCAAATGCAAGATCCCAAAGTAGTTGTGTATCTGGTTCTCCGCTATCGATAGCACGCTCTACAACAGCAATTAGCTCTTCATACTTTTCTTGTTCCTTTAAGATATATGCATATTTTAATGTTGCACCTAAATGTCCTGGATCTAACTCAAGCGCTTTTTGAAGTACTTCCTCTGCTTCCGCAATTTTCCCTAATTTCGCCGCAATGTTCGCTAATTCTACATAAAATGGTACAGAAAGCTCATCTACTTTAATTCCTTCATGAAGTGTTTCATAGCTTTCTTGAAGCATCCCTTCTTTTTCATAGCTTTTCGCTAAATACATGTAAAGCGATGCATACTCAGGATCTAATTCTTTCAGTTCTTGCCAAGCACCAATTGCTCTTTGGTATTCTTCACCTTGGTATAACGTGAATGCATATCCAAATAATGAGTGAATATCTTTTTGTTCCTCTAAACCTGCTTCGTAGTAAGAAATCGCCTCTTCCCAATTTCCAATGGCACTTAACGTTTCTCCAAGGCGTAAGGCAATGACAACACCACCCATTACTTTATGCTCCGCTAATAGCGACTCATAATAAGTAATTGCCTTTTGTTCTTCACCTTTACTACTATATAACTCTGCTAATCCAAACGTAATAACAGGCTCGTCAGGCATCATTTCTTTCGCCTTTAATAGTTTTTGTTCTGCTACATCATCAAAACCTTGCATTTGGAATAAATCCGCAACTAGTAATAATGATTGAACATATAAATCATCATTTTCTGGAATATCATGAAGCACTTCAATCGCTTCATCTTCTTTGTCTAGATCAATATATAATTCTGCTAAAAATACAGTGAATTCACTTTCCTCTGGATACAATAAACGTAAGTCTTCTGTAATAGCTAACGCTTCATCCGTAAATCCAAGTGTATGATAATAGCGAGCGATATCATACTTCTCTTCATCATTCGCAATTTTTAATTGTTCTTTTAATAATTGTAATCCTTTTTCCGCTTCACCATTTTCAATATATGAAACAGCTTGTTCAAACTTTTGCATAAACGTCTCCTTTAATTCTAAAAAATATTCTTTTCTGTTCATTTACCCCGCTATTAACGGGCAGTAAGACCCCACCTCAAAATTCAGCTAGGGCAAAGAAGTTAGTTTTGGGGGCAACTGCCCGTAAAAGCCCGATTGGTTCAACTAATAATCAGCGGGGGATAAACATCCCCCCACTGATTAAAGTTTCACTTTATCATAAGCAACTCATTGTTAGAACGCAACCTTTAGAATGAGCATGCTTCTTCTTACAGAGTAGTTAATTGTTCAAAGGTTCGGATATGATACCGATACCTTCTTATCTTCTTCTATTGTACCGCTTTCTTTTATGACCGTGCAAATAACTTCTCCCACTAATTATCGAGCCATACAAATCGTGATTTACAGAACAACTTAATTACTAAACTTCAATTTTTTTAATGCGATAAAAAAGACTCCTCTAATAGGAGCCTTCACAATCTCTTAAGAATATGTTTCCTCTTTCTGTACTTGCTCATTTACAAGTTCTTTCAGTAACTCTATAATTTCATCATTTTCTTCTTTCAAACCGACAGTAATACGAATGCCATCATCGATACCAAATGCAGCACCAGAACGAACAATATATCCTTTTTTCATTAATCGTTCGAAAGCTTCATTACCAGTAATACCGAGTTTTAAGAAAATGAAATTTGTTTGAGATGGATAATAGAATACGTTATATTCCTTACAAAATGCGTAATATTGATGTAATCCTTCTTCATTCTTTTTCACACATTCTTGTAAAAATGCTTGATCTTCTAATGCAGCAAGTGCTACAGATTGCGCTACAGTCGATGTATTAAATGGTAACCTCGCTACTTCTAACTGCCCGATTAACTCCGTATTACTAACTGCATATCCGATACGGAAAGCAGCTAGACCATATGCTTTTGAAAACGTACGTAATACCATAAGATTTTCATACTTTTCAAGAAGTGGTAATGTTTGCGGATAGTCTTCTGCTCCCGCATATTCATAATATGCTTCGTCCATAATAACGAGCGCTGACTTAGGAACTGATTCTAAAAATGAAAGTAATTTTTGTTTTTCTACATATGTACCTGTCGGATTATTCGGATTACAAATCCATACGATCTTCGTTTTATCATCTACTTGCTCTAGCATCGCATCTAAATCATGAATGCCATCTTTAAGTGGTACTTCACGAACTTCTGCTCCTTCAATAACAGCATGGTGATGGTATTGCGAGAATGTCGGATTCGCCATTACAACATTTGTTCCTTCGTGTAGTAATGCACGGCTAATCATTTGAATGACTTCATCTAATCCACTACCAAATAGTAGTTGTTCTGCTTTTACACCTAAATGTTCCGCTACTTTTTTCCGAAGTTCAAAGGCATATCCATCTGGATAAAGGGCATATTGGCTCGCTAAAGAAGTTAATGCTTCTGTTACACGCGCTGAGCAACCGAATGGATTTTCGTTCGATGCTAATTTCACAATTTTTGATAATCCATATTCCCTTTTTACTTCTTCAATATTTTTCCCAGGCACATACGCTCTCAAAGTTAACAATTGTTCTTTTACTCTCATTTTTCTTCCCCCAGTCGTTTTATTCAATTCGATTACAATGAGGTTATAATCTCTCACTGCAATCGTTTATCTTAACCGTCACTATTACGAGGACACCTTGAAACAAGCACTCCTTAGCTCTTAAACCATATCCTTTTGAAATGCCTCTAACGCAATATGAACAGTCTCATCTGGAATAGATACGACATTCACTACCCCATATTCCTGCATAAGTACCATATGAATTGCTCCAGCATTCGCTTTCTTATCTTGTTTCATCAACCCGACGAGGCGTTCCACATTCAAATCACGTGGCATTTTTGGATAACCGTAATTTAAAAACCACTGCTTCATCTCTTCATAAGCAAGATTAACCTTGTACACTTGCTCACTTAAGAATATAGCAAATAACATTCCAACCGCCACTCCGTCACCGTGAGTAATATTTCCATATCCTAGTTCTTTTTCTAGAGCATGGCCTAACGTATGTCCAAAGTTTAAATGTGCACGTACGCCTTTTTCTGTTTCATCTTGCGCTACAATGTTTGCCTTTACAGGAATCGCCTTCGTTAATATGTGGATTAATTTCTCATCACGAAGATCTGCTAATGTTTGCACTTCTTCTTTTAGCCAATGATATAGCTTTACATCACCAATTAGAGCATGTTTTATCACTTCTGCATAACCTGAGCGCCACTCTTTTTCAGGAAGAGACTGTAAAAACGGCGTATGATATACAACTGCTTCTGGTTGATGGAATGCACCTATCATATTTTTACCTAACGGATGATTGATTGCTACTTTCCCACCTACTGCGCTATCGTGAGCTAATAAAGTCGTCGGAACTTGAACAAAGCGAATTCCACGCATAAATGACGCAGCAACAAAACCAGCTAAGTCTCCAATCATCCCGCCTCCAAGTGCGATAATTAAAGAATTTCTATCTAATTTATTTTCAAGAGCTGACGTATGAGCCGCATAGAAATTTTCAAAGGACTTCTCTTTTTCACCACTCGGTACAACGAATGAAAATACTTTTTGATCTATTTGCAACGCATCTACAACTGTCTGTAAATGTAAAGGTGCAACAGCCTCATCTGAAATAATCATAATGTTTGATACAGATGGCTGCATGTTTTGAACGATTGTTGTCAAATGTGACAACGATTCTTTTCCTACATGTACATCATATTCTTTTGATTTCGTTTGAATATGTATGTTTTCCATTAAAATCCCCTCGCATATTCATTATGTTTCTCAATATTTTCACGAATAAGGTCCATACGATCTAATCCGAATTGTTCTATTAAAGCTGTCGCTAATTCCCAAGCTACAACCGCTTCCGCAACGACACTAGCTGCTGGAACAGCACAACTATCTGAACGTTCAATACTTGCTGTAAAAGGCTCTTTCGTATCAATATCGACACTTTGAAGAGGTTTATATAGTGTAGGTATCGGTTTCATCACTCCGCGCACAACAATTGGCATTCCAGTCGTCATACCGCCTTCTAAACCACCCGCGTTATTTGTTCTTCTTGTATATCCATGCTCTTCATCCCACAAAATTTCATCATGAACTTCGCTACCCGGTCTATGTGCTGCTTCAAAACCAATTCCAATCTCGACCCCTTTAAAGGCATTAATGCTCATTATTGCGGATGCTAATTTTGCATCTAGTTTTCGATCAGAATGCACATAGCTGCCTACTCCAATTGGCATTCCTTCCACAATTACTTCCACGATGCCACCGATTGAATCACCATTTGATTTCGCATCATCAATTGCTTTTATCATTTGATTACCAGCTTCTTCATCTAAACAGCGTACAGGTGATGCTTCTGTAATACTTTTTAATTCTTCAATTGAACGATACGTAGTCTCTTTAGCCTGTACACCGCCAATTTCAATTACATGGCCTGCTACTGCAATACCAAGTTCCGCTAACACTTTTTTTGCAACCGCACCAGCAGCAACACGTACTGTCGTTTCGCGTGCCGAAGAGCGTTCCAGTACATTTCTCATATCTCTATGACCATATTTAATCGCACCATTTAAATCAGCATGTCCAGGTCTTGGTTTTGTTACTTTCCTTTTCATTTCTTTTTCTTCTTGTTCCGTTAACGGCTCTGCACCCATAATTTTTGTCCAATGTGCAAAATCACGGTTTTCAACAACAAGTGCAATTGGAGAACCTAATGTCTCTCCATGTCTAACACCACTTACAATTTGCACTTGATCTGTTTCAATTTGCATGCGTCTACCACGCCCATATCCCTTTTGCCTTCTAGCTAACTCTTCATTTATATCATCCGCTACTAATGGTAGTCCGGCTGGAACACCTTCTATAATCGTTGTAAGTTGTGGACCATGAGATTCACCAGCTGTAATATATCGCATACGTTATTCCTCTTTTCGTATATGTATTTATCTCGCTATATTAAGCAATAATTTTATCTTTCATTACTCTAAAAATATGAAAGAGTTATTCATACATCAGCCATTCGCTTATTCTCCGATAGGCCTTTACTTTACATATCAATATATCATAACAGCTCTAACTTCGTAACTAATAGAAATAAAAAAAGTGCAAGAAGAATACCCCTATTCTCCTTGCACTTTCTACTATTATCACAGTGATTAAAGCGTTTACAAATTATTTCAAAATAATTAGTAAATCCATTCATTCATTAATTTTGAGTAGTCAACTAATTCTTCTTCCTTAAAGAAAATAGCAATCTCGCGCTCTGCACTTTCTAACGAATCAGAACCATGGATAATATTTTTGGCAACAGTTACACCGAAATCTCCACGAATTGTTCCAGGAGCTGCTTCATGTGGTCTTGTTTTACCCATCATGTTACGAGCTGTATCTACTACACCTTCACCTTGCCATACCATTGCGAATACAGGACCAGATGTAATAAAGTCTACTAATTCACCAAAGAAAGGTTTTTCTGTGTGCTCAGCATAGTGTTGTCCAGCGATTTCTGGAGTGACTTGCATTAATTTTGCACCAACTAATTGAAAGCCCTTCTTCTCAAAACGAGCTACAATTTCCCCAATGAAGGCACGTTGTACACCGTCTGGTTTAACCATTAGAAATGTTTTTTCCATAAAAAATCTCTCCACTTCTGAATTATGTATGTAATTGTATATCCCCACACACATATTAACACCCTTATCACAATTGTGCAATAGTTTTGAAATAGAGAGATTATTTTATTTTTTAGAAAAAACACTAAAATTTTCGTTTTCCAATATACTTTGCTACATTTTGTAATGCATACTTTGCTTGTCCACGTGGGAGTGGTTTTATCATTTCTAATGCTTTATGTAAATAACGTTCACTAAACGCAAATGCTTTATCAATAGCAGCACTATTCTTTATAGCTTCAATAATTTCTTTCATTTCGTCCGCTGTTGTATTTTCATGTACAGATCTGATTTTCTTACAAAGGATTGGATCTTCCATAGCATATAAGGCAGGAAGCGTAATGTTTCCTTGCAATAAATCGCCCCCAGCAGGTTTTCCAAGTTTCTCTTCTGTAGAAACGAAGTCTAAAATGTCATCAATAATTTGATACGACATCCCTACGAAATAGCCATACCAAAACAGACGGCTTACCGTATCACGATTAGCGCCAGCAGCAATCGCTCCTAGTTGGCAACTTGCAGCAATTAATAAAGCGGTTTTTCGCTTTATTCTTCTTAAATATGTTCTTAAATTTTGGTCATAGTTATACTTATCTTTAATTTGTTCGATTTCACCTTTACAAACTTCTAAAATGGTATGCGATAGCGCCTGATGCGCCTCTGGAATTTCAATATTCGTTATACATTCAAGAGACTTAGCGAATAAATAGTCCCCTGTATACATTGCAATACGATCTCCCCATTTCGCATTCACAGTTGCACTACCACGTCGTAAAAACGCAGCATCAATAACATCATCGTGAACAAGAGAAGCCATATGAATAAGTTCTAACGCAACAGCTACATGCTTAATTGCATCTAACTTATAATCTCCAAATTTCCCCGCAAGCAACACAAATACAGGACGAATTCGCTTCCCACCAGCTTCAATAAGTTGTAATGCCGCCTCTTCTACTAATGGCTGTTCAGAAGCAACTGTCTTTTTTAATTCTTTTTCTATCACATTAATATCCGATCGTAAAAAAGAGTACATAAGTTGTAACTTCATATTGTTCACCTTAACCTAAAACTTCTTTTTTCTATTTTGATTCTGGTTTCATGCCTAAATGCATCGCTGCTACTCCAAAAGTAAATGGCTTCACTTGCACACGTTCAAGTCCAGCTTTTTCGAACATATTAGCCAATTCTTTCATACCTGGGAATGTACTAGCAGATTCTTGTAGCCATGAATATTCTTTATAACTTTTCGCAAATAACTTTCCAAATAACGGCATGATATATTTAAAGTATAAAATATAACCTTGTCGAAAACCAATCATTGTTGGTTGAGATGTTTCTAAACAAATTACTTTTCCACCTGGCTTTACTACACGCGTCATTTCTTTTAATACGTGCATATAATCCGGTACATTACGTAAACCAAATCCAATCGTTACATAATCAAACGTGTTATCTTCAAATGGAAGTTCCATTGCATTCCCGTGCAGAAGTTCTACTTGTTTTAATTGTAACGCCTCTACCTTTTGCTTACCAACAGATAACATATTTTCGCTGAAGTCTAAACCAACAACCTTGCCCTGTTCACCCACCGCTCCAGCTAGCGCAATTGTCCAGTCCGCTGTTCCGCAACATACATCAAGCGCTTTACTACCTGGTTTTACATCCATAATGCGCATCGTCTCTTTGCGCCACGCTTTATGTCTTTGAAAACTAATTACAGAATTCATCACATCGTATTTATCAGAGATTTTCTCAAATACATCATGTACTCTTTCTTCTTTTGATTGTTGCATGCTCGTACCTTCTTCCAATGTAAAATTGCTTATGTCTTCGATGTATCTCTTAACACAGAGTTTATTTCGCTTATATCTGTGTGATTTTCTAAAAATTGATTTTCTTTCTTCCTAAGTTTCATCATCCATCCATTCATAACTGTTTCTGCATCTGCTTTATCGTTCACAATCCCTTGAACAGCTTGAAAAACAGGTGAATGTTGTTTATTAACATGTAGTTCACATTCTTTTTGGAGACGATTTTTCCCTAGTACATATGTTATAAACGGCTTCCAATGCGCTAAATGAAAATGATCACATGTTTTTTGCAACAGTGCAGACTCAATCATTACTACACTCTCCATTATGTCATCCACCGTTTTATGCGCTTTTTGATATAACATTATTTTGTGTTCATTAATTTCTTTAATTCCTTCAGCAAGCGCACGAATTAAAACAATATCACGATTCATAGACAATAAGTAATAATATAACCCGCTATAGTAATCACCAGCAAGCACTGTTAACTGGCGACGCTTATGCGATTCATTCGCTTCTTCCCCTGCTTTATTTGATACTCTTTCATGTGTATCAAGCGCAATTTGCACAAGCATAATCGTCACTACATAATGCTCAATTTGTTCTATATGTAAATTTGCACCTTTTAAAGCACCATATAACAATGCGATTTTCTCTTCATCAATAAATGGTTCTTCAATATAGTTTATAAAATAAGGATGGCGTAATTTCACCATCAATTTCTCTCTTATACTCGCATACCCTCCGTAGATGTCACACACAAAAATCACCCTTGTTTTCTAATTCATAAAACTTATTATAACACATACACTCTATTTTCTATAACCAAAACTTGGCTACTCTTTCCAAACTTCTACCGAACTACATAACATCTTCTATTCTTTTAAGTAATCTTTCTATTCTCTCTCTGCCTCGCTAAAACTATATCATTTATTTACAAAAAAAAAAAAAAGAAAAGCAGTTTCCCACTTTTCTTTACTTCGTTTTAATAAAAGATAAAATTTCACTACGTGCTGCAGCATCATTTTCTAGCACACCACGTACTGCTGTTGTTACTGTTTTTGCACCTGGCTTTTTCACACCGCGCATCGTCATACACATATGTTCCGCTTCTACTACTACCATTACACCATGCGGCTCTAGTACTTCCATAATAGAGTTCGCTACTGTTGATGTAATACGTTCTTGCAGTTGTGGACGACGTGCAATTGTATCTACAGTACGAGCTAATTTACTTAACCCTGTCACTTTTCCGCCTTGCGGAATATATGCAACGTGAGCAACTCCATAGAATGGAACTAAATGATGCTCACACATCGAATAAAACGGTATATCTTTTACTAGTACAAGCTCCTCATGATCTTCTCCGAACACTTTGTGTAAATGTTCTTTCGGATCTTCATGCATACCTGAGAACACTTCTGCGTACATTTTTGCAACACGCTTTGGTGTATCAAGTACTCCCTCTCGATTAGGATCATCTCCAATTGCCTCTAAAATAAGGCGTACTGCATGTTCAATTTGTTCTAAATTAACTTTTGCCATCCGCTAGCCCTCCCGAAAACCTAAAAGTGATACGAACACATTCTAGCATATTTATGTTTTTAAAAGCAAAAAGAAGAGTTTCCAAAAAGGAAACTCTTCTTCCCTGTTAATATGTAAGGATTATTTAACCGCATCTTTTAACGCTTTACCAGGTTTGAATGCAGGTACTTTACTTGCAGCGATTTCAATCTCCTCACCTGTTTGTGGGTTACGACCTTTACGAGCCGCACGCTCACGAACTTCGAAGTTACCGAATCCGATCAGTTGTACTTTATCACCTTGTTTTAAAGCTTCTAAGATAGAATCAAAAACAGCGTCTACTGCTTTTGTTGCGTCCTTTTTAGAAAGGGAACTTGCTTCTGCAACAGCATTGATTAAATCTGTCTTGTTCATGCCATTCACCTCCTCCCAAAGATAAGACTGTATAATGATCATAAAATGAGTCTTACTTTCATTTGTAGGCAATTTTTGCAAATTCTATACTACAAAGATGTAGATAAATCATTATCAACGCCTATATTATACGATTCTCCTTTATAATTCAATATTTTTAAGGAAATTGTTACTCTTAAAATGTGAAAATCTGATGAAACTTGACAATTTACAACAATATATTAGATAATAGCTGTTTATTTTCCTATTCTATATGCGAAAATTAAAAAATCCCTCTACGATGAGAGGGATTTTTTCTTATAATATAATCGCAATTAATCCGCCAGATCCTTCATTAATAATTCTTTCTAGCGTTTCTTTTAATTTATATCTCGCATTTTCTGGCATTAAAGATAGTTTCGCTTGAATGCCTTCCCGAACAATAGAACTCAGTGAACGTCCAAATATATCAGAATTCCAAATTGATAATGGATCATCTTCAAAATCTTGCATTAAGTAACGAACTAGTTCTTCACTTTGTTTTTCCGTACCAATGATTGGCTCAAACGTAGACTCCACATCTACTTTAATCATATGAATAGATGGAGCTACAGCTTTTAATTTCACACCAAATCTTGAACCGTGACGAATAATTTCTGGTTCATCTAAGCTCATGTCAGCTAACGCAGGCGCCGCTACACCATATCCTGTTTGTTTGACCATACGCAGAGCATCCGCCACTTGATCGTATTCTATTTTCGCATGAGATAAATCGAGCATAAGCTTCAATAAATGATCTTTCCCTCGAATTTCTACTCCTACTACTTCTTTTAAAATTTGATCATATAATTCATCTGGTGCATATAAATCAATCTCTGCTACGCCTTGCCCCATATCAATGCCAGCTAGGCTCGCTCGATCAATAAATTCATACTGACTAAACTGCCATACGACACGGTCTACATCACGAAGACGTTTTATATCCTTGACAGTCTCTTGAACGGCTTCTTGATAACTTTGGCGTAACCAATGCCCTTCATTTAGCACCATTACCCAGCTCGGAAGGTTCACATTCACTTCTAAAACAGGGAACTCAAATAACGCCTCTCGAAGTACATTGTATACATCTGTTTCTCTTAAACTTTCAACACTCATCGCAATGACTGGGATATCATATTCTTCAGATAAGCTTTGGCGCAATTGCTCTGTATCTGGATGATACGGCTGTACAGTGTTAATGATCATAATGAAAGGTTTTCCGACTTCTTTTAGCTCATTTACGACGCGTTCTTCTGCCTCTATATAATCTCTTCTTGGAATTTCACCAATCGTTCCATCTGTTGTAATTACAACACCAATTGTTGAATGTTCTTGAATTACTTTGCGTGTTCCAATTTCTGCAGCTTCATGGAATGGAATAGGCTCTTCATACCAAGGAGTATTAATCATGCGTGGGCCATTCTCATCTTCATAGCCTTTTGCTCCTGGAACCGTATATCCGACGCAATCTACTAATCGAATATTCACTTCAAGACCTTCATCTACTTCAATAGAAACCGCTTGGTTTGGAACAAATTTCGGTTCCGTCGTCATAATTGTACGGCCAGCAGCACTTTGAGGTAGTTCATCCTGCGCCCTTTGACGGTCAGACTCATTTTCAATATTAGGAATAACTACAAGTTCCATAAATTTTTTAATGAATGTTGATTTCCCTGTTCGAACAGCTCCTACAACTCCAAAATAAATATCACCGCCTGTGCGTTCCGCAATATCTTTAAAAATATCTACCTTTTCCAAGTGATTCCCTCCCTCAATATTTTTGGGAATAATTCCACGTTTATAGTCAACTAATACCTTCTCTAACGTTGCCTATAATATCTGATATAATATAATGGTATTCTAGAAGTTCGGACAATATATCATATAATTTTGTCCAATTTCATATGACTATTAAAAAATACCTTTTGTTTGCATCGCAAGTTGTGTAACATAAAAAACCTTTCTTCTAGAACTTATTCACTAAAAGAAAGGTTCATGACTTATGATTTTAAAAAAATTGGTTCTCCATTCTTTACCGTATACGGTAAAGAATACGCAGGTACAAACGGAGAATCTTTCGAAAGTATATTTCGAATATCTTCCCCCTCCTTAAATTGCCCTTCATTTTTTTTCAACGCTTCATATAAGTCGATTCTATAATCAACATAAATTTCTCCCTTCTCATTAATTACAAAAGGAAGGCCTTTACCAGAATACGGACTTGTCACTTGCGGTACATCTTTATATCCAAGTTTTTTGAAATCTAATTCATACACACCATCTGAAATTACCTTTTTAAAAGGTGGATATTGATGTTCATCTCGATACATCCGAAGCTTTAATGATAATTCCTGAATTTGTTCAGCCATCCTAACATCAATTAACTTTACTGTTGGGTTTGTTTCAACGTCTATTAATACGTATTGATATACTCCTCCGCTTTCATAGGCATTCCCTGGTGCTTCTTGTATGTAACGCGGAGAAACCTTTTGAAAATCGATTGGATATTTTTGATAAATAGGCGTATTCATATCCCGCGTCTTAATTGGCAATATCCCATCATTTTGCTCCTTAAATGTCACAACAGCTTTTTGAACGACTTGTAGCTGATCTTCATAAGGAACAGCATTTTGTTTCATATTTTCTTTTGGATACAGACACCCTGTTAAAATGCTCATACAACAAAATATTAAAATAATATGGACTTTTTTCACTAGTAATCACCTTTTCATACTAATATAACTTACTCCGTACCATGCCCTTTACTGCTGTACAGGACCACTAAATACAACAAGAAAAATAACAATTCCTGACACAATCATGAGGGTGTACGCTACCAATGCTGTAATCCCTTTCAAAACTTTATTCTTTATTTTATATCTGCTTAGTAAAATAAAACTTACTGCAAAAAACATAAATCCAATTGCTCCTAAAGCAAACCACATTTTTATAAGCCCTTCCGACATATACACACCCCTTTTTATTAATCTATTTTTATACTATTTTAACAAATTAAAATCTTTAAACAAATACAAAAAAGAACATTTTACTACAAATCGAGAATATGTAGTTTTAATCAATAGGTTTTTCAGCATTTTCCACCAGTCTAGATAAAAATAAAACCGAAGCGAGCATATCTCTCGCTTCGGTTGACCAAATATGCCCAAAACAGCTCTATTCCCATACTTTCATGGCTATCATATGCACTCTACAAACTCTTTGTTTCTCATATTTTATTTTTTAAACATTTTGCTTAACGAGCCAAAATCTGTCGGCATATTATTGTTAATAATTGCTTTAACAATTTGATCCTCTTGTTCTTTCGGCACTTCACGTCCTGCCATAAGAGCCACTTGATGAATCAATTGACGAAGTACAGTCTCATCACGTAAATTCGCATTTTGTACCGATGATGCTAATTTAAAAATATCTTCTTTATTCACTTTCGCTTCTTTTTCAATGTTATTAAAAATGTTGTTATCCATTCTTTTCACCCTCTCCTCAAGTTACTCTTCATCCTATGCAAAAATAAAAAAATGGTGAAAAGACCCAAAAAAATAAAAAGCGACAGAAGTACAAATGTACTTCTGTCGCTTTTCTTTAAAGTAAGTCAGGTATAGCTTCCACTTCGTGTTTTCGAACACGCCCCATTAATGAGCCTACTGCATCTTTTACATTATTCCCATTGAATAGCACATCATATAAAGCAGCTGTAATCGGCATTTCTACTTCCATTTTTTCTGCCAATTCATGAGCAGCTTTCGTTGTTCTTACACCTTCGACAACCATACCCATACTTTCTAACACTTCTTCTAAAGAGTGTCCTTTTCCAAGCATATTTCCAGCACGCCAATTTCGGCTATGAACACTTGTACAAGTTACAATTAAGTCACCCATACCAGTTAGTCCAGCAAACGTTAACGGATTTCCGCCCATTTTTCTTCCTAAACGAGCAATCTCCGTTAAACCACGTGTCATTAATGCCGCTTTCGCATTATCACCTAATCCAAGGCCATCAGTTATCCCAGCAGCTAATGCGATAATATTTTTTAACGCACCACCAAGTTCAACTCCAACGATATCTGGATTTGTGTATACACGGAAGTAACTATTCATAAACAAATCTTGTACTTCCTCAGCCGCTTCCATACGCTTTGCTGCAGACGTAACAGTTGTCGCTTGACGCAACCCTACTTCTTCAGCATGACTCGGTCCAGACAGTACAACAACATCTTTAATCAAGTCCTCTGGAATTTCTTCCTCAATCACTTCCGAAATACGTTTTGACGTACCAGGTTCAATTCCTTTACTTGCATGAATCCAAGTAGTCGGACCTGCCACATATTTCTTCATATCTTGCAGTACTTCTCTATACGCTTTCGTTGGTACTACAAGAAGTACTACATTTACATCTACTAATGCTTCTTCTAAAGAAGAGTAGGCTACGATTGTGCTTGGCAATGTAATTCCTGGGAGATATCGACTATTCTCATGTTTTGTATTAATCTCATCCATAAGTTCAGAACGATTTCCCCAAATACGTACATCATGCCCATTGTCAGCTAATACCATCGCTAACGCTGTTCCCCAGCTACCTGCTCCAACTACTGTGATTTTTGTCATAAAATCACATCCTCTCCATTAGTCTCTTGCTCTAGCGATAATGTGAATCGGTGTTCCTACAAAGCCGAATGATTCACGTAAACGATTCTTTAAGAAGCGCTCATATGAGAAGTGCAATAGTTCTGGATCGTTTACAAACACAACAAATGTTGGTGGTTTTACCGCAACTTGTGTTGCATAGAAAATCTTCAGACGACTACCATTATGCGTTGGCGTTGGATTCATCGCTACCGCATCCATAATTACATCATTTAATACGTTCGTTTGAATACGGATACTATGGCTTTCATTTACCTGATCGATAACCGGTATTAGCGTTTGTGTACGTTTTCTCGTTTTTGCAGATAAGAATACAATCGGTGCGTACTCTAAAAATTGGAAATGAGCACGGATGTTTTCTTCAAATGCTTTCATTGTTTTCTCGTCTTTTTTCACTGCGTCCCATTTGTTTACAACGATCACGACAGCTCGCCCTGAATCATGAGCGTATCCAGCGATTTTTTTATCTTGTTCAATAATTCCTTCTTCACCGTCTAAAACGACTAAAACAACGTCAGAACGTTCAATCGCTCTTAGTGCACGAAGTACACTATACTTTTCTGTACTTTCATACACTTTCCCTTTTTTACGCATACCAGCTGTATCGATAATTACATAATCTTTCCCATCTTTACTATATGGTGTATCGACCGCATCACGAGTTGTTCCTGCTACATTACTAACAATTACACGCTCTTGACCAAGAAGAGCATTTACAAGTGATGATTTCCCTACGTTTGGACGTCCAATTAAAGAGAAACGAATTGTATCTTCATCATATCCGTCTTCTTCAATCTTTGGAAAATGCTGTGCAGCTTCGTCTAATAAGTCACCTAATCCTAATCCGTGTGTACCTGAAATTGGGAATGGCTCACCAAATCCTAATGCATAGAAATCATAAATGTCACTGCGCATTTCCGGATTGTCCACTTTATTTACTGCAAGTACAACTGGTTTATTTGAACGATATAATATTTTCGCAACTTCTTCATCAGCTGCTGTTACACCGTCACGACCATTTGTCATAAAAATGATAACATCCGCTTCATCAATCGCTACTTCAGCTTGTTGACGAATTTGTGTCAAAAATGGCTCGTCTCCAATATCAATTCCACCTGTATCAATAATGTTAAATTCATGATTTAACCATTCTCCAGCGCTGTAAATACGATCGCGCGTTACACCTGGAATATCTTCTACAATTGAAACTCTCTCTCCAACAATTCTATTGAAAATAGTAGATTTCCCTACGTTCGGGCGGCCTACTATTGCTATTACTGGTTTCGGCATATACTTTCATCCTTTCAACTTGCTTCTGTTTATTATGTAAAAAACCCTTCTTTGTGCAAGAAGGGATTTGCATTCCAGAATATTTCTCAGCGTATCAAAACACCTCACATTATAACACACGTTGCTAATGTTTCACAATAATATATACATTCTCTTGTAAGCGATGCGCAATGCCATCTAGAATTGCCTCTAAATTATTTGCAACAAATTCTAACTCCTCTGTCGATTCACAAGTAAACAGAGGGGCACCACCAGCAAATTTCTCCGGAGTCGTTGTAATAACTGCAAGAATTACACTTTCTAACATCATCTCTTATCTCCCCTTCCTTTCGGGGCTTCCGATGACATATGAACAGCACTTTCTAACGTCGGCACGTTCCCTATGACACCTATCGCTTTCTCCACATCTTGATCTTGTGGTAAGACAAAGATTCCAACCCTGCCATCCTCTAAATCACGCTTTGCTAGCGGCGCAAGTGCCGGCGTACCAGAATCTCTATAAATCCCTAAAGCAACAGAAACATCATGTAAAATAGCCTGGCGTTGCCCTAAGTTTGAGATTGTCACCATCGCATCAATTGATTTTGGCCTTAAAATAAAACCCATTCCATACTTCATAATTTCCTCTTGTCTTGCTGGCAATCCAATATTCATAATGTAAATATTATCAATATATAGCCCCGCTCCTTCAAAACGAAGTGGAACATGCTCGATATCAACAAGATCATGTAACCTCTTACCAGACATTAATGTTTTCGCGATAAAAAATGCGATTATGGCCATAATTACTCCGGCAATCCATGAACGAAATCCTATATACGCAAACGTCGTTGCAAACGACGTTAACATCGCCAAATAGTTGCGACTTTCAAAAACTAATGCAATTCCTTCAATATATGTATTCCCACGCGGTACAAGCTCATATCCATCTAATTGTTGAAGTGTATTCCTTTCCATGTTACGCACATCACGAAACTGTGTCGCTGCTAACGTAAGAAACGTAATGGCAGAAAAATCTTTTTTCAAAATGGATGGAATCGCGATTGCTCCTAAAGCCGCTGCAATTAATCCCATCGCAATGTGAATAATTTTCCCATGGAGCCTCGTCGGATATTGCCGCGTATCTGTCCGAAGCATGAGCACTCTCGTTACTGTCCCTGCTATTACGCCGCATAAAATGGCCGGTGTATATTCAATCATGTATTACCCTCGCCTTTCTTTTACGTGTTTTCCTCTTAAACTGTTCCATGTGTACGGAGACTTTCGCAATCCAAAATAAAATTGCCATGAATAATGTAGAAACAGCAACGATATCAAAAAACGCTAAACTACCGTAATCGTAAGGAAAATGCAGTTTCCGAAAAATAATTGTCACAAACAATTCTCCCTGTAACATTCCTATATAAAGAGAACATAGTCGTAATATGCGATCCTCATGTAATAAAACGGATGCATATACAAGAGCACTACTTAACAAAAACAACCTGTCCACCACAATCCAAATTGGATCATATACTTCTAACAAATGAAAACTTGTATATAACATTGCAATAATAAGTGCCGAAAGTAAGCTATATATTTTTTTCCAAATAGAATAGAGCGTGAGTCCTATAAAAGCTATACCAGAAAGTAAAAGTGCATTTACTGATACCGTGAATGAAGCAATCGTTACATGTAACGGAGAGCAAATAATAAAAATCAATATACAGGCGCTTATCTTCCACCGAATAGAGTCCTTTTTCATAAAGAAAGTTACAACAATCCACCCTATCCAAGCTACAAAATAAAAAGTACTCCCTTCCATGATTTCACCTCCTATGTTTTCCATTATGGGAACTTTTTATGAAAGTTAATCCACTTTCTTCACGCATAGTTTT
The DNA here is from genome assembly GCF_052928345.1 of Bacillus sp. BSL6. Lineage (NCBI taxonomy): Bacteria > Bacillati > Bacillota > Bacilli > Caryophanales > Bacillaceae > Bacillus > Bacillus sp. BSL6. The sequence continues at coordinate 225,757 of NZ_JAVGCW010000002.1, forward strand.
TTCCGATAACAGCAACACTTTTAATAAGGAGGTGCTATTCATTATGGGTAAAGATCGTCAAGAACGAAAACTAAGAGAATCTCGCCGCGTTGAATCTGATCGTGACCAATCACTACAATATCCGGGTGCAACTGGACTTGATACACCTGAGCAAGCTCGAAAACAGAATCAGCACTAATGAATACAAAAAGACGGTTTCGATATTGTACGAAACCGTCTTTTACATAATTCTTTCATATTTTCTACTCATAATATAATTCTTTTGTTTTAGCATTATAGATCCGATCACTTGACGTGGCATCAATCGTAACTATACCTGTTGGTTTTTTAGAATATGTAATAACATAATACGTTTGAAGAGAAGAATCTTTACTATTTACTTCTACACGTACATAATTCGTCTCCCCTAATTCTTTTAACCTTCGCTCCACTTCCTTCTTCACATCAGCAATATTTTCTCGTTCCTTTTTAACTTTTCTGCTTCCTATGATGTTTCCTTGATCAGAAAGTAAGACTACTTCAGCTGTACTTAAATCCACATCATTTGGTATATCGAAATAATAATTTACATATGAATCTTCTGATGGATTATTCTTGTCTTGTCCTAATTCCCTTGGCAATATTAACGCTTCCATCCCACTTCCTGCATTTACTATCGGATTCCTATACAATTTATTCCCAATTGAGATTGCAATATTCTCCGTTTTAATTGTCAATTGTGCTGTCGTTGAACTAGAACCCCCATCTCGCACATTTGAAGTTAATGAAATTTCTACTTTTTGATTATATCCAGAAATCGCCGTATCTTCTCTTATATTCCGCGCATGGATATTAACATCATCACTATTATACGTAATACGTCCTATTGTATTTTTACTATCTGAAGATACATTTTCTCCTTTTTTATTAACATCCGTATTCCCTAAATTATCGTAAGTTTTTTCTTGCTTCTTTTGACTCTTAAATTGCAATCTATTATTTTGTTTGATCATCAACCACTTATATTGAAACGTTTGCACGCGTTCTGGTTTTCCATTCGTATAATTCGTTTTATATGTCATTGAATAAGTTAATTCATTTTGTTCATCGTTATCCTTTTTCATAGCATCTATCTTAACGTCTAGTGCTACTGATTTAAAATCTTTTCTCTCTTTACACAATTTTATATAAGCGATTACATCTTTATACGCTTCATCTTGATTCGCATCCACGAAGTACGTCTTTAATCCCTCAGCAACACTTTCCTTTTCATTTGCACCACTTTCAATAAGTTTAGCATACGTGATCAAATCTTCCTTTACCGTATTCTCCGAAATAGTAACCTTTTCATTTTTGATTTCTTCATTATTCGGTTTTACATTTCTTTTTTCAGCAGATGTAACCTTCTTATTAGAATAACTATTATAGTACCAATAACTACCTATGCTAATTGTCCCAATAGCAATGAGACTTATAATAGAGATTAATATTTTCTTACTTTTGCCATATTTCTCTCCACAAACATGGCAAAAACTAGCCTCTTCCAATAATTCAGTAGTACACTTTCTACATTTCCTCATTTTTATAACCCCTTCTTCAAAAGAAACTTCTACAAAAACATCTGTATATCGTTAAATTATAATATAAAACGTCTATTTTTTCCATTTTTAGGATTATACGTAACAATAGCTCCCTTCCCGCGCTATAATTTTAAAAAAAGAAAAGAATACAAAAAAAACCAACCAAACGGTTGATTTTTTATCTTCTACTATAATGCGTCGTATCAATGCCACGCTGCGTTAACCAATGATACGTTTCGCCCTTTATAACAAGAGGTACGGACTGTAACTCTTCTATCGTCTTTGCACCGAGAGCTGTCATAATAAATTTCAAGTCTGCATGTAATAGATCAATTTCATCCACTAACTTCTCGATACCATCTTGCATTAAAATGCGTAAAAAATAGCCAGCGAATGCAGTTGTATTCGCCCCTAATGCGATTGCTTTCGCTACGTCAAGCGCTGTTTGTATACCCCCAGATGCAATAAAAGAGAGGTTATTATTTGTAGAGGTTGCTTCAATAATCGAGGTAGCTGTTTGTATGCCCCAGTTATTAAAATAAGAAAGCATTCGCTGTCTTCTTTCATTTTCAACAGCAGCAAAATTCGTACCACCTTGTCCGCCAATATCAATTGCCGTTACACCTATGCTCGCTAACTGTTGCATTGTTTCCTTACTCATCCCAAATCCAACTTCTTTTACAATGACAGGAACTTTACTATTTAAAACAATTTTCTCAATACGCTGAAGTACACCAGTAAAGTCACGGTCTCCTTCTGGCATCGTTAACTCTTGTATGACATTTAAATGAATTTGCAATGCATTCGCTTCAACCATATCAACAGCACGCTCTGCCTGTTCAACAGTTGCCTCACTACCTAAATTAGCAAAGAAAATACCATTTGGATTTACCTTTCTAATAATCTTATAAGAAGCTGCCTCACTTTCATCTTTTAACGCCGCCATTTGCGAACCTACAGCCATAGCAAGGTTATGATGTTTCGCTACATATGCTAATTGCTCATTAATATGTAACGTTTTCTCTCCTCCACCACCAGTCATCGCATTGATAAAAATCGGCGAACTTAGTGAAAGTTCGCCGATTTTTGTTTCACATGTTATTGTGTCATAATTTGAATTTGGCAAGCTTTGATGCACAAAATCAATATCATGAAAGCCATGCGTACGAGACTGACCAGTAGAAAGAGCGTATTCAATATGATCTAATTTACGTTTTGCCCTTACCACTTGTACCCCTCTTTATTTTTTTAATTTTTTCAGTTGTTCACCAATAATGTCACTTAATTGGAAAGTAGCAGAATCAGCATTCGGTTCATACTGACTATAATCTTCAGTTACATTATTTTCCTCAAGCGCTTCTTTTATACTTAAAGAAATACGTTTCTCTGCTACATGCACTTCAAGCACTTTCACTTTTACTTCTTGTCCCATTTCCAATACTTCATTTGGATTCTTCACATGACGATTTGCAATTTGAGATACATGCACAAGACCTTCAACGCCCGGTAAAATTTCAACGAATGCACCGAATGTAACAAGACGCTTTACTACTCCTTCACGAATATCTCCAGCTTTTACTTCGCCACCAACATTTTCCCAAGGTCCCGGTTGAGCTGCTTTAATTGATAAAGAAATACGTTGTGTGTCAGCATCAACAGATAATACCTTTACTTTTACCTTTTGACCTTGCTCTAATACTTCAGAAGGTTGCTCTACACGTTCGTGCGAAATTTGTGAAATATGAACTAAACCGTCCACGCCCCCAACGTTAACGAAAGCGCCGAAGTCAGTTAGTCGTTGCACTGTTCCTTCAACAACGTCTCCTTCTTTTAATGAAGAAATCGCTTCTTTCTTCTTAGAATCTAGTTCTAATTCTACTACCGCTTTATGTGAAAGGATTACACGATTTTTTTCACGGTCTAATTCAACAATTTTCACGGCTAACGTTTTGCCTTTATAGTCAGTAAAATCTTCTACATAATGTACTTCTACAAGTGAAGCCGGGATAAAACCACGAACACCAAGGTCCACAACTAATCCACCATTCACGATATCTTTTACGGTAACATCAAATACATGACCAGAATTAAATTTCTCTTGTAATTCTACCCATGCTTTTTCTGCATCAACAGCACGTTTAGATAATACAAGATCATTCTCTTCTAATTTAATAACCTTTAATTCTAGTGTTTGATCTAATTCTACAACATCGCTTGCTTTTTCAATATGAACGTTAGCTAATTCACTAATTGGAATTACGCCATCTGTTTTGTATCCAACATTTACAAGCACTTGTTTCTCTTCAACTTTCGTTACAGAACCTGTAACAACGTCACCAACTTGTAATTCTTTTGAATCCATAACTTCTTCATTCATTTTCTCTACCATGGAAATACCTCCCTACAGAATTGACAAAGCATTTTTTATGTATATACGAAATGAAAACAATTGTTTTCATTTGCATGTTTAAGAATTTATCATCACATACGTAAGCTTCATACATTTCACTAGAAAATATATTAAACCTATATAAATAGTATACAGCAAAATCATGTTGAAGAAAGTATGTTTTGAAATATAATAGCGAATATATTCTGACAGTTTTATTCCTCTTTAACTAACTTCTTATAAATCCGGTCATTTGTCAAGGAAAGAGACTCACAATTCACGTATCCTTTACATTTTTATATAAACAAAAAAGAAAGAGGCTACCCCCTTTCTTTATTTCGCAAACACTCCCGAAACAATACCCATAATTTTTTGGACAACTTCTTCAATTGATAAAGAAGTTGTATCTAATTCCAATGCATCATCAGCTTTTTTTAGAGGAGAAACTTCGCGTTCTGAATCTAATTTATCACGCTGAGCAATTTCTTCTTTTAACTGCTCTAAATTAGAATCGAAACCTTTATTCATATTTTCTAAATGTCTTCTTTCTGCTCTTTCTTCAACAGAAGCAAGCATAAAGATCTTCACTTCAGCATCTGGTAACACATGTGTACCAATATCACGACCATCCATTACAACGCCGCCTTTTTCCGCTAACTCTTGTTGACGACGTACCATTTCTTCACGAACAAGGCGATGTTTTGCCACAATCGATACTCGATTCGTCACCTCAGGTGTACGAATGACTTCCGAAACATCTTGTCCATTTAAAAATACAAGTTGTGTATTTTCTCCTTGCTGAAACTCGATTTTCACATTCTTTACAACTTCCATTAGCTGCTCTTCATTTTCAATATCCACTTTTTGCTCAAGGGCTGCGTATGTAATCGTACGATACATTGCGCCTGTATCAATATAAACGTAAGAAAGCTTCTTCGCTACAACTTTCGCAACTGTACTTTTTCCAGCAGCTGCTGGACCATCTATAGCAATTGAAATTCTTTTATCCATCGTAACACCTCATTTTTTCGCTTATAAAACAAAACGAAAAGCAGGTATTCTCCTGCTTCTTCTCATTTGCTTCACGTCATTAAATCCTCAATTATTGTAGCATAATCCTTCATAGAAGAAAATGAAAACTACCTATTCACCTGTAAGATTTTCGTTTTGTTTTTTACCATAACACCTTCATAATAAACAATTTTAGATAAATATTTCACCGATGATTTATGTATAAATAATAATTGTACAACACAAAGACAAATAAATTGTATTATTAATATACGAATAAAAATTCTCTCCATCTTTTTCACCGTAATTGCTCCCTCTTATACTATATTTTTACATTTCATTTTGTTATTTTATACATCGTACATATAGCAGTTCATTTTATTGTCATTTTCGAGGCATACTTTTATACATTTCCATTGTCGAATTTACTCAAAACATGTTATGTTCTAAATGTATTTTTTACTTGAAAGGGGTATAAGCATTGAAAAGAATCCTAGTTTTACACACAGGTGGAACAATTGCAATGGAGGAAGATAAAGAAACTGGGGTCGTACAACCAGGTGAAAAAAATCCTCTTTTAAAATTCATTCCTGATTTAGAAGGCGATGTTGATTTAATCGTTGAAGATGTGTTCCATCTACCATCTCCTCATATGACACCAAGCGAAATGTTACAATTACAAGTCATCATTGATGAAAGAGTAAAACAAGACAACATTCATGGCGTAGTCATTACGCATGGTACGGATACATTAGAAGAAACAGCCTATTTCTTAGATTTAACAGTACAAGCAACTATTCCGATCGTTGTAACAGGTGCAATGCGATCTAGCAATGAATTAGGTGCTGATGGTCTATATAACTTCTTATCAGCTGTAAAAGTCGCTAGCAGTAGTGAAGCCGCAGAAAAAGGTGTTTTAGTCGTATTAAACGACGAAATTCATTGCGCTACAAACGTAACGAAAACACATACAAGCAATGTAGCAACATTCCAAAGTCCACAGTATGGACCAATTGGTATGGTAACAAAGCGCGGCGTTGTATTCCACCATGCTTTAGTACATCACGAAACATATTCAGTAAATAAAATTTCTAAAAATGTAGTCGTTCTAAAAGCGTACGCTGGTATGGACGATACATTGTTAGCAGCAATTGAAAATCTTCCAGTAGACGGGATTGTTATTGAAGCACTTGGACAAGGTAATTTACCTCCAAGAACACTTCCTAGTCTAGAACGATTAATAAACAAAGGAATTCCCGTCGTATTAGTTTCTCGCTGTTTCAACGGCATCGTTCAAGATGTATATTCATATGAAGGTGGCGGCAAGCAATTAAAAGATATGGGTATTGTATTCACATACGGTTTAAACGCTCAAAAAGCACGTATTAAATTATTAGTTGCATTAGAGAATACAACTTCTCATGAAACAATCCAAAACATGTTTATGCATGATTAAAAAAAGAAGCTGTCGAAGTTTATTTCGACAGCTTCTTTTTACATTTCTCTTGTTGCGATGGTTTGCGCAATTGCATCTCCATGAAATCGACCGTTCTCAATAAATATTTCATTTGCATTATTTCCAGCGGCAATTACACCTGCAATGAAAATATTTGCAGCGTTCGTTTCCATCGTATCCTCTGCATAAATTGGACGTCCTGTCGCTTCATCAATCCGAACACCCATCTTTGTTAAGAAGCTATGATCTGGATGATAACCAGTCATCGCAAATACAAAATCATTTTGGATTGTAGTTGTCTCGCCATCAACCGTATACGTTAATGTATGTTCAGTAATTTCTTTCACATGAGCCCCGAAATGCATGTGAATTGTACCATTTCGGACTAACGCCTCAAACTCTGGCAAAATCCACGGTTTTATGCTTGGTGAATACTCACTTCCGCGATATAATACCGTTACACGCGCACCAGCTTTAACAAGCTCTAACGCGGCATCTACACTCGAGTTTTTCCCACCTATAACTACTACATCTCGATCAAAATAAGGATGTCCTTCTTTAAAATAGTGAGCTACCTTCTTCAATTCTTCACCTGGAACGTTCATATAATTTGGATTGTCATAATATCCAGTTGCTACAACAATATATTTCGCTATATATATTTCTTTACTTCCATCACGCTTTGTCGTTTCAACCTGAAAAACTTCTCCATCTTTTTGAACTTTCTCCACTCGTTCAAAAGCATTTACACGTACAGATTTACGCTTTACTACTTCACGATAATACGCAAGCGCTTGATTTCGAACAGGCTTACGATTTTCTGTAATAAAAGCTACATCACCAATTTCTAATTTTTCACTAGAGGAGAAAAATGTTTGATGAGTTGGATAATTATAAATCGCATTTACAATGTTTCCTTTTTCAATTACTAACGGATTTATCCCTACCTTTTGCAACGAAATTGCTGCTGCTAATCCGCACGGACCGCCTCCAATTATAATAGCTGTTTCTTTCTGCATACTCGGTTCACTCCTAGTCTTCTACCAATACACTATTTATAAAAACAAGAAAAAACCTACTTACAGCAGTAGGCACCTATCTTTATTGTATTCATTTTTCATATATTTGTCATCTAAACGAAACGTACATCCGATAGACATCTGCTAAAAACTGCTGAAATTTAATACCTTGTTTCCCTAATACATTTTCAGGATCAATCTTTCTAGCTGGGTCAAGTGTTTTATGTGATACGATATCTTTTTTCGGATTCAAGCCGAAGTTTTGACATAAATACGCATGATACCACGTAAAACGGGTATATGCTTCCCAAAAGTTAACATCACCACCATAACAAAGCTCCACTCCAATGGCAGCCTTATTAGCATCATACCCATATAAGTCATTATCTGTCGGCACACCATATCGAACATGGTAGGCAACTTCATTTATAGGAATAATTTCCAATATTGTTTTATCATCTATAAATGTATGTGCCGAAGCTTTCGGCTGTATTTCATTAAAATAATCCCGATTCCCAATCGCATTGCTACCAGGATTCCCCGTATCATGGCTTACAATAAACCTTACTTTAGAAAGAGGAATACCCGGTCGTGAACTTCCATATCCAATATAGTTACGCTCTATAGGAAACATCGCCATTACTACCAACTCCCGCTTCAGAAGATTACCTTACTTCTTTATATATGTATTCGGTAGCAATGTCCTTATAGCATATTTCTTACGCGAAGAGAAAATCGAAAATATTTGATGTGAACACCATAAATAATAAAATACTTACAGCAACTCCATAAAAACCGTAAAACCAAACACAATCTTCTTTCGTATCTAAACCGAAAAATTTATTTACTGATTGTAATAATGTGCCGCGCTTACTTTGTTTGTTTCTTAACACTTCCACTCGTTCTACAACATCCGCTGGCATCATAAATCTTTGGTCTACTGTCATTTTCATCATTTATCTCTCCTTAAAATCATTTCCGTTTTGTTTATCTAAGGAGATTATAGCACGTTTGTTCGTATAGAACAAGCGTTCTTTTTGTTTTTATTTTATTTTTCGGCAAATCCAGTAAGAATCGTGATTACAAAGGCGATAATTGGCCCTACTACAACCGCACCAAATATTAAAAACAGTAGCCCTTCCCCGAACACCCGAACAATACTTGTCTTTTTGGCTTTCGTCGTTCTTGCAAGTTCTCCCTCTAACCTCTTAACCTTTTCTTCTAATTGTTCTACTCGTTCCATCATTTTATTTTCCATACACAACACCTCACTCTAATACTTCAACAAAAAAACGTGATCCCCTCGAAAGGAATCACGTTTTCTCACAATATAATATTATACCCAACCTCTAAAGCGACTTGCTTCAGCCATTTTACGAACACCGACCATATACGCCGCTAAACGCATGTTCACTTTACGAACTTGTGCTGTTTCATAAATAGAATCAAACGATCTTACCATTACTTTTTCTAAACGTTGTTCTACTTCTTCTTCAGTCCAGTAGTAACCTTGGTTATTTTGTACCCACTCAAAGTAAGATACTGTTACCCCACCAGCACTTGCTAATACGTCTGGAACAAGTAAAATTCCGCGATCTGTTAAAATTTTAGTTGCTTCTAATGTTGTTGGACCATTTGCAGCTTCAACAACGATTTTTGCTTTAATATCATTAGCATTTTCTTCTGTAATTTGGTTCTCAATTGCAGCTGGAACTAAAATGTCGCAATCAAGTTCTAACAATTCTTTGTTTGAAATTGTATTATTAAATAGTTTTGTTACTGTACCGAAGCTATCACGACGGTCTAATAAATAATCAATATCTAATCCGTTTGGATCATGTAATGCGCCGTAAGCATCTGAGATCGCAATAACTTTCGCACCTGCATCATGCATAAATTTAGCTAAGAAGCTACCAGCATTACCGAATCCTTGAACAACAACGCGTGCACCTTTAATATCAATGTCGCGTTTTTTTGCAGCTTCGCGAATACAAATTGTAACACCTTTCGCTGTTGCTGTTTCACGTCCATGTGATCCACCTAATACAAGTGGCTTACCTGTAATAAATCCTGGTGAATTAAATTCGTCAATACGGCTATACTCATCCATCATCCATGCCATAATTTGAGAGTTTGTGAATACATCTGGAGCTGGAATATCTTTCGTCGGTCCTACGATTTGGCTAATTGCTCGTACATAACCGCGGCTTAATCTTTCTAACTCACGGAATGACATTTCACGCGGGTCACAGATAATTCCACCTTTACCTCCGCCATATGGTAAATCAACAATACCACATTTTAAACTCATCCAAATTGAAAGTGCTTTCACTTCATTTTCTGTTACATTCGGATGGAAGCGAATTCCACCTTTCGTTGGACCAACAGCATCATTATGTTGCGCACGATATCCTGTAAATATTTTAACAGTCCCGTCATCCATACGAACTGGTATTTTCACTGTCATCATACGAATTGGCTCTTTTAATAATTCATATACTTCGTTTGGATAACCCAATTTTTCTAACGCTTCACTAATAACAATTTGTGTTGAATTCAATAGTTCAAAATGTTGTTCCCTTTGTTGTTGTGTTTTTGTTTGAGTTCCCTTTTCGGCTACCATAGTAAGTAAACCCCCTGTAATTTCACTTGTTTAGTAAACCTTCATTGCCTAGTATACACCGTTAAATTTGGAATGCAATAGAAAACGCTAACAAATATATACAAAGTATTTTGTTTTGCAAGCGTTTTCACTATCATTATAGTCCTTTTATTGCTTTTAGAAAAGTAAAATACTTAAATATTTAAATATTTTTTATTTCACTTAAACACAGCACTTTAAAAAGATACATTTAAGTAAAATAAAAAACAAAACCTTAGCTATGTTATATTAGCTAAGGTTTTGTTTTTTCACAAAGTAATTGTGTATTTGTTCAATTGCTTGAGAAGCCATTAATTCTTTACCATACTCCATTAGACGATAAATAGTTGCTGTAGACGGATTACCATATTCCGCTAAAATAGCTATAAAATCTGCCTTCAGTAATTGTATTTGCTCCTCTTCTTCCATCCAAAGATAGAAACGCCCATCCCACGTATATAATTTTCCGCCAGTTACATCAAGGTTATATAAACGATTCGACAGGTTAATTACGTCATCTAGTGTAGCAAACTCATAAAGGATATGCTCGCTTTCATCTAGAGTCACTTGCATTTCAATAAATTCGTCACGGAACTCATCATCTGTATCCGCTTCTTGATGTTCTTTCGTTACAATTACGACCATTCCTTGCGCTTGTAGAGAAAATACTTCAACTGCAATCGGGCCATCCGCTTCAAATCCCAATTCTTTATTTGCTTCTTGCATCATATCACGAAATAATTGCTGTACTTTCGGTGCATTTCTCCACAAATCTTCTTTCGTTAATCCTCGTTCAGATAAATCATCAAATGTTAAGAAAATTTTTATCTTATTGTAATTTAATCGTTCCAGCCTCATCTCATACCCTCCCTACGCAACCAATGAATATAATTTTTATTATATGAAATAGAAAATAGATGGTTCTTTTCGAACAACTATTCTAACATTTTTAACCAATCATCCCATTCTTCTTTCGTATCACCAATTAGGCTTGTTTGAATGTTCAACTGATCTCCAGCACCTATTTCTCCTATAACCCCAACAGAAAGGTTTTCACTTTTTTCTTGCAACAAACTCAAGTAGCTCGTTGCGTTCTTCAGTTCTCGTCCGTCATCAAAAGAGATTACTACATATTTAGGTCTTATTTGCTCAACAGCTAACGTAATACTATCTTCCGCTAAGCTTGCCCTAATATATATCACCTCATATCCTTTTAATCGTAAATACGTTGAGAAAACAAACCCTTTCAACATATTACTTTCTAACACAACAACTTTGTGTATAGAAGAAAACGATGATGCATTATGATATACCATCCCTAGACGCGTTTGTAAAAATGATACGACATATTGGAATTGCACCATTGTAACTTCATTATTATTTTTTAACGTTAACAATTTATTTGACACTTGAAGAACAATACTTGCGATAACTTTTTCTGTTGCATAAATACTAAAAGCCTCGTTTAACAATGCAGAAGTTGTAATTTCATCAAATTTTAACAAAGCTTGTAGTAAATCGTCCACTAAAACAACTTCTCTATCGTAATGTATTTCATTTTGAACACTATTCTGCAAACGATTCCCTTCTAATAATTGAACTGCTTGTCCAATCATCATGCCGGAAGAAACCTTGTCCATTAACCATTTCAAAATTTGAATATGCTCTTCTGTATATAATCGATGCCCCGCATGATTCCGCTTTGGGGCAATCATTTGATATCTTCTTTCCCATGCACGAAGCGTACTTGGTTGAACTCCAATTATTTTTGAAACAGCTTTTATGTTATATTTTCCGTTTAGAGTTGGCATCATTTCCCTCCGCATAACGTAATAATATGTGTTTGAGCAGGTGCTCGGAAGCGAAGTGGAATCAACGTTGTTCCATACCCATTACTAACAAAAAGAGTTATATTTGAATGCTTATATACGCCACCTTTTAAATATTTTTTAGATGGGAATAATCGAATCTGCCCTCCATGTGTATGTCCACTTAGCACAAGTGAAATTTGTTCTTTTCCAGACATTTTATTTATTATATCAGGGTTGTGGCTAATTAATATACGAAAACCATCTTCTTTACAATCAGCCAACGCTAAATCTAAACGATCACGTTCCAAACCAACATCATCTACACCGAGCAAACAAATTTTCTCTCCTAATTCAGACTCAAATACAACTCTTGTATTATCTAAAACTTTCACATTATTTTCTAATAACAAAGCATCTAATTCATGATATTCAATTTCATAATCATTATTTCCCCATACAAAATATACAGGAGCTATCGCTCTTAGCTTTTGTATATTTGCAGAGATTTTCGATAAAGGGACACCTTTTTCCGCTAAATCACCACCAATAATTACAAGATCAACTCTTCCTTTTACTTGTTCAATTAACGAATTCGAAATGACCCTTCTATGAATATCAGATATAAAAAATACATTTACTTTTTGAAAACTTTTCGGAAATTCTTCAAATATTAAAGTATGTTCTAGCACCGTATTACGCATTGCTTCTGTATACATTACAAGAAGCATTATAATACCAATACAAACGAGAGTACTTAATAAGATAATCCATATCATATATTTTTACTCCCCTCCTCATAAAGATAATCCTCAGTTTTTATAGTAAGTATTTTACTAACTTTCTCGCTTTGTGGACTTATCTTTTATCGGAATTTTTAATTCTTGACCTACATTCACTTCATCTTTTTTTAAATCATTATACTTTTTAATCACTTCGATCCCAGTTTCATCTGAAAAATATTGCTTCGCTATACTTTCTAAAGTTTCTCCCTCTTTCACCGTATGCGTGACGACTTTCTCAGATGATGCCTCGGACCCAGATTTAGCTGAATCAAAAAAAATAACCTCAAATGCACTTTTTCCAGCGTTATTACTATCACTTTTCACCTGAATATATTTATCTGTATACCATAAGATGCTAATTGGTAGTAATATGAATAGAAATGTTAAAACTCGAACGAAAATATGATTCATTTTAAACTTTTGTTTTTTTTCTTTATTTCTATGAATTTCACTACGCGGCGGTAAACCTTCTTTTTCTTCCACTCGCTCAACTTCTAATTCCTCTTCAAAATCAGGAATTCGTTTCCTCATGTTGTTCACCACCACCTTCCATTTATTTTCTTAATTGGAGTCCCATTATAAAATCAACAAGAAAGTGTGCAAAGATTGTTATAAACAAATTTCCTGTCCATTCAAATACGTAACCAAAGACAAAACTAATGAAACAGACGAAACAAAACAAAAATGGCTTTTTTATATACCGAATATGTAACACTGCAAATACAAAACTCGCTATTACAATTCCAAAGTGCGTCTGCACTACACCTCTAAATAAAAATTCTTCTGCAAAGCCGATAATGAACGTAATAACGAGTAGATGCATAACTGACATCCCTTGAAACATCCTATCGTTAATACCACCATCATCAAACCAAGACTCTGGAAACACCCGCATTGCAACATAATCTAATAACACAATACCAATTGCTAACAAGCCACCTATTATAAGTATAGACACCGGTTCCCATTTCCACAGACTATACACCGATTTGATATCTCGGAATAGTATATATGCTAGTAAACAACCGATACCAATAATAATGAACTGTGTGATATACAGATTCAGCCTTATTTCTTTCGGACTCATATCTTCAATATTATGCCTTTGAATGTTCATCATTCCCCCATCTTTTCTAGACCGAAAAGCTTTTGTAACTCTGTTTCCCAATTATAGTCGAAATCCGATTGTTGCGCTTGTCTTTTTTTATAATCTGTTTTTGTAATATGACAATAGTCGCAGCAATTCTTTAACTCGCCCTCTTTTCTGTAACCGAACTGTTGCAATAAATATTCACGTCTACATCCTTTCACTTGTATCCATGATTTCATGTTTTCTAGCTCACTATATTTATTACGTAACCTGATTTCTACTTCAGCTATTAATCTGTTCATAATTTCATCTGACAAGCTCTCTAATATTAGTTTTCGTTGTTGTATGATTCCAAGCTGTTCAAGATGATAGCGGATGAAACGCCAATATTGTTCATTAAATCTTGCTGCATTATAACAAATTTCTTCTACCTCTTCTATTGGTAATTCTTTCGTTTGAAACATTCTTTCCTGTAGTAAAGAAAATAAAAATTGTATTTGCGACTGGCTTGGCAATTCATCTTCAATTATTGAAATTGGTAAATCGTGATCTAACGGACTGCATAGTAAAATAGCTATACTTGGTTCACCATCTCTTCCAGCTCTTCCGATTTCTTGTAAATAAGAAGCTATATTAGTCGGATAGTGAAAATGAATAATATATCTCGTGTTCGATTTATTTACTCCCATACCAAAAGCACTTGTACATATTACAAGCTGCAATTGGTCATTCATAAACTGCTGTTGAATTAACATACGCTCTTCATGTTCCATACCACCATGATAGAAAGCGACACCAGTAACGCCTTTTCCTCTTAAATATTCCGTTAAACGTTCTGTCCACGCTCTGCTTGAACAATATACAATCCCCGGCCCTTGTAAATACATCACCTGGTCCAAAAGCGCCTCTTTCTTCTCTTCTATCGTCTCTACAAATTGTACTTCCATTGCTATATTTGGACGATCAATAGAGTATACATGCTGCGTCACATTCTCCAAATTCAAACTCTCTGCTATATCTCGGAGTACATCTTTCGTCGCTGTTGCAGTTAATGCTAGCACCGTAGGAGACCCGATATTCTTAATAACTACATTTAGTTTTTTATAATCTGGTCTAAAATCATAACCCCATTGCGAAATACAATGAGCTTCATCCACAACAAATAATGAAATATGAACTTTCTTCAATTCTCTTATTAACAATTCCGACTGCAACATCTCTGGTGATACAAAAATAAATTTATAAGAAGCTAATCTTTTCATCGCTTCTCTTTTTTCCTGTAATGTCCGAAAACTATTAAATGCTATCACTCGGTTTTTCACAACATATTTTAATTGTGTAACCTGATCTTCCATCAAAGATAATAATGGTGATACAACAAGTACTGTCCCTTCTTGCATAAGCCCTGGAAGTTGATAGCACATAGACTTCCCTCTTCCGGTCGGAAGCATCGCTATAACATCTTTTCCTTCCAATAAATCTGTAATGACTCCTTTTTGACCTGGACGAAATTCAGAATATCCAAACCACCTATATAAATATTCCTCAAGTTTCATTTATACCCTCCATCCGCGCCAATACAAGACGAACTTCAAAATAAGAGATATCCTCTCCAACCGCTTGTTTCAACTCACGCAGCTTACGTGTTTGTAATGCATCAATTACTTCTGTTACTTTATCTATTTTGTCTTTTTCCATAAACATTTCAATTGAAAAATCTCTTTCTCGCAAAGCAATTTCAACAAAATGATCTTCTATCGTTGCAACCTTTAGATTTCTAATTGTCGCTATTTCTTCTAATGAGCGCCCTTGCCTCCAAAAATTATATGTTTTTTTCGTTGATAAACTAAATAATTCAGCTCTCTCATTTGGATAAGAGATAATCTCAGATAATAACGGAAATTCATTTTCATAATCGCGAACTTCTTGTATAAGGAAATGAATTGTACCCCAAAATAAAAAGTACACCCTGAAAACATCTCGTCTCGTAATTTCTGCTAACTGCTGCAATGTACAACCGATACGTTCATATCCTGTTAATCTATATGTTACAATCGTTGCTTCTACCACATCACATTTCCTTAAAAGAGTATATATTTCTTTCCATAATCCTTTTGCCAATTCACTACGCCTATACGGCATACCTGTTAAAAAGCGTTTCACCCAAACCATTATTTCTGTATCTTGTTGAATAGGAATAAACTTCGTATTATTCTGTTGTAAATTAGATATAGTTTGAATAATTAAGGATAATCTTTTCCAAAATGTTTCACCTAATTCACCATAGTGCAAACCATGTAAATGCGCTGGAAAAGCATACCCTTCCTCCCATGTATGTAACTGCATTTTACCTTTAGGTGTTAACAAATATGTATTTTCATGTATCTCTTGAATCAAATCTGCTTGCAACAACTTTGCAACTTCACGATCATATTCAGCTCTATTTAGCGATTTATATATTCCAAACAAAAAAGAAATTCGGAACATATTTCCATCTTGTAACGTTTGCGAAGAACGTTTTCCCTTTAATAAATAATAAATAGAAGAAACGGTCCTTTCACCATTCAATTGTTTTAAACAATACAATACAGTATATTGTAGTTGCATTACCGCTTCCACCTTTCAATCTAACTTAGTTACTCATTAAACTTATCATATTGGCAATATGTACTTGTATATATTCTATTGTACCAAACGAAATAACATTTACGTATTTTGAAAATCTTATGACATAATGCAGAAATTAGTTGACACTCTAATTGATAAGGATTATCATTATAATTTTATGTTGAAAAGTTTTAAAAACCGTTTTACAATAAGGTTATAATTTTTATGGCGAGCTTTTCACATACATATTATCAGGAGGGAAAAAAGATGGCAAAATATACAATCGTTGATAAAGATACTTGTATCGCATGTGGTGCTTGTGGCGCTGCTGCACCAGACATTTATGACTATGATGATGAAGGTATTGCATTCGTAACATTAGACGATAACCAAGGTATCGTTGAAATTCCAGATGTATTACTTGAAGATATGATGGATGCATTCGAAGGTTGTCCAACTGACTCAATTAAAGTTGCTGACGAATCATTCGACGGCGATGCTTTAAAATTCGAATAGTCTTTTATTAACTTCAAAAAATACCCCTCATTCCTTTGAGGGGTATTTTTTGTTTTCTATTTTCATTCTCCTTATTAAAAAACCATTAGTAGTTACATACTACTAATGGTTTTATTTTATATTTTATGCATTTTTCATTTTTGCAAACACCCATACTTTCAGGCGTGAGAATAACGCTACAAATACAATTGTCACAACAATTCCTTTAATCAAATTAAATGGTAAGATTGCCGTTACAACCGTTGTTTTTATCGCTTCGCTAGACATAGCTGGTGAATTTAAAAACCAAGTGTAAGCTGGGAATATGATGATGTAATTTAATACGCTCATAATAAGAGCCATTGTAATTGTCCCTAGCATTAATCCTGTCGTTAAACTCTTAACAGTACGATACTTCCTAAATAAGAAAGCTGCTGGTCCAATAAATAAACATCCTGCAATAAAGTTAGCAATTTCTCCAACTGGTACTCCCGTTAAACTCCCTTGAATCCCGTAATGTAAAATATTCTTTATCGCTTCTACAATTATCCCTGCAACTGGTCCGAAAATAATTGCAGCAATTAGAGCTGGTACATCACTAAAATCAATTTTTAAAAATGGCGGAAGCCCTGGGAATGGGAAATCCAACATCATCAGTAAATATGCAATACTACTTAGCATCGCTACACTCACCATCTGCACTACACTGTTTTTTTGTTTCATCTTTCTCTCTCCTTTTCCATCGATCATCTCATGGAAAGTGGAAAGGTTCTGCTATGCCTACTTTTTCATAGAACGAAAAAACCCTTTGTGTTTTACACAAAGGGAGAATTTAAGGCACATCAAACAGACGTTCAAATACTTATCTTTTTTGAACGCTTGAACCTCCATCTTCTCCCATCCAGACTGTACTGTCGGCTTTGGAATCACACCAAATCCTGCCTTAACGGCTCGCGGGCTTAGAACAAAATCACATATAGTTCATCACCGCCGGTCGGGATTTTCACCCTGCCCCGAAGATAGACCGATATTCTATTTTCCACTTCATTATACAACAACATGATCGTATTGTGAACAAAAAAAGTGTAACTTATTAAAAATAAGTTATTAATTTTACATAACCAAAATCATACATTATATTTTACAATACACCCCATATTTTTTAGTATTCGGCATTTCTCCTATGAATCCCCTAGTCATATATAATTAAAAGTGATAAGATGTTGAATTGTTAAGATAAGAACATTTTCTGGATTATGGAGGAAATGTCATGAAGAAAGAAAAGAGACACTCTATTCGAGAAACAATGAAAAAAAACTTAAGGAAAGAATACTTTTACTTAAAAAAAGAATTACTTTTCTACTGTCCAATTGATTTAGGCACATTCTCAAGTGAGACATACTATGCTGCTTTCGATGAAGATGGCATCAGTATTTATCAGTATGATAAAAAGACAGAAAGTAAATTAAAATTATGTGAGCGCCATCCATGGAAGAATTGGAATAAAGTGAAGGTTGATCATTATTTGACAACTTCACAATTTATTTTCCAAGGTGAGCGAAACTGGATATTATCCCTTTTCCAAAAAGGAAAAGAAGCTCAAAAAATAATCGAAGAGCATACATCTTTACAAACTGAAGTTGTTTCCCGCTCTTTCTTAAAAAAGCTTCCTGGTTTCCGTTCTAATGCACCATTGAATAAATACATCGGCAGCATTTGCTATACTGCACTCATTGCATTTTTATTAAAATGGATGATTCCATTTCAAGGACCACAAATCGCCCTGTACTCTATTTCAATCGGTTGTATGCTTCTTGGTTTACTTTGTTTGACAATTGGTTTAATTGAACCGACTATTGTACTATTTCGAACAAACGAAAAAACAAGAGCGAAAGTATTTTACTTATATAGCTACTTAGCTATTTCTGGATTTATATGTGTCTTTATTTTTTGGTAAAAAAGAGCTAGTAACTAGCTCTTTTTTTACTTTACATATAATTGTTGATTTGGATAAATGAGCTCTTGTTGCAACCCATTTTTTTCTTGAATTTCCTTAACGGACATTCTAAATTTCCGTGCAATGCTAACTAGAGTATCACCTTTTTGGACAACGTATAACGATGAAGAAACTGTTTCATTTCTTTGTTCATGTAAAACAAGCAATGGATTCATCGCATTCTTTTTTGCCATCGTCCATTTTCCTTGATGAACTTCTAAATGTAAGTGTGCACCTCGGGATTCTCCTGTATTTCCTACTTCTCCAATTATTTCTCCCTTTGAAATATAATCCCCTTGAACTACATATCTCTTATTTAAATGTGCATACACAGCCTCATATTCTCCATGTTTAATAAATATAACGTTTCCATAACTACTTGAATAATAAGACTTTGTTACCTTCCCTTCTTGAATAGCTGACACAGGCGTGCCGATCGGTGCCGCTATATCTATACCGTAGTGTTTTCCGTGCCTTGTCCCAAAATAATCACTTATCTGTCCTTCAACAGGCCATGCCCATTGATTTCCCTCTGCGTACACATGTAATTGAGATAAAAACAGTACTGTCAATAACATGACGCCGTATTTTAAAGCTTTCATATACATCCTCCGTTTTCTAATTACGACCATACCTTCTCTATTTTGGTATATTACAGAAAAAAGTATACAAAAAAAGAAAGTGAATCACTCCACTTCCTTCTCTTTCTTATCACGAAAAACGATTGCACTGCGATTATACTCTACATCTTTTACTTGTAATCGAGCGTTTATTACTCTAGCTACTGCAAATAAATAGTCAGATAATCTATTGACATACTTTAGAACAACTTCATTTATTTCTCCTTCTTTTTGCAGGGACACGATACATCGTTCTGCTCGCCTTACAACTGTACGTGCAATATGAATAGCAGCTGCCGACTCGCTTCCACCTGGTAAAATAAAACGTTCTAGCGGCGGTGCTTCTTCTATATACGAATCAATCCTACTTTCTAAGTTTTCGACCATTTCAATTTTTACTTTATAAGGAATTTTCTCACCTACTATCGCCAAGTCTCCCCCGCAATCAAATAGTTCATGTTGAATCGTTTCAAGTTCATTGTAAATATCTCCGAAAACCCCGCCTTGTAGTTTCGTCATCGCATATCCAATATGAGAATTCGCCTCATCTATCGTGCCATATGCTTCCACTCGGATATTATCTTTATCCACTCTGCCACCTATTACACTTGTTGTTCCTTTATCTCCTGTTTTTGTATATAATTTCATCGCTTTACGACACCCCTCTCATTATTCTTCATTCGACTAAGTTAGAAAAAAAGTTCTACTATTATTTATTTAATTGATTTTACAAAAAAATAAAAAACAGTAGAACTTTATTCATTATCAACTTTAAAAACAAATATCTAAATTATACGATTCGGTAAATAGACAGAGAATGTAGTTCCCTCTCCAACAACACTTGAAACAGCAATTTTCCCATCATGGCCTTGCACAATATTTTTTGCAATCGCAAGCCCGAGTCCTGTTCCACCTTTTTTTCCACGTGTTCTTGCTTTATCAGCTTTATAGAAACGATCAAATAAAAATGGAATATCTTCTTCTGGAATACCGGCGCCTGAATCTTGCACTTCAAAAATAAGACCATTATTTTTCGTATCAATTACAAGCGTTACATGTCCGCCTGCGTTCGTATGACGTATTGCGTTATCAATTAAATTCGTCAATACTTGTTCCATACGATCTGCATCAAACGGGTACTGCTCAATTTGATCTTTGAAATCAACTGTTAACGCGACTTCTTTATCCTTCGCAATCCCTTGGAATTTACGACCTATTTTTTCAACAAAAGGATGAATATCAACTTCACCTATATGTAACTCTACATTACCACTTTCCATGCGCGCTAAATCTAATAATTCATTTACAAGTTTACCTAAACGAACGGATTCATCATAAATGATTTGAACAAACTCATTAATTTCTTCTTTCGTTTGTACAATATCATCTAAAATTGCTTCACTATACCCTTGAAGCATGACCATCGGTGTACGAAGTTCATGTGATACGTTCGCAATAAAGTCTTGACGCATCTTCTCAAGACGGCGTTCTTCCGTCATATCACGCAATACAGCTACAGCCCCGCGAATTTTCGTTTGATTGTAAAGCGGCGTCATAAGAACTACATAGTTACCTTTTTGTAAATTAATTTCAACCACTTGTTGTTGTTCGCTTTCTACAACGAGATGGAATAGTTCAACAAGTTCAGAAGGTAGTTTTTTACTGAGCTCTATCTCTTTTTCTTCTTGCCAAACTTGTAAGAAATGTTCAGCCGGCGGATTGATTACAACGACTTCACCCTCTTGATTTAATGTAATAACCCCATCTGCCATACTACTTAAAATACTAGCTAACTGCTCTTTCTCTTGCTGCAGGGCATTCATATTAAACTTCAACTGTTTCCCCATTTGATTTAAGGCTGTTGCAAGCTCACCAATCTCGTCCTGAGATACCATAGGAGCTTTCGCATCAAACTTCCCACGCGACACCTCAAAAGCAACCTCACGCATTTTACGAAGTGGCGCTGTAATTCGAGTAGATAAGAAGAATGCAAAGAAAGTTGTTAATATAATCGCAATCCCTGCTGATAAGAATATAAAATCAGTCGTTCTTTCCATACCTTGTATCGGTACTTGTAAAGATTCGTATACAAACACTGCACTTTCATTTTTTGACTGCACTGGTTTTCCGACAATCATAATATCATTTTCAGTATTTTTATTCTTTCTACTATTAGAGGCTTTTCTAATGTTATTTTTAATTTCTTTTTTGTCTGTAAAAACAGCCGCTAATTCTTTATCTTCTTTCAAATCATCCATTGTAAGAGTGACTAATCCTTCTTGTTTCGGTGAAGAAGATATTTCTTTACCATCTTCTACAATAATGATCCTTGAAAGTGGGTCAGAGAATTTGTACGCGATATTCTCAATCGTTTTTACATCGGCACCTTCTTCAATTAACTCTGAAACACTTGTTGCAACTTTTTGAAGCCTAGCTTCACTCATATCTACATAATATGTTCTAAAAAACTGTGAAAGTAAAATCGCAACAAATCCAAGCACGAACGAAACGAGAAGTAATATGGTCATCCATAACTTCCCTACTACACTTCTCCAAAGCATCAGTCGTTCACAACCTCAAACTTGTAACCTACGCCCCAAACGGTAACAATCATCTTCGCAGCATCTGGTGATTTTTTGCTTAACTTCTCACGTAAACGCTTTACATGCGTATCAACTGTACGTAAATCTCCGAAGAATTCATATTGCCATACTTCTTTTAACAATTGCTCACGATCAAATACCTTATCAGGCGCTTTCGCTAAGAATAATAGTAATTCGTACTCTTTCGGGGTTAAATTCACTTCATTCCCATCTGCTGTAACACGGTGTGCATCATTATCAATTGTTAAATGAGGGAACACAGTAACATCTTTTGTCGTTGTATCTTGTGTAAAGAATGTTGTTGGTACAGAACGGCGTAAGACCGCTTTCACTCGAAGCACTACTTCACGTGGGCTAAATGGTTTCACAATATAATCATCAGTTCCTACCTCAAATCCTTGTACTCGATTTACTTCTTCACCTTTTGCTGTCAACATAATAATTGGCGTTGCTTTCTTCTCACGAACCCCTTTACATACTTCAATACCATCTTTACCAGGCATCATAAGATCTAATAGGATTAAATCATAATCATTTTGCAACGCCATTTCTAAAGCTGTATCACCATTGTCTGCTTCTTCAATTGTGTATTGTTCTCTTTCTAAATACATTTTCAACAAACGACGAATACGATCCTCATCGTCTACAATTAAAATTCTTGATTCATTTTCCATTTCTACCCGTTGCGTACTTTTACCACAACGGTTCACACCTACCCTTCTATACTATTATGTTGCGCTATTCTCGTTTATTTAAGCAATCCTCTAAATGTTTCACTTTCCATACTATGCTTCACAAGAATAATAAAGTTTGTTCAATTTTTTTCCAAAACTATGTATTTTTTTTGAACAGTATATAATGTCCTCGACATCATTTTACAAAATCAACTGCTACTTTGTCATGTTTTTCTCAAAAAAGAAGAAAAGTTGACAAAAATAAAATAGGAAAGTGACATACACTCTCCTATTTTATTTCTCTATGCGTATGAATGTAAACCCGCGATAATTAAGTTTACTACAATAAAGTTAAACATAATGATTGCAAAACCAATTACCGCTAACCACGCTGACTTCTCTCCGTGCCATCCTTTTGATAAACGTAAATGTAATACCGCAGCATAAAAGAGCCAAGTAATAAGCGCCCAAACCTCTTTCGGATCCCATCCCCAAAAGCGTGTCCATGCTATTTGAGCCCAAATCATGGCGAAAATTAATGCACCTAACGTGAAAACTGGGAATCCAATTGCAATAGAACGATATCCAATTTCATCTAACAAATCGCTGTTCGTATTTTTCACTAACGGCTGAAGTGCCGCTGATACTCTTTTACGTAAAATTAGCCTTAATACGATATACAGTAACGTTCCAACTAACACTGACCAAATAACAGTATTTAATTTTTTCGCATTTACAATCGCTGGAACTTCAACTGTCGGCTCTAATTTATTTTCTGTCAGCAACTTCCCTTCATGCGGCGCTACTAAAGCCGGAAGATTGTACTTCATTTCCACTTGTTGTTCATTTTTATCAACCCATTGAAACTTCGCTTCATATTTCATACTAGAAAATACCGTTGTCACTCCAATAAACCCAACTGTACAAACAAGCGTGAACACGACCGTTTCTAACCAAAATGTACGTTTGCTTCTCGTTGATTGATCTACATTTTTCAATAGATACATAACGCCCGTAATAAAACTAATCGCTAAGATTGCTTGTCCTGCTGCTGCAGTCGTCACGTGAATATGTAACCAATTACTTTTTAAAGATGGAATAAGCGGTGATATTTCCCTCGGAAACATACTCGCGTAGGCAATTAATAAAAGCGCAACTGGTAATGCAAAGAGCCCAATTATACTTACGCGGTACATAAAATACATAACAATAAATGCTCCTACAAGCATCATACCGAAAAACGTACCAAATTCAAAAAAGTTACTTACTGGCGCATGACCTGATGCGATCCACCTTGTTACAAAATAAACTGTTTGTGCAATAAACCCTAAAATTGTAATCGTTATTCCTACATTTGCCCATTTATGACCCTTTTCTTTAATTGCTCCCCCGAAAAATAGAGTTGCAATTAAATATAAAATAAATGCGGTAAAGAGAAAGTTACTACTTATTTGCACCATATCATTTCCCCACCTTAACTAATTTTTTTATCGACTACTTTATCATTTGGTTGCGGAATTGCTGTACCTTCTAGTACTCTTTCAATATCTTTCTTTAAACCGAACCAATTTTTATTCGTATGTCCTGCAATCCACCATTCATCATTAACGCGTTGTATCCAAATACGGCGATGATTCCAATACATACCTTGAATCACACCAACCATAAATATAAATCCTCCAATACCGAGAATCCAAAGCGTTAAATCTTTCCTTACAGTAAGTGCTGTTGCATTTTGCATTTCCACACCTGCAAAGGACATTTTATATTTGTTATTCCCATCAGCTTCTATATTTTGCTGTATACCAACAAAACTCACTTCACCATCTGGTGTTTCAGGTGTAAACATTTTAAATACGAATGCTGGATTGTTTGGTAATTTCGTTTTTGTATTTGGTCTTCCATTCTCATCAAAATAAAAATCTGGGAAATAGTTTAATAGTTCTAAAGAATAACCATTTCCTAAATCATATTTTTCTATAGGATTCGTTAAATTGACTTTAATCGGTCCCCATTTTTGATTATTTTCTTTATTTTGCAAGTTAAAGGACATACTTTTAAATTCACTTTCTTTGTAATCCACTTGATACACTGCAAATTGATCAAATTTCAACGGTTCATTCACTCGAATTTCCGCTTCTTTTACTTTTTCTAATTTCGGTTTTTCTCCTGCTATATTTTCACCTATTGCTTTATACAATATGGCATTCGTTTGGAAGTTTTTCGCAATCATTTTATCGCCTACACGGTCAATTGCTTCATCAAAAACTTCTTTATCCTTACTTTTATCATAAACTTCCTTTATAAACTTCTCATTTTTTAAATAGTATTGCCCATCCGTTCCTGGTATTTCTTTCGTTTCACCATCACGTAACCAAAGCGCTTCGTCTACGTACATACTTGGTAAAAAACGAAGCATCGCACCGAATAAAAAGATGATAAGACCGATATGATTTACATATGGACCCCAACGTGAGAAACGTCCCTTTTCCGCTAAAATGTTTCCGTCTTCCACTTTCACATTATAGTTCACTTTCTTTAAATTCTTTTGCACTCTTTCCAGGTCACCATCTTGCGGTGCACCAGTGCCGTATAATCTTTGTCTCTTTAAAAAGCTAGGATGTCTTTTAACCCCTTGTTTTTTTAAAGCTTTATAAAGTGGAATAACGCGGTCTAAACTACATATCACAAGTGAAATACCGATAGAAGCAATCAAAATCATATACCACCATGAACCGTATAAATTATTAAATCCTAATTGATAGTATAATTGTCCTAAAAACCCATATTCTTGTTTATAATATTCAGCTGGTGCAATTCCTGGAGTTATGTACATTTCTTGCGGAAAAATAGTTCCTATCGCCGATGCCGCTAAAGTGATTACAATTAGCCATACACCCACTTTTACAGAAGAAAAAAAGCTCCAAATTTTATCGACTATCGTTTTTGTTTGCGTGAGAGATCTCCGAGCACTCCCCTCATAGCGCATATCCAATAGTTTTATATTTTCATTGCTTTCAAATGGTTTCCCACAAGCTTCACAAAAAACGGTTCCTATCGGATTCACATGTCCACATTCACATTTAATTTCTTTCAACACTCTCACCGCCCCTGTATCTATATGTACTATTGTATATTCTAACCTCAAGTTACCGCAATACTCAGAATTTTTAAACCAGAGGCACTATAGACACGCACCTCTTATGTAAAGGCTTTCTTTATTACGGAGTAATTTTCTTTAAATATCCTTCTAACTGTTCTTTCGTTTGTTCACCTATAATTTGCTCCACTACTTTTCCATCTTTATCAATCAAGAAGCTTGTTGGTAGTGGTCCTACTCCGTATGTTCCTATAATTTTTTGTCCTTTATCAATGGCAACTGGGAATTTCAAACCGTATTGGTTCACAAAATTCTTTACTGCGATGTCCGTCTCATCTGCATCTAACGCAATAATTTCAACGCCTTTTTCTTTATACTTTGGGTATAGTTCATTCATATAAGGCATTTCTTTCTCACAAGGTTTACACCACGTACCCCAAAAATTTAAAAATACACCTTTTCCCTTTAAATCTTTTAGTTCAATTTTCTTTCCTTCTAAATCCGTCACAACAAAGTTAGGCGCTTCTTTTCCAATTTGCATTTTCTCTTTATCAGCAAAGAATCCTTGATAAAGTGTAAATCCTACAGCACCGCTTAAAATGAGCAGAATGATAACGCGAAATAATAAGCGATTTTTCTTCATATTGTTTCCCCTCTCTTCGACGAGTGATGAATATATGTATTTTTTAATAAATCACCAGCGGAACATTCCACTGGTGAAAGTTTCACAATATCGATTAGCGAGGCTTTGTGGAAGCCAATGCACGTAATTGTTTCACCTCATGTGGTGTCAATTCTCTTGCATCACCAGGTCGCAAGCTACCCACTTCTAAAAAGGCGTAGCGTTCACGCTTTAGTTTCACTACTTTACAGTCTAAAGCTTCAAACATACGACGTACTTGACGGTTACGTCCTTCATGAATTGTTAGTTGTACAATCGCCATTTCTTTACGCTTGTCCCAAGAAATAATCTTCACACGCGCTGGTGCTGTTTTTCCGTCTTCTAACGTCACACCACGTTCTAACATGCGGATTTTTTCACCTGTTAGAGGCCCTTTTATTTTTGCAACATATGTTTTTTCAACTTTATATCTAGGGTGCATTAATACGTTTGCGAAGTCCCCATCGTTTGTCATTAATAATACGCCAGACGTATCATAATCTAAACGTCCGATTGGGAATAAACGTTGTGTAATTTCTGGGAAAAAGTCTGTTACAACACTTCTTCCTTTATCATCTGATACACTTGAAATTACGCCAGTTGGTTTATATAGTAAAAAATAAACAGGTTCTTCTTTTTCAAGAGGGATGTTATTTACTTCTACTTTATCTTGAGGAGTTACTTTCGTTCCTAACTCCTTCACTATTTTTCCGTTAACTTTCACTTTTCCTTGCTGAATTAATTCCTCAGCCTTTCTTCTCGATGCAATACCTGCTTGCGCAATCACTTTTTGTAATCGTTCCATTTCTTTTTTTCACCTCGAATTTATCTTACCTTACATTAGAAAGACTTGGCAACCGCATACACTTGACGGCTTTTCGCTCCATCTTACTTAAACAACATAGCGATGATAATAAACATATAAAGGTCAAACCATGTTTTTACCTTTTATTATTGTCCATATTTTTCATATTGCTCACAATAAAAGTTCATTATTTTGTCAAAAATACCGCATAAAAAAACCACTATTAAGCAACACCTTAATAGTGGTCGTATACGTATTATAAGCGAAATAGCATAAAAAATGAATAGTATTACTTAAACATTAAAGAAACAAACACAATCGAACAAATAATTCCGATTAAATCGGCAAAAAGTCCTACTTTTAATGCATCTCCCATTTTTCTAATTCCAACAGCTCCGAAGTATACTGTTAAAATATAAAAAGTCGTATCTGTACTCCCTTGCATCGTAGAAGCCAATCGCCCAATGAACGAGTCTGGTCCATACGTCGCAATTAAATCGGTCGTAATACTTAAACCAGCAGAGCCCGAAATAGGACGTATAAGTGCTAGTGGAACAATTTCTGCTGGGACATGAATTAAATCTAACATCGGCTTCATCACTGATATCATTGCATCTAATGCACCTGAAGCTCGAAATATAGAAATAGATACGAGCATTCCAACCATAAACGGTAAAATGGAAATTGCAATTTGAATCCCTTCTTTTCCTCCCTCAACGAACGATTCATACGTCGGAACTTTCTTTATCGTTCCATATAAAAGGATAAAACCAATGACACAAGGAATTACCCATAATGATATCGT
Organism: Bacillus sp. BSL6; assembly: GCF_052928345.1. Lineage (NCBI taxonomy): Bacteria > Bacillati > Bacillota > Bacilli > Caryophanales > Bacillaceae > Bacillus > Bacillus sp. BSL6. The sequence continues at coordinate 253,881 of NZ_JAVGCW010000002.1, forward strand.
ATTGACAATGCTCATTTTTTCCGCCCCTTCCTACTCCTTCTTCGGTAAAAATAGCGGTCAATCCAAATCGCTCCGATCATAGAGAGTACTTGTGCAATGAATGTTACCCCAACGATTTCGGTGGGATTTGCTGATTCATACGTCATTCGAATCGAAATGACGGTCGTAGGAATTAAAGTAATCGCTGATGTATTTAATGCTAAAAACGTTACCATAGAACGACTCGCCGAATCCTTCCCTCCATTTAACTCTTTCAATTGTTCCATCGCTTTAATGCCAAGAGGGGTCGCTGCATTACCTAATCCAAAAAAATTTGCCATCATATTTGATAAAATAAATCCCATTGACGGATGATCCTTCGGTATTTCTGGAAACAACCTTTTTACTATCGGCATAAAAAGTGCCACTAACTTTTTTAACAACCCAGCTTCCTCTGCAATTTTCATTAAGCCGAGCCAAAATACTAAAACACTAATCAGTCCTATACAAATTGTTACTGCGTCTTTTGCTCCATCAAATACAGCTTTATTTATTGCTTCCATCGTTCCATTTATCATCGCATACACAATCCCAATGACAGCCATCGCTACCCATACGAGATTAACCATCGTTCCCAACACCTATCATGTAAGAAAAAATTTCTTTCACATTATTCCAGTACATTCCCGTTGTAGCTACTAACTTTCGTTTACTATAAAATAAATTCCGTTCTCCAACTTTCTCATTGCCAACATAAATGTCTGTCTTTCCAACCTTTACTCCATCCACAAGCTTTGCACTTTTATCTAGTTCAACTTTTAATACTACGCTCTTTTTTTCCTCTTCAGTTAAAGGTACTGAAAAACTATTTTTCGTGTAAACATGATTGGCGTATTTCTTTTCGGTTATTTCAGCAAGTGCTCCTTGTCCTAAAACTTTTGTTTGTTCGAAACGGTCAAAACCTTTATCAAATAAATTCATATGATCATCCCAATCGCTAGAAGCGCTCAAAGTTACGACAATTAGATCTAGTCCATCTTTTGATGCTGTTGTAACAAGCGTTCTTCCTGCTTTCTTCGTAAAACCTGTTTTTCCCCCTGTTGCAAATTCATAATACGACGTCACAAGTTTATGTTTGTTTTTCCACGGATAATCCCACGAATCTGATTTATACGTTTTTGTTCCAAAAATTTTCTTAAAAGTCTCGTTCCCCATTGCATATCTCGTTAAAAGTGCCATGTCATAGGCCGACGAATAATGAGATCCATCTCCATCCAAACCATGTGGGTTTGAAAAGTGAGTATCTTTCATTCCAATCTGTTTCGCCTTTTCATTCATTAAATATACGAACCCTTCTATACTCCCTCCTACATTTTCAGCAATTACTTGTGCTGCGTCATTACCAGATCTAAGCATAAGTCCGTATACTAAATCCTCTAGCTTCACTTTTTGCCCAGGCTTTAAATAAATTGCAGATCCTTCGACCCTGACCGCTTCATTACTTACTAATACCCTTTCTTTCATCTTTCCTGATTCAGCAGCTAATAAGGCTGTCATAATTTTTGTTATACTAGCAATTTTTTGCGGCTCATGTTCTGCTTTTCCGTATAATACACGTCCAGAATGTTGTTCCATTAATACAGCATTACGAGCACTGACATTGCTGTTCATCTTTGCATATGTAGGAATTGGTATAACGCTTGCGTACATAATAAGAAGCGTAATGATTACACAAATTCGTCTCATATTTCCCCCCACGTCCTTTTGGCACTTTTTGTACAAGTGTATGCTTGGCCTTTTAAAATATGAACGAAATCTCCCTCTCCTTCCAATAAAAAAGACGCAGAGAACCTGCGTCTAATAAGGTGTCCATTCTATTTGTTTTGCACTTTCAAATCTTTTTTCTACATCCGGCCAATTTACAACATTCCACCAATTTTTAATATATTCATCTTTTCGATTTTGGTATTGTAAATAATACGCATGTTCCCACACGTCTAGTACAAGGAGCGGTATCGTATCCCATTGTGTAAATAATTGATGAAGTGTACTCTGTAAAATTTCTAATCTTCCCGATCGGGGAACCCAAACGAGAATTGCCCATCCTGAACCTTCCACTTTAGAGGCTGCTTCTGTAAAATGTTTTTGAAAACGCAAGAAACTTCCAAAATCTTGTTCAATCCGGTGTGAAAGAGCCCCTCTTGGACTTCCGCCGCCACCTTTTTTCATGTTATTCCAAAATATTGTGTGCAAGTAATGACCTGATCCATGAAAAGCAGCTTCTCTTTCCCAATGCTTAATTAAATCAAATTGATTTGTTTTTCTCGCTTCTTCCATCATCTTCTCTGCCTTATTTAATCCTTCCACGTAACTACGATGATGTTTATCATGGTGTAACATCATAATTTCTCTAGAAATATACGGTTCTAACGCATTATATGGATAAGGTAGTGGTGGGAGTGTATGCCCTCCAATTGGAACAGCTCGTTCACTATCCCCTCTTTCACATAGTTCATATTCCTCTTCCCCCTGCACGAATACTTCCTGCAAATGATGCTGAATATGTTCTACATCATCACTTATTTCATACATAAACTCTGCATCTGTATCATACTCATGCTCTTTCATACGGTCTAATAACGTTTGAATTTTATAAGCAAGCATATGGACATCATACACTTCCATTGCACGGCTATCTAATACGTGAAGAACACTTTCACACCAGCTTTCTACTTCATGAAAGTAATCTGTGAATACACCTTGCTGACTCATGTTACACCTCCTTAATGCTATCCCCTTAAATATATTCAAAGGAAATCTCTTATATAACTGTACAAAAGGAAAAGAAGCTAAGTCCCCTCAGCTTCTTTTTCGCAGTTAATATTTGTGTAACATCTTTGTTTGATAATCCGTCTCATAATATTCTAATTCTTCACGCATCAATTGGAATTTCCCCTCTAAGCTCTTCATTACTTCCTCTACAGATGCAGGTGGTGTTTGTTGAAAAACGATGGAGTTTTTCCCTGTATAAGCAGACCGACTATTTTCATACCAATGATCACTCTTTGGTGAAAAAAACTCTGCAATTACTTGATGATAAATTTTATATAAAATCTTTTCAGCTGCTGTCTTTCGAAATGGCTGGCTATTTAACAAAACAAAACATGCATCATGCCCTTCTTCACAAAAAACGAGAAGACGTCTTATTGACGCTAATAACCCTTTATAATATTGTTCGTTTCCTGCCGGTGTCTCTTCTAATAAAGAAGGCAACGTATGATAATTTACATAATTGGTTATCAAATGAATAACATCTTCTAAAAACATAGAAACTTGTTCTGTTTGATTTTCCACCATTAGATTAGACATTTTTCCCTCTCCTTTGCCATTTCACGCTATTTCTACTCTTTTATTTTTATGTAATTCAGCCAATATTTCTTGTACTTTCACCACTATTTCCTCATCAAAATATTGTTGGAATTCTTCTATATTATTTAAATACAAACGTTTTTGCATACGAAGCTCATTCTCTTTCAGTAAACAACATATCGCTACAATATCCCGCAAATATATGTCTTGATTTTCTACTTTACATACTGGATTTCCTTCAAAAGGAGTAATTTCTTGTAAAACTTCTTCAAAATACCGAACATATAAAACAGAAAAGGTTCTTTCTTTATCATTTAATATATATGTCACTTCAGATCTATTAAAAAAATCTTCTGACGTATTAGGTTTTGCTTTCTCTAGCTCATACCCTGCATAACCTATTATAATCATCTAATTCCCCTCTCTTCCTTCTTTCAACTTATTTTAACTTAATTTTCTGACAAACGAAATACTCTTTTAAATATAACCCTTATAAAAAATAGCTTCCTTATACAGGAATTTACCTTTTTATTTTTCTTGAAGTTTGTCATAATAATATTATTGTCTCAGTTTTCTTATACAAGGAGAGTTGTATTTATGTCGTTTTCATGGAAACGTTTCTTACAAATCGGGAAAATTATCTTCCCATTTGTTGTATTAACAATTGTATTCTTTCAAGCAAAAAAAGAATTAGCAGGCATTTCTTTTTTAGAAGCAATTAATACAATTAAAAACATTCCAACCGGAGGAGTCTTTTTAGCAATTACACTTGGTGCATTTGCCGTATCAACAATGTTCTTTTATGACTATGTTATGCTTCGTTATTTAAAAGCTGATATACCTGTCCAAAAGATTTTTCGTATCTCATGGATTGCTAATACTTTAAATGGATTTATTGGATTTGGTGGTCTCGTTGGAGCAGGTGTACGAACAATGCTTTATCGTCCATACATAAAAGAAAATGGCAAACTTATTAAAAGTATCGCCTGGATGACAACCGCTTTTATTAACGGACTCGCTATTCTTTCGTTCCTCGGTCTTATTGGAATATTAGACACAAGTTTTATTTTGCATGAAAAACCGTGGCTATGGCCTGTTCTTATCTTCTTCGCCCTTTTCGTCCCTATATACATTGGCTTTTCTAAACTAAAAAATAGAAAACCAAAGCAAACCGAAGGACAAGATGAAGGAGAAGAAGAGAAAAATCCAACTGTTTTATACTCATTAGTTTCATTAGTTGAGTGGGTATCTGCTGGTATCGTTATGTATGTCATACTAATATTATTTGGCATTGATATCGAATTTCAAAAGTTTTTAGGTGTGTATGTAATTGCTGCATTAGCTGGTGTTGTTAGTCTTGTACCTGGTGGACTTGGTTCATTTGATCTTGTCTTTTTAACTGGGCTCGGACAGTATGGCATTGATACAGGTGTATTACTACCTGCTATGTTATTATATCGCCTCGTCTATTACATTTTACCATTCTGCCTTGGTCTTATTTTTGCAGCTTTTGAAATGACAGGCGTGGCCATTAAAAAGTTTGAAGACAAACCTTTTATTGCGCCTGCATTAGAAACAACTGGTGTTATATGGACTTTGCAGCGTGATTTTCTAGGAAAACTAGGTTCGTGGGCCTCTGCTGCTTTAACAGTATTTGCTGGATTAATGGTTATTTTATCGACCATTCTACCGACAAGTATAAACAGAGCACACGCCTTACATATTCTAGCTCCAAAACATCTTATTCAATTTTCTTTTAGCTTATCACTAACATTCGGTATTCTCCTCCTGATCCTTTCACGAGGCATATATTATGGAACAAAGCGTTCTTACTATATGACGATTATTTCTTTAATCGGAGCAGCTATCTTTAATACGCTAAAAGGGATTGATATTGAAGAAACGTTTATTTTATTAATTGTACTCGCTGTATTATATATGCTTCGTAAAAGATTTGTACGCGAGAAAATGGAAGTCTCACTTTCTGATATCGTAAAAGTTTTTATATTCTTACTTATAACTTTATATTTATATAAAAACTTAGGTATTTTATTTGCAGGTGCAAAAGAAGCTTTTAAACCTGATTTTGTCGTTCGTAATATTACGCAAGTAAAACGAAGTGCATTAGCAGCTGCCTTTTTCGTTCCTACATTTTTACTGATTGGCTCACTCATTGCTAATCGTTATAGAAATGAATTTCCCGGGCAACCAGCTAATGATAAAAGATTACAAAACTTTTTAGATGAACATGGTGGAAATGTACTTAGTCATTTAGGTTTCTTAGGCGATAAACAATTCTTCTTTAGTAGTGATGGGAAAGCGCTCCTTCTCTTCTCTATAACTGGAAAACGTCTTGTTGTGCTAGGTGATCCAATTGGAGATCCTTCCTCCTACCGTACTGTGTTACAAGAGTTTTTAGCTGAAGCTGACCGATTTGGATACATTTGTGTATTCTACCAAATCGAAAGTAAATGGATGAGTTTATATCATGATTTTGGTTACAACTTCTTTAAGCTTGGTGAAGAAGCTGTCGTTGATTTGAATACATTTACAATAACAGGAAAAAAACGTGCCGGTATGCGAGCGACTTTCAACCGTTTTGAACGAGAAGGCTATACATTCTCTATTCACCAGCCGCCGTTCTCAGATGAACTATTTGAAGAATTAAAAAAAGTTTCAGATGCGTGGCTCGGTGGAAAAAAAGAGAAAAGTTTCTCACTCGGATACTTTGATCGTGAATATATTAGCCGTGCTCCTATCGCTACATTATCTGATGCAGATGGAAAAATCATTGCATTCACGACATTTATGCCCGTATATCAAAACGGATCATTGTCTGTTGATTTAATGCGCTATTATCCAGATGCGCCTAGCGGCATTATGGATGCAATTTTCATCCACCTATTCCAGTGGGCAAAAGAAAATGAATACCACTCCTTTAATATTGGTATGGCACCACTTTCAAATGTAGGTTTATCGACACAATCTTTCTGGTCTGAACGGGTTGCTGCTGCCATCTTTAATAATGTTCGTTACACATATAGTTTCAGCGGGTTACGACATTTTAAAGAAAAATATAAACCAACATGGAGCGGTAAATATTTAGCATTTAGAAAGAATCATTCTTTACCAATTACAATGCTCTCTGTAACAAAATTAATAGGAAAAAGAAAAAACAGCTAAATAGTTAGCTGTTTTTTCTTTTTTGAACTTGTACAATAAATTCTTTTTCATATTTCTTACCATTTATATAGAAATCTCCCCATATTTTGTACGTTCCTTCAGCAGGAAATGTAATGCGATATTGTAATTGCTCATCTGTATCAACAGGAATTGCATATAAAAAGTTTTCTCTCGTTTCGTCCACGATATAGAGCGCCTCCACTTCTCCTCTCTCTGCATGTAATTTCAATTTCTCACCCTTTTTCGCTTGAAATTGAAATGTTAACGTCACTGGTTCATTCGGATGCAGTGCACCAAATAAAAGAGAAACTTCATACTCCCCTATTTTTTTTGTAAGTACACTATCGATTGGAAACTTTACTTTTTTCTTATTTTTCTCCTCTATTTCCTTCCCAAAATCTTTCTTCGCAAATGATTGCACAGACTTATTTTTGTCTTCATATAAAAATATTGTATAGCCTTCATCTTTCGCTATTTTAGAAGATACCTTATATGATCCATTTCCTACGAATGCAGGTTTCATTTGTTGTACATGTTTTAATTGTCCGTCTACAATAACTGCCCGAATTTGATCATTCACACCACGTACTTCGCTATTTTTATTATTTAATAATTGAAACACAATATCTGCTTTCTCATTTCCTTTTCCATTTGACACATCCCATTTTACTTCCTGAACATCACCTACAGTCTCTGTAGTTTCCTGATACTTTTTTATGTAAAATCCGCCTACTACAACAAATAACAAAGCAACAAGTCCAATGACAAGATTTTTCAAAACATCACCTACCATTTTTATAGTCTCTATTCATACAAAACTTCTTTCATATATATTCTAGATTATGATTTATGAAATCCTTCTGTTTTGCACATATTACAAAGGATAAAAAAGATTTTAATTGAAAGGATTCATAGTGTATAATGCAAATGATATTGATTTCTATCAATACATTATAAGGAGGACTTTTCATGAGTGTACATATTGAAGCAAAACAAGGCGAAATCGCTGAATCTATTCTATTACCTGGTGATCCATTGCGTGCAAAATATATTGCTGAAACATTTCTAGAGGACGTTACTTGCTATAATAACGTTCGTGGAATGTTAGGATTCACTGGAACTTATAAAGGAAAACGTGTATCTGTGCAAGGTACAGGTATGGGTGTTCCTTCTATTTCTATTTATGTAAACGAATTAATCCAAAGCTACGGAGTTAAAAATTTAATTCGCGTTGGAACTTGCGGTGCTATTCAAAAAGACGTAAAAGTACGTGACGTTATTATTGCAATGACAGCTTGTACGGATTCTAATATGAACCGTTTAACATTCCCAGGATTTGATTTTGCACCAGCTGCAAACTTCGACCTTCTAAAGAAAGCTTACGATGCTGGAACTGAAAAAGGCCTACACGTTCGTGTTGGTAACGTTTTAACAGCAGATGTATTTTACCGTGAGAGCATGGACATGGTGAAAAAGCTTGGAGATTACGGTGTACTAGCAGTAGAAATGGAAACAACTGCGCTTTACACATTAGCAGCGAAATACGGTGTAAATGCATTATCTGTCTTAACAGTAAGTGATCACATCTTCACTGGTGAAGAAACAACATCTGAAGAGCGTCAAACTACATTTAACGAAATGATTGAAATCGCTTTAGATGCAGCAATTCAACAATAATACATTAAAGAACTCGTCATACGTCTGTCGAGTTCTTTTTATGTGACTTTTTATTAAAAACTACTTTCAGAAGAGACAGATTTTCTCCTCTACTTTTTTGTAACGTTTGTTATAATTAAGAAATCATTTACAGTATTTCTCACAAGAGGTGACGCAGTGAAAAACAGAAGTATCGTCTTTAAACTATTCTTATTAACATCGACATTATTTACAATCATATTCCTCCTTTTTTTCTTAGGACAATCTCTATTTTTAGAGAAATTTTATATTAATAAAAAAGTAAAAACCGTCCAAACAGCTTTTGAAAAATTCGTAGCTAATTATGAAAAAAGTGATAAAGATCCTGAGGAAATTAGAAAACTAAAACAAGAATTTCATGATAAAACAAATGCTGATATGCAATTTTTAAATTCTGAGGGCATTATTAAAAGTGATAACAATTACTACATTGATGTCATTAATCCTAAAAATAATGAAACATATTTCATTCCACTCAATAATCTTTTAACGCCCGAAGAATATAAGAAATTTGAAAACTTAGGATTGAAAAAAGATGGCATGATAAACGTCGTCGGTTTGCTACGAGGGAAAACAATAACCCCACTAGAATTGACAACAAATTATAATCGATGGCAAAACGAACGTTTCAATTCAGATTTTCAATCCATTAATGGCAATTCTACTAAAAATAGACTTACAAGCCGATCCAAAACTGTGACTCAAATTGAGTTTACTGGTATTGTATCTAAATTACAGCTTCCGTCAAAAGCCGAGGTTCGCCTTGCAAATGATTTTGAAACATTACAAGCCGTTCAATATTTTGCAGACATTATTAGAAATGGCACTGCTAACCCGCACCAATTGAACACTTATATAATAGATGGTGGAGAGAATATAAAAAATAGCATCTTTGTAAAACCTATTGTGGAAAATGAAAAAATTACAGAATACGCTTTTGCGATAGCATCTTTACAACCTGTTAATGAAGCGATGCTCGTTTTAAAGGATTATTATGTCTATGCCTTAATCATCGTATTTCTCGTAATTATTTTATTATCCTTCTACTACTCAAAAATCATTGTGAAGCCATTAATTAAAATGAATCGCGTTACAAAGAAAATGGCCAATTTTGATTTTAGCGAGAAGTTACCTGTAACAGCAGACGATGAGATTGGCGGGCTTTCCGGTAGTATTAATACGTTATCTGTAAACTTAAAAGACCGAATCGATCGATTAAATGTTGCCAATACAAAATTACAACAAGATATTGAACGTGAACGTCAATTAGAGAAAACGCGAAAAGAATTCATTTCTGGTGTATCGCACGAATTAAAAACACCACTTAGTGTAATTAGAAGTTTCGCAGAAGGAATTAAAGATGGCGTTAGTAAAGATACGACGTATTACACAGATGTTATTTTAGAAGAAACCGAAAACATGAACAGACTTATTGTTGAAATGTTAGAATTAGCAAAATTAGAGTCAGGTACGTACAAACTAGATATGACGACATTCTCGATCGGTGAATTAATTCAACAAGTCTATACAAAGTTATTATTTAGCATGGAAGAAAAGCATTTACAAGTGAACATAGATGGAGACTCTTCTATATTTGTTCAAGCGAACCGTAGTCGTATTGAGCAAGTCGTTGTGAACTTACTTAGCAATGCAATTCGCTATACGCCAGATGGAGAAAAAATACAAGTCTCCGTTATAGAAATGGAAGATACAGTAAAAGTTGAAATAGAAAACACAGGAAACCCTATTCCAGAAGACAGTCTTGAAAAAATTTGGGATCGTTTCTACCGTTTAGATGCATCGCGTAGCCGTCATACTGGTGGTACTGGTCTTGGATTATCTATTGTTAAAAATATTTTAGACCTACACCATGCCGAGTACGGTGTATATAATACGACTAATAGTGTTGTATTCTACTTTAATTTACAAAAAGTAAAAGAAGTCAAATAATTTGTCTTAATTTCACTAGGAGTTCACATGAAATTCACACTCTCCCTTTATAGTAAGAACAAGTTAATCCTTTCCTTTACACATATAAAAGAGGAGAGTGCGTGAAATGAAACAAGCAGGACAACCTATTCAAAACGAAAAACAATTAGAAACTATCAAAAATATACTTTTACAATCTTCGAAACGTGATGGCTTATTATTCGTATTAGCTGTAAATTCTGGCTTAAAAGTAAGTGAAATCTTACAATTAAAAGTTAGTGATGTAATCGATGAAAACGAAAATGTTCGCCATTCCATTTTATTTTACAATGAAAAAGTAAAGAAACATAAATGGTTTGCTGTAAATGAAGACTTACAGCACGCGATCGAAGACTACATGAAAGAACGTAAAACTTGGAAACGTAATGAACCATTGTTAAAGTCTCAAAAAGGAACAAAATCTATTACGAGACAACATGCGTGGTACATTTTAAACAAAGCTGCAAAAGAAGTTGGATTAGAAGGGATTAGCTCACATACACTTCGAAAAACTTGGGGATATTGCGCATACAAATCAGGTGTTGATATCGCATTTTTACAACACTTCTTTGATCATAGTACTCCATCAAAAACTTTAAAGTATATCGGTATTGCTTAATAACTCTTATACATAAAAAAGGTTACCATTTATAAATGGTAACCTTTTTTATGTTTCACATTCTCTTTTCTTGTCTCTCCTATATTGTAGTGGTACTCTAATAGTAAGGGGGAGAAATTATGAACACTTTAACAATTGAATTACCGAAAGAAACGGCTGAAAAACTTGATTTATTGAAACAAGCTTATGAAAAGAAAACAGGTGCTTCTATTTCTGAGAGTACTCTTGTTCAAACACTTATCTCAAAAGAATTTATCCAAGCGATAACTCCTTTTGATTTACAACAATTCATCACTAGCAAAGAACAGCATTAATTGCTGTTCTTTTTTTATACTTTATCCCGCATTAACGGGCAGTAAGACCCCCACCTCAAAATTCAGCGGAAGCAAAGAAGTTAGATGGAGGTCGGGCTGCCCGTAAAAGCCCGATTGGTGAGGGCTGATAATCAGTGGGGGGATGAACAACCCCCCCCTGATTAAAGTTTCACTTTATCAGGGGTTTGCAGGAAATCTACCTCGAAACAATTCTTTACTTTAGCCAAACTCCTATTAGGGATCTCCCTATCGTTACTATCCCATAAAAAATTTTTTATTTATTTTCAGGAAAACCATTGACAATGATAATGATAACCATTATCATTTATTACGAAGCCAACAATTGATGAATCAACCAAACGCTCAGTAACATTGTTACCCCTCTTTTTCATATAGAAAGGCACTGTACATTCCCCCTGTTTGTACAGTGCCTTTCTTGTTTATTATCACTCAAACAAATTTAATTGCTCAGGCTTTGGCTCACCATATGTAATGTTCATCATTTTCATAAGCTGTTTCGCATTATCAGCTGCATCTCCGCCTGAATTATTGTTAAATAATACGTATATGTCCTTTGTCTTCTTTTTTAATTGTTCTAGTCTTTCTACCCATTCTTCTAATTCTTTATTGTTGTAGCGATATAAGCAACGAACCGCTCTCCAATTTTCCCCTTTATCAAGCCAGCCATGAACATTTCGGCCATGAAAACGTATTAACACCATCTCTGCATTCGTTACTTCTAATACGAGTGGTACTGAACCCATCCCTGCCTGTGGCTCATCACAAATTGTATGAATCCATTTTTCTTGCTCTAGAAACTGTAATGTCTTATCTCTCATTTCTGGATAAAACCATGTTTGATTTCGAAATTCTATTGCACACGGCAAACCTTCCATTTTTTCTTTCGTATATCGAAGAAAATCTACATTTTTCTTTTTACAATCAAACCATGGTGGATATTGAAATAAAATCGTTTTTAATTTACCAGCTTCAATTAAAGGAAGAATAGATTGTTTATATACATCAAACATCTCATCGAACGTAGAAAAAGGAACTTCACCTTTCATATGTCCTGTCATTCCTTGATATGCTTTGACGATAAAAGAAAAATCTTTCGGTGTTTCCATTGCCCATTTTGTATAGTTTCGTGCAGGTTGCATCGCATAAAATGAACTATCCACTTCTACTATAGGGAAATACTCACTATATGTTCGTAATTTATTTCTATTTTCATAGGGGTCTATATATAAAGAATCATGATCTCCCCACCCTGTTACTCCAATGAAAAGCAAATATATTCCTCCCTTTTTAACTTCACCTACTATCCATTCTACTCACTTCCTGAACACTTCGACCAATCAATTTCATTAAGTAGTCCCTTCTTTAAGAGTATCCGTATAAAAATATGATATACTAGATGGAAGAATTTTTAAATTGAGGGGTTATTTATTTATGCTTCCAAAAGATGATATTGTGTCTCATGAAAAACGAATAGAAGAATTAGAAAATAAAGTACGTTTTTATGAAGAACTTGTGAATCAATTACCACATCATTTCACATATAAAAATCCACAGATTGGTTTACAAATAAAGAAAACGAGATCAACTCATTCTATTCAAAACATACAAAAAGAGAATAAAGAGGCTGATTTTCAGCTTACTTGCGATTCATTATTTTTATTTAAACAACTTGAAACATACTTTGTTCATATTTTTGATGCTTTTTCACATCATGTAACCTTTGTTGATAATAAAGGAAATATAACTTTATGTAATCAGGCTGCGGCAGATGATTTTGGTGTAGTACGAAATGATATAATCGGAAAGCCAATTCAACAATTACTAAAATTACCTGAAGAAAAAATTAAAGCTCTTGAAACATTAAAAACAGGCACAGAAATATATAATGAAGAAGTTTTAGACAAAAACTATGGTATTTTAAATAACCGAATTATTCGTGATTATAACGGAGAAATTTTTAGAGTTATTAGTGTCTTTCATTATTTAAACACAGAACGTGATGCAGAAAAATTTTCGTTAGCAGGGCGAATCGCAGCTGGTATTGCACATGAAGTCCGTAATCCTCTTACAACCGTACGAGGTTATTTACAATTTTTACAAGAAACTGTTTCTCCATCTAATAAAGAACTATTTAAAAACTTACTTATTCCTGAATTAGATCGCGCAAATAGTATCATTACAAAATTTTTATCTATTTCAAAAACACGTGAATTTACAAGAGAACCCTTTCCAATTAATACATTTTTACGTGAGTATATTCAACAGTTACTAGCTAGCGAAGTCTTTTTACATAACATTTCAATTAATTATAATTTTTCTACCGAATTAGATGATATTTTAGTTCATATTGATCGTCATGAACTTGTGCAAGTTTTTTTAAACTTATTCCAGAACGCTGTCGATGCTCAAGGGGAAAAAAAACTTTCTATCCAAATTACTAGTTACCGCCTAGATAATTTTGTTCGTATTACTTTCACTGATAATGGGACTGGTATTCCATCAGCGATTCAAGAATATATCTTTGATCCATTCTTCTCAACAAAAGATTCCGGTACAGGACTCGGCTTGGCAGTAACGAAAAAAATTATTCAAAATCATAACGGTACATTAAAAATGACTAGTAATGAAGATGGTACTACTTTTACTATTTCAATTCCAATCTTACCTAAAACAGCCCTTGAAAGATTAAATCAAGACAAATAAAATCCAATCCACGAACTGCATGTCAATTGTTAAATCCCTTAACAATCGACATGCAGTTTTTTATGTTGAACTTTTCTTCTTTACATTATATGAAACCTTCTCTATATCTTACTTATTTGTTTGCCAAGCGGGCCAATTTCTTATTTTTTTAGAAATGGTAGTTTGTCCATCACGGATTTAGTATAAATTTCATTTTAATATATAGTAATGACTATTGATTCTATGAAAGAAAGGAATGAAAAGATGAACAATAAAAATAAAGGAAAAGTATTTTATGGTAATGACTGTTGCGAAGTCAGAGCTTGTAGTCATATTAACATCTCTAAGTCCGAACTTACAGAATTTGTTAGACTTCTTCAAGCTCTTGGCCAAGCTATTCAAGCTGTTTTTCAAAACCCTTCTCAAAATAATATCGATAACTTAATCGCTGCCCTAAATAACTTACAAAAATTTCTCAATTGCTTAGATTTATCTCCAGCACAAAAACAAATTGGAAATTCTATCATTGCTAATCTATTAACTATTTTAAGAACAACACCTTTCTCATGCGGAGCGTTGTACGTTGAACTACAAAGCCTGCTTAATTATTTATTATATATCGCTAAGTTATTCAAAGTAGATTGTTGTACGACCGACAAACTAGTTAAACTCATAACAGAGATCCAAGCTATCCTAGTTCAATACGGATCAGGTTGTCTTGGAGGTGGAGGCGCTACTGGTGCTACTGGTGCTACCGGTGCTACCGGCGCTACCGGCGCTACTGGACCTCAAGGACCTCAAGGCGCTCAAGGACCGGCAGGTGTTCAAGGCGCTACTGGACCTCAAGGGCCTCAAGGTATTCAAGGGCCAGCAGGGGCTACGGGGGCTACTGGGCCTCAAGGTGTTCAAGGACCAGCAGGGGCTACCGGCGCTACTGGTGCTCAAGGACCTCAAGGCGTTCAAGGACCTGCAGGCGCTACCGGCGCTACTGGTGCTCAAGGACCTCAAGGCATTCAAGGACCAGCAGGCGCTACTGGTGCTACTGGTGCTACTGGTGCTCAAGGACCGGCAGGCGCTACTGGTGCTACTGGACCTCAAGGACCTCAAGGCGCAACAGGCGCTACTGGTGCTCAAGGACCTCAAGGTATTCAAGGGCCAGCAGGGGCTACGGGGGCTACTGGGCCTCAAGGTGTTCAAGGACCAGCAGGGGCTACCGGCGCTACGGGGGCTCAAGGACCTCAAGGCGTTCAAGGACCAGCAGGCGCTACCGGCGCTACTGGTGCTACTGGACCTCAAGGACCTCAAGGCGCAACAGGCGCTACTGGTGCTCAAGGACCTCAAGGTGTTCAAGGGCCAGCAGGCGCTACCGGCGCTACTGGTGCTCAAGGACCTCAAGGTGTTCAAGGACCTGCAGGCGCTACTGGTGCTCAAGGACCTCAAGGTGTTCAAGGACCTGCAGGCGCTACTGGTGCTCAAGGACCTCAAGGTGTTCAGGGGCCAGCAGGGGCTACTGGACCTCAAGGCGTTCAAGGACCTGCAGGCGCTACTGGCGCTACGGGGGCTCAAGGACCTCAAGGTGTTCAAGGGCCAGCAGGCGCTACTGGCGCTACGGGGGCTACTGGACCTCAAGGCGTTCAAGGACCTGCAGGCGCTACTGGTGCTCAAGGGCCTCAAGGTGTTCAAGGACCTGCGGGGGCTACTGGCGCTACTGGTGCTCAAGGACCTCAAGGTGTTCAAGGACCTGCAGGGGCTACCGGCGCTACGGGGGCTCAAGGACCTCAAGGTGTTCAAGGACCTGCGGGGGCTACTGGCGCTACGGGGGCTCAAGGACCTCAAGGTGTTCAAGGGCCAGCAGGCGCTACGGGTGCTCAAGGACCTCAAGGTATTCAAGGGCCAGCAGGCGCTACTGGCGCTACGGGGGCTCAAGGACCTCAAGGTGTTCAAGGACCAGCAGGGGCTACTGGCGCTACGGGGGCTCAAGGACCTCAAGGTGTTCAAGGACCAGCAGGCGCAACAGGTGCTACTGGTGCTCAAGGTGCTACTGGTGCAACCGGACCAGCGGGTACACCAATTCCTGTAACGATCGCGGCAATCGGAAACTCAAATCCACAAACTATATCACCTGGAACAAACCTTCAATTCAATCAAGTGTTTGAATTAACTAATATCTCTTTCAATGATACTTCAGATACTTTAACGATTTTAGAAACAGGCGTATATGATATTAGTTTCTCAGCGTCTACAACTTTCCCAGGGTCTTCACCATTTGGATTCGGTATTTCATTCAATGGTCAACCACCTACTCGTAATTTCTCAACTAACGTTATCGGTAGTGCTGTTTCTTTCTCTACAATTGTTACTTTACAAGCTGGTACAACGATTGCTATACAGCCTACAGCAAACACTATTTCTATTCCAAACACAGGCGATACAACAGCAACACTATCTGTATTCCGAATTTACTAATTTTCGCTTAAGAAGTATATTTATAATAATATGTATCGTTTAACCATGCATTAAATCTCTCTTTATATAGAAAGGAGCACTTATTTGGGAGGATAAGTGCTCCTTCTTTACGTTTCTTTACCTCAAATTTACTCTATCTTAATCCTTATTTTGTATGATAAATAGTGAAGTCAAAGATATGAAAGAGGGATGAAAATGAGAGTTATGTCACTAATACGCATTTGGTTTGCACTTATGGTATGCATTATTTTATGTGTAGGATTTTTTTTAACTCTAAAATATTCCACTATATCAAAAGCAGAGAGAAAAACTGCTCCATACAAACTTTTGTATACAAAACAAAGCAACATCCCTTATTCCAATTCCACAAATAATGAAAAAAGGGTTATAAAAGGAATGCTTATTACGAAAGCTTCTAGTTCCGAGGCGTTACTCCAAATTGCTGAAACGATTAAAAATCAGTATACAAATAAAAAAATCGATGAAATCACACTTTCTATCCACAATGAGAATAACGGTAATTACGAAGAAGAATTACCTTATGAACCTATAAGCAAAGGTAGAATAAGTGTCACATACGATTCCGAATCCTATGGCAGTACGAACATTATACTTAACGAATAATAGCTAATAAGGATAGATGAAAATCTCTACCATTTAAAGTTTCATTTTGTTTTTCATACAAAAAAGAGGCGAATTTCGTTATTCGCCTCTTTCTTTTA
Organism: Bacillus sp. BSL6; assembly: GCF_052928345.1. Classification (NCBI taxonomy): domain Bacteria; kingdom Bacillati; phylum Bacillota; class Bacilli; order Caryophanales; family Bacillaceae; genus Bacillus; species Bacillus sp. BSL6. Next base: position 270,899 of record NZ_JAVGCW010000002.1, read on the forward strand.
CCAAAATGAAGGAATCCATTCTTTCACTTTATCAAGCCACTCTTGTTGCTCTTGTTTTCGTTGTTGTTCCTCTTCTTTCCTTCTCTTCTCTTCTTCTTTTCTTCGTTTTTCCTCTTCTATTGTAGTCAATTGTTTTTTATAATCAGCCTCAGATATGAGCGATAACTGAAATGCTTTTTGAGCTGGATTTGCGTTCGCTTTTTTCATAATATCCCGGAACATTGTCGTCGTAATTTGACTACCACCCGGAACATAATGATCGCTATCGGTTTTATCATATCCTACCCAAATCGCACCTACTAAATCTGGTGTGTATCCAACAAACCATGAATCCTTTGCACCGGTGCTCGGGCCATTTACAATTTGAGTAGTTCCTGTCTTACCTGCCGTATCAACATTATTAACTTTTGCCTTTTCGCCCGTTCCCTTTTCGACAACACCTTTTAATAAATATGTCATTTTTTGAGAAACTTTCTCACTCGTCACTCGTGTCTCTTTCTTATACCACTTTCCAAGCGTTTCACCTTCAGCATTTTGTATCTCCCTAATTGCATGAGCTTCCACTTGGACTCCGTCATTTGCAAATGTACTGTATGCTTGAGCCATTACAAATGGAGATGTCCCCACATGCATACCGCCTAAAGCAATCGGATACGTACGATCTTCTGGCACTAATGGAATACCAAATCGCTCTAAAGATTTCAATCCTTTATCTAATCCAATTTGTTCTAATAGCCACACAGCTGAAACATTATACGACTTTGCTACGGCTTCATACATTGTCACATCACCGTGAAAAGTATGATCGCTATTTTGTGGTTTATATTCTTTAATGTTAAATGGTTCATCTTTTAATATATCGTATACTTCATATCCTTGTTCTAACGCTGGTACATATACAGCCAAAGGTTTTAACGTTGAGCCCGGTTGTCTTTTTAATTGGGTTGCATGGTTAAACTGTAAAAACTGATACGGCCCTCTGCCTCCAACTAAAGCTGGTATACCACCTGTTTTGGGATTCATAAGAACTACACCCGTTTGCATGAGTTGGTCTGAGCCACTATCTTTGAAATAACTATCATTATTCACAACGTCTTCTACGGCCTGTTGTTTTTTCGGGTCAAGCTCTGTATAAATACGATAACCACCTGCTAAAATTTCATTTTGTGTTAATTCGTACTTGTCCATCGCCTCTCTAACAATATAATCTACATATTGAGAGTATTTTCCCTTGTATTTATCATCAACGCCACGTTTTAACACAAGTCCACTCTCTTTTTCTTTATTATACTGTTCGTCCGAAATATACCCTTGCTCTTTCATTAAACTTAATACGACATTACGTCTTTCAATTGACTTGTTAAAGTTTTTATAAGGTGAATACGCAGATGGTGCTTTAATCAAGCCCGCAATCGTTGCTGCTTCTGAAATTGTTAAATCTTTTACATCTTTATCAAAATAAGATTTAGCTGCTCTTTTTATACCCCAAGCACCTTCACCAAAATAAATTTGGTTCATATACATTTCAATGATTTCATCTTTCGTATACGTACGCTCTATTTTTTTTGTTAAAAAATATTCCTTAATTTTTCGAGAGTATGTGCGGTCTTGTGTCAGAAATACATTTTTCGCAAGTTGTTGTGTAATTGTACTTCCCCCTGCTACAACTTCTCCTGCTGTAATATTTTTAAAAACTGCACTTATAATTCCACTATAGTAAATCCCGTGATGGTTAAAAAATTCCTTATCTTCTACTGCAACAATGGCCTGAACCATAATATCAGGAATATCTTTCTTTTTTACGCCTTCTGTTTTAGAAGAAGCTAATTTAGTCGCAACTTCATTATTTGCATCATAAATTAAGGTCGGCTGCGGAACAGCTTGCTTTAATTCAGATATGTCTTGAATAGAAATTATTATATTTATAGCAATAAATAGAGTAGCGAGCAAACTTCCTAATACAATTAATGAATTACGAAGCTTCTTCCTCTTGTTGAACCACTCCTGCATTTTTTTTAAGTGAGTGTTCTTCAATTTCATTCGTTCACTTCCTTCGTTTGTTTACACTCTTCTTTTCAAAAGGAAGAATATACCTCCTTTTAAATTTATTATAATAACGTAGTCTTTCCTGTAGTGTAAAGCTTTTCTTTCACATTCATACTTTTTGCAAGAAAAGGACATTCTACAAGTAAGATATTCAATATTGATTATTAATATTATTAATACAACAATAAGAGTTATGTTAAGTTTTTGTAAACTTTTCGATAAAATGTTTTAAAAAACGACAGTTTTTTGTTAGAATTGACTAGCCAATATATTTTACATATATTACTTTTGTGGGGGTAACTAATAATGGTCTTTAAATCAAAAAAAGATAAATTTTCTGAAATGTTAATGAATGTTTCCGAAAATTTAAAAGAAGGCGCGCAGTTTTTCGTGGAGTATAAAATTAAAAATGCTAGCGATTTAAAAGAGTTTTCTATGCGCATGAAAGAGTATGAGTCAAAAGGTGACTCATTTATTCACGAAATCATTATGGAGCTAAACAAAGCGTTTATTACTCCTATTGAACGTGAGGACATCCTACAGCTTGCAATGAGTATGGATGATGTATTAGACGGATTAGATCATAGTGCTGGTCTATTCGAAATGTATTCTATTACAGAAGCTGATGAATACATGATTAAATTCGTAGAAGCAATTAATCAATGTGCGATTGAAATTGCAAACTCTGTTGAATTAATGTCTAACAAAAAATTAGTCGACATTCGTACAAATGCGATTAAGATTAAAGATTATGAATCACAATGTGATGATATTCGCCGTCACGCGATTAAGCACTTATTCTCTCGTGAAAAAGATCCAATTAAGATCATTCAATACAAAGAGATTTACGAAGAGCTTGAAGAAGTAGCGGATAGCTGCCAAAGCGTTGCAAACGTATTAGAAACAATTATTATGAAGAACGCGTAAGGAGTTTGATCATGGATACACTCTTGATACTGACCGTTTTAGTAGTCATTTGCGCTTTAGCTTTTGACTTTATTAATGGATTTCACGATACAGCAAACGCTATTGCAACGGCTGTTTCAACGAAAGCTCTAAAGCCTAGACATGCAATTATTATGGCAGCTATTATGAACTTTTTAGGTGCGATGACATTTACAGGTGTAGCAAAAACGATTACGAAAGATATCGTTGATCCGTTCGCTTTACAAAATGGTTCTCTTGTAATTTTAGCTGCTTTACTTGCGGCAATAGCATGGAATTTGATTACTTGGTACTACGGTATTCCAAGTAGTTCTTCGCATGCAATCATTGGCTCCATCGCAGGTGCAGCGATAGCTGCTGCTGGTTTTAGTTCATTAAACTTTAAAGGATTCATAAAAATTATTGAAGCTTTAATCATTTCACCAATTATCGCATTTGTTATTGGTTATATCGTATACAGTATTTTTAAAGTCGTCTTTAAAAACTTTAATTTAACGAAGACAAACAAAAACTTCCGTATATTCCAGATTTTCACTGCTGCATTACAAGCTTATACACATGGTACGAATGATGCGCAAAAAGCAATGGGAATTATTACAATGGCTCTTATGGCGAATAGTTATCATACTTCTAGCGACATCCCGTTCTGGGTACAATTATCTTGTGCCATTGCAATGGGTCTTGGTACTTCTGTCGGCGGATGGAAAATTATTAAAACTGTCGGTGGACAAATTATGAAAATTCGTCCTGTAAATGGTGTAGCTGCTGATTTATCATCATCTCTTGTTATTTTCGGGGCAACATTCATTCACTTACCAGTTAGTACGACGCACGTTATCTCCTCTTCTATTTTAGGGGTTGGTGCTTCTCATCGTGTAAAAGGTGTAAAATGGGGAACTGCAAAACGTATGTTAATTACTTGGGTTATCACACTTCCTATTTCAGCTTCATTAGCTGCTTTATTTTATTCTTTATTACACTTAATCTTTTAATTAAAAGTCGTCTTCCTTATTTTTCTAGGAAGACGACTTTTTTGTGAACAAAGCTTTTTCTCATGAAAAAGCGTGTATAATAATTGGTGGATAAGTTATATAGAGGAGTTGGCAATTTTGGAATACATCATGTTACTTTTCATCGGGCTAATCGCCGGGACAGTCGGGAGTCTAGTCGGACTTGGCGGCGGAATTATTATTGTTCCGTTATTAATCGGATTACATAGCCTGTCACCACAACTTGCAGTAGGAACTTCAATGGTAACAGTCGTTTTTACGGGACTATCTTCCACCCTTACTTATATGAAGCATAAACGAGTAGATTACAAAAGTGGACTTATTTTATTTATCGGGAGTGGCCCTGGTGGTATCATCGGCTCGTGGGCGAATAAATTTTTAAACCAAGATACATTTTCTTTATATTTTGGGATTTTTCTTATTTTTGTCTCCATTCTTCTTATGTTACGAGACAAATTAAAACCCCTTTCTTTATCAAATATGACTGTAATCAAGCGCTCTTTTACAGATAACGAAGGAAACACTGTACACTATCAATTCCCACCGCTTCTCGCTATCTTTATCGCCTTTATAGTTGGTTTTATATCTGGATTATTTGGAATTGGTGGCGGTGCTTTACTTGTTCCAGCAATGATGCTACTTTTTGCATTCCCAGCACATATTGCTGTAGCAACTTCGATGTTTATCGTATTTCTATCAGCAATTGTAAGTTCTGCAACTCACATCTCCCTTGGAAATGTTAGCTGGATTTACGCATTAATTCTTATTCCTGGTGCATGGATTGGTGGAAAAATCGGGGCATATATTAATACAAAATTAAGCGGTAACGCCGTAATTAATTTATTGCGTATCACATTAATTATTCTTGGGACTAGATTAATCATTACTTCTTTTTTATAACGCGTTCTTTTTAGAATGCGTTTTTTCTTATACACATGAATATAAAAATCCTCCTAAGAGAACAAATAAAATTAGACAAACACATAATAACATGTAATTGGAAATATGTACTTTCTTCACGTTGACCACTCCTATGACTGCGACTGTTATCTTTATGATAGCGAAAAAATAATTCAGTTGCAGTTACAAAGTGCTAACAATGCAAAATCATTTATTACAAATTTTATCCTTATATTTCATTTCTTTGTATATTCTATCGGTTTAATAAAAAAAGATGTCATATTGACATCTTTTTTAATGAAGAAGTGACCATCCCATAAAATCTTCATGTACTTGGCACGCCCTCTTATCGTTTCGATCATATAATTCAGCATAACTATCTGTTTCTTCATCATAAGCCATCGTATAAATAATTTGGCCGTCTACTTCAACGGATAACACGACTCCACCTTTCATCTCTTCTACATGAATGATGGCATTCGCTGGAATTCTCATATCCGTCATTTTTATCGCATCTAACAATATACTAAACCCCCTACAGCGTATTCATTGCTAGTACTATTACACACTAAATAGTATACTACTGTAATAGCATATATTTCGTCAATGAAATTGCTGTTGTAAAGTATATTATCTTTATACATATACGCTAAAATAAAAGAAATAGAAATGTTTAAATGGGGGGCTAACATTGATTTTACACAAAGGAGATGTACTATTCCGTCAAGGTGAGGACGGTCCTTTATATTTTATAAAAACAGGTTTATTAAAAGTAGTAAGGTTAGAAGAAAATGGAACACCATTTCTATTCAATATTATCGTTCCAGGAGAAACGATACCTCACCATTCTTTAATTTCACCGAAGGAATATCACGGTACAGCAATCGCTTTAATGAAAACAGAAGTTGAACCTATAATGAGTAATGAATGGTATGATCAACTTCAAGCGGATCCTGCATCATATGCAAATATCGCTATGCAATTACAGTCAAAATTAAGAATGATGCAGCAACGTATCGACCAATTGACGACCGTCTCTCCGAAAGAACGCCTTCATCGCTTACAAGAATGGTTCACACTATATTTAGGTGACATTCCTATATATGAAATATTAACGCAAACTGAAATTGGTCAACTGATCGGTATACGCCGTGAAACAGTAAATCGACTATTACGAGAACAAATAAAAAACGAGGTAAAATAACACCTCGTTTTTTTGCTTCTTAAAGCTCAATTTATTGTAAACTTGCTGCTGGACCGAAAAATTCATAATGAATATGTTCTTGTTTCACACCTAAATCAGTTAGTACAGCATTTATATGTTTCATAAATGGTATTGGACCACAGAAATAAAACTCTGCTTCAGTTGTCGGAATAATAGTTTGTAACCATTCTCTTTCAACAAAACCTTCTTTATCAAAGTTCTTCATTTCTAAATCTTTTTCAGTTGGTGCAGAATAACAAGTATATGCTTTAACTTGTTCATATTCATTATCTACTGCCTCAACGTGTTCTTTCATTGCATGTGTATTACTATTTAGTGCTGCATGAACAAAACATACATTACGTTTTGAATCTTGTTCAATTAACGTATTTAGCATACTCATCATTGGTGTAATACCTACTCCACCACTAATTAGGACAACTGGTAATGTTGAATCCATATTTAATACGAAATCTCCCGCTGGTGCACTTACTGGTAACATATCGCCTTCTTTTACATGATCATGTAAGTAATTAGATACTTTACCGTCCGGTGTATCTACACCTTTTTCTTTCTTGACACTAATACGATAATATTCTTTTCCAGGAGCATCTGATAAGCTATATTGACGATTATGTGTATATGTTTCACCTTCGATATTGATTTGAACCGTTACATATTGTCCTGGAATGAATGAAGAAACTTTCCCTCCATCTTCAGGTTTTAAATAAAATGACGTAATAACATCGCTTTCCTTCACTTTTTTAACAACTACAAAGTTACGGAAATCTTTCCATCCACCTTCTTTATGTGCCGCTTCTTCATACATCTCTGCTTCAATGCTAATGAATGCATCAGCAATGACACCATACGCTTCTCCCCATGCCTTTAATACTTCATCAGGTGCACCTGCGACCTCTTTAATTGCACGTAATAAACATGTACCTACAATCGGATAATGCTCTGCTTTAATACCTAAACTTCTATGCTTATGACCAATTTGTTTTACAACTGGAATAATAGCTTCTAAATTATCAATGTACGTTGCAGCTGCATAAACAGCATTCGCTAACGCTTGTTGTTGTCTTCCCTTTTTCTGATTTGTATGGTTGAAAATATTCAATAACTCCGGATGTTCCGAAAATAAAATTTCATAAAATCTCGTTGTAATTTCAACGCCTTTTTCCTGTAATAATGGTACTGTTGACTTTACGATTTCAATTGTTTTTTCACTTAACATTGTATCCCACTCCTCTATTTCCTTAACTGTTTTTAGTTTAACTGAATTGTATAATACAGATTGTGATTTTAATCACTATTAACACGGTGTTTTTGTGAAAAATATATGAACATTGAACTTACAAAATAAAATAAGCCAACTAGAATGCTAGCTCGCTTATTATTTAGACTGTATCGCTTGTTCAATTACCTTTATATCTTTCCCATCTCCAAATTCTGTATACCCCCAGATGTTCGTTTCACCTCTATATTTATTTACAATAATATCTAAGTCATGGTATACGCGATGTGCATACACTACATACTCAATATTTTGGAGCTCCACACCTTTTTTTACAATTTCATAGCTTCTATTTACATCACGTTTTATTTTTTCATTCTTTATGTCTGTATGTATATTTTTTAACGATGATTCTTGTTGTTGAAACCATTGTTTAAATTGGTTCCAGTCCCCTTCTGTATAATTCTCTGCTTTACCATAATTTAAGAAATTATTATAACTTTCATGTGTCATACGAATAAAATCTAGTACTTTTGTCTCTTCTTGCACATCTTCTATTTCAGCTGTTGTACTTACCTCAGCGGGCTTATTCGCATAATGTAATAATACTTTCATAAGACTATAGCTCGCAATGATCATTACGATAATAATCACGAATACATTTAACAATTTCTTCATATACAGAACTCCTTCTCTACTAAAGATATTACAATGTATGACTATACTTGTAACATTCTCTCGTAGAAATATAATTCCTGTATAAATTCTTCCTATCATTTCGACAATATTCTTTTATACATTTCTCGTTGGCAAATGTTCTTGTAAAACAATATATCCTTCATAAGCTGCGTAGCCAAGTATAGCCATTAATCCGATATAACAAGCAAATACCGTCCATTTCGTTTTTGTATCCACTTTATAGTAGTTTTCCTGTTGTCTCTTTTCCGCATCCCATTCCTCTAATTTTCTTTCTGACATTTCAAATGCTTCTCTTATATGAATGGTATGTGTTTCTTTTTCATCTTCATACGGGACGTAATCCAGTGGCTCAAACTTCGGTAACAAATACTCTAACACTTCAATCTTTTGAAATTCTCCTGTTTTTAATTCTTTCTCTCTTTCTTTTTGCCTTAATACATTTATTTCATGTTGCATCATATATATATTTCGATGCACAGCACCAGTTTCTTTTAACTCCTCTTCAAGCCTTGCAACATATTCTTTCATTCCATCAATTTTATATCCTAATTCCTTAATTGGCTCATCTCTTTTTATTACTCTATACAATTCCATACAGCCGATAATAACAATAAATCCTCCCAAAATACTTTTAAAATAAATTGAATACCCAAGTAGTAAAACAAGCCCCGCTCCCCAAATTTTCGTACTTACAACTGAAATAATCCGTCCCCCGTCTAACGGAGAAACCGGAATTAAATTAAAGAAATTAATCATACTTCCGAGTAAAATAATGAGCGCCCAAAACGGCTCTTTCGTTATCATATAAAGTGGAATAGCCGGTAAAAATGAAAGTAATCCGAAAAGAGGTCCCATATAGGCAATATATGCTTCATCTTTTGCATTTTTAGGCATCTCTTTCATCCCAATAAGAGCGCCCATAAATGGAATAAATATTGCTGGCGATGTTGGTATACCTTTTCTTTTCGCAGCCCATAAATGGCCCATTTCATGAATAAACAACAAATAAATGAGCGCTACCCCAAATTTCCAACCATATATAACCGCGTACGCACCAAGTGATAGAAACATACTAAATACCGTTGAAAACTTTGCTAATTTAAAAATTGCAAATACCCACTTTAACTTAGAAAGTAAAAATAGCCCTATTGCAACAAGAATTCCCCATAATCCTTTTTTATTATTTTTCATATTCCTCTCCTTTATCTTTCATTAATGAATCATATACATTCATCAAAGCTTGTTCTTTTCTCTATTATGACATATTTTTTTCTATTGTTAGAAATAATGTTTATATAATCCATTTTTAGCCAAAAATATAAATAAAAGGAGGTGCACACAATTGAATTTACAATCTCTCATAATAGGCGCTCTATCATTTTTAGCTTCAACTCTTATTTTTTATACCGTTAGTTACGTATTATTATTAGATTTGTTGCCCAATCACGTATTTATTGCCCTTATCATCCTTTCCGCTCTTATGATTTCTTTCCTTATTACACGAAAATCAATGAATGAGCCATCTGCAAAAGCAAAGTAATAGAGAGGGGCGTCCCCTCTCTATTATCATTTCCTAGGAAAGTACATATAAAATTGAAAAATTTTTATTCCCCCCAATCCGTAAGGACTAAATAAAGATTCACTTTACCTTTGTAAATTCATTTTTTCACCATACTCTTTAACAATTTGAATAATATTTTGAAAAACACCTATTTTTTCTTGTTTACTATTTAATATTTTTAAATCATAATTTTCATAATATGTTTCTAATGACTTTAATTGTGATTCTGAAGCACCTTGTACCGGAACAGTAGCATGCAATTCATACTGTTTATATCCTTCCTTTACCTTTTCTCCTAAGATTTTTTCACTCTCTTTTGCTCCAATTAATTTTTGAACTTTTTCTGGAAAAATAACCTGCAAATAGTATTTTTGTTCCTTCTCTAACTTGTTGTATAGTGATTGTGAAATCGTATACCGTACTGTATAATTCACTTTTTGATCGCCGGCTTTAATATGAAACGCGGTAATCTGCAAATCTTTTTTCGTTACTTCCGTTAAAGGACCTACTTGTATCTCATCTTCTTTTTGTTCTGATACATTTGGAAATATAGCCAAAAGCTTTTCTGTATCTTTTTTATTCAGCATATACATAGCTTTCTTATGTTGTATCCATCCTCGTCTATCCTCTCCTCTTAGCCATGCATAATATGTTTCCTTTTTCCCATCTCTACTAATTTGTATTTCATATTCAGGTTCACCGAAGCTACCTGTTATTTCTTGTTTTTCAGCTTTATCTATAATGTCTATTACTACATTAGCTTCAGATTCCTGTAACTTTTTCTCTTTATCTTTTTTTTGTATAACGGTTACCTCTATTGTTTCTTTCACTTCATTCACCGTCTCTTCCACTTTTTTTGTTTCTTTTTTTTGCTCAACTTGACTACAAGATGCTAGTAACATAGCAAATAACAGCACTACATATTTCCTTCTCACCTTAATCCTCCTTTTACAATAAAAAACTCTTATAATCTTCATATAAAAAACAAAAACGTGACACACTATAAAATACGCTATACTAAGCATTGAAAGGAGGTCTTTTTCATGCCCATTAATTTTCACGATGCAAATAATAAATACACATACGCACAGCGAAACGCTCATATTTCTTGGAGAGAAATGATAAAAAATATTACAGACATACAAAACAAACGAATAATTGATATCGGCTGTGGTGGCGGGATTTATACGAAAGAACTTGCTCTTATGGGAGCAAAAAGTGTTGTTGGGCTTGATTTTTCAAAAGAAATATTACAAGCTGCAAAAGAAAACTGTAGTGGATTTTCAAATATTTCATTCATTCACGGTGATGCACATAGTACTCCATATCCTAACGATACATTCGACATTGTTATTTCGCGTGCGGTTATTCATCATTTGCAAGACATTCCTACATTTCTACGTGAAGCTTCTCGTATATTAAAGAAAAACGGTGTACTTATTGTACAAGACCGAACCATTGAAGATTGTACAATTCCTGGAAGCCCTGAACACATTCGTGGATATTTTTTCTCTATATTTCCGAAACTTATCGAAATAGAATCAAAAAGACGACCAAAAACCACCACGATACAACAAGAATTACAAAAATATTTTCTTCACGTGTTCCCCACTCAAACACAATGGGAAGTACGAAAAATACATGATTCTGTAGAAGCATTATTGCAAGATTTATCTCCCCGAACAGGTCGATCCATTCTATACGAATTAACAGATTATGAACTTTCTCAACTTCTACAACAAGTACAGACTGCCTTACAAAACGTCGCTCCTATTATCGAAAGGGATCGGTGGACCATTTGGAGCGCCATGAAGTTGTAAGGAAGGAAGCCTCACAAAATAATGTGAGGCTTCCTTCTTTCATAATCTAATTTTGCAACACTCTTGATACCCTCCACTTCTGGCCTGTGCACTTCCACACTTCGGACATACTAAATATCTAGACTGATTTGTCAACAAACTACCTTTTTGAAAGAGTAAAACTTCTGCTTGTTTAAACGAACGCGAATAATATAACCACATAAAACCAATTATAGCAATAATGCCAAATAATACTCCCATCGCAAGCATTCCAGTCACCTCTTTTGGTTTGTTCTTTCCAGCAAGTGGATTGTTGTATTATTCTCTGTAAATTCAAATAATCCCTTCTTTACTCCTATAAATATCAACTTTCTCTATAATTTTTACAATTCTCCGCAAATTTTTACTTCTGTTTTACAAGTCAATTTACATCAACTATTCATTTCAAAACAAATAACATTTCCGCATATATATATTTTATTAAAAAATATATTGACTTTCTAAAAAAAAAATGTGACAATACTTTCAGAATACTTGAATAAAAATTCATTGACGAGAACGAGTACGTTATAGAACTGTTCCCCAGAGAGTTGGCGATTTGCTGAAAGCCAACGTTCAGTGCGTAGCCGAAAATCATCTCCGAGAAGTAGAACCGAATGTTATAGTAAGTTCTTACCGGCTGTCCCCCGTTACAAGGAACACGTATCATGTTGTACGTTGCAAAGCCGTATACATATAGAATTATTTCTACATGTATAAATTAGGGTGGTATCGCGGGTAAATATAACTCGTCCCTTTCTTTAGGGACGAGTTTTTTGTGTTCTTACAAATGAATTTTAAAAAAGGAGGAAAAACAATGAACACTGTATCAAAAAAACATATTTTTTTCACGGGTCTTATGCTATTTTCTTTATTTTTTGGGGCAGGTAATTTAATTTTCCCTCCCATGCTTGGACAAAATGCAGGTGAAAACTTTTGGCCAGCAATGATTGGATTTTTACTAACAGGAGTCGGTTTACCACTACTAACTGTTATCGCAATTTCTTTATCAGGAAATGGTATGCAACAACTTGCAAGTCATGTTCACCCATTATTCGGAATATTCTTTACGGTAGTTGTATACATTGCCATTGGTCCTTCTATGGGTATTCCACGCGTTGCAAATGTCGCTTATGAAATGGGCGTAAGTTCTTTCTTACCAGAAACAATCCGTTCTAGCAGCCTAGTGCTATTTGTATATACAATCATATTCTTTGCTATCGTATTTTGGCTGAGCTTGAATCCATCTAAACTTGTAGATCGCATTGGAAATATATTAACACCTATTTTATTACTCTCTATTTTCTTATTGTTTGTTAAAAGTGTATTTACACCACTTGGGCAATCAGGACCAGCGATGCAAGAGTATCAAACTTCCCCGATCTTCAAAGGATTTATGGAAGGATACTTAACGATGGATACCATTTCAGCACTTGCATTTGGAATTATCGTTGTAAATGCTATTCGCTCTAAAGGTGTGAATGATCCTAAATCCATTGCCATCGCAACAGCAAAAGCAGGACTTATTGCCGCTACTGGTCTCGTACTTGTATATGGTGCGCTTGGCTGGCTCGGTACAACTAGCGTCTCGCTCGGATATGCAAAAAATGGCGGACAGTTACTTACTGTCATCGTACAACAATTATTCGGTCCATACGGCTTACTTCTACTAGCTCTAATCGTTACACTCGCTTGCTTAACGACATGTGTTGGACTCGTATCTGCATGTAGTCAATATTTCTCAACATTATTGACTAAATTTTCATACAAAACATTTGCAAGTATCATTTGTGCTTTAGGGTTACTAGTTGCTAACTTAGGTTTAACAAAAATCATTGCCATCTCTGTTCCAATTCTACTTGTTGTATATCCAATTGCAATTGTACTTGTTCTAATATCGTTACTGCATAAATATTTTGGGGGATATCGTTCTGTTTATGTAGGTGCTTTAATTGGAGCAGCTATAGTGAGCGTATTTGATGGATTAAAACAAGGGGGTATTTCAGTTTCATTTATCACATCATATTTTGAATTTATCCCTTTATATAATGAAGGAATAGGCTGGCTAGTACCTGCATTAGCCGGAGCTCTTATTGGCCTTGCAATCGCTAAGCTAAGTGGCGCGAAAAAAGTTCCCTTACTAACCGAATCTCGTGAAGTAAAAGCATCCTAAAAAAACTCCCAAAAGGGAGTTTTTTACTTTTGATAAGCAGTATGATTAAAACTGCTTATTTTATACGCTTTCGTATAATAGTCGATATTTGTATCCACTGTTTCTACTTTGACGACATCATAGCAATCTTCTTGCTTTATTAAAAATAAATAGTACTCTTCTGTCGCCTCAACAATTGCAATTTTATCTGTTTCAACATTATATTGTTCACAAAGCGCTTGTAATGCGTTCACATAATCCCCTAATTTTTTTGATTTATCCATGCCAAATATCGTTTGAACTAACATATACATTCTCCCCTTTATATGTACTGTTAACAACTTAATGATAACGCTTACATATATTAGCGTCAATAAAAAGATTCGGTGCAAACTAATAATCAGTGGGAATAGCTCCCCACTGATTAAAGTTTCACTGTATCATTTCGTCAATTGATGTCGAAACGCATAAATAACCGCCTGTGTCCGGTCACTTACATTTAGCTTATTTAATATATTGCTCACATGTGTCTTTACTGTTTTGAGGGCAATAAACAACTCATCTGCAATCTCTTGATTACTTTTTCCCTCTGCAATTAATAACAAAATTTCAGACTCTCTTTCTGTTAACTCCTCATGCAAAGGTTGTTCTTTCTTCTGACGCATACGAGACATCATTTTACCAGTAACTTTTGGCTCTAATACCGTTTCTCCATCATAAGTAGCTCGTACAGCGTCTGCTATATCACTCGCTCTTGATGTTTTTAATAAATAACTTGTCGCTCCGGCCTCAATAACAGGGTACAATTTCTCATCATCTAAAAAGCTCGTTACAACTACAATTTTCGCTTCTGGCCACTCTTGAATAATAGCACGTGTTGCTTCAACACCATCCATCTCGTCCATGACAAGATCCATTAAAATAATATCTGGTCTTAATTGCAGTGCTAACTCTGAACCTTTTCTTCCATTTTCAGCTTCTCCAACTACTTCAATATCTGGCTGCGTTGATAAATATGCTGATACACCCATTCGAACCATTTCATGATCATCCACTAGTAATACTTTTATCATGATTCTCCCCCTCTCTCAATCATAATCGGTACTTTTACTTCTATTTGTGTACCTTTATTTGGAAAACTAAGCACTTTTAATGTACCACCAATTTCATGAACTCGCTCTTGCATTGATCTTAATCCGTAAGAACCTGCCTTATTCACTCCTACTTTAAAACCTACACCATCATCAATAATTTTCAATATTGCATATTGATCAATTTTTCGAAGACGCACTTCCGTTTTCTTTGCCTTCGCATGACGTAAAGTGTTAGATAGCGCCTCTTGTACAATGCGGAATAAGTGATCTTCTACACCTTTTTTTAATTGAATCGGTTCAATTAACCATTCAATTTTCATATGTTGCTTTCTAGATAGTTCTGTTAATAATTCTTCTATACCTTCTGTTAGTTTCTTACCTTCTAACTGTACTGGGCGTAAATGAAGAAGCAATGCTCTCATCTCTGATTGTGCATTTACAACCATATTTTCAACAAGTTGCAACTGCTTTTTCGTCGTTTCTGGAAATTCAGCTACTTGTTCATTAATAGCCGACATCATCATCGACATTGCAAAAAGCTGCTGACTTACAGAATCATGCAGCTCCCTCGCCAATCGATGCCTTTCTTGGGAAATCGCTTCTTGTCTCATCTCTTCATTCCAATGAGCTCGTTCATTCGTTACTTTTTGAAAGAGTCCAGCTTGCTCCTCTAATCGACGAGCCAGACCGATTACTTTTCGTTCCACTTCATGAAATTCATCATCTGCAGTAAACGAAACATCGCTTGGAAAATTCCCTCGCTCCACTTCAAATAGAAATGTATTTAACCCTTGTATACGCTGCTCTATATAGTAACCGATTGCATATCCTACAATTCCCCCGATAAGTAAACTTGTAGTCATAATAAACAAGCCAATTGGAACAGAAGCGATGGATTCCTTCCATAATAAATCATATACTTGTTGCTCACTTTTCCATACATATACAATTGTACAAATGAGTGCGATACTAACTGAGGACAACATAGAATAACGAATATACATCCACGAAATATTTTTTTGTTTCTTCATTATACTTTCCTCACTTCCGTATCGCCTACGACAAGCGAAGAAATAATTTTAATACGACGAGGAGCCTCTTTATACTGCTCTGTTCTAAATGTAACATTGCGGTTAAACCCTGTCTCCTCATGACCTGGCAAGAGCACACGTCCGACAATAACAGAATGATTTAAAGACAGTTCAATATCATATGGCACATATAAACGAATATTACCAACGACACCCCGAATAACAATTACCGTCTCCCCTTCAGGAATCATAGCAGTTGTTAAATCTATTTCCACATCACAAGCACCATATTGAACATTAATATCCTCAAGTTCATAAATATGATCCATCATTCGTACATTACCTACAAACATGTTTTTTAAATATGGTTCTGTACGATATATTTGTTTCTCTTCGTCTATAATCCCTTTTTCTTTAATTTCAACCTTCATTGCCTTTTGCTTATGTCCTTGTTGAATCAATTGATAACCAATTAAAGCTAAACAAGCAAATACGACAAGAACAAATGCTGCTGATGAAAATAAGAAGAATAAAAATACGATACCACCAACAAATAAAAATACATTTCCCCGTACATAACGATTCTTTTTACGATAATGTCTTCCAAACATAAGCATAATAAATGCAAAAATAAGACCACCTGGTTCAAAATGTCCAAGTATCATATCAAGAAAAAGACCGAATCCAAATATGATGAGGAGCATCCCCATTAATTGTGTTTTTGAAAAATGCTTCTTCATTTCAGCTCCCCCCTTCTTGTCACATATACATAGAAGAAAAGGCATTGCTTTCCAACACCTTTTCTCCTATCACTATATCATAAGCCTGTTTTATAATATACTACTATTATTTTGTTAACTCTTTCGTTAACGATACATCATTCTTTTCTTTCATTTCACGCTCAAGTTTTGCAATTTTCATATCAAATGTGTCACGTTCATGCTCATCATTCATACGAGTTTCTAAGTCACGAATATGCTCTTCAATTTCTTCAAAGCGTAAGAATGGATTATTTTCATCCATTTTATGCATCGCAGTATTCATACGACGATTTGCATGTGCCATATTTTCACGTGCCATTAATTCCATACGTTTTGCGTGCATTTCTTTTAATTTATTTTTCATTTCAGAAAGACGACGCTCTAACTCATCAATTTGCTCTACAACACCTGCATACATTTCTTCTAATCGAGTTACTTGCCCTTCATAGTAAGCTACTTCTTCTAATGCACGCTCATGTAGTTGTAATTCGCCTGCTTCTTGAGCGATAAGCGCTTGCTTTGATCTTTTATTTACGAAATAACGAGCTTGCTCAAGCTCACGAGCAAAGTTAGATTTTAATGTTTTATGACGCTGAATTAACTTCTCAATTTTTGTTATTTCACGCTCACTATCGCGTAAATATTGGTTTAACATAGCAATTGGGTTTTTTCTTTCTTTCTCATCTAATACATTATGAAAATCTGCTAAAATTGCATCGCGTACACGTCCGAATAAAGATTGTTTCATTATAATCTTCCTCTCTTCTACTTTATAAATTTGATTTGATTTATTTTTTATTAGTTTTTCATTAACTTGTTCCACTCATCTTCAAAGTTGCTATATGGTTTAGAACTTTCTGGAGCAGAATCAACAACTACATCTTTTTCTTTTTTCCACTCACGGTATCCGTAGTATAAAACTACTAATGCGGCAATACCGATTAATGCTGGGGAATGAGAAAGGGCGATGGACAAGCCGATTAAACCAACAATACCCCAAGCTAACTTTCCAAAAAATGATTGTGCTCGCACAAATGATTTATAGCTCCAGTACACAACTCCTGCTCCAATTGCGAATCCTATAATACCAGCAAGACTGCCAAGAGCAATTAAAGCTAAAATACCAGCCGCGATAAACGCTAGAAATTGTTTCATCTTGTGCTTGCCTCCCTTCGATTTGATACTCTTATCTTAACTATTTTTTCTTTTTTCCATAACGAGCTTAAGAACCGTTTTCAACTCAGACTTAAGACCGAGTTGCATTCAGCCTTTTGTAAAAACATAAGGTAGCATGAGATTATTCACTCTTTTATCGCACAAAAAAAGCCGCACAGAGAACATTCTCTGTACGGCTTTCGTTACTTTTCATACACTTCATTTTCATTATGCTGTTTTATGATATTCTTTCTTTTCTGCTACTTTAGAAAACCTCGGGAAACCAATTAATATAGAAATGATCCCACATACTCCAACTAAGATTGGATAAAACGCATATGGTAACAATTCAATCGGAGATAATGCTGCAAATCCTGCTGCCGTTAACATTTGCCCACCATACGGAATTAATCCTTGCACACAACATGAGAAAAGATCTAATACACTCGCTGATTTACGAGGATCAATTTCATATTGATCTGCAATGTTTTTTGCAAGTGGACCTGTAAAGATAATAGAAATTGTATTATTTGCTGTACACATATTCGTCATCCCTACTAAACCAGCGATACCGAACTCTGCTCCTTTTTTAGAACGAATGTTACGCGTTAAAAGATTCATTAAATATTGAATACCACCATTATATTGGATCAATTCAACCATACCGCCAATTAAAATAGCGAGTAATACTAACTCCATCATGCCACCCATTCCAGTCGTTACACTTTTAAAGAAGCTCTCTAACGTGTAACTTCCATCTAAAAGACCGATAACCCCAGATAGTACAGTTCCACCAGTTAATACAATAAGTACATTCCAACCAAGTAGCGCTGTAATAAGTACTCCTGCATACGGTAAAATCTTTATCCAGTCAAAGCTATGCGCTTTAACTTGCGTGTCGCTTCCTAAAGTAAGAATTACTAATAGTACAATTGTAATAATAGCCGCTGGTAATACAATTAAAAAGTTCGTTTTAAACTTATCTTTCATTTCTGTTCCTTGTGAACGTACAGCTGCGATTGTTGTATCTGAAATAAATGATAAATTATCACCAAACATCGCCCCGCCAACAACGGTAGCCATTGCAAGCGCAATGGAGATATCAGTTTGCCCACTAATACCTACCGCAATCGGTGCTAATGCGGCAATTGTTCCCATTGAAGTTCCCATTGCTAATGAAATAAATGCCCCTATAACAAAAATTCCAGCTATAATAAATCCTTGCGGTAAAATTGATAACGCTAAGTTAACTGTAGAATCAACGCCGCCCATCCCTTTTGCCGTTTCAGAAAATGCTCCTGCAAGTACAAAGATTAGAACCATAATCATAATATCTGGGTTTCCTGCACCTTTAGCAAATCTTTCTACTTTTACATGAAAGCTTTCTTTACGATTCATCGCTAAAGCGACTCCTACAGCAATTGAAATTGCTACAAGTATCGGCAATTTATAGAAATCACCTGTAATAATTCCAGAACCTATAAATAGCGCCAAAAATATCCCAAGTGGTAATAAAGCTAAACCATTTCCTCTCGTTTCTTTCAAAGTACCATCTCTCCCTAGTTTCAACCTTTTTTCTAATGAATAACAAAAGACCTCTTCCAACGAGAAGAGGTCTTATACATCTATAAGAAACGCTCTTCTCATCTTTCAAGCACATGCTTGCTGGATTTGGCACAGCACTCTAAAATCGAGTCCGCTGCCGAGGCATCGTAGGGCCAGTCCCTCCGCCTCTCTTTATAAGAAGGTTTCATATTTATTTTTTAATAATAATTTCTTCCCTAACTTTACTCGCTTACAAAACAAAAGTCAATTATTTTTTGTATAGATTTTTTTGGTAATTATACAAAAATTTGAATACAATAATCATTTTAACTTTTTGATTTCTTCTTCCAATATTGAAATCCAATAAAATTCATTATTTTTTATTGCAGCTATAATCCACTTTGTAGTGTACCAAGCTAACTCATACTCTTCTTTTGTAACATCGCCACTTTTATAAGCATCCTCTAACTCATCTTCATCCAATACATACATTTTACCATTCGGTAATAATACCACATCTAAATATAAATCATCAAAATACGGTAAACCACGCTCGTCTATTTCATAGTCTTTCGCCACATCGATATAATATTGCACTAATTCCTTTTGATCATCTAACATAGCAGTAATCGCAAAGTTTTTCCCGTCTATGAAATATTGAATCCACGTATACTGATTGCCAGCAATACATAGCTCTTTCCCGTCATATTCTTTACAACTAGGTTCTCTCACCTTTTTTATTTCCAGTATTCCTAGCATTCCCTCTTCTATTTGCTTAACCGTATAATTCCTTTCTATTAGTCGCTTCCACGAAGAACCGTCACCATATTTACGTTTCATTACGTCCGCTTCCCTTCTATATAGAAAAGCCCTCACATATTATGTGAGAGCTTTTTTCAAATTATAATTAAGCTGCTTGCTTATTAGAAATTTCTTTCAAATAGGCTTGTCCTTTTTCAGCGTCATATTGACCTTCCCATTTAGACATAACTACAGCTGCTAAAGAGTTTCCTACAACGTTAACTGCTGTACGAGCCATATCTAAAATACGGTCAATACCGGCGATGAATGCTAAACCTTCAGGTGGAATACCTACTGTACCAAGTGTCGCTAATAATACAACGAATGATACGCCCGGTACACCTGCGATACCTTTTGATGTAACCATTAATACAAGTAATAA
Organism: Bacillus sp. BSL6; assembly: GCF_052928345.1. Classification (NCBI taxonomy): domain Bacteria; kingdom Bacillati; phylum Bacillota; class Bacilli; order Caryophanales; family Bacillaceae; genus Bacillus; species Bacillus sp. BSL6. The sequence continues at coordinate 291,263 of NZ_JAVGCW010000002.1, forward strand.
TGTAATTTGTTGTGTAATAGATAAATCAATACCGTACATTTGCGCTAAGAAAATAGCTGCAATTGCTTGATATAAAGTTGATCCATCTAAGTTAAATGAATAACCTGTCGGAATAACGAAAGATGTAATTGCTTTCGGACAACCGAACTTCTCCATTTTCTCCATAATTTTCGGTAAAACTGTTTCTGAACTCGCTGTAGAATATGCTAAGATCAGCTCGTCTTTTAAAATCTTAAAGAATTGGAAAATGTTAATTCCAAATATTTTCGCTGTAAGTCCTAAGACAACTACAACGAAGAAAATCATTGCCCCGTATACTACAATTAATAATTTCCCTAATGGAATTAACGAAGCAAGACCAAATGTAGAAACTGTAACTCCAATTAGTGCAAACACACCAAATGGTGCAAATTTCATAACTTGATTTGTTACGTAAAACATCGCATCAGCTACACCTTGGAAAAATTGAAGAACCGGTCTTCCTCTTTCACCAATTGCTGCTACACCTAAACCAAATAATACAGAGAAGAAGATAATAGCAAGCATATCTCCGTCAGCTAATGACTTTACAATGTTTGTTGGAACAATATTTACAAATGTATCTGCAAACGAATGACTTTGTACTTGCTCTGTCGTATGTGTATATTTCGAAATATCTGTCTTTGTTAACTGCTCCATATTTACGCCTTTTCCTGGTTGGAAAATATTCGCAATTAATAGACCGACAATAATTGCAATTGTTGTAATAATTTCAAAGTAAATAATTGTTTTTCCGCCTAGTCGACCTAATTTTTTAACATCGCCAACACCAGCAACCCCAACAACAATACTTGCTACAACAATCGGTACTACAATCATTTTAATTAGTCGGATGAAAATATCACCAATTGGTTGTAAGTAACTCACCACTGCTGGATTGCCAAAGAAAATCGCACCAACCGCAATACCAAGCACAAGTCCTATTAATATTTGCCATGCAAGTCCTATTCTTTTCATATTTGTTGTAACCCCCTCTTCGATGTGTCACTCTACCTCTCATTCTATATCTATAAAACTTGAAATTAAGAGTATTACATATTATTCGACAATTCACTACATTTTGTCCCTGTTAAAAATCATAAATCAAAATTTAAAATCTGACAACAAAATAACTTTGCCCGAACGCAAATAATTTTCTTGACAAAAATAAAACCCATGTCAGAAAACCTAACATGAGAACGATTCCTTACTAGTATTTTATTGAGTTTCCAAATTAAATTTCACTACATAAAATAGACCTATTTATTCCTTTATTTAACAAAACGTAATCCAGAACACACCTTTGTTACACAAATTAAGAAAGAGAATCACCATTACAATTACCGTAAAAAAATGATAAATTCCGACAAAACTTAGTAATTTTATAAAATTTTCTTTACATTATGGTTACAACGATAGACACTCTTCTTCTTATGATATATAACATTCATAGGGAAAGGAGCCAGACAACCATGAAAAAGAAATTTGTAGCGTTCAGCGTTTTAGCAGCAGGAACGATTTTTGCTTCCCCGTTACTTTCACCCGCATACGCTGAAACGAATCAAGATAAATTATCTAATATTCAATCTGAATTAGAAGGAAAACAAAATGACTTACAAAATAAATCAGCCGAGAAAGAACAAATAGAAAAAGAAATTCAAGAATTACAAAAGAAAATCGACGATTTAACTACTTCTATTAATAAAAACGAAGCTGAATTAAACGATACAAAAAAAGAAATTAGTAAGACACAACAAGTAATTACTGAAAAAAAGAAACATATAGAGCAATTACAAACAAACATAGATACGCGTCAGGAAGTTATTAAGCAACGACTGCAATCTATGCAAGAAAAACCTCGCACAAATATCATTACGGAAGTATTAACAAATTCTGCAAACATTGCTGATCTTGTTGATAATATGTACTCTGTCAGTTTAATTTTAAATAATGATACTGATATTGTGAAAAAACAAACAAATGACCAAGATGCTGTGACGAAAGAAAAAGAGGCTGTTGAGAAAAAAGAGCAACAACTGAAAGAATCCGAGCAAAAATTAGAACAAAAACAACAAGAATTACAAAACAACCAACAACAGCAACAAACTCTTATTAGCGATCTACATACGAAAGTAGCAAAAGTAGATTCAGAGATTGAAGGATTAGAAGAATCTAAAGGCATTTTAGAAAATCAGCGTCAAGCTGTTCAAAAGGCAATTGAAGAAGAAAAACGCGCAGAAGAAGCTCGTAAAGCTGAGGAAGCTCGCAAGGCGGAAGAAGCTCGTAAACAAGCTGCTACATCTGCTCAAACAGCTCAAGCGGTCCCAACACCACACGATACAAACATCGGAGGATTTATTAAACCAGCAGCTGGATCAAAAACTTCTGGTTTTGGCGTACGCTCTATAGATAACCATAAAGGAATCGATATCGCTGCTTCAGGAACTGTTCCAATTATTGCCGCTGCAGATGGCGTTGTTATTCGCTCAGAATTATCATCTAGTTACGGAAATGTTGTGTACTTATCTCACCGTATTAACGGAAAAACATATACAACAGTATATGCTCATATGAGTAGCCGTTCTGTATCAAATGGACAAACTGTAAAACAAGGAACTCAACTTGGATTTATGGGGAATACTGGCCAATCATACGGACAACATTTACACTTCGAACTTCATCTTGGAGAATGGAATGTCGGCAAGACAAACGCAGTTGATCCATCTCCTTATATAGGATTATAAAAAAACTCGGTGCATACCGAGTTCTTTTATTTCCACTTCACACACTATAGGCATTCTACATAGACTATAACTAAATGCCTATAGTTTACGGGGTGAATTATATGAATACACAATTACAGCAAGAAATACAAGAAGCTAGAGAGACTTTTATTGGCCGGATATTTACATTTGGTGGCTCAGTTTTATTTTTAATCGGATCATTCCTCGCAGTCATCACAGCCTACAAAGCATATAATCGCTTACTAAATACACCTACAACATAATAAAAAGACGGAGATTTCTCCGTCTTTTTATTATGCAAACATTTTAAATACACCTATCACATTTAAAAACACAATAATTACAGTTACTGGAATAACATAACGAAGTAAGAAGAACCAAATATTAAATAATGTTTTCCCTTTCGTTTCCGTAACTTCTAATTCTTTCATTAACATTTCTTTACTCATTTTATTTGGTACGAATAGCGAAATAGCTAGTACCCCTAACGGCAGCAATACGTTACTTACTGAGAAGTCGACTAAGTCAAAGAATGTTTTCCCAAATATTTTCACATCACTCATAATACCAAACGATAACGCTGACGGAATTCCAACCGCAAAAATTAGAATACCAATTAATAATGATGCTGACGGACGCTTTTTCTCATTATCTTTCGCAACAGATGCTACTACAATTTCAAGCATGGAAATCGCAGATGTTAGCGTTGCAAAGAAGAATAACACCAAAAACATAATGAAGAAAAATTGTCCAAATGGTATTTTCGCAAATACCGCTGGAAGGACGATAAATAGTAACCCCGGTCCTTCAGTCGGCTTAACACCTAATGCGAAAATCGCTGGAAAAATCGCTAATCCTGCAAGTACTGTAATAAAAACAGTTAAACTTACAATAGATGTTGCTGATTTTGCTAAATGTTCTTCTTTCTTCAAATAAGAACTATACGTGACCATTACCGAGGCCCCAACTGTTAGCGAGAAGAATGATTGTCCCATCGCGTATAAAATCGTATCTGCTGTCAGCTTTGAAAAATCTGGTTTTAAGAAGAACTCTACCCCAGCAAAAGCACCATCCAGTGTTAACGCACGAACAATAATTGCAATAAACAAAATAAATAATAGCGGCATCATATACTTACTTGCTTTTTCTATCCCTTTCTCTACACCTTTACTTACAACAAAAATCGTACAAAGCATAAAGACAAATTGCGCTCCAATCGCGCTTACTGGATTTGAAATCGTCTCACCGAATAATTGCCCATAATCAGTCACTCCATTCCAGAAACTTCCTGTCACACTATAGTATAAGTAAAGTAAAATCCATCCACCTACAACACTATAAAAAGATAGTACACTAAAACAAGTAACAACTCCCATACGACCAATCCAAGGATATAACTTGCTATTTGGCACCAATACTTTATACGCTGTAACTGCCTCTTTTTGCGTACTACGTCCAATAACAAATTCAGCTAAAAGGAGTGGCATACCTATAAATAAAGTTAATAGTAAAAATACAAGGAAGAATGCGCCTCCCCCGCCATTACCTGCAACATATGGAAATTTCCATATTGCACCAAGACCTACTGCGGCTCCGGCTGCTGCGAGTACAAAGCCTATTTTCGACGTCCATTGCTGTGTTTCTTTCATCATAAATTCTCCTTTTCTGAATATTTAAACTTTTATTAATTATACACTTTCATTTCATACTCGCACACCTCCTTTAGAAAATAAAAAAGTCCCCTACACGCAAATATGCATGTAGAGGACGATATATGTAATGTTAATACCGTGGTACCACCTCAATTGGATTGACAAATCCCACTTGTTCAAGTACAGGAAAAACTCCGATACTCTATCCTTTTAACGGCGGAACCCGGGTTGCCTACTACAATGTTCAACATACCTCTCGCAAGCCCATTCTGTATATTTTATCGTACCGGGCTCACACCTTACCCCAGCTCTCTGAACGTATCAAATATACATACTCTTCTTGCTCATCGATTTCATCTATTGAAGTTACTTGTGATTATAAATTATATTTTTATAGTTGTAAAGTACAATTTACTCATTATCCTATATGAACTCTTCTCTCTAATTCTTGTAAAAACAATTCTCTTTTTTGTTCATTTTGAACATATATCGACTTCAATACCTCTTGCAACAATATATTTCTCTCTCTTTTCTCTATTTGTAATTCTTTCACCTTTATTCTAACTTCGTATAAAAAATCAAGATACGATTCATACGTCTCATCATATTTATTTGCGATATCATCTCGAATTTTTTTTGCAAGTTTTGGGCTCGCTCCACCAGTAGAAACAGCCACATTCAGTAATCCACGATGAATCGCTGCCGGAAAATGAACATTACCACTTTCCGGATTCGTAATAACATTTACTAATTGATTCTCTGCGACATCTTCAGCAATTTGTTCATTCAATACAGCATCACTACTCGCTGCAACAACTAAAAAGGCGTCTTTAATATCACTTTTTTCATACTCCCTTTGATACCAACGAATTTTCTTTTCTTCTACAAGTTTCACTAAATTTGCATCCAATTCAGGACTTACCACGACTATATCTGCACCTTGTTTGAGTAAAGGAATAATTTTGAATCCCGCGACTTTCCCTCCACCAATGACAACAACACGTTTCTTCTCAACTCGCACTGTAAGTGGATACATATTGATCTCCCTTCAATAATTTCTTCGTTTTCTGAATTAACATATACTGAAACGCTTCATTCTTCCCTAAATATGGACTTATTTTTATCTCATCTAGCTCATATTGGCGTACTTCTTTTTCAATATGCTTCATAAGCAAACCTGTAAATAACAAGTAAGGCAGTACAACGATATTCTTTTCTTTTCGTTCTACAACTTCCTTTAACTTCTCCTCAAATTTCGGCTCGGCAGCTGCTAAATAACAAACTTCTACTTTTTTAATTTTCTCTTCCGTTTGAAATAAAGAAGCGATCCAGTTTATATCTTTTAGTACTTCAGGATCACTGCTCCCTCTTGCAACGAGAAGTAACGTCACTTCATTCTTATCTTCCTGTTCAATGCCACTTCCGCTATACACCGATTTAACAAGTGTTTCTGATACACCAAACGGATTACCATAGGTCACTTTAACATTCAAAAATTGATTAGTTAACTTTTCCAATTCAAACGGGATATCTTTTTTCACATGACCTGCCGCTAATAAAAAAACTGGAATAACAATAATCTCTGTAGCACCACGCTTCACACATGTACGGAACCCTTCATCAATAGTTGGACTCGCTAACTCTAAAAAACAAATTTCTTGAATATTTGCCTCTACACGGTTCATACATGACGTAATAAATGCAACCGCTTCTTCTTTCGCTTCTTTCAAGCGACTTCCATGACATATATATAAGATGGCTTTCATTTTATAACACTCCACTTACTTGATACGTACTTTCTGCCTGTTTCTCAAACCAATGAATTTTTTCTCTAAAACGGACGACTTCTCCAATTACAATCATGCTTGGATTTTGAATTTGTTCTTTTTTCGCAACATCTACAATTGTTCCTAACGTCCCAACAACTGTGCGCTGCATAGATGTCGTTCCCCGCTCAATAATAGCAGCAGGCGTACTTTTATCTTTTCCATGCTTTATCAGTTGTTCACATATGTAGGGTAAATTGCTAACCCCCATATATACAGCTAAAGTCTCTACACCTTTCGCTAAATTTTCCCACTTCACTTCCTCTTCAGCATCTTCTTTTCTATGCCCTGTCACAATAGCAAAACTTGCACTTGCATCACGATGTGTCACTGGAATACCAGCATAAGCAGGAGCAGCTATTCCAGCTGAAATACCAGGAACGATTTCAAACGGTACACCTTGCTTTGCTAACGCTTCAGCTTCTTCTCCTCCTCTACCAAATACAAATGGATCCCCACCTTTTAGCCTCGTTACAACTTTTCCTTTTTTCGCATATTTAATAAGAAACGTGTTAATTGTCTCTTGCTTCATCGTGTGATAATTTGGTAGTTTTCCGCAATAAATTAAATCCGCTTCAGGCTTTGCATAAGAAAGCAATTCTTTATTCACGAGACGGTCGTATAAAATAACATCTGCTTTCTCAATGCATTTCAATCCTTTTACAGTAATTAAATCTGGATCACCAGGGCCCGCTCCAACGATATATACTTTTCCCATCATCTCTCCTCATTTCTACTATTAAAGTGAAACTTCCATCCTTATATAGGAATGGAAGTTTTCATTTCTTCATATTTCAATGTTCCTTACTCATGAATAACAAAGGCTGCGCTTTTTCGAATCTTCTTTTTTTCAAATAAAGCAATCTCCTTTACTTCTGGTAACGGTAAAAAATGTTTTTCAAGCTCAATCTCCGCCATCTTAAATGCCTTTTCTTCACTTTCAGCAACAACAACAATTGGAACAATACTATTCTCTAATACCGCTTCAAATCGATATAAATCCATATTGCCCCTCCTAAGACGCTATTACTTCTTCTAACACGTTATTTAACGCTGTTTGTAATGTCTCTACACCAACACGGCCTACGAAATCATAAAACGTTTCAGCTGGTAATTTATTTTCTTTGAAATAACTTATAAATGATGCGAGTACATCAGGTAGATCCTCGCCATCTATTTTTCCTTTTAACTTTTGATTATAAGCACCACCATCTAACAGCGTTCCACCTACATATATTTCAAAGGCTTCAACAATTCCTTTTTCCTTCGTTTTCATTTTTACACCTTGTAATCCAATGTCAGCAATTTGACGTTGACCACATGAATTCGGGCATCCTACCATATGAATACGAACCGGAACATCGAGTGCAATTTGTGTATCTAAGTATTCGGCAATTTTTCGTAATCTTTCTTTCGTTTCTACTAATGCAAGATTGCAATATTCAATACCAGTACAAGAAACCGCGTGACCAATAAACGATTTCGGATTTGCTGATATCGCTTCAAACAACGGCTCATTTAGTAAGCCAGTTACATTTTCTGGCGGAACATTCGGAATAATGAAGTTTTGTGAATTACATGTACGAATTTGTCCATTTCCATATTGTTTAGCAATTCTTGCAATCTCAAACATTTCTTCTGCATGTAGGCGTCCTACCGGCACATTAAAACCTACATATTTTAGTCCCTCTTGTTTTTGGTCTTGGACACCATAAAAGTATCCCGCATTCCAGCCTTTAAGAGCACTTTCTCCTTTACTTTGTAATGGTCCTGTATATTCTATTAGTTTCTCTTTAAACTTCTCTGCTCCCCAGTCTGCAACAAGAAATTTCAAACGAGCTAAATGACGTTTTTCACGATATCCAAAATCACGGAATATCGTAGCAATTGCAATCGCTACCGCCTTCACTTCTTCTGGCAAAACGAATACATCTAATTCATCAGCTAAATATGGACGAGCCGATAACCCACCGCCTACTTTTATATGAAAACCAACTTTTTTCTCACCATCTATTTCTTTCGTAGCAGGTGTAAATGCAACACAGTTAATCTCTGCGTTTGCTGCGTTATAAATGTTAGAACTAATAGACATTTTAAATTTACGTGGTAAGTTAGAAAACTCTTCATTATGTTGGAAGTAGTCATATACCTCTTTCACAATATGCGTTGTATCAAATAATTCATTTGCATCAATGCCAGCAAGTGGATTTCCCGTAATATTACGCGTTATATCACCACACGCCCCAGCTGAAGATAACCCAACTCTTGCTAATCTTTTAAAAATATCTGGAATTTGATGAATTTCTAACCAATGAAACTGAATCGCCTGTCTTGTCGTAATATCGATTACGTCACGTCCATAATCCTCAGCGATAGAAGCAAGCACTTCTGCCTGTGCATTCGTAATAATGCCAGAAGGAATATTTACGCGCATCATAAAATAACCCGCTTCTTTCGGTCTTTGTAAATACAACCCTGCCCATTTGAATGCGTCCCACTCTTCTTTCGGAATAGATTCGAAGCCATTCTCTGCATAGTAAGGAATATCATTAAAGATTTCCAATCCATCTTTTTTTAATTTATTTTTCTCAGTTTGATTTAATTTTTCATTGTTAGCCCATACTTTTTCATAACTCATTTTTTATCCCCCTATATAAAACTACGCTCTTGTAAGTATTTCACGATTTGTTCTGCACATTCTTCAATAGAATACTTATTCGTTTCTACAATTAATTCCGCTTTTTCTGGTTCCTCATACGGTGAATCGATACCTGTAAAGTCTTTAATATCACCTTTTCTTGCTTTTTTATAAAGCCCTTTCGGATCACGTTTCTCACACTCTTCAATTGGACATTTTACAAACACTTCTATAAATTCATCTGTAGCCAATAGATCTCTAACTTGTTTTCGATCTACTCGAAACGGTGAAATAAACGCTGTAAGAACAACAGTACCTTGATCTACAAATAGCTTCGCCACTTCGCCAATCCGTCTTATATTTTCCATACGATCACTTTCAGAAAAGCCTAAGTCTTTATTTAAACCGTGGCGTATATTATCTCCATCAAGTACATAGTTTCCAATATTCTTTTCAAATAGTTTACGAGCAACCGCGTTCGCTACTGTAGATTTACCCGAAGCTGATAAACCAGTAAACCAAATTACAAAACTATGATGCCCATTCTTCACTCTTCTCTCATCTTTTGAAACAGAAGCTGTATGCCAAGTAATATTCGTATCCATCTCATTCTCTCCCTATTCTGTTACTACTTCTTTTTTCAAACCTTTAATTAGTACCTCTACTACCTCTTTACGACTAAATGTACTTGGCGGAATCTCACCGTTTCTTAATAGTTCTCTTACTTTCGTACCCGATAAAATAACATGATCTTCTTTTCCGTGCGGGCATGTTTTTGTCGAAGCCATCGCTTCACATTTCGTACAGTAAAAACTATGTTCAAAAAATAACGGTGTAATCCCTAACTCTTCCACTGTAAAGTTTGTAAAAATTTCTTGTGCTTCATAAGTTCCGTAATAATCTCCTACCCCAGCATGATCGCGCCCTACGATAAAGTGGGTACATCCAAAATTTTTTCTAACTAATGCATGGAATATTGCTTCCCTCGGTCCTGCGTAACGCATTGCCGCAGGAAATACACTTAAAAAGACACGATCTTTCGGATAATAGTTTTGAAGTAATACTTCATAGCTTTCCATCCGTACATCAGCTGGAATATCGTCCGATTTTGTTTCCCCAACGAGCGGATTTAAAAAGAGTCCATCTACAATTTCAAGAGCAGATTTTTGAATGTATTCATGGGCACGATGCACCGGGTTCCTCGTTTGAAATCCTACTACTGTTTTCCAACCACGTTTTTTAAATTCTTCTCTCGTTTCAATTGGGTCTAAATGATAAGAAGGAAACGGATTATTTTCAAAGCGTTTCGTAAGAACAATAGCCCCACCGACATAAACGTTCGGTCGTTCATATAATTTTTTCACTCCCGGATGAGCCTCATCCGTCGTTTTATATACTAGTAACGCTTCTTTTTCCTTATCAGGCACAAAAATATCTTCTATTTGAATGACACCATATACATTTCCACCGTTAACAAGTTTTACTTCCTCTCCAACTTTTAGCGTCTCTGCTACTTCTTCTGTTACTGGTAATGTAATTGGTATACTCCAAACACTCCCATTAGCTAAACGAAGCGTTTCTACAACCGAATCATAATCTTTCTTTCCTAAAAAACCAGTAAGCGGGCTATATCCCCCTGTCGCTAATAGTTCTAAATCACTTAACGCAATATTATCTAGCCCAATTTCTTTTTCAATTTGTAATACGTCATATGTCTCGTCTACACGGTTTACTAATTCGTTTACTGTACTCATGTTCTATATCCCCTCTTAGTTTTATTTCAAGATTCATCTTATTGATAATGAAGACCACATTCAGTTTTCACTTTCCCAGCCCATCTACCATCTCTTGAATCGCCACCCTCTCCTACAGGCAACGTACACTTCTCACACCCAATACTTGGATATCCAATATCATGTAATGGGTTATACGGCAAGCTATGCTTGTATACATATCGCCATACCTCTTTCCACGTCCAATGAATGAGCGGACAAACTTTAATAGATTGAAAGCGATGATCTTGATTTATAAACTTTGTATGCTTACGCGTTTCTGATTGTTCCCTCCTCAACCCCGATATCCACGCTTTTTCATTCGCTAATGATTCTTCTAGCGGTAAAATTTTCCTAATCTTACAACAAAGATTAGGATTGCTTTCCCATAGCTTGTTACCATGCAATTTGGCTTGTTCATCAAGTGTAAGTTTTGGCTGTTTTTCTATAATATTTAATGAAGGAAATCGTTCTCGTACTTTTTGAATTAATTCATACGTTTCTTGAAAATGAACATTTGTATCCAAAAATACAACTTTAGCAGATGGATTTACTTGGTTAATAAGATGCAGTAGTACCATCCCTTCCACTCCGAAGCTACATGCGTATACAATTTCATTTTCATATTCTTTATACGCCCAACTTAATACTGATAGCGCGCCTTTCGTTTCATCTTCTTCTGAAAATGAAATATCATTTTCTTCCCACGTTTCATACGTCAACATGTTTTTTCCCCCTGTAAAAGCAAAAAGACGGTTTTAACCTAATAAAATAGGTTAAAACCGCCTCTAGTTTTTCTAGTCAGCGCTTTTTACTTTAAACGTACTTTTTCACTTTTCTCTAATTGAATGACTTTTCCATCTTGCACAACAATTGTAATTGAACCATATTTCATATCAGCAAGCATCGCTTCAATTTTCTCAGATACTTCCTCAAAATGTTCCCGTACGCTCACGCGAACAGCCCCCCTTTTTATTCATAAAAAAAATCTTTCCCATTTCGAAAAGACTGTTCGGTAATATATTTTACCTTATCTTTCAAAATGGATTCCATTTTGCTGGATTTAGCACCTTGCTTTCTATAAGCAGGTTGCCGAGCTTCGCCGGGCCAGTTCCCTCCGCTTCTCTTGATAAGCTTTGTATTTGTATTTTATCACAATTCTGATTTTTTTCAATCCTAGTTTTCCGATATATTTTAATTATTTTATTTTACAAAAAAGGAATTGCCCATCCGAACAACTCCTTTTTCCTCATTTAAACAAGTTCTTTAATACGTATGCGATCGTTCCCAATAATATTTTCATATGTTTCGCGCTCTACAACAATTTGTGATGTACCGCCTTTCACGAAGACGACAGCTGGTCTACGAATCCGATTATAATTATTCGCCATCGAGTACCCATATGCCCCTGTACAAGAAATCGCTAGTAAATCGGCAGAGGCAACTTTCGGTAAAGTAATATCCCAAATTAACATATCTCCACTCTCACAGCATTTCCCTGCAATCGAAACAACTTCCTCGTTCTCATCATTCCCTCGATTCGCTAACATCGCTTCATAACGAGCGTTATATAAAGCAGGTCTTAAGTTATCAGTCATCCCACCATCCACTGATACATATTTCCGAATACCAGGAATGTCTTTCACAGATCCGACTGTATAAAGTGTCGTTCCGGCATCACCTACAATACTACGGCCTGGTTCAACCCATATTTCTGGCAATGGATAATTACATAACGTAAATTGTTCTCTCACCGCACTTGTTACAGCTCGCACATACGTCTCAAGAGTTAATGGTGTATCGGACTCTGTGTAGCGTATTCCGAATCCTCCCCCTACATTTAGCACTTTTACTACATAATTTGTTCGCTCTCTCACTGCTTCTAAAAATTGACGAAGAACTTCAATCGCTCGCACAAAGCCAGCCGTTTCAAATATTTGTGATCCGATATGTGAATGAATTCCTAACACGTTATAATTTGATTTTTGTAAAGCAAGCTCAATTGCCTGCATCGCTTGACCATTTGACACGCCAAATCCAAATTTTGAATCATCTTGACCTGTTGTAATATATTCATGTGTATGCGCCTCTACTCCGGGCGTTACACGAATTAATATGTTCACAAATTTCCCATGTTGCACTGCTAAATCATGCAAAATTTCTAATTCTAAGAAGTTATCTACGACAAAACAACCAATATTCGCCTGAAGAGCCATCACAATTTCTTCATCTGTTTTGTTATTGCCATGAAAATGAATGCGCGATGCAGGAAATCCTGCTTGTAGTGCAGTATATAATTCTCCTCCAGAAACAACATCTAATGACATATTCTCTTCACGAGCTACTCGGCACATCTCCATGCACAAGAACGCCTTGCTTGCATATGCTACTTGATAAGAGAACCCACTTTCTTTAAAAGCACGATGAAACGCGCGGCACTTTCCTCGAATTGACTCTTCATCGTATACATAAAGTGGTGTTCCATATTGTTTTGCTAGCTGCGTCGTGTCGCACCCTCCAATTTCTAAGTGTCCTTGCCCATTAATTCGGCTTGTGCCGTGTAAATACATTTGAATTCCTCCCTTATTTCCTCTAAAACTCATAACCCCAATCTTCTATTCATTGCAGCACGCTTTTAGATAGACAAAAAACGCGCGGAACAATGTTCACACGCGTTTCTTATTAGGAAAAATATATATTGAAAAAATAAACGAGTTGTTATCTCCTCAAAATAAGAAACCGCATCAACATCTCCAAATAGCTCTCCATAAAATAAATCTTATGACAGTACTACATTTATTCAATGCAGTCCCAATATATGAATAAGATGGTTATTCTTATATTTCGGCAATAGTCCCTTTCAACCTATGATCACAGATTCCATTAAATCTCCCATAGCTTACTCTTTCCTATCGCGGCCTCTACCTTTGAGAGTAGATGAGGTAAGTCTATTTAATTTTCAAACATCTAATTGTTGCTATTAACAATACCAAAGGACCATTTTATTTGTCAAACAATTTTTTATATTGCTTTTTGACAGTTTAGTTTCGTATCGTTTGGTAAGCGCTTTACTGAAACCTTTGTCACTTCCCATTCACCTTCTTCGTTATTAAATGTAATCGTTACCTTCTCAAATGGTGGCGCAATTTTCCCTGCAACACGTTCATACTTAGTCACTTCAATACTCGCTTGAAATAAATATGTACCGCTATACACTTTTTTTAAACTAATAATTTTCGGGCATTGATAAGGCTTCAAGCTCCCATATTGTTTTTCGATTGCTTTATTTATTTTCGGAAATAACACAGAATAAAGGGCATCTTCCATAAGAGGTGCATCATACTCTGCTACCGACACACTTGGTGAAGCAAAAAGTATAACACTACTGCATACTATAAAATATAATAATTTTCGCATTATAACCTCCATATTGTTACACGATTCTTTCCGCGCACGATAATAATCATACATAGAAACTCCATTTTATTGTCTCCTACTGCCCTTTTTCTACTCAATTGTTATAAAAAAGTCCACAACTCTCTTTTATTTTCGTATAATGATACTCATAGTATAATAAACATAATAATAAAGGACTGTTCGTATATATAAAATGAGGCGCTAATCAAATAGGCCCACAAGAACCGTCATGCTTTTTAGGAGAGGAGTATATTATGCTACAACGTCTGTTTCCAAAACTGCGATTCGCACTCGTTGCAGTCGTTTTATTATGGATAAAAACATATATTGTGTACAAGCTAGCGTTTGATATTAAAATTGATAATTTCTTTGAAGAATTTATGCTTTTTATGAATCCACTAGCTGCGTTACTTTTATTTTTCGGTTTTGCATTATTTGCATCTAAACACCGAAATCGCATTATAGTTGGAATTAGTTTTATACTGTCATTCATTTTATTTGGAAATGCAATGTTTTATGGGTTTTATAACGATTTCGTTACGTTCCCAGTATTATTTCAAACAAATAATATGGCTGATTTAGGGACGAGTATAAAAGAACTCTTTACGTATAAAACATTACTGTTATTCGCAGATGCGATCATCTTAATGTTTCTTTCGCGTAAATTCCCATCATTTTGCGACAAAACGCCGCTTTCTCGCTCTGAGAAGAGAACTTTCTTTAGCGGTGTAACAGCTCTATTAGCACTACAAATTGTTGTTTCTGTTATTTATAAACCACAAATGTTCTCACGCTCATTCGATCGTCAAACTGTCGTGAAAAATTTAGGTTTATACACATATCATCTATTTGATATTACACTGCAATCAAAATCTTCAGCTGAACGTGTATTTGCAAGTGGGGACGGGTTCTCTGAAATTAAAAACTATACAGACTCAAAAGATAAGCAAGTTGATAAGAACTTATTTGGATCTGCAAAAGGTAAAAATGTCATTTTGATTTCAATGGAATCTACACAAAGTTTTGTTATTAATAAAAAAATAAATGGAAAAGAAATTACTCCATTTTTAAACGAATTTATTAAAGATAGTTTTTATTTCGATAACTTTTATCATCAAACAGGACAAGGTAAAACTTCTGATGCTGAATTTATCGTTGAAAATTCACTTTATCCGTTAGACCGCGGTTCTGTATTCTTTACTCACGCAACAAATGAATATACAGCTACACCAGAACAATTAAAGAAATACGGATATTCTTCTGCTGTCTTCCATTCAAATGATAAAGCGTTTTGGAATCGGGATGTAATGTATCCTGCACTTGGATATGATCGTTACTTTAATTTAAATGATTACGTAGGCACAGAACAAATGTCAGTCGGTTGGGGATTAAAAGATAAGGAGTTCTTTGAACAATCTATTCCAAAGTTAAAATCCTTACCACAGCCGTTCTATACAAAATTCATTACTTTAACAAATCATTTTCCATTTCTTCTAAATCCAGAAGATCAATATGTTGATGAGTTTAATTCGGAAAGTGGCGTTGTAAACCGTTACTTCCCAACCGTTCGTTATACGGATGAAGCTCTTAAACAATTTATTAAACAATTAAAAACAGAAGGACTGTATGACAACTCTGTTATTGTCATTTACGGAGATCATTACGGTATTTCTGAAAACCATAACGCAGCTATGGCTCAGTTCCTTGGGAAAGACGCTATTACACCATTTGATTCTATGCAATTACAACGCGTCCCTCTCATTATTCATGTACCTGGTCAAGAAGGAAAAGTCATTTCTAAAGTGTCTGGTCAAATTGATATTAAACCAACGCTACTTCATTTACTTGGTATTAAAACAAATAAATCAGTTGAATTTGGAACTGACTTATTTATTAAAGAAGAAGATCCACTTATGGTAATGCGTGATGGTAGCTTCGTTTCGGAAGATTATGTGTATACAAAAAACATGTGCTATAAACGAAACACAGGTGAAGAAGCAGACATCTCATTATGTCAACCGAATATTGAAAAAGCAAAAACAGAATTGAAACTTTCCGACAAACTCATTTATGGAGATTTGTTACGTTTCGATCCTAACAATCAGTATAAAACTGGAACTATGATAACGAACTTTGAATAATACAAGAAGAGGCTGTCCCAAAAAGTGCTTTTTAGCCAAAATCGAATAAAAAGTGAAGGGCAGAAATGTTAATTTTATAACGTTTCTGCCTTTTCAATTTCATGTGATCTTACTTCGAAAGAGGCTTATGAGACAGCCCCTTCTTTTTTCACTTATTTTTCAAATCATTCTGATATGAAATCTTTCACAAATTGGGAATTTCTTTCGTGTGAAGAAGAAATTTATGGTATGATAAAATAAGTAAACTTTCATACACTAATTAAGAATTTATTACAGAAAGCAAGGGATCAGATTTTGTATAGAGCAGCTATTCCAAACTTATTTACGCTCGGAAATTTATATAGTGGATTCTTGTCAATCGGCTATGCATCTTTAGGATATTATAAATCAGCTGCTATTTTAGTACTTATCGGGATGATGTTAGATAGTCTTGATGGGCGTGTTGCTCGTTTATTACGTGTTGATTCACAAATGGGAAAAGAGCTTGACTCGCTTGCGGATGTCGTAACATTTGGTGCAGCACCTGCTGTTCTCATGTATTACACATCTTTCTCTAATTATGGAATCATCGGACTATACATAGCGGGGCTATTCCCTCTTTTCGGAGCATATCGTTTAGCACGATTTAATGTAACACCATCTTCTACTTCAATGAAATATTTCACTGGGGTACCGATTACAGCAGCGGGAGGGCTTGTTGCTTTCTTAACATTATTTTCACATACCATTCCAAAAATCGTTCTTATTACAGTATTTGTAACGTTCGCATTTTTAATGGTGAGCCGCATTCGTATCCCAAGTTTAAAAGATGTACCAATTCCACGATATAGCATCATTATTACACTATTTTTAGTGGGCATCATTATCACAATGTACCAAACAGGGTTCGGTAATTTTTCTGTTTTCTTATTCATTGCTATTCCACTATATATTTTGTACATGCTATCTCAATTCCTTAGACAAAGACCATCAAAAAGAGCAAATAAAGAAAAATAAAAAGAAACCTTCCGATTCCGGAAGGTTTCTTTTTATTTTGTAACGAATACTTTTTGATTGACAGGCGTTATAGCTTCTTCGCCATTTAATACAGCTAAAATATTTCTTACCGCCATTTCAGCCATCGCATCACGCGTTTCGAATGTTGCATTTCCTACGTGAGGAGCAAGTACCACATTCTTTAATCCTTTTAGCTCTTCAGTAATTTTCGGCTCAAATTCAAACACGTCAAGAGCTGCCCCTTCAATTTCATTTGTTTTTAAAGCATGAGCAAGTGCCGCTTCATGCATAATTGGTCCACGTGAAGCATTTATAATATACGCTGTTTTCTTCATCATTTTAAACTGTTCTTCATCAATCATATGGTGCAATTTCGGATTATACGCACAGTTAATTGTAATAAAGTCTGCTGTTTGTAATAATTCTTCCAATGTTACATATGTTGCTTCCAGTTCACTTTCAGCTTCAGGCTTTCGATTTGGTCCTGTATATAAAACATTCATTCCAAACGCTTTCGCACGCTTTGCAACTGCCTTTCCGATTTCTCCAAGGCCGATAATTCCAATTGTCTTACCATGTACTTCGCGGCCTAAGAAAAATAACGGTGCCCATCCGTTAAATCCAGTTGTACGACATAACGTATCACCTTCAGGAATTCTACGTGCAGCTGCCAAAAGAAGTGCGAATGTTAATTCTGCTGTCGCTTCCGTTGATACTTTCGGTGTATTCGTTACCGCAATCCCTTTTTCTCCAGCATACAAGTAATCAATATTATCGTAACCAGCACCGTAGTTTGCAACAATCTTCAAATTAGATGCCGCATCAATCACTTCTTTTGTCACCTTTGTAGAAAGTAGGCTTAACAATGCATCTTTGTCTTTTACACGCTCTGTTAATTCATCTAAAGAAATTAACTCCTCTTTATCATACATTTCTACATCATGATCTTTTAATAGTTCTAATCCGATTTCGGGAATTTTTCCTGCTACTAATATTTTGGCCACTATACTAACACCTCTTCTATACAAAATAGGATATCTCTTATCTTTCATTGTAAGAAATCCACATATAAAAACCAAGGAATTTGATTATAGTTTTGAAAATCGACACTTTTCCATGAAAAAAGAGGAGATGCAAGTCTCCCCCTCTTCTTATGCTTTTTCTTGCGATTGTTTTCCAAGCTTCACATCGATCGTTCCTTCTGCAACTGTATCACTAATTTGTTCCTCAATAACGGATTGAGATGTAGCATTCGTTTCAGAAGTATACGCTTGTTGCTGTGCACCTTGTACATTTTGTTTATTTTGCTGTTTCGACATTTCTTACCCTCCTTTTTATTCTTTCTTATTTTGAACAAAAAGGAAGGTTTTCATCAAAAAATCGTGATCATTTTGAAATTGTTACTTCTTCTAGTAATCTCATCGTTCGGACTCGTTTCGTAAATGTAGCTAAGTGAGCAATATCATGATTACGTAACGTCTTTATATTCTCTTCCACATATTTTCCTAAATCATTCGGATAATGAGCATCTGAAGAGAGTGTAATCGGAACTTCGTGTTTAGCTAATACTTGTAAATATAGCGGACTCGGACACATTTCGCGCACAGGATAGCGATAGTACAATCCCGCATTTATTTCCGTTGCTGTATTTGTTTCTACTAATGCACGCGCAATTTTCTTATAATAAGAAAGTTGTTCATTCTCATCTAATCGATAATTAAATACTTTTATGTTGTCAAGATGAGCAATAATATCAAATAACTCAGAACGAACTGCGCACTCAACCGTTTTGAAAAACGTATCATATAAAGCATATAAGTCATGTTCCTTAAAATATTCTTTCGTATCTGGATTATCAAATCCCCAGCCATTTAAAAAATGAACAGAACCAATTACATAATCAAAATCTCCTAATGCGAGCAAAGATTGTAATTGTTGTTCACCACCAATAAAATAATCTGCTTCAATTCCAAGTTTAAGCGTAACACCTCTTTTACTCCACCGTTCTTTCGCCCCTTCAATTGCCTTTGTAAAATCATGTAGTGAAGCTACCCTTACTTGGTCTAACCATTCCTTTTGTAAACGTCCAAGCTCCGAATCACTAATATCAACATATGCTTCATAGTATTCTTTCGCTTCATAAAAACGATATAAATGATCGACAATACCAACTTCTTTTATCCCTTTTCGCAAAGCTTCTTCTAAATATAAATCAATCCATTTCGTTGTAAATGGCCCTTCATTCACACGTCTTTGCAGGCGTTCTTGTGTTTTCACAAGCCATTCCATAGAATGTTTTTCTTCTTTTAGCGGTTCATAATGTTGTAATGATTCATTTATTTTAGCTAGCCATCCTATTGAATATGGCCCTTCTTCTAAATGAATGTGATAATCCACCTTCATACATATTCCTCCTATAATGTATCTATTTCTCTTCTGTCCCCTACTCTCGAAAGCTTCCCATTTCTTTCTGTCACTTCCTCCATAATATCTTCTAATGATATATTTTTTTCGGCTAATAAAACGAAGCAGTGATACATTACATCCACCATTTCTTTCACTAGCTCTTCGTTATCATTATTTTTGGATGCAACAATTACTTCCGTACATTCCTCACCAATTTTCTTTAAAATTTTATCTTCTCCTTTTGAAAACAAGTAATTTGTATATGATTCAGAAAGTGGATTTCTCTTTCGTTCTTTAATTGTTTCGAATAGTAATGTAAAGGCGTTTTTCATATGTATCCCCCTATATAATTTTGTAATGAAAACATGTTTTTTCTCCCGTATGACATGCAGGCCCTACTTGCTTTACGACAACAACGAT
This sequence comes from Bacillus sp. BSL6, assembly GCF_052928345.1. NCBI lineage: Bacteria > Bacillati > Bacillota > Bacilli > Caryophanales > Bacillaceae > Bacillus > Bacillus sp. BSL6. Next base: position 311,293 of record NZ_JAVGCW010000002.1, read on the forward strand.
TGAATCTTGATCACAATCTAAATAAAGAGATTGCACATGTTGGACATTACCTGATGTTTCTCCTTTATTCCATAACGACCTTCTTGAACGAGAATAAAACCATGTTCTTTTCGTTTCTATTGTTTTTTCATATGCCTCTTCATTCATATAAGCTAGCATTAAAACTTCTTTTGTATCTTCTTCAATTACAACTGCTGGTAATAGTCCTTTTGAAAAGTTAGGTTTCATAGCCGCACCTCGACGTTTGCATTTCTTAATTTTCTCTTTACGCCCCCTATTGTCGCCTCACCGTAATGAAAGATTGATGCCGCTAATGCTGCATCAACTGTTGTCTTTTGAAACACTTCTATAACGTGATCAGCATGACCGCATCCACCTGACGCGATGACAGGTACGGAAACACTTTTTGAAATTTCTTCTGTTAAACGAAGGTCATATCCGTTTTTCGTTCCGTCTGCATCCATACTCGTTAATAAAATTTCGCCTGCGCCTAGCTCTGTAACGCGCTTTGCCCACCCGATTGCATCCATTCCCGTATCAACTCTTCCGCCGTTCACATATACATTCCACTTATCCTCCGCTACTTTTCTAGCATCAATTGCGACGACAATACATTGTGAACCAAAGTGCTGTGCCCCTTCTTTGATTAATTTTGGATTTCGCAATGCTGCTGAGTTAATTGAAACTTTATCTGCTCCCGCTCTTAGTAAATTGTACATATCTTTCACACTTGAAATTCCTCCGCCAACTGTAAGAGGAATAAATACTTTTGAAGCCGTTTTTTCTACAACATCTATAATTGTTTTTCGTCCTTCATGCGTTGCCGTAATATCTAAAAATACTATTTCATCTGCTCCCGCATCATTATATAAAGCTGCTATTTCAACAGGATCCCCGACATCTTGTAGTCCTATAAAATTTACACCCTTTACGACTCGCCCTTCTTTCACATCTAGACATGGAATAATGCGTTTCGCTAACATAACTTTGTTACCTCTAGCACTTCTTCTAAATCAATCGTTTTCTCGTAAAGGGCCTTACCAATTATGACGCCGTATATGTTCATATCATTTAACTTTTTCACATCTTGTATAGATGCAATTCCTCCAGAAGCAATAAGTCGAGTAGCAACGTTCTTTTGTAGTAACTCCAATTGTTCTATATTCGGTCCTGCAAGTGTTCCGTCTTTCGAAATGTCTGTAAACACAATCGTTTGAACACCTATCTTCTCCATTTGTTTTGCTAAATCAATGTAAGAAATTTCAGACACATCAAGCCAGCCTCTCGTTGCTACGAAACCATTTTTCGCATCAATTCCGACGATGATTTTTTCTTTATATAGACGAACTGTCTCTTCTAAAAATGGCTTATCATAAAGAGCGGCTGTTCCTAAAATCACTTTATCTACCCCTACTGAAAATAATTTCTCTACGGATACAAGTGATCGAATTCCTCCGCCAACTTGCACTGGAATACGTACTGCCTTGCAAATTCTTTCAATGACGGACAAGTTTAATGACTCGCCAGCAACTGCTCCATCTAAATCAACAATGTGCAACCTTTTCGCCCCAAATGTTTCAAATATAATCGCTTGCGCAACCGGGTCTTCATTCATTACTGTTTCTTTACTAAACTCGCCTTGATACAGTCTAACGCATCGCCCTTCTTTTAAATCGATAGCTGGGAAGATTTCCATGTTTCTACCACTCCTTTAAAATTTTTCAATATTTGCATGCCAATGTCACCACTTTTTTCAGGATGAAACTGCGCACCATATATATTTCCTTTTGCTACAAAACCAGGTACTTTCACTCCATATTCACTTATTCCATATACAATTTCATTTGGACAATCTGCGTAATAAGAGTGGACATAATATACGAAAGAACCGTCCTCTACTCCATTCCAAAGCGCTATTTCTCCTTCTTTCTTTAACTCATTCCATCCCATATGAGGAATTTTATAAGGAACCTTTAACTTTCGAATAACGCCTGGCAATAAACTTAACCCGTTACAGTCTTGTAGTTCCTCACTTTTTTCAAATAAAAGCTGCATTCCTAGGCAAATACCTAGAAGTGGTTTTCTGGAACGCCCAATTTCTTGTAACACACGTACTAAATCTTTTTCTTCCAATACATCCATTGCTTTTGGAAATGCACCTACTCCTGGTAAAATCACTCCATCACTTCTAAAAATCTCTTCTTTATCACTCGTTACGATATACGCTGCTCCAATATGCTTTAATGCTTGTTCTACACTACGAATGTTTCCCATTCCATAATCTATAATGGCAATCAATTACAACATCCCTTTCGTTGAATTTACACCAGTAATGTTGGCATTTCTTTCGACTGCTTCTCTAAGCGCTCTACCAAACGCTTTAAATAACGCTTCAATTTTGTGATGTGTATTGCTTCCGTATAAAATACGAGCATGTAATGTAATATTGGCAGCATGAGCAACTGCTCTAAAAAATTCTTCCGTTAGTTCTGTATCAAAATCCCCAAGCTTCGGATTCGTTAATTCTCCTTGAAATACAATATATGAGCGTCCACTTATATCAATTGCAACAAAGCCTAAAGACTCATCCATCGGTACATATGCTGAGCCGTACCTGTTAATCCCCTCTTTACTGTGCAATGCTTCTTTCAAACAATTTCCGAGTACAATCCCAACATCCTCAACTGTATGATGTGCATCAACGAATACATCCCCTTCTGCCTCCACTTGCAAACCGAATCTTCCATGCCTTGCAAATAAAGTTAGCATATGATCAAAAAAACCAACTCCCGTTCGTACAGAAACGTTCTTCCCATCATCAAGCTGTAAACTTAATTTTATTTTTGTCTCTGTCGTCTCACGTATTTGACTAGACTCACGCATTATTCTTCCTCCTCAAATCTTATTTGAATTGCTCTCGCATGCGCATGTAACCCTTCTTTATTGGCAAGCTCTACAATATGATGTTTTACATCTCTTAATGCTTCCTCTGTATAAGACAGAAAGCTTGATTTTTTCACAAAATCATCGACTGATAACGGTGAGAAAAACCTTGCCGTTCCACTTGTCGGTAACACGTGATTCGGTCCTGCTAAATAATCCCCGAGCGGTTCTGGTGCATATGGTCCAAGAAAGATAGATCCTGCATGTTTCACATAAGCTAGAGCATTCATCGGTTCTTTTATATGTAACTCTAAATGTTCCGGGGCAATTTCATTCGATAAATTTAGCGCCTCCTCTAAAGAAGGAACGATAAAAATGGCCCCATTTCTCTTTATTGATTCACGTGCAATTTCGCTTCTTGGTAATGTTTCTAACTGCCTTTCTATCTCTTTTTCTACTTCTTTTGCTAACTCTATATTTGTTGTAATACAAATTGCTGTCGCTCTCTCGTCATGTTCTGCTTGTGATAATAAATCAGCAGCAATATATTTTGCATTGCCGGTTTCATCTGCAATAACTACAATTTCTGACGGTCCAGCAATCATATCAATATTTACTATTCCATATACTTCTCGTTTCGCTAGAGCGACGTACAAATTTCCTGGTCCAACTATTTTATCCACTTTCGGAATCGATTCCGTCCCGTATGCTAAAGCAGCAATTGCTTGCGCACCACCTATCGTATAAATTTCATCTACTCCTGCAAGACTTGCAGCAACTAAAATATGTGGATCAATTCCTCCTTCTCTTGGCGGTGTTGCCATTACAATCTTTTTCACACCAGCGAGTTTTGCTGGCAATACATTCATTAATACTGACGAAGGATACGAAGCAGTTCCGCCTGGCACATATACGCCTACATTCTCTAATGGCCGAATGATTTGTCCTCTCATGATGCCTTTACTCGCGCAATCGAACATCGATTGTCTTTTTTGCTTTTCATGGTACGAAATAATGTTTTTCTTCGCCTCTTGTAACGCTTCTAAAAATGAATTCTCTACAAACATACTCGCTCGTTTTATTTCTTCTTCACTTACACGAAACTCTTTCATCTTTACACCATCAAACTTTTTTGTATAAAAAGATAAGGCCTCATCCCTACTCTCCCTTACATTTTGAACGATTTCACTTACATTTCTTTGAACAGTTTCTTCTATTATATTAGCGTTTTCTCGTAGCAATTTTATTTTCGATAACGCCTTTTGAAAATCTTCAAAAACGATCTCCATTACAAGTCCCCCTATTTTCCTGACAAAATTTCTTGCTCCATCATATTTATAATACTGAATATTTCGTCTTTTTTAGTTTTTAATGCAGCCTTATTTACAATCATTCGAGCAGATATAGAATACATTTCCTCAAATACAATGAGTCCATTTTCTTGTAATGTTTTTCCTGTTTCAACAATATCAACAATCGCATCTGCCAATCCAAGAATAGGAGCAATTTCTACAGAACCTTCTATTTTAATAATTTCTACATCCTCTCCTTTATCATGAAAATAGTTAGAAGTAATATGTGGATATTTCGTCGCAATGCATTTCTTCCGGTAGCTCTTCGGATTATACGTAGGAATAGAAGCGACACAAAACTTACACACGCCTACTCCTAAATCTAACATTTCATAAATATCTTTCTCGTTTTCCATTAAAATATCTTTTCCAACGACTCCGATATCCGCTACTCCATGTTCTACATAAGTAGCAACATCTACTGCTTTCACTAAAATAAATGAGATATCCGTATTTTTACTTTGAAAGACAAGTTTTCTTCCTTTATTTTTGAGCTCTGAACAATCAATTCCAATCTGCTCAAAGAGCGGAATTACATGTTTTTCTAATCTCCCTTTCGTTAACGCAATTTGAATGTTACGCATGAAGTTTCTCCTTCTTTCTGGACGACCCATTTCTCTTTCCATACATATTCCACTAATGATTCGTTCTTTGCCTCAACGACCGTTACAATTTGATTTTTTCTAGCAAATTGAAAAGTATCATTTAAATTAGAGAATAAAGATAGCGCTACTTTTTTCCCGTCCTTTTGAAGTAAATTTCGTAATCGTTCCGCTTCTGCTAATCTATTTAACTCGTAATGAATCATAATATCTATTCTCTTTCGTTCATATGGCTCTTGCTGCTCTTGCAGCGCCTTTACAATTTGATTAACTTGCACCGCGAGTCCAACAGCCGGTAACATTTCTCCAAAATTTCCAATTAACTCATCATATCTTCCTCCACTAACAATTTCTTCTCCAATTTCATATATATACCCTTTGAAAATAACACCTGTATAATAGTCCAAATGTTGAATCATTCCTAAATCAATTGATATGTAAGATCCATAGCCTAGTTTTTCAATTGCTTCATATATTTCTTTCACTCTTGTAATAGCCATTTTCATTTCATTACTTGAGGCGAGTTTTTCTGCTTCCTCAATCACTTCTAAATTCCCAAATAACCTCGGTAATTTCTCCAGTAACTTTACTGTTTCATCACATCGATCTAATTTCTTATCTCTAATAAAATTGGATAAAGCGGCATAATTTTTACTTTCAATATATGTTCTAAGAACTTTCTCTTCTTCCTCATGAATGGAGAGCTTTTTGACAATACATTTATATAACTGTACTTGCCCAATCTCTATTGTAAAAGATTGCACCTTCAACTTTTGAAGTGATTGAATGACACTTATAACACATTCAATTTCAGCTCTTACATTATCAATACCGATAATTTCAATACCACTTTGCACGATCTCATTATATTTTCCAGTAAGGGACTCATTCGCTCGAAATACATTTCCGCTATACGTCACTTTAAGTGGTGTATCACACCTCTGCGTTCCGATCACTCTCGCTAAAGGAATTGTCATATCTGGACGCAATACGATAATCCTTCCCTTTTCATCAAAAAATTTATACATCTTTTCTTCATCTATCGGCCTGCTTTGAAAGGCGAACACATCATAAAATTCAATTGTTGGTGTCCTTATTTCTTCATAACCTCTCTCTAAAAAAGTACGCCTTAATTTTTGCTCCACTTCTTCAATTAACGTACATTCTTCGAATAAATAATCTCTCGTTCCATTTGGATTTGCCCGTTTCCATTTTGTCATCTAAATTCTCACACCTTTCCCTTTCTAATGTATGCTTATTTCATGCACCTAAACCGAAAATAAAAAGAGCCTTGTAGATAAAATATACCTACAAGGCTCTTTAGTAACGTGTAGGTACAACGGGAATAACCCTTGCACCTACACGTTTTCACGTTAGGTTCAAGGGCTTTACGTATGATGATGTAGTTGTGTAAGCATTTCAATAGATTGCATTGTTTTCATAATACTTACTCCCTTTCTCCTCTAATTTTTACATAGTATATAACACATAATTCTGAATGTAAATACATTTTAAACATTCCGTTATTTCTTAATATACAGCTACCTTTCTTTCATACTCTCTTATTTCTTGTTCATATTGCATTGTAATACTAATTTCATCTAAACCATTTAATAATTTCTCTTTCCACATTTTCTCGATTGTAAAATGAAACCTGTACGTACTTGTTGTAATTACTTCATTCTCTAAATCTACTTCTATTTGTTCTCTTGCATCCGTTTTGGCAAGCTTTTCTCGCATGTCTTTATCCATTACAATTGGTAACATACCATTCTTCATACAATTCATATAAAAAATATCTGCAAACCCTCCCGCGATAATTACGCGGAAACCATAATCAGCAAGTGCCCAAGGTGCGTGTTCTCTTGAAGAACCACATCCAAAATTATCACCTGTAATTAATATACTTGCTCCTTTTCTATCCGGTGCATTTAGTGGGAAATTAGGGTTTTCGTGTCGCTCATTATCATATCGCCACTCATCAAATAAAAACTTTCCAAACCCAGTTCTTTCAATTCTCTTTAAATATTGCTTCGGAATAATTTGATCTGTATCAATGTTATCATTCATTAGTACTGCGGCAGTACCTTTATGAATACGAAATGGCTCCATCATAACTCTCCTTTCTAATATCAACAAAATGACCATATAACGCAGCTGCTGCCGCCATTGCTGGGCTAACTAAATGCGTTCGTGCTCCTTTTCCTTGTCTTCCTTCAAAATTACGATTTGAAGTTGAAGCACAATGCTCTCCTTCAGGTACTTGATCTGGATTCATTCCAAGACACATGGAACATCCAGGTTCTCTCCATTCAAATCCAGCTTCTTCAAATATGTGATGTAGTCCTTTTTGCATCGCCGCATCCCTTACTCTTTTCGATCCAGGTACAACGAGTGCTCGCACACCTTCTTTTACCTTTCTCCCTTTCACAACAGCTGCAGCAATTTCTAAATCAGATAATCTAGAATTTGTACAAGATCCAATGAAGACATGCTGAACTGGAATGTCATACGTACTTTGTCCAGGGATTAATCCCATATAAGAGAATGCTCTTTCGTCATTTACATCATGCTTTTCTGGCAATTTCTCATCAATACGAACTCCCATACTCGGGTTCGTTCCCCACGTAACGTACGGCGCTAAATCCGTAACATCTATCGAAATATGTAAATCATAAATTGCATCTGCATCTGTATACAGTTCAAACCATTTCTTCTCGAAAGTTTCATAGTCTCTCGGTGCATATTTACGTCCTTTTACATAAGCAAATGTTTTTTCATCTGGTGCGATAATACCCGCTTTTGCTCCTCCTTCAATCGCCATATTACAAAGCGTCATTCTCTCTTCCATCTCCATGGTCCCAATCGTCTCTCCGTAAAATTCCATTACGTATCCAGTTCCAACTGCTACACCGTATTTTGAAAGGAGATGCAAAATAATATCTTTTGCGTAAACGCCTTTCTGTAATTTTCCTTTTAACTCAATGCCCATCGCTTTCGGTTTTCTTTGCCACAACGTTTGCGTTGCCAATACATGTTCCACTTCACTCGTACCAATGCCAAATGCTAGCGCGCCAAACGCACCGTGCGTCGCTGTATGACTATCACCACAAACAATTGTTTTTCCTGGCTGCGTGAGCCCAAGTTCTGGTCCGATAACATGAACGATCCCTTGCTCTTCATCTCCGATATCCGCTAACGGTACCTGAAATTGTTTACAATTTTCCCGAAGTGTATCTAGTTGCTGCTTCGCAATGCGATCGGTAATATTCCAAACATCTTTCGTTGGAATATTATGATCCATCGTTGCGAATGTTAAATCTGGTCTGCGTACCGTTCGATTTGTAAGCCGCAAGCCTTCAAAGGCTTGCGGTGATGTTACTTCATGAACAAGGTGCAGATCGATATATAATAAATCTAATCCATTTTCATTTGTCGCAACTACGTGTCTTTCCCAAAGTTTATCTAGCAACCTTTTCCCCATTATCTTCCTCTCCCTACTAGTGCTTGCTCTTCCATTTCTTGCATTACTGCCTTCGTAAATGAAGTTGTCGTTTCAGTCCCCCCGATATCTGCTGTACATTTTCCTAATTTAAGGACTGCTGAAATCGCTTCTTCAATTGCACACCCTTCTCTAGTTAATCCGAACGATTGCCCAAGCATCATGGCAACAGAGCGCATCATCGCAATTGGATTCGCCTTATTTTTCCCGGCAATATCCGGTGCTGATCCGTGAATAGGCTCGTATAGCGAAGGGCCCTTTTCCGCGTGACTTGCTGACGGAAGCATTCCTAATGATCCAGCTAATACGGAAGCTTCGTCACTTAAAATATCCCCAAATAAATTTTCTGTTACAATTACATCAAACCGTCCTGGATTCCGAATTAACTCCATAGCAGCTGCATCTACTAAAATATGTTCTAGTTCAACATCTGGATAACGAAGTGCTACTTCTTCTGTTACAGTTCTCCATAGTTTACTAGATTCTAAAACATTCGCCTTATCAATAGATGTTACTTTTTTCTTCCGTTTACTCGCTAATTGAAAAGCATAAGAAACGATACGTTCAATTTCATGGCGATGATACGTAAGTGTATCCGTTGCTACTTCGTCGGTTCGTTCTTTCGGATAAGAAAAATAAATTCCACCTGTTAATTCACGAACGACAACGAAATCAATTTCATCAGCCTTTTTTAATGGCGATAAATGTGCCGTTGCACTTTCTACCGTTACAGGGCGAACGTTCGCAAATACACCGAGCCCTTTTCTTAAAGCTAATAATCCTTTCTCTGGTCTTTCTTTCGCACTATCCCACCTTGGTCCACCAACTGCTCCTAGTAAAACCGCATCACTCGCTAAACAAGCTGCAAGTGTTCGTTGTGGTAATGGTTGCCCCGTTAAATCGATAGCAACACCACCAAAATGCTCATCTTGCAAATGAAAATGATGACCATATAACCTTTCTACCATATGCAATACTTCCTTCGCACTTTCCATAACTTCCGGTCCAACCCCATCACCAGCTAAACAAACGATACGTTTTTCCAATTTCAACACCCCTTTTAACTGAATTTTCAGAGCTTTAATTTGATAGGTGAGAATATCCCCTCTCACCTATCAAACACTTATTTCACAAGCTGGATAAAAGATTTCAATTTCCCCGCTGCGTGGACATATGCTCTCGCCGACGCTTCCAATACGTCTTGCGCAACACCAAAACCTGATACTTGATGTGTTCCTTCTTTTAATTCAACATGAACATGAGCCAGTGCATCTTGACCTTGTGTAATAGATTGTATGCGATAATCCGCCAATTCACATTCTAATCCTAAAATTCTTTGGATTGCATTATAAATTGCTTCAATACTACCAGAGCCAGTAGCTGCATCTTCGAATACATTTCCTTCCTCATCTTTTAGTACAACTGTCGCACATTGTGTACTATTTGATACGAAATGTACTTGCAGTTGCGTAATATTATATTGCTGAGCCGCAAATGCTGCTTCACCAAGCATAAGTGCTCGTAAATCTTCCTCCGTAATTTCCTTCTTACGATCAGCTAATTTTTTAAATGCTTCAAATACTGCATCCCGCTCGTCGTTTGTAAATTCATAGCCAAGTTCTTTCATTTTTTCTGTAAACGCGTGACGCCCAGAATGTTTTCCAAGTACAAATAGATTTTGAGATTCCCCTACTAGCGCTGGTTCAATAATTTCATATGTTGTCACTTCTTTTAATACACCATCTTGATGAATGCCTGATTCATGAGCGAATGCATTCGCTCCAACAATCGCTTTATTTTTCGGTACAACCATACCTGTTAATCTGCTTACTAATGTACTTGTCGCTTTAATTTCTTTTAGCGTCATAGAAGGCTCTGCTTTATAGAAATCTTTTCTAATATGAAGAGCAACTGCAACTTCTTCTAATGCCGCATTCCCTGCTCTTTCTCCAATTCCATTAATTGTTCCTTCTACTTGTAATGCCCCGCCTTCAACCGCAGCTAAAGAATTTGCTACCGCCATCCCAAGATCATCGTGACAATGACAAGAGAAAATTGCTTTTTCATATGAAGGAACAGATTCTTGTAAGTACTTAAAAAGAGAATAATATTCTTCTGGATTCGTATATCCAACTGTATCTGGAATGTTAATTACATTCGCTCCTGCACGAATCGCAACCTCTACTGCCTCAGCTAAAAAATCTCTTGCTGTTCTTGTTGCATCTTCTGCTGAAAATTGTACTGTCGGAAATAACGATTTCCCAAGTGTAACCGATCGATAAATACTATCTAATACATCTTCTTTTGACATACAAAGTTTATATTTCATATGAATATCACTCGTAGCTAAAAATACGTGTAAACGAGGAGATACCGCATCTTTCACAGCTTCATATGCTCTTCGAATATCACTTTCTTTCGCTCTTGCTAAACTCATAACTGTAGCATTTTGAATTGTATTTGCGATGCGCTTTACCGATTGAAAATCCCCTTCGGAAGCTGCTGCAAAGCCAGCTTCCATGACATGAATCCCTAGTCTCTCTAATTGCCTTGCAATTTGCAATTTCTCTTGTTCATTTAAATTTACTCCTGGTGATTGTTCGCCATCACGTAGCGTCGTATCCATGAACAAAATTTTCTTCATATTATTTGACCCCTGCCTTTACTCGCGGCTGTACGAAAGGCATCATTTCACGTAATTTACGTCCAACTACTTCGATTTCATGTTCATTTTCTTTCTCATTTGTCGCATGAAAATTCGGTCTTCCTGCTTTATGTTCTGCAATCCAACCTCTTGCAAATGTACCATCTTGAATTTCTGCTAACACTGCACCCATCGCTTTCTTCGTATCTTCTGTTACAACACGTGGTCCTGATACGAAGTCGCCCCACTGCGCTGTATCTGAAACTGAATATCTCATATTTTCAAGTCCACCTTCATACATAAGGTCAACAATAAGTTTCAGTTCATGTAAACATTCAAAATATGCAAGTTCCGGCTGATATCCGGCATCAACTAACGTTTCAAATCCAGCTTTGACTAGCGCAGTTACTCCGCCGCAAAGTACAGCTTGCTCTCCAAATAAATCTGTTTCCGTTTCTTCTTTAAATGTCGTTTCTAATACACCAGCTCTCGTCGCTCCAATTCCATCGGCATAAGAAAGTGCCTTTTCAGTCGCAACTCCTGTTGCATCTTGGTATACTGCAAATAGTGCCGGAACAGCTCCTCCTTCAGCAAACGTACGACGAACTAAATGTCCCGGCCCTTTTGGTGCTACTAGAAATACATCTACATTCGCTGGTGGTTTCACTTGATCAAAGTGAACATTAAATCCGTGTGCAAAAACGAGAGAATTTCCTGCCTGTAAATTTGGTGCAATTTCTGCTTCATATACCTCTGGTTGCAGTTCATCTGGCAGCAAAATCATTACTACATCAGCCTGCTTTGCTGCTTCTGCTACTGTATATACAGAAAATCCATCTTCTTTCGCTTTATCCCAAGACTTACCTTTTCTTAAACCTACTACTACATCAAATCCGTTATCACGTAAATTTTGCGCATGTGCATGACCTTGCGAGCCATATCCAATGATTGCTACTTTCTTTTCCTTTAATACATTTACCGTTACATCTTTTTCATAATAAACTTTTGCCATTTTCATTTCCCCCTATATTTAAATGATTATTGAATTAACATAACTTGCTTATCTTGTTTTTTCATACTACGCGTAAAGGCTGTTACCCCTGTTCTTGCAATTTCTTTCAAACCGTATGGACGAAGTAATTCAATTAATGCTTCTACTTTTTCCTGCGTACCTGTCACTTGCACAACTATGGAATCCTTCCCAACATCTATTACAGCGGCTCGAAACGGTTCAATTAAACTGTATAATTCCGCTCTTGCGACTGATGTTGCTACTTTAATAAGTGCAAGTTCTCTTGCAATCATCGCTTCTTCTGTAATATCTGATACTTTCAAAACATCAATTTGCTTATGAAGTTGTTTAATTAACTGCTCAACTTGCTGTTCATTTTCAACGTGTACAACAATCGTCATCCGCGATATGTCCGATGATTCCGTATGACCTACTGAAATACTTTCAATATTAAAATGTCTTCGTGTCATAACACCTGTAATTCGGTTTAACACACCACTTTGATTTCGAACTGTTGCTGTAACAATTCTCTTCACCTTTTTTCCACTCCCTCCATTTGGTGAACACCTTTCCCTGGCGCAACCATCGGCATTACCTTTTCTGATTGAAGTACACGGCAATCAATTACAACTGGCTCTTGTAATTGAATTGCATGCTGCAATTGTTTCTTTGCAAGAAGTGGATCATCTATGCGAACTCCTTTTATACCATACGCATTCGCAAGAGTAACGAAATCTGGTTGACACGCTAGTAAAGAGTGCGAATATCTTTTGTTATAAAATTCATCTTGCCATTGTCTTACCATTCCTAAAGCTTCATTATTTAAAATAAATACTTTAACAGGTAAAGAGTGTTCTTTTAACACACTTAATTCTTGCAGAGTCATTTGAAATCCAGCATCACCAACAATTGCAATAACTAGTTCATCAGGCTTTGCAATTTGTGCACCAATTGCTGCCGGAAATCCAAAGCCCATCGTTCCTAGTCCTCCTGAAGTTACCCATTTATCTGGAGTTTTGAGCGGATAATATTGGGCTGCCCACATTTGATGTTGCCCCACATCTGTCGTTACAATCGCTTCTCCTTTCGTAATTTCATATAACATATCAATTGCATATTGAGGCTTAATACTTTCAGAATTTCGTTTATAAGAGAATGGATACTTTTCTTTTCTATTCTTTAATAAAGAGATCCACTCATGATGATTTTCTTTCCTTCCTTCTGGTTGAAGCAATACTTGGAGCGCTTGCTTAGCACTTGCAACAATAGGAATTTCAGTCGGTACATTTTTTCCGATTTCTGCTGGATCAATATCGATATGCGCGACAGTCGCCTCTTTCGCAAAATAAGCTAAATTTCCAGTAAGACGATCATCGAATCTAGCGCCTATATTAATGAGTAAGTCGCATTCATATAACGCCATATTAGCTGTGTAAGAACCATGCATTCCTCCCATCCCTAGAAATAGTTCATCATCTGGTGGAAACCCACCAAGACCAAGTAATGTATGCACAACAGGAATTTCATATTTACGAGCAAAACTTGTTAATTCCTTTGAAGCTTTCGCATGCAATACACCTGCTCCAGCTAAAATTAATGGCTTGTTTGCAATCTGAATTGCTTGTAATAATTTGTTTATTTGCAGTAGATTCGGTTCATAATTAGGGTTGTATCCTGGTAAATCCATTTGCACATCACTACATCGTTCGCCTTGCTCTACTACCATATCTTTCGGAAGGTCAATAACGACTGGGCCTGGTCTTCCTGTTCTAGCAATATGAAATGCCTCTTTAATAATTCGAGGTAAATCTGAAGCCTTTCGCACTTGATAGTTATGTTTTGTCACTGGCATCGTAAGCCCCATAATATCCGCTTCTTGGAAAGCATCGCTTCCAATTAACGTTGTTGCTACTTGCCCTGTAAATACAACAAGTGGCAATGAATCAATCATCGCATCTGCTAGACCAGTAATCACATTCGTAGCACCAGGTCCACTCGTTGCAATTACAACCCCTGGATTGCCAGTAATTCTGGCATACCCTTCCGCAGCGTGAATCGCTCCTTGTTCATGCCTTGTTAAAATATGCGGAATTTCACAGTCATAGAGCGCATCATAAAGAGGTAAAACTGCACCACCAGGATAACCAAAAATCACTTCTACTCCTTCCTTTTCTAGCGCTTCTAACAATAGCTGTGCACCGGTTGCCAGTTTCTCTTCCGTTTTTGAAGACATTGTTCTTATAAGCCCCCTTTTAAAAACTTTTATCAATAAAAAAAATCCTACGTCCACACTCCAGCTATGTGCTGAAGGGACGAAAGATTTCGCGGTACCACCCTTCTTTGCAAGAATACTCTTGCCTCAGTGACCCATAAATGAGTCTAGCTAATAACGGAGCTACCGTCTAAGCCTAGACAAATGCTTCAGCTTAGCACTCAAGGGCGATGTTCGTCGACGTGAACCATCGGTTTCCAGCAACCACCGACTCTCTGTGAGGCTTCACAATCAACTACTCCTCCCTATCAACGCTTTCTTATGTTATAAAGAGTTGTTATCCAACTTTATTTTCTTCGTAAATTTTCTCTCCATCTTCTATAACTAACTTTCGGAATTCTTCTAGTAAACGATTCGTATGTGGACCCGTTTGCCCTAAACCAATCGTTCTACCATCTACTGTCGTAACAGCAATTACTTCCGCAGCCGTTCCTGTTAAAAATACTTCATCAGCTACATATACATCATGTCTTGTAAATAACTCTTCTCTAACGTCATATCCAAGTTTTTCACCAATTTCTAAAATAGCGTTTCGTGTAATGCCTTCTAACGCTCCAGCAGAACTTGGTGGTGTAATTAATTTATTTCCTTTTACAATAAATACGTTATCCCCTGAGCCTTCAGCTACGTACCCTTGATCATTTAACATAAGCGCTTCTTGTACTCCAGCCAATTTCGCTTCGATGCGAACTAAAATATTATTTAAGTAATTTAAAGATTTTACTTGAGGCGACAATACATCTGGACGGTTTCGGCGCGTTGCAACTGTTACAACTGGAATCCCTTTTTCATAATATTCTTGCGGGAATAAAGATAGTTGCTCTGCAATTACTACTACATTCGGTTTCGTACAAGAATCAGGATCTAACCCAAGATTTCCTGCTCCTCTCGATACAACTAGGCGAATGTATCCATTAGATAATTTATTTTGTCGAATCGTCTCAACAACAATATTCGTTACTTCATCTAAAGAATATGGAATTTCTAACATGATGGATTTTGCTGATTCATATAACCGGACAAGATGCTCTCTCAAACGGAAAACATTACCGCTATAAACTCTAATTCCTTCAAATACTCCATCGCCATATAAATAACCATGATCATATACTGATACTTTTGCCTCGTCTTTTGGAACAAATTCTCCATTTAAGAAAATCCATTGCTCGTTCACTGGAAAGCGCCTCCTATGTTCTATGAATTTTTTATTGTTTCTTAGTTTACTCTCCTTTCTAAATAAATCAAGTTAATTTTTAGAAAATTTATAATTTTTATTCGTACGTACATCTTTAATTATATTGATTTAATAACATTGTTAACGTTTACAAAAAGTCAAAAAATTTTTTTCACCAATTTCCGCTAAAAAAATATTTGTTTAAAAGAAGGATTTTCATCAATTGATACGAATCTATTGTATTCAATAAACTGACGTCCGTTTTATAAATTCGGGAATATACAACGACTTTTGCTGAAAAAGGGGGAAAATAATAAAAAATAAAGCTGTCTAAAAATAACATTCATATTTTTCATTTCGGAATCATAATCCTATTTTTAAAAAACAATTTGTCAAAATGAAGGAGGAAATCAATATGGCGTGTGTACAAATTAAAGGAACGAGACAAGAGGTAGTAGAGATGCTTCAACTATTTGATCTAATGGATACGAAAGGTTTTTGTAAATTTGATAATTATGTAGAGGTAGAACCAAATAATAAAGAACATAACAATTTCATTGCTTCCATCGACATTCATTCAAATACTTCTTCCGCCCAAGATACTCTAAACGATCAATTCGTAAGTCAAATGCTTACTGGTGTATATAACGACTAAATAAAGTGAAACTTTAATCAACCTATCCATAAATAGCAAGAGAAATATATGCTTCCTATCTTCTTTGCATAAATATATGTGATGTACTTGAGCATACTAGCAAATAGATGGTAGGAGGTGAGAATTATGGCTAAAATTGGTGTTGAAAATTCGTTAACAGATGTCCAACAAGCTCTTCAGCAACAGGGGCATGAAGTCGTTACAATTAACTCGGAACATGACGCACAAGGATGCGACTGTTGCGTTGTAACTGGGCAAGATTCTAATATGATGGGTATTGCAGATACATCAATAAAAGGATCGGTAATTAACGCCCACGGTTTAACAACAGATGAAATTTGCCAGCAAGTTGAGAGCCGCATTTAAATTCAATACAAAAAAGAAAGAGGACCCCTTTTGAAAAGGAGTCCTCTTTTTTATATTCACCTAACGGGAAAGTAACATATACTGGATGAAAGCCCTACCTCTCTCTCATCATTACGGTTCCACTGACCGCTCCTTGATTCACTAGTATACCTATAAAGCCTATAATTATAATTTATAGGGTTTGTTCACAAAAGTTGTTGGTAAAACTACCCGATCTTTCGCAAACTTTTCGTATTATATTTATAAGATTTATTTACTTTACACTAGCTGTAACCGAGACACGAATTAAAATTTTAACATCAATATAACAACTTGTCAACATTTTTCACAAATTTAAAACAGACAATAACGGTTTGTCTGTTTTAGAATGGAGCTTTTTCTTTTATTACATATACAACAAAACCGCTTACTAACATACATAAGCCAACTACTAAGTTTTTGATATTAATCATAAATTCCTCTCCCTTATTCCACACATCATATATATTTACAATTCAATTATTCCGATCATCCTAAAGCGCACTTTTTCTAATATATCATAATTCCTAAAAAATGCAAGTTCACCTTTAGCGACCATTTACAAATTTATCTACAGTGCTTGGTACGGTATTTAAAGCTTTTTCAATTAAATGTGTACTACTATTGAGATGCAATACTTGCACACCGTTAGAACCAACTACTAAAAAAGCAACCGGGCTAATAGAAACCCCAGCCCCACTTCCGCCTCCAAATGGATGACTTTGCTTATTCTCTTTATGCTGCCCTTGTCCATTATTATGTTTTTCGGAAATAAATTCACCTTTAAAGTCACTTCCTCCAGCTCCAAAACCAAAGGCCACTTGAGATACTGTTAATACTACATTTCCATCAGCTGTTGAAACTGGACTTCCAACAATCGTATTTACATCTACCATCTCTTTTAAATTTGTCATTGCTGTTTTCATTAAATTTTCAATTGGATGTTCCATTATGTATTGCACCCTTTCCTCATTATTCTTTTTTATACTTTCCAAAATAGAGGAAGTCATACTAACTTTTCCTATTTCAAAAAAACAATCTTCACCTTTTAAATGGATATTACTCCCTGTACATACTCGGATAAAAAGGAAAAAGAGATACATACTACTATTGAACCTTGTTATGAAAGGAGTCATGACTTTGACTGAGAAATTTGATGAGTATAAAAAAAGAGATAGAATAGATAGTGATTATAGTGACTATAAAGAAGAATATGCAGCTGAGGTTGCACCACAGCGCATTGATTACGATGAGAAGGAACATAAAAATGATGTAAGATCGTCCGCTGCTGGATCAACGGCTGGCTTTATCGCTCTTGCCTTATCTATCTTATCACTTTTCACCTTCCCAACATTATTCGGTCTTGTTTCTGTACTACTAGGTATTTACGCTTATAACCGCGGAGCTACTGTAACTGGTGGTATCGCTGCCATTGTCGGCGGAATTGCAGCACTCATTGCAATTTTATTCCGAGTAGCGCTTATCGGCTTATTGTTCTCCCTCTTTTAAAAAGAAAAAGGTATCTCGCTTATGCGGGATACCTTATCCTGTAAATACATCTTCTGACGGATATTTAATTTTTTGTTTTGCTGGTCGCGCTAAAGAAAATACAAGTGTTAACGGTCCGATTAATCCACAAAACATAACAAACATAATCATACATTTTCCAAACGCTGATAACTTTGCAGTAATTCCCATCGTTAATCCTACCGTTCCAAACGCTGAAATTGTTTCAAATAGTAACTGAATAAAACTGAAGTCTTCTGTAAGCATTAACATAAATACTGCTGCAAAAATAAGGATTTGACTAGCAACGGCAATTGCTAATGCTCTCGTTACTGTCGACATTTTAATTGTGCGCTGAAATAATACGATTTCCTCTTTCTTTCTAAAGAAAGAAAGAACAGATGTAACTAAAATAACAAACGTTGTTAATTTAATCCCTCCACCTGTTGATACACTTCCTGCACCAATAAACATTAAAACCATCGTAAATAATATAGATGATTCTTCCATTCCCCCGTAGTCAACTGTATTAAATCCAGCCGTACGAGGAGTAATCCCTTGAAAAAAAGAAGCCCATAACTTTTCATTTAACGGTAAATTCCCTAACGTCTTCACATTATTATATTCCAATAAAAAAATCACAATCATCGCTATCACATTTAGCGCTACCGTTCCAATAATCATGATTTTGGAATGAAGCGATAGTTTTCGAAAACTCCGGCTATACCATATATCAATTAGTACGGTAAATCCGAGACCACCTATTACGATTAAAGAGCAAATCCCAATATTAATAATCGGATCGCCTACATACCTTGTTAAATTATCCGGCCATAGAGCAAATCCAGCATTATTATAAGATGCGATCACGTGAAAAATACTATAGTATACACCTTTTCCAAAGCCAAACTCTGGAATAAAACGAAATGATAAAAAGATAACTCCAATAAACTCAATACAAATTGAAAATATAAAGACACGTTTTACTAATTTTACGAGACCACCTATATTTGTCTGATTAAACGCCTCTCCAATTAATAAGCGGTGACGTAATCCGATTTTTTTACCTAATACCCAAACAATTAAAATGGCAATCGTCATAAGACCTAAACCGCCCGTTTGAATTAAAAACATAATTACAATTTCGCCAAACATCGTAAACGTACTTGCAGTATCTACTACTCCCAACCCCGTTACAGTTGCTGCTGATGTTGCCGTAAAGAAAGCATCTACCCAACTAATATGTACTTTCGTTGCGAATGGTAACTTTAATAACAAACCGCCAACCACAATTAAGCAGAAAAAACCTAATGCTAATATTTGTGGTGGATTTAATCGTATAATACGATTATACAGCCTTTGTCTTTTTGTTACTTCCATATTCACTAGCTCCCTTTTTCCCCTCATAACTAAAGGCTTATAAAAAACCTTAAATAGCAGGATAAACCTTATATTCTTATAATATAGTTGAGCATAATCCTTTTTTTCATAGTTTTCAACTTTTATTTATACTCGAACTTCACTTCATTTATGAAAAGACTCTTTCTATTATAAGTACCCTTACTCTATAACTCTCACAACAATCATTTTATATGTATCATTGCTTAAATCCTCATACCTTTCACTCTATATTCACATAGGGGTCACATCTATCTTTTATAGTATATGTATCGGAGCTGTTCCTCCCTAATTTATAAGACATTCCCCAGTGTCTTGAACAGCTTTCCATCCCTAATTAAATTGACATAAATTGTCCCCTTCCTTTGGCCATCATATGTGATGGTCTTATTTTTTGTCTTTCTATCTTCTATTTAAAACTCCCTCTCTCTTTCACTCTATGTTCACACCCCGGTCACATCCACATTTTATAGTATGTGTATCGAAGTTGTTCCTCCCTAATTTATAAGACATTCCCCAGTGTCTTGAACAACTTCCATCCCTAATTAAATTGACATAAATTGTCCCCTTCCTTTGGCCATCCTGCGTGATGGTCTTATTTTTTGTCTTTCTATCTTCTATTTAAAACTCCCTCTCTCTTTCACTCTATGTTCACACCCCGGTCACATCTATCTTTTATAGTATATGTATCGAAGTTGTTCCTCCCTAATTTATAAGACATTCCCCAGTGTCTTGAACAACTTCCATCCCTAATTAAATTGACATAAATTGTCCCCTTCCTTTGGCCATCATATGTGATGGTCTTATTTTTTGTCTTTCTATCTTCTATTTAAAACTCCCTCTCTCTTTCACTCTATGTTCACATCAAGGTCACACTCACCTTTTATAGTATATGTATCGAAGTTGTTCCTCCCTAATTTATAAGACATTCCCCAGTGTCTTGAACAACTTCCATCCCTAATTAAATTGACATAAATTGTCCCCTTCCCTAGGTCATCCGATGTGATGGCCTATTTTGTTTTTCAAATACAAAATGTAATCCTCTCTACATTAAAATAAAGTGAAACTTTAATCAGTGGGAGGTTCTTCATCCCCCACTGATTATTAGTTGAACCAATCGGACTTTAATGGGCAGCCCGACCCCCACCTAACTTCTTTGCTTTCGCTGAATTTTGAGGTGGGGGTCTTACTGCCCATTAAAGCGGGATAAATATTTTTATACAAAATATTCAGAAAATATTGTCAAAATAGGTATTTTTTCGGTACAATTAATGTAGAAAGCTATTTTACAAAAAATAAGGGGGGATTTTATTGAAACAAACAAAAGCAATCTTAATTGCATTATTTCTCGGTTTAGTTGTCGGACTCACTTTAAATTTAGCTGCACCATCCATTTTTGAACCATTAAATCAATATGTGTTCAATCCACTTGGTCAATTGTTTATTCGCCTCATTAAAATGCTAGTTGTCCCTGTTGTATTCATTTCTATCGTACTTGGAGCTGCTGGTCTTGGGGACCCGAAGCAACTTGGAAGAATTGGTTTAAAATCAATTTCATTTTTTCTTGTAACTACAGCCGTTGCCATCTCTATTGCAGTTACATTTGCACTGATTATACAACCAGGATCTGGTGGTAATTTTAAAACCGAAGGGCTTAAATATGAAGGTGCAAAAACCGAAACATCTTTCGTCGATACATTGCTAAATATCGTACCAGATAATCCAGCAAAAGCGATGGCTGATGGAAACATGTTACAAATTATTGCCTTTGCCGTATTAATTGGACTTGGTATAGCTATTTTAGGAAAACGTGTCCAAGGTATTCATTCATTACTTGAACAGGGCAACGAATTAATGATGTACCTCGTTAATCTCGTTATGAAATTAGCTCCAATCGGAACATTTGGGTTGCTTGCTTCATCCGTCGGTAAAATGGGTCTTGCAGGCGTCGCTGCGATGTTCAAGTATATGATTGTCGTTATGCTAGTACTTATCATTCACGGTGTCTTCGTATATGGTGGCTTATTAAAAGTATTGGCAAAAGAAAGCATTGTCCGTTTCTTTAAACATTTCGGACCAGTAATGGCGATTGGATTTAGTACATCTAGC
Organism: Bacillus sp. BSL6; assembly: GCF_052928345.1. Taxonomy (NCBI): domain Bacteria; kingdom Bacillati; phylum Bacillota; class Bacilli; order Caryophanales; family Bacillaceae; genus Bacillus; species Bacillus sp. BSL6. Next base: position 332,786 of record NZ_JAVGCW010000002.1, read on the forward strand.
TCTAATGCATCTCTTCCATTTGCAATGAAAACCGCACAAGAGAAGCTTGGAGTTCCAAAAGCAATCAGCTCTTTTGTACAACCATTAGGTGCAACGATTAATATGGACGGTACTGCCATTATGCAAGGTGTAGCAACTGTATTTATCGCTCAAGTATACGGCGTTGAACTTACTATCTCCCAGTTAGCTGTAGTCGTATTAACTGCTGTACTAGCAAGTATCGGTACTGCTGGTGTACCAGGTGTTGGGCTTGTAATGCTGACGATGGTTTTAAATCAAGTAAATCTACCAGTAGAAGGTATTGCCTTAATTATCGGTATTGACCGCATTCTAGATATGTCAAGAACAGCTGTAAATATTTCTGGTGATGCAATTTGCGCAATGATTGTCGCAAAATCAGAAGAAAAATATAATACGGATCAATCTGCCGCATCTTAAATCAAAAAAGGAGTGAAATGATTCACTCCTTTTTTGATTTACTTCCTTTTTTCGAACGATATTCTTTTCCTTTGTTATCATTACCAGTCTCAAATTCAGCACTAAACTCTTGCTGAAATTGTCCTGATCTCGGTGAGCCTTGATTTCCGCTCCCTTTACTACCATTTCGATTTGTCATATTTTTGCCCCCTTTCCTTTACTAGTAGTATGTTACATATTTTCTTTTTTATAATCTTTTACATACGAAAGAAGACCTCCCTCATATAAGGAAAGTCTTCTCCATCACTACGTAAGCGTTTTCTCACTTGTAATAACTTAAATAAGTTTTTTAGAAATAGATATCATTATATTCATTTCTTCTTCTGAAAGCGTAGAAAATCTTTCTTGTAAATATTGTTTTTTCGCATCTTCCATTTTCGTAACTAAATTTTTTCCTTGCTCTGTAATCTCCAAATATACAACTCGGCGATCTGACGTAGAACGCGAACGAGTTACAAAACCTTTATTAATTAATTTTTCTGTAACAGCTGTAATATGACTATTCGACACATTTAACTCATTCGCTACACGTGATACCATTTCTTTATTCGTACGATTCAATATTCTAAGGACGATGAACTCATTCCACGGTATGTAACCACCAAATATTTTTCCAATATCATTACGCAACGTGCGGAACATAGCAAAAACATTTGTCGATAGTTCTTCCATTAATTGCTCTCGATTTTGAGACAACTTTGACAGCCCCTTTTATTTCATTTAGTTAAATAAAAACCTTATTAATAATTCTACATGAAATCTTACTTTTTGTCACCTTATTTTCCCATAATTCGTAGTTTTTTAATATACATTTCATGATACAATAAAGTTGAATTTCCAAAAAAAGGAGTTGGAGTAGTGAGCGAAGAAGACAAATTTTCTAATCTTAATCTAAAAGATAAGACTATTATTATTAGTGTTGTTATTCTTATTCTCATTATATTCTTTGCATTTATATTCTTTGTATTTATAGGAATCTTTCAAATTACAGGTATAGAATATTCATCAAGAACAGCTCTACTACTCTTTTTTTTACTTATTCTTTTATTAGATGGTATTACATATTTTATATTCATTTTCTTTAAAGTAATCCTACATCCAATGATGACAAGTATGCCCAATTGGCTCTCAATCGTCCTGCTCTCCATCATTGAAATTACGCTAGATTGGTTCGTCATTCATACCGCTGACGATTGGATAGAGAGCGTACAACTGTCCAACATAGCTGAATTATGTGTCGTACTATTCCTTTTCCTATTAAATAAATTATTAAGTGACAAGAAAGAGTAAGAATACAAGCTTTTCTATATAAAAATTGGTACAATGAAAACAAATCATACTAAAGAGGTGTTACTTATGAACTTACAACAATGGGCTGATAAAGGTATGTCCTTTGATACATATGTGAATGAAATGAAAGTAAATCAATACGAGCTACTGCACATTTACAATAACTTTTTAATTCCAAATGAATTACTTCCTGTATTAGAAGAACGTCAAAATGATGGCTGGCGTGTTATCGTATTAACAGCTGATTGGTGTGGCGATGCTCTTTTATGCGTGCCTGTTATGAAACGAATTTCTGAAGTTGCAAATATTGATATGTCATTATTAATTCGCGATGAAAACTTAGAATTAATGGATCAATATTTAACAAACGGAACAGCACGTGCGATTCCAATCTTTATTTTCATTGATAAAGATGGAAACGAACAAGCCGTTTGGGGACCACGTGCTCCAAAAGTACAAGAGTTAGTAACTTCGATGCGCGCTACATTACCTGAAAAAGAAGATCCAACATTCGAAGAGAAACAAAAAGAAATGTACGCTAATTTCCGTGCTACATTAGCTGATGATACTTCTCTTTGGGAACATGTAATGGAAAGTATGATGGAAAAAGTAGTAAAATAAAAAAACTGCCGAACTCGGCAGTTTTTTTATTACATAATGAAGAAATAGAATACCGCAGCTAAAATGAAACGGTAGTAAGCAAACGGTGTTAGTTTTACGCGAGATAATAATTTTAAGAATGAAACAATTGCAAGCATTGCAACAACGAACGCTGTAATAAATCCTGTTGCAAATAACGGTATATCAGCCGCACTTAATATATCCCAGCTTTTAATTAAATCTAAGCCACTTGCTGCTACCATCATTGGTACTGCTAAGATGAATGTATATTCAGCTGCCGCTGTATGTGACACGCGAGCTAATAAACCACCACTTATTGTAGAACCAGAACGAGAAAATCCTGGCCAAAGCGCTAAACATTGGAACATTCCGATTGTAAATGCTTGCTTATATGTGATTTCATCTAATGTTCTTGCTGTACTTGGTTTCGAAAACTTCTCAGCAACAATCATTAAAATACCACCGGCTACTAAACTAATGACAACTGGTCCTGGACCAAATAAAACCTTTTTAATTGCACTATGGAATAATACACCTAATATGCCAGCAGGAATCATTCCGATAATAATATGTAATAAATTTAACGATGGTCCATCTGTTACTTTTCCTATACCTACTAAAGACCATAGACGCTTCCAAAATATAACTACAACTGCTAAAATCGATCCCAATTGGATAACAACTTCGAAAACTTTCGCTCTCTCGTCGTCGAATCCAAGTAAATGACCTGTTAAAATCATATGTCCTGTTGATGAAACTGGTAAAAACTCTGTTAAACCTTCAACAGCACCCATGATTATTCCAATTAACCAATCAGCCACGAGTAGTGCCTCCTTAATAACAAATATGTAATTTTTCACACCTTATCATAATACCTTATCCCCTTTTAAAGTGCATCCTTTTTTTATTGATTGTACATATTGTATACGCGTATTTCTTTTCTATTTTTTGATTAAATTGTATGATAGTTAGAGTTTGTTTTTTAGCGGAAAGGGGATTTTATGAAAGAAACTAATTCATTATCACAAAAATTAAAACAATTTGTATTACTATTTTTCCCGATTTTCGTTACGCAAATGTCATTATTTGCAATGAGTTTTTTCGATACGACAATGTCAGGACATGCAAGCCCTATTGATTTAGCAGGTGTTGCTATCGGAACAAGTATATGGATTCCAGTTAGTACGGGATTAACAGGAATTTTGATGGCTACGACTCCAATTGTTGCACAACTCGTTGGATCTAAGAAAAAAGAGGATGTTCCTCACGTTGTCATACAGGCAGTATATTTAGCCATTTTCGCTAGCCTCGTTGTTATCCTTATCGGTTTCTTTACTGTTACACCTATTTTAAATGGCATGCGATTAGAAGAACCTGTAGAACGTATTGCAGCACAATTTTTAAGTATTATCGCAATTGGAATTATCCCTTTATTTACTTACACAGTTTTACGCGGATTTATTGATGCATTAGGAAAAACTCGTACAACGATGATCATTACATTACTATCATTACCAATTAATGTAGTATTAAATTATGTATTAATTTTCGGTAACTTCGGTTTTCCAAAACTCGGTGGTGTCGGAGCAGCAATTGCTTCTGCAGCAACCTATTGGTGCATTTTAATTATTACCGTTATGATTATTCGTACGAAAGAGCCTTTTGCATCTTTCCATATCTTTAAACAATTATATCGCCCTTCTCTTTCGAGTTGGAAAGAATTCTTAAAACTTGGCGTCCCTATCGGATTTGCTATCTTTTTTGAAACGAGTATTTTCGCTGCGGTAACACTTATGATGAGTAATTTTAGTACGACAACAATCGCAGCTCATCAAGCAGCTATGAACTTCGCTTCCTTGCTATATATGACTCCTTTAAGTTTAGCAATGGCCATGACCATCTCTGTTGGATTTGAAGTTGGAGCGAAACGATATAATAACGCAAAACAATATGGATTTATCGGGATTGGCTTAGCACTTGCATTCGCCCTATTATATTCCATTCTTCTTTACTTCTTTGATGATGAAATTGCTTCTATTTATACGACAGATATACAAGTTCATCATTTAGCAAAAGAATTCCTTATATTTGCGATTTTATTTCAAATTTCAGATGCAATTGCAACTCCTGTACAAGGGGCACTACGTGGTTATAAAGATGTAAATGTCGCCTTAATTATGACATTAATCGCCTATTGGGTAATTGGTCTCCCTCTCGGTTACATATTAGCAACCTATACTGATTGGGCAGCAAAAGGATATTGGATTGGTCTTATTATCGGTTTAGCATTTGGCGCCACCTTCCTTCTTATCCGTCTCTTTCAAGTTCAAAGAAAATATACAATAGAAAACCGCCGCTCACGATAGAGGGCGGTTTTCTTTATGCATATTTTTTCTTTAAACGTATAACATAATGAAAAAGAAAGGTGGATACATATGGACGAAAAAGAAAAAAAGCAATCATTCGACGAAGAATTCGCCCCTGAAATTTCACCTGGATATCGGCAAGATGTACATAAACAACCTAAATATAAAAACACTTCGTTTTTAATGGGGATTACCATTTTTGCCGCTGTATTGCTTGTGCTTATCATTTTCGTTTATTTTTGATGGAAGGTGATTTATTATATGAAGAAACAAGATTCCAATCGTTCAAAAAGAACTGTAAAAACAGAAAAAGGGTATGCAGGTGATTCGGTTCTTACTCAGAAACAAGTTGAGCAAGGAAATTTATATATTGCTCAAAAAGAACTTGGTCAACAAAATGAAAATCTTTAGAATCCCTCAAAGAACTGGGGGATTTTTTATTCCACTATTTATAGCACTGATTTATGTTTCACTTTATTGTACGTACTGTTTTTGTTCTAACACCTTTAATGCATGATTAACCTTTACAATTTTCATTTCATAATTCAATTTCATTTCGCTTCTCTTACCATTTTCAGTACCCGCCACGTACGCTACAGTTTTATAGAGAAAACTTTCATCCGTTACTTCACGTATCTCTCCGTTTATAAATTTATACTCTAAATCCTGAAAACGATTTGGATAATAGTTTTTCATTAATTGTTCATACCCACTATTTAAAAATAGTTCTTCACCTTTTCGTTTTACATCTTCTTTATTATGAAATCCAAACACTGATAGTTGCTCGGTCACAAAATGTTCTCCTACCTTTTTCATTTCATTATGAGTTAAAGTTTCTATACTTTTGTTCTTTAATTCCTTATTTAATCCGTACTGATCAATCTGTTTATAGCTCGCAAAAACCTCTTCTTTATATGACCAAAACAATCCAAAAGTAATACATAGAGACGTTATTAATAGTCTTTTCTTCATAACACTCCCGCCCCTCTTCATAATGATAATTATATTTTAACATATAGAAAGAAAATTCTGATATCATGAAATAGAATAACTTAACTTAGAAATGAGGAACAATTATGGACTCTTACAAACAATATATTAAAGAAGCTCTACCTAATCTTTCTATACATTCCTATAAACAAAATGAAGAAGGATGGGATAATGTAGCAATTATAGTAAATGATGAGCTACTGTTTCGTTTCCCGCGAAAACAAGAATATGCAATTCGAATTCCGTTAGAAAAAGAACTGTGCACACTTCTCTCTTATTCACTACATGAAATTGAGGTTCCAAAGTATCACCTATTCTATAAAAAGGAGACTGATGCTATTCCGCTTTGTAGTTACTATACTCTCATTCATGGTGAACCATTAAAAACAGAAATAGTTGCGAACTTAGATGAAAAAGAACGAAAAATAATTATTACACAATTAGCTACTTTCCTTGCGGCTCTACATAGCATTCCTCTAAAAAGTGTTACAGCGTTAGGGTTCCCTACCGAAAAAACACTTACCTACTGGAAAGAGCTACAAACTAAATTAAATGAGTATGTTACTAACAGTCTAACTTCGTTCCAGAAATCAACCTTAAACCGTTTATTCGAGAATTTTTTTGCCTGTATAGCTACATCGGTATTTCCAAATACAATCATTCACGCTGACTTTACACATCATCACATTTTATTTGATAACCAAAATAAAACCATTTCAGGAATCATTGATTTTGGTGATGCTCAAATTGGAGATCCTGCCTTTGACTTTGCTGGGCTATATGATGATTTCGGACATGAATTTACTACATCAGTATATGAACAATACTGTACACTTACTTCACGCCATGATCCATTACTCATTCACCGTATCACAAGTTTTTATCAATACAGTCCTTTACTACATAATATAATTTATAACTTTGAAACAAAGAATGAACTTGAGTTTTTAGCTGGTATAGAACAACTGAAAGCAATACTGCAGGGATGAGATTACATTCTCTCCCTATATTCTCTCTCCTCATATAACATTAACTTTTTATCCATTTCAACAATGACTTTATACAGTTGAAATGCCTGTAAAATTTGCAGTTGAATTCCAAAAGGGGCATTCTGTTCTTTTAACCATTGAAATACTTTCGTTTCATCTTTCATTGATTATTCCTCCCTTTATTAAAATCTGCTACAAATATACGGTACATGATGAAAAGCTTTTCATGTCAACAACATTAAAGGATGCAAATTTGCATCCTTTAATGTACGATATTTTTCTTCTGTTTCGCTTCTTTCTTTACTTCTTCCCCTTGGCATTCACTACGAAATGCACAACTTATACACTCAGAACGAAAATGACGCTCTGTATAATGCTCAGGTTGCTGTAACATTTCTTTCATTCTAGATAAATGAGCCATTCCAGTTATAATATCTTCCTGTTTCGGAGTGTAGTCATACTTAGTTCCTTCTATTAAATTAATAACTTCAATTTTCCCTGGAAGAATGCCGAAAGCTTTATAACTAAATACTGTCATTAGCTTTTGACAAAGAGCAAGCATTTCCTCATCCGCATCGACAACATACTTTTTAATTACAAACGACTCAGTACTCCACTCACCAACTTCTAATGTCAATGACATGTGGACACCTAACTCTTCCATATATGTTTGAAATTTTTCATATAAAAATAACGGTGGTGTCTGACTATCATCTCTTTCAACAAACTGTAATAAGTGATCCGTTAGCTTCGCTAACACAATGTAATACTCCATCTTCGAAGCAAACATATTAACCCTTACTTTTTTCCAATACTTTTCTATTAATATTAAAAGTACAATTTTCGTTTGTTGGCCTGCCGGTAATGTGTAATATTCGTTAATAATTCGATTCACAATCATTTGTGCGATTTGTTGCCATTCAAACGAAGAAGGTTCTCTTCTTTTGATATGACGAAAATAAAATTTATGTGGACAACGCATAAAATCATACAAATGATAATCTGTCATCGTTTTAATTGCGATTTTCTCATGCACTTGCTCTTCATCTCCCTTCTGCCATTAAGAAAGGTGTTTTACAAATTCAGCTCCAAACTGTAAACATTTTTCTACATCTTCATCTTCTGGCGTTAATTCTACTTTTAATCCTTCTAACACAACTTCTGCCCCGCGTTCTTTTAGCTTTTCTATTAAAATGTCAACTGCCACGCCATATTTTGGATAAGCCGAATCACATGATCCGAATACTGCCGCTTTTTTCCCAGTTAAATCAATAGAATCCATTGCGTCATAAAAATCTAAGAAATCATCCGGAAGGTCACCATCTCCCCAAGTGTATGCACCTAAAATAATTCCATCATACTGTTCTAATATAGAAGCTTCTGGTGAATCCATAATATCAATCACTTCAATTTCATTTTCAGTTTCACGAATCACGCCGGCAATATGATCAGCCATTTCCTCTGTATTTCCACTCATACTTGCAAAAATCATTACTAACTTACTCAACTGAACCTCTCCCCTTACTTTGTATCTCTTTTTCTGTTTGAATGCTCTTCTTCTCATCTACATATTCAGAACGAATTACATTTCGTTGCCATTCCATATGCTGATCAACTTCTTTATTTTTATCTTTTAATCCCCTCCGTAGAAGGTGAAATTTTTTTCTCATTAACATGTCGCATCCATCCTATTGATAATAATTATCAATTTCAACTATATTTAGATTAATTGAAATTGATTATCAATGTCAACAACTATTTTTAAAAAAATGATTAAAATGTACAAGCTTGTCCGTTAGCTATTCATATACTATAAATGAGCATAGTTCTTTCTCAGCCCTCTCTGACGGAAAGAAATAAAAGCAACTGCGATAAAGCGCAGTTGCCTTTTTTTATCCCACTTTAATGGGCAGTAAAACCCCCACTGATTAAAGTTGCACTTTATACTTTTCTATGATTTCAATAATCTCATTGTTGTTTCTAAAAATAATTCCACTCCATAAATGAGAGCTGATTCATCTACATCAAATTTTGGATGATGATGCGGGTAGCAAGTATCTATCTTTTTATTACCAGTCCCTAATTTAATAAAACAACCAGGTGCTTTTCTTAAATATGCCGAAAAATCTTCTCCTCCCATAGAAGGTTCAAGCTTCACAACACGCTCATTTCCAAACAAATGTAGTGCACTTTCTTCTACTACTTTCGTAATATATTCATCATTAATAACCGGATCATATCCATATCGATACGAATATGTATACGACCCTCCATGTGCTTCGGTAATTCCTTTCACGATTTTCTCAATTTTCTCTTCTGCTTCTATCCTTAATGCTTGATTAAATGAACGAACAGTTCCCATTAAAGTTGCTGCACTAGGAATAATATTATCAGCCATTCCCCCATGAAACTGCGTAACCGAAATGACTCTTTGCATAAAAGCACTTGTATTTCTTGATACGATATGTTGTAAATTTGTAATAATCTGTGCTCCGATAGCAATAGGATCTATCGTTTCTTCTGGCCTCGCCGCGTGCCCTCCTTTCCCTTGAATTTCAACTGTAAATACGTCTGGTGCAGCCATCATCGGCCCATACGCAATGCCTATCTTCCCGCTCTCAAGTCCTGACATAACATGTAAACCTATTACATAATCAACACCATCCATTACGCCTGCTTCAACCATTTCTTGTCCCCCGCCAGGATACACCTCTTCTGCATGCTGAAAGAATAGACGAATCTCACCTGCAAAATTTTCCTTTATATTTGCTAGCACTTCTGCTGTCCCCAACAAAATAGCCGCGTGAGCATCATGCCCACATGCATGCATTACACCTTTATTCACAGACGTATAAGATTTACTTGTCTCCTCTTGAATTGGCAACGCATCTATATCAGCTCGAATCGCAATCACTTTCCCTTGTTCCGTTCCTCTTTTAATTGCTAGTACACTATACTTCGTCGGTCTCGTTACTTCAAAAGAAGAAAATGAGCATACTGTATCATATATAAATTGCGAAGTTTCTTTTTCATGAAACGATAATTCTGGATACTTATGGAAATACCTTCTCCATTTCACGATATTTTCTTCCGAAATTAGATTCTTCCACACTCTATCCATGATAATTTCCTCCTTTTTAAAAGGGCTAGAAATGTAAAAGTTTACTTTGTCTCGAATGACTCATAAGCACAAATACTATATTTTACGTATTCTTCTAGTCCACTTTTATGTATTCACACAATCCACTTCCTATTTACATATCAAATCCATTACAAATTGATGCTGAATGTAATATAATTGCTAAGTTAGGGATTTTCTTTTTTAGTATTTAGTGCTAATATCAGAAAAGAGCCTTTTGACTTATTTTTACCTAAAATGTGGAATTTTGTTTTTTTCACAATAATGTAGGACATGATACCTACAAAGAGCTATTATTTCATTAAGAGAGGGAAAGACATGGAAAGATTAAAAGAGATATGGTCTCGACCACTCACACAATGGGTTGCAAAGACGGTTTATTACCTTGCAATTTTATTTGCATTACTTTGGTTGTATGGATTCCATGATACAAACACAAGTACATTTATTTACAATGAATTCTAGGGTGGGAACGTTATGAAGTTATTAGAACAAATTGAAAAGTGGGCTATTGAAACGCCTGATCAAACTGCTTTTGTTTGGCGAGATGCGAAAATTACGTACAAACAATTAAAGGAAGATTCTGATGCGTTAGCACATTGGATTTCTTCTGAGTATCCAGATGATCGTTCACCAATTATGGTGTATGGCCATATGCAACCTGAAATGATTATTAACTTTTTAGGATGTGTAAAAGCTGGACACGCTTATATTCCTGTAGATTTATCTATCCCAGCTGATCGTGTACAACGTATCGCTGAAAATTCTGGTGCGAAACTACTTTTATCAGGAACTGAAGTAACTGTAACTGATTTACCAGTTCGCATTGTAAGTGAGGACAACTTAAAAGATATTTTCTTTACTCATAAAGGGAAAACTCCAAATCCTGAACATGCGGTAAAAGGTGATGAAAACTTCTACATTATTTACACATCAGGAAGCACAGGTAATCCGAAAGGGGTTCAGATTACTTATAACTGCCTTGTAAGTTTTACAAAATGGGCTGTAGAAGATTTCAACTTACAAACGGGGCAAGTATTCTTAAACCAAGCACCTTTCTCATTTGATTTATCTGTCATGGATATTTACCCATCATTAGTAACAGGTGGTACACTTTGGGCAATTGATAAAGATATGATTGCACGTCCAAAAGACTTGTTTGCTTCTTTAGAGCAATCGGATATACAAGTATGGACTTCCACACCATCTTTCGCAGAGATGTGTTTAATGGAAGCATCTTTCTCTGAGAGTATGCTACCAAACATGAAAACATTCTTATTCTGCGGTGAAGTGTTACCAAATGAAGTAGCTAGAAAATTAATTGAGCGTTTCCCAAAAGCAACAATTATGAATACGTACGGTCCAACTGAAGCTACTGTCGCTGTAACAGGTATTCACGTTACAGAAGAAGTGCTTGATCAATACAAATCACTTCCAGTTGGCTACTGTAAATCAGACTGCCGCCTTCTTATTATGAAAGAAGATGGTACGATTGCGCCTGATGGTGAAAAAGGTGAAATCGTAATTGTTGGTCCAAGCGTAAGCGTTGGATATTTAGGAAGCCCTGAATTAACAGAAAAAGCATTTACTATGATTGACGGTGAGCGCGCCTATAAAACAGGCGATGCTGGCTATGTTGAAAATGGTCTTCTATTCTATAATGGTCGTCTTGATTTCCAAATTAAGCTGCATGGTTATCGAATGGAATTAGAAGAAATTGAGCATCACCTTCGTGCGTGTTCTTACGTAGAAGGAGCAGTTATCGTTCCAATTAAAAAAGGTGAGAAATACGATTATTTATTAGCGGTTGTTGTTCCTGGAGAACATTCATTTGAAAAAGAATTCAAATTAACATCTGCAATCAAAAAAGAACTCAATGAGCGATTACCAAACTACATGATTCCACGTAAATTCATGTATCAATCTTCTATTCCAATGACACCAAATGGAAAGGTAGATCGCAAAAAATTATTGAGTGAGGTTACAGCATGACCGCATATGGATCATTTTATTTTTTCGCTATAGTGGGCATTTTATTAATACCTACTATCATAGCTGGATTAAAAGGTAAAATGTTGCGCAAATATAATGCAGTTCTAACATTAGTTATGCTTGCTATTATCTTCTCGGATAAACCAAAGCAAGCGATTATGTTAGCCGTATTTATTATTTGGCAATATGCCCTAATTAAAGGCTATTTACTTTTAAGAAAACAAAATAATAGCACATTCACATTCTGTATAGCTGTTATTTTATCAATTTTGCCACTTATTTTGGCAAAAATCGCACCGTTTGCACCCGAACTAAAGTTTATTGTATTTTTAGGGATGTCTTATGTAACATTTAGAGCAGTGCAAATGGTATTTGAAGTTCGCGATGGATTAATTAAGGAACTTTCCTTCTTTAATTTTTGGGAATTCGTTTTATTCTTCCCAGCAATTTCAACAGGACCTATCGATCGTTATCGTAGATTCCAAAAAGATATTCAAAAGCCTCCTAGCGCTGAAGAATATCAAAATTTACTATATACAGGATTAAACCGCATTTTCCAAGGTTTCTTGTATAAATTTATTATCGCTTACTTAATAAAGCAATATTTTATGGATCCGGCATTTGCTCAGCAAGATACAGTCTTATCGAATATGATTTACATGTATAGCTATAGCTTATATTTATTCTTCGACTTTGCTGGTTATAGCTCATTTGTAATTGGTGTAAGTTATATGATGGGTATTAAAACGCCTGAAAACTTTAATAAACCGTTCATTAGTCGTAACATTAAAGACTTCTGGAACCGTTGGCACATGAGTTTATCATTCTGGTTCCGTGATTTTATTTACATGCGTTTCGTCTTTTTTGCAACGAAGAAAAAGTTAATTAAAAACCGTTACACAATTTCGTATATCGGTGCATTTTTAAACTTTTTCATCATGGGAATTTGGCATATTACTGGTGAGCATGTGTATCAATACATTATTTATGGTCTTTATCATGCCGCACTGTTTATTTTATTCGATATTTTCGAACGAAAAAACAAGAAGCATAAGTTTTGGCCAAACAATAAATTTACACACGTCCTTGCGATTGTAATTACGTTCCACGTTGTATGTTTCGGTTTCCTAATTTTCTCTGGACACCTTAACAGATACTTTTAATGCACCCTTCTTATACCATTAAGAAGTTGCACATATAATATATTTCGGATATAAAGGAGATTTTAAAAATGGCAGAATTTAAAGAGCAAGTATTAGATATTTTAGAAGAAGTATGTGAAAACGATATTGTGAAAGAAAACTTAGATGTTCAATTATTTGAAGAAGGTATTCTTGATTCTTTCGCTGTAGTATCTTTATTAGTTGAATTCCAAGAGCGTTTAGATATTGAAGTTTCTATTTCTGATTTTGACCGTGATGAGTGGGCTACTCCAAGCATGGTTATTAAGAAGTTGGAAGAAATCCGATGAACAAAGCAAAATTTGGTCCGATGCTTTTAGCATTGGCCCTTTTTGCTGTATTCCTACTTATTCCGACGCGCTTTCTACTCCCGCTTTTAAGTGACGAAAAAGTAGAACAAGCTGCAACTTCTTTAAAAGAAGAAAAGATTCAAAGTATGATTTTACAGCAAAAGATGTTAGCAGACTCGAAATACCTTCCGATGTATGGTTCATCGGAATTCGCACGTATGGATGCTTACCATCCATCAAATTATTTCAAAGTAAAGCCTGAAGGATTCACACCATTCCTACTTGGACGTGGCGGAACACAAGACCTTGTACATGTATTAAACTTTGCATCTACAATGGATCAATTGAAAGATAAGAAAATGGTATTCGTTCTTTCTCCGCAATGGTTTGTACCACAAGGTATTGATGAAACGCACTTTGCACCTAACTTTTCAAAACAACAAGGTTACCACTTCATTTTCAACGATGATGTAAAACCTGAAATGAAAAAGCAAATTGCAAAACGTTTATTAAACTTTGAGATCGTTAAGAAAGAAACTTTATTAAAAATTTCGCTTGAAGGTATCGTTTACGATGATACAAAGCATAAAGTAAAAGCACTTGCTGCTAAACCTTTCGCTTATATTTACCGTAACATTTTAGATCGTAAAGATTTATTTACAGCAATGTTTAATATTAAACCGCATAAAGAAAAACTTGATCCTTCATTAAAACAAATGAACTGGGATGAAGCTCGTAAACATGCAGATCAAACAGGTGCAGCAGAATCTGGATCTAACAATTACGGTATTGAAGATGGTTACTTTAATAGCAAAATTAAAAAGAAATTAAAGCAACGTGAAGGCTACTTAAAAAATGATGCTTATGATCAATCGCCAGAATATGAAGATTTACAAATTGTACTTGATCTATTAAAACAATCTGGTGCAAAACCACTCTTCATTTCTGTTCCTGTAAAAGGGCCTTGGTACGATTACGCTGGCTTCCCGAAAGAACGTCGAGAATTGTACTATAAGAAAGTTCATGAGCAAATTGAGAAAGCTGGCTATCCAATTGCCGACTTCTCAAATCATGAGTATGATAAATACTTCTTAAAAGATCATATGCACTTAGGTTGGAAAGGCTGGGTTTATATCGATGAGGCCATCCAACAATTTTATAAAGCAAACTAATGAAAAGACCGCTTGAATTATTCAAGTGGTCTTTTTCTATATACATTTTGCAATTGTTCAATTGCGTTATCTGCTTCTTTCATCACTCTCTCCACTACATGCTGAGCTGATTCTATTCGTGCTAATGATGACGCTTGTCCCGCCCAAAGTGACATATATTCTCCATTATTTTGCTTTGCTGCTTGTTGGCGTATTTTAGAGGTTAATACATTTTGCACCGGATACATCGGAAGGTCTTCTTCTTTCCCTTCATGCTTCTCTATAAATTCATTACGAATACCTCGTGCATATTTCCCGGAAAACGCACGAGTTACAGTTGTGCTCGTATCTGTACTACGTAAAACCGCTTTTTTATACACGTCATGCGTAATACTCTCTTCACTCGTTAAAAAGGCTGATCCCATTTGAACAGCTTCTGCTCCCAGTGTAAATGCCGCAACAAGCCCTTGCCCGTTCATTACACCACCTGCTGCAACAATCGGGATATGCGGAACTGCTGCTACTAGCTGCGGAATTAATGCAAACGTACCAATCATAGCGTCCTGTTCTTTCCCGATAAACGTTCCTCTATGCCCTCCTGCCTCGCTACCTTGACCGACAATAATGTCTACTCCTAATTCAGCAAGCACTTTCGCCTCTGCCACATGAGTAGCTGTGCCGATGAGTTTTATTCCACTTCTTTTCAAATCATTTATCTCTTCTTTTTCTAACGTTTGAAACGCAAAGCTAACGACTGGTACTTTTTCTTCTACTAACACTTGTAATTGTTCTTTATAACTTTTTGGAAGCTTTACCTGCTCTTCTTCCTCTATACCGAATTCTCTATTCACTCCGCTAAGTAATCCCTTTGCCAAGTTTATCTTCTCTTCTTCTATCTGTATCTCTTTTGTTAAAAGTAAATTAACACCGAAGGGCTTATCTGTTAGCTCCCTTATTGTATAAATTGCTTCACGAATTTGTTCTGGGCTCATATAGCCTGCTCCAAGAGTACCTAATCCTCCGCTATTACTTACAGCTGCAACAAGTTTTGGCGTCGTAATCGTACCCGCCATACCTGCTTGAATAATGGGATACTTAATTTGTAATGTATCTATGACTCGACTTGTAAACATCATTTCTCCTCCTATTCTCTTTATATCTTCTTTATTTGACAAACTTTTCCCTTCTTTTACAAGGATTGAACTTCCTATGAAGCGAATATATTGAAAGTGAAGGAGGCTGAAAACAATGATATATCCAAATGCATTACAACAAGGTGATACAGTAATGATTATTGCACCGTCCGGCCCACCAACAATTGAAAATGTATTAAAAGGTGTAAAGGTATTACAAGAAATGGGTTTATCTGTAGTAATCGGGAAGAGTGTTTCTGAGAAATATGGATATTTAGCTGGAAGGGATCAAGTCCGGCTTGATGATATACATGAAGCATTTTCAAATCATGAGGTAAAGGCCGTTTTCTGTGCACGAGGTGGTTACGGTAGCGCTCGTCTCCTCCCTCACATTCAATATGAAATCATTCGGCAAAATCCAAAAATCTTTTGGGGATATAGCGATATTACAGCTTTACATACTGCCTTTTCACGTTATGCAAAGCTTATTACTTTTCATGGCCCAATGGTTGAAGAATTAGGGAAAGGTGTAGATTCTCTTTCTTTATCTTCTTTCAACCAACTATTTCATCCGTATTCAACCATCTTATCTGCTTCAGAATGTATCGTACCTAGCTCTTCCCGTACAGTTACAGGTCAGTTAGTTGGAGGCAATTTAGCGGTGTTAACGAGTATCATTGGCTCCTCCTACGAGATAAATACAGCCAATAAACTTTTATTGCTTGAAGACATTGGGGAAGAACCGTATCGCGTTGATCGTATGTTAAATCAGCTACTTTTATCTGGAAAGTTTCATGAATGTAGTGGTGTTATTTTTACAAGTTGTCATGACTGTACTCCTTCTAAACCATCTCAATCATTGCAAACGATACTATATGAATATTTCACTCCATATGCTATACCTGTCCTATTCGGTTTACCGATTGGACATATAAGCCCAAACATCGGAATCCCTCTTGGAGCTACAGCGACAATAAATACAAATAATAAAACACTCTCTATTTCTTCTGGCATAGCTACTCCGTGTTCAAATTAAAAAGGAAAAGCGATTACGCTTTTCCTTTTATTTATAATAGTTAAAAATTCGTCCAGATGCGATATCTGCAATTTCTTCTGGAATAAATGTTTTACTTATATCAGTACCGACATTTAATACTGCTGTAGCATCTTTCTCAATGCTACTAAATAATTCTTTCCCACGTATCGTAATAAGGGGTGTTCCTTCTGGCAATACATCTTTCACAAATTCCATTTGTGTAAAGAACGGAACGATCCATCTACCCTCTCCTTGGAAATGACGCAAACGAAGTATCCCTTCTGTTGCACCTTCCTCTGCTTCTAGTGAGCCAGCAACATAAAACTCAGTAGATAAGAGCAATTCATAAAATTCCTTTTGCTTTTGTTTGTCATCCCCTGCTACAACAAGTACTTCTTCTATTCTCTTTACCGGAATTTGCTCCATACGATGCCACCCCTATTTTTTAAATGATTGTACTTAGATTATACGAAATATTCTTATTTTTTTCTACATAATTCGCAATTATTTTCTTAAAATAATTTTAATACTTCTTTTGTCGTCACAATCGTAGCAAACTCTTCATGTAAATTTACAAGTGTCATATTGTGAATATCTTCTGCACTATACTCTTTACCATCTAGACCTTTACGATTAAAAGTAGCCGTCGCATCACGCACTAAATACGTTGTAAATCCTAAATTACCTGCCATTCGTGTCGTAGTCTCCACACAGTGATTTGTCGTTAATCCTACAATCACTACTGCATTACATTTGTTTTCTCTTAATTGCTCTTCTAAATTTGTTCCAATGAACGCGCTGTTAACGGTTTTCTGAATAACCACTTCACCTGACAATGGTTTCACTTCTTCTTTAAAGTTAACCGTTTCTGCTCCCTCATAAAACATTGACTGATCATTTTCTTTATTTACATGTTGAATATGAAAAACTGGTCGTTTCCTTTTTCTCCATTCTGCTAACAAAATTCTCATATTTTCTTCAGCAAAAAGATTATTTCTCTCACCCCAGTATGGTAATTGAAACGCCTTTTGTACATCAATTATAATAATTGCTATTTGATTATTCATCATTTCCTCCTTCATTCGGCTGCAATTGAAATAGAAAACCAAGTTGTTGTGACGCAGTAATAAAACAAATATACGCGCAAAGCTCTACAATTTCTTTTTCTGTCCAATATTGTTTCAATACATGAAACATAGTATCATCTATCGCCTTTTTGTCATGAATAAATGTATGCGCAAAAGTAACTGCTACACCAATTTCTTCTACCTTTTGCATATCATCAGGCCTTCCCTTTGCCATACAGTACGGGCATTCATTCCCATACGCTAATGTTCTTCTCACTTGCTCCTTTAACTCTGCTGAAAGAGTTCCTTTATTGTATAATGTATTTTCTAATGTACTCCACGAATGTAATATTTCCGGATTATGACCTAATAACCTTTGAAACTTTGTATCTCCTACATTTGATAATGAAATTCTCTCCATTATTTTTCCTCCTATTCCCTTCAGTTTTATTGTAAAATAAATAAAGTTCTCTTTACATTTCATATGAATCTTAATTTATATTTTTCCTTTACAAAAATTATCATTTTACTGGAGGTATATTTACAAATGCAACTAGACCGTGTTGATCGAAAAATTTTAAATGAATTATATAATGATAGTCGCCTTTCTATGCGCGAATTGGCAAAACGAGTAAACTTATCTGCTCCGTCTACTGCAGAACGTGTTCGTAAACTCGAAAGTGAAGGCGTGATTCAAAAGTACACAATCGATATCGATTATAAAAAAGCAGGACTTGTTTTAGATTGTATTTTAGAAATCACTTTAAAAAACGGTGATACAACACGTATGCAACAGTTCATTCAGTCCTATCCATCTGCAAGTTTTTGTTACCGCGTAACAGGAAGTTTATGCTACATTGTAAAAATCTCTGTTCCTTCACTTGTTGAACTTGAAGAATTTATTAATGATGTTTCTTCATACGCGACGACTGTTTCTCATATCGTATTATCAGAAATATCTCTTACTCCTGATATTGAACATATCTTTCCAGAAGATTAATTAATTTTTATTCATAAAATATATAAAAACCCCTTACAATAAGAATAAAAATAATATATTATGTATTAAAATACATAAAGTTCGAGAAAGGGGTTTTACATTGAAAATCTGGTTTTATGAAAAAACGGCACACTTAGATGACTTGCTTGGCATTTGGGATAATGTTCCGACTATCCCTCGAATTGGTGAAAAAGTTGAGATTTTAAAAGCAGTGCGCACTGTTACAGATATTAAATATGTAAAGAACGGCAATAATTTTCGTGTGGAAATTATTACAAAGTAAAAAGTAGCTCACAAGGAGCTACTTTTTACTTATCTATCATGCGCTTTCTTTATAACGATTTTATCGTCTTCTACAGATACTGTTACATAATCATTTTCTTCTAACCCGAGCTTATTTACAGCCTCATCTGGTAGCTCTACAGCCATCAATCTATCTGTTACAATCACTTGACTATACACTTCATTTTCTTGTGATGCACTCACTACTTTTTCCTCATTTATGAAGCGCACTGGTGGCACACCCACTTCTTTTACCTTACGCCATTGTTTCCAAACATAAGGAATTAACCAAAGTAATCCAACAACTGTAAGACCGATACCGATCCATAAATTACTTTGCGCTTGTAATTCAGGAATTGAAATTGCGCTACTCTCTTCTCCGCCAACAAATTGCATACTTGTTGCAATTAAATTATTTAGAGCGTGTACAGCGATATTCGTCCATATATTTTGTGTCTTTATGTATAAAAGACACATCACAACACCAAACATGAACGCACCAATAACATCAAAATGTCCTAAGCCAAAAATAATGGAAGATATAATGACAGCTTTTTTAATCCCCCATTTATAAGCCATTCGCTGTAAAAAGAAGCCCCTAAAAATAACCTCTTCCATAATTGGTGCTAATACACATGCTGAAACGAAAGTAAATATCGTCATATATATGTTACTCGTATTAATAACATTTCCGTCTTCTAACATAGTAACTAAGAAATTCGGTAACGTATGTGCTAATATGTAAAATTGAATATGAGATATACCGACTGAAAAAATCATTCCCATTATCGTTGCTAATACAATTAATCCCCACGGTAAACGTCCTGGCTTATCAAAAAAACTATTAAATACAACATTATTTTTATTTGTTTTTACGTATAACCAAAATAACGGAAATACAAAAAACAAAGTTATTTGTGAAATAACCTCCGTTGTATTCTCAGAAACATTTGATAGACCTAATGGGATCATCGTAAGGAACAGCCCTATGATCATCCATCCAAAAAAGCTACGTAGCCTTATACGTGAAAATGCATAGTGCATATAGAACACCTCCAAAGTTAGTAAAAGTAAATGGGCGGATAACTACATTATAATATGAATATAGTTGAACTCTTCCTATTTTTCTCAATTACTTTCAAACAACATATCTATTAAAATACTATATTACTGCTCTTCAAGTTGCACTACCTGAGCAAGTTATGTAATAAAAATCCCCGTTTTTACAAGCGGGGATTTCTTTTATTATAATACGTCACGTTTTTGGAATAATGCACTTGATGCTACAAGCAATACAACAAAGTATGCAGCTACAAGTAATAATGAAGTTGTAAACGTAAATTCTGTGAATGTAGGTTCTACTCCGCCACTAATGAATTTATTGCCATCGTAAGCTCTTAAATCCAAATGGAAGAATACTATAAACTTCGCTACGCCTTTTGCAAACATCATTAATACCATATTAATTGCTCCTTGTAAGAAGAACAGGAACATCGTAATAATTAATGGTAATACAGATTTTCTAAATACGTTTGCTAAGAAAAATGCAAGCGTCGCAAAGAAGAGCGGTGAAAGTACTTGATATAAGGTAGATTTCATTACGATTCCTAACGTTAATTCTGTTTTACTACCATCCATTACAATTAATCCAATAATCATAGCAATTAACGTACTAGCAAATATGATAAATACTATAGTAAGTAACACTGTAATATATTTAGAGAATAAAACTGTCATTCGTTTTCTTGGACGGATTAATAACTGCTTAATTGTACCTTTTTGGAACTCATCCGTAATCATACGAGAAGCAATCGTAATGCCAAAAATTGTTGCAAACAAAGTAATTAAACCAATCTCTGAACTTGCAAAATCTAAATAGGATCCTTTAAATTCACTTCCATCTCCCCATTTCAGCATCGCTAAAACTCCCAAAATCTCCAATACTGCAATAACACCAATTAAAATATACATTCCTTTTTTCGCATGCAGCTTTAAAAATTCATTTTGAATTAATTTAAACATTACGCTTTCACTCCCCCTGTAATCGCTAAGAACTCATCCTCTAACGTTTTATTTTGAACAGTAACTCCGTATACAAGCACATCGTCATTCACAAGTTTCTTTACAAGTTGCGGAATTTCTTCTTTCGTTACAGATACTACAATGACATTTCCTTGCGCCTTACCTTGAACGATTTCATTTGCTTTCTGTACTTGATCTACTTCAAACGCTACAACTACTGTCTCATCATGTTTTGCTTGTTCATGTAAGTTGTACTCTTGTACAAACTCACCTTGCTTAATAATAACGACGCGATCACACATGAGTTCAATTTCACTTAATAAGTGACTTGATACGATTACAGCAATATTCTCTTCTTTCGCTAAACGTTGTAAATAATCACGAATTTGACGAATACCAGCTGGATCTAATCCATTTGTCGGTTCATCTAAAATTAAAATTTTCGGCTGATGAAGTAATGCCTGTGCAATTCCTAAACGCTGTTTCATACCAAGTGAATATGTTTTCACCTTTTTATGAATCGCATGCTCTAATTCAACCAGTTTTACAATTTCAGCAATGCGCTCTTTACTAATTGGTGTAATTGCCATGTTCGCAAAATGCTTTAAGTTTTGCATTCCTGTCATATAATCATATAGTTCAGGATTTTCTACAATCGCTCCAATTTTCTCTAGCGCCTTTTCACGCTCCGTGCGAATACTATGACCGCAAATTGTAATATCACCCTCTGTCATTGAAATAAGACCTGTCATCATACGGATCGTCGTTGTCTTACCGCTACCGTTTGGTCCAAGGAACCCGTATACTTCCCCTTCACGAACTTCAAATGATAAACCACGAATAATTTCCGTTCCACCAATTTTTTTTCGAACCTTCTCTAATTTTACTACTACGTTTCCCAATGCTGATTCCTCCTTTAGACTTCTAGTTTTTTATCGATTATATAAGCAATTACATATACGATTAGAGCACTAACAATCACCATAAAACTTATATTAAAAATGTTTAATCCATTTTCTTGAAACATATCAATAAATAGACCTTTACTTTCACTACGATATTCTTCTCTTCGCAATCCTTGGAAAGCTGGGGCTAATTTCCCTAGCAATGTTGTCACTAAAGTAATCGCTATACTTACAATTAGAGAAATAATAACAATTAATATTTTTTGTATCTTTTTCTTCTTAGTAAGCAATTTAACCAGAGTAACTACTAAGAAAATTTGTAACACCGCAAATAAAAATTCAAACAAATCACTCATTGTATATATTAAATTCTTTACTATACCTACTTGCATAATTTCTTGTGCATCTATATATACATACGTCGTAGGAAATGCTAATACATAACCTACATAGAAAAGAATTCCACATATGCCATACCATATAGCCATTACAATAAAAAAGAAGATGAGGATAGAAAAAACATATTGTTTCCCAGATATCGCCGCAACCCGTAACAATGGATTTGTTAGTAAACGTGAACATGACTTCATCGTTTGTAAAAACATATACAACACATAAAACATGAAGATCATAATAATAAATCCGAATATCGCTTCTTGTTTCACAACAGCTGTCTCACTCTTTTTTACAATCATTTGTGAAAATAAAATCGCTTCAATTAACACAAAAATTAAAAAAGTAACAATATATTTTTTCTTATTCACATTCCATAAATAAGAAAGTAACGACTTCACTTACTAAACACCTCCTTAAACAATTCATGAACTGCTTTTCCTCTCTGAAAACGAAGGTCTTCTACATTCTCATATAGTACAATTTCTCCATCTTTTAAAAAGATCACTTCATCAAAGATATTTTCAATTTCATTTATTAGATGAGTGGAAATTAACATTGTACAATCTTCTCTATAAAATTGTAATATTAAATCTAATACATGTTCTCTAGAAACGAGGTCAATCCCTCCAAGCGGCTCATCTAGTACATATAATTTCGCCCTCCGAGAAAACGTTAAAATGATTTGAAGTTTTTCAACCATCCCTTTTGATAATGCTGTAATTCTCTCTTCCAGTGGTATTTTAAATTCTACTATCGTATCTACCGCTTTTTGAATATCAAAGTCTTTATAAAAGTCTCGGTAGAAAAACAAAGAATCTTTTACAGTCATCCACTCATCAAATACTGACTTATCAGACATAAAAGAAACAATTTCTTTCGTTTCTAATCCTACCTTTTTACCAGCTACTGTAATACTACCTTGCGATGGATGCTGCAGACCAGCAATCATTTTCAATAACGTCGTTTTCCCGCTCCCGTTATCTCCAACAAGTCCAACAATTTTTCCTTCGGTAATCTCTATGTTTAATTCACGAATCACTGCTTTTAATCCGTATCTCTTCCATAAGTTTTCTATTTTTAATAGCTCTGTCATTCGCTCTCCTCCCTTTTCTCATGTAATGAAGAACGAAGAATTGTAAGAATTTCTTCTTCTGAAAAACCTAAATTGTCCATTCCATCTATAAAAGAGTGAAGTAATTCTTTCGCCATCTCTTTTCGCAGCTCCATAATTTTCTCCCCTTCATTCGTTACATATCGTCCCATTCCCCTACGTGTTACAACAACCCCATCTCGTTCTAGCTCTTGAAATGTACGCTGGATCGTATTTGGATTTACTTGTAATTCACTCGCTAATTCACGTACAGAGGGAATTTTATCACCAGGCAATAAATGTCCTGTTACGATTTCTTTTTTTATGTATTCCATTACCTGAATGTAAATTGGTGTATTTGGAGAAAACTCTATTTTCATTTCTTCCCTCCTTTTGTATCGGTGTATTAGTTAAATAATACACCGATACAAAAGGATTGTAAATACCCATTTACTTACAAAAAGATTCTATCCGTTAGCTGGATAGAATTTTTCAAACAGAAATCGTTATATGAAAATAATAGTGTTATGTAAACAAAATCATAAAGAAAAGCTGTCTTATCAATGAATAAGACAGCTTTTCTTTATGATCATATATTAAAAATTAAACACGAAGTCATCATCAGATAACTTTTCAACGTTCGTTGCTTTTACGTAACCATTTCCTTTTACAGAGAAGAAATCATGGTTTTTCGTATCTGTACGCAAACCATTTAAAACGATTGGGTTAATTTCTTCTTCTTCAAACTTCGGCTCAAGTCCTAAGTTCATAAGTCCTTTATTCGCATTGTAACGAACGAAACGATTTACATCCTCTACAAGGCCAATAGAAGTGTAAATTTCTTCTGTGTATGCCATTTCAATTTCATATAGTTCCATTAATAACTCTTGCGTTTCTTTTTGCACTTCTTGTTGATCTTCTGCAGAAAGTTCCGCGAAGATTTGTTGTGCTAAAATACCGACGAATACGCCGTGAATTGACTCATCCTTTACCTTCACATAGATTCGCTACTCCTATGCCGTTTATACAGCTTACAGTTTCCTGTAAGAAGAGACTATATCATCTACCTTCTCAGGTAGCCCTCCATTTCGATTTAAGGGATTCTCACCCACCGCTTGGCCCTACTCCTATTGCGGAATTTCACCGCCATTGGGATAGTCGTTGAACGTTCCTTTATCTACGTATCGCACCCACCACTGTTTATACAGTTTTCGGTGTCTGATACGGCTTCCTGTGCCGCTCGATAACCCATGTTTTCTTTCAATGGATGCATTTGATTCACCGGCTTGTAACATCTGAACAATGTCCAAAAACATTTCAAGAGTAACACGTCCCCTTGTTTTCAGTTGGTGCTCAGATTTTACCGGAATATAATTTCGCACTTTTTCCCAAAGATGTTTAAAACGTTTCTTATGTCGAATTAAAGACACATAATTAGGATGAAGATTATATATTTCAGCAATTTCTGGGTTTGTCTTGCCGTCCTTTAATAATTCTACAATCTCAAAAAATTGCGCATCTGTAATTTTGGATTGTGGATTTTTTTCACCTATAACACGTTGTCTTTTCTTTTCTAATTGTTCTTCAGTGAATTTAATTCCACCCAATCCTTCTCCACCTAAAGTTAAATTATAGCCATTATTATAAGAATCATACTGCCAAATATACTGTTGTTCAATCTCACTCAATTCTTCCAATGAACATTCTATCTCCTCTAGAACTCCATATTCTAAGGTGAATTCATATTTACAGTATGCTGCTTGTAAATACCTATTATAATGTGTGCCACTCTTTAACATCCACATATGTTCCTTAATTCGTTTTAAATTCGAAACTTGCACATCTTTACCAATATAATACTTCCCATTGATTTTCAAATAGTAAATTCCGTACATGTTATCGCTAGATAAAGGCTTCGCTGCTGATTGCCCTATCAGCTATTCTCCTTTCCATCCATTGATAGTTAGAGAATAACCTGAATGTATGTATTCATCAATAATATAACAGATAAATTTACAATAGGGGTTCCCAGCAATTAAAAGGGTTTTTCAATTGGTATCTCTACCAAAAGCCGCTATTAGTTAACGGATAATAAGGTTAATAATCTCACCACTTGCTGTTAGTTTTCCTTGACCAGCTAAGTAAAGTGGATAGAAGAATCCACTATAGAATAGGTAACTTTCTAAGAACACACTTGCTACCATTGCCATGTATAACTCTTTTTTCGTTACTTCAGGCTTTAATAAACGACGATAGTAACTTGTAATAATACCAGCCTTTTTCTCAAGTAACGGATGGTTGTCTACCCATTCGAAAATATCATCGATTTCTTCTTCAGTAGCTAACGTTGTGAAAATATGACTGTAACTCTTCGCATGTACTTCTTCCATAGCACCCATGAAAGCTAATACACTTTTTGCTTGTAAATTTTCAAGATGAACAAGTACAAGAGGCATTCCTTCGCCACCTTGTTTCGTATCTAAAAGTGTTAAACCACCTAATACACGCTTATAAGCAATTTGCTCTTCTTTCGATAATTGCACCCAAGTATTTTTGTCAGACGAAACCGCAATTTCTTCTTCTGTCCAAAACTGAGCGATGTTTTGCTTCCAAAACATTAAACTGAAATCGTCTTCTTTTTTATTCCAGTTAACAGCGCGCATTGAATCACCCCTATATCTATTATTGTTCTACTGAACGGTTAAATTTCCATCTAATAATGAAAAGCTAACCGTTTAGTAGAACAAACCAAGTATGAGCAGGGTTCATAACCCTGCTCATACTTTTGGGTTATTCATTTAGTATGGCAATATGCCATTAAACGGTACAAGCCACACACTCTTCCACGCTTAATTTACGTGTTCTCGTATAATACAGACTCTTTAAGCCTTTTTTATGTGCATAGATGTAGTAACGTGCTAATTCACGTGTTGAAATATCACTATTAACGTAAAGAATTGTACTAATACCTTGATCAATATGTTCTTGAATTTCTGCGATTAAATCAATTAATTTAAACTGATTCATATCGTAAGAAGATTTATAGTACCAGAACGTATCTTTTGATAAATACGGCATTGGATAATATGTTGTCGCATTCGCATACGTTCTTGATTCGATTTGACTTACGATCGGCATTACGCTTGAAGTTGCATTTTGAACGTAACTGATCGATTGTGTCGGAGCGATAGCAAGACGATATGAGTTATATAAACCATTCTTCTGCACTTGCTCTTTTAAACTTGTCCAATCTTCTTTTGTTGGAATATGAATTCCTTCAAATAATTGCTGAACTTTTTCAGTTACTGGGCTGTAATCTGTCGTTTCATACTTTTCAAAGTATGTCCCATTCGCATAATCAGATTTATCGAAGTCTTTAAATGTTTCGCCTTTTTCTTTAGCGATTTCCATACTTTTCTCAATAGAGTAGTAATTTAACATCATAAAGAATGTACGAGCGAACTCTTTCGCTTCTGCACTTTCATAAGCGATTTTATTTTTTGCTAAATATCCGTGTAAGTTCATTGCGCCAAGCCCCACTGAATGAAGCTCATCATTTGCTTTTTTCACAGTTGGTGCATTCGGAATGATCGTCATATCAGAAACAGCTGTTAAAGCTTCCATTCCCGCATGAACTGCTTCACGAATTTCTTTATTTTCCATTACATTTACGATATTTAACGATCCTAAGTTACAGTTAATATCACGACGGATAATGTCATCTGTACCATAATCGTTAATTTCAGAAGTTTCTTGAAGCTGGAAGATTTCTGTCTCGAATGTTCAACCGAGTTCGCTACTCCTCAGTCCGTTGCTCATGCAACTGCTGTATGTCACCATACAGGACAGACTATATCATCACCTACAGCATTACCTGATTAGGTGCTCCGCTTTTCGAACGCCAATCGCTTGCGCTCTACTCCCATAAGGGATAGTCGTTAGGCTTTTACTTATCTTAATCTTTCAGAAAGTCTCTTATTACTTTATGTTGTCCCATAACTCTGCTATACAAAATAATAAGATACATTCTGAACTTTTATATTTTCATTCTAAGATAAGATTTAGCACGGTAGGTTACCTCAAATTTGAGGCTTTCCCCGTTTAACGGAGTTTTCGACTAGCATTTCTACTAGAAGGTGCTACATATTTAACACAAGTTCGACATCTTCACAGTTCCAATATCCTTCAGTGGATGTTGATTATTTGCATTTGATTTAAACATTAAATACGGATAACCAGACTCCAGCTGAATCATAGCAATTTTAATAAGCATATCACGTGCACTAATATCTAGCGGCTTCTTCTTCACTTTCGGATTGCTCATTAATTCATCGTACATTTCATCAATATCAATGTCATCTAAATGTTTTCCGTATTCTTTATACACCGTATAAGGCGCGAAAACATGGAAAGGTTCGTTTTTCTCAGCAAGCTCAAAGAACTTACTTGGAACGATAATTCCGATTGATAGAGACTGAATACGGCTCTTCTCATCGGCATTTATTTTTTTCGTATCAAGGAATTCAATAATATCCCAATGGAAAATGTTCAAGTATACTGCGCCAGCACCTTTTCGTTGGCCAAGCTGATTCGCATATGAAAACGAATCTTCAAGTAACTTCATAACAGGTACTACACCACTTGCAGCGTTGTCGATACCTTTAATTTGCTCACCACGTGCGCGTAGCTTAGATAAGTTTAAAGCTACTCCTCCGCCGATTTTTGATAATTGCATTGCAGTATTAATGTTAAAGCCGATTGAATTTAAGCTATCATCCATCTCTAACAAGAAACAAGACACCATTTCTCCTCTTCTGCTTCTTCCCGCATTTAAAAAGGTTGGTGTCGCTGGTTGGTAGTTTTGTTTGACAATCATGCTTGCGAATTGTTTTGCCTTCGCAACATCACCGCGTCCTAAGTATAATGACACAATTGCTACACGATCTTCATAGCTTTCTAAGTATTGTTTTTGATCATTTGTTTTTAACGCATAATCTTTGTAGAACTTAGATGCTGCCATATAAGATTGGAACTCGAAGTTTTCACCATAAGCGATGTTATATACCTCTTCTACTTCCTCCAAGTTATACTCGTCCAGAACGTTGTAATAGTAATCATGTTCTTTCATATACTCCATTCGCTCTGCCACGCTATTAAAATGAACGGTATTCTCTCTAGCTTCTTCCATAAAGACTTCTAATGCCTCTTTATCTTTATGAAGCTGATAAAAACCGTCCTGCATTTGCGTGATTTCATTATTCAGTTCAATGTGTCGCAATCTCCCGCACCCTTTCCTTAAAATATTCTACATCGTTATTTGTTCCTGATAACTCAAATTTTGATACAATAGGCACTTCATATTTAGCAGAAATTTTGTCAGCACTTGCACCGAACATGTCTCCCCAGTTACGATTGCCGCTTGCAGATACGCCTTTTAATTTTTCATTATTGCGCTCTAAAAATTCTAAAACACGTTCTGGTACATTGCCAAAACCTGTTGTATACGTAATTAAAATAAAGTCTTCATCTATTACTAGATCTTCACCAATTTGAACGGCCGGCATATTTAATTTGTGGATGAAACGCTTTACGTTTCCTGTCATAGAATCATATGCAACTAACATTTCCGACCCTCCCTTTTCAATCTATACTCTCTGTATGTTATTTCTTGATTTCTCTATATATTGTATTACGTTTCAAAATAAGACACAAGATATATGTATAAATTCTTTCTTTTTTTAACTTTTACTTTTCGACAAGACCGTCAATTTTTTTCAATACAATGACTATGAAACAACATTCTAAAACTCATGTCAATAAAGTGCTTTTCAAAAAAGTTGTCAACGAATTTAACCTTATTTTTAAAAAAGTTACCAATATATTTTGTCATAAAACGGCAAATGCTGGAGGAATATATTTCTCCAGCATCACGCAAAAAAGAACAGACATGAAACGATAATCTGTTCTAAAAAACGATTACATTTATCAATTTTACTTTATTAAATATTATACATATAGTTTCGGTTCGCGTTACATACTAAAAGATAGCTATTATAGAAAAAGATTATTATTATGGAAATTCAACTTATTTATGAAAAGATTATTCAGAGTGCTCAATACGCAAAATATCTTTTACAAATATATGATGCGGATTTTCATCTTTATCAATCATTGTACATACCGGAGCTTCTTCATCAAAGTATACAATCATTCCTTCTATGTACTGATACGTATGTTGAACTTGTACCGTTACTTTAATTTCTACAGCCTCTTCATATGCTCTTTTTATTTTCTGAAGCATTTTTGTGGAACACTTTCTTTTCTCTGGATACATGACCATCCCCATAAATCGGTTGCCAGCTCTATCTTTCCACATATAATCCCAATGCGGTAATATGCTTTGTTTAAAATCGCCCATAAGTCTCCTCCCCTATATTCTTCTAGTTACGAACGTGGCGTTTCTGAATATGTATAAATGACCTGTCCGCCGCGCTGTGCGTTACCAATGAAATGTTTAAAGTCTTCTCGATTTACTAAAACTTCTCTGAACGTATAAAATACATCTTTCGTAACAACATACTCCTTTATTTCACCATTTTTCAGCTGATCCAAAATTGTATTTGCTAATTCTTTATCCATGTATTTCACCTCTATGCAATATTTTATTTTATCTTATATTCTATAGGTCAACAACTGTAAAATTATCCAGATGCTATACCTTCATTTCATTTTCATTATTTTTCAAAAGATATCTCTTTAGTATATGTCCACTAAATATCATATACTAACATAGCTACTTCTCTATATCAAACATTTCGACATTCAATTATGCAAAGTTTCACACCGCTATGCTACAATATATGAATAGAACTAGGAGGGATACTATGATTCGGAAAGCAAAAAAGACAGATGCGAAACTGGTAGCACCTTTATTGTATAACGCTCTGCACGAAATTGCTGAAAAAATCACAGGTAGCACAGTTGAGACAGAAGTATTACTAGGACTTGAAACATGGTTCTCAAAAGAGAAAAATCGACTGAGCTATGAAAACTGTTTTGTATATGAGCAAGACGGGGATGCAGTTGGAGTTATTGTCGCTTATCACGGTAGTGAAGCAACAATGCTTGATGCACCAATCGTACATCACTTAAGAGAATTACATAAAGATGAATCGATTACGTTAGAAAAAGAAGCTGAACTTGATGAATATTACATTGATACTTTATCCGTTTCAAGTGTATATGGCGGAAAAGGAATTGGTTCTAAATTAATTGAAGCTGCTGAAATTTATGCAACTGAAAAGGATCATGAAAAGATCGCATTACTTGTTAATTTAGAAAACAAACGTGCCTATTCACTATACGAAAAACTAGGTTATAAAAAAGATCAAATCGTTATGCTTGTAGGCGAACCTTATGCACATCTCGTAAAACGATTGAACATCAAAATTTCTATATCTTAAAAAAAGCACACGATTTATATAAATCGTGTGCTTTTATGTTAAATTCGTATTTAATACATTTCCATTCATCGCCTCATGAAACGTATATGTTGTACATCCCCATGGCTCTCTGTGCAAAATAGGAGAACCAGACCATCCCATCGCTCTCAGTTCGGCACCAATCATTACATTCACATAATTATGACCTACAAGAGCAATACTTCCATGTACGAGAGCGTAACGATGTAATAAGTAAGCCGCTTGTCTCGCCCTCTCTCTTACTTCCTTATAAGACTCAACATCTTTATGGTAACCAAGTATCCATAATGTTCGTCCGATAAACATCCATACGTTAGGTTTACACTTCAACCATTTTGGAGCATAAAAGCTCGTCGGAACTGCAGCTTCTCTAAAGAGAGGATTTTGTATAAACGATAAAGAATCCATTAATTCAGCTGCTGACTGTACAGCACACTTTTGATCACTCGTTACAATCAATTTTGCCGCTTCAACCGCTTCCCTTGTTTCCGTAGGTACTGGTACTTTTTTTGTTATAGTATGTAAGTCATATCCTTTCATCCATTCATGAAAGGATGTAACCGTCATTGGTTCTATAGTACGATTTAAGCGACCATGACGAATAAAAGAAATCTTCATTCTTTCCACTCTCCATTCATCACTTACGAACTCTATTATGTACTATTTTTACATATCATACCACGCAAAAAAAGAAAGTTATACAACTTTACATATCCCCCCCACTCTCATGTGTGACCCCAGCATGTATCCCATCCATCCCATCAAAATATGTAGTCGTTTCATGATGACGAATCTTTTTTAAATTTATATAAGAAAATACAAATAAAGTTAATACTATAACACTCCCCACAAATTCAAACATCATTTTACCGCCTCTAATTTCTCCCACTTTAGTAGGTTATTGTATGTTTTTATTATACCCCTATATAAAGATGTCTGCATTTAAACCTTTCTTTTTTTCTAATAACATGACATTTTTGCATATTTTCTTACAAAAAGTGAATATTTTTCGAATTTTTACTTTGGAAACATTTACAAAGTGGACAATATGGTTCAAAATAAGAGGAAATAAAAAAACCAAAATTATTCTTTTTTGGGAAAACTGTAACAAGGAGAGTTGCTTATGCAGATCGCAGAAACTGGAGATATCATTGAATTTAAAGGTGGAATGCAAGGCCGTGTTCAAAAAGTAAATCAAAACTCCGTTATTGTAGATATAACAATTATGGAGAATTTTAGAGAACTAGATATGGAACCTCTTACAGTTGTAAGTCATAAAAACTATACTGTCATTAATCAAAATGCATAATATAATAGAAAGAAAGGATCTGTATGTTATACAGATCCTTTCTTTCTATTATATATTAACGATTATCAATTGTTTCTGGATATAAATCATGGTTCATCATGCGGTAGTCAGCCATTTGTTCATACTTCGTTCCTGGGCGACCGTAGTTACAGTAAGGATCAATTGAAATCCCTCCACGTGGTGTGAATTTACCCCATACCTCGATGTAACGTGGATCCATTAATTTAATTAAGTCATTCATAATAACGTTCATACAATCTTCGTGGAAGTCACCATGATTGCGGAAACTAAATAAATATAGTTTTAAAGATTTACTCTCTACCATTCTTTGTTCTGGAATGTAGCTAATATAAATTGTTGCAAAATCCGGTTGGCCTGTTTTCGGACATAAGCTTGTAAATTCAGGACAATTGAATTTTACAAAATAATCACGGTTTGGATGATTATTATCAAAAACCTCTAAAATTTCTGGGCTATATTCAAATAAATATTTTGTATTTTGATTTCCTAATAATGTTACATCTTTTAAATCTTCATCTAATCTTCCTGCCATTTTAAACATCCCTTCTCATTATACTCCGCGTTTATTTCCCCATACTAACGCATGAAGCTGCGGCAATACTTTTGCATTATTCATTTCTTTGCAGTTAACCGCTTTTTCAATAAGCCACTCATACTTATCTAATAGCTTTTTAATCAACATCGCATCATCCACAGTTTTTGTATCATCATTTCCTACTTGTAAGAAAAATGGCACATCTGGATAACGTTCGTGCATCTTAACTGCATACTCAAAATCATAATCGTCAAATACTACTACCTTTAAGCTAATATCTTTTCCTGCTAGCTTCTGAATTACATCATCTAACTTCTGAAAATCAGTATTCATCGTCGAACTCGGTGGTTTTGGAGAAATCGTTATTTCATCAATTTCAAGTAACCAATCTTGCCATTTGCTCCCTTGCGTTTCGATTGCCGTTCGCATTCCATTCTCTTTTAATATAGAAAGAAGAAACTCAATATTTTTCAGCAATGCCGGATTTCCACCTGAAATCGTAACATGAGAAAAATTTTCGCCGCCAATTTCTACAAGCTCATTCCAAACGTCTTCTGCTGTCATCTGTCTAATTTGATCTTTAGCCGATCCATCCCACGTAAAAGCAGAATCACACCAAGCACAGCTATAATCACAGCCAGCTGTACGGATAAACATCGTCTTTTGTCCTACAACCATTCCTTCACCTTGAATAGTCGGACCAAATATTTCTAAGACCGGAATTTTACTCATCGAGCATCCACTCCCGTCTTACTTCCGCATAACTAGTTGGCGTCTCAAACAGACGAACAAATTCAACACGAGCTCCTTTATATTCGTTCGCACGATTATCTTTTGTTAACGCCTCTGCCATCTTTTCATAAATCCAAACGACCATATTTTCAGCAGTTGTATTCATCGCTGGTAACGTTTCGTTTAAATAACGATGATCTAAATAAATTTCTATTTCATTCTTCCAAATTTCTTTTATATCTCCAAAGTCAATTGCAAGACCGATTTCATTTACATATCCACTAATCCCAAATACAACTTTATATGTGTGACCATGTAAGTTTTTACATTTCCCTTCATAACAGTGTAAATGGTGTGCTGCATCAAATGTAAATTCCTTGCTGACCATTACTCTTTTATTATGATATTTGAGCTGTTTACGCTGAATATCCTTGTCCATTTTTTGCAAATTTTCTACGATGCGAAATCCAAAGAAATTATCCATTAGTTGCTCGCTCCTTCGCGTTCTTGTAGGTACGTATCTAATCCTGCTTTACGAAGTTGACATGCTGGACATTCACCGCAACCATCACCAATGATTCCGTTATAACATGTTAATGTTTTTTCTCGAACAAACTCGAATGCTCCAAGTTCATCTGATAATTTCCATGTTTCCGCTTTATCAATCCACATAAGTGGTGTATGAATCACAAACGGATAATCCATGGATAAATTTAAAGTAACGTTTAACGATTTCACAAACACGTCACGGCAATCTGGATAACCACTAAAATCAGTTTCACATACACCCGTTACAATATGACGTGCTCCAACTTGTTTTGCTAATACAGCAGCAAATGATAAGAATAGTAAATTTCGTCCATCTACAAACGTCGATGGTAATTCCCCTTCTTCATGTGTAATCTCCATATCCGTTCTCGTTAACGCATTTGGAGCAAGTTGATTTAATAGACTCATATCTAGTACCGTATGTTTAATTCCTAGCTCTTTTGCAATTTCCGCTGCACAATCAATTTCTAACTTATGACGTTGATTGTAATTAAACGTTACAGCCTCTACTTCTGCAAACTGCTCCATTGCCCAAAATAAACATGTCGTACTATCTTGTCCTCCACTAAAAACAACAACTGCCTTTTCTTTTTTCATTTCACTCATTCTCCTTCTCTACTACGAATAAGAAGAAAGAACGTTCTTGAACTGTCACAATAAAAAAACAAAACAATACCTAAAGATATTGTTGTTTCCATAGTTTTTTATAGAGGGAGTTCGCGAACCTCTCCCGTGCATTGCACGGAATTCCTTCTTTCATTGACAAAGCTTATTGTAACATATTGTATACTACCAGAAAAAATTTCTGATTTTTCCGCTATTTCTCATTTCATTTCTTTCATTTTATAGTATGATTAATTTACTATAAGAAGAGAGGAGGCATCCCACTGAAATCCTTTATTATTTATCTCTTTCTAAATATATTATTCATCCTTGTTACAATG
This sequence comes from Bacillus sp. BSL6, assembly GCF_052928345.1. NCBI lineage: Bacteria > Bacillati > Bacillota > Bacilli > Caryophanales > Bacillaceae > Bacillus > Bacillus sp. BSL6. The sequence goes on from NZ_JAVGCW010000002.1 coordinate 367,774, forward strand.
CTCGTATACCATTTATTTTGGAATCAAAAAGGGAAACGCTCTCCTAAATTAAATTCAGCTATATTTATTGTATTATGCTGCCTCGTTACTATACTATGTATCACTTTCGCAGCAAAAACAAATTATGGATTTCAATTTGATATGCGTCATATCGTATTAGTTGTCGGTACATTAACCGGAGGTCCTATTGCTGGTGGATCAATATTAGTTGTATTAAATATATATCGCTTCTTATTAGGAGGAATAGGTGTTTTCCCATCGCTTATCGGTTCTATCCTTCTATTTATTGTTCTACTATTTACATACAAATTTTTCAATCGAACTTCTAATCGTATAAAAATAATACTCGCTATTATATATAGTCTCACATACGGATTGAGTTGGATACCTTTCTTCCTTTCAAAGGTTACAAATAAGACTGATTATATACCACATATTATTGTGTATGAGTTATGTACGATACTTGGTACGATTCTTATTTTATATTTACTACACATATTACAAACTCAAGTTCGTCTCCAAAACGAACTTATGAATGCTGAAAAATTTCATTTAATTGGCGAAATGGCAGCGTCCATCTCTCATGAGATTCGCAATCCGTTAACTTCAACAAAAGGATTTTTACAACTTTTGCAGTCAGGTACATGCACTGAGCAAGAGCGAAAATTATATATTGACATAGCCATCAACGGAATCGAACAAGCAAATCACGTTCTTACAGATTATTTAACCTTTGCAAAACCAAGTATTGAAAAAGAACAAACATTACAGTTAGAAGAAGAACTACTGCATGCATTATCGTTAATTACACCGCTTGCTAATTTAACAAATGTGCGTACACATTATATAAAGCAAAGTACTTCTTTTTTTATCGCGGGAGAAAAACAAAAACTAAATCAATGTTTGTTAAATATTTTAAAAAACTGCATTGAGGCCATGCCAAAAGGCGGTGATCTTTATTTCACATTAGTTCCTGATCATAAACATATTCAATTATATATAAAAGATACAGGAGTTGGTATGGATCAAGAACAAGTAAAACGTCTTGGATCCCCTTTCTATTCAACAAAAGAAAAAGGTACTGGTCTTGGAATGATGGTCGTATTCAGTGTTGTGCAAGCTATGAACGGAAAAATTGATATTATAAGTGAAAAAGGTACAGGTACAACTTTCTTATTAACTTTTCCACTCATACAAAAAACGTGATGAAATACTCATCACGTTTTTTCTGTTCCTTCAACTAATTCAGCAAAAGCTTTCACTTTTCCATGTGGTTTTTGATTTTCTTTACGTGCTTTCCAAGCGCGCTCTTCTTCTTTCTTTTTATTGGACATACTTTTCAACTCCTTCTTTTCTTTCTCTCTGTAGTATTCCAAAATAAGAAGAAAAACTATGCACATATGAAAAAGAAGTGGTCTCCCACTTCTTCCTAATTATCGCTGTAAAATTGCGTGTTTCGCTTCTTTTAACTGCGTAAGATGTCTTTGTTCATGCAAATCAAGAAATTGAACCCACTGATATAAATTCAGATCATTAAAAACAGGATGCTTTAACCCATTTTCAAATAGGTCTTTTTCATCTATAACGCTATGAAGCGCATGTAATAGTTCTTGTCGTGAATGTTCTAGTAATTGGATTCCTTGCTGTTTTTTCATTAGCGTTTCTGTTGGTTTCATTTGCTGAGGAGCTTCTCGTTTATGTGTGCGATCCAGCGTAAGTTGGAGGTCTTTAAATGGAGTCGTGTTTCTTTCATTTTTTTGTAAGGCATATACAAGGGCAGACGTGACAGATTGTTCAACTAAATGCAAGTGATGCAAAATTTGAATAATACTCCATTTATCACGACGTGGCTTTACATTCACTTCTGTATCATTTAACATTTCAATTTCTGACAATAGCGTGCTTCGGGTAGACTGTAATGAGTTCACTAAACTTTCTAAACTCACATCCATATTAGATTGAAGCATACTTCTTTCCCCCCTTTTGTTGGTGAAAAGAGGCGCTCCTTATTAGAAACACCTCTTTAGTATTCTGAATTTTCTTTTATTATCTCATCATTTTCTCATTATGTCGATGTTAAACATGTGAAAAAAAGCGCATGTTTTTTACAATTTTGTGTCGTCAATTGCTTGTAGCCATGCTTCAATTTCTGTAATAACACTTTTCACACAGCCTTCAGTAAATGGTGATGTTAAATTGGCAACTTCTACTAATTCCAAGAATGATTTACTTCCACCTTGTTGGCACAGATTCACATAATCTTCCCACGCCTCTTGTCTATTATCTCTTGCACGTTTCCAAAATTGCAGTGCACAAATTTGTGCTAACGTGTAGTCAATATAGTAGAACGGCGAGCTATAAATATGTCCTTGACGTTGCCAGAATCCACCGCGCTCTAAATAATCATTATCTTCATAATCACGATGCGGTAAATACTTTTTCTCTATATTACGCCATGCTGTCTTACGATCTTCTGGTGATGCTTCAGGGTTTTCATATACATAATGTTGATATTCATCAACAGATACACCATACGGTAAAAACAGAAGTGCTGAACTTAAGTGAGAGAAGTAATATTTATCTGCATCTTCTTCAAAGAATAACTTCATCCATGGCCATGTGAAGAATTCCATACTCATAGAGTGAATTTCACACGCTTCATATGTTGGCCAATTATATTCTGGAATTTCAAATTTACGACTTTCGTATACTTGGAAAGCATGGCCTGCTTCATGTGTTAATACGTCAATATCACCAGACGTTCCGTTAAAATTCGAGAAGATAAACGGCGCTTTATAATTCTCAATATATGTACAATATCCACCGCCAGCTTTTCCTTTTTTCGCAACTAAATCTAATAAATCATTATCTAACATGAAATTGAAAAATTCATCTGTTTCAGCTGATAACTCTTTATACATCGTTTTTCCATGATTAACAATCCAATCCGCATCTCCTTTTGGAGTTGGGTTACCTGTAGGGAATTCAAAGTTTTCGTCGTAATATGCTAACTTCTCTACACCGATACGTGCTTGTTGACGTTTTCTTAATTCCGTTGTAACGGGAACGATATAATCTAGCACTTGCTGACGATAATTTGCTACCATTTCCGCATTATAATCTGTACGGTACATTCTTGCATATCCAAGTTCAACAAAGTTTTTGAAACCTAAAGATTTGGCGATTTTCGTTCTCACTTTAACAAGCTCGTCATAAATACGATCTAACTCTTCTTCATTCTCAGCTAAAAATCCGTAATACGCCTCACTTGCTGCTTTACGTTCACTTCTCTCTTTCCCTTGCATAAATGGAATAAGCTGTGATAAAGTTCTTTCTTCTCCTGCAAAATCAATTTTTGCAGATGCTAATAATTGTGTATATTGTGAAGACAATTTATTCTCTAATTGTAAATCCTTCACGACTTCATCAGAATATGTTTTTAAATCACACTCCGCAAGAGCAAATAATTGCTTCCCATAATACGCTTCTAATTCTTCACGGAATGGAGAATGAATTAACGCATTATAATATTTTGTACCATATCCTTGTACAACTGGAGAGAATTCATCAAAGAAATCTTGCTCTTTCTTATAAAAAGCATCTGTTGTATCAACAGAATGACGAATGTAACAAAGATTCCCCATTGTACCAAAATCGTTACGAATTTCGTTAATTGAATGAATGACTTGTTTTTGTTCCTCTACAGTTTTTGCGTTATCAAACCTCTCTAAAGCAGCTGTAAACTTCTCTTTTAATTCTTCAATATTTGGCCTTTTATATTCATAGTCTTTAAATGACATGAACGAGCCTCCTCTCCATTAAATGCATCCTTTACTATAATTCAATACTTACTTCCAAATCTCCTCTTATTCTTCAACAAAATACGGCATATCCTGCCATCATTACATGTAAACAAAAAAGCTTTGGATTTCTTTATCCAAAGCTCCTTTGGAACATATTATTACTTTTCATACTTTCCAATCTTTTTTAATAGATCCAGTAATTCTTCCTTTTCCTCTTTCGTTAACATTTCAAAAGACTGATGAATAACTTGCTCATGCCCTGGAAAAATAGAAGAAATAAAGTTCTCTCCAGATTCAGTTAATTGTGCATAAATAACACGTCGGTCATTCGGGCATGGAATTCTCTTTACTAGTCCCTTTTTCTCTAACTTATCTACAACATATGTAATGCTGCCACTAGCTATTAAAATACGCTCACCAATTTGCTGAAGTGGTTGACCGCCTTTATGATATAGCAGTTCTAATACAGCAAACTCAGTTGGATTTAAACCGTTACTTTGTATAGACTTATTTGTCGTATCCATAACAGAACGATGTACACGAGATAATGCAATAAATACTTTTAAAGATTGAGAAATATCTTCTCGTTCATTATTTGATGTCATACAACTTTCAACCCTTCACTTAAATTCTCAATAATAAAAAGAACAAAATAGTACTTCATATAAATTCCGAATGAGTATTCACTCATTCATTATCTCTCCCCAAATATATTATGAATGATTCTTGAATAAAAACATGACAATTTTAACATAGTTTATATATAATGATAATAAAAAAGAAGGAGTACCAAATTTGAAATTCAAATTCCACAGCATAGTTTTATATATATTGCTTGTTATCCTACCAACAACAGGGATTGGTGCTACATTTTATTCATATCATTCGTATAAAATGAAACAAGAAAATAAACAAGTTGCCCATACGGTTCTCTTTTTATATAGAGACTATTTAGATCACCACCTTGGCGAAGCAATTTCTGCCCTAGAAATGCTCGCAAAGGTCGTAGGAACCGAGACTGGAAATATTAATGGGATGAAAGAAATTGTACATGATACAGATGGAAACGATGCACGTTTTTCTGGTCTATATTACGCTACACCAGAAGGTATCATTACAATCGCATCGGAAGGTGACCAACCACCTGTTGATGTCTCAGATCGTAAATATATTCAAAACGCATTACAAACTAAGAAAACAACTGTATCATCCGTCATTACAGATCGTGTTCTTGGCCATCAAGCTATTATGATTGCTTCCCCCATTTTTAATAAACAGAAGGAGCTCTCAGGCTTATTGTTAGCAAGTTTACGCTTTGACTACATTTCATCATCTTTAAATGCCATTAAGCCACAATACCATTTTGAAGTAACTGATAAGTATGATGTAGTTTTTCTAACCGATGATAATAACGAAACAAGTGATGCACATTCTAATATGCTTACTACTCCACTCCAAAGATTAGATTGGAAGGTCTCTGTTTCTCCGTTACCTATTCATCAAAAAACTTTAAATCAGTGGGTTGCCGTAGAATGTATAGCTACTTTATTTTTAATGTCAATTTTATTTTTACTCGCTCAATATGTGTTGTTAAAACGACAAACAAAACTAGAAAGACAACAAAATGAACTACAAAAAATTGAATTAGTTGGAACTTTTGCAGCTAGTACCGCCCACGAAATCCGTAATCCACTTACCGGAATTAAAGGGCTCGTCGCTCTATTAAAAGAGAAATATAAAGATGAACAAGATCAGTTCTATTTTTCCATCATCGAACAAGAAATAGAACGAATTAATGAAATTGTAAGTGAATTTCTTATTCTTGGAAAGCCAACTGCAATCATTGAACAAACATATGATGTGAGAACCATTCTAAATGAGGTAGCATTAATTATTCAATCTGAGGCGAATCTACATAATATTGTATTCCATTTACATTTGCCAGACCGTCCTGTTCATATCCGGTGCTCAAAAGACCATATGAAACAAGTGGTTTTAAACATTACAAAAAATGCAATTGAAGCTATGACTTCTGGCGATACACTAACTATTTTCGTAACAAACAATGAAACACACGCACAATTGCAAATTATAGATACTGGAAAAGGGATTCCAAAACATATTCAAAAACACCTCTTTCATCCGTTCTTTACTAATAAAGATACTGGAACAGGTCTTGGACTTGTCATATGTAAACGAATTATAGAGATGTACAACGGGCATATTTTTATTAACAGTATAGAAAACGAAGGAACGACAGTTCATATCGAAATTCCGTTACACATAGTATAATTATCCTTATCCCTAAAGGGTAATTATACTTATTTCATAAAACCAGCCACAAGCATTCGCCAAAAATTACTTGATTTCCCTTCATACCCAATTTGAAAAATAGGTACCTTTATAATTGATAACCATTTTGGTGTTTGTTTTTCTTTATAACACTGGTACTGTAAAATAAGCTTGTCCAATTCTTGACTAACTTGAATCGTCTCCGTACTATTTAACCCACTCGTTAAACCTAATTGAATCATCTCTTCACGTTTCATATGAATATCACGTGAAAGCTTTTCTAATGTGTACTTCCTTTTTACAGTAAACATTCATATCCCCCTTATTATACTTCCATGCTCTCTACTTCACTTCTCCATTGAACTTTTAACTGCTTATCATATTTGAATTTGAAGAATCAGAAAATTTAACATTTTCTCCCTGTAATTTACAAATCTTTACCCTCACTTTGAGAATTATTACAAATTATTCTATCTTTGTAAATACATTCGCAATAATAGACAATTTTTTTATCTCCTTTTTTTACAAACACCAATTAAATAGCGGATTCCCTATTTTCCATATACTTTTCTTCGACATTTTTTGTTTAATTTATATAAAAACGCAAACCATAATGGTGATTGATAATATAGAAAGGAAATAGTTATATGCACAAATATACGATTGCATTGCTTATTTTGACTATGTTTTTACCATCCTTCTTGTTTCCTGTTGAGGCCAAGGCCCATACAAATAAAGTAGCTATTGTCATTGATGACTTCGGCAATAATATGAAAGGAACTGATAAAATGTTATCACTTCCTATTCCACTAACTGTTGCTGTTATGCCTTTTCTTCCTTCCACAAAAGAAGATGCGATAGCGGCTCATAAGAAAGGACACGAAGTTATTATACATATGCCAATGGAACCGATTAAAGGTAAAAAAGAATGGCTTGGACCAAAAGCAATTACAACTGATTTAAGCGACGAAGAAATAAATAATCGACTCGAACAAGCGATTCAAGAAGTACCACATGCAATTGGGATGAATAATCATATGGGATCAAAGGTGACTGCAGACGAAAGAATTGTACGACTTATACTCGCAGCTTGTAAAAAACACGGTTTATTTTATTTAGATAGCAAAACAAATCCTAAGAGTGTCGTCCCAAAAATCGGGAAAGAATTAGGAGTACCAATTATTGAAAATCAATTATTTTTTGATGACGTGTACACAGCGGCTCATATTTCAAAACAAGCCCAATTACTCATTAAAAAACTTCAAGAAAAACCGATTATGGTAGCTATCGGACATGTTGGGCCTCCAGGTGAAATTACATCACGTGTTATAGAAACCTCTATTCCTAAAATTCGTGAACATGCAGATTTTATTTTTTTATCCGATTTAGCATTATCTCCGCCTCCTGTTTCAAAATAAGATTCATGACTCAAACTAAAAAAGAGAGCAATCTGCATATAGCAAATTGCTCCCTTTCCTTTTCATCTTAAATATAATCTACATGACTCACCCTGAATCCTTTTTTCTCTATTTTTTCGATTAATTGCTTTAATCTTTTTTCATTTAACTCATCTGTTATATTGACAATAACGCGGCGAATATATTGATCGCCGTTATCTAGCGTAAATAGTCCACCGATATGAAATGCTTTCAACAATGTCCCAAGTTCTTTAATCGTTCCCTTACAATCTTGTGTTGCAATCGTTAATATATAACCACCCGTCCGCATACCAAATGAATCCTCAATAACATCAAATATATTGGAATGCGTTAAGATGCCAACAAATTCATTATAATCATTTAGTACAGCTAAAAACGGCAAACGACGAATAACATAAAATGCTCTGAAAAAAGAGTCCTTTTCAAAAATAAATGCAGTGGAATCTTCCAGCATATGTTCCGTACTTAATTCCTCTAATCCACCATTACACTTCTTTTCTAAAAGATCCACTTTATAAATAATCCCCATGAATTTCTTTTCATCTTCTGCTAATACAGGGATTGCTCGAAATCCCGTTTCATTCATAATTTGCAGAGCCTTCTTACCTGAATCGTTCATTTTGCAAAATGTTACTTGCTGTTTTGGCAGAAAATGATATTTAACTCGCAAAATATGTTCCTCCTTACATGTCAACATGTAATCTATATATAATAAGGAGACCTATATTTTATGAGTAAAATTATTTTTAAAACGCTTTCATTTACCTATTGACTTGTAACGACATCACAAACATTTCATATAACAGAGCTCTTTGCACCTTTTATCATTAACAATTTTACATGGTAGTTCATTAAATATTCTATACCCTCCAACCATTTTTTCGCGTATTCTGGAGTTTTTCCCCACACAATCATGCCATAATTATGAACGAGAACTACTCCTCCACCTTCAATAAAATTCGGCACATTATTCTCTAATAAATCTGCGAATTTTTTCTCATCTTCTACAATGGGAATTGTCATTTCTGTTATACCTTCTTTTCCAAAAACACGTTCCACGCTACGTTTATCGAATGTTACTTCCCCTTTTTCTCCATACAACTCTGATATTAAATGACTATCTACAGTCTGTACTTGTAAAATACATTCTGCACTACTTTTTTTATAAATATCTGCATGCATAAATGATTCCGCAGCTGGTTTTTCTTCATTTTCAAATACTGGTTCACACATACAGTTTACAACAATAAAATCTTCTTCTGAAAATAACCCTTTATCTCTTCCTTCAACGTTTACTAAAAAAGTTAACGGCTCTTTTGACGTACAAAGTGATAAGCTAATTTTTGTACCATAAAACCAATCACGAAGTGCTAGTTCAGATTTCACATCTTTTAATTCATTCCATTTCTTTAGAAAAAATAACATTTCGTCACCCCCGGCGTAATATTCATATAATGTTCGAATCCTTTCTATGTAAAAGGAGTATTTTTTGATTATTCTAAAAATTTAATTGAATTATCACATGAGAACGCCTTTTTGTCAATATAGTTTCACGTCTCTTCTTTAAAAAGGGCTATTCATATGTCTATACTCCTGTATATTGACTATTTCATTTTATACATAAAAAATACGTTATTCTTTTTCAATCAAAGAATAACGTATTTTCTCATCTTTTATTTCATTATTGCGTTATATAAGAACTGTGCATATTGTTCACGTGTTACAAAATCATCACCTAAAAAGTTTCCTTTTCCATCACCTTTTGATATGTTATTGTCCGCTAACGCTTTCACATATTCTTCTGCCCAATGACCAGTTGGTACATCATTAAAGTTCACTTTATTATTTTCATCTTCTTTTAGCTGAAATACTTTATATAATACTACAGACATTTCGTATCGAGTTAATACTCCATCTGGACGAAACTCCCCAGTACCATCTCCTTGCATAATTCCAGCTTGCGCAACTGTAGCAATATCTTGCTCAAACATATGTCCCTTCGTATCTGTAAATCTCTCTTTCTGCTCTACTTTATGTTCTAATTTCAAATACCTTTGTACTAAAGACGCAACTTGTCCACGAGTAATACGATCCCCAAATCCAAATTGTCCATTTCCATATCCCTTAAAAATATTTTCTTTCGCTAAATAATGAATTGCTTCCTCTGACCAATGTCCTTTTGGTACATCTTTAAATTCTACTACTCCTACTTTTTCATCTTCTTTAGAAGTGTTATCTTCTTTACTTTCTACCACATTTTGAATCACAGATCCTGTGAAGAAGATTCCTGTATCCGCAAATGGATCTTTTACACCAAATTCATATACTTTCTCACCCGGTGTACTCCACTTAACTGCATCATTACTATACGTACCGCCTTCGCTCTTTAAACGAATTTTTGTAGAGATTTTACCATCTTTCTCGTATATAGGTACTTTTACTTCTTTATTTACTTCTGTTTCCTCTAAAAATACTTTTTGATTTTGAACATTGATATAGGCTGTTTTACTTAGTTCTATAACTGGTCGAACATCACGAATTTCATTTGCAACAAAACTTAAGAATACTAACTTTTTCAAATTGCTAGCTGGTGTTAAGTCTGAAATATAATTCGCTTCTAAATCAAGCTTTTGTAAGTTTACTAGACTTGATAATGGAGTAATATCCTTTAACTCATTGTTAGGTAAGTGTAATTGTTTTAACTGTGTCATCTTACTTAGAGGAGTAACATCTTTTATTTCATTTTTCCCGATCCACAATTCTTCTAATTGCTTCATTTGCTCAATACCGGATAAATCTTTTACTTTATTACGTGTTAATACTAAGTCTTTTAAAGGTAATGAATATAACGGTTTAATATCTTCAATTTGATTACCTGCTAAAGTTAAATATGTTACATTTTTCAACGCGCTTAATGGCGCAACATTCGTAATTTTATTATTTGCTAAATTCAAGTAATCTAGTTGTTCCATTTTCGCTAATGCTGTTACATCTTCTATTTGGTTGCCTGATAAATATAAACTTTTTACATTTTTCATTTCAATTAATGGTGCAACGTTCGTAATTTTATTATTACTTAAATCAAGAGAATCTAAATGATCCATCTTAACAAGTGGTGTTACATCTGAAAATTCATTACCACGTAAAGCTAAATGTTTCAATTGTTTTAAGCTCGTAAAGAATGATGGATCTTTTATCTTCGCATTCGCAACTGTTAAAGATTTTAAATTTGGCATATATTTTAATGCACTATAATCCAGTATCTCATTCGTATTTAAAAACAAGTCCTTTACTTGTAATAACTCTTCTTTCGTGATTGGTGTATTTAAATCTTTTCTATTAAATACCTTTTTATTAACAAGCTCTCTTAATTTATTATCTGTTATCATATTTTGATTATCAACTGGATGATCCGTCTCCGTATTGCCTGAATTAGAGTTATCATCTCGTTTCTCTGTTTCTTTGTCACCTACAGTTGGATCTTTAATTTCAAATTGAACTTGATATTTGTGATCATATCCAATAGCCGGAATAAGTATATGCATTTGCATATTGTGCTTCTTCTCAAACTCGCCAATTTCAAATTGAACCACTTTCGTTCCATTCTTCCTCTTATCTTCTGACAAAACTTTCACATCATGAAATACGCCAGGTTGGTTTTTATCCTCTATTCTAAGGTATTGAAAATAATCGCTATCTTGCATTGTTACAGTTACAATTTTTTTCCCATCCGCAATCGTTACCTTAGGATCTTTTATATATTGAGAAACCATAGATGGCTCGTCTTTTTGATCCTTATATATTTTAATCTCAGTATCGTATGTACGTTCACTAGCTGCCGCTACCGATTGGTTTGCTTCAATTTTTATTGCTGCTAACGCTGAAGTAGAGTATGCAGCAAATGGAATTGCTAATGTTGTCGCTACTACTAGCGCCTTCATATAATTTTTTTTCAAAATAATATCCCCTATCATATATAATCTTTATAATTGATAAACATTATCAATTACTCATAAATAAATGATAATGAATATCATTATCGATGTCAACGAGAATATTACATTAAATTTATATTTTTAAAGGTAAAAAATATAAAAGCCCTTTATTCAAAGAGCTTTTTTACCTATCGTATGAAGAATTTCATTTTTCTCCTTCTCATTGATGACACCAATTTTTCGCAAAATATTTGCATACAATACAAGTTTATTATATATCCGTTCTGACATACTTCCCCTTCTTTCCTTCGACCAACTTTTTTTGTATTGGTAAATTATATGAAAGAGATGGGAAAATGTGTCCACTTTTTTTGCATAAATACAAATCTTTTATCCCGCTATTTGCAGGCAGTAAAACTCCCACCTCACAATCAGGTGGGAGTTCTACGTATTTAACAAATTGTCCATTGAATATTATGCCTTTTAACTTCCTCTTCAAAACTATAGGGCATTTTCTTATCACAAATTACATGTTGAATGCGCGAAAACGCTGCTATTCGGTAATTTCCTTTTACGCCTACCTTTGTATGATCACATAAAATATATGTTTTCTCTGCTAATTTCATCATCGCTTCTGACAGTTTCGCCTTTTCTAATTCAAAACTAGAAACTCCAAAACCAGGTAATAATCCATCAATCGAAACAAATGCTTTATGAAAATGAAATTGCTGGATAACTTGCTGCGAAATAGATCCTGATACACGTGAATGTTTTGGAGATACCTTTCCACCAATAAATAAAACTTCACCGTGAAACATCTTTTTATTAATAGAAGAAATTAATTGTGTCGCTACTGGAAATGAACTTGTTACAATCGTTAAATTTTTGCGATGTACAAGATATGGTACCATTTGAAGTGGTGTACTTCCGTCATCAATCGCAATAACATCTCCATCTTCTACAAATGTTGCTGCTTTATACCCAATTCGCTTCTTCTCTTCTATATGTAGCATCTCTCGTTCTAACATTGGTGCCTCTATTCCAGCTCCCGGAAGTTGGACGGCTCCACCATACACTTTCTTCAACTTCTTTTCACGATCCAATTCTTCTAAATAACGACGAATCGTCTCTGTTGATACAGCAAACTCTCTCGCTAATTCTGAAACTTTTACCTTCCCTTTAAACTCTACCTTCTCAAGAATGGTTCGCTTTCTTTCTTCACCTACTACAGACATAACCTCACCCCATTGATTTCTACCTCATACACTGCCTTACTTATACAAAGTTATAACTTTCCTTTTCAACGAAAACTTCCTCGTGAATATGAATACCACGCTTTTTTAGTTCATCAAAAATAATTTGTGGTTTGACAAAAGCTTCCTCGGGTGTCACAACACCAACTTTATTTACATTCCCATTTGCGATTAGCTCTGTAGCAATCCCAAATGGAATACCGACGTTTCTCGTATAAGCTCTTAATTTTTCCCATCCTACAACAGATCCATCAGATAACGGGTGTGTATGATATAATACACGTCTTTGTTTCTCATTATTTTTCATACCTATTACTTCTACATGAAGTGCATAACCGTAAATCTCTGTTTCTTGTCCTTCTTTCGATTGCAATAAATACTTCGCAATACAATCCATTATGCCGATTTCTTTTCCATTTATTTCAACTGAATCATTACGCAATATACCATAATCATACAATGCACGTACGAGCTGCATATTTTGCTTTGGCCAAGTTCCTCTCGTCTCTATTAGTTTAACGCCTTTATTTTCTAATGCTTTTGCTAACGTAATCGTTTCAGAATGCGGTATGATATACTGCGTTGTCTTACCATAAGGCGCCGGTAATTCAATTTCTCTTGGACGCGCAAACGGAAGCACTTGCTTAAACTCACCATCTTCATACACTGTACGCGATGGCAAATGTGGATCATATTCATATGTCGTTGTTTCTGTAATGGATGCAGAAAAAGCAATGGGACGATACGAACCATGACTTACACGAACTGACTCTACAGTATGTAACTGATTTGCTGCATACATCGCCATCATTTGCGTTACACCTGGCGTCATACCAAACCCAGGTAAACATGTTTTTCCGTTTTGAACAAATATAGAATGCGAATCATTTTCTTCACCAAATCCATTTAAATTCACACCGTGACAACCTGCTTCTGCAATACATCGAGTAGATAATCCATTTAACTTAATTGTTGTACCATCCATTACAATGTCATAGCCCTTCATTTTTGCAACCGTATCCTCATGATTCGTTACATCTACTTTCACAAAATCAACGCGAGGATCGTTGAGCCATTCTACTACTTTAAGCCCCTCTTCTTCGTTAAAATCTGCTACTGTAATCGTCTCAAAAGATGAAAATTGCACTAAATCTAAAATTGCTTCACGACAAATTTTACCTGCTCCACCTAAGCAAAATACTTTCAACCTATAACAACTCCTTTAGCGATACTATCAACTAAGCGATGAATATCTGCCTCATGTACATCACCAATATTTCCAATGCGGAATGTATCTACTTTTGAAATTTTACCTGGATATATAACAAATCCATCACGCTTTAATTCATTGTATAATTGCTCAAAATCAAACCATTCTTCTGGATAAATGAAAGATGTAATAATAGGCGATTGATATTTTTCATCTACTAGTGGCTTAAATCCGATTTCTCTCATTCGATTCACCAATAGTTTTTGATTGTTATCATATCGATTGTAACGTGCTTTTACTCCGCCCTCTTTTTCTAATTCAAGTAGTGCTTGATAAAAAGCGTGTACAACATGTGTAGGTGATGTAAAACGCCATTTTCCATTTTGATTTTCCATCGTTTCCCATTGATCGTATAAATCTAAAGATAATGAACGTGCCTGCCCTTTACATTTCAACAATTCATCGCGCTTTGCAATAACAAATCCGAACCCTGGAACCCCTTGAATACATTTATTCGCACTACTAATTAGAAAGTCAATTTGCAACTCAGCGATATCTATTTCAATACCACCAAAACTACTCATTGCATCAACTAGTGTTACTTTTCCGTATTGCTTCCCTAAATTACATACATCTACAATTGGATTGATAATACCTGTTGTTGTTTCACAATGAACAACTGCAATATGTGTAATCTCTTTATCTTGTTGTAATATCTTTTCTACTTCTACAATATTAGTAGGCTCCCACTCTTCTGTTTGACTGACCACCACATCTATATGTAACATCTCTGCCATTTGTACAATTCGCTTACCATACGCACCATTTGTACAAACAAGCAGCTTTCCGTTTTTTGGAATGACAGAACCGATTACTGCTTCAACTGAAAACGTACCGCTTCCTTGCATTAATACTGTTGTATATCTCTCTTCTTCCTTCGTTGCTAACGATACAAGTTTAGCTCTTACCTGTTGCACCATCATGTTATATTCAACATCCCACGTACACCAATCGTATAGCATAACTTCTTTTACTGTTTTTGTTGTCGTTAATGGTCCTGGCGTTAATAATAAGTAGTGATTTTCAGTCATGATCCTATTCCCCTTTTATGAAATAATAAATTCTTGTTTCTCGATCTGTTCAATTACGTTTTCGAGTCCCTGCATCGTTTCAATCGTAAAGTGCGCTCCATTTTCAACAAAGCGATTACGAACTACTTCTATTTTTTCACGAAGTTCTACTGGATCCATGTTCTCCACTTCCTCTTCACTTAAGCCGAGTTCGCTACTACCAAGAATTACACCAACCGTCCACATACCAGCATTTCTTCCCTCTTTCATATCTGATACCGTGTCTCCAATTTTTATCATATGATTCATCGGGTATACACCAAGTTCCATCGCATTTTTATAGCACATCCAAGGGTACGGACGGCCTGCTGAAACATCATCTGGCGTCACAAGAACATCAGGTTTATATCCTTGTATTTCTGCTTCTTTTGTAACGATGTCCATCATTTCTCTCGTATAACCAGTTGTTGAGCCAATTTTAAGGCCTCTTTTACGTAATGAAGCAACCACTTCTTTCACCCCATCAATTGGCGTGGCATAGTGTGGCAAAATAGTAAAGAGTATTTCTTCAAACTCTTCATACATCTCGTGAATGTCTGCTTCTGTTGGTAGATGTCCGAAAATACGCTCCCACTCATTCGCAATACGAGGCATTTCTGTTAGTGCCCTTACATGATCGATCTTTAATAATCCCATCGGTTTACGGGCTTCTTCATCTGTAATTTTAACACCACGTTTACGAAAAATTTTTATGAATACTTCCAGTGGTGCAAAACATCCGTAATCAACTGTCGTACCTGCCCAATCAAAAATAACTGCTTCTATTTTCATTCAATCCATCACCCTTCTCACTTATCTTTTTTGCCATTGTGAAGTTCGGTTACGAAGTGCTTTCGTTCCCCATTCATATACAACTCTCACTACAATATTTGTAACAACAATAAGTACACTCATTGCAGCTGCTGGCGCTACATTTCCTGCATCATCCATATTTACGATTGATACGGCAGCTAGTTTAAAATCAGCTGCGTATAAGAATACAACCGCTGACACAGTTACCATCGAATTGACGAAATAGTACATCACCATTTCTAAAATTGCTGGTAAACACATCGGTACTGTTACTCTAAAGAATGTTTTATAAAACGGAATGCCCATCGACTGCGAAACAAGCTCAAACTCTCGGTCTAATTTCTTTAAAGCAGTCGTTGCGGTAACGAATGTTACCGAATAAAAATGAATGATATTGACTAGTACTAGCACAGCAATTGTTCCGTATAAAGAATGAAACGGATTCGTTACTGAAAGTCCAAGTATTTGAATCGTTGGTTGACTAAAGAAAAAGACGTATCCCAATCCAAGTACTAAACCTGGGATTGCTAAAGGGACAATCGAGAAAAAGTAGCCTGTTTTTCGGAAAAACTTTAGCTGATCTATTTTCTCAATCGCATATGCGAACATAAATGTTAAAATTGCCCCAATAACTGCTGTAACTGCTGAGACAATCACACTATTTTTAAATGCTTCAAGTCCATCTCCTGTTAAACTCGAAAAATTAAAATGCTCAAATGTAAAACTCATATTATATGGCCATACTTTCACACTTGCAGCAATACCAACCGCCACAAATAAAAGAATAATCATAAGTGTAATCACACTACAATATATGAATGAGACTACATCTCTTTTCTTATTAGCCGTTATTCTATATGGCACTGCTTTGGAAGATAAGAAATTCGCCTGCTTTCTTTGCGTAATGCGATCAACTGCAAATGCAAATATAGCTGGGATTAATAAAATCATTCCTACAGTTGCACCCATCGGCATATTTTGTTGTCCAATTACTTGTTTGTATACATCAGTAGCAAGTACATTATATTGCCCACCAACAATTTTTGGTGCGCCAAAATCAGTAAAACTAAGTGTAAACACAACAAACATCGCACTAATTAATCCATACTTTACACTAGGTAAAGTAACAGTGAGAAATTGCTTTGTTTTACTCGCTCCCAACATATTAGAAGCTTCGTATAAACGATAATCAGAACCTTGGAAAGCAATTAATAATATAAGAAATGCTTGCGGAAATGTATACATGACTTCAGCCATTACAATTCCTACTGGTCCATATAAAGGGATTTGTATACCTTCAAATAAACCAAACATCCCTTTCGTTACTAATCCTTGATTACCAAATAAATATGTAAGTGCGATACCATGCATCATCGTTGGTGCGAATAATGGTAACAACGCGACATATTGAAATACACGCTTTCCAAATACATTCGTACGAGCGATCGCATAGGCGTAAGCGAAAGCGAGTGTTACTGCAATAATTGTTGTTGCACCCGAAACCCATACCGTATTTTGTAATGATTGAACTAGCGTTGGTGTTGTGAAATATTTACTGAAATTCGCAACACCAATGAAAGCTCCATCTTTATCATAAAAAGCTTGTGTAAATAATTGTAATAGCGGCAATACAAGCATAATCAAAAAGGCAAGGATCATACCAATAATTAATAGTCTTTGTACCCACTCTTCTTTACCGATACGTCTCTTAATCTTTTTTTTCGTATTTTCTACCTTTAAATCTTCTAACATCTCCATCTATACAACAACCTTCTTTCCATATGACAACATATGATTTTCTGAGAAAGAGATTTGAATTGGCTTTCCTTTCCTAATGGCTGTTTTTTCTACTTCTGATGCCAATATATCTACAACGATTTTCTCATTATATAGATGCGTTTTCTCATCTATAACGCGCACTTCTGTCCGGTATACAGATCCGCGAAACTCCATGCTTTCTACAATTGTTTTCATACCATTATTTTGTACGACTGTTACATGTTCTGGACGAATTGCATGTTCTTCGTTATTTTTCGAAAAGAAATTAATAGAACCAATAAAATCTGCCACAAACGGATTGGCTGGTCTTTGGTAAATCTCCTCTGGTGTGCCAATCTGCATAATTTCCGCATGATTCATTACAACAATTTTATCAGCCATCGTTAATGCCTCTTCTTGATCATGCGTGACCATAATAGTTGTCACTCCTACTTTTTCTTGCAAATCACGCATTTCTCTACGTAACTTTTCACGTACTTTTGCATCTAAAGCAGATAACGGCTCATCGAGTAACAAAATATCTGGAGACAGAGCGAGTGCACGTGCAAGTGCTACTCGCTGCTGTTGTCCACCAGACATTTGAGCAGGATATTTATCTTTTACATTCAGTAAATCAACTAGTTCTAACGCCGATAGCGCCTTCTCTTTTACTTCTGCTTTTCCATACTTTTTTGTCTTTAAGCCGTATTCAATGTTTTCAAGTGCTGTTAAATTCGGAAATAACGCATAGGATTGAAACACCATTCCGAAATTCCTCTTTCCAGGAGGTAATGCTGTAATATCTTTTCCATTCACAGCTATACTACCTGTTGTCGCCTCTTCTAGCCCTGCTAAAATTCGAAGCAATGTTGTTTTCCCACAACCACTTGGGCCTAATAAACATACAAACTCATTTTTTTTCACAGTAAAAGAAATATCTTTTAACGCTGTAAATGCATCAAACTGTTTTTGAATGTGTTGAATTGATAAATATTCGCTCATTTTTTCTCTCTCCCACTCACTTACTTTTTCGGTTCTGCTTTTTGGCCAAACTCTTTTTCCCATTTTTCTAAAATTTTGTCACGATTTTCTGCTGCCCACTTAAAGTCGTTCTTTTTGTATAACTTTTCCGTCACATCTTTAGGGAATCCGTCTGGAAGTTTATAATCATTTTTAATTGTCGCAAATCCATTTTTCTCGAAGTATAACTTCATTACATCATCAGTAATTGCCCAATCTAAAAATGCTTGCGCTAATTTTTCATTTTTTTCATTATCTTTTTTAATAAGTGCGTTCGCTTCTACTTCCCAACCTAATCCTTCTTTTGGCAATACAACTTCAACTGGTGCACCTTTTTGTTTCTCTTTCAAAGCACTATAAACCATCGATACACCAACTGGATATTCACCCGCACCCGCTAATTTCGCTGGTTTTGAACCTGAATGAGTATAAGTTGCCATATTATCATGAAGTTTCTTCATGTAATCCCAGCCTTTATCTTCACCCATAATTTGTAACCATGCAGAAACTGTTAAAAATCCTGTTCCAGAAGATGCTGGATGTGGCATAACAAGCGTTCCTTTATACTCTGGTTTCGTTAAGTCTTCGTATGATTCTGGCATCGGTAAATTTTTCTTCTTTAATTCTTCTTTATTTATAGCAATCCCCGTCATAAATGCAGTATTTCCTACCCATTTTTCTGGTTGTTTATCATCTTTAAATTGCGGTAAAACGCGATCCGCTCCTTTTGGAGAGTATCCTTTTAACATATCTTTTTTATCTAACGCTAATAGACTTGAAGCTGCAGTTCCCCATACAACATCTGCTTGTGTATTTTTTCCTTCAGCTAGCAATTTTGCTGTAATAACTCCAGTTGAATCACGAACAATATTCAGCTTCACATCTGGATATTTCTTTTTAAAAGAATCAAGATAAATTGGTACAAGTTCTTCTTCAATTGCTGTGTAAACAGTTAATGATCCAGATAATTTATCATCTTTTACTTTTGCCCCAGCACTTTCTTCTTTCTTTGCACCACACCCCATTAATAACGAAAATGCCATTCCAGTTGCTACAGCTTTAAAGATTGTTTTTTTCACTGTCTCTCTCTCCTTTTACAAATCTTATGTACAACTCAAATATAAACAACTAGTGTAAAAGCAGTATTAAACCAACATTAATCTTTTGTTTGTTGTTTGTTTTTGTGTAATACGTTGCTACTTCTATGTTTTTTCGCATTTTTCTGCTAATAATGAACACTAAATTTACAAATAATTAAAAAAACCTTTATAATCCCACAAAAAAATGAGGCGTTTGTAAAAAACGCCTCACTTTTGTTTACCTTTTTTTGAATTACGATTTGCATACTTCGCGCTATTTTCTCCTTCATACTCTAATGCAAATTCTGCATCTGGTAAGCTTTCTTTCGGAGTTTTATTATTGTTGATTGCCGCATTTTGTTTCACTTTTCTTTTTACCAATACATTCACCTGCTCTCAAAAATTCACTTTCTACTCTAGTTTGAAGCAAGCTAAAATAATTATTACTGGCAAGTGTTAACAAGTACATAAGAACTGCTAGATGGAAATACTACATATGAAGAAATCATAATAAAAAGGAGCTCTTATTTTGAAGAAGAAAGATAAAATCCAGTCACCCATTTTAGATGAAACGCTCCCGCATCAAATGAATTTCCCATCTTTTAAAGGAACAGGAAAGAAGATGCAACAACCTTTCATAAATCAATATGACGTCGTAATCGGAGACAGTAAATATGATTCCGAGAACAGTCCACTTCACAATTGGAGTGATGATGTAGATCCTGCCATTATGGCTGGAGAAGAATGGATCCATCCTACAAATGATATTGGGTGGATTTCAGAAGAAAATCAAGAGTTACTAAAAAAAGAAGGAGATAATAAGAAGGATACTTTTATGCATCCACAATTTGGCATTAATGACTAAAAAACCATTCTACCTAACATAGGTAGAATGGTTTCATACTATCCAATAATAATTCTCTCTTTCGGATATTTATAGCGAGGTGGCTGTTCTCTTCCGCCACTAGCTAGTATAAATGTTAAAATACCGACACGCCCGATAAACATAAGTACAATGAGTACAAGTTTACCAACAGTTGTTAAATCTGGCGTAATACCTGTCGATAGTCCTGTCGTCCCGAAAGCAGAACAGACTTCAACAATTAAACTCATAAGCGGTACATTTTCCGTAATAGATAAAATAAATAGTGCTGTGGCACATAATAAAATCCCCATTGTCATAACGACAGATGCTTTCAGCACGTCCTCTTCATGTAGCTGACGTTTGAAGACTCTAACCGTTCTCCCGCCTCTTGCAAAAGTGTATAGTGACAATATACTAACAGCAAATGTTGTTGTACGTATCCCGCCCCCAACCGAACTTGGAGATGCTCCTATAAACATTAATATACTCATAAATAAAAGCGTCGGTTGTGACAATTCAAGTATATCCATTGTAGCAAGTCCCCCGCTTCGCGTCGTCACAGATTGGAATAGTGTATAGAAAACTGTTTCATGCCATGACTTTCCTGCTAAAAAATGATTTCGTTCTAGTAAAAAAATCATAATCGTTCCAACGACCACGAGCGCAAAAAATGTTGTTGTCGTCAATTTTGTAAATAGCGAAAAACGAAATAGTTGCTGTCTCCTTTTACTAAGGAATTGTTTCACTTCCATTAATACAGGGAAGCCGATTGCTCCTAAAATAATAAGTAACATATGAATCATTTGAACAATGTAATCTTTTTTATACGGAATTAGCGATTGTCCTGTTAAATCAAATCCACCGTTCGTAGTTGCACTAACAGCCGCAAAGAAACCGTGAAAATAAGCTTCTTGCCAAGTTGGAAAATAAAGTAGGAATCTCGTGCCTAATAATATTGCTCCAATAAGTTCTATCGAAATAATTACAATTAAAATAGAACGCATCAATTCTACAAGGCCTGATAAGTTCCCTTGATTATGGTCTGCCATAATGAGTC
Source organism: Bacillus sp. BSL6 (assembly GCF_052928345.1). Lineage (NCBI taxonomy): Bacteria > Bacillati > Bacillota > Bacilli > Caryophanales > Bacillaceae > Bacillus > Bacillus sp. BSL6. Next base: position 389,407 of record NZ_JAVGCW010000002.1, read on the forward strand.
TTCTTCTCTGCAAACCAATCTTTTTCCCCGTTATGATCCAAACAAATGTACCAAGCGCCATAATTCCTAAGCCGCCTAATTGCAAAATAAGGGCTAAAATAATAATTCCTGCCGTAGTAAATGTATCTGAAATTGTAACAACAGACAGACCCGTAACACTTACCGCACTCACAGATGTAAATAGAGCATCAATAAATGTCCATTTCACACCTGCCTTCGTAACAAACGGTAAACTAAGTAATATTACCGATACAACTACTGCTAATAAATAAAATAAAACAATAAGTTGTACGGGACGTAATTTTTGTAAAAACTTTTTTATATCTCTCATTCCATCACTTCGCTACCTTTTTTCTATCGATTAAATAAAGAAAAATCTTCCCTTTCTTTATTTGTAAGTAACTGCTCAAATATTTTTGCAAATACCATTCCATACACAGTTCCATTACCTCCATGCGGTAATGCGTAAAATAAATTATGTATCTTTTTGTCTTCTTTTAAAATAGGAAGACCATCATGACTACTGCCAAATGCTGCTGCCCAATAGTAGTCTGCCTGTATAGTTTTATACTGCGGGAACATCTCTTTTACAATGTTAATAAGGATGTCACGCTTATGCAATAATTTCGTATCACCGATTGTTTGAATTTGCATTGCTTCATCTAATCCGCCTACAATAATACGGTTTTTATACGTTCGAAAATATAAATACGGCCGTGCTGTTTCCCAAATTAATGATCGCTCATACCAACCTTCAAACTGATCTATTTCATTTGTTACAATTGCATAAGAAGTTTCTACTATTGCATTTTTTTCTTTCTTTCCAAAAAGTGCTTCATAACCCGTCGCCATAATAATATTCTTTGCTACAATTTGATTTCCTGTTTTCGTATAACAAATTAAATCATTTTGACGTTTTTTTATATGTATGGCCTCTGTATGTTCATATATAGTAGCACCCATTTGATTTGCTTTATGCAAAAGGCTATGCGCTAATAAATACGGATTTACCTCAGCATCACCGTGTGTATATAATGCCGCTTGTTTTGTAAAAGGATACCGTTCCTTAATATCAGATGCTGTAAAATACTCAACTGGAAACTCATAATTCTGTAACGTTTTGTATTCCTCTTGTAAAAATAAGACGTCTTCACTTTTACTTGCATAATATAAACTATTTCGCGGAATAAACTGGGGATCGATATCGAGAGTCGGTACAACTTTCTCCATTGTTCGTAACGCTTCGTAACAAAGCTTATATGCTCGTACCCCTTTTTCTTCACCAAATGTATGGATAAGTGAGGTTAACGATTTATCATGAAGAAATTGTAATAACCCTGTATTCGCAGCTGTGCTACCACACGAAATCATATTTTTTTCAATAAGTATAACGCGCATTCCAATTTTCGCTAACGAATACGCTATTTGAGCACCTGCTTCACCGCTTCCAACTACGAGCACATCACATATCATATCATTTTCTAACGATGGATAACAAGGTATAGAAGCTCCCGTATCCCAAAACAACTTACCAGTCATAAGCTTCATAATTATACTCCTACAATATAAATTTCTCCTTTCTATGTTTTGTTATTTTCCATAAAAAAATCCAACTAACATAGGCTAGTTGGATTTTTTATTTTTACTTCGAACGCTCGTCAAGCCAATCTCCAATCGTCGGATACGTTTGTTTTATAGCTGTTCCGCCATAAACGATTGACATATGTCCCGTTGGTAAACATACATATTGTTTATCTGTGCTAGAAATATGATCCAGCAAAGCTTCTACTTGGCATGGCAGGGCGATATGATCACGTTTCCCTGAAATATTTAAGACATTCGCCTTAATATTTGCAAGGTCTACCTTTTGTCCACGAATAACGAGTTCACCCTTAACCAATTTATTGTTTTGATAAAAATCACGAATCCACTGTCTGTATGATTCACCTGGGAACGGAATACCATCGCCAACCCACTTTTGAACTAACCTCCAGCTTTCAACGAAGCGCTCATTCTCTGAACGATCTACTAAAGCAACATATGGACCAACAAAGTTCGTAATTGGTTTTAACATTTTGTTTCCGAAATCAATCATTTCTGGCGGAATATTTCCAAATGTATCAACCGCTTTATCTAGATTGAAGTATTTCTCATCTAATAAAGGACCATATAATCCTGTTTCAGAGAAATCAAAAGGACTTGTCATAAAGATTAGGTTACGAATTGGCATGTGCGGATGAAGTGCCGCATAAATAGAAGTTAACGTTCCCCCCATGCAATAACCAAGTAAAGAAATCTCGTCCGATTTTGCAGTTCGCATTACTTTTTTCACTGCTTTTGCAATATAATCAAACACAAAATCATCAAATTTCAAATGACTATCTTCTAAACCAAATGTGCCCCAATCAAGCATATACACATCAAAACCACGGTCCACTAGATATTCCACTAAACTATTTCCAGGAGTTAAATCCATAATATATGGTTTATTAATAAGAGCATATATTAATAGAATTGGAACTCTTTGTGTTTTTTCTTGTTTTGGAATGTAGCGATAAAGCTTCGTCTTATTCTTCGTCCAAATAACCTCTTTCGGCGTTAATCCTACTTGTGGCTCTGGTTCACGTAATAAAATTTCACTCGCCCTTTTCACTCGGCGGTATGCTTTTCGGTATTCTTCTGGGTATAGCTCTAATTGCTTTTCCCATTCTGTTGCGAATGTAGTCATTTTTCTATCTCCTTTTTGGTCAATTTCCTTCTAAAAAAAGAAGTGCATTCCTGCTATGGATATGCACTTTTTTCTTACTTCATTACATATATAATCCGCCGTTAATGTTTAATTGCTGACCTGTGATATAAGCACCGTCACGGCATAGGTATACTACACCTTTTGCAATTTCATCAGCTTGACCAAAACGTTTTTTCGGGATTTTCGCAACGATTTTTTGGCGTACTTCTTCTGGTACTTCTGCTACCATTTCAGTATCAATAAATCCTGGGCAAATAGCGTTTACAGTTACATTTGTTTTTGCAAGCTCTAATGCTAATGATTTTGTAAATCCTAGCATACCTGCTTTCGCTGCTGAGTAGTTTGTTTGTCCAAATCCACCGGCTTGACCAATAATAGAAGAAATGCTAATAATTCTACCTTCTTCTGCTTCCGTTATGTATGGAAGTACCGCGCTTGTCGTATTAAACACACTGCTTAAGTTCACGTCAATTACGCGTTCCCAATCTTCACGATTTAACTTTTTGAATGTACGATCTCTTGTAATACCAGCATTATTAACAAGAATATCAACTTTACCAAAATGATTCACTGCTTCTTCTACAAGTCGGTTTGCGTCTTCTACTTTAGAAACATCTGCTTGAACTGCATAAACGTCATGTCCTTCTTTTCCTAGTTCATTTACCAAGTTTTCAGCTGCTTCTTTGCTGCTGTTATAGTTAATAACAACTTTTGCGCCCTCTTGTGCTAACGCTACTGTGATCGCTTTTCCAATCCCTTTTGCCCCACCTGTTACGATTGCTACTTTTCCATTTAATTGAACCATTTCTTTTCCCCCTTAAATGAATTTGTGAACGACTATTATGAATCATTTTGGTACTCATACTATGGAGTCCCTATATAATTATGTTTCGCTGTTTATACATAGAAAAGAGATTCTCCCTTTCTCTTTCATATGTTATAAACAAGCGCTATTATCACTTTTTATTTTCTGGCTTATTCGTAGGTTTTACTTCTTCTTTTACAGGTTCTTGTAGTTTTGCTAGTACTGCATTTTGCTTTTCTAGCAATTCTAAAATTTGATCAACTTTCGTTTCTAATGTGCGAATATCTTGTTTTACTTTCGTAACATCGCGCTTTAATGTAGGAGCTTGTCCTACTGACTCTACCTTATCTTCTAGAAACTCCTCAATGTTATCCACTTTATTTTCTAAGTTAATAACAAGCGTAGCCACTCTAGCGATATCCTCTTTCGTAGGCACATTCACCTGCTCTAAATAATTTTTTGTCGTATCATTTAATGCTTTTTGATAAAACAAATTCAAATCTAGAACGCTGCCCATCCAAGCAGAATATTCTTCTGTTTTAATTGTTTCATTGAGCGCTTTTCCCCAAAATGTTTCGGTTTGTTCATAAGCATTTTTCCATGCTTGTAGTGGATCGAATTTTTGATCAATCACTTTACCTACACTCCCTTTTTTGTTTTTGAAACAATTCAACCTATTCATTATTTTCTAATATTCTGAATAAAACTTCAAGTCTATATTTTATTTTTTTCTATTTTCTAACAAATGTATTGACTTTAAAAACAGATAGGTGTAAATTGCACTTATAAGCAAAAAATTCCATCTAACTGATTCATGAGGTGATGCACAATCATGCTACATAATGAACCAGAACAACGCGAAAGTTTGGAGAACAACCAAGCAAAACAACCAAACTCCATGCCAAAAAACTTCTTAGTTCCCTTCTTACTTCTCTGTCTTAAAGACTGGAGTCTTCATGGTTACAAACTTATTCAAATGCTAATGGATATCGGCTTTTCTTCTGTTGACCAAGGTAATGTGTACAGAACACTACGCAAATTAGAAAAAGAAAACCTTATTTCTTCTACTTGGGATACAAGCGACGGAGGGCCAGCAAAAAGAATTTATTCTTTAACTGAATATGGAGAGCAATATTTAACAACATGTGCGACTTCTTTTGAGCATTATCAAAATATGTTGCGGACGTTTTTCACGTTATACACCAATGCATTCTTTCCATTTTCTACTTCTCCAGAAAAGGATGAAAAAGATTCTTCATCTTCACCTGGTGATACAGCAGAGTAATCTGCGTTCACAATATGTAAAAAAACATTTGGGGGTCAAACAATGGAAACTAAACCATACGAATTAGTCGATGCATTTTGGAAAAACTGGTCTCAATCACTTTCCCTTTTCTCTTCAGCTGGGAAACAATTAGAGCAACTTACTTTAGAAACATTAAAACAACAACAAGATGCTTTGCATAAATTAACATCAGGAGTAGATGAACTAGAAAAAGAACTGCAACAATTTACTACTCAATTCAATAATCAGTATACAGATTACGTGAAGCAATTAACTGGAAACTCCTTAAATGATCAAATTAATGAGTGGCAAGACAAATGGAAAGAGCTTTCTGCTCATATGCAACAGCTAACTGTTTCTCCTACAAAAACATCTTTATCTATCCTTACTCAAACAAGCGGTCAATTTGAAGAAACAACGAAGCAATTTATTGAACAACAACAATTACAACGTGAAGAGGCTCAAAAACAGTTAGAAGGTTTTTTGGAAGATTTCAAAACAAAACAGTTGGAACTCGCAAAAAAGTTCGAGGAAAACTCAAAAAATCTATTTACTTCCATCAAGTAAGAAAAATGTGGGAGCTAACTGCAGCACAAACAAAACTCTTTCTTCCTCCTACTACATCAAGATGGCTAGCATTTTTCGATATGGAAAAGAAGGAGGACAAAATGAATCCATTTCAAGAAGCACAAACCGTCCCGGAGCTTCGTTATGATGAGATTCAAGTCGGTGATCAAGCATCACTTACAAAAACAATTACGGATGAGGACGTTATCAATTTTGCAAAATTGACTGGAGATGTGAATCCTATTCATATTTTAGACTCTTTTGCAAAAACGACAATGTTTAAAGAACGTATTGCTCATGGTATGCTCGTTTCAAGTTTTATTTCTACCATCCTTGGAACGAAACTCCCGGGTAAAAATACGATTTATTTATCTCAAAACGTTTCATTCCGCGCTCCTGTCAAAATCGGCGATACACTTCGCGTTGTAGCAGAGGTCATCAAAAAACGTGACGATAAAAAAATCATTACGTTGCAAACAAATATATATAATCAATCGGATGATATTGTCGTGGAAGGTACAGCGACAATACTAAAAAAAGAGTAGCAAAAATTGCTACTCTTTTTTCTATCCAATAACTTCTAATCACACCGATTACTTCCGCGTATGAGCACGCCGGTTCCACATAAAATAACGGTACCAGTTCAGATACATACTTAGCTGAACTGGATTACTCATAAGGATGTGTATCATCATGGCAAAAACAAACAAATTACTAGTTCCAGGTGCTGAACAAGCACTTGATCAATTTAAATATGAAATTGCACAAGAATTCGGCGTAAGCTTAGGGTCTAATACTGCATCACGTTCTAACGGATCAGTTGGCGGTGAAGTAACAAAACGTCTTGTTTCTTTAGCTCAACAACAATTACGTGGATAACAATATAACATATGGCTTAGAGGCAGATATTCTCTGCCTCTTTCTATTTTTAACATACATAATGGTGCTTTTTCACATACTAGTAAAAGCAAACTGAAAGGAACGATATGTAACATGAAACGGATTAACATTCACATGAGTCCTCCCCGTGTTCTTACTTTGTCTTTTATTATGTTATCAATTATCGGTACATGCTTATTAAAATTGCCAATTGCTACAACGACGTCTATTTCATGGCTCGATGCTTTATTTACAACCGTTTCTGCTTGTACGGTTACAGGTCTTGGTGTTGTGGACACTGGGAAAGTATTTACCTTATTTGGCCAATGTGTCATTTTAACACTTATACAAGTGGGTGGACTTGGCATTATGAGCTTTGCCGTTTTAATTGCGATTATGCTAGGTAGAAAAATTGGTCTTCAAAACCGAATTTTACTGCAACAAGCGTTAAATCAAACGAATATAGGCGGTGTCATTCGTCTTGCCAAAGCATTATTTTTATTCTCTTTTACAGTCGAATGTATCGCTGCTTTCATTCTTTCTTTTGAATGGATACCGAAATATGGGATTGCTAAAGGGCTCTATTATAGCTTTTTTCATTCCATCTCTGCTTTTAACAATGCTGGTTTTTCTGTATGGAGCGATAATTTAATGTCCCATTCTCACAGCATTCTTGTCAATCTCGTTATTTCCTCCCTCATTATTTTAGGCGGGATTGGTTTTACAGTAATCGTAGATATAAAGAAAAAGAAAAATTTTAAAAACCTTACATTACACTCAAAACTTATGCTCTCTTCTACTCTAATCGTCAATATTATTGCGACTGTTTTTATTTTTATATTCGAGTTCCACAATTCCCTTTCTATGAGAGGATTTACCCCCTTTGAAGAGGGAATGGCTGCTTATTTCCAGGCAGTTTCAACTCGCACTGCCGGGTTTAATACAGTTGATATTTCTGCCTTATCAAAGCCTTCCCTACTATTAATGATGCTCCTTATGTTTATTGGCGCTGGTAGTGCTTCAACTGGCGGTGGGATTAAGTTGACAACATTTTTAATCATGTTTTTTGGGGTATTTAAATTTTTACAAGAACAAGATGATATTGTCGTGTTTAAAAAATCCATTAAAGATACTCTCATTGTCAAATCATTGACCATCGCTATTATTTCTATTTCATTTATTTTTTTTGCTATTTTAATTTTAAGTATTACTGAGCGTGTTCCTCTATTGATGAGTGCTTTCGAAGTATTTTCAGCATTTGGGACTGTCGGTCTCAGTATGAATTTCACACCACACTTAACGATGATCGGAAAAGCTATTATTATCTTTATGATGTTCTTTGGGAAGATGGGACCTTTAACATTGGCTTTTTCATTTGCACGTAAAAAGAACCGAAAAATAAAATATCCGAATGAAGACATTTTAACAGGTTGACAACCGTATAAATTATCCATATAATGAGAGTACAATAGCATATCTCCAAAGGGGAGTAGCGTCCAAGAATATTTCTTGGAAACAAAGTCGTCATTACGTAGAACTTAGTTCTTCCGGCTTTGTTGGCATTTTCATTACATATGTCTAGCAAGACCTTTGCCTATTAACGGCAGAGGTCTTTTTTGCATTCATTACCAAATTCTTCCAAAGTTAATAGGCAGGAGTATGGGGAAACTAAATAGTGGGGAAATTCTTCACTTATTTAGTACTTATAGAAATGAGAGGAGAATGTACATGGATGTATCATTATTATTGGAGTATGGTTGGGTATTACTCATCCTAATTGCACTAGAGGGGATTTTAGCTGCTGATAACGCGCTTGTTCTTGCAATTATGGTAAAACATTTACCAGAAGAAAAACGTAAAAAAGCATTATTTTACGGATTAGCGGGAGCATTTGTTTTCCGATTCGGATCGTTATTTATGATTTCGTTCCTAGTCGATGTATGGCAAGTGCAAGCAATCGGTGCCATTTACCTTATGTTTATCGCTAGTAATCACTTATTTAAAACGTATGTTAAAAAGAATACAGATGAAGAAACAGAAGAAAAAGAAGCAAAGAAAAAACAAGAGAACTTTTGGTGGACTGTATTTAAAGTTGAAGTTGCAGATATCGCCTTCGCAGTTGATTCTATTTTAGCTGCTGTTGCATTAGCAATGACTTTACCAAAAACAGGATTAGGTACAATTGGTAGTCTTGATACTGGACAATTCGTTGTTATCTTTGTAGGTGGACTTATCGGATTAATCATTATGCGATTTGCAGCAACTGCTTTCGTACAAATCTTAAAACGTAAACCAGGACTTGAAACTGCAGCATTCTTAATTGTAGGTTGGGTTGGTGTGAAACTAGCAGTTTATACGTTGGCACACCCTGCATTAAATGTAATTCCACATTCATTCCCAGAATCTACACCATGGAAGCTTACATTCTGGATTGTATTAGTTGGAATCGCAGCTGGTGGTTGGTTCTTCTCGAAAGAAGTAGAAACAAAAGTCGAAAAGAATTTAGACGAAAAAGCGCTGTAATTACAGCGCTTTTTCTTTTTTCCTTGTCCCCTCTCTATGTCCAGAAAAAATTCTATTATACTATTTTTTGTAAGCGTTTTCTCGGTGTATGTATGTCCTTTTTGTGAAACATTGCACAAACTTATTGAAACTATGACAGAATCCATGTACTTTATTCATATAAGAAGTATTTATAGATGATGTACTAAAGGAGCGTATTACTCATGCTAGAACAAGGATTGAATTATGTTGTCAAACTGGCTAAGAGCAAAAAACAAATGTTAGATACAAACCCGATGCAATATTTCATTCGTGCCGCACTTGCGGGTATTTATATCGGTTTTATTATTGTACTATGTTTTAAATTAGGTAACTTTTTTCACATTGCAGATTCACCAGCAACTTATTTAGCTGCTTCTATGTTTTTCGGAATTGCTCTCGTACTTATTATATATGGTGGTGCTGAATTGTTTACTGGAAACACAATGTACTTCACTGTAGCAACTTTAAGAAAAGAAACAACAATTGCTGATACACTTCGTAACTGGTTTGCTTGTTATGCAGGCAATTTAGCTGGCGCTTTATTCTTTGCCTTACTATTTTATGCCACTGGAATTTTCGAAACAATTGATCACGGTCATTTCATGAATAAAGTCGTTGAGGGAAAAATGAATACACCTACAATGCAACTATTCTTTAAAGCAATTTTATGTAACTGGCTTGTATGTCTTGCTTGTTTCTTACCTTCTCAAGTTAAAGGTGATACAGCAAAAATTATGATGATGATGATGCTCGTTTTCACATTCTTCTTATCTGGTTACGAGCATAGCATCGCAAACTTATCACTGTTTGCTTTATCTTTGGTTTCACCGCATCCTGAGACAATTTCTTTTGCAGGTGCTATTCATAACTTAATTCCAGTTACAATCGGTAACATTATTGGTGGGTCTGTATTTGTCGGTATGGTATACCATTACTTAACAAAGAAAGTACCTGACGTGAAACAAGAAGAAACTGAATTAGGAGCAGCTCAACAAGAAGAAATCATTCCGTTGCAAGCGCATATGAAACATTAAAAACTCCAAAGTTTTACTTTGGAGTTTTTAGCTCCCCACATATTTAACAACAAGATTAGGGTTAATCTCTCCTTCTTCCTTTCCCTTATTCATTCTCTGTTTCATCTTATGCATACCGATGACATCATTCGTATGAAAGTGTATTTCATTGACGTATAAACCCTCTTTACAAAAAGCCTCTACAAAATCTAATCCACTTTTTTCTCCCCATCCCATATTGAAATCAAGGGAAAGAACATTCACCTCATAATCTCGTACCATTTGCAAAGCACATTCTACTGTAGTTGCGAGCACGTAACCATACGGACAACTTCTTTGATCATCCATATATACATTCATTTTCTATCCCCTCTCTATTTTGCATACGTGACCAACATGTAACATATTGCCCCAAGACTAATAAAAGGACCAAACGGTATTTGAGTCCTCATTTTCATACGTTTTAATACGAGGCCAGCTCCAAAGAAACAGAGACTAAAGCAAGATGCTAAAAATAAAACGATAAAAATCCCTTTCAGTCCCACTATAAATCCAAGTAACGAAAGTAATTTTATATCCCCTCCCCCAAGCCCTTCTGGATATATCTTTTGCATGCAGTATAACAAAATGAATATAACGCAACTACCAACTATACTATCTATCCAAGTGACTAACGGTATAAAAGCACATTCTAAAATGAGTAAACAAGCAAACCAAGCTAAAATACGATTTGGAATTAACATATATATGTAATCTGTAACTGAAATAATAAGAAGTAACGAAAAAAGTGATAAAACGATAATAAGCTCTCGTTCCACCCCAATCATATATACAGTAAGAAGACATATCATTCCAGTTACAAGTTCAAATACTACGTACAAAATTGAAATTTTCCTCTTACAATTCGTACAACGCCCTCTTTGCATACAAAAAGAAATGATTGGAATCAATTCTTTTGGCTTTAGCACATACTTACAATAATGACAATATGAACGCGGGGTTATGATAGACTCCCCTAGCGGAACTCTCATCGCAATTACCATAAAAAAAGAACCAAACACCATCCCTGCTAACAATGCATATACATAAGTGAACATCCCTTCCTCTCCTTTCCAGAAGAACATAGCAAAAAAAGGAGAGAACTTCTACTTCATATTATCTCTATTCTATTAAAAAAGCAGGCCATTTTCTGGCCTGCTTTCCCCTATTTTATACGATGAAATATACTGCTTTTAATGGTCCATGTACTCCGACAACAAGATTCATTTCTATATCTGCCGAGTTACTAGGTCCTGTAATAAAGTTAATACAAGATGCCACTGTCTCGCCATTTTCTACACGCTTGTTCATATCCTCAACTGCTTGTGTAATACGAGGTACAAGTGTTTCACGTGGAATAATAGCAAAGTATACAGTCGGTAAAAAGTGTAAAGAACGGCCTTGGCCTTTATGACTTTGTACAACGATCGTACCAGATTCGGCTAAAGTATAATCACTAAATGCAATTCCAATATTCGCTCTTTCCGCGATACGCATATTCTCTTCTTTTTTCTCAGGATCCCATACGTTCACTTCAACATTTTGCTTTGGAAGTTCTTCTTTAAATAAAGAAGTCAACCCATAAGAATCAAAACGTTCATCTGCCGATAACATAATAGGTCCCCCGCCGTTTTCAACGATTACTTTTTGAATATCTTCACGTAAACGGTCATTTGTCGTTTCTACAACAGTTGTATGAATGTTTGTACATTGATTTTTAAATACTTCTAACAATTCTTCTTGTGAATAATTTTTTAACGTTTCTTTATTCACATTGTTTTTCCATACTGGACGTTTTACACCATCCGTTTTACGCGCGCGTCCAAGTTCTTTTGCAATATTTTCTAGAAAGGACTCACGGTTTTGAATTAATCCTGTCATTATTTGTCCCCGCCTTTCTTATGATCTTTATACCAATCACGGAATCGTTCTTTACTTGGAGCCGGGAATTCACGAATATCTGTCCAGTTTTTAAGTGGCCCAACACCTTTTGATACACGGTTACCAGATGTAAATGGACTCATTGCTGCTGGCGCCATCTTTGATCCCATTTTATATAAAGCTGCTGAAGATGCGCCCATACTAAACATTTTCATTGCTAATTTTTCTGCAAGTGGAGCACGCCCTTCTTGCTCAACGATAACTTGACGATGTTTTAATAATAAATCATGCAATGGAATTTTTACTGGACAAGCTTCTGTACACGCTCCGCATAAACTAGAAGCATAAGGAAGCTCTTTGTAATCATCATATCCACCTAAAAGTGGTGTTAATACCGCCCCAATTGGTCCTGAGTATATAGAGCCATATGAATGTCCACCAACATGTCGATATACAGGGCATACGTTCACACAAGCAGCACAACGAATACATTGCAACACTTGACGGAATTCAGATCCGAGAATTTGAGAACGACCATTATCAACCACAACTAAGTGGAATTCTTCTGGGCCATCTACTTCCTCTTCTTGAATTGGTCCCGCTACCGTTACATAACTTGTTAACTTTTGACCTACTGCACTACGACATAGTAAACCAACTAAAACATCTAATTCTTCCATTGTCGGAACCATACGTTCCATACCCATAACCGCAATTTGTGTTTTTGGAATCGACATAACAAGGTCGGCATTACCTTCATTTGTTACTAAACAAAGAGAGCCAGTATTTGCAACAGCGAAGTTACAACCTGTCACACCAATTTCAGCATCCATAAATTTTTCACGAAGTTGTTTACGAACAAACTTTGTCATTTCGTATGGATCATCAGAATTTTCATAGCCAAGCTTTTCTTTAAATACGTCACGAATTTGCGTTCTATTTTTATGAAGAGCAGGCGCAATAATATGTGAAGGTGGATCGTTATCTACTTGCAGAATATACTCTCCTAGATCACTTTCTAACACTTCACAACCGATTTCTTCAAGCGCATGGTTCATACTAATTTCTTCTGTTACCATTGACTTTGATTTTACTACCTTTTTTGCCTGCTTCTTTTTTGCAACGTCTTGAATATACTTTGCTGCTTCCTCTTTCGTTTTCGCAAAGTACACATGTCCGCCTCTTTTGGATACATTTTCACTTAACTGCATTAAGTAATAATCAAGATTTTCTAACGTATGTTGACGAATTTCTTCACCGAGTTCACGCCATTCTTCCCAGTTTCCTAATTCATCCGCTGCTTTTAAACGATTCGTATATAAGCGTGTTTGTGCAGAAGATACTGCTCCGCGCATAAACGAATCTTGAATTCCATCGCCAACGCGATCATTAAATTTTTTCTCACTGATTTTCATAGACATAGCTTATGTTCCCCCTTCATGAGCGACTATTCAGTACCTCAGCAATATGCATTACTTTTATTTCTTTTCCTAAACGCTCAATACGTCCGCCAATGTTTAACAAACACCCACAATCTGCACCGATTAAATAATCAGCGCCTGTTTCCATTGCACTATCTACCTTTTCATCTACCATTTGCTCAGAAATTGGAGTCATCTTCACTGAAAACGTTCCCCCAAACCCGCAACAATTTTGCACATTTGGTAACTCTCTCACAGTTAACCCTTTTACATTTGATAATAAAATTCCTGGTGCCTCTGTTACTCCAAGCATACGTGTCATATGACATGATTTATGAATAGTAGCAATCCCTGGTAAACTTGCACCAACATCAGTAACCTTTAAAACGTCTACAATAAATTGTGTAAATTCATATGTTTTATCAGCAACTTTTTGTGCACGTTTAGCCCACTTCGGATCATCTTTAAAAACATGCGGATACTCATGAAACATTGTCGCACAAGAACCAGATGGCGTAACGATATATTCTGCATCTTCAAAAGTTTCAATCATATGTTTCATCGCTTCTTTTGCAGCTTCTACATGGCCGCTATTATAAGCAGGCTGACCGCAACAAACTTGTGCTTCTGGAAATTCAATTTCACAACCTAAACGCTCCAACACCTCAACTGTTGCTTTGCCGACATTTGTTTCAAACATATCGACTAAACAAGTAACAAATAAAGTAACTTTCATAATTATTACTCCCCCTTTTTACAACTCCACCAACAAACATATGGTCATCAGATGACTAAGGAGAGAAGAAATAGGCTCAACCATGGCCTATCCTCTCCCTCTTCTAAAGAAAACGCTTACTTAATCTCTCTCTATTTTATCAGAAAATTAGATTTTTAAAAGATTAAATTAAGAATTTATATCGTTGCTACCTGTGACAATATGTTCTACATTTGTTAAATGATCTAGCATTGCTTGCTGCGCTAATTCTACATCTTGCTTTAACACTGCATCATATATAACTTGATGCTCTTCTATAAGTCGTTCTGATGTTGTTTGTTCACCATATAAAATAATGCGTCTTGATTCACCAATCGTTTCAGCAATCATCTCTGAAACATGATTCATAAGTTCAAGCAAAATGTTGTTATGCGAAGACTCTGCAATTCCCATATGGAACTGAAAATCTGCTTTTTCACCAGCTTTTTCATCTCCAACGCTCTTTGCCATTTCATCTAACCAATGCTTCATATTTTGTAAATTATCTTCCGTACGTTTTGCCGCAGCTGCTCGAACTGCCCCCACTTCAAGCACCTTTCGTACTTCTAATAAATTCAAAATATCTTCTTTCTTCATCAATAATCTATTGTTTAATGATTTTGTTAATGAAGAAGAATCGAAGTTCTTCACATATGTACCTTCTCCTTGTTTCATCTCAATTAAGCCCATTGCTCTTAGCGCACTTAGCGCTTCACGAACAGCAGATCTACCAACTTGAAACTGCTCAGCTAATTGATGTACAGGAAGTAGTTTGTCACCAGGTTTTAACGTACCATTTTTAATCATTGTTAAAATAGCTTCAGATACTTCTTCATAAATCTTTTTCGGTTTAATAGATTTGTACTCCAGTTAAATCACCTCAGTATCTTCCAAACAACAATTGAAACGATTTATAAGAACTTTGCATCATAACTATTTTAGAACGAATTGGTAAGAAGTACAAATGTTTTGTTCATAAAATCGTCAAAATTCCGATATTTATTACATATTAATTTATATCTTACGTATAATTATTGTCTTCCATATAAAGAGCATGCCCTAAAAATTAGAACATGCTCTCCTCATCCTGTACTTTCAATTTAATACTAACCGTCGTACCGTTCCCTTTTTCACTTTCAATCCGCCACTGTCCGTCATGTATATGAACAATTTGTCTTACAATTGCCAGGCCTAAACCTGTTCCACCATGTTGACGACTTCTCGCTTTATCAACTCGGTAAAAACGCTCGCCAAGGTTTTCCAAATGCTCTGTATCAATACCAATCCCCGTATCTTTTATGTTCAATTCACAGTAATCATCTATCTGTCTGAGCGTTACCATAATATCCCCGTTTTGATTTGTATACCGTATCGCATTATCTAACACGTTATGAAGCACTTGTTGCATACGATCCTCATCAATCATTACAATGATTTCTGGATTTAAATTTGTTGAAATACGAATTTTCTTTTCTATAAACTTAATCTCATACGTATCTAACACATCTTCAATTAGTTGTGAAAAAACGATAGGTTGTTTCTTTAACGGAAAATGTTCACCTTCTAATTGTGCTAAATCTAATAAATCATGAACGAGACGCTGCATACGATCTGCTTCTTTATGAATAAGCTGTGTTACTTTTTCCTGTTGTGGTCCCTTCGCTACACCGTCTAAAATAGCCTCGCTATATCCTTTTATATAACTAAGCGGTGTTCTTAGTTCATGCGAAACGTTGGCTAAAAACTCCTTACGCTTTACGTCTTCTGTCTCCAAAGAATTTGCCATTTTATTAAATGCTTTTCCTAATCGCCCAATTTCATCTTCAGAAGAAATTGTAATTCGTTCTGAGAAATCCCCCGTAGCCAAATGATTGGCAACTCGTTCCATTTGCGAAAGTGGTTTCGTAATAGCAATAATAATTTTTCTACCAATCCATATTGTCAGTAAAGTTATAGCAAGTGCTAACGGTGCTAAAATAAGACCCATATCATATATTAAGTCTTTTATACTTTTTAAAGGAATATAAGAATATACAATACCAACTAATTTTTTATTTTCTAAAACAGGGATGACAACCCCCATAATATTACGATCAAAATGTTCCTCGTATCCTATCTTTGTCACAGTTTTTCCATTTAATAATGCTTGCCTGTCCCCTTCACTTATAAGAGAATGATGGTGCACATCAAATGGTAAACATGCACTTAAATCACGTGGGTTCGATACGAAAAGAACGTCTGAACTAGATATTTGATCAAATGCTCTTACTTTCTCTTCAAAAATTGATATTCCTTCGCGCTTATCATATTGCGCAGAAAGACGCTTCCCTTCCATTACTAATGAATCTTTTAAATTATCAACGTATAGCTTTTCATACGAGTATAAAGATACAAAATAAAGAAAGGAAACTGTTACAAATACTGCACATACTACTGTCAGCCAAAGCTTCTGTACCATCGTAAACATACGTTACACCTCAAATTTATAGCCTACACCCCAAACAGTTTGAATGTAGTTTCCACTTTCTCCAAGCTTCAAACGCATCGTTTTCACGTGCGTATCTACGGTTCTTGTACTTCCGGCATAATCATATCCCCATACCTTTTCCAGCAATTGTTCTCGGCTAAATACTTGTCCCGTATGTTGGCAAAGAAAATAGAGTAAATCAAACTCTTTTACTGTAAGAGAAATTGGCTCACCATCCACCTCAATTTTCCTACTTTTTTCATTAATAAGGATCGGCCCAAACTGAAATTCCTCTTGTTGCTCTTGCTTTGTATAACGCCTTAATACAGCTTCCATACGAGCAATTAATTCACCAGGACTAAATGGCTTTACAATATAATCATCTGCTCCCATACGTAAGCCGTTCACCCTATTCCACTCTTCACCTTTTGCTGTTAAAAATATTATTGGTACATCTGACGTTTTTCTAATTTCTTTACAAACTGAAAGTCCATCCATCTCTGGCATCATAATATCTAGTACAACGAAATCATAATGATTTGTCTCTAATTTTTTTAGAGCTTCTTTTCCATTTTCAGCTTCTCCCCACTCGTATCCGAAATTATCTAAGTACATTCCAACAAGTTGCCTCATATCACTTTCATCATCTACAACTAGCACCCTATATTTACTCATTGTCCTTCCCTTCTCTCTCTATGAGTTGAAACGGTCCTTTTCCGACTTTAATTGTTTGTTTTATTTTCAAATTCTTCATATCCATGACGCACACTTCATCACTATCATAGCTTGCTACGTATCCTTCTGCTCCGCTCTTCAAAAATGCAAATGGGTTTGATCCTACTTCTACAGAAGCCACCTCTTTATACGTGCTAACATCAAACTTTCTAAGCGTATTCGAACCGTGACTTAATGCATATACATACTTATTATCCTTCGTAATATTCACAGGCATAAACGGAGCGTGTAAAGAACGTACCATTTCTCCGCTCTGCAAAGAATACACTAATACTTTCTCATTTACCTGATTTCCATCACCATGTCCGCCAATCCATATTTCTTTCCCATCTGGACTAATTGTTGCCCCCGTTGACGCTGGTGGAATCATAAAGGATTGTATTACTTCTTTTTTCTTTGTATCAATTGTCGTTAGCTTCGTATCATAAAAGTTTAATACAGATAACTGGTTATAGTACTCTACCATCGTTATTGGTCCTTTTCCTGTCGAAACATTTCCTGTTTCTTTTCCATTAATCGTAAAGAACCTTATCTTTTGGGCATTTTGATCGGCAGCAAATAATTGCTTTTTATCTTCTGATACGACTACATTTACAATGCCTTTTCCTGTTTTATATTTTTCCACTTGCCTTCCTTCTGCTAGTGAATATACATACATGTACTCTAACTGCTTACCATATACAAGTATGTCCTCACCATTTGGAAGTAGTGCAATCCCTGCCATTGGTTCGTTAAGTTCCCATGTCGTAATTAACTTTTTAGTATGTTTATCAATAAAACTAAGGCTACCTTCTTTTATATTCGTTGTTATAATAACGCTTTTATCTTTAGCAATCGATGTATAGGAACTTCCTTGACACCCTACTAATAGAAATAAAAAACAGAGAAGAAAAACATACTTTCTCAAAAGATCCCCTCCATCTTCGGATGATTTCGTTATAATTGTAAAATAACAAATAAATGTGTGGAAAGTGTGAAATTTCCCTTTCCTACTTCATTTACATATATAATGTACAACAAATAGAATTTGAGGTGTGCCAATTATGCTTTTTCCTGATTTAGCGAATAAAATTGTACGAGAAGTACGCAGGCTAATTAAAGAAAATATTATTATCATTAATATACAAGGCGTTATTATCGCAAGTACAGATATAGAAAGAATCGGCCAATTTCATGAAGGCGCACTCCGCTGCGCAAAACAAAAGAAAACTGTCATTATTACAAAAGAGGATGAACGACGTTTGCAAGGCGTAAAGGCAGGTATGAATCTCCCTTTACTATTCCATGACGAAGTAATTGGTGTCATTGGAATTACAGGCGAACCTGAAAACATTTCCCAATACGGAGAAATATTACGTAAAATGACCGAACTACTCATTCACGAAAACTACTTTTTAGAACAGCTAGAACTTGAACACCGTTCTTATGAAGCATTTGTCTTTGATTGGCTCCAAAATACAGACTGGTCTCCAAGCTTTCTCGATCGTGCCAAAACACTTGGTATTGATTTATATAAGAAGAAACAACTTATTTTGTTCTCTATCGATCAAAATGACACGATGCTTCAGCGTAAGATTTGGCAACACGTACGCAATCTATTAACAAAGGAGCATCTATTTGTTCGCTGGGGAAATGATCGATTCATTTTATTTACATCCACGAACTCCAAAGAGCAAACATATCAATTTTTAAAACGATTAAAACAAGACTGTGAAACTTTGTTTTCTATTCCTTTATATATCGGGATTGGCCAATCCGTTACGCCAAGCAATATGAACTTATCATACGAACAAGCATTACAAGCTCTTTCCGTATCACTTGCAACGAAAAAGATTGTATTTAATGAAGATTTACGTTTAGAAATGTGCTTACAAGATATTTCTGCGGAAACGCGGGAACAGTTTCTAAAGCGCACCATCAAAAACTTGCTATCATCGCCTGAGCTTATGCACACTTTACGTTTATTTATCGATTATAACCAATCCTATAAACAAACAGCGGAGCAATTACATATACACATTAACACATTGCATTACAGACTTAAAAAAATTGAGGAGTATACAGGACTTGATCCGAAACAATTCAAGGACTTAAACATTTTATACTTCTCGCTCCTCTTATTAGATAATCACACAAAAAAGAATGATAAAATAGATTAATCTTTAGATGATTATACATAGAAAGAATCCCCCGACTTTTTTATCATTATAATGAAAGCACTGTGACAACGTTTTTTATTATGACTAATTACGTTAACAGTTTGAGGGGGATTTCCAATGTTAGAAAAACAAATTATTGATTCATTCGTATCCATTGTTGGCGAAGATAATGTAGATACATCCAATATGGGGCGTTTAACGTATAGTTATGATGCCACTCCAAACTTCCAAGCAATGCCTGATGCAGTCATTGCTCCTCGTAATACAAATGAAGTAGCTGAAGTATTAAAAGTATGTAACACTCACAACATTCCTGTATATGTTCGTGGGTCTGGAACAAATCTTTGCGCAGGGACATGTCCACTTGAAGGCGGTATCGTCCTTATCTTCTGCCATATGAATAACATTTTAGAAATTGATGAAGAAAATTTAACAATTACTGTACAAGCTGGTGTCATTACACTTGATATTATTAAAGCCGTAGAAGAAAAAGGTCTATTTTATCCACCAGATCCAAGCTCGATGAAAATTTCTACAATTGGCGGTAACATTAATGAAAACTCAGGTGGATTACGCGGATTAAAATATGGCGTAACACGTGATTATGTGATGGGTCTTGAACTTGTCTTACCAAATGGCGATATGATTCGCACTGGTGGTAAATTAGCAAAAGATGTAGCTGGTTACGATTTAACTCGTTTATTTATCGGTTCTGAAGGAACACTTGGTGTCGTAACAGAAGCAATATTAAAACTTGTTCCTATGCCTGAAACGAAGAAAACGATGCTTGCACTCTATGAAGATATTAATGAAGCTGCACGTGCTGTTTCTTCTATTATTGCAAATAAAATCATTCCAGCGACACTTGAGTTTTTAGACCAGCCGACAATTGAAGTAGTAGAAGAGTTTGCTCAAATCGGTTTACCAACTGACGTAAAAGCAATTTTATTAATTGAACAAGACGGTCCGCCTGAAGTTGTTAATCGAGATATTGAAAAAATGGCTAACGTTTGTCGTTCCATGAATGCAGTTGATGTTCGCGTCGCAAAAGATGAAGCGGAAGCAGATGCGCTTCGGACAGCTCGCCGTAGTGCACTGTCAGCACTGGCAAGATTAAAACCTACTACAATATTAGAAGATGCAACGGTACCACGCTCACAGATTGCTCCGATGGTTGAAGCTATTAATGCCATTGCCAAAAAATATAATATTCCTATTTGTACGTTTGGCCATGCTGGCGATGGCAACCTACACCCAACTTGTATGACAGATGCTCGCAACGAAGAAGAAATGCACCGAGCTGAACAAGCTTTTGCTGAAATATTTGCGAAAGCAATTGAACTTGGTGGCACGATTACTGGTGAACATGGTGTTGGTGCGATGAAGGCTCCGTATTTAGAAATGAAGTTAGGTAAAGAAGGTATTGCTGCTATGCAAGGAATTAAACAAGCCTTCGATCCAAATAACATTATGAATCCAGGAAAGATGTTCGCGAAGGACACTCGCAAAAGAGTGGTGGTTGAGCGATGACAACATTAAATAAAGAAAACATTCAAAAGGAATTTAAAGAACGATTAAGTGAAGATGAACTACTAAACTGTATGCGATGCGGTTTCTGCTTACCAACTTGTCCTACTTACATTCAATCTGGATATAAAGAATCACATTCCCCGCGTGGACGTATCGCATTAATGAAAGCGGTCGTTGACGGCTTAATTGAGCCAGATGAAGATGTTGAAAACACATTAAATGTTTGCCTCGGCTGCCGCGCTTGTGAACCTGTTTGTCCATCTGGTGTGAATTATGGACATTTATTAGAAGAAGCTCGTGATATTATAAATCAAAACAAAAAGTTTTCAATGCCAGTGAGAGCTGTTCGTAAAGTCGTTTTTGAAGGACTTTTCCCGCATCAAAATCGAATGAGAACATTAACAGGATTAATCGGATTTTACCAACGTTCCGGTTTACAAACGCTAACACACAAAACAGGAATTATGAAGTTATTCCCTGAAACACTTGCAACAATGGATCTCGTTTTACCAAAAGTCCCAAAAATGAAAGCAATGAAAGATCGCCCTGAATTTTTACCTGCTGAAATTACAAAAAAGAAACAAGTTGCATTCTTCACAGGTTGTTTAATGGATACGATGTTTTTAGAAACAAATAACGCAACGATGAAACTACTTCAGTTAGCTGGTTGTGATATCGTTATTCCAAAAACACAAAGTTGCTGCGGGGCATTACATGGACATGCTGGTGAGAAAAATGGAGCAAAAGAATTAGCAAAACGCAATATAAAAGCATTCGAAGATTTAAACATCGACTATATTATTACGAATGCTGGTGGTTGCGGAGCTTACCTCGTAGACTACGATTACTTGTTAAAAGATGATCCACAGTGGGCTGAACGTGCAAAGCAGTTCGTTTCTAAAATTAAAGATATTACTGCTATTCTAGTAGAACTAGATTTCCATAAACGTAATGACTTACGAGTCACGCCGCAAGTTATTACGTATCAAGACTCTTGTCACTTACGCAATGTTATGCGAACATCTTCAGAACCTCGTATGTTACTAGAAGCAATTCAAGGCGCAACATACCGTGAAATGAAAGATGCGGATCGCTGCTGTGGTTCTGCTGGTATTTATAACATTGTTCATTCAGAACTATCTATGGAATTTCTAGATTATAAAATGGACCGTGTGCATGAAACAGAAGCAGCAACCATTGTTACTGCAAATCCAGGTTGTTTATTACAAATGAAATTAGGCATTGAACGAGAAGGTCTTTCTCATAAAATGAGAGGAATTCACATCGTTGATTTATTATTAGAAGCAATTGAAACCATCTCGTAATAACTCGTAACATACGTAATAATAGGAAAACGGCTATCTCCTTCGTCTATGTAAAGAGATAGCCGCTTTTTTGTCCGCTACAACATTAAAAATATGTTACTTTATTATAAAAAAGAACAACAGAAACATTACAGTTTTGTAAAAATCAATCCAGTATATTCCTTAAAAAAACGCTCAAACCATTGATACAATAGGATTCTTCATTTTCAATATAGGTACATTTATCCAAAAACCGCGTCTTATAACCAAGTATAAAAATGCTGAAAATTCCTTTTATACTCTATGTTTCTCTTATTTTTCCCCTTTTCCCCTCTTAGGATAAATTAGGTAAATTTTAAGTCTATGAATTTTTTTCCATCTTTTTTCTCACAAAATCTATGCTACGATGAATTTGTCAGTCAGACAGGCTGTCAAAAACAAATCGTGTGAAAACAAATTAAAACTTTATATAGGGGGACACACATCATGAAAAAGCGTGTTTTATTATCTGTAGCTGCTGCAACGGCTCTTACTTTAGGAGTATCTTCTCTAGATGCACAAGCTGCAACAGTACAACCATCTAACATAAAGGTTCAAAATATTCAGCATTCAAAAGTGATGATGAAGCAAATGAGCCAACAAGAATTACAAGCATTCTTACAATCTATGGGCGTTGAGTCATTAGCACAATGGCAACAAGGAAACTTCCAACCAAATTGCATTATTCCTGGTCAACAACCTACTGAAAATGTTGTAACTGAGCAACCGACAGCTAAGCCAGAAACTCAAAAGCCTGCTGAGCAAAAACCGGCCGAGCAAAAGCCTGCTGAAGAAGTTCAAAAACCAGAAGCTCAAAAGCCTGCTGAAAACAATAATACGCAAAAACCGGCTGAACAAAAACCAGCTGAGCAAAAGCCTGCTGAAGAAGCAAAATCTTTAAGCGAGTTCGAACAACGTGTTGTTGAATTAACAAACGCTGAGCGTGCAAAACAAGGTTTACCAGCTTTAAAAATCGACACTGAATTAAGCAAAGTAGCACGCATTAAATCTGAAGATATGCAAAAAAATAACTACTTTGATCATAACAGCCCTACATACGGGTCTCCGTTTGACATGATGAAGAAATTTGGTATTTCTTATACATCTGCAGGTGAAAACATTGCCCAAGGCCAACGTACACCTGAAGAAGTAGTACAAGCTTGGATGAACAGTGCTGGACACCGTGCAAACATCTTAAATAATGGCTTCACTCACATCGGTGTTGGCTATGTAGAAAGCGGCAACTACTGGACACAACAATTTATTACGAAGTAAATAGATTAAAAGAGTCTTCTCATAATGAGAAGACTCTTTTTTACGTTTCATAACTTTCTATTATGTATGAGTATAAAGCGTAGAACATAAACAAAATAGAACCACCACTTATTACGCTAAGTAACACATAAAATCCCCATTTCAAGTTCAAAAACAATGAAAACAATATACTACATGCCATCACTTGAAAAATCCGTCTACTCACTAAACGGATTTTTTTTAATTTGATTGAGTCTTTTTCCGTACTCTGAACTTTTTTAAACGCCTTACTAAGCATAAAGAGAAACATACTAATCCCAATTGTTAGTCCTGTTTGAAAGGATATCATGCTTCCAAAATTAATAAAAAGAATGAGCATATGGATAAACAACATAAATAAAGTAATCGTCTTTAGAAATCCACTTATAATGACATGCTCGTCTTCATTAAACTTATATATATTATGTGAAATAATATACATCAATCCATGTAAGAAAATAATAAGACAAGGAATAAGTGCTATAACAACTTGTTTACTCATAAACTCGTTTGGCCGACCATTTCCATCCCAATGTACCGCCAAATGCTCTGGTAAATATGGATAGAGACATAGAGTAACTAAAAGACAAGCGAAAAATATTCCTAGTATATATTTATATTTGATCAAGTGATTCTCACCTCTCTTTTCTCTTAACGGCTTCGCTTCTTTTAGAGAAATTCCTGCAAAAATCTACTTTCTCAAATTTAAACTTACACTTTACGCATTTACTCTTTGAAATTCTTTCATTGTGTCATTTAATTTTGTAGGAAATGGTACATCCACTTCAATCTCTTCTTTCGTAATTGGATGTAAAAAGTTTATCTTCATCGCATGTAACGCTTGCCTAGACATATATTTCGTTCCTCCACCATATAAAACATCCCCAACTAACGGATTACCATTATAGCTCATATGAACACGAATTTGATGGGTTCTACCAGTTTCTAATTGTAACGTTACAAGCGTAACATTTTGTTTTCTAAAATACTTCTCTACTTTATAATATGTAATTGCTTGATCTCCCTTTGGAGAAACACGTCGTCTCGTCGCATGATGGCGATCTCTTCCGATAGCCGCGTCAATCGTTCCTTGCTTCTTTTTCACTTTGCCTTCTACAAGAGCTGCATATGTTCTTTTAATTTTTCGTTCCATTAATAAACGATCCATAATTGCACCAGCAATTCTATGTTTGGCAAACACGACACCACCTGTCGTATCTTTATCTAACCGATGAATATGACGAACCTTCGTCTCTAAACCTTGCATTTGAAAATGAAAGGCAACAAGGTTTGCAAGTGTTCCCATCCCACCTTTTTCAGAAGGATGCGTATCCATCTTCTCAGGCTTATTTACAATGAGTACATGATCGTCTTCATATACTACATGTAATTCACCATATTCAGGCTCTACATCGTATTCTTCCTCCATAAACATATGAACTTGCAACTTATCGCCTTCTTTTAAAAGCTCATTCCATCTTCTCTGTTCTCCATTAACGGTAACACCTTTTTCCATACGAAGCTGATGTAACAACTTTTTCGGTATTTCCCATTCTATTTTTAATAACGACTCAATGCTTATACCATTCCATTTCGCTGGCACAGTCATTTCGCACCATTCGCCCTTCTTCTTCGTTTCCATACTGTATCACCTTATCTTATTTCTATTGATTCTCTCATTGTAACGGAAAATACACTTTGATGCACCGTCAAAAATAGAGGACAGTCTTATAATAGACTGCCCCTCATGCTCTACGCCTTCTCATTTCCTGCAACACTTCTTCCGCTTTTTGTTCATATGATAAATCTTTAAAGAAATCCGCCAACCTCTTATAATCGTTATACGTATCTAATAAGTCATCCATCTTTTCTGTTTTCATCACTTGTTGTTTTTGCTTCATTTTTACCGGATAACGATAGCCCGATACTTCTTGTATTTTGTAATACTCATCCTCTACTTGAATGACCTTTACAAGTTCCTCTTCTTCCGCATCCATCGTATACCCATCAAAATCCCTAAGCAATTCATAAATAATATGAGTCCATTCATCTTTTGGATAAAATCCTTTTTCTAACCGATAACCGACAATGCGATACATATGCCCATCGTTTTCTGCAAACTGTACTGTATCATTTAGCTTAAATTTAAAATAACGAAACATTGCCTTCACCTACTTATATGTAATGTTCTTATCACATACTATTTGCAAAATGTAGGTCTTGCTATTCATAAAAAAATACTCATCTATAAGATGAGTATTTTTTACGATGATTTTTCTTTTTTCTTTCGAAATGGTAACCACCAGTTCCAGTCTCCAAACAATTTCATTAAACTTGGTACGAGCATAAGACGAATAATTGTTGCATCAAGGAATATCGCTAATGCGACGCCAAGCCCCATTTGTCGTACTGGTAAAATATCAGTAAAAGCAAACGCACCAGTTACAACAATCATAATTAAAGCGGCTGACGTAATAATTCTACTTGTTGACACAAGTCCTTCTAACGTCGCTTGATTATTATCTCCTGTTTCTTCATATAATTCATGGATACGTGAAATAAGAAAGACTTCATAATCCATGCTAAGCCCAAAGACGAGGCCGAAAATAAAGATTGGTAAAACAAATAGAACTGGACTTGCTTCTAAACCAAAATGACCACCTTCAAATAACCAAACAACAATTCCAATTGTTGCGCTTAAACTAAGTATATTCATAATAATTGCCTTAATTGGAATGAGTATAGATCGGAATGCAAATAATAATATAACGAAGGTCGATCCAAATATAACAGACATACCAATTGCAACTTTATCTTTAATTTCATCTTCTAACTCTTGTTGGAACGTCGTCATTCCGCCTAGATAATACGTAACATTCGTTTCTTTATAATTTTGTTTAAAATCACGCACCCACTGTTTCGCAATTTCTGTACGTGGTTTTGTATCTAAAAAGACTTCGATTGTTGTCTTATTTCCTTTCGTATACGCTTCAAATACCGGAGCTATTTTAGCAGCTTCTGGCGACTGTAACATCCCAGCAACTTGATCTGATTTCATTCCATTTAAACTGTCGTATAAACTTCTTACTTCATATACTTTCTTATCATCTTTTAACTTTTGAACGACTTCTTCTACCTTTTGTAAACTTTCTTTTTCTCTCATATCTTTTTTCGTCTCTACCACTAACGTAGCATCAGCATGTGTTTTTGCAGTTTTATTAAATGCCTCTTCGTACTTCTCATATGCAATTCTTGTATCACTTTGTTTAGGTAAAGCTTCTACGTCAGGGAACTGTAAATTAGCTGTACGTAATGGTAATAAACAAATCACAATAAATGTTGTAACAACAATAATCATCGCAATTGGGTGTTTCATTACAAATTGTGCAAATTTACGCCACGCCTTTGCCGGCGTATGTGCTACTTGATTCTTTTTTAATATTCGTTTACCGATTAAGGATAATAGCGCTGGAAGGAGTGTGAGCGAGAATACAAT
The DNA here is from genome assembly GCF_052928345.1 of Bacillus sp. BSL6. Taxonomy (NCBI): domain Bacteria; kingdom Bacillati; phylum Bacillota; class Bacilli; order Caryophanales; family Bacillaceae; genus Bacillus; species Bacillus sp. BSL6. The sequence goes on from NZ_JAVGCW010000002.1 coordinate 416,367, forward strand.
ACTCATAATCACAACAATCATTCCACTAATTGCGACAGACTGAATATAATCGATTTTAAAGAAAAACAAACCGGATAGGCCAACGAATACACATAATCCTGAAAATACGATTGCCCGCCCTGCTGTCTGATATGTAATTGCTATTGCTTCTTTTACCGTTCGCTTTGCAACTTCCTCTCGAAAACGATTTACAAATAATAGCGCAAAATCAATAGATAGCGCAAGTCCGATCATCGGTGCAACATTTAACACAAAGATAGATAGTTCTTTATCGCTACCTATAAAGTATAATATGCCCATCGTACTTATAACACTAAGTGCCCCATTTACAATTGGTAAAATAGATGCCAAAAGGCTACCAAATGAAAATAGTAATACGAGAAATGCAATCGGTAACCCAATCATCTCTGCCACTTTTAAATCATTTTGCGTTCTTTCATTAATCTCTTTATTAATTTTTGGAAACCCTGTAGGTGTTACTTTTAATGCTGTATTACTTTCCTTTTCAATTTTATCAGCAAATTGTAATGTCTTTTCCATTCGTTCTTTATTTGTTTTCCCGGAAAATAAAATTGTCGCATAGCCGATATCATCTTGTAACATTTCTTTATTTTGCACTGGATGATGGAAAGATTCATATGTCTCTTTCTCTTGAACATTCTTTACAATTTCCTCTAACTGCTTTTTAAATTCCTCATGTGAAACACCTTTATTTTTTTCAAAAACGAGTAGGAGCGTATCTTGAGACCTCTTAAAATCTTTATCTAAAATTTCTTTCGTTTTTTGATAGTCCCCTTCCGTTTGAAAGCCATCACCACCTAATACTCCCGGTAACTTTGGAGCGAAAATACCCAGTGCTATCGCAAGCAATAATAATGCTACAATTACTGTATAACGAAACTGATATAAAAAAGCGCCTAACTTCCCCCACTTATCTACTTTATGTACATTTGTTTTCACACATTTCACCTACTTTACATCATTCAATTGTTACTTATAATGTATCACATCTTCATACAAACAAAAAACGTCTAAAAAAACTATAATAATAGTTTTTCTAGACGTTTTTCTATCTCTCTTTATGAAGAGCAAACCTCTCAGTAAGTAAACGATGGTAATAAATCGCCATAATTAATAAAATACCACCTACGCAGTAGCCTGCTAAAATATCAGTTGGATAATGTACATTTAAAATGACTCTACTTAATCCAATCGATACGATTACTATTCCCATGAAAAGCGTTATCACATATTTTCCGGTCACACTCTTCAAATTTGCTGCAATGATATAAGCAAGAAACCCGAATGTCATAATAGATAACATCGCATGCCCACTAGGGAAGCTATACCCAAGCGCATCCAACGTTTCATTTAACGACGGACGATCCCTTTTCATAATTTCTTTTATCCCTTTATTCACAAGATGTGTTGTTAAAATGCCCATTGGATATACGATCATCGCAGCATAATAACGTTTTCTCCAAAAAACAAGTAAACTTATAATGAGCGTAGTTACGATTCCAATGGCAGACCCTAATTTTGTATAATGTGAGAAAAATGCAAACGACTCTTCTGTTTGTACTCCTTTTACTAATCCTCGGACATATGTATCCATCACTGTAACGCCACCCGCATGTACGCGCCAAGCAACAATGCCAAATACAGCAAGTAATAAAGCGATACATATCAGCTCATATTGATGTAACTTCTTCTTCAAACGATTTCCTCCTACTATGAAAAAATGCGATTTCTACTGTAGAAACCGCATTTTCTTACTTATTTACCTTTTGTTTTTAGCTCTGTCCAGTAACGATCATAGTCTTTTAACTTATCGTCTACATCAACAAGCCATTCTGTACGATCTAATTCTTCCTTCGTTAAGAAAATCATGTGGTTATCACGATATTCTTTACTATGAAGAGGATGAGCTTTTTCATTTGGATTACTGTATCCAATTGACTCGTAGTTTTTCACACTTACTTTTTCATCTAATAAGTAGTTCATAAACTTCTCTGCAAGCTCTTTGTTTTTCGCACCTTTTGGAATTGCTAACGTGTCAGCCCAAATTGTGCCGCCTTCTTTTGGTACAACGTACTCTACATCTTTATTATCTTTAGCGATAAATGCTGCATCTCCAGACCAAACTGTTCCGATCCACGCATCTTCTGTAATAAATTTCTGTTTAATATTATCTGTATCAAATGCTAATAAGTTTGGAAGCAGCTTCTTTAAATCATCTGCTGCTGTCTTTAACTGCGCATCGTCTTTCGTGCTGTTTGAGAAACCATGCTTTTTAAGACCCATTCCTAACACTTCACGAGAATCATTTAATAAAGTTACATGCCCTTTATATTTCTCATTCCATAAGTCAGCCCAGCTTGTAGGTGCTTCCTTCACATACTTTTTATTGTATGCGATTCCTGTTACACCCCAAGTATATACTAAAGAATATTTATTCTCTGGATCAAACGCAGGTGTTTTGAAATTAGAAACCATATTTTCGATATTCGGGATATTCTTCTTATCTAACGGTGCTAATAAGTCCATTTTCGCCATTGTTTTAACCATGTAGTCAGATGGCTGAATTAAATCATACTTCGCGCCACCTGCTTGTAATTTCGCAAGCATTTCTTCATTACTTGCATACTTATCATAGTTTATTTTCACGTTATATTTCTTTTCAAAATCTTTTAGCACTTGCTCATCAAAATTGTCAGCCCAGCTATAAATGTTTAACTCTTCTTTTTTTTCACCACAACCAGCAAGTACACCAGCAACAAGGCTAAAGCTAATTGCTGCGCCGGCTAATCTTTTCATCAATTTCATCGGTTTATTACCCCCTCGTACTTTCTATATCGTTCGTATTATAAAGGAAGGTGTCCTCCAGAGTTTTCTTCACCATCTGCACCTTTGTTACGGAAGATTTCAGATAGAACCATTAATCCTACGATAGCTACAATTAAAATTGTAGAAAGTGCATTAATTTCTGGTGATACTCCGCGCTTAACCATACTGTAAATGTATAATGGCAATGTTGTTGATCCTGGTCCTGATACGAAGAAACTAATTACAAAATCATCAATTGATAATGTGAATGTTAATAATGCAGCCGAAATAACTCCAGGTGCAATCGCTGGGAACGTTACAAAACGAAATGTTTGCCACGGCGTTGCTCCTAAATCATTCGCAGCCTCTTCTAAATCACGTCCCATACCAGAAAGACGTGCTGCTAAAATAACGACAACAAATGAAATGCTAAAAGTAATGTGTGCAATAATAATTGTTGTTTTACCAAGCTCCATACCTAATTGACTAAATAAAATAAGTAAAGATAATCCCATTAAAATATCAGGAATTAAAATTGGTAAATACACAAGACCATTAATGGCCCCTTCATAACGATATTTATAACGATGTAATGCAATTGCGAAAATCACACCAAGAACAGTCGTTACAATCGTCGTTACGATCGCAATCGTCATACTATTTACAAATGCATCAATAACATCTTGTTTTTGAAATAAATCTGTATACCAATGGAATGTGAACCCTTCCCATTCCGCATTAATGCGAGAATCATTGAAGGAATATACCATTAAAACCATCATTGGAAAATACAAGAACAATAAAATTAACCAAGAATAAGAAACTAAAAACTTCTTCATTTTTGCCTATTCCCCTCCGTTCCCATCATATTTATATACTTTCGTTGCACGATAATATAAGTAAATTAACAGAACAGAGAATAGAACAACAATCATAGATAACGCAGATCCAAACGGCCAATCACGCGCTCCTAAGAATTGATTTTGAATTACGTTTCCGATTAATGCTACTTTCGATCCACCCATAACGTCTGATACAACAAACATTCCGATAGAAGAAACAAACACTAAAATAGAACCGGTAGCAATCCCTGACATCGTCATTGGTACTGTAACATTCCAAAATGCCTTTACTGGTGTTGCCCCTAAATCATAAGCTGCTTCTAGCTTACGCTTATCAAGCTGCTCAATCGCTGCATACACCGGTAAAATCATAAATGGTAATAAAGAATATACCATCCCAAGTATTACAGAAGGTGTATTGTATAGTAAATTTAACGGTTCACTAATAACGCCTAGCTTCAATAACAATGTGTTTACAAGACCTTGTGAACGTAAAATAACAATCCATGCGTATGAACGAACAAGGAAGTTAATCCAAAACGGGATCGTTGCCAATAATAAAAGAATCGAACGATATTTACGATCAACAATTGTAATTGTATACGCAAATGGATAACCGATCAGTAAACATATTACTGTCGTAATAACCGCAATTTTCACTGTTTCCCATAACGTCCCCATATATAATGGGTCAAATACACGTGCTATGTTCTCTAATGTAAATTGCATTTCCACTGTCCCATATGCTCCGCGCTGCATGAAGGCAAATGCCAATACAAACAGAAGGGGAATTAGGAAGAAGATTAACAGCCATGCGACTGTAGGTAGTGCGAGTAATTTCCCTTTTTTCAATTTAAGGTCACCTCGTCCTCTTGCTCCCAGCCTACGTATACATTATCTCCAATGCTCCACTGCGCTGCTTCTTCAGCAGTTTGATATGCCATTAGTAATTCTGATGTTTTCTCATCACGTACATAAAGCTTTTCCATATTTCCAACAAACTCAATGTCTTCAATATGTCCAAGATGGTATTCTTTTAAAACCGGCTCTTCAACCGAACGCACTTTTACGTTTTCAGGGCGAATTGCTACATAGCCTTCCCCGTTTTTCACAATATTATTTTCACCGATAAATGTCGCAACGAACAATGTTTTCGGCTTATTATAAATTTCTTTCGGCGTTCCAATTTGTTCAATATGTCCTTTATTCATAACAACGATACGATCACTCATGCTCATCGCTTCTTCTTGATCATGCGTTACGTATATGAACGTAATTCCTAAATTACGTTGTAAGTTTTTCAATTCACGTTGCAAGTCTTTTCTTAACTTAAAGTCTAACGCCCCAAGTGGCTCATCTAGTAATAATACACGCGGGTTATTTACAATCGCTCTCGCAATTGCTACACGCTGCTGCTGTCCACCAGAAAGCTTCGCAGGTTTACGATTACGGAACTCAAGTAACTGCGTTAAACGCATTGCCTCTTCAGCACGCTCTTTCTGCTCTGCTGCCGGTACTTTCTGCATTTTCATACCGAAACAAATATTTTTCTCCACATTCATATGTGGGAATAGCGCATAATGTTGGAACACTAGGTTCATATGACGCTTATATGGTGGCAAATCGTTAATCTTTTCATCATCTAATAAAAGATTCCCTTTAGTTGGCGTTTCAAATCCTGCGATCATACGAAGTAACGTCGTTTTCCCGCAACCACTCGGTCCTAAAATCGTTAAAAATTCCCCTTCTTTAATATCTAAAGAAAGCGGTGGGATAATCACTTGATTTCCAAAATGTTTTTCTACTGCTTCAACTTTAATAATCTTTTTCATTTTCCCGTCCAATCTACCTTAAATTTTAATTTTTATATTCATGAATAAATATTTATGTTCTATAGACTATTTTTTGTTTCGATCCAAACAAAAATGGTTATTTAGCAAACGTTCACTTCTATTCTTTATGTAGTATGTTTGATTCATTTTCGCCTGATACATAATGTCGAACAGAAAAACCCCTTCCATTGCGAAGGGGCTATTATCATACGGCTACGCCTACTGATAAACACCATCATCATTTTAACAACTTTCGTATGAATTTTAAAGCACTTTTTGTAGAAGAGTAACGAATTTTCATATCGAATGCCGTAGATTGGGCTAAAATGCTTTTATAATGTGAAAAAGTCCGAAAACTTTCTTCCCCATGATAACTCCCTAATCCACTACTTCCGACGCCTCCAAAAGGTAAATATGGCGTTGCAAGATGATAAACAACATCATTAACACAGCCTCCGCCATACGAAATATTACTCGTTACTTTCTTTTGCACTTCTTTATCTTCAGAGAATACATATAACGCTAACGGTTTCGGATGTTGCTGAATTGTGTCAATTGCCTCTTCTATGTTTTCGTACTCTATAATTGGTAAAATCGGACCAAAAATTTCATCTTCCATAACAGCATCTTGCCATGTAATATTCGTTACTACTGTCGGTTCAATATGCAAAGTTTCTTTTTTATAGTTCCCGCCAATTACAGTTTTACCATCTTTCAAAAACGTACATAAACGTTCAAAATGACGTTCACTCACAATTCGTACATAATTATCATTGTGTAGCGGCTCTTTTCCATACTGCTCCTCAATTTCATGTCGCAACGCTTCAATTAACTGTCCTTTCACCGAAGCATGCACATACAGATAATCAGGCGCTACACACGTTTGCCCTGCATTTAAAAACTTTCCCCACACAATCCTTCTTGCCGTTACATCTATTTTCGCATCTTTATGTACAATACATGGACTTTTCCCGCCAAGTTCTAACGTAAGCGGCGTCAACTGTTTTGCTGCTGCTTCCATGACAACTTTCCCAACGCCCACACTACCTGTGAAGAAAATATAATCAAATGGTTCCTTCAGCAAAGCTGTACTCTCTTCAACGCCGCCTTCTACTACCGCTACAAGCTCTTCTTGGAATAAATCCTCTAACATCCTTGTAATCACTTTGGAAACGTTTGGCGTTAACTCCGACGGTTTTAAAACGATTGTATTTCCAGCTGCTAGAGCTCCTACAAGCGGTGCAATTGCTAATTGAAACGGATAGTTCCACGGTGCAATAATAAGTGTCACACCGTACGGTTCAGGCACTACTTTCCCCTTTGATCCAAAATGAGTAAGTGCTGTTCGAACACGCTTCGGTTTACTCCACGATGAAATATGCTTCAATTGAAAAGAGATTTCTTTTAATACATATCCCACTTCCGTTGTAAATGACTCATGAACTGACTTATTTAAATCTAATTTTAACGCCTGAAATATTTCTTCTTCAAAACGCTGAATGCCTTCATAAAGCTTCTTCAAATTATTCTTTCTCACTTCTACACTTCTCGTATGGCCATTATAAAAATATTCCTTTTGTTTATTTACAATAGAAGAAACACTCATTCATTCACCTTCTCCCACTATTTTCATCCAATTCTTTCATTATTTATATAGACTTCATATATAATAAATTTCTATTCGTAAAGTTACATTATATATAATTTCTTTTTGTATATAAAATTCATTGCTCACAAAAAAACTACCGAAAGAAAATCTCTCGGTAGTTTTACTGTATTAACGATATAAACGAACAGCACCTGCAGAATTATCATCAGCTTGTCCTACTACTTCAAATTTCAAACCAAGCTTCGGCAAAATACGTCCTGCATCTGGAATCTGTTGGTTAATATACGTTTTCGAATCATCAAACTTCGGTACACCCGCTAAGCCATTATACGTATACGTTCCACGCGTTGGAGATACAACTTTCCATGCTGGCGTTTTATCAAATGAGAACGCCGCATCAGCGATTTGGAATCGTGTACTACTTTCAATTGTCGGTTTACCATTTAAAGTTCCTACAATTGCTTCTGGATGAGAATCCACTACACCAAGGAAACCATGCCCTGGATGTAAACCAACCCAGTTATCTGTGTAAGCTGAGTCTGCATACCATACAACCATACCAGAGTTATATTCTGGACCGCGAGCAAATTTCAATGCGCTATCTGATCCAGTATGATTTCTCCACTCTACATAGTAGTTATGTTTTTTCTTCTCAGTTCCGTTAGAAACTACAAAACCATCTAATTTAAATTGTGGTGTACCTTCTGCATCATCAGAGAATACTACTTTACCATCTACTGTTAATGAAGCATTATCAAGTAAGAAACCGTTTAATGCTAAGCCACCATCTGTAATGTACTCAAATGTTAATTTTACTTTCTTACCTTTGAATTGGCTTAAATCATATGATTTATCAATCCATTTTCCATTTGTCGAATCGGCATTTCCACTATTTGCTTTCTCACCAAGTTTTTCAATTAACGTTTTTTGACCATCTTCTGTTACAGCATGTACTTCAAGGAAGTCATACTCTGCTTCAATTTCATATAACGATTTGAAATCAAATTTCGCATTCGTTGCATTCGTTAAATCGAACAATGGTGTTTCTAACGTTGTATGCAGATTGTCACCTTTTGTGCTGTAGTAATACTGCTTACCAAACGCTGGAGCAATCGTTTTTATATCTTTATCAGGTAAGTTCACACGAATCATACCTGGTCTTGCTGATTTCGTAACACTTTGGTCTAAATATGTTGCTAGACCGATACCTTTATTTAATTTCTCGTAATCTACTTCTACGATATTTGCCCAGTTACCACCAATTGTTTTTTGGAAAAACTCTTTATTTTGTGGTGAGAAACTCGTTGGCGTTGTTCCCGCAATCTTACCAGCCCAGCTTCCGCCACTCATAACAGACCAAGCTTGAATTGGCTCACCATGACCGGTATAGTCTGTATCATACTCATCTGGAAGACCTAAATCATGACCGTATTCATGCGCGAATACACCAACCGCGCCATCTTCCGGTTCAATTGTGTAGTCGAATGCTGCGATCTTTCCACCCCAATATGGAACTTTCGCTTGTGTGCCTTCAATTGGGAATGGTTTTGGTCCAACAGTCCAGCGATGTGACCAGATTGCATCGTCACCTAATTTACCACCGCCTGCTTCTTGTCCAACACCCGCATGAATAATCATTAAATGATCGATTAAACCATCCGGTTGTTTTTGATTTCCATCACCATTTACATCGTATTGATCGAATTGGTCAAACTCTGATAAATCAATACCGCTATCTACAGCTGCTTTTAATGCATCTTTTACTAAATCACGTGGTCCTTTTGGTCCTTTATTATCATGACCTGTACCAGCATCTGCACCGTAATCAGCAGCTTTACCAGGAACTGTTAACCATTTTGTAACTGTTCCGTCTACTGTATAACTACCGCCAGATTGCTCTTCGTAATATTGTTTAAACGTTTCAATTTTGCTACCATCTTCTAATGCGAATGGCTCATTACCGAATAACATTTTTTCATAATGTTCTTTGTTAAAGTCTTCCGAATACATATAACCAGGTTCTTTATCGATATTGTTATGTTTAAAGTCAGCGTACTCTACAAGTAGAACGAGTACTTTATCTTTACGAACATCACCGTTGTACGCTTTTTGCTTTGCTGGAGATGTTGGTACTTTACCATTTAGACCACCCTTAACTGGCCCTGTCGCTGCAGGTGTTCCTGTCGCAGGTTTATCTAACTTTTCTTTCGTATCTGCTTTTGCATCTTTCACTTTCTTTAAAAAGTCAGATGCTTCTTTCGTAAGTGGGTCCCCATTTGATACTTCTTTCCCAGGATTTTCACCCTTTTTGTTCTCTACGTATTTTTCGACAGCTTTCTTTGTTTCTGTCTCTGAAGCCTTCGAATCAATTACCCCACGTTTTTTTAGCGCATCTGCTAAACGTTCTTCCGGAATTAAATGATCATCAACTGGGCTCGTAGCTGTCTTATTAACAGGCGTTTCAGCATATGCAGACTGACCACCTGCTCCGAATGAAAGACCTAATACAGCTGTCAAAGCGATCGATGATAAAACTTTGAACGGTTTCTTGTTCATCCCTTATTTCCTCCCCTAATAAATAATATGTATTACAAATTGAATTTTATTAAAAATTCAATATTTTTTCAATATTTAGTCATATTATGTAATGTTTTTAATATATTTGTAAAAATTCCATAGTTAGCATACGAATATATCACAATTCAACAATGTTTTCTGAAAATATTGAAAATATTTGTCAGAAACTTTATAATCGCCATAGAGGGAATTTAATGGGGATTTTATCTTTGTTTTATCTACAAAATATTTGATAATTCACTACATAAATACAAAATCTGATTGTATTATCACGTATTCTGTAGCAGCAGTTATGACCGATAATTAGGGAGGAATTACATTTGTACAAAGATAAGACTGACGCATTGGATCAAGAATGGATTGATTTAATACTTGAAGCTCTAGACGCTGGTATCGCCTTGCAAGATATCGAACATTTTTTCCAACGTATGAAGCCGGCCACTCAGGCTCAATAGGTTTGTTCTTTTTAGCGAAGTTTATGTTATAATAATGACATCATAAGACGACGACATATTGATAGAAAGGTGCGCAAATATGATTGGAGAACGTATAAAACGCCTGCGTTTACAAAAAGGTATTTCATTAACTGAACTTGCCGAAAAAGCTGGCGTTGCTAAATCTTATATTAGTTCTATAGAACGAAATTTACAAAAAAACCCTTCCATTCAGTTTCTTGAAAAAATTGCAGCAGTTCTACAAATTCCAGTTGATACTTTACTTCATGATGAAACAACAAAGGAAAATCACTTAGACTCCGAATGGACACAGCTCGTTAAAGATGCAATGAACTCCGGCGTCTCCAAAGAACAATTTCGTGAATTTCTTGAATTTACAAAATGGAAGCAAGATCAAAAATAATAAATAGAAAGAAGTGCTTACAATCAGCACTTCTTTTTTCTTTATAAAAAAAGCGGGGGATACCCGCTTTTTTATTATTTTTCTTCGCCAGCTTCTTGGTTAGCATTGAATGTCCATTCTAAATTCAACGAATCACCTTGGAAGATATTTTGGTCTTTTCCATCATCTACAAATTCAAATTGTACCCATAAATAATCCTCTGTACCAGCTTCTAATCCACTCTTTTCTCCCCACTCAGGAGCAAAGATGTCTTTAGCTAAAAGATCTGGATCGGTTTTTTGTAAGTCTGCTAAAGTTGTTTCATATACAGGTTCACTTTGTTTATCCCAGTTCCAAAGGAATTTCACTTTAATGTGCTTACCAAAGTCTTCACCAGCATTATCGCCTTTTGCATCTTTCACAGTATACTTTGTCGCTAATTTAACATCTTTAATTGTTAATGAACCGCTATTCTTTAATAAGAACTCTTTCTTAACAGAATCCCCTGGTTTTAAATCTTTAATATCTACAAGCGTTGTAGGGTCTAATGTAAGATCTAACGTCCCAGCCGCAAATGTATTATTCGATACTTCTTTATCGCTAAAGTATGCGAATGTTCCTCCACCAATTAAAGATAACCCCAATGCTGCTGATGCAACTCCCATACCTAATTTCTTTTTCAGACTCACAATCAATTCCCCCTAGCTGTTTTTTATATTTTTTATTGCTATCTCTTATTTAAAATAAGAGATGTAACTAAAACTATATTAGCTTAGCTAATATGTGTTCTTTTTTAAAAACCTTATGTTCATTATAACGAACATAACTATAGAAATACAACACATATTTATTAATATTTTCAGTTATTTTTATTTCTCAATATTATTTTGATTTTTCAGTTAAATATTGATAAATCAAAATAATATTGTTGATCTCTTGACTTATCCCCACTAACTAATAGCCTTCATCCATCTAACTACCTCTAGGTGGCTAAATAATAAAATGAGCAGGACATGAGAAATAGGCGAGTGATAGTGCTCTCCTCACCTATTTATTTATGATCCCTATCTACTCTAGAATATTACTATATTTTACTTGCTATCTTTATTTTTCTGCTCTTCTTGTTTCTTACTCTCTTCTAGCTTTTTCGCTTCTTCTTGTTTCTTCTCTTCTAGTTTTTTCGCTTCCTCTTGTTTCTTACTCTCTTCTAGTTTTTTCGCTTCCTCTTGTTTCTTACTCTCTTCTAGTTTTTTCGCTTCCTCTTGTTTCTTCTCTTCTAATTCCTTTTGCTTCTCAGCCTCACTCACTTGTTTTGCTGTTTCATCTACTAGTAACTTCTCAAACTCTTGAATTTGTTTATCGATCGCCTGTAAATTTACTTCTTTATCGACATACTGACAGTTGTCTTTTACTATTTGGAAGCCAGCATTCACATACGAGAATACTTGCTTATTCGATTCAGTTCCATTTCCTTTTAACTCTTCTTGTACTTGATTATAAGGTTCTTCTATTGATTTATATACTTTTTGTAACGATTCTCTCTCAGTAGCTATCTTCTCACGCCCTTGCTTCCATATAACAAGCGCCTGTTCTAATTCCTGAGTGGATCTAGCAGTTAATTTTGATTTCATCCCTTCGTACTCATGCAAAATAACTTCCTTATGCTGCTTAGCTTGTTCTATTAATTGATCAACTGTTTTCGGAAAAATACTTGCTGTAGAAATAGTGGCCTCTACTTTCGTCTCATGAATGAAAGCTGCTTCTGTATAAGTCATCATTTGAGAGCCTAAATAAAAAGTAATAGAACACAAACATGGCAATATAAGCATCTTTTTGAATTTACGAGGTGGCTTCAGCATTTTAATCTCTCCTATCGAACAACACGTTCTTTATCAAGAACTATATCTTTATTATAATAAAATGAATTACAAAATGATATAAAAATTATGTTTCTTTTTACATTTCACTTTTAGCAGAAAAAGAGACTATCACTTTCGATAGTCTCTTTTTGTTGTCCTTATTATTTTGTTTCACCATCGCCTTGCTGTGCATCAAACGTCCAAGTTAATTGTAACTTATCGCCTTGGAATTCATTTTGATCTTTTTTATTATCAACGAATTCAAATTTCACTTTGAATTTATCAGATTTACCTGCTGAAATACCTTTTTCATCCCAGAACCAAGCAGCTAAATCATTATTTACAGCAGTAAGTGTGTCACCCTTCAATTTATCTAGCGTTGTTTCTTTTACGATTGTTTCATGCTTGTCTACATTTTTTAAGAATGTTACTTTAATATGTTTACCAAAATCATCTTTATTATCTTTCTTCACATCTTCTACATTGTAATCTGTTTTTAGTAGTACTTTTTTAATATCTAATGTCCCTTTATTTTCTAATTTAAATTCTTTTTCAACTGTATCACCAGGTTTTAAATTCGATACATTAACAACTGTTGATGGATTTAATGCTAAATCAAGCGTACCAGACGCAAATGTATTATTTGACACTTCTTTATCGCTAAAGTATGCAAATGTTCCTCCGCCAACTAATGCCGCTCCTAATACTGCTGATGCGATACCCATTCCTAATTTTTTCTTTAAAGTCATGTCCATATCCCCTTAATATATATTTGTTAATTTCCTAATAGGAAACTATAACCAAAATAATTAGACTGATTGTTCTACTTTTTTCTCTTTCTTTTCTCCGTCAATGCTACGAATCGCACTAAAGATAGTAATAGCGGAATAACCTAGTAAAAAGACTCCTGGAATAATAAGAAGCAAAGCAGCTCCCGCTTTTGAATTCGCATAATTTAATGCATACCCTGCATAAGGAACTGTAATATCTGCATATTTCCCAATAACATTCTCCGCAAGTACCGGTTCTAAATCTGGCCCGTTGTTGTTATCTCCTTTTGTTTCATACATTACTTTTCCATTTGTATCTTTTACACCGATAATACGGTGAGTGATAATTTTTTCATCTTTCTCTTTAAAGGTAATAACATCACCTTTTTGATATTTAGAACCATCTTTCGTCGGCTCTATCGCAATAATTGATCCTGTTAAAAATGTTGGTTCCATCGATCCTGAAAGAACGCTCTTAAATTGATATCCCATCACCGTTGGATCACCACCGCTCGCTTTTGAAGAAATAACTACAAAAGCTAAGCAAACCATTAACGCAAATAAAACAAATGAGATAACGTTGCTAATCACCTTCCAAATTAATTTCATCGTTTCTCTTCCTCTCCGTTGTTTTATATTATTTGAAGTATGCAATATTCAGTTTTGTTCTTTAACAAGAACACAACTAAATAATATAACGAACATATTAGAAATGCAATAAGAAAATTTACAATTATTAGTTATTTACAATATAAAAAAGGACTGTGAAGAAGTCTCTTCACAGTCCTTTTAAACTAGTAATTTATTTTTCTTCTGATTTCATTCCTTTTGTATTTCGGCGTAGCACTACAAATAAAATGGCTCCAAATAATATGGCGGCACCTATTCCAATGCTTATTATTTTCACGTTTGATTCGTTTACTTCAGGCTCGATCGTATCTTTTTTAGGCATCGCAAAAGTAACATCTTCTTTAGAAAGAACATTTACCGTCGCAATTGTTTGATTATTTTTCGTAATATCAACTGCACCAACTACTTCACCACGATGAATTCCTTTATGATACAAAGAATCTTTATCTAATGAAGCCGCCCGGAACGTCGTCTTCACATTTTTCCCTTCATCTTTCTTAAGCATTAGTTCTGCACTTTTTTCAAGCTCACTATCAATATCTTTATTTAAATACGTTGTCTTTTGATGCCAACTATGTTTATCCAGTACAGTTTGCTTCACAAATTGACCGAAAGAATAGTCCGCCATCTGCTTTAAATCTTCATAAATTTCAGGTCTTTGAGAAGCCATTACTACATTTATAATACGATTTCCATCCTTCTCATTTAATAAAACGAGTGTATTGCGCGCTTCATTTGTAAAACCTGTCTTACCACCAATACTATATGGATTTTCAAAATAAGTAGATTTATTAAAAATAGACACCGTCTGCCTAGATGTCGTAACTGTCGTTCTTTTCGTATTCATCGCTTGTAAAATTTCAGGATACTTTTGCACACCTCTCGTAATCATAGCCATATCATATGGCGTAGTATAATGATTCGGATCATGCAATCCATTTGGTGTTACAAAATGACTGTCGGTAGCGCCTAATTGCTTCGCTCTCTCATTCATCATATTAGCGAAATTCTCAACACTTCCTCCAATACACTCCGCAATCGCATACGACACATCATTTGCACTCAGCACCATTAAAATCATAAGTGCAGTATTTCTATTAATCGTCTCACCAGGTTGAAACTCAATTTGATAATTACTCTTCTCTTGATCTAATGCTAATTGTGAAAATGTAAATTGATCCTCTGGCTTCGTATGTTCCATAAGTAAAATCGCCGTTAACACTTTCGTCATACTAGCCGGAAATGCACGGTGATGTGCGTTTTTATCATACAAAATATCTCCAGTTTTCGCATCAATTGTAGTTGCAAACTGACTAAAAACATTTGGCCCTTCCTTAGGTGGTGGTGCCACTTGTTCTGGGTTCACCCCAATATTCGTCTCAGCACGTAACGTCATAGGTGTCAAAAAAAATAAACAAATAACGGTAATAAAAGCCAAAATTTTCTTAAAATTTACCATATGACTCTCCCTTTTCACTATACTCTCACAGCTTAAAAACTGCATCTACCAATCTATATGTAATTTGTATTAAATTGGAAGAACATTCACTGTTTTTTACTATATCATACTTTTACGATGAAGAACATAAATATACAATAAAAAATAAGAAAGAATTATTCTTTCTTATCCTTCTCATCAATTAATGAATCTATTAAATTTTGACTAGCTTCCTCAGGTGTAATCTCATCTGTCATCCCCATAAACGACCAACCTTTAGAATCGACCCACTCAACAAACTCTTGCAAAAACTCATCATGTGTAACATCCACATCAAGAATTGAGCCATTAATTGAAATCGTTCTATTTTTAGATACGCGCATCTTGAACGTCTTCCTTACCATTACGATAATTCTCCCTTTGCTTTTGAATATTTATAAAATAATCTTGTATCTCTGTTATACATGATTTTAAGTAAATTGTAAAAAGGATATATTGGCCAATTTGGACATTAAACATAGAAATCTCTTATTCTACATAAACCTCGTACGATATACAAATGGTCATAGTATTCAACAATTAGACCATTTAGATGAATAAAAAATTATGGTCTTTTGGAAGATATCACGCAAAATAGTATAATTTAAATACGGGAACTAAGGCAGCACCATTTAGCTGGACTCTTACGTTGTAGACTTAGAGACCGATGCGAAAATTACTATTTGGTTCCTATTTCTATACATAATATCTTTGGAAAGAAGGTAGTACGGTGAAAACAACAGAAAATTTTACTGACAAGGCCGATATATATGCGAAATATCGCCCTAGTTATCCTAATGAATATATTGATTATTTGCTTTCGGCTAACGAACTAAATGAGAATCAAATTGTGGCCGATATTGGTTCTGGTACAGGGATATTTAGCCGCCAGCTGCTTGAAAGTGGTTTACATGTTATTGGAGTGGAGCCAAATGATGACATGAGAAAAATGGCAGAACAATCGTTAAACCAATATCCTCGTTTTCAATCTATAAAAGCAACTGCTGAAAATACCACTTTAAAAGAAAATAGTGTAGATTTAGTGACTGTTGCCCAAGCGTTTCATTGGTTTGATAAAGAGGCTTTCAAAATCGAATGCCAACGAATTTTAAAACAAAAAGCAAACGTTGCACTTGTTTGGAATAGTAGAGATGTAACTAGTCCACTTATTAAAGAGAA
Organism: Bacillus sp. BSL6; assembly: GCF_052928345.1. Taxonomy (NCBI): domain Bacteria; kingdom Bacillati; phylum Bacillota; class Bacilli; order Caryophanales; family Bacillaceae; genus Bacillus; species Bacillus sp. BSL6. The sequence goes on from NZ_JAVGCW010000002.1 coordinate 432,805, forward strand.
CGCAGAAATTTGCCAGAAAACCTGTCCAACCTTTAAAGGCTTTAGCGGTGGAATAGATGAAACTCCAGAAATGTTTAACAGCTTTTTTAAAGATGGAAAATACGAGTTTAAAGAATATCAAAATGATTTACTTTTTGATTATGAAGGCTTTTTAGGAAGGAATTTATCAGCGTCCTATGCTCCGAAAGAAAATGACGAAGAGTATAAAAGCTTTGTTCTTCTCCTATCAGAGTTATTCGATAAATACAGTAAGAATGGAAAAATTATTCTCCCAAACTTAACGCGAAGTTATTTGGGCAATGTGTAAACAGCCTGATACAAAGAGACTTTGATCGGAATTAAAACAAGCCTACCCCCTCCCTAAATGTAGAACGAGGTTAGGCTTGTTTTACGTGTTGAAACGTAATCACTTTATTGTCTTTTTACAAAAAACAAAACAACTTGCATTTTACCACATCAAATTCAAATGACTTTCGTACAATAAAGTAGAATATATTAGAAAACACCTTAAAATGAGGAGGAACTCAATGGCGCACTGTACGTATTGTAAAACGAAATGGAAAGTAAAAGATGTATGGTCGATACTCGTGACATTTGAAAAAGATTGTCCCTATTGTTTCGGAAGGCAATACCTATCAAAGAAAACAATAAACGCTATGCCAGAACTTTTAAGCTTACCTTTACACTTCTTATTCCCTTTTCTTGTTGATTTGAGTGATGAAGGTCCTTTAGATTGGTATCAAAAAAAATAATATAACCGCTCTATTTTAACCCACTTTTCATTACATTCCCTACCTATATATTCCTTAATACACTACTAAATTGACTCCAAACTCTTCCTATTCAAAAGATTACTATAAAAATATTGTAAAATTTCAGTTAATTATATATAATTGTTTTAACATAATGAGTAAAGATGCTGTTACATAAGCATTTTTGAAGATCCCGTAGCTCAGCAGGGAGAGCGCCACCTTGACAGGGTGGAGGTCGTGAGTTCGAGCCTCTCCGGGGTCATACTTTTTGAGAAACCGTGTCAAATTAACGTTTGATGCGGTTTTTATTTATTTACTTTCATACTCTATAAAGCCAGTGGTCACAGAATTGGTCACATTTCCTACAAAATCTCTTCTATTTTATTAACTGCATCTTCTTGCATCGTTGGCAGCACATGCGAATAAGTGTCTAATGTAATTTTGATGTTACTATGTCCTAGCCGCTCAGAAATCACCTTCACATTCACACCTTTAGCCAATAACAACGTTGCATGCGTATGACGTAAATCATGGAAGCGAATCTTTGGAACAACAGCTTTCTTAATCAAAGTGTTTAGACTTCTTCTAACATTAGCAGGATTAATTGGTGTTCCAGAAGGAGTACTCATCACCAAGTCATTGTCTTGGTATTCCTCACCTTGACTCAGCTTCTCTTTCAATACGACCGCTCTGTGTTTCTTTAGCTTTGCTACTGTTGATGCAGGTAATAGTAGCTTTCGTAAACTTGATTTTGTCTTTCCTCCAAGCAAGAACGTCTTCCCATCATGGCTTAACGTTTGGCTAATAGTCAAATGTCCCTTTTCTAAATCAATATCTTTCCACCGCAAGCCTAACAATTCACCTTGTCTCATTCCAGTTACAAGAGCCATATGAAAGACAATAGAATACCTGCTATCCTGTGCAGCTTTTAAGAACAACTGTACTTCCTGTTCATTCCACACAGTTAACTCTTCCTTATCAGCTTTGGGCAACTTCGTTTTCGCTGCAACATTTTTACTGATTAACTCTAAATCTATTGCATGTTCAAGAGAGTTCCGAATGACTTTGATTATCTTCTCGATTGTCCCTCGCTTTAAACCTTCATCCCGCAGTGAATTAACATAGTTTTGCATATGCAATGATGTTAACTTAGCTAATTTGATATTACCTAGAGAAGGAATGATACGACTGTTTAAATACCCTTTCAGTACCTTCGCTGTTTGGATACCAACACTGTGCTTCTTGGTATTGAACCAACTTTCCAGATATTCACCATAGAGAAGTTTGCTAGGTTCTACATATGTTCCAGTATGAACTTCTGAGAGCAGCATTGCTAAAGCATTTTCTGCTTCTTTCTTACTAGTAAATCCTCTTTTTTTCTTTTGCTTTCTTTTACCTGTTAAAGGGTCAATACCAATATCTGCAATGTAAAAGTAATTTCCTGTTTTCTTATCTTTTTTAATGCTTCCTTTCATTGTTAAGAGCCTCCTTGGAGTCCTTAACTGTGCTGTATATGGTAGTTTAATTATAACGGATAATCTTAGTATTATGGGTTATAATTTCACGCTACACCAATATACAGGAAACTAGTAGTTATTGTTATACCTGTTCTAATAAATTAAAAAAAGAAGACATAACCGTTCCAAAAGTTCAATTAATTTATACTACTTTTTACTTCTTCGGTTGAAAAATAGCCCTTTAAAATCAATAAAAAATACTACTGTACCATTTCTCTTTATCCCCTAAATTCATTTTCATGTTAATATATTCTAAACAAATAGATACGGAGGGATTTTCAATGAATATCTATGATAGAGATTACAATTCTCTGACTGAACAAGAACGAATAGAATGGAAAAGAATAAAAAAAGAAGAAACGGTTCATTTGGGTGATTTTACAGTTACCCAAAGCAAATTTCATGAATACCCAAAAGCAGTTCGGCATTATGAAAGTCTTTTTCCAAATAACTATTTAGACATCATGGATTTACAAAAGGTAGATGAGTTAAATAAATTAATAGAACAATTTTCAAAACTGCTAGAAAATAACCACTCAAACGAAAGAGATATCTTAAGCTTTATTAACGAAAATAAAGCTTATCCTATAATTGCTTCCCTATTAAAAGAGTATAGTTTTGGACATCATGATGCTTTTATTTTCCCCGAATTCCAACTTGGAAATTCCTATAGAGTTGACTATCTATTAATTGGAAGAAATTCAGGTGGACATGAGTTTATCTTTGTAGAATTGGAACATCCTAATAAAAAAATATTCCTAAAAGATGGAACTCTAGGCGAAGCATTCAGAAAAGGATTGAATCAAATCGATGATTGGAAAAGGTGGCTAGAGATACATTTTTCATCTTTGCATGAAACATTCACCAAATACAGAAACCCTAAATTATCTTTACCAGAAGAATTTTTAATCACAGACAGGACACGTTACCATTATGTAGTGGTTGCTGGTAGAAGAAACGATTTTGAAAAGAATCATCATATAACTTATAGATTAAGAAGAGAAGCAGCTGAAAAGAAAATTCAATTACTTCATTATGATAATTTATATGACAAAGCTAAAAGCATAGTTGGAGAAAATAACTATTAAAATAAAAGACAGCACCTCTTATTAGAGATACTGTCTTTTATCTACATATAACACACTCATACCTAATCTTTTTATACTTGATTTGCAGAGAGATTTCTATTTTTCTAAAATTAAGAACCTTTGACTATTTTTATTAGTTGAAGTGTATGAATAATACTATTTCCATCCTAATTTTGTGACCAACTTTCCGAAAAAAATAGATTCCTATTGAGAAATTCCAAAGTTTTATAAGAATAAAAATACAATATTATTTTCAGAAACTAAACTTAAGTAACTTATCATTTTCATCTAGTTCTAATTTCGTGTGATTATTAATTAATTCCATTAACTCCTCATCTTTTTTATTAAGTTGATAATCATTTATTGAAATAATATATTGTTTATCATTTACTTGACCTATATTGTGTCCTAATTTAATCAAATTAGAAACTTGCCTATTGTCGATTCCTGAAAAACATGCTGAGTCATGTATCAAAACATTTAAATATTTATTATATCTAAGAATCAATAAGTCTATTAATAGCTTACGTACTTCCCCAACGCCTTCACCTGTGTCACCTGTTAAATTCAGTTCAACAGCAAAAGGTCTATTCCTTTTATGACGATTTTTCAACTGAATTGAAAAATATGCTTCTACTTTATCGGTATATATACTATGAACCATTTCATAAATGAAGTTTTTGTATTTATCTACCTTCTCCATATAAGTTGTATAAACATTTTTCACATCACTATATTTTGTCGCCAATTTGTCTTCTTCGTCTTTTCTCTCTTTTATTATCCCATCAATTTTTGATAATTCCCCTCGTGTATACATAAGATTCTGTAATTCCATACTTTTTTCCTTATATATTGCCATAGATTCTTGATAAATCTCATTTTGAGATATGATATTTGCAAGTTTTTCTATTTCATTTTCTAAGTCATTAATATCTTTCTTTTTAATGAATAGACTACTTGCTACTTTCTCTAATTTCTCTTCAGTTAGATTCTTTCTATCTGAATAAACATTTTTTTGGAACTCCTCAACTTCCTCTAACCTTTTCTTAATTAACTGAGGAATTTCAAATTTGGCTCTCTCATACAATTTCTTTATCTCTCGGGATGAAATGTCTATTTTATTGAAATCATCTAATGATTGTGATAATCTTCTGTATTCAAGATTTAACTTTTGGTAGTTTACCTGTAATAATTTCAATTTATAATTTTTGTCAGCATATTCATCCATTATCTCAGATTTTTCTTTACTAATTTGAATATTAGTTATTCTTTCATCCAATAGTTTTAATTCTTTTTCTTTTTCTTTAATGGCTTTTTTTATCAAGAAAATCTGTTCTTCAATTTGAGATAACTCAATACCATCAAAGAACTGGATTACTCTTTTTTCAAGTATTGTTAATTCTTTAATCTTATTTTGGATTTCATAGTATTCTATCAATTCATTTGATAAATTTTGCAAATCCAACAAATAGAATAAGGATGTATAATCGTCTAAGCTTGCATCACTCCGACTACTAATTAAATGGCTCTTTTGAGTTAGAAAAACTTGTTTATTGTATAGTTTCCTATCAATTTTAAAACGCTCTTTATATTCACTTAGCTCATATTTTTCTCCATCGACTATAAGCTCAGATTTCCCTAGTATTCGTTTTATATTGAACTTTGTACCTTCATACTCTACTACTGCATCTAAATACCATTCATGAATTTTCGGTTTTACCATTTCTGCATTTTCATTAGCACCGAATATGTAATCAATAAACTTTAATAATAATGTTTTCCCTATACTATTCGATGTTTCTTTTTCATCCTCAGGTTTATTCACCTTACCATAAATAACTGTTATCCCTTTTTTCTCGAATTGAATTTCTCTAACCTTTTCACCATTTGGATTACTTATTATTAGATTTAAGATTTTCATTATAAATTTCTCCTTCGTCAGTATATCCAATCATCCCCAACATAAACATTAAATTTAGTGTTAAAATGAATTTTTGATACGTCGGAGGATTATTTAATTTATTAATAGTGTATTTTTTTTCAAAAGCTTTCCACAATTTATCTAAAGGAATAGATTTCTTTCCCATTACATCTAATATTAATGCGCCTAAACCTATTAGACTTTCTGAATTAGATACATATTTATTAGGTAAAATCATGATTAACAACTCACTTCTTCTTTTTCGAAAATATCACATTTATCAAATATATATACCACTAACATTTTTGCTGGAAATTCAAAACTTCTTTTATACTCTGCAAATCCTATTACATTGTTGATAATTTTTTTATAAAGTTCTACTCCTTTATTCTCCTTAGAAAGTTCTTCATATTCTTGAATAATATATGAAATAACACGCTCAAATTTATCAGTGTAATTGATATCTTGATACACTGTACTCACTATCTCTTCTAAAAGATGCAATTCTAACATTATATCTTCAATCTCATCTACAACATCATCTAATTCATTCTTCGTTATTTTAGAAGGTGATGACATTCGCTTATAATCTGAGCTATTAGTTTTTATTTTCCCTCTAAATTTATTTTGAAAACCTTCATTTAATACATCTATAAATTCATAGAACAATTTAGAATTCATAGCATTATAATCAATAATTGATTTCACTTTTAATCTGGCACTTAGACTCCTTAGTTCGTCTACGTTAAGCTCTTCTAATAAATCTCTTATGTAGTCAACATTTACTAATTCCGCATTAAAGACAATATTATATTTATCTTCAAATCTCAGTCTTTCCCTTTCAAAGTATCTCTCACTATCATGAGGAAGATTTCTATCTATCGTATTAACTATAAAAATAAAATCTTTAATTTCTCCGTTCCATTTACTTTTAACATATAATAGTTCTAACAGTTTCTCTAAATCTTCCGTAAATTTTGTTTGAATATCTTTTCTTAAAGAATCTCTTAATTGCTGTGGAGAATAAATTTGATAGAACCTTTTAAGCTCAACAATCCAACCATCATTTTTATCATCTCCACCTGAAGAATTTGGCATTTCATATGTTAATTTTTTCGACTTACAATAAACTTTTAAGACTTCTCCGATTTTTATTTGAAAATTTATATCTGTTGTACCTTTTAATTCTGTAATAATTGTTTCAATATAATCGTACTTCTCCAACAATTTAATCGCCTCCGTATATAAAACAATTATAATTCAAATAATTAAATTCACCAGATTTTTCTATTATTACAGCTGAAATTATCCGCATCTACGAAGACTTTTCTATCCTCAAAACTTCACCCAGAGTTCAAGAAATCCCCTGTTCATTGATACCGACCGATATAATACTGTCAATTCCCCTTAAGTTTAATTCTATATATGAAACATAATAGAAAACTTTTTGAAGGCTATAGATGTATTTACTTTATGCCGCATCAGCTTTTTCCATGTTTATACTTTATCTCTTGCGTTATAATTAACTTATTAAAAGAGAGGTGAAATTTAGTTGTTTAAATATGGAAAATAGCTCCATTATATGTATTACCCTTTTCCATCTTAGTTCTAATAACTATATTAATGATATATTAGGGTGCAAAAATTAAATTCTTATTAATTAAAATGATATGTTTAAAGTCTTCAGAACAATTTGCTGGAAAGACTAAAACATAAAATTTTTCACCAATCACGCAACCTATGCCTATAGTATTAAATCCTCAATTTTATATGATGTTACATTTACGGAGAAAGGAATGAGAAAAATTAACAAGATACAAAGAATAAAAATAGAAAATGTTAAAGGTCAAAATTCATTTGAACTATCCTTCAATGAATTACATGCAAATTTCCCTAATTTATTTGTTGCACCTAATGGCTTTGGAAAAAGCACTATCGCTACAACTTTTAAAGCACTTAAACCAAATAAAATTGAATTGAATAAAGAAGATTTATATGCAGGTCAAGAGGAAAATCTTTCATCTTTAGAAATAGAATGTTTGTTAAATAATGATAGTTCTATACTTGTTGCTAATACAACTAAAAATGAAATTAATAGCTTAATTGATACATATGTGATAAGTAGTCCTGTATATGCGAAAAGCACTTCTCGTAGTTTGGGTAAGGGACGGTTTGCGTCAAAATCAGCTAAATTAGATGTTGAAGATTTAGTGCTTTATGATAATATACCTCCAAAAGTAGAAATACCGTATAAAGTCACTGAAATTAAGGAGAAGTACGGTGAAAAAGGAAAAGTTTTTTTGAACATTTCTAATGTATTCAAAACCTTAAACAATCTAGAATTACTTAGTGATAACTATGAACTCCTTAGCAAATGTTCAATTCAAAAAAAGCCCGAAATGGCTATTAACCATTTCTTTGAACAGCTACCCGATAATGGGTCAGCCACAAAAATAAAAGAACAAATAACCGATGAAAACTTAAAATTACTTAAAGATAATCTATTAATCTCAGAATTACTCAAAATTGTAAAGGAATTCAAGAACCTCCCTTTCAGTAACGAAAATAATGATATTGATTTATTATTAACCGTTATTCAAATTATCGAAGTAGCAAAAAAGGCGGGGAGGGATATAATAAAAGCTAAAATTTATTTAGATTACTTAATGTATAGAAGAGATTTAGATTATAAACTAGACATGTTTAACACCACTGGAAGAGCAATAAAAACAAAAGAAGCAAAAAATAAATTAGTTATTAATTTTTTGGAAGCAAATAAAATGTCTAATGGTGAAAGAGATGTATTAAGCTTTATTTCGCATCTATCAAAATTCAAATTGAAATTTAAGAAAAAAGTAGGGATTTTAATCATAGATGAAATTTTCGACTATCTGGATGGTTCTAATATGTTAATAGTGCAATATTACTTATCACAGATGATTGAAGAGAATAAAAGAATGGGTAAAGTATTATTTCCAATAATATTAACACATTTAGACCCTATACTTTTTAACAACTATTACTTTAAAAGACCTAAAATTCATTACTTAAAAAGTTACTCTTATATTAACGATACAACTATGTTGCATCTTTTGAAAATTAGAAGCAACAAAGTATTATATCAAGAGCTGGCAGAAAACATTGAGACATATTATCTACATTATAACCCTGAAAATATCCAGTTATCTGAAGAAGAAAAAACACTGATTAATAATACAGAATACCATGAAACTGCACGCTTTTATGAGATGTTACATAATGAAATAGCGAAGTTTCTAAGGGGCGAAAAATACGACCCTCTAAAAATAATATGTGCAATACGAGTGAAAGTTGAAAAAATAGTATACGACTGGCTGCCCACTGATATACAAAAAAAAGAATATATTGAGACTCATACTACGATTAAAAAGCTAAATTATGCCATAAAACAAAATATAGATATACCAGAGGATTTTTTCTTACTTCAACCATTATATAATGATGCATTACACATGAACGATAATGAAAATGCAACAAGGAATAAAATCCAAAGTATATGTTTGAAATTGGATAATTTTGTTATCAGAAGGGTTGTTGATAGAATTCAAACAACTCAAGGAAGCAATTTAATTTTAGCTAACGCTTGATGAATAGCACCCTAAATGGTGACTTTTTAATTTGTATTATCTTACTATTTTTTAACTATAGATGAAATAAATTAATCTTGTGCATAAGAAAAAGCAGTAGAGCTAAAGCTCTACTGCTATAAAAGAATATTGAGCTACCTTTCGCTCGGCGAAAGATGCTCAATTATCTAGCGCACACATATATTGTTAATAAAACTCAACTTTTATTCACCTAGCATCTCTTCTCGTCACCAATTTTTCTTATATAGAAGCATTGACGAGTTGCTCGTCTGCTTCAAAAGCTCCCTTTTTCACAATTTCTTTATGACGAATCTCAATCAATTCTCTACCAACCATATTTTGGATAATCTTACTCTTCCAACATCGAGATAGATTAGTACTTGGGATTCCAAGTGCTTCTGAAACATCCTTCTTCAAGACTATTTCACCCACTTCGTACTTATCATTGATATATTTAAGTATCTTTTCTGCCTTATCTTCTAATGCAGAAGTATTTGCTCCTATTACGCTTATATTTTCTAGCTCTATAACATCCATCAGATTTTTGAACTTTGAATTAAACTTCTCGATAACTTCCTCATCAAATGTATACAGAATATATGTTGCTTTAGGATTCTGGTTACGTTGAATACGTCTTGCCGCTTGGTAGAAGTCTGAAGCAACAAATGCTTTTCTAATAGTTTCCAATTCTTCAATCTTAAATTTCCCTGCTTCTAATGCCATCTTATCTGGCAATTTACTAAAGTCTGTTCCAGTACTATATTGATAAAACTGCAATAGATATATTGGCAAAGGCATATTATTAGTTCCAACAATAAAACACAAATCATAATCTTTATAAAGATTTTTCCCAACAATATTTCCGTACCAATCTGTTGCTGCTTTATAGCTCATCACTTCTTCATTTTCATCTTCATTTGGATAGTAAATCCCCCTTTTGAGGGTGTTCTTAAGTGTATTATTCAACTCTTTAGCATTTTCTTTGTGACTGACTACTAACGCTCTTTTGTCACTGTCATTAAAGTTTCTCAACCTGTTTTGTATATCCTGTATAATTGCCTCTAAATTCTTCTTCAAACTAGACTTACTCGTATTCACCTTCATATATCCCATATTTGATTTCGAATGGTCAATACAAAGTCTATTTTCTACAATCTTAAATTGCTTTTTCAGTCTATATAGTGGCGTAATATCTGCACTTGCATCTAAGATAATATTATTCTTTAGCTTTCGGAATTTCTTTGACTGGTCAATCAGATACAAAGCATTGTTATGGATAAGTCCATTAGATTCATCTTTTTGTAGAAGTTCAATCTTCTCAATAATGTCTTTATATTTTTTCTTCCGTAAATCGTTACCGTTCACTTTCACCCATTTTTTGAAATCTTTCAATGTTTCTTTATCAAATGAATCTTTAAAGGTAACAATATTGTTGTAGTCTCCTGATTTATAAACACTATCCAATTTCTTAAGTAAAGGTAAAAAACACTTATCAAACAAAACTTGTCCTTCATATAAGTGTATATCTTTTCTCATGTCATTGTATTCTGCACGCCCATATTTTGTTATTGGAAACTGTAGTTGTTCATCTATAATTAGGGTATCTCTTTCACCAAATGATGCAGCAAGTTCTTTTGAACATGCTTCGATATATCTTTGATGTGTGATAACCAAAACCATACACGCTTTAATATCCTCTACACTATACTCTTTAACGTTTTCAGATGTTAATCCAATTATCGAATGCTTCCCATACATATCCAATAAACTATCACTTTTCAACCTTTCAACCGTTTCATACACATCACTTTTAAACTTCTTTACAATAAGAAACTTTTTGACACCTTCTTCAAAAGCAAACTCATTGTAATGCTCAATAATTGAGTCATTTACATGTGTACTCTTTCCAATACCAGCCTCCCAAGCATATACATGGAATCTGTCTTTATCACCAGTGCCATTTTTAACAGCATCGCCTAACCGTTCTTTCATCTCTTCAAATAATTGCAAATCCAATATACATACATCCCCTCACTGATTATTGTTCCTTCCTTATCAAATCTAACACATCATTATTCCCAAATTTATTTACACCCTACTTACAAAGGTAATTTGTTTTCAAAGTCTCATATACTTCAATTGTGAAGACAAATTCCCCTTTTTCAAGATAGCCATCCTGTTTCGTACCTCTGAGATAGTTAGCAGTCATACTCATGTCATAGTAATAAGTACCCTAGGGGTCAACTTAGTGTGTACCATTAACACCATTGCTTAGCTGTGTTTGAGCGAAGTAATGCCTGCAATCATTCGGTAAGTAGCATATTTTAATCTGTTTGTATGTAACATCTTCATTTTTGATATTACATAATTCACCAACTCAAATATCTGTATCAACAAAAATGTAAGAATGAGCTTATCACGAACATTGGAATAGATTTTCTCTTTCACATCCCGAATAATACGTGCCACTTCATCCTCATTAAACTTATGTATGTTTTTATACATAGAATGTTTTCAAACTTAATCATATCATGCTCAACCTCTACTGTTGAAGTTACACAGTAAAACGCTCTCAATCCTGCAACATCAAAGGATTGAGCATAATTCGACCAATTGTTACATTTTCATTACAAATTACTTAGGTTAATTTGTTGGTAAAAACCCCCATTGTAACTTTACTTGTTTTCCACAAGCAAAATAGAAACTTCCAGATACAAACTGAGTAGGCATATACGCTTCGAGATTCATATTATAAATACTTGCGGATGAAATGTTTGTATTGAACAAAAAACATCAGATACCCGTCTCGTATCGGTGTTTCAAACATGACATTGGTGTGGATATATGTGCTATGTATCCCTTCTCTGATAAGAGGGATAGAAAATGTGGAAAATAGCCCCCCTCTACGCAAAAAGGGAATGAGTCACCCCATTCCCTTTACCATTATACCGACAGTTAAGAACATAATTTTGTGGTCACAAATGGTCACAGAACTTACAATAACCATTGCATTTTTAATAGAATTCCATTTATATAAACTCGTAAAAATGCCTTTATATCAACATTTCTCCCGTAGCTCAGCAGGGAGCCCTCCACCTTGACAGGGTGGAGGTCGTGAGTTCGAGCCTCTCCGGGGTCATAAAAAAAGAGAAACCATATCAACTTTCTACGTGATATGGCTTCTCTTTTTTATCTAAATCAATCACTTCCCACCAAACATCTTCTCCAAAGACTTCGCATTAGCAAACAATACTTCTTTCAAGTTATCATCTGCAACGATTTTATAGTCGCCATCTTTATTTTTCTTTAAGTTCAATGTAACTTTGCGAGTTGCCATGATTGCATCTTTATCTGATAAATGTTTGATGATCGCTGATGTCATTGTTTTTTCGATTGCTTTTTCAGATTGTTCTTTGTCTTCGCTAAATGCGCTAGCAAAGGCCATTGGCATAACTTCTCCCACTGCTTTTGTTACAGCAACGGATAGATCAGCAGATGTAATTTCCACTTGCACTTCTGATTTGTCATCCTTTTTCGATACTTCTTCTAGCTTTTCAAATTTAAAGTTTTTCGTAATGGCGCTCAGCATTGCTTTCGCTTCCGCATCATCTGTTTTTTCATTTAGTTTATTAAATTCTTTGTCACTCTCAACAAATGTACGAGCCTTTTCTACATCACCTTTTTGTATCGCAGTTAAAAATTCTTCTGTCGTATCTTTCGGATTTGCACATCCTGCTAAAACACCGACTGTTAATCCTACTACCATCATTAACAGCAATAATTTCTGTATCTTTTTCACGTTCATTCTCCTCTTATCTTTTCTAGTAAGTCAGCAGTATACAATAGTATGAAACTTACATTACAAACATTTTTTAGTATAGCATTTATATGAGTCATTCTTTTCTATTTTTTCAAACGTTCCTGCTTTCCATCTCATAACGCCCACTACTCTCTATTAAAAATTTGTTTCTTCATTATAAATAGCAAAATAAAAACCAGCAACTTTAAGATTGCTGGCTTATCTCTTATTCATATTCGAAAATACAATAACAATTGCTCCAAGCACATAATGCCCCGCTACCATCCACATGCTCCGGTCCAAAATTATAAGTGACACCCAAAGCGATATATTAATAGCAGCAAATAATACGTATAAAATAAAGTCTCTCTTTTGTAGTGCCCCCCTATTCATTACAATGTAAATTGCACCGATTGGCGGAAGGATGAAGCAAAGGAAAAAAACAAACATTTTTCTTAACGACTATGGATATGAGGTTACTGTCTGCATATGAGTCTCCTTTTCACTTTATAGTACTTGGAACCTCGGTCTTGCTACTCTATATTCGTCACTATAAGGCTCCTTTATGATTAAAGGTGAGTGAGGATTTTTTTCTTCTTCTACCATTGTGAATACTTTTGTTTTTTCTTGTAATATGTTGGATTCACTGTTTTTAGTAGATTTTTTACTCGTTTCGATTTTCTTCGTTACTTCTCCGAGCCTTTGTCCAACTTTTTCAGCTTCGGCAGGTTCATGCGTTACATAGTATTCCTGACCCTCCCATACTAACATAGGTGGCACTGGTTGGCGTTTGTTACATATTATATAAGTAATACTAGCTATAAGTAGTAGACATGTTAGTCAACTCTCCCCACTGAGATAAAACGTTTCAGTGGGGGCTTGAGTTTGAATGCTAGGTCTTTTCGGTCTATCACTAGACCGTTTGACGCTCTAGCATTCATGCTACCCTACGGTAACACCCCAAGTATGTTTTTGGTTGGTACTGACAAAGAACGATTGTTTTCCCACTTGCACCACCCTTTCGCAAAAGAGCAGTTCTTCCTTGCAGAAGAAGCCACCACTCAGATGAATCTGGCGTGTGCTACAAGCCCCGACAAGTCGAGTACACATGGATGGTTGACACACCCACTAAGCTATGCGCGAAGCAACAGCCTTACGTTTTTGCACTCCTAATAGAATCGGCGTTTTTACCTTGAGATTGTCGTCCAATTCTATAACTTTTGATTTTTGCAATGTATTCAGCGCACCATTAATATCAGCGTGGATGCATGTTCCTGCTTTACTTTGATACAGACCACGAGTAATTCGTTTGCCACTAAAGCGATAATGCGTCCTATCTTCCTTAGACCAAACTGGAACTGGATCTTTATCAAGAAAACTAGCTTTTGAAGTATAGCTTTCTTCTTGTTTTAAAAATTGTATACCTTCTTTTACACACTTATTCTCAATTGCTGCCATCAGTTTATGAAATGGGATTTGAACAAATGTTTGATTATTCTTTTTTCCCATATCAGATTTTTGTTTCCAACCCGCGTTATACCCTACGACAATCGTATCTATATCGAATGCTTTCACTTTTTTGAACAATAAGCCTACCGTTTGTGAAATGTAACCATTGATTTGTCTTTCCCGTTTATGCCAAAGTGCAGCAATTTTATTCGTTACAACGCGTTTTGAAAGCCCGTTTTCTATATTTTTCCGTTGCAGATTACGTATCATTTTGTTGAAGTACTGGTTAATAGATTTTAATTTTTTTCCATCAATTAAAAATGCATCGCCTGTATTGGTTACACAACTTACTAATCTATCTACACCTAAATCGCAACTCAAAGCGTTACTCGTAGTCGTGGATGGTTTCTTCATTTGAGAAACGTGCATTTCATATGTATAATGCACCTCAAAGAACCGACCTTTTTGCTTCGGTACAATCTCAATGTAGGAGATTTTTTTATGCCTTACGTTTTTCGGCATACGTATTTTAATGGAACCGAATTTTTTTCTAAATGCAACATTCATCGGAATCATCCAATACCCGTTATCATCCACTTTTGGAATTTGATAGATTTCAATGATTCGTTTATCCGTTGAACGAGAATAATTCGGAAACTTAGGACGACCTGTGAAGGTTTTAGGTTTTTTCTTCCACTGTTCCAACGCTTTAAAAAAGCTCTTCACTTCTGTAAATAAGGCTCTACGAATCGCTTGAACAGAGTTTGATTGAACGCCCGAGTAATTCAAATCAGCTTGCATGGCAGTGTCCACTTCTTTTACAGTAGCCATCTTGTTATAGTTCAAGTAACTTTGTTTAATCGTGTACAATCCGACATTTCGCAACGCTTTTGAACTATGTGACATACGTTGCAGTAAGCGAAATTCTTTTGCAGTAAGGCAAGCTCGTCCGATATTCTGTTTCTGCGTGAATCGTTGCATGGTTTCTCTTTTCTTTTGTCTCCGTAATACTTTCACTGCTTTCTTTCTAGCCATTGTTTTCACCACCTTTCTCAGAAAGTTCATTAAAATTATTTCTTTCCTAAGATCGTGTTTTTTCTTAGGAAAGAAATAATTTTGTAACTGTTAATTACTTTTGACAAATCAATATTTAGAACGGAACAAAATGTGAACATGTTCTTCATCTTAATTTCTTTTGGTTCAAGCAGCCGAATGATTATGATTATCTAATTTCGTTGTCCTACAATATATCCCCTCCTCATCTAGAGCAGATTATATCGTAAGACAAAAGAAACAAAATTGTTTCGTCTACCTGCTGACGGCAATTCATCTCCACCTGAATTGTTGTGCTTCACCCGTAACACAAATCTCAGATGGAGATGAATTGCCGAAAAGGATAAAAAAGAAGATAGTTTTTTTATTCATATACTATGCTCCCTATCTATCATTTTATCAAATTATATAATATCAATTATATGTAGCAAATGGATTTAGTGGGGATTTTCGGATTTTATACAAAAAAGAAAAACCTTACTCAAGTAAGGTTCATTCTATAGTGATTGATTTATTAAAACGATCATTACGATAATCGCTATAAACATAACAACTAAACAGCCGATCATTTTATAAAAGCCTCTTTTCGTTAACGTCCCACCTTGCACGTCTTTACGAATAAATAAGAATACGGCTAAAAATAATACAAGCCCAATGCCAAAAGCATACATCATTTGCATATGTTAATCTTCCTTTCTCTCTTCCATCTTAATATCTTTTTGCCAAAACAACAAATGAGATAAAGACGGTACTCATCGTAAGTGCCATAAGTATATTCAATAGTTCAGTAGCAGATAGTGTAAGTATTTTTAAGTTTAAGCCGATAGAGAAAAGAAGATAATATGCTGTTAATGCAAAAAAGGTCACGAACATTCCTTTATAACGAATGAGTTTCATTCGTTCGTCTTTTTCTTTAAATTGTGGGTGTAGGTAACTTAGGCAAAAACACATAATCATCATACCAAGTAATGGATAAGTTGCTTCTGGCGGTGCGGAATGCGTCATTATACCTGTTAATATCATAAATCCACTCATGAATAGAAAAATAATTCCCATGATAACGAAGTACTTTTGTGAATAGTTCATCTTTATTCCTCCCCTTCTTTTCCTTCATAAATAAATACATGTTCTATCGTTGTCTGAAATGTTTTCGCGATTTCAAATGCTAACGGAAGTGATGGATCATATTTTCCCTTTTCAATTGAAATGATGGTTTGTCTGGAAACGCCGAGTTTCTCAGCCAATTTTTCTTGAGATAGTCCAAATTTTTTTCGATATTCGACCATTTTATTTTCCAAGGAAATTTCTCCCTCCTTCCTTATAACGAGTATATACGTAAAGGAAACTTTACGTCAAGTTTCCTTTACATCCGTTTTGTTTATTTTTCGTTCTATTTATATAGAAGAAACTTTTTAATTTCAGCACGTCTATTTTGAAACAAAATACGGAACACTGTAACTAACAGTTACTATATCTCCTCCTCTCTTTTTTTAAAATTTAATATCTCCATATTTGTTTTATCCTTTTAAAATATTTCATTTATCCCTTTATTCGGCGAAATGTGTTATTGGTTTTACGGTGTTTTTCGTCATATTTATAGAAACTAACTGTTTATAAAGCATTTTTTATGTTTAGCAACTTTTTTTGTAGAAATCCTTCATTTTCCTTTCAATATTTAACACTATCTAAATAAAGTTTACGATAAATTCATAATTTTTTATTTTTTATACTATATTCCGTTATATTGTTGTATAATATCAATGAAAGCGCTTATTATTTCAATATACATAATTCGAACTTATTTTTATCGAAACATTCTAACTATTATACTTATATTTACATGCAACAATTTTAGTTATTCGTATAGGTATACCAAATATATCCACCCTATTTTTCTGTAAAATTACTTTATAACATGAAAGATTAACTTGGGTGATAAGTTATTGTGAATGTTTTTTTACAAAACAGATAAGTAATAGTGTTTGGTATTATGTAAATTATTGTAATAACATAAGAGTAAAGAAAAACATTTACATTGATTATTGGTTCATCAATTATTGAAAAGAGCAAAATGCACCTTTTTGTATGGAAAAAGGATTATATGCATTGGGAGGTTTAAACAAATGACGAGGAAGAATACAACGACAAACCCTTGGGCCAAGTTCCACGGTCCGAACCTTGGTTATGTTATTGAACAGTATGATCTTTACGTAACTGGAGCAGGTTCTGTTGATCCGGAATTACAAGAGCTTTTTGAAATTTTTGGAGCTCCTTCGTTTCAAGATGATGTCGTAACAGGGGACAACACAGCAACACATTTTTCTCCTCAAAACACAGGTAACATCGAAAAGATTCTTAAAGTCGTTCAGCTTGTTGAACAGATTCGTTCTTTCGGGCATACGTTGGCTCACATCAACCCGATGGAGGATGCTGCAAATGGACAATCTCTTCTTGAAAAAGCAATGAACGAACTAAGCGATGCTGATTTGAAAGCGATTCCAGCTAAAACAGTATGGCAAGATGCACCAGAAGGTATTCACACTGCACTTGATGTAATTCATAGATTAAAAGAAGTGTATACACAATCTTTAGCTTATGAATTTTCTCATATACAAGATAGTGAAGAACGCGCGTGGTTGCATCAAATGGTGGAATCAAATTCATTGCGTCAACCACTATCAAATAAAAAACGAACTGCTCTTTTAAAACGTTTGACAGCTGTTGAAGGTTTCGAGCAATTCTTGCATAAAACATTCGTTGGGCAAAAGCGTTTCTCTATCGAGGGCGTTGATATGCTTGTACCTGTTCTAGATGAAATTGTGCTAGAAGGTGCAAAGAACGGCGTAGAAGATGTCATGATTGGTATGGCTCACCGCGGTCGTCTAAGCGTACTTGCACACGTATTAGAAAAACCATATAGTCACATGTTTGCTGAGTTCAAACATGCAAAAATAGAAGGCGCAGTAGCAAACTCTGGTTGGACTGGCGATGTAAAATACCATTTAGGTAGAGAACAAGTCGTTAGTAACGAAGAAGTTAGCACTCGCGTTACATTAGCAAATAACCCAAGTCACCTTGAGTTCGTTAACCCTGTTGTAGAAGGTTTCGCACGTGCGGCTCAAGAAAATCGTAAAAAATCTGGTCTTCCAGAACAAGATACTTCAAAATCATTCGTAATTTTAGTTCATGGTGATGCTGCATTCCCTGGTCAAGGTATTGTATCTGAGACATTGAACTTAAGTAGATTGAACGCGTATCAAACAGGCGGAACAATTCATGTTATTGCAAACAATGCAGTTGGTTTTACAACTGATAGCTATGATTCTCGTTCTACGAAATATTCAAGTGACCTTGCAAAAGGTTTCGATATTCCGATTGTTCACGTGAACGCTGATGATCCAGAAGCTTGTCTTGCTGCTGCTAACCTTGCGATTCAATATCGCATGTTGTTCAAAAAAGATTTCTTAATCGATTTAATTGGTTACCGCCGCTACGGTCATAACGAAATGGATGATCCAGCAGTTACACAACCACAAGTGTACAAAAAGATTAAAAATCACCCAACTGTAAGAGCAATTTATGCAGATCAATTACAAGCTGCTGGTGTTCTAAATGCAGATGAAATTGAAACAATTACACAGTTTACGCAAGAGCAATTAAAATCTGACTATGCACAAGTACCGCCAGCTGATACGAGCGATGCAACAATTCACGTTAAAGTGCCAGATGTTGTTGCAAAAGGTATTCAGCCAATTGATACTGGTGTTGAGCTTGACTCACTTCGTGCAATTAATGAAGGTCTACTCTCTTGGCCAGAAGGCTTTAACGTATATCCGAAAGTGAAGAAAATTCTTGAGCGCCGTAAAGATGCTCTTGAAGAGAACGGTAAAATTGAATGGGCACTTGCTGAGTCATTAGCATTCGCTTCTATTTTACAAGAAGGTACGCCAATTCGTTTAACTGGGCAAGATTCACAGCGTGGTA
Organism: Bacillus sp. BSL6; assembly: GCF_052928345.1. Classification (NCBI taxonomy): domain Bacteria; kingdom Bacillati; phylum Bacillota; class Bacilli; order Caryophanales; family Bacillaceae; genus Bacillus; species Bacillus sp. BSL6. Next base: position 451,994 of record NZ_JAVGCW010000002.1, read on the forward strand.
CATTCGCGCATCGTCACATCGTATTACACGATACTGATACAAATGAAACATATTCACCATTACACCGCTTACCAAACATCAACGCTTCCTTCTCTGTTCATAACAGTCCGTTATCAGAAGCTGCTGTTGTTGGTTACGAGTATGGTTATAACGTATTCGCTCCGGAAACGCTTGTTATGTGGGAAGCGCAATATGGTGACTTCTCAAATACTGCGCAAGCATTATTTGATCAATATGTTTCAGCTGGAAGAGCAAAATGGGGTCAAAAATCTGGTTTAGTTCTTCTATTACCACACGGTTATGAAGGTCAAGGGCCAGAGCACTCTAGTGCACGTCCAGAGCGATTCTTACAGTTAGCTGCTGAGAACAACTGGACAGTTGCAAACTTAACGAGTGCAGCACAATACTTCCATATCCTGCGTCGTCAAGCATCTATCTTAGGAACAGAAGCTGTTCGACCATTAGTACTGATGACGCCGAAAAGTTTATTACGTCACCCACTTACGCTTTCAACTGCTAGTCAGTTAAGCGAAGGACGTTTCCAACCTGCTTTAGAACAAGAAAACCTTGGCATGAAACCAAACAAAGTAAAACGTCTTGTTTTAAGTACAGGTAAAATGGCGATTGACTTAGCAGCAGAAATCGAGTCTGGTAAGCATGAGTACAACTTAGATGAAATTCATATCGTTCGTATTGAACAGTTGTACCCATTCCCTGCTGAGAAAGTTCAATCTATTATTAAACGCTTTAAAAACTTAGAAGAAATTATTTGGGTTCAAGAAGAGCCTCGTAATATGGGCGCATGGCATTACATGGCTCCAATTCTGTTCGAACTAGCTGGAGATAAAGTAAAAACAGGTTACATCGGACGTCCAGATCGCTCTAGCCCATCTGGCGGCGATCCATTCGCTCACAAAGCTGAGCAAGAACTAATTGTTGCACACGCTTTAGATGTAAAGTATAACTTCCGTCAAGATAAACTAGAAATTGAAGTTTTCAGCAACTAAAAAGTAACAATGAAGATTTCTAGCTTGTTCCTTGGGCAGATATTCTGCCCAAGGTCAGGCTAACAAATGGAGATTACCGAAGACAAAAGAAGAAAAAACACACCGTTAGGCAAATAAGGGGAGGACATTTAAAATGATCGAAATTAAAGTACCTGAGCTTGCAGAATCTATTACTGAAGGAACTATCTCACAATGGCTTATCAACGTAGGCGACAAAGTTGAGAAAGGTGGCAGCGTTGTTGAGCTTGAAACTGATAAAGTCAATGTAGAAATCATTGCAGAAGATTCAGGTATTGTATCGAAGTTACTAGGCGAACCTGGGGATACAGTTGAAGTTGGCGCAACTATCGCAATTTTAGACGCAAACGGAGCACCAGTTGCAGTAAGTACACCTGCACCGTTGGCTGAGCAACCGAAACAAGAAACAGCTGAAGCACCAAAAGCTGCGGCACCAAGTGCTGAACAAACTGCAACTTTACAAGGTTTACCAAATACAAACCGTCCTATCGCATCACCAGCTGCTAGAAAAATGGCTCGTGAATTAGGAATCGACTTAAACGATGTACGTAGCACAGATCCACTTGGACGTGTGAGACCACACGATGTACAAGCTCATGCTGCAGCACCAAAAGAAGCACCAGCTGCTCCAAAAAGTCCAGCTCCTGCTCCAGTTGCAAAAACTGAATTCGAAAAACCAGTTGAGCGCGTGAAAATGTCCCGCCGCCGTCAAACAATTGCAAAACGTCTTGTAGAAGTTCAACAAACATCTGCAATGTTAACAACATTTAACGAAGTTGATATGACTGCAATCATGGAATTACGTAAAGAGCGTAAAGACGCTTTCGAGAAAAAACATGATGTACGTCTTGGTTTCATGTCATTCTTCACAAAAGCAGTTGTTGCAGCATTAAAACAATTCCCATTATTAAATGCTGAAATTCAAGGCGACGAGCTTATCATTAAAAAATTCTATGATATCGGTATTGCAGTAGCAGCTCCAGATGGATTAGTTGTTCCAGTTGTACGCGATGCGAACCAATTAAACTTCGCTGAAATCGAAAGCGAAATTCGTGAATTAGGTAAAAAAGCACGTGATAACAAACTTTCACTAAAAGAACTACAAGGTGGTACATTTACAATTACAAACGGTGGTGTGTTCGGTTCTCTAATGTCAACACCGATCCTAAACAGCCCACAAGTTGGTATTTTAGGAATGCACAAAATCCAAGTACGTCCAGTTGCAATCGATAACGAACGTATGGAAAACCGCCCAATGATGTACATCGCTTTATCTTACGATCACCGTATTGTTGATGGTAAAGAGGCAGTTAGCTTCCTTGTTGCTGTTAAAGATATGCTTGAAGATCCAAAATCATTATTATTAGAAGGTTGATAGATTCATAATCTATTACAGGCTGTAGAATATATCATTCTACAGCTTTTTTTATTGCATTCATACGGGACAAATCGCATGACATAAGGTAATAATGTATGCCTAAAACGTAAGGAGGATTAAAATGAGTAACCTTCCAGCACATGCAAAACTAAAAGCAAATAAAGATACTTTCTTCCTCCCCGACTCAAACGGGGGTGTCTATTTTCGAAATAACGCCAGTTCATTTCGTATGGACGGTGACGGAATTTATAACTGGATTGAAAAATTAATGCCAATGTTTAACGGTAATTATTCTTTAGCAGAAATAACGGATGGTCTCCCTCTCCCCTATCAAAATCGTGTATTTGAAATTGGAGAGATTTTATATACAAATGGGTTTGTCCGTGATGTAAGTCAAGATGCACCTCATGAATTAAACAGTGCATTACTTGATAGATATGCTTCGCAAATTGAATTTCTAGAAGCAGATTCTCATTCAGGCGCTTTAAAATTCGAAACGTACCGCAATGCAAATGTACTTATAATCGGCTCTGGAGATATGCTTACTTCCTTAGTTTCTTCTTTATTAGAATCCGGATTACCTACCTTTCATTACCTTGTGACAGATTATGAAGAAACGAATTACGACCGTATTCACGAGCTAGTAGAACTTGCGCATGAAGTAGATGATGCTGTACTTGTTCAAGAAATAGATACAACAATTGATCGTCCCCTGCATGAAGTGTTCGAGCCTTTTGACTGGATTTTATACGTTTCGCAAAATGGAGATATCGAAGGACTAAGAGCAGTTCATGCGATTTGCAAGGAAATAGGAAAGAACTTCATACCTGCTGTCTGTTTATCAACAGTTGGTTTAGCTGGTCCTGTCGTAACAACTAATCATGAAGAATGCTGGGAATCCGCATGGCATCGGCTACATGAAACGACTTTACAAAATGAAAATTCATCAGCCTCCTTCTCTCCTATTACATCTGCAATGCTAGCAAATATAATCGTTTTTGAATTATTTAAGCACGTTGCTAATGATTCTTACCGAGAAAAAGAACCTCAATTCTTTTTATTAAATTATGAAACACTCGAAGGAACATGGCATCCCTTTATAAAACATCCTCTCGCAACTGATGAAAGTTTTACAATTGATACGATAGAAAATCTTTCTGAACAACTTGAGCATCGGTCTATCCAGCATACTTCAACTGATTTATTCCGTTTTTTCAATTCATTAACTTCTAAAGAAGCTGGTATATTCCACGTATGGGATGAAGAAGATTTATATCAATTACCATTATCACAATGCAATATTCAAGTAGCTACACCTCTATCAGATGGCCCAGCTTCCCTCCTGCCTCTTATGACTTGCGCTGGTTTGACTCATAACGAAGCGCGCCGAGAAGCTGGTTTAACAGGAATTGAAACCTATGTAGCAGAAATTATACACCGCCTTATCCCTGAACATAACGATATTGGTATTGGCGCTGGAGAAACGATGACAGAGGGTGTATACCGGGCATTACAACAACATTTAAATCACAAACTGTATGAACGACAATCACATATGCTAGAAGAAATTACGACGGTGGACTTAACCGAAATTCATGATAAACATTGTAGATATTATTACGATGCCCTCGCTACAATTCATGAAACACCTAAAATCGCAATGGGTGAAGAGATTCTCAGCTTCCCAGTCGTTTGGGTCGGTATAAATGATCGATGGTATGGTGCATCTAATATTAATATGACATTAGCCTTACGAAACGCACTACAACTATCGCTTCTTCATAGTCAAAATGAAGAGACTCCTTACAGAACTAATATCTTGCCTGAATCATCTATTATTTTATATGATACGGATTCTTTTAGAGTGGAAATACAAGCGGAAAAAGAAATTCCAGGTGTGCAATCATTACAGCTTGCCTTGCAACATTTAGAAGAACATCATTTTTATCCATTCGTGTTTGATTTAGCGATTGAATCATTTTTGAAAGAAAACTTAGATGGTGTGTACGGGGTATTAATTGCAAAGGAGGACGGTCTATGACTCAAAATATATTGCTTATAGGAGATAGCCTTCTTGCAGACTATGTACATGATCAATTATGCAAACAATATTCCATCATTCGCCAACATACAATTGCAGATGAACTCCCTGAAAATATCGAACTCGCTCTCGTATTACACGACGGCTCTCCTTCTACTATTCACCATGACGCTGAGCTAATTTTCCGTTCAAATCATATTCCGTGGCTACGTGGTTTTACTTCATTTGGTGAAGGTATTATCGGTCCTTATATTCATCCTCTTGCAGCAGGATGTACTCATTGTGCCGATGGACGACGCTTTATCGCTGGATTTGATCAAAAAGAGATGTGGGAGCTACAACGAAAATATGCGGTAAAAGAAGAAAACGTAACAAGGCGTGATGTACGTGCCACCCAAAATGGCATTCTGCAAATGTGCCATCTGATTTGCGCAGAAACAGAGAAAATATTAACTCATAATCATCCTTCTTTAGAAAATGAACTCATTTTACTAAACTTACAAACACTGCAATGTACGCGGCATTCTTTTCTTCCAGATCCGCTCTGCCCTGTATGTAGTAATTTACCTGATGACACAGCAGATGCAGCATTGATTTCATTACAACCGAGCTTAAAAACAAATGATGCAACATATCGCTGTCGTTCCATTCATGAACTAAACACATTTTTAACGAAGGACTATTTAGATTACCGAGTCGGTATGTTGAACGGAAAAATGCAGCATTCTTTATTACCATTTGCTGACGTTATTATAAACATGCCATTAATGTTTGGAAATGAAGGGGTTGCAGGCCGAACTCTTTCATTTGCAATAAGTGAAGCAACTGCTATTTTAGAAGGTTTAGAACGTTATTGTGGTATGTCACCTCGAGGGAAAAAGACAAATGTGCATGGTAGTTTTCATGATTTAGAGGATCATGCACTAAATCCCCTTACGCTCGGTGTACATACAAATGAACACTATAATCGTGATGGTTTTCCATTTAAACCGTTTGACCCTGACTATGAACAAAACTGGGTATGGGGATATTCCTTGTCACAAAACCGTCCAATTTTAGTTCCTGAATCAATCGCTTATTATAGTCTCGGTCATCGAGATGCTTACGTATATGAAACATCAAATGGCTGTGCCATTGGTGGTAGTTTAGAAGAAGCAATTTTTCACGGCATTTTAGAAATTGTAGAGCGTGACGCCTTTTTGCTCACTTGGTACGCTGAATTACCTCTTCCCCGCCTTGATCTTAGTTCAGCACATGATACAGAATTACAACTAATGATTCAGCGGCTGTACACGATTACTGGTTATGAATTGCATGCTTTTAACGCAACGATGGAACACGGCATCCCGAGCTTATGGGTAATTGCAAAAAATACGCGTGAAAATGGAATGAATGTCGTTTGTGCTGGAGGCTCTCATTTGGACCCAGTCCGCGCTTTAAAGAGTGCCATTCACGAAATAGCAGGCATGTTACTTATAACAGACGATGAACTCGAACAAAAAAGAGAGCACTACGAAAATTGCTTACAAGACCCTTATCTCGTAAATAAAATGGAAGACCATAGTATGCTGTATGGATTGAAAGAAGCAGAAGAACGTCTTCACTTCCTTTTACGTGACGATGCACCAGTGCAATCGTTCCAAGAAATGAATACATTACAATCAGTTAATCTAGATTTAACATCCGATCTTTATCAACTTTTAAACCGCCTGCAGCAATCTGGACTTGACGTAATCGTTGTAAATCAAACAGTACCTCTTATAGAAAAAAACGGATTACATTGTGTAAAAGTCATTATTCCAGGCATGCTACCGATGACGTTCGGTCACCATCTCACTCGACTTACAGGGCTAGATCGAGTGTATACCGTACCGATGACACTTGGATATACAGACGAACCTTTAACGACTGAACAATTAAATCCACATCCGCACCCGTTTCCATAGTAAAGGAGGGGATTTCATGCAACTAGATACTTTTTTACATCATCTCCATTTCTCTATCGATGAAATTATGCCAAATCATGAAATAGACTGGGAAGATGCACCGCTTCCTTATAAATTATATCGAAACTTACCTATTATCCCTCTCTCTTTAGAAATCCCATTATCTTTACCTAACTCTTCTACTACACCTACTTTGAAAGAGATTGGTCATTATCTTTGGTGTTCATTTGGTTTAACCCAGTTATGTCAGCTAAATAGCGAGAAAATTTTATTTCGAAGATCTATCCCTTCCGGCGGCGCTTTGTATCCAAATGAATTATATATATATTTAAAAATTGACGATTATCCAGACGGCATTTACCATTACGACGCCGCGCATCACCGACTTATCTTACTTCGCGAAGGAAATTTCGATTCTTACCTTACAGAAGCACTCGGCAATCGTTGTAACATACAATCTTGTTTTGGCGCTGCATTCGTATCCACTATGTTTTGGAAAAACTACTTTAAATACAATAACTTTTCGTATCGGCTTCAAGGGTTAGATAGCGGTGTTCTCATCGGCCAATTACTGGAATGTGCCAAACAATTTGGTTACACAAATGGTGTGTATTTTCAGTTTCTAGACCGTGCAATCAATCATTTACTCGGACTGTCAGAAGGAGAAGAAAGCGTGTATGCTGTCGTTCCTTTCAGTACAGAACCGCAATCTAATTGGTTTCACAATGATTACCGTGAACATAAAACAATTACTTCTCATGAGCTATTACAACAAATTCCGCCTTTAGCACATGAACATTTCGTTCGCTCAAAGCATGTAAATGAGTATCCGATGATAACAAAAATAAATGAAGCTTCTATGATCGAATCGACAGCACAGTTCCAAACACTAGCTCATGAAGAGCACTATCAACATCATGCGCACGCTGTACAGCTGCCAAAAGTAGAGCGTTTATCTTATGATTTCTTACAACTTTGCAGAAAACGGTATTCCCCTGATGCTGACTTTATTTTAACGAAATGGGATGCGGCCGAGCTCGCTACTTTACTACAAGAAGCGAGTCTCTCCTTCCCTTATTCCAACGACCTTGATGGTAAGTATGTAAATGAAAATGCGCGCGTCTCATTATATGGGTGTTTCTATAACGTAAAAGATATAAAAAACAGTGCTTACGCTTATAACAGTAAAACTCATTCCATCCAGCCAATTCGGTACGGAGACCTTCGTTATCCCCTTCAATCTAGTATGACGATGGATAACATAAACCTTTTTCAAGTACCACTTTGCTTACATGTAGTCGGAAAGAAAGATTACTATACAAATGCATTAGGCTATAGAGGGTACCGTATTCATCAAATGGAAGCAGGTATGCTCGTTCACAAACTCGTTTTTGCAGCGACCGCAATGGGGATGGGCGGGCATCCTTTACTTAGTTTTGATACAAATTCATGTGATCAGTTATACGGGCTAGATGCTGGAAATGAAACGTCACTTATTCAAGTTCCTGTTGGAGCTTATCGAGCGCGGAATTGGTTAAAAGGGGATTTGCGTATTTAGAAGCACGCCGGCTATCGGCGTGCTTTTTTACTAGATTAATTTAAAGATACTTTTAATTTGTCTCGCAAATAACCAGTTTTTCGTACCGTAGTTATCATTTAAACTATCTAAATTGATAGATTGTCCGTTAGCAAACTTTAATTCTAGCGTTGTATTTTTATCGTTTGTTTTTAAGTTACTATTTGTAATAGCATCATACTTTAATTTTTCAATCTCAACATATTCGTCTTTTTCTTGTCCGATCACGACATGGTCTTGGAAGAAGAACAATACTTCTACTTTCTTACCGAAACAAAATACATTTTTCGTATAAATTAATGTCGCATTATCAAGTCCAATGCATACTTCTTTCATCTCTTCAACAACGTTTCCAAAGTCTTCTTCATGTCTTGCGTTTGATTCAGCAATCCATTCTTCGATTGTTTTCATGTTAATTGCCATACTGTGCCCCCTGGTTCGTTCATTGCTTTGTTTAAAAACTAAATACTATATGACAATATAAGCGATACGTACTATGTTTTCAAGGGTGAACGGTATATTCAAAATAAAGTTAAATTTCAAAGTAATATACTAGGAGCACCAATCTCATTGTATTTTAAACGTTTGCACGAGGCATTCTTCATCGTCGATTAACTGTATTTTCTCATCAAATTCGATGTTTAGCTCCCTATATACTTTCTTCCAAAAAGAAACGGCTGGTACATTTTTCACAAGTTCGATAACGAAATATTGCCCTCGTTTCTCTTTTAGTACATTCTTAATAACTTGTTTACCGATTCCTTTTCCCTTGTATTGATTCAATATGAAAATGTCATGAATACTAAAGTCATTTTCCTTCTTTAAGAATGGACGTTCCAGTAGCAATAAAAATCCTACAATATCATTATCACCTTTAATAAAATACGGAGTAATTCCATCATTTCCCCAAAACATATGTAAATCTTCGTATTCAAAAAATCCATTTGCCCCAATCGTTATATTCGGAGTGAATGTAGAGAGGTCATGAAGATATAGTGCGTACAAATTACGTAATATTTCTTTTTCTGATTCTTGAACTGCTTGAAGTGTTATAAACATTTTTAATGATCCCCCTTCCCTATATGTAACTATTTCCCAACCCTCTTCATTCGACAAAAATGATGATTACCCTTTAACGAAAAAAATAGCACTTAAAAAGTGCTATTCTGCTCGTCTTGCCGCTTGCTGAATTGGATCCCAAACGCTGTTATATGGTGGTGCATAACTTAAGTCCACATCTTCTAAATCGTGAATGCTCATTTTATTGAAGAGTGCCATTGCGATCACATCAATCCGTTTATCTACACCTTCTTCTCCAATTACTTGTCCACCTAATAATTGTTTCGTGTCAGAACGGTATAGTAATTTCAAGTAAAGTGGTTTCGCATTTGGATAATAGCCCGCCATATTTGTGGAATCTACTTTGACTGTTTTATACGGGATATGTAATCCTTTTGCTTCCTTTTCATTTAAGCCTGTTCTTGCGAGCGTCAAATTCATAAATTTAATAATGCCTGTACCCAACGTTCCTTTAAAAGCTCTTCGTTTATTCAGCATATTCAGTCCAGCAAGTCGCCCTTGTTTATTTGCAGTTGTTCCAATTGGAATATGATCATGAATTTCTTTTATAACGTGATAATGTGTCGCACAATCACCAGCTGCATATACGTCTTGCACATTCGTTTGCATATATGCATTTACCTCGATTGCCCCTTTATGATTTGTACGTATATTCGTTCCTTCAAGAAAATCAGTATTCGGCTTCACTCCGACAGATACTAGAACAAGATCCGTTTTATACGTACCTTTATCCGTTTCAACTGCTTCTACTCGTTCATTCCCTTTAAACGCTTTTACATTTTCATTCGTTAAAATTTCAATATGATGTTTATCTGCTTCTTTATGTATATACTCCGCCATATCCGCATCATAAATCGTACCAATATGATCATTTCGCTCAATCATTCTTACTTTTTTACCAAGTTCAACGAATGTTTCTGCCATCTCAAGCCCAATTGCACCGCCGCCAATAATAGTTACATCTTCAACTTTATTCGTTTCTAGCGTTTTTAATATGCGCTCAGCATCTGGGATTGTTTTTAAAAGATGAACGCCTTGTAAATCTCGCCCTTCCCATTCTGGCATAACAGGACGTACTCCGGTCGCAATTAATAAACGGTCATACGAAAATTCAAAGACATCTTTCGTCTTCGTATGCTCTGCGTATACCATTTTCTTTTCCGTATCTACTTTCGTTACTTCATGTCGTACTTTCGCATCAATTCCGTATTTCTCACGAAACGTCTTTACATTACGCGCGATTAACTTTTCCGTTGAAGCGATAGCACCACTAATGACATATGGTAACCCACACTGCGCGTACGAATAAATTTCACCTTTTTCTAACGTCACAACATTTGCATTTTCATCGTTTCTAACAATTTGCATCGCTGCACTCATACCAGCTGCATCTCCGCCAATAATGACATAGTTCACTTTACCACTCCTTCTTTTTTACATACTCTTTACGTTTTCCATATTTTATAGAAATAACACCTACTTCTATTGTAAAGAAAGAGAATTTCATCTTCAAATTTAGTGCACAAACCTATGCCTAAATAGGTAACTGTCGTGCCTTATAAACAACATGTTTAATATGCTATAACAGTTACTATTGAAAGTAGGTGAAATATATGTGCGCCGGCCTTCTCGCCCAGCTTCCAGATGAACCGCAAGAACCAAAAGAACCGAAACCCGCCGTCTCACTTGACCAAGAATTTTCCATTAATGCAACAATATATAGCGCTCGTGCTTGGTTATCTAACGATGATACATTTGCGCAAGATATTTGGAAAGCTACCCAATTCGCTTCAGCATCACATGCTGGCAAGTCCATCTTTCCAGTCGGTTCTGTTAAAATTATAAACTTCTCTGATGATACAATTACTGTTATTGCTTCACCAGAATCAGATCATGCGCTCAAAATAGTCGTACCACCCCATTCCGAGGCAGCCCTAACGTCTGGTCCTTTATCACATATACAGGCTAGTACATCAGGAGGATCCAGTAAAGTCACATTTCTCTTTCACATCTTTTTCTCAAGGGATCCTGGTTCAGATAAATAACGATAAAAAGGTACAGTTATGCACTGTACCTTTTTATCGTGTTTATTCTCTTGATTTAATGAGTTCAACATTATAAGATTCAATATCCGTTAGCTTTCCTGTATAATACTTGTTTTCTCTATACCAAGACTGCTTTGAAAAATATGTCCATGCCTTGCGTATATTTCGTTTCTCTCTATTTTCAATTGTTCTTTCGATAAGTATGTTAAGTCCCCACTCGTTAATTTTCGGATATCACTATCAAGAAAGATGAAGCCATTATATACATACTGAGGTTTTGACAAAATTGAACACCGTCTGCAAAATGAATGCCACACTTTGTACATACATTCATCCACCTTTTCGTTAGAAGCCAGTGAATCCCTGTGTAAAGGTTTGAATTATCGTGCTAATGTAAGACCACAGTACAATGAATGTTGCAATTCCAATTAAAACATTTGCGATAAGAAGTGTATAAATAAGGTCTAATCCGCCGTTATCTAGCTTTACTATAGCGACAATTATACTAATTGACATATACGTTGTAGCCAGCCCTAATAAGATTGGTAAGAAAAAGATTAATAAAAAGCTAAACAGAAAAGAAAGAACTAATATAGCAATAGCTGGCGTCGCTATCGTTCCCCACACACCGAATACTTCAAGAAATGAAAATGAAGATTTCATCATCTTTCCACTTACAAAAATAATAAATCCGACAAATAAAGTTAAAATTAGTAAAAATAAAAAGACCGTTACAGAGTCCCAAAAGAAATTAGGAGTCGTTATATCTGGTGCAAATGTTCTCGTAACAGCAGCTGCTGTGCTCATCATTCTATAAAAAATACATGCTCCTAAAAAACAAATAAGAACAAGACTTACAATTCCATTTCGTACTTCAACCTTGCCGCTTTTCATAATCGCTGTTGGTGCTTTGAAAGCATGTTTAAAAAACTGAAAATACCCACTCGCAAATCGCTTCGCTTTCTCTACCGTTTCATTCGGACGAGTTTCCTTCGCTTGTGCTACGCGTACTTGTTGCTCACCTTCTTCCTGTGAACTACTCGCTACTGCCCCCTCCGTTAACGAATGTCCACAATTCCCGCAAAACTTTGCCTCTGCTGTATTTTCCGTATGACATGCCGGACATTTCATTCTCTCATCCCTCCTTAAGGCATATACCATATAGGGTGTTACAAATTCAATATATGAATTAGGACATAAAACATGACTACTAGAAAAAGATTATGCAATCCTTCGTTCAAAAGAAAATATATGTGCTAGCATTCTTGAAAAATAATGCTATTATGAAACAGAGCAAATAACATTTTTAACAGATCGGATGAAAAACAATGGAATTTGTAAACTCAATTTTTCAAATACTCCTTACAAGCATAATCCAATTATTTTCTTTAATTGGCATTATCATTGTAATTGGATTTCTATTAGGCTATTTAGAATCTCTCACACGAATGTATTGGTCGAGAGCTTTCGGCAGAAAAGGATTCCTTTTAACAGCGTGGATTGGTGTCCCTATTCACGAACTCGGACATGCCATTATGTGTGTATTATTCCGTCATAAAATTGTAGCAACGCAGTTTTTCCCAACAGATACAAGTCAAGGTGCTTTAGGTTACGTACAACATCAATACAATCAAAAAAGTGTATATCAACGAATTGGGAACTTCTTTATCGGCATCGGGCCTATTATTTCTGGTATTACGGCATTAATCCTTTTAATGCGCTATTTCGTACCAGATTCATATTTCTTATTTAATACAACTCTCGAAAAAACAATCGCTACTACTTCTATTAATGTAGAAATGGTGCAAAACATGCTCTTGTCGACGTTCGTATTATTAAAGAGCTTATTTACAATAAGTAATGTATTGAATCCTTCCTTTTGGCTATTTTTATTTATCGCCATTTGTATTTCTGCACATATCGCTTTAAGTAAACCAGACATTAAAGGATCAATAGACGGTGTCATCGTCATGTTTATCGTGTTATTTTTATTCAATATTATAGCGGGACTTTTTCAGTATGATAGCAACCAGCTTATTGGAAAAGTGATGAAGTATAATATGTACCTCATTGCGTTTTCTAGCGTAGCACTACTGTTCTCTTGTATTTCTACACTTGTTAGTTTTGGGTTTTATAAAATAAGAGGAGGGCGTTCTATTTAAATAAAAGGGTATCCAATTACAACTGGATACCCTTTTATTTAAATGCATGTTCTTCATACAGATATTTATCTGCTAATACGACCTCACAATTCTCTCCTTCTTCAAGGAATCTAGCAACAATCGAACAATGTGACACACCAACTATAAATAAAATACGCTCCTCAGTTGATTCAATTAAACGAACAATATTTGAATACATAATTAAATTTCTTTTATACCACCATGTTAACCATTCCATCCCAACATATTGACCGAAATCACCAATGCGTGCCATATTCACATATAACTTATGTAGTTGATTAAATACTTCTTGATTATTCATTTCTTGGTAAAAATCAAGAACACTTTTAGTATCCGCTAAATTTATTTCTGGTACCAAACTAAATATTTCTTCAAATAAATCTGGTTGATTTTCTTTCACCCATTTATGTACATCCCAAACATCAGTAACTTCATTTCCACCCATCCAATCAATTGCATATACCTGTTTATGCTTTAAGTTTGCTGCCATTCTAAAACCAATTTGATCTATTTCATTTAATGCTAATTCGTATGCACCTATCTTGTACTCTTTAAAATCCTCATTTAATTTATCCTGCTTATCTGTAATACTTTCAACTGCAATTTTTGTTGGCTGGAATTTCTGTATGATAGAAACAAGCTCTCTAATTTCGGCTTGCCTCTTTTCCGATAATAATTCTTCATGCTCACTCATATGACACGATCCCAGTATTAGAACTTTCGGTTTATTTCCTTTCATTTCCACCCTCTTTTTTTCTGACTATTCAATTATATCAAGGTGGACAAAATTGTAAATAATTGTATCACACAAAAAAAGACCATCTATAACTTGCAATGGCCTTTTCCTGTATAATAAACTATCTCTTACTTGTATAATCACAATGCTCAACCGGAACACGAGCATGTCCCTCTTCATCGGTACACCATGACTGCGATTGGAAGGCAAGAAAAATACCGACCCATTCTTCTTCCTTTTCAAATTGAATGAGTATTCCTCCGTCTTGCCATATGCCATTATCACCTTTCCATTTCTCTACATTTCCTTGATTCATGTGAATATCGTGTATCCCGTTTCCTGGTTCGAAATGAAAGTAAGAATCGGGTGTATTTTCTTCGGGTCCCCATCTTTCACCAAACGCATAAATAATTGCTTTTTCTTCTATTGCTCGTTTTATATAACGTTCTATTTTTTCATTTAAATCATTATCCACTCCTGCTTTTTCAGCAGGTAAAGGAATCATTTGTTTTGAGTCAAATAGATTTCCTCTTACATAATCTAAAGCTACTTTCGGTTCATTGTTTTTTATTTCTGTAAAACCAAATGGTAATGTCGGTAAAATATGAATCGCCTCTGACCGAATATCGTTACTCGCAAAATATAAAACTTCTGACGGATAACTTTGCGACTTTACGTTAATCGCAATGCGATAATCTACTTCTGCTTCATCTTGTAAATGAACTTGATAATGAGGAGTTTTCCCTTTTCCGATCTTAGATTGTATAACGGTACCTTTTAACACACCATAATTTTTTAAGGGCATACATTTCATCTCCTATCCATTTAGTAGAAGCTTTTCATAATTTAAAGCATTATCCAGTAACAAAAAAAATCCTCCTAAATATAGGAGAATTTTTAATTTCTCAACATATACCAGAAAATAACTTCCACTACTATAAGTAATACCGCACCAAAAATCATTAACGTCGTCTTCTTTAATAGTTCATTTTCACGATACGGGATGTTACATAAATACGCACCTAGTGTAATCCGTGATGGGCAAGCAATTGTCGCTACTGACGATGCGGTGTTTTGCAGTGTTGTGACGTATTGCCAAGGGAGTGCTACGTTTTGCGCGGTTTGCATTTGTAGTTTTATAAACATCGCATTTGATCCTGCGTTACTACCTGTTAAAAAGCCACCGATCCCACCGATAAACGGAGCAACGAAAACGAAAAATGTTCCAAATGAGTCACCAGCTGTTTTTGCTAGTAATGAATGCATGCCAGATGCGCCCATTAGTTCTGAAATAGCAATAAACATTGTCGTTGTAATAGCGAACGGGATCCATTGTTTTATCGTTTGTGAGAGTGATTGTTTCATAATATGAGATGGAATGCGGAAGAAAATAATAGTAAATAAACAAGTCATACCGAGCCAAAAACCTGGTGAATACAGCATTTCTAATTTGTAAGAGTATGATTTTAAATCAAGGACTGCATATGATCTGAACAAGTCATGTAATGCAGGAACGAGGCGAGAAAGTAAAATACAAACTGTTAGAAATATATAAGGGCTAATAATTTTTATAATAGATACTTCTCTTTCCGTTGCCGCAGCATGTTCTGTTATTAGATTTTGTTCGTTTTTTCCCTTTAATTTAATGATAAGAAAGCCAAATGTAATTGTAACGATAGAACTTAATATACCTGCGAGTTCAACACTTACGTATGCGTTAGAAAGATAGATTCCGAGAGAAAATAATAGAAAGAAGCCGAATCCTTCCTTCCACTTTTCAATAACCGCCTGCCAGCCACCAACAACATGTAAAGAAAGAATGACGAAATAAGCGAACATCGGGATACTTAATAGCGCTGTATTTGTACCGAGTGTTGTAAGCGGCATATCGATGAGCTGGGAACCGATAATCGTACCAGTTGCCATTGCGCCCCATGAACTAGCTAGTAAGCCGATAAAAGAGAGCAGTACAGCTTGAAACGGTTTATAACCTAATGAAAGAAAAATAGGTGCTGCAACCATAAAGCCAATTCCAAATCCACTTACTGATTCAATTAGTGGGCAAATGCCAAAACACATAAGAAGCATTTGTAATAAACGATCGTGCGTCACTTCTTCTAAAAAACGTGCTACTTGATCGATGTACCCCATTTTGTTCATGAGGTGAAATAAAAAAATACCGAAAAATAAAACGTACCCGACAATAAAACAAATTAACCATCCTTTAATCGTTGCGTGCACAGTTTCACTTATCCCTAATTGAAACGTTGGCGAGAGTAAAACGATTCCAACACATACCGCATAAGAAATTAACGAGGATCTTAATGACGTTTGTTTAAATAAAAATAAACAAATGAAAATCATCATAATTGGGATAAGTGCCAACAATATGGCCATGTTATCATCTCATTTCGTTTAAAATACAATTTTTAACTATTATATAACAGATGTCATAATTTTCAATTGTTTTTACAACAGTTTCAAAAAAGAGCCGTTTGGCTCTTTTTTGGATCACTCCCATTTTCTATTATCCTGAAAAACTGTCTGCTGCCTAATTATTTTGTCTAACACAACAAACACAATATAAGCACATATGACTTGCAATACAACATTCCCAAATTTCATGAATTCAAATGAATGGATCCATCGGAATAATTCATTTAACAATACAATCGAAACGATACTAAATAATTCTATACTAATCGAAAATATACATATTTCTAAAATAGATTGCTCTTGAATGCGATTTAAGTTGGAAAAGATGAATACATATCCTAAAAATAAAGCCATCAACTCTATTTTCGTCATGCTAATGAGCCAAGCGTATAGTGGTACAGTTAAGAGAAGATATAGTAGTTTACGTCTTAGCATGCTTTCTCACCCTCTAAATTATATGTATTTTCTGTATATTTTAACATTTATTATAGAAAACAAAAAGAAGAGACTTATGCCTCTTCTTTTTGTTTTGTTGCCTGTATGAATTCACATATTTCTTCTCGTTTTTCATTTTCTAACAGTTCAATAATTTTACTTCCAACGACAACCCCGTCACATATTGTAATCATTTCTTCTACATGTTCCTTCGTTGAAATACCGAACCCTGCCACTACCGGTAAATGCGTATGTGATTTTACTTTTTCTAAGTAACTATGAATCTCCTCTTTAAAATTTTGACGTACGCCTGTTACGCCCGCTACTGTAACGGCGTAGACGAACCCTTCTGATTCACTCGTAATTTTTTTGATTCGCTCAATTGGGCTCGTAACAGTAACAAGTGGAATGAGCGCAATGTTTGCCTCTCGAAGTAACGGAGCAATAATGTCTTGTTCTTCATACGGTAAATCCGGAACGATAATACCGTCTACCCCTGCTTCCATACAGTTCTCGATAAATCGTTCTTTCCCGAATGCAAGTACTGGATTTAAATATGTCATAAGTACAAACGGAATTTGTACTTCTTTCCTTACCTCTATTAATGCTTGAAAAATGCCTTTTACTGTTACACCGCTATCTAGTGCTCGTTTCCCTGCTCTTTGAATTGTTGGGCCATCTGCAACTGGATCTGAAAACGGGATACCAATTTCAACGATGCTTGCTCCTGCTTCATCAAGAAAACGAATTCTTTCTTTTAATTTTTCAAGGCCACCATCTCCGCCCATTACGTACGGAATAAATGCTTTCTTGCCATTTTCAAATGCTGCTTTCATTTTTTCTACTCCCATTGTTTACACCTCTTCCATATAACGTTTTATACTCTCTACATCTTTATCACCGCGGCCAGATAAACAAATGACCAGCCCTTTGTCTTGCTTCATTTGCGGCGCTAATTTTAAAGCGTACGCGACAGCATGCGAGCTTTCTAACGCCGGGATAATTCCTTCTTTTTTCGTTAATAATTGAAATGCTTCTAACGCTTCATCATCTGTAATGGAATGATACGAAACGCGGCCAATATCTTTTAGTAAACTATGTTCTGGCCCAACACCAGGGTAATCAAGTCCCGCCGAAATAGAGTGAGCTTCTTGAATTTGTCCTTCTTCATTTTGCAGAAGATACATCATCGATCCGTGGAGAACGCCAACGCTTCCTTTCGTTAAAGTAGCTGCATGCTTTTCTGTATGAACTCCTTTTCCAGCTGCTTCTACGCCGTAAAGAGCAACTTCTTCATCGTGTACGAACGGATAAAACATACCCATCGCATTACTACCACCACCAATACAAGCAACGACTGCTTCTGGTAACTTTCCTTCTAATGCTTCATATTGTTTTTTTGTTTCTTTCCCAATTACACTTTGGAAATCACGAACAATTTGCGGGAATGGATGTGGTCCGAGAACAGATCCCATAATGTAGTGCGTATCATGCACATGTGAAACCCAGTAGCGAAGCGCCTCGTTTACCGCATCTTTTAATGTACCGCTACCTGCTGCTACACTTTCTACTTTCGCTCCGAGTAATTCCATTCGGAACACATTTAATTTTTGACGTCTTACATCTTCTTCTCCCATAAAAATGACACATTCTAAACCGAGTAGAGCACATACAGTAGCTGTTGCAACTCCGTGTTGTCCAGCCCCTGTTTCAGCGACAACTTTTTTCTTGCCCATTCGCACCGCAAGAAGTGCCTGACCAATTGTATTGTTAATTTTATGAGCTCCTGTATGGTTCAAATCTTCACGTTTTAAATAAATCTTTGCACCTCTGCAATACTCCGTCATATTCTCAGCGAAATAAAGCGGCGTTTCTCTTCCGACATACGTTTTTAAATAATGATTTAATTCCTTTTGAAATGCTTCATCTTGCATCGCTTCTTTATATGCTTCTTCTAGTTCTAATACAGATTGCATTAACGTTTCTGGAACGTATCGTCCTCCGTATATACCGTAGTGACCTTTTTCATCTGGATATGCGTAGTTCATTTAGAACACTCCTTCGCTTTTATAATAAATTGTTTTATTTTCTCTACATCTTTCTTTCCTTCTGTCTCTACTCCGCTGCTCACATCGACCATATATGGCCGAACAGTTCGAATTGCTTCTTCTATATTAAGAGTGTTTAATCCACCAGCTAATATCGTTTTCTCTCGTAATTCTTTTGGCATATGCGCAAGTAACTCCCAAGAAAATGTCTTTCCATTTCCCCCATGAAACTTTTCCTTCGGGCTATCAAATAATATATAGTCCGTTTCATACCCTTGAGCGTTTTTCATATCCCTCTCTGAAGTTACTCCGAGCGACTTTATAGACGGAATATTCAATCTTCTAATTTGATGATTATCTTCATCCCCATGTAGTTGCACATGCGTTAACCCGCATTCATCTGCAATTTTCTGGATTACTTCTACTGATTCATTTACGAAAACACCGATTTTTAACACGTTGGCTGGAAGTTCCTGAATGATTTCTTTCGCTAGCCCTGGAGTAATTTTCCGCTTACTTTCTGCAAAAACAAATCCGAGTGCATCAGCTCCGTATTCGCAAGCACGTTTTGCTGTTTCCATATCAGTGATCCCGCAAATTTTCACTTTCATATGTTCACCTTACAATCTTCAAAAAAGGTATGAATAGAAGACGATGTCATAAGCGCTTCTCCAACTAGTACACCTTTTGCCCCAGCTCGTTTAACGCGGATCATGTCTTCTTTTGAATGAACCCCGCTCTCACTAATCCAAAGTAATTTTTCCTCATTTAATCGTTTTCCAAGCTTTTCTGTTTGACTTAAATCGACTTCGAATGTTTTTAAATTACGGTTGTTAATACCGATAACGTGCGGATTTAATTGAATTGCAATTTCTAATTCCTGTTCATCATGAACTTCAACAATCGCTTCTAATCCTTTTCCTAGTACGTAGCTATACAACTCTTTTAATTTCTCTTTCGTTAACGCCGCTACGATTAGTAAAATAATATCTGCACCAGCTTCATACGCTCTATCAATTTGAATCTTATCGATTATGAAATCTTTACATAAAAGCGGAAGGCTACTTTCTTCTCTTGCCGTTTGTAAATCATAAAATGATCCTTTAAAAAATTGACCGTCTGTTAAAATAGAAACTGCACCAGCGCCACATTCTTCATATGTCTTCACTTGTTTTCGTACATCAACATGTAAATTAATATCTCCTTTTGATGGTGATGCTCGCTTTACTTCTGCAATGACAGTAAATTGCTCTAGAGCCTTTACAAGTGAGCGCGTTTTTCTTTTTTCTTTTACTGGTGTATATGTTTCATATAATGCCGCAACTTCCTTTTTCTTTTGATCTACAATTTTGTCTAAAATCGTCCCCACTTTAATTCACCCTTTCTAATTTTTCGTTACTTGCTGCAATTAATAAGTTTAGTTTCACTAATGCTTTTCCAGAGTCAATGCTATGCGCTGCGAGTGTTATTCCTTCTTCAATCGTCTTTGCTTTTCCATTTGCGAAAAGAGCAAGCCCTGCATTGAATAAAACAGTATCACGGTAAACACTCTTTTCTCCGCTTAATACTCCGAGCGTAATCTTTGCATTTTCTTTCGAATTCCCTCCTCTAATCTCTTCGTTTTTCACTATTGAGAATCCATATTTCTCAGGTTCAATACTCGTTTCTACTATTTCATTATCTTTTAAAATGACAACATGATTTTCTCCTTGCAATGATGCTTCATCTAAAAACCCACTTCCGTTTACGACAAGTGCTTGTTTTCTTCCTAGTTTCTGTAGTACTTGCGCAACTGGTAGTAACATATCTCGTTTATAAATGCCGACAAATTGTGTTTCTAAATTCACCGGATTCGTTAACGGTCCAATTAAGTTAAAGATCGTCGGAACGTTTAATTCTTTTCTTATTTTCATAATGCGCTTTAATGCTGGATGCATCGCTGGTGCGAATAAAAATGCGATTCCGACATGCTCTAATAAATAATCAATTTCGTTTGGCGTACTACTAATATTTACACCGAGTTCTTCTAATAAATCTGCACTTCCTGTTTTACTAGAAACAGCACGATTACCATGTTTTGCAACCTTTACGTCAGCTCCTGCCAGTACAAATGCTGATGTTGTGCTAATATTAAACGTTTGGGCACCGTCACCACCTGTCCCGCAATTGTCCATCGCGCCTTGTATATGATTCGAAAACGGTAATGCCTTTTCGCGAAGAGCTCGAACGAGACCGTATATTTCTTCTGCCGTTTCACCTTTCGCTTTCAGTAAGACTAAGAAAGCTGCAATTTCACTTTCCAATATGTTTTCATTTAATAAAAGAAGCCCCGCTTTATACATTTCCTCTTCTGTTAAATGTTGTCCCTCCACCAATTTACGAAGATAGTTATTCATACTCTTTCCTCCTCTTTCACTTCGCCTAAAAAGGCACGTATTAACTTTCCGCCTTCTTCTGTCGCGATTGATTCCGGATGAAACTGTAATCCGAAGAGCGGATAATAATTGTGACGAACTGCCATTATTTCTCCATCGTCCATCGCTGTCGCTAATATGTCAAAACACTGTGGCAAGCTCGTTTGTGCTGCAACAAGAGAATGGTAGCGCATCGCTGTTAGCGGCTGCGTCACATATGAAAAGATTGACGTTCCGTTATGTTTCACACGCGATGTTTTTCCGTGTTTAATGCGCTCTGCTCTTACAATCTCTCCTCCAAACGCTGATATAATTGCTTGATGACCAAGGCAAATACCTAATATGGGAACATTCTTATAAAAATGATGAATCACTTCAATACAAATGCCAGCATCCTCTGGTTTTCCTGGTCCTGGTGAAAGCACAATTCCTTTCGGCTTCATTTCTTCTAATTGTTCTATCGTTATTTGATCATTTCTTACGACAACAATCTCTTCTTCGTATTCGCCTAATAGTTGATACAAGTTATATGTGAATGAATCATAATTATCGATCAGTACAATCATTTCATTACCTCCAATAGCGCTCTCGCTTTATTTAATGTTTCTTCATATTCAGCTACTGGATCTGAATCGTAAACGATACCCGCTCCTGCCTGAACGTATGCTTTTTCATCCTTTACAACCATTGTTCGAATGGCGAGCGCCATATCAAGATTCCCTGAAAAACTAACGTATCCAACTGCACCGGCGTACACATTTCTTTTTTCATTCTCTAGCTCATTTATAATTTCCATCGCTCTAATTTTCGGAGCACCTGATACCGTCCCCGCTGGTAAGCAATACGCTAATGCATCAAATCCGCCCATTCGTTTTCGCAATGTTCCGTAAACTTCAGATACAATGTGCATAACATGAGAATATTTTTCTACTTTCATATATTTATCTATCGTAACTGAGCCGATTTCACTCACCCTACCAATATCATTTCGCCCAAGATCTACAAGCATCATATGCTCCGCTCGCTCTTTCTCATTTTCTAACAGCTCTTTTTCAATTTCCGTATCTTCCTCCTTCGTTTTCCCTCTCGGCCTCGTACCAGCAATTGGATTTGTCATCACTTTATCCTCTCTTACTGATAACAAACTTTCTGGCGAAGAACCGAGTACAACATAATCTTGAAAATCGATATAGAACATATATGGTGATGGATTGGCAATTCGAAGTTTTCGATATAACGCGAATGGATCACCAACACATTCACTTTGCAAACGCTGAGATAATACAACTTGAAATATGTCCCCGGCCCCGATGTGTTCTTTCGCAGTTTCTACCATCACGCAAAATTCTCTTTCCGTTATAGAAGAAGTGAATGATAATGTTGATCTTATTTCAGTTACTTCCGCTTCTTCTCCCTGTAGCACTTCCTCTTTGTATATTTGCAACCTTTCATATACTTCTTCGTAATCTGCTGAATCATCTTCCCTGCATACATATACAAACGACAACTTTTGGCGTAAATGATCGTAAACGATAAACTCACGATATAGTAAAAGGTGTACTTCTGGAATATTCAATGGATCATGTAAATCTGCTCCAATGTTTTCATATTGCCGAATGACGTCATAGCCAATATAACCAACTGCTCCACCGCAAAATGGAAATGGACTATCTACTTGAGCTGACGCGATCACTTCTTCTAACACTTGAAGTACGTTACTTTGCAACTTTTCTGACCTGCCGTAAATGGTTCGTTCCACTTCCGTACCAACGCTTTTCACTTCTCCATAAGGATTACATCCTAAGTAAGAATAACGCCCTTTATCTTGATGAAGCTGTGAACTTTCTAATAAAAATTTCTTCTTCCCTTTCATACGTCTATATAAAGAAATTGGCGTAATGCTATCTCCTTCTTCTTCAATAATTACTAAAAATATTTTTCTTTGTTCTTTCTGTTTTATAAATTCCTCTTTTGTCATCATGCCTTTCACCTCATCCTGAAAAATAAAAAAGTCCTCTACATATCGAAAATATGTAGAGGACGATAAATTTACCGTGGTACCACCTCATGTTGGACGCAAAAGCATCCCGCTTTATTCAGGTACAAAATATATACCTTATCCTTGTAACGGCGGAACCCGGGTTGCCTACTGAAAATAATTGTTCAGCATACCTCTCGTAAGCCCATTCCGTATATAGCACCGCACCGGGCTCCCACCTATTCCCGGCTCTCTGTAACGTCTCCAATATACGTACTCTTCTTACTTAAACGATTTCTTCTATTTAATTTTTTATACACAAAAAGGGAGTACTCATCCTATAGAAAGGACGGGTACTCCCGTGGTGCCACCTTAATTCGTTACGAACGTAACGCACTTTACCGTATCAAAAACAATACGTGTCTCTTGTATCGATGAGATCGTGTCGCCAAAGCCTACTTCTTTCGTTTCGGTTTGGAAGCTCCGAAGCCCATTCCACATCAATTCCATACTGATTCGCACCAACCATCAGCTCTCTGACATGTTCATCATGTGTACTCTTCTTCATCAACGCTTGCATTTTTTTAAGTTGCACTCATTATAGACCTAACTTTTTTCACAAGTCAATACTTTTTAAAAAATTTTATTTTTCTCTCCTTTCAATATTATATTGACAAAACAACCTCTTTTTATGTAAATATAATAAATACTCTATTAAAAATAAGGTTTTTTGTATGAATATTATATATTAAAAAAGTAAAATGACATCAAAAAACGCTTACATTTCTGAAAATTCATATTTCTATATGGATTTTTCAGAATAATCATGATAGATTATAAATATGCATAACGCATCAAAAGACATGACAAAAGGAAGGGGAACTACATGAGTACGCAGATGTTAACTTTAACTTCTATCTCTATTTACATGCTCGGGATGTTAGTAATTGGCTATTTTGCCTATAAACGAACGTCCAACTTAACAGATTATATGCTTGGCGGGCGTACACTAGGCCCCGCAGTAACGGCATTAAGTGCTGGAGCATCCGATATGAGTGGTTGGCTTTTAATGGGCTTACCCGGTGCAATGTTTAGCGTTGGATTAAGTAGTAGTTGGATTGCGATCGGCCTAACACTAGGCGCATACGCAAACTGGCTATATGTCGCTCCTCGCTTACGTACCTACTCAGAAATTGCAAACAACTCTATTACTATCCCAGAATTTTTGGAACATCGCTTCCAAGACAAATCCCATATGCTACGCTTAGTATCTGGACTTGTTATTATGATTTTCTTTACTTTTTATGTAGCTTCAGGATTAGTTTCAGGCGCTGTATTATTTGAAAATTCATTTGGTATGAACTACCATGTTGGATTATTCATTGTTGCAGGCGTTGTTGTAGCTTACACGTTATTTGGTGGTTTCTTAGCAGTAAGTTGGACAGACTTCGTGCAAGGAATCATTATGGTGATTGCTCTTATTCTTGTTCCTACTGTTACAATTATGAATGTAAATGGGCTTGGTCCAGCATTTAGCACAATTAAATCAATTGATCCAACATTATTAGACATTTTTAAAGGCACTTCTGTATTAGGTATTATTTCATTATTCGCATGGGGCCTTGGTTATGTTGGACAACCACATATTATCGTACGCTTTATGGCGATTTCTTCTGTAAAAGAAATTAAAAGTGCAAGACGAATTGGTATGAGCTGGATGATTTTCTCTGTTGTCGGAGCTATGTTTACTGGTCTTATCGGTATTGCATACTACTCAGACAAAGGATTAAAACTATCCAATCCAGAGACAATTTTCCTTGAACTGGGAAAAATTTTATTCCACCCACTTATTACTGGATTTTTATTAGCCGCTATTTTAGCAGCGATTATGAGTACAATCTCATCTCAGTTACTCGTGACTTCTAGTGCCATAACTGAAGACTTATATCGTACTTTCTTTAAACGTTCTGCTTCTGATAAAGAGCTTGTATTTGTCGGCCGTATGGCTGTACTTGTTATTGCATTAGTTGGATGTACATTAGCGTTTAAACAAAATGATACGATTTTAGCTCTTGTTGGATACGCTTGGGCTGGATTTGGCTCTTCATTCGGACCTGCTATTTTATTAAGCTTATATTGGAAACGTATGACGAAGTGGGGCGCACTTGCTGGTATGATTTCTGGTGCCGCTACAGTCATTATTTGGACTCAATTCAAATTCTTAAAAGAATCCTTATATGAAATGATTCCTGGTTTCACTATTAGTTTACTAGTAATCGTAATTGTTAGTTTACTAACACAGCCTTCAAAAGAAATTGAAGAGCAATTTGAGGATTTCGAAAAACAACATAGTGATAATCTATAAAGGAAAAGCTCTGCTGTTATGATAGCAGAGCTTTCTTTTTATCCCGCTATTTGTTGGCAATAAGACTCACACCTCAAAATTCGGCGAATATGAAGGAGTTAGGTGGGAAATAACTGCCCGATTGGTAAGAACTAATTAAATTTGCAATTTATCAATGTTCGACAATCTTCTGCTCGAATTTAACAATTTCTTTATGTTTCATTAAATTAAACGTAACACTACTCCTTTATAGTAGTACTATCAGCACTTATACAGAAAGGGGACTCCAACATGTTAGCAGCTTTCCAGCAACAACAAACACGAAAGTTTTCACCTATCACCAATACTTCTGCGTCTTGTTTGAACATACAACCTAATCCACCTAAAATTTCAATTGCTCCTTCTGTTATTTCAGTCATCGGTGTTCATATGGAAAAAAATAAGTTGAAAATAAGAACTGGCCAAAGCACTGAGTTATCCGCCACTGTTTTGCCAGTACAAGCAACCAATAACGAACTTATTTGGACAAATATGAATGCTGATGTTATCACACTGTATCCAAAAGGTGATACAGTAACGATTACTGGAAAAAGTGCCGGAAGAGCAGTCGTAATTGTCACAACTGCTGAAGGAAAGTTCCGTGACCTATGTATCATTCATGTACAACCTTATATGACAAATCCAAAGTATGTATTTTTACTTGTAACGAGATTGATGAATTGCTCTTTATCTTTAGGAGAAATAATTTCTGTTTGATGTGATCCATAAATAATTTCAAGTCGATCAAATGATAAGGCATAAGCTGCTATTGGATTTTTCGTATTTGAAATTTGTTTTATATCTCGTATAAATATGCGCTTGTTAACGGAACCTGATCTAATAGTAATTGTTTCTTCTCCGACAATATATTTTGTTGAAAACCAACTCCAAATAAATACTATGGCTAACGGAATTGTAAAAAATAAAAGAAAATATTCTCTCCCTGCAAATATAGGAGCAAAACACGCTCCCATGACAACGAAAAAAATCGGATATAACCATGTATCTTTTTTTGATGGAAACTCCATTTCCCTTCCCCTTCTACGCCCGTATTTCTATAAAACAAAAAGAGAAGTATCACAACCTCTCTTTTCTCTCTTAACATTATAATTCCTGTGTATAAACAGGCTCGTTTACGACATTTTTTGCTGTTCGTTTTTGTTGCTGCAATAAGAAAACAGATACACCAAACAATACGAGCATGCTACCGATCATTTGCATTGCATTTAATCTTTCCCCAAGTAAGAAAAACGCTAGTATAGATGCTCCAACTGGTTCCCCTAAAATACTCATCGAAATTGTTGTTGCATTTACGTAGTTTAATAACCAATTATTAATGACGTGTGACACTGTCGGCACGACCGCAAGTAAAAGAAAGACGGTCCAATCCCACTTTGTATAACCTGTAAAAGGCACTTGCAACACTATATTATAAATCCCCATAAAAATACCTGCGAATGCAAAAACAGTAAAGCTATAAATCCAATGTGATACTTTCTTTACTGTCGTTTGCCCGATAAATAAATAACCGACAACTGCTATTACACTTAAAAAGGATAATATATCTCCATAAATTGCTTGTTCACTTAGTCCTAAATCTCCCCAACCGATACACACTACACCTAGTATCGCAATTGCCATTGTCGCAATGGCTGAGTATGTTGTTCTTTCTTTAAACAAGAAAAAACCTCCAACTAAAGATACGATTGGTTGAAGCGCTAAAATAATCGTCGAACTCGCAACTGTTGTATGCTTTAAAGATTCAAACCATAAAAGAAAATGAAGTGCTAAAAAGAAACCAGATCCAATTAAAAATCCCCAATCTTTTATTTGAATCTTACTAAACTCTTCCCGTTTTTTCCAAACGATAGGCAGCATAAGAAGTACGATAATCCATAATCGATACATACTTAATATGGAAGATGGTGCTGAGGACATCTTTACAAAAACTGCTGCGAATGAAATGGCTATAATGGAAATGGCTAATGGTAGTGCGATTGACCTTTCTTGTTTCAAATTCCGTCTCCCCTCTCACCTGTCAAAAATCCCACTTCATTATATCCGTTTTCTTTCCTAACTTAAATACTAATTTTTTAGATTCTTCGTACCATTATGGTAAAATAGAAACGAAAGCACCTATTAGTGAATATTTCTTTCTTTTTCACTACAAGCGTCGCTCTTACAATCATTACAGTAAATTTTTATTTAGGGGGATCTACATGAATCAAACAATTGGGAGAATTGAAGAGATTTCATTTTATAGTGCATCACTTCAAGAAGATGTTACACTTCTCGTTTACTTACCGGTAAATTACACACCACTGCACAAACATACAGTTGTCATTGCACAAGATGGCAGAGATTATTTTCAGCTTGGGAAAGCACACCGTGTAATTGAGCGCCTTCGTGAAACTGAAGAAATTGACCGTACAATTATTGTCGGTATTCCATATAAAAATGTACACGATCGTAAAGAAAAATATTTCCCAAATGAAGTAAAAAACGCTGCGTATATTCGTTTCCTTGCTCATGAACTTGCACCATATATCGATGAAAATTATCCAACGTACCAAATGGGAAAAGGTCGTGTGCTAATTGGTGATTCTCTCGGCGGAACAGTTTCCTTTATGACTGCACTTATGTATCCGCATACATTCGGTAAAGTTGTTATGCAATCACCTTTTGTGGATGAAACAGTAATGAACTTAGCAAAAGACTTCAAAAATCCGGAGGCGCTAGAGCTTTATCACGTTATTGGGACAGAAGAAACAGCTGTAAAGCGCACTGATGGACAAGTATCTGATTTCGTAGGGCCGAACCGTGAGCTTAATACCCTTCTGACAGATAGAAATTTCATCACACATTACGAAGAGTTTGAAGGCAATCATACGTGGAAATATTGGCAAACTGATTTACCGAAAGCTTTCTCTCATATGCTATCAATGAAATAATAGAGAGCAGTATTCAGAATAATTTGATATAATAGAGTAAGAGAGTTATTTTCTCAAAATCTAACTAGACTTACAAAGGGAGGAATTGGAACATGAAATTAGGCATTGTAATTTTTCCATCTAAAATGATTCAAGATAAAGCGAACGGATTGCGTAAACGTTATGATCCACACTACGCATTAGTTCCGCCACATATTACATTGAAAACACCCTTTGAGACGCAAGATGAACAATTAGAATCGATTGTAAACGAGTTACATACAATCGCAAGTAAAACGAACCCTTTCACCCTTCATGTTGGAAAAGTTGGTTCATTCGCACCTGTTAATAATGTTATTTATTTTAAAGTAGAAAAAACACCTGAACTTACTTTCTTAAATGAGGAAATGCATAGCGGATTCTTTACACAAGAACGCGAATACGCTTTTGTACCTCATTTAACAATTGGGCAAGGCTTATCAGATGCAGAGCATGCTGATGTACTAGGTCGATTACGTATGAAAGATTTCTATTACGAACAACCAATCGACCGTTTCCACCTACTATATCAATTAGAAAATGGAACATGGACTGTACACGAAACATTCCGCCTTGGAAAGGGGAACAACTAATTTGCATGCACAGATCGTACAAACGGACGAACAACTAAGAGATGCATTCTCTGTACGTAAGCAAGTATTTGTGAAGGAACAGCAAGTTTCTGCTGAAGAAGAGTATGATGAGTTTGAAGAAACTTCCATACACGTTGTTATATATGATAATGATGTTCCCGTTGGTGCTGGGCGTTTTCGCACCGTTGATGGAATAGGAAAAATGGAACGCATTTGCGTACTAGCTTCCCATCGTAAAAAAGGCATTGGAAAAATTGTTATGGATGCACTTGAAGCATATGCGAAGGAAAACTCGCTACCAAAATTGAAGCTGCATGCTCAAACACATGCTGAAGATTTCTATAAGAAACTTGGATATGTAACGAATTCTGATGTATTTATGGAAGCAAATATTCCTCACATCGTTATGACAAAAGAATTGTAATTTGAAAACAGGAGGTATCCCCTCCTGTTTTTTACATTGCTATTTTCTTTTTCTTCCGCTAAAGTTAAATGTTGATGCTATAGTTTTGAAGGTGAATATATGACACAAGAAAAATTTTCACAAAAATCATTAACGCACGCTGATATTCCACGTGCAACATATCATATTCCGAAAACATCTACCCATTTAATTATGGAAGAAGATGCAGATGCAGCGTATTTCCGCGCTCTCGAACAGCAAAATGTATTTTTAAACGAAAAACAATTAGAAGCCGTACGAACGACAGAAGGTCCTGTTCTTACACTGGCTGGTGCCGGAAGCGGGAAAACATCTGTTTTAACAACTCGCGTCGGTTATTTAGTAAATGTAAAACAAGTTCATCCGAGAAATATTTTATTACTTACATTTACACAAAAAGCAGCTGAAGAAATCCGAAATCGTGTAGCGAATTTACCAGGTATGAATCATGCTGCAAGTAGCTACGTTGTTGCCGGTACGTTCCACTCTGTCTTTTTAAAATTGCTTCGTAGTCAAGGATATAATCAGCAAATTTTAGCAAACGAAAAACATAAACAAATTATGATAAAGAAAATTTTAAAAGAATTGCGTTTAAAAGACGATTATGATGCTGAAACGATGCTCGCGATGATTTCACTTGAGAAAAACAAATTAAATCGTCCGAAAGATGTAAAAGCAAAAACACCCGTTGAACAAGAATTTAAAGAAGTATACGAGCGTTTTGAAGAAGTGAAACAACGATATAATTATATTGATTTCGATGACATCTTATTAGAAACATATTATATGTTAGAAAATAACGCTCCTTTGCTTACCCAATTACAACAACGTTTCCACTATATTGAAGTAGATGAGTTCCAAGATACATCGTATGCTCAATATGAAATTGTAAAATTGTTAGCTTCGCCAAGAAATAATTTATTTATCGCAGGTGATGACGATCAAGCTATATACGGTTGGCGAGGAGCAAGTCACCAAATTATTTTATCTTTTCCAAAAGAATTTGATAACACTACGATTATCGCCCTTAATACGAATTATCGATCCAATCCTTTTATTGTCGGACTTGGAAATGAAGTTATCAAACTAAATCAAGAACGGTTTGATAAAGAGCTATATTCTGTTCGTGAAGAAGGTGTACAACCTTTTTATGCAAGACCGGCTACGACTCTTGATGAAGCAAATCAAATTTTGCAGCTCATTCAAGAAAAAGTAGATAGTGGTGAACGAAATTATAAAGATTTTTGTTTGCTGTATCGCACACATTCTGTAAGCCGTTCGTTACTTGATCAGCTTACCATTCATAAAATCCCGTTTATTAAGCACGGTGCGAGTCAGTCATTTTATGAACATTCTTTAATTAAGCCTGTATTGGATCATTTACGACTAGTAATTGAACCATTTCGATTAGAATCACTTTCAAACATATTGCCAACGATGTATATCGGGCGTGATGATTGTATTTCATTTATTGAACGTGAACAATGGAAATATGGTGAAGGCCGTTTCCCTTCTCTTCTTCATTTCTTATTATTAAATCCGAACTTAAAACCTTTTCAAGTGAAAAAGGTAAATGAGCGTATCGATTTTATTAAATTTATAAAAGAATTAGAACCGAAAAAAGCATTAAAAGAAATTATTCATGGCAAAGGAAAGTATTTAGAGTACTTACAAAGTAACGATCGTTCATCCTTTACGATGCATAAAGATATACAAGAAGAAATGTTAGAAGAATTAATGGAGTCAGCAAATCGTTTCACCGACATTCCAGCTTATTTACAATTTATTGATGAAGCAATTCAAGGGCAAAAAGAAATGGAAGCATTAAAAACAATGCCGCAAAAAGATGCTGTTTCACTTATGTCTATTCATAACGCAAAGGGCCTTGAATTTCCATGTGTCTTTTTACTTGGAGCGAGCGATGGTATTCTGCCCCATACTTCTTCTTTAAAAGATGCAAATGATCGTGTTACAGAGACTTCTGAAGCTTTAGAAGAAGAACGCCGACTACTTTATGTCGCAATTACACGTGCAAAAGAAGAATTGTACATTTCCTCTCCACAATTTTTCAGAGGAAAAAAATTAGATATATCTCGTTTTTTGTACACTGTACGAAAGGATTTACCTGAAAAGACATCCACTAAATAAGGATGTCTTTTTTTATATTGCATTATGTACATCCCTCCTATATAAATTCCCTGTTTTCATCATGATAATTAACGTAATATCAACCATATCTCATTCATATTGTAATAGTGTATGTCAGAACTCACGAGAAGGAGTGAACATAATGAGCTGCAATTGTAACGAAGACCATCATCATCATCACGATTGTGATTTCAACTGTGTATCAAATGTCGTTCGTTTTATACATGAATTACAAGAATGTGCAACCACAACATGTGGATCTGGTTGCGAAGTTCCATTTTTAGGAGCACATAATAGTGCATCCGTAGCAAATACGCGTCCTTTTATTTTATACACAAAAGCTGGAGCACCTTTTGAAGCATTTGCACCTTCTGCAAACCTTACTAGCTGCCGCTCTCCAATTTTCCGTGTCGAGAGTATAGATGATGATGATTGCGCTGTATTGCGTGTATTAAGTGTAGTATTAGGTGATACTTCTCCTGTACCACCTACCGACGATCCAATCTGTACATTCCTAGCTGTACCAAATGCAAGATTAATATCGACTAACACTTGTCTTACTGTTGATTTAAGTTGCTTCTGTGCTATTCAATGCTTGCGTGATGTTACGATTTAAAACTAAATAATGAGTTAAGCATGGATTGGGTGGCAGATAATTCTGCCACCCAATCCATGCTTAACGAGTATTATTATGTAAATTTCTTAAAATTGGGAACTTGTCTAGAACATAGAACCTGTCCTTTTCATTAACTGAAAGTAGAAACAGATAAAGGAGTGAAAAACATGTTCTCTTCTGATTGCGAATTTACGAAAATTGATTGCGAGGCGAAACCAGCTAGTACACTACCTGCCTTCGGTTTTGCTTTCAACGCGTCTGCACCTCAGTTCGCTTCATTATTTACACCACTACTATTACCTAGCGTAAGCCCAAACCCAAATATTACTGTTCCTGTAATAAACGATACAGTAAGTGTCGGAGATGGCATCCGAATTCTACGAGCTGGTATTTATCAAATCAGTTATACATTAACAATTAGTCTTGATAACGTACCTACTGCACCAGAAGCTGGTCGTTTCTTCTTATCATTAAATACACCAGCAAACATTATTCCTGGATCAGGTACAGCGGTTCGTTCTAACGTTATTGGTACTGGTGAAGTAGATGTATCCAGTGGTGTTATTCTTATTAACTTAAATCCTGGTGACTTAATTCAAATTGTACCAGTCGAGTTAATTGGAACTGTAGACATCCGTGCTGCAGCATTAACAGTTGCACAAATTAGCTAGTAAAAAGCGGTATTTCTCCTTTGAAATACCGCTTTTTATATGTATAATAAAAAACACTCACAGTAGCATGAGTGTTTCATTCTTCATAGTGTTTTATTGTGTTCTTTTTTTTCCCACAATTACATCCCTTTTTCTTCACAAACCCTTGTTGTTGCAATTGTTCTTGATATGCCTGTTGTTGTGCATAGTGCTGTTGCTGTATGTTATACCATTGCTGCAGGTCATATGAATTTTGCCTTGGATTATTGCTCACAGCAAACATCTCCTCTACTGTCAATTCTGTCTATTTACTATATGAACAACTCTTTATTTCCGTTCCCTCATTCTTTTAAACTCCGCTTTTTCTCGTATTATGGAAATATATTATTCTCCCATAAAATATCCTGTAATCGTTTCAATGATTGCTGCTGCTCCTGCAATAGCTAATAATGCAAGTAACGGCTCTGCAACGATCGGAATCCAATTATATAAAACTAATAAAAAAGCACTAACCCATACACCTGTACACCAATAACAGCTTAACAATTCGCCAATCCACTTTCTTAATCCTTTACCTTTTACTTTTGTAAAAGTTGATACACTTCCATCCGGTTCTGTAATCTCTAATTCATCAATAAATGGTCTTCGCAAAAAAGCTGTAATTTTATCATACACAATTAAACGGGTGAGCCTAAAAGCCGCTAACGCGAAAATAAAAAATAAAAGCCAACTTGTAAACAGCATAATTCCACCTTCCCTTATCTTCTTTCGCCTATTTAAAAAAAAAGGTCTTGAGATTGTGACCAAATCTCCTCGACTCCAATATCTTATTAATGTAAATACAAACAAGAAGATAAGGAGTGACATTAATGAGTTGTAACGAAAATAAACACCATGGCTCTTCTCATTGTGTAGTTGACGTTGTAAAATTCATCAATGAATTACAAGATTGTTCTACAACAACGTGTGGATCTGGTTGTGAAATTCCATTTTTAGGTGCACACAATACTGCATCAGTAGCAAATACACGCCCTTTTATTTTATACACAAAAACTGGAGAACCTTTTGAAGCATTTGCACCATCATCAAGCCTTACTAGCTGCCGCTCTCCAATTTTCCGTGTGGAAAGCGTAGATGATGATAGCTGTGCTGTGCTACGTGTATTAAGTGTAGTATTAGGTGACGGTACTCCGGTACCACCTGGTGACGATCCAATTTGTACGTTTTTAGCTGTACCAAATGCAAGACTAGTATCGACATCTACTTGCATTACTGTAGATTTAAGCTGTTTCTGTGCGATTCAATGCTTACGCGACGTTACTATCTAATAAAGTGAAGTAAACTAAAAAACTATTGGGGTGGTAGAAAGTTTCTACCACCTTTACATATTTAAAAGCCGGCCATACTAATTGATTGGATTTCATCTATAGACAACTTAATATCTCGCATACTATTTGGCGGCATAATCGCTACAATTCCATTACGATACGATATGATTGATCCGACATATGAGAGGGTAGCTGTTTTTATTCTGCACCTTACTTTCGGAATATAGTGAGGGCGATTTAACAAAAAATGAATCTTCTCTTCATTATTCATATCCTTAAATGATTTATTATACGGAACAGTTCTCACTGGCTCTTGCTGTTCTTGTACTTGTTCCTCTTCTTCTATTTTCCCTTCCACTTGCTGCTCCTCTTGTTGTTCCTGTTCTTGTTCTATTACCTCTTCCACAGCACTACTTACAACATTTTCATCTCTATTACTTTCCTCTTTTCGATCCTCATTTTCAAAGTTTGTTAAGATAATTCTTTTTATTTTCGGTGCAGCAAGTTCCAAACTTACTTGCGCAATATATAACAACGGTTTTCCAACTGTTGAACTTTTATTTTTATTCTTCACACTCGTCCCTCCCACTTCCATACGTAGCTGAATAAATCGTGTACTATTATAGTTATATTCATAACGTGGTAAGAACTTTCGTTAAAAATCGTTCTTTCTAAGAACAAATAAAAAGGACAATCTCAACATGTAGAGATTGTCCTTTAAAATTAATATTATATTTATCCTAAGATATGATACCCTGAATCAACGTGAATGTTTTCTCCTGTTACGCCGCGTGCTAAATCACTGAATAAGAATACTGCTGTATCCCCAACTTCTTCTTGCGTTGTTGTACGACGAAGTGGTGCGCGCTCCTCAATTTCTCTTAAGATTGAGTTAAAGTCGCCTACACCTTTGGCAGATAACGTACGAATTGGACCTGCAGAAATAGCGTTAACGCGAATGCCGTGTTGGCCTAAATCATTTGCTAAATATTTCACGCTCGCTTCTAATGAAGCTTTCGCCACACCCATAACGTTATAGTTTTTCACAACGCGCTCGCCGCCAAGATATGTTAACGTTAAAATATTTCCGCCTTCTGTCATTACTTTCTTCGCTTCTCTTGCTACAGCTGTTAAAGAGAATGCACTAATATTTTGTGCAAGTAAAAATCCATCGCGAGAAGTATCTACAAATTCACCTTTTAAGTCGTCACGATTTGCAAAAGCAATACAGTGTGCAACACCGTGAATTGTACCAACTTCTTGCTTGATTGTTTCAAAACAAGCTGTAAGTTCTTCATCATTTGTTACATCACAAGGTAATACAAGCGATTCTTGTCCTTCTAATGTATCCGCTAATTCACGAACATTTCTCTCTAAACGTTCTCCTGCATATGTGAAGATTAATTTTGCACCTGCATTATGCAAAGAGCGAGCAATTCCCCATGCAATACTTCTTTGGTTCGCAACGCCCATAACAACAAATGTTTTCCCTTGTAATAGTTCCATGATATATCCTCCCAGAAATACTTATACTTGTTATTAGTACCTGATACTATAATTATAGTAACATAAAACCTCTTAAAGGCAAACAAAAAAGTCATTAACTTAAAATTGTTAATGACTTTTGGTTTCTATAAAAAAACGCTCTAATCCTTCTTCCCAAGAAGGCATTTGCAAAAAACCATTTAATCGTAGCATGTTATGTTGGAAAATAGAATATTTCGGCCTTGCTGCTGCAGCCCCAAATTCTTCGGTTGAAACAGGTAACACATTCACCTTCATATTTGCATACGAAAATATTTTCTTTGCAAATTCAAACCAAGAACATGATCCTGTATTGGATACGTGATACGTACCGTATAAAGAAGTATGAATGAGCTTATTAATCATCACATTTAAATCCGCCACATACGTAGGAGAACCGATTTGATCCGCTACAACAGATATTTCTTCTCTTTCTTTCCCTAATCGTATCATCGTTTTCACAAAATTATTTCCATACTTACCATATAACCACGATGTACGAACGATAAAGTATTTATTATGTAACTCTTTGACGAACTGCTCTCCCGCATATTTAGAAGCCCCGTATATATTGATCGGCGCCGGATTATGAAATTCATCGTACCCCTCCGGTCTGTCGCCTTGAAATACATAATCGGTACTAATATAAACTAACTTCGCCCCAACTAATTGTGAAGCAACTGCTACATTTCGAGCTCCTATTGCATTTATTCTATACGCAAGATCTCGTTCTTTCTCAGCATGATCAACCTTCGTATACGCTGCACAATGAATAATGATATGTGGCCTTATTTCTTTTACTACTTGCTGCACTTTGGATATATTTGTTATATCTAGTAACTTTTTATCAAATGGATATATGTCATATTCTTCAGGATTTAACTCTTCTTGTAGTTGCTTTCCTAATTGACCATTTGCTCCTGTTATGATAATCCGTTCTTTCATTTATATACCCCTTACTTTTTTAATGGTTTCCACCATTCCTCATTCTTCTCATACCATTGCACCGTTTCTTGTAACCCTTGCTCAAACGTATACTTCGGTTCCCAATCAAATTCATTCTTCATTTTCTCTGCATCAATCGCATAACGGCGGTCGTGTCCTAAACGATCTGTCACATATTCAATATCCTTTTCCGTTTTTCCTAAGAGAGTAATAATTTGTTCCACAACATCTATATTTGTTTTTTCATTATTTCCACCTATATTATATACTTCTCCTATACGTCCCTTATGCAAAACAACGTCAATCGCACGACAATGATCCGTTACATGTAGCCAATCTCTTACATTTAATCCATCCCCATATAACGGTAATTTTTTTCCTTCGAGCGCATTCGTAACCATTAACGGAATTAATTTTTCAGGATATTGATACGGCCCATAGTTATTGGAACAACGCGTTACGATAACTGGTAATTGATATGTTTTATAATAAGATAAAGCTATCATATCGGCGCTCGCTTTGCTTGAAGAATATGGACTATTTGGAGCTAACGGTGTTTCCTCGGTAAATCGCCCTGTTTTTCCTAAAGATCCATACACCTCATCCGTTGATACTTGCACGAGTTTAATATGCGGATATTTTTTTACTAATTCTAATAAGGTGACTGTCCCAATTACATTTGTATCATAAAAAGGGATCGGATTTTCAATACTACGGTCCACATGTGATTCAGCTGCGAAATTGACGATGACTTGCACATCACGTTCCTGAATAACATGCTCCAGCAGCTCTCCATTTTGAATTTCCCCTTTTACAAAATAGTAATTCGGATGATCTTGAATAGACTTTACATTATTTAGATTTCCACTATATGTTAATGCATCGAAATTAATAATTTTATATGTTTCATAGCTTTGTAACATATAATGCACAAAATTACTTCCAATAAATCCAGCTCCACCTGTTACTAATATATTCATAAACAACTCTCCTACTCAAAAGCTATCTTCACATTCCTGAAGTAATGGTAATATTCGATCTTTATCAGACAAAATAGGACTTGTTACCGGCCATGGAATTGCTAATTCTTTATCGTTCCAAAGTACCCCTGAGTCATGATCGGCACTATAATACTCATCTACTTTATACATAACAATCGTATGCGGGACAAGTGTACAAAAACCGTGCGCAAATCCTTTTGGTACTAATAATTGCCGATGATTATCTGCGCTTAAAATATATCCTCTCCACTGTTTAAACGTTGGTGAATCTTTTCGCAAATCTACGATAACGTCATAGATTGCTCCTTGCATAACTTGAATAAGTTTCGTTTGTGCTTTCGGATTTTTTTGAAAGTGTAATCCGCGAATCGTTCCCGCTTCCGCTGAATACGAAACATTATCCTGTACAAATGAATGCGTAACCCCTAATGTTTCTAGCACCTTCTTATTATAACTTTCAGTAAAAAAGCCACGATCATCTCCAAATAACCTCGGTTCCAACAATTTTGCGTCGGTAAAGTTTGTTTCTATAACTTTCATATTCTCACCTATTCTCCGTTAAACTGTTTACCAAAGTTTATATCCCGCGCTAACGTATTCGCCCTTTGAAGAGAAACATGAGTTCCTGCATCAGTCCACCAGCCGCTCATTTCATTATAAGTAAGTACCCCTCGTTTTAAATACCAATTATTGATATCTGTAATTTCAAGTTCTCCCCTTGCGGAAGGTTTTAATTCTTTTATATAAGAAAAGACTTTCGAATCATACAAATAAATTCCTGTAACTGCATAGGAACTTTTCGGCTCTTTCGGCTTTTCTTCAATTTCAATTATTTTTCGGTTTTGAATATTTGCCACGCCAAATCTCTCCGGATCATCTACAGATTGCAGCAGTACTTTCGCACCTTCTTTTTGATTTGTAAACTCTTCAACGTACGGACGAATGTCATCTGAAAAGATATTATCCCCTAATATAACTACCATGCGATCATTCCCAACAAAATCTTCACAAAGCCCTAATGCTTGTGCAATTCCGCCAGCTTTATCTTGCACACGATAAGTGAAAGACACGCCAAACTCTTGACCGCTTCCTAAAAAACTAACAACATCTCCCATATGCTCTTTACCTGTAATAATCATAATATCTGTGATTTCACATTGTTTTAGCTTATATACCGCATGATAAATCATTGGATATCGTCCAACAGGAAGCAAATGTTTATTCGTTACTTTTGTTATGGGATATAATCTCGACCCAGTTCCACCTGCTAAAATAATTCCTTTCACCCTGCATCTCTCCCTTATGATGGAGATAGTATATCTTTGTAATGTTCTACAAACACTTTTCGATCCTTCTCATATGTATCCGCATCAAACTCATCCCCGTTGTAGTGAATACACCATAAATTTGCTTGATTAGGGATACCAATTAAATAACCTGCCTTTTGAAACTCTAAAGACTGCGACACATCATAAAAGTGGAATCCTTGAAATAAGTCTTCTCGCCACGGGATATCATACTGTGTGGCCATTAATAATCCATCAATTGCCTGAACTGACATAAATGATTGATTCCCATAAAAGAGCTGATCTAAATTTAATAGTTGGTAATTCTGTCTTCTATACTCAATCACTTTCCCTACTAAATTTTTCCCTTCCCACCATATCCCATTGCTCGGTAAAAACTGAGCACCAGCTACTCCAATTAAACCAAGTTTTTCGTTATCTTTAAAAAGAGAAATAAGTGTATAAAACATCTCACGATTAATAAGATAAGTATCTTGATGTATATAAACCTTATACTTCGCGGGATATGAAAGTGCTCGGTTATATGCACTTGCCATACTTTTCGCATCTCGTATCGGAAAAATTTGTACAACATAACCAGGGGGAACAAAAAGGTTTCTTATCTGTCTCTCGCACTGTTCAAATAACTCTTCATTGTTTATACAAACAACGACTAATATTGTATGATCTTTCATTTTGTAGCCCCTCTATTCGTCTTGATTTACATCTGACATATAGTGCTCCACAAATATCTTTCTATACTTGTCATAGTTGGTCATATTCACATCAATATGATAGTGAA
This sequence comes from Bacillus sp. BSL6, assembly GCF_052928345.1. NCBI lineage: Bacteria > Bacillati > Bacillota > Bacilli > Caryophanales > Bacillaceae > Bacillus > Bacillus sp. BSL6. The sequence continues at coordinate 492,002 of NZ_JAVGCW010000002.1, forward strand.
TGCACCAAGCATCACGCTGTACAGGAACCCCAACTGTATAGCCAGCTTTTCTAAATTCAAATGATTGGGACACATCATAATAGTCAAACCCATCAAACAAGTCTTCTCGCCACGGAATATCGTATTGCGTTGCCATCAATAAACCATCAATACATTCCACAGGCATAAATGTTTTTGACTCATGGTACGGCTGTTCTTGACTTGCCATATAAAATAAATCATTCATATAACCAATTACCTTTCCAACAACTCCTTTTCCTTCGTTCCATATCCCGTTTGGAGGAACGTATTGTGCTCCAATCATTCCTATCATCCCAAGATGTTCATGTTCGTTAAATAATTGCAGTAGTCCATGTAAAAATGCTACATTCATAATAAAAACATCTTGGTGTATATACACTTTATATTTCGCTGGATGCGAAATCGCTTGATTATATCCGCTCGTCATACTTTTCGCATTCCGAATTGGCATAAACTGTACAACATATCCTGGTGGCACTGCCAATCTCAATATATGTCGTACACACTGTGCATACATTTTCGAATCATTTATACATGTAACAAATAATATCGTTTTCTCAGCAGCGCTCATAACGATGATTTTTCTGCTTCAATAATATACTGAAATACGACCGTCTCAGCCATGAAGCCACTTCCAAGACGATATTTTTTACAAACTCCATATAACTCCTCAATTAACGGTTCATACATTTTATGATCAATATATACACGATCTACTTTACTAATAGAATATCCTGCTTTTAAAAACATTCGAAGCATTTCATTAAATGTAAAGAAACGAATATGCGTTTTATCTAATAAACCATATTCTGTATACGTCCAATTTCCAGCAAGTAACGGTGCTAATACTGAAATGTGAGCAACGTTTGGTATACTTGCTAAAATCACACCATTTTCTTTTATATATGGCTTTACTTTTTCTATTACAGCCCAAGGATCAAATAAATGCTCTAATACATCCCCAAATATAACGCAATCAAATTGTTCCTCCTCGTACGGCATATCCATTGTTTCTATATCACCTAAAACAACATGATCTAGTTTTTCCTTTGCTTGTTCTGCCGCCTCTGGGAATGCCTCAATTCCTGATACACGTGTGCCATTTTCTTTTATGGCAGCTCCCAATGCACCACTCGAGCAACCGATATCAAGAACTTCTTTCCATTCCTTTTTTATATGCTTTAATAAATTCGGATTCACTGCATTATAATAATGCCCAGACTTTTCTTCGTATAAAGAATTTTTTGGGGAATTCATTTTACACACTCCTTATGCAAATTGAATTTAAAATATAAATCTCATCTAAAATCTATAGATATAACCAGTACTAGTTACATTGCCAATACTTTACTATATAGCCAATCTATTAGAGTTAGAATCGCGATGAGCCATTTCTAAAAAAAGCTGCCTATAACGATTTATATTGTTTATCAAAAACACTCCGAAAATATTTGCGGTTATATTCGATTGCAGCATTATTTGGAACATAAGCAGCTGCTAATTCGTTGTAATAATAAGCTTTGTCTTGCTCTCCTAACTTGCTATAACAAATACACATTTGTAAATAGGGAAGCCATGTGTAGCTCGCTGGACTATGAAATGGACTCTCCGTGGCCATTGGTACTTCCGTTGCAAGTTTAAACCAAAATATCGCTTCATTATATTTTTGTTGTTCCATATATATATATCCTATTCTTGTACAATTCTCTCCTCTAGGAATAGCATACCGAAACGACTTCACACAAGATTCAACTGCCTTTTCCCATAATCCAAGCTTTGCATAGCAATCTCCTAATTTACCACATGCATAAATTTTCTCTTCATACCATCCTTCGTCTTGATTAAGAAATGTTTCATATAGAAGAACTGCATCATCATATTTTTGGTTATCCATACATTCATTTGCGTAATAAAATAAATCTCTCGGACTCAATTCTTCTCCAGCTGCTACAGCATCTTGAAAAATTTTCAAATTACGATTTGTTACCTTTTTTTCTTTTTTATGTGTAATAGCAACATTACTACTAAAAGTTTCACCAGAAATAGCTAAATATTCATGGACCTTTCCAAACCATTGAAATTGTTTTTCACGCTTTACAAGTCGATTTCTTTTTGTACAATATAAAGGTTTCCCGTTAGAATCCATTGCAAGATGATAAGGCATCGAAACAGCATCAATTTTAGGATCCAATTCTCTTTTTAACAGTTTCAATGCTTCTTGAGCATCTTCTAATAATACGTCATCTGCATCTAGCCACAATATATACTCTTGCGTCGCTTTTGAAAAAGAAAAATTTCTAGCTGCCGCAAAATCATTAATCCATGGAAAGTCATATATGTTAGAGGTATATTGAGCTACAATTTCTTTCGTTCGATCAACGGAACCTGTATCAACAACTATAATTTCATCCACAATTTTCTCTACGGTGTCTAAACAACGGGCTATGGTCTCTTCCTCATCTCGAACAATCATACACAAACTAATTGTAATTCCTTGCTTGTTCAACATAATCACCCTCTTCCAAATCAATCATATGTTATACATATACTAAACTTTCCACTTTTTTAAATTGTTCAAGCAGTTTAAGATTTCTTTTCAATAATTCAAATGTCCGTGTCATTTTCTTTCGGTTTTGCATCTACTATATAATGAACGCTTTATGGAGGTGAATTTATGTCAAATCATAATTATTCAGATGGATTAAATCCCGATGAGTCTTTATCAGCTAGTGCATTTGACCCTAATCTTGTAGGACCAACATTACCACCGATACCACCGTTTACCCTTCCTACCGGACCAACTGGGCCGACTGGACCAACTGGACCGACTGGGCCAACTGTACCAACTGGGCCGACTGGAGCAACTGGACCGACTGGGCCAACTGGGCCAACTGGAGACACTGGTGCTACTGGACCGACTGGAGCAACTGGAGCAACTGGAGACACTGGTGCTACTGGACCAACTGGGCCAACTGGAGACACTGGTGCTACTGGACCAACTGGGCCAACTGGAGACACTGGTGCTACTGGACTGACTGGGCCGACTGGAGACACTGGTGCTACTGGACTGACTGGGCCGACTGGTGCTACCGGACTGACTGGGCCAACTGGACCATCAGGGCTAGGACTTCCAGCAGGATTATATGCATTTAACTCCGGTGGGATTTCTTTAGATCTAGGAATTAATGATCCACTACCATTTAATACTGTTGGATCTCAGTTTGGTACAGCAATTTCTCAATTAGATGCTGATACTTTCGTAATTAGTGAAACTGGATTCTATAAAATTACTGTTATCGCTAATACTGCAACAGTCAGTGCATTAGGAGGTCTTACAATCCAAGTGAATGGAGTACCTGTACCAGGTACTGGATCAAGTTTAATCTCACTTGGAGCACCTATCGTTATTCAAGCAATTACGCAAATTACGACAACTCCATCATTGGTTGAAGTAATTGTTACAGGGCTTGGGCTATCATTAGCTCTTGGTACGAGTGCATCCATTATTATTGAAAAAATCGCTTAATTTTTTACTTAGCAGTAAAACTGATATTAGTTTTACTGCTTTTTCATTTTTAAATTCAATCATTAAATCTTCCTTTTCTACATAGTCATAATGTTGTATGACATTCCGCAGGAGGCACTTATATGGAAAATAAATCAGCTGTCCAGCTTTATCTTGAGCTATTAAAGAAAACCATTTTATTTGAAATATGGTTGGAATACGAACCATACTTACCTGCTTCGTTACATATATCTAAAGAACTATCATATGAACCAGTTACGGTCCCACTTCCTTTATTTCTTAAGCAGTATGTAGAAAATCACAATTTAAAAATCGTTAACCCTAATGTTTCAAACAATGAGCGTCAAGGTGGTAAGGATTGGCCAAGAGCTGCACACAGTATGGTTGGTCGAAAACGTATGAATCAATTACAAGAGGCGATGGAGACTGTAGTCAGAGAAAATATAGAAGGCGATTTTATTGAAACTGGTGTATGGCGCGGAGGATCATGCATTTTTATGAATGGGTTTTTACAAGCAAACAACATTACGGATCGTACTGTATGGGTTGCTGATTCGTTTGAAGGTTTGCCCGCACCTAACTTAGAACAATATCCGAAAGATTACGGTGATTATTTGCACACATTCGATTACTTACGAGTTTCTTTAGAAACAGTGCAAGAAAACTTTAGAAAATATGATTTATTAAATGATCAGGTGAAATTTTTAAAGGGTTGGTTTAAAGATACATTGCCTTCAGCACCGATAGAAAAAATTGCAATTGCTCGCCTTGATGGTGATATGTATGAATCAACGATGGATAGTCTTGTAAATTTATACGATAAAGTTTCAATAGGTGGCTTTATTATTATTGATGATTATGGACTGATAACATGCGCAGAGGCCGTAACAGATTTCAGAAGTGAAAGAAACATAAAAACTCCTATGACTCAAATCGATGATTTCGGTATTTTTTGGAGAAAAGAATAGAATAAAAAATTATTTAATTGAGGGGTACTATTATACTACTAATTCATGAAAACAAATCTTGTAATGAATAAAAGCAAAGCTCCCCTCAATATAAGGTAGAAATTTCCTACTTTACTATAAGAAAGGTGTGAATTTTTTGAACGAAAATGAGAAAAAAATCACATTAATTCCACCCCCAGAACTCGTTCAATATGTAGGTGGTCATTTTGAAGAAGTTGGAAAAGAGTTTATGCAGTATTTTATTGAAATTGGCAATTTAAAATCAAATGAAACAGTGTTAGATGTAGGCTGTGGTATCGGCCGGATAGCGGTTCCATTAATGAACTATTTAAGCGATGATGGTAATTATTATGGATTTGACTTATTTAATAAGGGAATTACATGGTGCAAAAATAACATTTCAACACGCCGTAACAATTTCCATTTTGAACATGTCGATATATATAACCAATTCTACAATCCCGATGGAAAAGAAGATGCTTCTCAATACAAGTTTCCATATGAAGATGAATCATTTGACTTTATTTTTTTAACGTCTGTATTTACCCATCTTCTTCCGAAAGAATTAGAGCATTACTTAAGTGAAATTTCTCGAGTTTTGAAAAAGGATGGGAGATGTTTTATTACTTTCTTTTTAATTAATCCTGAGTCTTCCTATTATTTAAATGCAGGTCTAAGTGCGTTAGGTTTTTATCATCAAATTGACAATTGTTATGTTCTAAATAAAGAGATCCCAAATTTCGCAGTTGCCTATCCTGAGGAAGATATTCGTACCCTATTAAATAAGTATGGACTAGAATTGCAGACTCCTCCCCATTATGGTTCATGGTGTAGCAGAACTGAATACACAAGCTATCAAGATATTATTCTTACACAAAAAATTTCCGAAAGGTAGTTGTATATGAATAATATAAAAAATCCGCCTCTCGTTTCCATCCTTATTCCAACCTATAATCGGCCTCATTATTTTAAAATCGCTCTAGAAAGCGCATTAGCACAAACCTATCCAAACATTGAAATTATTGTAGGAGACGATAGCACAAATAATGAAACAGAAAAATTAATATACAGAGATTATTTACATAAGCATAAACATATAACGTACATTCGAAACCCCTCTACTTTAGGACAATTTCATAACGCCCTTATGCTTTTAGAACAATCAAATGGAGAGTACATAAATTTCTTAATGGATGATGATATATTTTATAATAATAAAATTGAAAAAATGATGTTTTATTTCCAAAAAGACTTAAATCAAAATCTCGCACTTATTACATCTTATCGTACTTGGATTAATGATGATGGAGATATAATTGAACAACACCCCTCCATGAAAAGATTATATGATGAAGATACTCTACTAAATGGGAAAGATTTTGGAAACCGTATGCTTATACTAGGGCAAAATATTATTGGTGAACCTACGACTGTACTCTTTCGAAAATGCCTATTAACAGAACCTTTCGGTACTTTAAATGGTAGAAATTATAATTGTAGTGTGGATATGGCTTCTTGGATCAGTTTACTTTCCAAAGGTGATGCAATCTATATTACGGAACCTTTAAGTTCTTTCCGCCTTCATACGGGACAGCAAGTACATCACAAATACCTTGAAGGTTGCGAAGATTTTTCACATCTCGTTTTACATTCAAAAAAATATGGTTTTCTACAAGAGATTGACTATTACAAAACGAGTCTGTTAAAAGCTTGCGAATGGTATAAAAACGCTACAACATTTTATCAGCTATATCCAGAACTCATTCCAACGACCGATACACATACTCGCCTTTCTCATTGTTTGAATATAGTTACAAAAGAACTCCATGCAATCTAATCCATCACAAGGGGGAATTCCTTCCTTGTGATGTATGACTTCCCGCAAATAGTGGAATAAATGTATGCATAGTCTGCTTGTATATTATTTTTTTCATGACATAATCCACATATTTACTAGGCGATAGAAAGGAATACATACATTGAAAGATCCAAATTCTCAATATCAAATAGACTACGTATTACTATGCATCTTATTTGCCATTGGGACTGTTAGTTGCTTTGCAATTGCAAGTGCACAAGCCTCTTTACCACCATTTTTGCAAAATGTAAATTTTGTATTAAAGCAAATCCAGTGGTACTTCATTGGATTCATAGCCATTGGTGTTATTATGATTATCGATTTCGATCGTTATCAAAAAATTGCTTGGTATTTATATAGCTTTGCATTGGTACTACTAATTGGGCTAGAACTTCAAGTACCAGGTGCCATTACAATTAAAGGTGCGACCGCTTGGTACAGGCTCCCAGGCATCGGAAATTTCCAGCCTTCTGAAATTATGAAATTGTTTTTAATTATCGTCACCGGACGAATTATAGCAAATCACAATGAGAAATATTTTTACCGAACAATACACGATGATTTTTTATTACTCGGAAAAATATGCGCAACAAGTTTGCCGCCCCTACTACTTATCGCAAAGGAACCTGATTTAGGAAACACAATGGTAATTTCAGCTATGCTTGCAGCAATGATATTAGTTTCTGGTATACGTTGGCGTTTTATTTTCGGGTTAGCTTCCGGTATCTTTGCAGCTGGCGTTACATTAACGTATATTTTTTTTACTCATACAAAATTCTTTAAAGCACACATTTTACAAGAATATCAATTAAATCGCTTCTACGGCTGGTTAGCTCCATACAAATATGATGCGCAAGGCTATCAATTAAGACAAGCTTTCTTAGCTACTGGATCAGGAGAAATGCAAGGAAAAGGTTGGGAAAATGGACAAGTATACTTTCCAGAACCACATACAGATTTTATTTTCACTAATGTCGCTGAGCAATTCGGATTTTTAGGCGCAAGCGTCATTATTGCACTTTTTTTCCTACTTATTTTCCGCATGATTCATATCGCTATAGAAAGTAATGACCCTTTCGGTAGTTACATCTGCGCTGGTACAATCGGAATGTTTACTTTTCAAGTATTTCAAAATATCGGGATGACAATCGGACTACTACCTATTACAGGAATCACATTACCCCTTATGAGCTACGGAGGAAGTTCCTTACTCACATACATGATAGCGATTGGATTTGTTTTAAACGTCCGCTCAAGAACGAAAATCTTTATGTTTAACTGAAGCACAAAAACGGTATATTTTTATCTCTATCCTTTTTTAGATATACTAATGAAAAATATGATGGAGGTTTAAATATGAAATATGACATTATAGGGGATATACATGGATGCTTACAAGAGTTTCAAAATTTAACAGAGAAGCTAGGGTATAACTGGAGTAGCGGTCTACCGATTCACCCTGATCAACGCAAACTTGCATTTGTTGGTGATATTACAGATCGCGGCCCTCATTCATTACGTATGATTGAAATTGTATGGGAACTTGTCATACATAAAAAAGTAGCTTACTACGCTCCGGGAAATCACTGTAATAAACTATACCGATTTTTCCTTGGGCGTAATGTAACAATCGCTCATGGACTCGAAACAACTGTTGCTGAATATGAAGCACTGCCTTCTCATAAACAAAACATGATAAAAGAAAAATTCATCACACTTTACGAGCAATCCCCTTTATATCACGTACTCGATGAGAAAAGGTTACTCGTGTGTCACGCCGGCATTCGGCAAGATTACATAGGAAGACAAGATAAAAAAGTACAAACCTTTGTATTATATGGCGATATCACTGGAGAAAAACATGCTGACGGTTCACCTGTCCGTCGCGACTGGGCGAAGGAGTATAAAGGAACAGCTTGGGTTGTATATGGACATACACCCGTAAAAGAACCTCGCTTTGTAAATCATACAGTCAATATTGACACTGGTGCTGTATTTGGTGGCAAACTAACTGGACTACGTTATCCTGAAATGGAGATTGTTTCCGTTCCTTCCTCCCTGCCTTTTGTCCCTGAGAAATTCCGCCCAATTTCATAACTCATATGTAAGGATTACCGTATCCTTTAGGCGTCTCTCATATAAAGTGAAACTTTAATCAGCCCTCACCAATCCCACTTTAATGGGCAGCCCGTCCATTAAAGTGGGATAAAAATTGGGTAAAGTCATTAAAAAAAGATGCAATAAAGTGCATCTTTTTTTAATGACACGGCATATACTGTCGCAGGAGGTGACAGAATGAAGAAAAAATCTTCTAAACAAAAAAGAAAATGCCCGCCTTTTTATCTGCCCATGTACGGAATTAACAACTGGTGCAGCATTCGAGCTGCAGCTGTAGAAGAACTGGAAGAACAAGAGGCTTCCACAAAAAACAAAGATAGACCAAAATATGTCTCATTACAGAATGCTGTAATGAGCCGCATAATTGATAATAGAAAAGCAAAGATGCAGCAAAAAAATAAACCTCTCTCTACTCATATTGAACAGATTGTGCCTTCTGAGCAAGTAGAGAAGAATACAGAAGAAAACAGCCCTGTAGCAATAAATAAAAAAGCGGAAGCAGACATTCCAGCTGCTATTATAAATCAAGTAAAAAAAATTAAAGAAGCATTAGTACCGTCAGGTGATATACAAACAGAAAAAACGATTATCATTCAGACCCCTACATCTGAAAATACAAAAGTAAAAAAAGATGGGCGGTATGCATATGCAGAGGGTCTTCACTCTCATGCAGAGGGTACAGCTTCACATGCAGAAGGACTTCTGACACATGCAAAAGGTTCTTTCTCTCATGCAGAAGGATCAAAAACGAAAGCAACTGGACATAGTTCCCATAGTGAAGGAAGTGAAACGACAGCAGGTGGCTCCTATTCTCATGCGGAAGGTAAACATACAATCGCTTTAGGCGAAGCAGCACATGCAGAAGGAACCGCGACTATCGCTAACGGATTCTCTTCTCATGCGGAAGGTAATCATACATCAACAGCTCATTTTGCAGGTAGCCATATTATGGGGCGCTTCGGCGCAGCAGATGAATCTTATTCTTGGTTTATTGCAAACGGTACAAATGAAACCGATCATAATATCGGTGCAAAGTGGCTTGCTCATAATGGAGAAATGTACATTGAGGGCGCTTCTTACAATGCAAGCGGAACTGATTTTGCGCAAATGTTTGAAACAGTAGACAATACTTTTATTGATGTAGGTTATTTCGTTACATTTAGTAGCGAAGAAAAAATTCGAATCGCTACTTCAAACGATTCATTCATCTTAGGAATATCTAGTGCCACCCCCGCTCTTATAGGAAATAGCGGTGCTTTAAGTTGGCAAAAACGCTATAAAACAGATAGCTTCGGAAAACGTCAATATGTACGTACGGAATCGCAAGACATACAACCTCTTTTAAATACAGAATGGGATCCAGCTTGCAAATATATAGCAAGAAAAGACCGTAACGAGTGGCTTCCTGTCGGATTAATTGGACAAATGTTAGTACGTGATGACGGTACTTGCGAAACGCATGGATATTGTCGTCCAAATAACGATGGCATTGCTACAAAATCTGAAAGTGGCTTTTTCGTTATAAAGCGCACGGGCGACAATCAAATTTTAATATTATTCCGCTAAGAAAAAGGGAACAAAATTCTTCGTTACATAAGAATTTTGTTCCCTTTTTAAGTATGTCTTAATACCGCTTGCATATCGCTTGGAATCGGTGTAGTGAAAGACATTTCTTTCTCTAAAATAGGATGATAAAACGTCAAGGATGTACTGTGAAGCGCTTGTCGTTTCATTTCATCTCTTTTTCCACCATATAAATTATCGCCAAGTAGCGGATGTCCTATGTACGCCATATGCACACGAATTTGATGCGTTCTCCCTGTATCGAGCTCAAGTGATACGTGCGTCTTATGATTGACGCTATCGATCACTCTAAAATGAGTAACGGCTCTTTGCCCCTCCTCACAAACGGTTCGCTCAATAATGCTATCCGATTTTCGTCCAATCGGTGCGTCAATCGTTCCTTCTCTTTCTACCATCTCACCGTGAACAATCGCTTCATACGTTCTTTTCACAGCTTTTTGTTGATGCTGTTTCGATAAAAGATGATGTACGAAACGATTTTTTGCAATAAGCATAAGCCCTGAAGTATCACGATCTAACCTCGTTACGATGTGCACCGTACTTGCAAGATGTCGCTTATCATAATGAGATAAGAGCGCATTCGCAACACTTCCTGCCGGATGTTCTCTAGACGGGATCGTTGACATGTTTGCCTCTTTGTTTATGACAAGAACTGCATCATCTTCATATACGATACATAAAGGAATATCTTCAGCAATCATCCCTTCACTTCTTTCCTCTACTGGAAAAAAGACACGTAATTCTTCACCAGCTTGCAACTGATGACGAACGCTCGCATGTTGACCATTTACTTCTATAGATCCGCCATGAAACTTTATATCCGTTAATGCGGCTTTGGAGATCCCTTTTGTTTTTAAAAATTCTCTAACCAAAGTTCCTTCCTCAGCCGAGTCTATATCCCATTTCAATGTAAATCTGTTCAAATATATAAACCCTTTCTATTTATCTGCAACAAACGAGTCACGAACTCGTTTCCAGAACGGAAATGGACGGAAACGAACGAATCGTACTTTCTCATTTGCCACGCGATACTGAATTGATTTCACATTTTGATGAACCATCGTTAAATGGTCCACCGTAATTTGTAAGTTCATTCCTGCAGTCGGCTTCAGCACGCATGTATGATGTTTCGGCAATACGAGCGGCGAACCTACCGTACGAAACACACGGTTATTAATCGATGCCATTTCCGCAATTTGAATCGCTTCAATAGAAGGGTGAATAATTGCTCCGCCAAGCGCCTTATTATACGCAGTACTTCCCGAAGGAGTAGAAATACAAAGGCCATCCCCGCGGAACGTTTCAAAGTACTCTCCGCGTATTTCCACTTCTGTTACTAATGTACCTTCTGCACTTTTTACAGTCGCTTCATTCATCGCTAAATACTGCGACTCTTTACTCCCATTCACATAGCGAATAATCACTTCTAAAAGCGGATATTCCACCACTTGGAATGGTGTTTTAGCAATTGCAATTACTAATTTCTCTACTTCTGTCGGTAACCAATCTGCATAGAAACCTAAATGCCCTGTATGTACACCAACAAATGCTGTTTCATCCAATCGATTATAATAACGATGAAACGCATATAAAAGCGTTCCATCTCCCCCAACAGAAATTACAATATCGGGTTCCTGTTCATCCATTATAAATCCAAAATCTAGCAAGTATTCTTTCATCGTGCTTGCCAGTGCATCTGATGATTGATCTCCCTTTGACATAATTGTAAATTTCATCGCCCAACACCCTTTAGTTTATGATTCGGAATCTTTCGTTTCTTGCTTTCTTGAAAAAGCTTTCTGCGCTTCTTGAATTTCAAGACGGATAGAAGACATTTCTTCATCTAATAAAAATGCTGCTTCCGCTGCACGTTGCAAGCGTATTTTAATATCTTCAGGAAAACGTCCACTATATTTATAATTTAAAGAATGCTCAATTGTTGCCCAAAAGTTCATTGCTAACGTACGTATTTGGATTTCTACCAACACTTTTTGTTCTCCTTGAATTGTTTGAACAGGATAACTAATAACAACGTGATAAGAACGATAACCACTATCTTTCTTTTGCGTGACATAATCACGCTCTTCCACGATTTCAAAGTCATTTCGTTTTCTAAGATATTCTACAACAGGCTTAATCTCATCAACAAATTGACACATCATTCGAAGGCCTGCGATGTCTTGCATATCTTCTCTTAGCCTGTCTAACGGTACATTTCTCTTCTCCGCTTTATCAATAATGCTTGCAACCGACTTTACCCTTCCTGTTACAAACTCAATTGGAGAATGCTCTGTTAACATTGCAAATTGAGTACGCATTCCTTTTAGTTTCACTTTCAGCTCTGCCACCGCTTGATGGTAAGGTGCTAAAAATTCTTCCCAATTTCGATTCATTTCAACCACCACCAAAATCAATCCATTTGCTTATAGAAATACTTTTTCTACAGCAGTTACTAGTTCTTCTCCGTAATTTGCATTACCTTCAATATTTTCAACTAAATATTCTACTTCTTCTTTTAATCCTTCTAATTCCATTTCAATGTCATTCACGCGAACAAACATAACCACATCGTTATTCATCGCTTCATGCATTGCTTCCCAGCATGTGTGCGGAATACTTACATAAATGAAAGATGATTCGTTTTCTAAGATATATAAAAATGATAAATTGTCTGAGTCTACAAGTACGTGATTACGCGCACTTAACCCCTTTACCTCTATTTCACTATTTTCCGCACAAAAAATAAGAGCATTCTCTCTCTTTTCTACGCTCTTAACTTGGATTTTATTTTGCATGCTCTAACTCCTCCATCTCAACTTCCTGTCTTACTTAACAGTATTATTGTATCATAACATGGACGCAAACAAATAAAACATTGAACCAAATTTGTGAAAAAGCGATAATGTTTAAAGAATTATTTTTCAAAAGGAGCGCGCATACAATGACACAAGAAATTGAAATTGAATTTAAAAATATTGTTACAGAAGAAGAATTCCATGCATTATGTAAATCATTTTCTATTGAGGTATTTACGAAACAAGTGAATCACTATTTTGAAACACCGAACTTCTCATTAAAGGAAGCTGGCTCTGCACTTCGTATTCGTCATAAAGGAGAAACTTATACATTAACATTGAAACAACCTGCAGAAGTCGGCTTGTTAGAAACGCATCAAGTTATAACAGCAGATGAAGCAAGATTGATGATGGAAACAAATACAATTATTCAAGGCGCTGTAGTAGATCAACTACACACATTACAAATTCCTGTTTCTACTTTAACTTATATGGGTAGTTTAACAACTGAAAGAGCCGAAACACTATTTGAAGGCGGAACGCTTGTCTTTGATCATAGTTTCTATTACAATCACGATGATTATGAAATTGAATTTGAAGTGCAAGATGAAGAAGCAGGCAAAGCTGCATTTATTCATTTATTAAAGCAACACGACATACCAATCCGTCATACAAATAATAAAGTAAAACGCTTTTTCCTTGCCAAACAAAACAAAGCACGCTAAAGTGAAAATTCCACTAGTGAATACGTTCTACTAGTGGATACATCTCACTTTTTGAAAAGGAAAAGATTCTTTTACATCTGTAGAATAAGCAAAGAACGTTATGAAGGCTGTTTATTTGCCCTCCCTAACATTCCATTGCTACAATAGATATACATTTCATGGAAAAAGGAGTTTAAAAGGATGAGCAAGCAACCGATGACACCATTTGAAGCAATTGGCGGTGAACAATGCATTGCAATATTAGTAGACACATTTTATTCCTATGTCAGTAAACACCCTGACCTATCTCCCATCTTCCCGGATGATTTAACAGAAACAGCTAGGAAGCAGAAGCAATTTTTAACACAATATTTAGGTGGTCCTAATTTGTATACGGAAGAACATGGTCATCCTATGTTAAGAGCACGCCATCTCCCGTTTGAGATTACTCCAAAACGAGCAGAGGCTTGGCTATCGTGCATGGAGCAAGCAATGGATGACACAGGAGTGCACGGTCATATAAGAGAGTTCGTTTTTGAACGTTTAGCATTAACTGCTCAGCATATGGTTAATACTCCAGACGAAACAGGTGAACTATAATGGATAAACAGGAAGCAAAGCATATCAATATGCCATCTCCTTCCGCATGTGAGCATAAGTCTGTAGAAGCATATTTATTTATTGATCCACTTTGTAAAGATTGCTGGGAAATTGAACCCTTTATTATTAAACTATGGCTTGAATATGGGAAATACTTCTCTATTCGTCATATCGTAACAGGAAAAGTGGACGGAACGAACGCTTCCTCACACAAATGGAATAAACCTGCTAATATTCGATTTGTGTGGGAAAAGACAACAAGTTTACAGGGTTTTTCATGTGATGGAAAGGTACATATGCAAGAAGCATCGTCAACACCATATTTAGTTTCGATGGCAATTAAAGCAGCGGAGTTGCAGGGCCGAAAAGCAGGTTCGAAGTTTTTGCGAAAACTCCAAGAATACATTTTCCTTGAAAATGTATCAAATCCTGACTGCGAATTATTACTTGCATGCGCAAAAGATAGCAATATTGATGTAGAAGAATTTAAAAAAGACCTATATTCCGCTAGTGCAAAAAAGGCTTTCCAATGTGACTTAAAATTCACAAATGAGATGCATATTACAGAAATACCTTCTCTCGTATTCTTTCATGCAAATTCAGATGAAGAAGGTATTAAAATCGCTGGAACGTATTCCTACGACGTCTACGTACAATTATTGAAAGAACTTGTAAAATGTGAAATCGAGCCAGAGCCATTACCACCTTTAGAAGTATTCCTGGAAGCGACACAATTTATCTCTTCAAAAGAAGTAGCATTTATATATGACTGCTCGAAGCAAGAAATTGAACGTGAACTAAAAAAATTACAACTGAAACGAAAAGTACAAATGATTGACGTAAAATGTGAGCGTTATTGGAAATGGATAGCAAAAGAAAAAGACCTGGTGTAAACACCAGGTCTTTTTCTTTACGGCTTATAAAAATATTAAAGGGGATGGGAGAAATTTTCACGTTCAAACAAAGGGGTATATGTTTGTATGTGAATTCGTTCACGCTTATTATATTACAAGATTCGACGTCAGATGACAACCCCTTTTGTCGAATTTCACACTTTTGTCACATTCTAAACGTTTTCATTTTTGAATAAGCTATAAAAAAGCTATTTTGGAGGTGTTTTGTATGAAAAAAACGTATATTTTACTTATCATTCTAGCTATCATTGTTTCTTTTTTCTTGTACATCCTCTCCCTACTACAAGCTTTTCCTAAAATGATTGCCTTTCCTCTTTTATTCGGAGTCATTGTCATCGCTCTCTCTTATTTCAACCATAAAAAACGATTTAAAGGGTTTTAATGAACTGTAAAACTGCCTTCTAGTTTAGAAAAAAGAAGACAATTCGATTTATTCTCCCGACAAATATCGACAAAATAACATGTAAACAAAAAGACGAGGAGAAATCCCTCGTCTTTTCTATTACTTCTCTTCAAATAATAATGCTTCTAATTCATTTAATTTCTCTTCAAATACTTGCAATGCTTCTTTTACCGGTTCTGGAGATGCCATATCTACTCCAGCTTTTTTCAGCACTTCAATTGGATAATCCGAACTTCCTGCTTTTAAGAACTCATTAATATAGCGTTCTACTGCTGGTTGCCCTTCTTCTAAAATTTGTTTAGATAGAGCAGTTGCTGCACTAAATCCTGTTGCGTATTGGTATACGTAATAGTTGTAGTAGAAGTGCGGAATACGTGACCACTCTAAACCAATTTCTTCATCAATTACTAAAGCATCACCGAAATATTTCTTATTTAAATCATAGTAGATCTCCGTTAACATGTCTGGCGTAACCGCATGTCCCTCTTGTACTTTCTTATGAATAATATGCTCAAACTCTGCGAACATCGTTTGACGGAATACAGTACCACGGAATCCTTCTAAATAATGATTTAATAAGTATAGACGCTCTTTCTTATCTTCTGTCGTTTTTAATAAATAATCGTTTAGCAACGCTTCATTACAAGTTGATGCTACTTCCGCAACAAAGATTGAATAGTCACCGTATACGTGCGGCTGCGTTTTTCTTGTGTAGTAACTATGCACAGAATGACCAAATTCATGAGCAAGTGTAAATAAATTATTTACATTATCATGCCAGTTCATTAAAATATAAGGATTTGTTCCATACGCACCAGATGAATATGCTCCGCTTCGTTTTCCTTTATTCTCATACACATCTACCCAACGATTTTCATATGCTTCTTTTAAAATATCAACATACTCATCACCAAGTACATGTAAAGACTTTAATAACATGTCTTGCGCTTCTTCATACTTCACGTTCATTTTCACTTCTGGTACAAGTGGTGTATATAAATCATACATATGAAGCTCATCAAGCCCTAGTGCACGCTTACGAATATCAATGTAACGATGTAACAAGTGTAAATTATCATTTACAGATTCAACAAGTTGATCATACACTGCTTCAGGAATATTATTATTACTTAATGCCGCTTGACGTGCAGAGTCGTATTTACGAACGCGCGCATTAAAATTATTACGTTTCACAGCTCCGCTTAACGTACTTGCAAATGTATTCTTATATTTTCCGTACGTTTCATATACAGCTTTAAATGCATCTTCACGCACACGACGATCATCACTTTCTAAAAACTGAATGTAACGACCATGTGTAATCTCTACTTCTTCTCCATCCTCACCTTTAATAGATGGGAATTTCAAATCCGCATTATTCAACATACCAAATGTATTACTTGACGCACTCATTACTTCAGATGCTTCTGCTAATAAAGCCTCTTCCGCTTCAGATAATACGTGAGGGCGTTGACGCGTAATTTCTTCTAACGCATGTTCATATACACTTAAGTCTCTATTTTCTTTCAAGAATGTTTGCAATGTATCTTCTGAAATCGATAAAATTTCAGGCACAATATATGCTGTGCTACTAGATACTTGTGAATATAAATTTGTCGCGCGGTCATTTAACGCTTGATACACAGAGTTTGTTGTATCTTGATCGTAACGCATATGTGCATATGTATATAACTTACCTAATCGCATTGAAATTTCATCTTCATATTGCAATGCTTCAAGTAAATTGTTCGCAGAGTCACCAAGTTTCCCTTTAAATTCAGTTAACTTCGGTAATAGCTCTTTAATAGCTTGGAATTCTTGTTCCCATTCTGCATCTGTTTGGAAAATATCTTCTAATCGCCACGTATTTGATTCTTCAATTTCGTTACGATCCGGTAATGTTTTTGCTGTGTTTTGTTCAGACATGCTTTAAGCCCTCCTTTAAATATCTCTACTTACATACAATTCGATTTTTCTTATGTAATTCCTTCACGATCAGTCTTTATTATATCCGCTTTTCCTTCTCTCATGTTGTACTTTGCCTCAAATAAAGATAAGGCATACGCTAAACTCCTTTCATCATATTTCATAACTTCCTCCTCTGTTTTTAACATGGATATCCCCCGTATTTTCCGGTACTTATAAGTCCCTACTCTCTGCAAGACACCTGCATAACATAAAAATGTCATATATTCAGTAACTGCCACTTTCCATATATGCTGTGAAAAGTACGGGAGCATACACCTTTTCGTATACTTTTTTATATAACTACACACATACTTGAGGGAAATACAATCCCCTACCGCAAGCCCACCTATACACTTCATGTATATAAAAGCTTGCCATATAAATGGATTTGTTCGAAAAGCAAATGTGGACGGGAGTGGCACACCAATTTCAGAAGGGAAATTTGCTGGGTTACATTTACATTGGTATAAGAGGCGCAATAGTGACTTATCATTATAATTCAAGATGGGCAAAGCGTTTTGACGAAAATAGTCCTTTCGCCTCTTCCATTCTCGGTTTAATACTTCCCTTTGGAAAGGAACAGGAGAAAAGAGCATTTCAAAAGTAGTCGTTTCAATTGGTAAATATATAATATGTGAAAAAGCAACGCTTGTAGAAAATGATGTAATAAACGTGCATTTCATAAATGATTTTTGTTTCGAACAGAAGAAAATAAGAAGTGGCTGAGGATAAGATTGTAAGGAGAAAGCCATAAGTGAGGAGAATTTCATCCAATATGCTGATTGCTTCTTCAATTGATTTCCACCAATAATCCAAATGACCCGTATACCAGCTCGCCAATACGAATAGGTTCGTTTGCAGAGCTGTTCTATAGAAAGATTCGCGCACTGGTATTCAATCGCAATTTTTCTCCCTGCTCTCTCTATAAAAATATCCGGTCGTTGCTGAATCTCTGGTAGATAATGCTCTATCTCTACATGAACATTTTGACGTTTGAACCACCGATATAACAATTCTTTACCGTACATATGATATATAGATTCTGCTTCATAAAAGGCTAAACATGAATCTACTTTCTTATGAGCAAAATGCCACCTTTTTTGTTTTCCTAATCTCATTAGTACTTCCTTCCCGCAAGCTATGCAAAAGAAACTTTCCCTTTTGCGCATATGGTGTAAAAGCTCTTCATCATGATGATCGAGTAGATGAATTTTTTCTCCGTTTTCTCTTTTTGCGATAAATATCGGAATCACACCCTTTCAGCTCCTTATATTCTACAATTTATTACAAATTCCTTTTAAAAAAGAGATGTCCCAATTTTGGACATCTCTTTTTATAATAAAGGCGATAATAACCGGTACGTTGATTCAACAATTCGTCTATGAAGACGCCTTTTATGAAAACGATCGACGTGAATTTCACTTGATTCTTCTAAATCGTCTTTAAAATCTTGAACAAGTTTTCGAATGCTATCTGTATCATATAAAAAGGCATTTACTTCAAAGTTCAAATGAAAACTTCTCATATCCATATTCGCTGTCCCAATTGAAGCTAAATCAGAATCGACAATGACAACTTTACTATGGAGAAAACCTTTCTCGTATTCATATATCTTTACCCCTGCATCTAAAAGCTCTGGGAAATACGATCTCGATGCGTAAAAGACAGTGCGCTTATCAGGCTTACTCGGCATTAACAAACGAACATCGATACCAGCAAGCGCAGCTACCTTTAATGCGGATAAAATATCATCATCC
Organism: Bacillus sp. BSL6; assembly: GCF_052928345.1. Taxonomy (NCBI): domain Bacteria; kingdom Bacillati; phylum Bacillota; class Bacilli; order Caryophanales; family Bacillaceae; genus Bacillus; species Bacillus sp. BSL6. The sequence goes on from NZ_JAVGCW010000002.1 coordinate 511,218, forward strand.
GGAATGAAATACGGCGTTGCAATCCAAATGGATTTCCGCGCAGAAGCAATCATAGCAAAATATAAATGTTTAATTGTTTCCCATTTATTATCCGGCCCACCTGCAACGAGCTGCACGCCTCCCCAATGCTCCCCCTCAACTGCTTTCGCTTGTAAATATTCAGGGGCTAGCACAGCCTCACCAGTCATATAAAACCAATCTTGAAGGAAAATAAGCTGCAAACTTTGCACAGCTTCACCACGCAAATATAAATGCGTGTCTCGCCAAAAGCCGAAGTACTTATCCTTTCCTAAATATTCATCACCAATATTTAATCCACCTACAAATCCTTCATTTCCATCAATAATAACGATTTTTCGGTGATTTCGATAATTAATCTTATCGTTTAAAATCGGAAAGCGCACAGGGAAGAACGGAATCATTTCGACACCTGCACCGTTTAACTCTTCAATATATGATTTTGATAATTTAAAACTTCCAACCGCATCATATAAAAAACGAACGACTACGCCTTCTTTTGATTTTTGTATTAAAATATCTTTAATTTCTGTTCCAAGTTTATCATCACGCACAATGTAATATTCCATATGAATGTGATGTTTCGCTCGTTTTAATCCATCTAAAATAGCCTGAAACGTTTCATCTCCATTTGTTAATGTTCTCGTTTCAGTTTGAAATGAAATATTTAAAGCGCCTAAGCGATCCGCTAAACGAAATAACAGCTCTTGATGCTTATGATTGCGCAAAATCCGTTCTTCGTAATCTTCATGTCCCTTATATTGTAAAAACGCTTGTTCATCGAGCAACGCCTTCTTTTGGAACATTCTCTTCCTTCGAAAGTTCTGTCCGAATAATAAATAAGCGAAGAATCCAAATACGGGAAAAATACCTAAAACAATGAGCCATGTAAGTGTTTTTGACGGATGACGGTTCTCTAAGAAAATAACGCAGCCAATTAAAAATGCAGATACCGTAAATAAAATACTAATAATACCTAAAATCGAAACATCTTTTATCCCAATTACATCCGAATAAAATGCCACATCAATAAACATACGTAATGAAACAAATAATGCGAACAATAGTAAAACAAAGAAAATCAACTTTAACGTATTTTTCATCTCTTACCTCCTTACTAAGAAAGCTTTCCTATTCTTCATATAAAAAGCCGATTTCATACTACAGAAATCGGCCTACGTTTTAGCAGGAAAATTATTGCGAATTGTTTCAAGCGCATGCTCTTTCACAATTTGTTTCCCATACTCACTTACACGATGAATTGTTAAAGTTGATTCTTCTCCGTATTCTAAAACAATACTTAAAATGCGATCAATTTCTTCCTCATCATGTAGCACTTCATCGAATTCCACATATACATAATAGCGGTCCTCAAATGAATACAGCTCATCTTTTATATCTTCAAAGATAAGACGATGACTTAATGAAATGACATCTTCAAAATCATTAAACTTAATTAAAAAGCCAAACGTACCATCTTCGTTAAAGTTTGTACCTGCTTGTTCCTCTACCTCTTCCACTAATTCTTGCTGGAATAATGATTCAATACCTTCATCTAGAGGAATGTCTATAATTTTATCTACACCTATTGGTAGTTCTAGCTTTTGTCCATCCTTTGAAAGTTCTGCTTTCGTTACAAGTACTTCAATCCCTTTATCGACTGCTTGCACTTGAATCCATAACGGCCCATCAATAAAGAAATCGTCATGATCACGAGCTTCGTCCATCATTTCCCAAAAGAGCTCTTCGCTTCTTTCGCGGTCATACCAAATTTCCTCACGATTAAAGCCTCTGTCCTCTATATCAATGTACGTAATAAAAAATTTCATCGTATGATCATTAATTCTTTCAATATCCAAAATACAACTCTCCCTTCCTGCTTAGAATTGTTATGAAGGGATTCCCCACTCATATGACAAATCAATAGATTCTTGTACTCTCATTTTATGATAAGATTCTCCAGAATGGAAATAAAATCGATTTATTTTACAAAAATAGTTATATGCCTATCTTTAATCGACCATCTACACAAATATATCATTATAGCGATTTCTCACTCCTAAAAAATTTGGACATACATTTCCACCTTCCCCCGTACACTGTAATAAAGTGAAACTTTTATTAGAGAAGATTCACCACATACATATAGTTCGCTTATTAAAACATCATAAATGGAGGCAGACGAATGGACTTAGAGTTTTTAACATCTGTACTAATGATTGTCGGTATCGATGTTGTATTAGGTGGTGACAACGCAATTGTTATCGCACTAGCTAGCCGAAATTTACCTGAATCGAAACGAAATAAAGCTATTTTGATCGGTACTCTTTTAGCAATCGTACTAAGAATTATCCTTACTATACTAGCTGTCTATTTGCTCGACATTCCATTTCTGCAGCTTATCGGGGGCATTTTACTTACATTCATTGCAGTAAATTTACTAACTGATAATAGCAACGATCTTTCTTCTATTCAAGGAAAAACAACTTTATTTCAAGCTGTGCGTACAATTGTATTCGCGGACCTTGTTATGGGATTTGACAACGTTATTGCCATTGCAGGGGCAGCTCACGGAAGATTTTCACTCGTAATAATCGGCTTGCTCATTTCTATCCCGATTATTATTTGGGGCAGCAAACTCATTTTAATGCTTATGGAACGCTTTCCATTCCTCATTTATTGCGGGGCAGCAATTCTCGCTTATACAGCAGGCAAAATGGTCACACATGAAGACAGACTTGCATCCTTTTTTCATAACAATCCAAGTTTCACTGCAGGCATTCCCTATTTGTTCATTTTCACTATTTTATGCATCGGCTTTATCGTACAACAAGTTCGATTACGCAATGTGAAACATTAAAAAAAACCTTCTACTATATAATAGGTAGAAGGTTTTCATATTATTATAATTAATTTACAAGACGCTGTGCTTCACGCAATTGGAACGTTCTTACTGTACGTGGTAAGAAACGGCGGATTTCGTCTTCATTGTAACCTACTTGAAGGCGTTTCTCGTCAATCATAATTGGACGACGTAAAATCCCTGGATAGTCACGAATCATCTTATATAAATCTTGAAGTGGTAAAGACTCTAAGTTTACATTTAATTCTTGGAAAACTTTTGAACGAGTAGAAATAATCTCATCCGTTCCGCTTTCTGTCATACGTAAAATCTCTTTAATTTCCTCAATCGTTAATGGATCTGAGAAAATATTACGTTCTGTATAAGGAATATGATTTTCCTCTAGCCATAATTTCGCCTTTCTACAAGACGTACAGCTTGGAGAACTATATAATGTTACCATACAAAGCTCACTCTCCTTAAAGAGTACAAATTCTGTACTAATTACAGTTTAAATTTCTAAATTCAGCAATTTTGCGCGATACCTTGTCTTAAAACAAAGTAAAAAAATTGCATTTCATGTAAGCAACAACTTTTAGTAAACAACAATTACTTTTAATAAGTAACTTCTATAATCATTATACAATAGATTTTGCAAGAAATATACAGTAAATTTCCTTCTAATTGAGAAAACTCTTCCGTGCATTTCACTGCTATGTAACATAATCACACTTACTTCAGCTGTTCTTTAACAATAATCTTCAACCCTCTTAACGCTTGCTTTTCATAGATTTTTCATATGATTTATAGTTATTTCCTCATAATCTTTTCTATGAAAACGAGAACGTTTTCTTACCTTTTTTTGATAAATCAATTAAGAAATGTAAGACTATATAAGTGAGAATCTTAAAGAACATTTGTTCTTATTTTAACAAACATTCTCATTCATGTCTATACGATTTCTAAAATAAACCCATTATTTTTCTGACATTTCTTTCTTTTTTATCTTTTATCTCATACAATAAAAATACAGACAGGCAAAGGGGGAATTTGCAAATGATTGCTTTTTTTATTGATTTTGTCACTGTTGCTACCCTCATCATCGGAATAACAGCATTGATTGGTGTCATTACAAATAGCATTGGTGAAAAACTCTTTGGCGGAAAAGAAAAGATGAAGTTTGTTAATAAAAGTTTGGATGTGCAATCCGGCTGGAACGAGGTCGGTGGGAAAGGTATTTATAAGAAACGTACGTATTAAAAAAAGCAGGCAATCACCTGCTTTTTTTATTTCTCTACTGACGCCCATTTAAAGCTTAAATCGCCGCCATATTTATGGTTGTACATATTTTTAATTGAATCTCTTTGCAAGTATGCTCTACCACGTTGATATACTGGAACAATCGCAGCGTCATCAAGTAACATTTTCTCTGCTTCTAGTAAGCTTTTCCAGCGAGCATTTACATCGCTTCCATCTTTTTTCGCTTTCATGATGATCTCATCATATTTCGGATTAGAATATTTCATTTTATTTTGTGATCCGTCAGTTACAAACATATCAAGATATGTAATTGGATCTGGGAAGTCCGCACTCCATCCAGAGAATGACATGACAAAATCGCCCGCATCTTCTAATTTTAGTTTTTGTGCGAATGGTTGTTGTTTAATTTTCACTGTTAAACCTGGTAAATTCTTTTCTAACTCACCTTTTAAATATTCCCCTGTTTTCTTCGATAATTCAACATCTTCATTTAATAACTCTAATTCGATTTCATTTTTACCAAGCTCTTTTTTACCAGTTTCCCAATATTTCTTCGCTTCTTTCACGTTTGGTTTTACAATATCTCCATTTACAGCACGGAAGTCCTTTTTATCCGGTCCTTTAATGAAGTTATCAGGAATTAATCCTGTTGCTGGCTTAGAACCGTTATTTAATAATGTATCAACGAACGGTTTACGTTCAAAAGCAAGTGAAATTGCTTTACGAATATTTTTATTTGCTAACGCTGGATCTTTTTGATTTAAACGAAGGAAGAATACAGATGTATCTTCTACTGTTTGGAAATCTGGTTTTCCTTTATATTTATCGATGAACTCCGCTAATAACGTCGCTCGATCGACTGCGTTTGTTTCATACAAATTAATTGGTGTAGACGTATCTTTAACAATATTAAAGTTTACTTCCTCAATCTTCACTTCTTTATTGTCCCAATATGACGGGCTCTTTGTCATTTTAAAGCTACGTTCATGTTGCCAATCACTTAATGTAAATGGTCCGTTATAAAGTGTTGTATTCGCTTCCAAACCAAACTTCGTACCTTGTTCTTTTACAAACTTTTCATTCACAGGATAGAAGATTGGATATACCATTAAATCTACAAGGTATGGAATTGAATTGTCTAATTCCACTTCTAATGTATGATCATCAATCGCTTTTACACCTAATTGATCCGGACTCATCTCTTTTTTATTAATTTTCTCTGCATTTTTTATATCATACATAATGTACGCTGATTTCGCAGCTGTATCTGGGTTAATTGCTCTTTGCCATGCATATACGAAATCTTTCGCCGTCACAGGCTCACCATTTGACCATTTTGCGTCTTCACGTAATGTAAATGTATATTTTTTACCGTCTTCTGACTTTTTAAATTCCTTCGCTACACCAGGAATTAGCTTATCATCTTTTCCTAAACTGTATAAGCCTTCCATCGTATTAGTCATTACTCTTGAAGAAACTGCATCAGCTGATAACGCTGGATCCATCGTTGGAATTTCTTGCGTTTCAATTAAATTAATAACTTGCTTCGCACCGCTTTTCCCGCTATCCCCTTTTGCGTTCGCTTGCGGTTCATCTTTTTGGTAGCTACATGCCCCTAACATCATGCTCATTGCTACTGTTGATACTACAAAAACTGGCATCTTTTTTTTCATACTTCCACCCTCCACAAAAATGTTAGCCCTTTCATTTTCAAACAAAAAGAAATATATATATGTTCTAATAATTCATATTATACACACAAATATATTTTTTGTATATTTATATTTCTATTTTATTAAAATTTTCTGTTAAAAATCAAACCTTTGTAAACGCTTCATATTGCTGATTATCCTTACTAAAGTGTTGAAAATAGTCATTTTTATATTTTTCTAAATTATCAGAGAAAAACAAATTTTATATTTTATAATACTTTACGCATAATTATCCTTCTGTTTTTATCATAAAATAGCACTCTCTTCATAATAAAAATATGTAGGTTAAAATGAGTGCAAAGGATAAGAAAGTATGTTACGATACACTTTGCTAAAAATAGATATCGGTAAAGAGGGGACGGACATGACAGCAATTCAGGCAAAAAACGGGCCTACAGAGAAATTAAGTTTATTCTTATTAACATGGCCTATTTTTCTAGAAGTTTTTCTATTTATGTTAATGGGGATCGCTGATACTTTCATGTTAAGTGCATTATCAGACGATGCTGTATCTGGGGTTGGTGCAGCGAATCAATATCTCCATATCGCTATTTTGGTACTAGAAGTCATCGGGAACGGCGCAGCCATCGTCGTATCTCAATACCTCGGTTCCAAACGTTTTATGGAAGCATCAAAAATATCAGCTTTAGCCGTCACATTAAATTTAGTGGTCGGACTCGTTATAAGCGCTGGTTTTCTTTTATTCTCAAAACATATGATGATGGCAATGAACTTACAAGGCGATGTACTTATGTATGCACAAAGCTATTTATCCATCGTCGGAGGAGCTATTTTCCTTCAAGCTATTATTAATTCATTAGCCGCAATTATCCGCGTACATGGCTTCACAAAGCAAGCGATGTTTATTTCTCTTGGAATGAATATTATTCATATCGCCGGAAACTACGTACTCATTTTCGGAAAATTTGGTTTCCCAGAGCTAGGTGTACAAGGGGCTGCCATTTCTTCTGCTGTCAGCAGGCTAATCGCGCTTATCGTTTTCTTCTTGTTACTGTACCGCGTTATGGAGTACCGTGTAAAATTACAATATTATTTCACCTTATCAAAAGAATATATCGGGAAAATTTTAAAAATCGGAATTCCATCTGCATTTGAGCAGGTTATGTATCAAGCTTGCCAAATTGTCTTCTTATACTATGCAACATATTTAGGAACGGAATCGTTAGCGGCTAGACAATACGCTACGAACATTTCTATGTTCACTTATTTATTCGCTATTGCAATCGGTATGGGAACTGCAATTATTATCGGACGCCTCGTTGGCGGTGGTGAAAAAGATGAAGCGTATGAACGCGTATGGAAAAGTGTAAAGTGGGCGATTGGTGTCACTTTATGTATGGTTGCTCTCGTTATTACATTCCGCACACAATTAATGGGACTATTTACAGATAATCCGCACATTATTGCGTTAGGTGCAAGCGTCCTTTTACTAAGTGTACTACTTGAAACAGGGCGTACGATGAACATCGTCATCATCAATTCACTTCGCGCAGCTGGTGATGCAAAGTACCCAGTTTTAATCGGCGCATTCTCTATGGTGTTAATGAGTTTACCACTCGGTTATTTTTTCGCCTTCCATTTAGATATGGGACTCGTTGGTATTTGGCTAGCAATTGCTATTGATGAATGGACGCGCGCCATTATTATGTTCTTCCGCTGGAAAAGTAGAGCGTGGGAGCGTTATGCACTTGTTAAACCTGAAGAACAAGAGGAGATTGTTTCTGTTCAAGCGCAATAATACGCGTTTCATTAAGGTGTAGTCATTCGTATAGGAAACTTATATTTGCGATTCTTTAAATATATCGACTTACCGAGAAATAGTGACAACTCTTTTATATAGTAGAAAAAAGCCATTCTTCAGTAATAATAGAAGAATGGCCTTTTTTATTATTGATAAATCTCTTTATATTTCTTATACTCCGCTTCAGAACATAATACGAAATGTCCTGGGCGAATTTCACGCATTGTCGGTTCTTCACTACCATAATTGTGCTGAGATGGATCGTATACGATACGTTTACGATTGCGCTCATAATCTGGATCTGGAAGTGGAATTGCTGATAATAGTGATTTTGTATATGGATGAATTGGATTTGCATATAACTCATCACTTGTTGTTAATTCAACGATTTGACCACGGTACATTACACCAATGCGGTCACTAATGTATTTTACCATTGATAAATCATGGGCAATGAATAAGTATGTTAAACCTTTTTCTTTTTGTAACTTTTTCAGTAAGTTTACAACTTGCGCCTGAATTGATACGTCAAGTGCTGAGATTGGCTCATCGGCAATGATAAATTCAGGTTCTACAGCAAGTGCACGAGCGATACCGATACGTTGACGTTGTCCACCTGAGAATTCATGAGGGAAACGGTTTGCGTGCTCTTTATTTAAGCCAACTGTGTTTAATAATTCATGAACACGGTCCATACGCTCTTTTTTGTTTTTCGCTAATCCGTGAATATCAATACCTTCTGCAATAATATCCCCTACTGTCATACGAGGGTTTAATGATGCATATGGATCTTGGAAAATCATTTGCATTTTACGGTTGAATTTCTTCAATTCTGCGCGTGATTTTTTGCCATGTACATTTTCACCGTCGAACAATACTTCACCAGCAGTTGCATCATATAAACGAATAATCGTTCTTCCAGTTGTTGATTTACCACAACCTGATTCTCCTACAAGACCAAATGTTTCTCCGCGGTAAATATCAAATGAAATATCATTAACCGCTTTGACAACACCACCACTCACGTCGAAGTGCTGCTTTACATTTTTTACTTCAATTAATTTCTCACGTTGTTTAGTCATGTTGTTCACCTGCTTTCATTTGAAGAATGCGTTTTTCAACGACTGCCGGCGGTCTTACTTCTGGAGCTTGCTCATGAAGTAACCAAGTTGCCGCATAGTGTGTATCACTTACTTTAAATAAAGGTGGGTCCATTTCAAAATCAATTTTCAGTGCCTGCGGGTTACGTGGTGCAAAAGCATCTCCCTTTGGCGGCTTCAATAAATCTGGAGGCGTTCCAGGAATTGCGTATAACTCTTCCTCTGAGCCATCTAAACTTGGCATAGATGCGATTAAGCCCCAAGTATACGGATGTTTTGGATTGTAGAAAATTTCATCTACAGTTCCGATTTCAACAACTTTACCAGCGTACATAACTGCTACGCGGTCCGCAACGTTCGCCACTACACCTAAGTCATGCGTAATGAAAATGATTGCTGCTTCTGTTTTTTGTTGAATGTCCTTCATAAGCTCTAAAATTTGCGCCTGAATTGTAACGTCTAGCGCTGTTGTCGGCTCATCGGCAATCAATAATTTTGGGTTACAAGCTAATGCCATCGCAATAACTACACGCTGCCTCATACCACCAGAGAATTGGTGCGGATATTGTTTTAAACGAGCTTCTGGATTTGGAATACCTACAAGGTCGATTAATTCCAACGCAACTTTACGTGCGTCTGCTTTACTCATTCCTTGGTGTTTAATAAGGCCTTCCATAATTTGATTTCCAATTGTCATCGTTGGGTTTAATGATGTCATTGGATCTTGGAAAATCATCGCGATATCTTTACCACGTACTTGCTGCATTTCTTTTTCTGTTAATTTCGTTAAGTCACGACCTTCAAATACGATTTCACCATTTTTAATGCGTCCAGGAGGATTCGGAATTAATCCCATTAACGCTTTAGAAGTAACTGATTTCCCAGAACCAGATTCTCCTACAATCGCTAATGTTTCCCCTTTTTTCAAATCAAAAGTAACGCCGCGTACAGCTTGTACTTCACCTGCATGTGTATCAAAGGAGACTTGTAAATCTTTTACCTCTAACAATGTTTTCATCTTTGCCTCTCCCCTCTTTTACTTACGCATTTTTGGATCTAACGCATCGCGTAATCCGTCTGCCATTAAGTTAAACGCTAAAATTAATATACTGATGACAACCGCAGGAATGAACATCATATGCGGATACGTTTGAATTGATTTATAACCGTCATTTACAAGAGAACCAAGTGATGCGAATGGTGGCTGAATACCTAAACCGATGAAGCTTAAGAACGCCTCACCAAACACCGCTGTTGGAATTGTAAACATTGTCATTACGATAATTGGTCCCATTACGTTCGGGATTAAGTGTTTTACAATTAATTGTGTATTTGTTGCACCTAATGTACGAGATGCTAATACGTATTCTTGATTTTTTAATTTAAGGATTTGTCCACGAACGATACGCGACATCCCTATCCAACCTGTAATTGCCATTGCGAGTGTAATTGACCATATACCAGATCCCATAATGATTACCATTAAAATAACGATGATTAAGTATGGAATACCGTTAATAATCTCCATAATACGTTGCATAATGTTATCTACTCTACCGCCATAGAACGCTGAAATACCTCCATATGCAACCCCAATTACTAAGTCAATTGCTGCTGCTAAAAGAGCGATATATAATGATACGCGTGTACCTTCCCATGTTCTTGTCCATAAATCGCGTCCAAGATCATCTGTACCAAACCAGAAATACTCTTTAATATCACGTTTTTCATATTGGTCAACACCATATTGATCTGTACCGTCAAATGGTAACCAATGAACATTTTCAATAACTGGAATTTTCGGTGGCAATTTTGCACGTCCTAAATCTTGCTCTTTATACGAGTGCTTACTTACCATCGGTCCGAAGATTGCTAGTAAGATAATAAGCGTTAATAAAACTAAACCAAACATTGCTCCTTTATGTTGGAACAAACGTCTTCTTACATCTTGCCAAAACGTTAAGCTTGGACGGGCAATGACTTCATTATCCACATTATTTTGATTAGCTTGTTGAAATAAGTCTGGAGATAATTTTTGTACATCTTTCATCATTTTTTCCCTCCCGCTAAACGAATACGAGGATCAATAATTCCGTATAAAATATCAACAATGAAAATAACTAAGATGAAGATCGCACTATAGAAAATTGTAGTTCCCATAATAACTGTATAGTCATTCACTGTAATAGATTTAACGAACTGTTCCCCTAGTCCTGGTACAGCATAAATTTGCTCAATAACTAATGTACCTGTAATTAACCCTGCAACCATCGGTCCTAAAATTGTTACAACTGGAATTAACGCGTTACGAAGGGCGTGTTTGATAATGATAACGCCTTGGCTAATTCCTTTCGCTTTCGCTGTTAAAATGTAGTCAGCTTGCATAACTTCAATTAACTCTGCACGAGCGAAACGTGCGATTGTTGCGATAACTGCCATCGATAAAGCAATTGTAGGCATTACTGTAAACTCTGGTCCTTTCCAGAATGCTACTGGGAACCATCCAAGTTTTACCCCTACGAAATATTGTAGTAATGCGGCGAATACGAACGATGGTACCGACATCCCGAGTACGGAAATAATTGTCGCTCCATAGTCGACCCACGTATTGTTACGAAGTGCCGCAACGATTCCTAAAATTAAACCGATAAATGTTCCTAATATAATCGCTTGTAAACCAAGTTGTGCTGATGGTCCAATGCGATCCACAATCATATCTGTTACTGGACGGTTATCATATTGGAATGATACCCCTAAATCACCTTTTGCTAAGTTACCTAAGTAACGTGCATATTGAACTGGTACTGGATCATTTAAACCATATTTTTCAAGAATGATTTCTTTTTGTGCAGGTGATAACTTCTCCTGATTTTTAAGCGGAGAACCTGGAAGTAATTTCATCAAAAAGAAAGTCAACGTAGTAATTAAAAATAATGTCAAAGCCATGTACACGAAACGTTTTAATACATAACGTCCCATAGTCAAGCACCTCCCCGTTTTTCTCAAAAGCAATAAGATAGTTTAAAATATTCTTACTTTTATTTTTTTAAAATAAGAGTACATGCCCATCATAGGCATATACCCTAATAAACGATGGAAAAAAGATTATTTTTGTTCAACAGATGCCCATTTGTAAGTTAATTTACCCCCATAGTTAATTGGGATAATATCTTTAACGGCACCTTTTACTACATACGCTGAACCTTTTTGGAAGATTGGAGTGATAACTGCATCCTCTTTAATTAACATCTTCTCTACCTCTAAAAGATTGTCCCAGCGTGCTTGTAAATCTTTTGTATCTGTTTTAGCTTTTAGAATTAACTCATCATATTTCTGATTAGAATAGCCTGTTTTATTTTGAGAACCATTTGTAACAAACATATCTAAATATGAGATTGGATCTGGGAAATCTGGTCCCCATATACCAAACGCAATATCATATTGCTGAGAATCTTCTAATTTATTTTTTTGTGCGAATGGCTGCTGTTTAATTTTAATTGATAAACCTGGTAAGTTCTTTTCCATCTCACCTTTTAAGAATTCGCCAACTTTTTTCGCATCTTCATTATCGAAGTTTAAGAATTCTAGTTCGATTTTATCAGTGCCAAGCTCTTTCTTCGCTGTTTCCCACAGCTTTTTCGCTTCTTTTGGATTTGTTTCAACTAACTTTCCATTTTCAGCTCGGAAATCTTTTTTATTCGGACCTTCAGCAAAATCTTTTCCAACAAATCCATAAGCTCCAATTGCACCATTATTTAAAATAACCTTCGCAATGTTATCACGATCAAAGGACATTGAAATTGCTTTTCTTAAGTTTTTATTACTTAAGTATTGATTACTTTGATTAAATCTTAAGTAAGCAACCCCTGCTTCTTTTCTTGTGTGGAATTCTGGGCTTTGTCTAAACTTATCAACAAATTCTGAAGATAGAGCCGCACGATCAATCGAGTTTGTCTCATATAAATTTACATCAGTTGACGTATTTTTAACAATATTAAAGTTAATTTCTTCGATTTTAACCGTTTTATTATCCCAATATGATGGGTTCTTCTTAAACTGGAAGCTTTGCTCATGTTTCCAATCACTCATAACAAATGGTCCATTATATAATGTTGTATTTGCCTCTAACCCAAACTTATCACCTTGCGCTTTCACAAAGTTCTCATTAAGTGGGTAAAATACTGGATAAACCGTTAAATCAACAAAGTAAGGAACGGGATTGTCTAATTCCACTTCTAATGTATAATCATCAATCGCTTTTACACCTAATTGGTCAGCAGGTAATTCTTTTTTATGAATTTTCTCTGCATTTTTAATATCAAACATAATGTACGAATACGTTGCTTTTGTATCTGGATTTACTGCTCTTTTCCATGAATACACAAAGTCTTTTGCCGTTACAGCTTCCCCATTCGACCACTTTGCATCTTTTCTTAATTTAAATATGTATTTCTTTCCATCCTCTAGCTTTTGAACATCTTCAGCAATTCCAGGCAATCTCTTTTGATCTTTGCCGATACGATATAAACCTTCCATCGTATTATTTAATGCTGTAGAAGATGCAGAGTCAGATGCTAATGATGCATCCATTGACGGAATTTCAGATAACTCTGTTAAATTAAGAACCTGCTTTCCGTTACTACTACTCGTAGCGTTTTCTTTCCCTTTTGCTTTTGCGTCATCTTTTTGATAGCTGCACGCACCAAGCAACATACTTGCAGTTAAAGTCGATGCAAGTAATAACGGTATCTTTTTCTTCATGTTGTGTTGCCTCCCCTAATTGCACTTCCTGTACCCTCACTTGTAAAAAAGTAGAATTGAAAGAATAATCTCCAAGTTTCTACAATTTTCATTATACATATAATATAACAATTGTGAATATAGTTTTTTGTTTTTTTGTTAAAATTTTTAATAAAATGTTTATATTTTTATTTTTTTGTAAAGGGATACGTTAACATTGCTACCATCATCTTGCAATCAGACCTTTAATTGCGTATAATTTTCAAAAAATTAATTCTAGTACATATTATAGCTTTTATAGTATAATAATTCTAGTAATATTTTGACGGAGGGGAACATTTTGAATAAAGTTTTTTTTCATACTTGTATACTAATTTTCATAGCGATAATTGCTTCTAGTATTGGCGCATTCCTTGTTTCATCGCAGTTTTTGTTGAATTTTGTCAACATCTCGTTCTATATCGCACTATTTTTTATTCTTATAGGCGGTTTTTTATTCATATTTCAAAATGGATTTTTTAATGTAACAATTTACGCCTTCCAAAGAGTATTTGGTACGAACAAAAAAATCGACTCTTTAATTGAAGAAGTAGAGGAACCTGTCGATAAGAAAGAACGTATTTATAAAACATATTCATTCAAATGGACGTATCCAATTTGCATTACCGGTATCGTTCTTGGGTTGTTCTCGACCTTCATTAGCTTTACTATTTTGATGTAGTTTGCAAACACTATCCCATATGATATAATAATCTGCAAAACATTTTGTTATAAAACTTTAGTTCTTTCATATTTAAAGAGCTCAAGTAACAATAAATAAATTTATATGTATGCGATGATAAAGAAGAGTACATATTGAGGCAATTTCAGAGAGCTTGTGGCTGGTGTGAACAAGTAATTGTACAGTATGGAATGGGCTTTTGAGCTCCAAACCGAACCGAAAGTAGTAGGCTTTGGCGTTATATCCAAACGTTATTATGGATTAGAGAGATTTCACAGTAGTGAAATAATTAGGGTGGTACCGCGGTCCATTCGTCCCTATAATTTTTTGGGATGAATGGGCTTTTTTGTTTGCCTTCTCTTCCCTATCACGCATTCAAATTTAGGAGGAATTACTTATGTCAGTTATCTTTTCTGGTATTCAGCCGAGTGGAACGATTACACTTGGAAACTATTTAGGAGCTATGAAGCAATTTACAGAGCTTCAGAACGAACACGACTGTTATTTCTGTATTGTAAATCAACATGCGATTACAGTACCTCAAGATCCCGTCGGGCTTCGTAAAAACATCCGCAGTCTTGCTGCACTTTATGTAGCATGCGGTATCGATCCTGAAAAAGCTACGTTATTTGTACAATCAGAAGTACCGGCACACGCTCAACTAGGATGGATTATGCAATCAGTTGCTTACGTTGGAGAATTAGAGCGTATGACGCAATATAAAGATAAAGCGTCAGGTAGAGATTCAGTACCAGCTGGATTACTAACGTATCCACCATTAATGGCTGCTGATATTTTACTTTACAACACTGAAATCGTGCCTGTTGGTGATGACCAAAAGCAACATATGGAATTAACACGTGACCTAGCAGAGCGTTTCAACAAACGCTTCCGTGAAGTATTCACAATTCCTGAAATTCGCATTCCAAAAGTAGGAGCTCGCGTTATGTCACTAACAGAGCCTACGAAAAAAATGAGTAAATCTGATCCGAATCCAAAATCAATGATCAGCATGCTTGACGAACCAAAAACAATTGAAAAGAAAATTAAGAGTGCTGTAACTGATTCTGAAGGTATCGTGAAATTTGATAAAGAAAACAAACCTGGCATCTCTAACTTATTAACAATCTACTCTTCATTCTCTGGAAAAACAGTTGAAGAAATTGAAGCAATGTACGAAGGAAAAGGATACGGCGACTTTAAAGGCGACTTAGCGCAAGTAGTCGTAGAGGCAATTCGTCCAATCCAAGACAAATATAACGAACTAATCAACTCACCAGAACTAGACGAAATTCTAGACAAAGGTGCCGAAAAAGCAAACCGCGTCGCATTCAAACAACTACGCAAAGTAGAAAACGCAATGGGACTAAGCAGAAAACGTAGGTAATTTATAAAGCGGAGGCGGCTCGTTCAGCTCTGACTGGCTAAGGTTCTTTCGCATAAAAGGCGCTTTTTGCCTTCTTATGCGGAAGGTTCTTAGACACGAAGAGCTTGCTGCTGAAGATAAGTTACACCAAATTAAAAAACCGCCAATTGGCGGTTTTTTAATTTACCTTTTGCTCGTTTTCCATTTCCCATAACTTTTCAAAAAATGGCTGTCCTTTTACGAGACGCTCGCATAATTGTTCGTGCTTCTCAGACCAACCTGATTTCGCTTCATCATACAGCTTAGCCCAAATATCTTCAAATTCCATATGCTGAACCATTCCGTATGCTGATGGATCCCACTCTGTGAACCAATAGCGAATTTCTGCTGTGTTTTTCGTTGTATGTAATTGATCTAACGCCATAAATAATAATTGTTTAAGCTGTCTTTCTTTACGAGTTAAGCCATTCATAATGAAAGGTGATGGTGATAAAATATGATGTTCTTTTTCCATTTCTTCTACTTGGAACTCATACTTTTCTGCTTGTACGTTTTCTACCATCTCATATACCATCTGCTCTTGGCGCGGTATAAGTCTGCTCTTTCGAATTGGCACGTTGTAACCAATTGTATCAATCGCAATAATTCCTTTTCCATCTGTAACTACAAAGCAATACTCTTGCTGCAAACGTTCATGATTTTTACGAATATAAGCCTTATGATGTACGTCTTCCAACATTTTTTGCGGAAGCTCTAACAATTCGTTCTCGATGTAATGATATAATGTGGAATCTACTTTTAATAATGGCACTTGATCTAATAGCTCAATCGTATCATCTTTCCGCCATTCGTAAAAATGACAAACGTTATACCCATTCTCTTCACCTTCAAACCAATTTACCCATACATCATGTAGATATAACATTCACTACCCCTCACTTCACTACTGTTTGTATCCATCATTATGTTCAATTTTTCTTAACTTTATTCCACCTAAGGAAATATATTCTAATTATTATTTTTTCTTCTATTAATACTAAAAAAACAGGAAAGAGAGCTCCTGTTTTTTTATATATGAAATGTATTGGCTTTATTTAATATTTCTTTCGCATCTATAGGCAATAAAGAAAGTGTATCTTCTCCTTGCAAAGTTACACAATCTTTGACAATATGAAATCCAAGCGCATAGCCAAGCATCTTTGGATAAGAGTGAAATCCATTTAATAAGATGTCGTGCTCCCTTGTTCCTCGCTTTATACTTATTCTTTCATGTACAACGTTTTTCCAATAATATATAGCCCCTTCTTTTGAAAGATACGTCGTCCACGGTGCATTGTTTTTTTCTGAATATCTTTCCGTTACCGCTTGCTCAGCTAACCCTTCCATAATCATCGTATCAAGTAATGTATATTCCGTTTCTTTCGTCTCAATTTGATGCAACCTGCATATGTGATGATATTCATGCGCCAATAGCACTTTTAATTCTTCCACCGAATTCCGCCCACATACGAATAAGAAAATAACGTGACGCATAGATAATCCAGCCCTGCCGTTATACTCTTCTTGTATAGTTCGATTATAGGAATCTGATAATAGAATAAAAACAGGGACATCTGGACCTTTTAACCAATTTTTCAGTTTCTCATACTCCGCACGTAACTCTTTCCAAACTTCCTTTTTCTCTAACTCTTTAATTTCTCGTTCTCCTCGCATAACAGGGCGATACATACCTTTAGAAATTAAAAAGCGATACAACCTTTCTTTTGGCAGCGGGATATACTTCGTAAACTTCTCACACAGCTTTTCTGGCCGTCCATAATATAGATGTAACCACTCAGCAGTTTCAACAATCCCCATCTTTATCCCTCCTTTTTCTTATGTATATGCAAAAGGAGAAAAAGGCGTAAAAATAAATAAGGAGTTTTTTCGCAATATGTTACGAAAAAACTCCTTATTTCATCTATTATTTATACGCTTTAAATACTAATACTGCGTTATGACCACCGAATCCTAATGAATTACTTAACACCGCGTTTACTTCTTGATGTCTCGCATTATTCGGTACGTAATCTAAGTCACATTCTGGATCTGGTGTTTCATAGTTAATTGTTGGAGGAATTACTCCATCTGTAATTGATTTAATAGAGAAGATTGCTTCAACAGCACCAGCTGCCCCTAATAAGTGACCTGTCATTGATTTCGTTGAGCTGATTGCTACTTTATACGCATGCTCACCGAACGTTTCTTTAATTGCCATCGTTTCATACTTTTCATTCGCATCCGTACTTGTACCATGCGCATTAATGTAATCAATATCTTCTGGCTGTAGACCTGCATCCGCTAAAGCTTGACGCATTGCGCGCACGCCGCCTTCACCACCAGGAGCTGGCATTGTAATATGGAATGCATCACCAGTTGCACCGTAACCAGCGATTTCCGCATAAATGTGAGCACCACGAGCTAATGCGTGCTCTAATTCTTCAAGAATTAAAATACCTGAACCTTCACCCATTACGAAACCACTACGGTTTTTATCGAATGGGCGGCAAGCTGTTGCTGGATCTTCATTGAATGTTAATGCTTTCGCTGAGCTAAATCCTGCGAATGCCATACTTGTTAACGGCGCCTCTGCTCCGCCTGTAATCATTGCATCAGCATCACCACGCTGAATTGCTTTAAACGCATCACCAATTGAGTTTGCACCAGATGCACAAGCCGTTACAGAACAAGTGTTAATTCCTTTTGCTCCTGTTGCGATTGATACTTGGCCTGCTGCCATATCTGGGATCATCATCGGTACGAAGAATGGGCTCACGCGGCGCGGGCCTTTCTCAGTAAAAATCTTAAATTGTTCTTCGTATGTTTCCATACCACCAATACCAGAACCAATCCATACACCAATTCGAGGTCCATTTTCTTCTGTAATCTCAAGCTTTGCATCTGCCACTGCCATTTTCGCTGCTGCTACTGCATATTGTGTAAAGCGATCCATACGACGCGCTTCTTTTTTATCAATATATTTCTCGACTTCAAAATCGTTAATTTCTGCTGCTACTTTTGCTGGAAATAGTTCCGGATCAATTCTTGTAAGTCGTCCGATTCCAGATACACCTTTTTTAATGTTTTCCCACGCTGTTTCAACATCTGTACCGACCGGTGTAACAGCTCCTAGTCCTGTAATTACGACCCTCTTTTTTTCCATACAAAATACACTCCTTTTTTTCTCTCAGTCCTTATTTACCCCAACGAAGAGCGACTGCTCCCCATGTTAATCCGCCGCCAAAACCAACAAGTATAATTAAATCACCATCTTGAATACGTCCGTTTTGCAATTCCTCTACCATTGCAATCGGAATGGAAGAAGCTGATGTATTACCGAACTTCTCAATTGTCATACTCATTTTTTCTTGTGGTAGATTTAATCTCTCTCTTGCAGATTCCATAATACGAATATTCGCTTGATGCGGTACTAAGAAATCCACATCTTCTTTCGTAAGACCAGCTTTATCTAGAACGCGAAGACAAGAATCCCCAAGTTGACGAACAGCAAATTTAAAGACTTCTCTGCCATTCATCATAACATACTCATCTTGATAAAGATGCTTACCGCCACTTCCGTCCGCTCCTAATTCGAAAGATAGAACGCCTTTACCTTCTGAAACAGCTCCCATTACGATCGCACCGGCTCCGTCTCCAAATAGTACTGCTGTATTTCGATCGTTCCAATCTACAATTTTAGATAGTTTATCACTACCAACTACTAGTATATTTTTATAAGTTCCCGTTTGAATAAATTGCTGCGCTGTAATCATTCCGTACATAAAACCAGCACACGCTGCACTTAAATCCATTGCAGCTGCATGTTTTGCGCCAATCGCTTCTTGAATAACACAAGCTACTGCTGGAAAAGCACGATCTGGCGTTACTGTTGCTACTAAAATAAGATCGATATCCTCTCCGCTAATCCCTGCATCTTCAAGTGCTTTTTTAGAAGCCTCTACGGCCATATATGAAGTATCTATTGTATCATCGGCAATGCGTCTTTCCGCAATACCTGTTCTCGTACGAATCCATTCATCGGATGTATCCATTATTTTTTCTAAATCGTGATTTGTGACTACTTTTTCCGGCACATATCTTCCGATCCCTAAAATGCCCACGTTCACATCGCAGCCCTCCGTTTTATATCAATTATTATGACTTGGTACTAATTTTAAAACATAAATGTATTTTTGTCTAGAATATATTTCAGCTAAAACATAAAGCTAACGCATTATTCACCTTATTGTTTATGAAAAGAAACGAAAACATACCTTTACCTGTTCTTTCGAAATATAAAAAAGCCTGAACCGTTTCTACTTACAGTTCAGGCCTCTCTTCCATCTAAATTTTTATTCTTTATCTGCTTTCCTTCTAAACTAGAGGGTTCTCCTCACTACTTTTTCTTTAGCCTCTTCATATATCTGTTTTTCCCCCGGCGAGAATAAAAAAGGCCCTGACCGCTTCTATCCACGGTTCGGGCCTCTCTTCCATCTCAAAAAGATGCTTTTTATTCTTTTTATGCTTTTTATTCTTGATCTGCTTTCCCAAGCTCATATGCTTCGTTCATAACTTTCATCAATAACTCTAATACTGGTTGAGCTTTCTCCATATCAAGGGCAATTCCATTATCATCTAAAATGGCCTTTGCTTCTGGTAAATGCTTCATTGCGATTTGTAAAAATTGCATGCTTTTCTCATTCATATTATGTTCTTCCTCTCCATTAAAACTTTCACATACATAGTGTAACACGCTCGCTATCCTTCGTATAACTCTTTATATTTTTTCATATGTGCCAATTGTTTATTTAAACCGTATTCTAACGGAGTATTTCTTTTTATCGAAATAACCTCTACTGTTCCATCTCTTTCTTCCAGATTCTCTTTTTTCACTTTATCCTCTGCACGTAAAAGGTTCATACCTTTTTTCCATAATGATTTTTTACCACTAAGTAAATTATATATACCGAGATATTCCTCGTTCATTCCATTTTCCCATAAGTATTCACATACATCTTCAACGTACAGTAGATCAATTCCGTTTTCCTCGCTGGCATAATGGCACTCTTTCTCACCCAGTTCTGATAAAATGAGCTGATGATACATCATAAAAGATGGTTGCCATGGCCCATATAATGTAGGAACTCGAAATACACTATATTGTACCTCTCCTTTTTTCAATCCTTCTTCCACTTTCGCAAATAGACGTTTATTTTCGGACTCATCTACGTTTCCTACTTCAATAGAAGAAATTAGATTTAACTTCACTTTATGTTCTTCACACAGTCTTATCATTCGCTTTAAATACTGTAATATAACTCTTTCATTTCGAAAGCCACTTTGTTGGTTAGGCTCATACAGACAAAAGTAAACGGCATCAAATTTCTCTTCCTCTACGGATCTCCATCCGTCTTCATCTCTTATTGAATAATACGTAAATAACGCATTTCGCCCAATTAACAATAACTTCTCTTCATTAATTTTTGTCATACTATCAAATTCATCAAAATCAAGACCATATACTTCTACTTCTTCTGCAATCATTTTATTCACAAGGTGATAACCTACAAACGTAAGTGCACCTATAATTAGCACGCGTTCCATACCACCCACCCTTTCTCCTTGAAACAAATAGCTCCTCATTTATGTATATGGGAGCTTCACAATTCTTCTTCATATTTTTTAAAGAAATCAGTCGTTTGCCTAACCATTTTATATTTCACATCTTGCAGATGGAATAAGACAGAAGTATCGCATTGATTGAATTGCCTCATTTTCTCGTATTTACGTAGCAACTGTTTTCTTCCTCTTTTTTCTTGTGTTGATACAAAAATTTTAACAGGTACACAAGACGGAAGAAGCGTAAATGATTTCTTATTTATTTTCGATTCTAATTCTTCTTCTTTAGCATCATACGCTAAACTTAATTCCTTCAAGAGTCTCTTGTAAAAAAATTTATGCTCTTTCTCAAACTCCACATATTCTGGTAAATCTAAACACGGATTTAACATAATGACAGAACGTATACATTCAGGGTATTTGTTCATCATTTCAAGCGCAACAAGTGCCCCCATACCATCTGCCATAATGTGCATTTTTGCATTTAATGTCTCTTTTCTCAACACAACATCATATAGACGTTTTGCTAGACGAACAGATTGATCGTTTCCCCAATGTCTGCCGTATAAATTAGAAGAAAAGACCGTATAGCCTTCCTCAATAAGGCCGTGTAAAAAATAAGATCTACCCGCATGCTGTGTCCATAAACTTGTACCATTCTCAATAAAGTAGTTGTAATCCCCAAGAAGCATGACAGAAAATCCATTTGGCTTCTCCGGTAAATAAATAACGCATGGTTCTTTTTCTAAGTAAAAAAAACGTTCCGTAATACTCATTTTTCCCCCGCCTTATTTTCTAAACGTATAAAAAGTACTCTTTTATAATGTATGAACAGAATGCAAATTTGCGTTGAAAAATCTACAAATATTTTTCTATATTCTTTTTTCAATTGTGTTACAATAAGGACAGATTGAACGAATAGAGGTGTAAAATATGCGTTTCATTTGGGCATTAATTTGGTCGTTCTTGCTTGTACATATGATGAGCTACGTAATCGGCTCTATGACTGGCGGTACATACGATTTTAACCAAGCGTCTATTTTCTCAGTTGTTCTTGCAGTATTAGTACTAGCGATTTCAGCTGCAATTCCAAACGAGCCAGTAGAACAGCACTAAAAAAAGAGTCCGGATTTTATCCGAACTCTTTTTTATTTTACTTCACATGAACAACTAATTCGTTATTTTCTACATCAACCACTACATGACTATTGTCAGTAATCGTACCTGCAATTAATTCTCTCGCTAATTTCGTCTCAACTTGACGCTGTACATATCGTTTTAACGGACGAGCTCCGTACATCGGATCAAATCCGGCTTCGACAACAAACTCTTTCGCTGCGTCTGTTAATTGTACTGTAATATGACGGTCAGCTAAACGGCCTTGTAATTCTTTTACAATTTTATCAACAATACCTTTAATTTCATTCGTTGTAAGAGGTTTGAATAAAATAATTTCGTCGACACGGTTTAAAAACTCTGGTCGGAAATGACCTCTTAATTGTCCCATTACAAGTTCTCTTGATTCTTCTTTAATGGAGCCATCTTCTTTTAATCCATCTAATAAATGAGCAGATCCAATATTTGAAGTCATAATAATAACTGTGTTTTTAAAGTCTACTGTACGGCCTTGCGAATCTGTAATGCGACCGTCATCTAACATTTGTAATAAAATGTTGAATACTTCTGGATGTGCTTTTTCGATTTCGTCTAATAAAATAACGGAATACGGTTTACGTCTTACTGCTTCTGTTAATTGACCGCCCTCTTCATATCCAACATATCCAGGAGGCGCACCAATTAAGCGTGACACAGCGTGTTTCTCCATATACTCAGACATATCAATACGAATCATTTGTTCTTCACTATCAAATAAAGACTGCGCTAACGTTTTTGCAAGTTCTGTTTTACCAACACCAGTAGGTCCTAAGAAAATGAAGGAACCAATCGGACGGTTCGGATCTTTAATACCAGCGCGCGCACGAAGAACTGCGTCTGATACTAAGCTTACCGCTTCCTCTTGTCCGATGACACGCTCTGATAAAATTTGCTCTAAGCGTAATAATTTCTCACGTTCACCTTCAACGAGTTTTGCGACAGGAATACCAGTCCAGCGTGAAACAATCTCAGCAATCTCTTCTTCACTTACTTCCTCACGTAATAAACGATTTTCTTGTTTATTATTTGCGCCCATTTCTTCTGCTTCTTTTAACTCTTTTTCAATTGCAGGAATTTTTCCATGGCGAAGTTCCGCTGCTTTATTTAAATCGTAATTCCCTTCTGCTTCTTCTAATTCACGGCGCAGACGCTCTAAATGTTCACGTAA
This sequence comes from Bacillus sp. BSL6, assembly GCF_052928345.1. NCBI lineage: Bacteria > Bacillati > Bacillota > Bacilli > Caryophanales > Bacillaceae > Bacillus > Bacillus sp. BSL6. Next base: position 534,720 of record NZ_JAVGCW010000002.1, read on the forward strand.
GTCACGCACTTTGTGAATATCTTCTTTTTCTTTCTCCCATTTCGCTCTCATACCACTTGCAACTTCTTTTAAATCCGATAATTCACGTTGCAATGTTTTTAAACGTTCTTGGCTACCAAAGTCCTTTTCTTTTCCAAGAGCCGCTTCTTCAATTTCTAGCTGCATAATGCGGCGCGTTACTTCATCTAATTCTGTCGGCATAGAATCGATTTCTGTACGAATTGTTGCACAAGCCTCATCGACAAGATCAATTGCTTTATCCGGTAAGAAACGGTCCGAAATATATCGATCTGATAAAACTGATGCTGCTACAATCGCGCGGTCATGAATATTTACACCATGATAAATTTCAAAACGCTCTTTTAAACCACGTAAAATGGAAATTGTATCTTCAACGGTTGGTTCTTCTGCTAATACTTGTTGGAAACGTCTTTCTAGAGCTGGATCTTTCTCAATATATTTACGATATTCATCTAACGTCGTCGCCCCGATACAATGCAGTTCACCACGCGCAAGCATCGGTTTTAACATATTTCCTGCATCCATTGCGCCTTCTGTTTTACCAGCGCCGACAATTGTATGAAGTTCATCAATGAATAGTAAAATACGACCTTCACTCTTTTTAATTTCATTTAATACAGCTTGGAGACGCTCTTCAAATTCACCGCGGAATTTCGCTCCAGCTACAAGCGCACTCATATCTAATGCAAAGATTGTTCTATCTTTTAATCCTTCAGGTACATCCTTTTTCACAATACGCTGTGCTAACCCTTCAACAATTGCTGTTTTACCAACACCTGGTTCACCAATTAAAACTGGGTTGTTTTTCGTTTTACGTGAAAGAATGCGGATTACGCGGCGAATTTCACTATCGCGGCCGATAACAGGGTCAATTTTCCCCGCTCTTACTTCCGCTACTAAATCACGACCATATTTTTCTAACGCTTCATAAGTTGCTTCTGGATTTTGACTAGTCACTCTTTGATTCCCCCGAACTGTCATTAAAGACTGTAATAAGTTATCTTTCGTAATATGAAATCTTGTAAATAATTGGCTTATATCGCCTTTTTCTTCATTAAAAGCAAGTAATACATGTTCAACTGAAATGTAATCATCTTGCAATTTCTCTGCTTCTTTTCCTGCTCTTACTAGCAGTTGTTGCAAAGCACCTGTTATATATAATTTACCTGCTTCTGCACCGCTTCCCGTTACGGAAGGCTTTTTCTTAATTAAATTTTCTACACCTTGTTTTAATGCTTCTATATCGACATTCATTTTTTGAAAAATACGTACTGCTAGCCCATCTTGCTCTTCTAATAATGTAAACAAGAGATGAACAGTATCTACTTCTTGATGGTGATGAGATACCGCTAAAGATTGTGCACTCATAATCGCCTCTTGTGTTTTTGTTGTCATTTGATTTAAGTCCATCTTTACAGTCCTCCAAATGTTTGACTTTCTTTGACCTTTGATTTGATTATACGCCAACTGACTTTTTTATACAATAATTTTGACTATGTATTTTCAAACTTATTATTGGAAAAAGAAAAAAGGAGCATGCATGATACAAGTGAAAAATATACGGTAAATGAAATTATTATGTGTAACGACAAAAAAGCCGCAATAATGATTGCGGCTTCTGTTACGGTTTTCTTTTATATGTCCACTGACGGTTATGATTTGTGTTATCTGGAAACTTTTCACCAGCAGTTAGTTTTACCATTTGCGGATCTTTCACCATACTTCCCGTTTCACCAATTTCTACGTAAATGCCATCATTCGGCGCTTTTTGTCCAGAACGAAACCTACGATTTTGTCCCATTTCCATTCTCCTTCCATGACGTCTTTGCCTCATTAGTATATCCATTTTAAAAGAAAGCTTGTCTGTCATGTTTAGGAAACAAGTACTACATTTCATTCTTGTACATATACATGAATGACACAAGCTTAAAGCAGGGATTTCTTTCCGATTTGTAGAAAAAAAAGAAACCAACCTACTATAGGCCAGTTTCAAAGGAGAGTCAAACATATACGAGAAGATTACATGTTCATTATAAGCCTCATCCTACGACCAATGTAACCCTTTTCACAATTTGTCCATAATGAAAGAAACATTATTTGAACTTTCTAAAAAGATGTTGACTTTTCTTAATTTCCAGCGAGAAATAGTAGACACCGCAACACTTTGCGACGTAAGATGGATATATAGTGAACTTTCCATCTTTGGTGGTCTCACCCAGTCTAACCTCTTATTTCTGCATATAAAAAACGGAAATACAGATAAAAACAAAAAAATATTATAAGAGGTGAAATTATGAACAAACAACATTTAATCGCACTAGACTTAGACGGCACTTTATTAACAGACAACAAAATAATTTCCACTCGAACAAAACATACAATTGCAAAAGCAAAGGAACAAGGACATATTGTTGTTATCTCAACAGGACGTCCATTCCGCGCTAGTTATGATTACTATAAAGAACTTGGTCTAAATACACCAATCGTAAACTTTAATGGCGCTTACGTACATCACCCTCTTGATTCAAAGTGGGGCACACATCACTCTCCTCTTGAGCTAGCAACAGCGCAAGAAATTGTCCGAGCTTGCTTTGATTTTGGCGTAAAAAATATATACGCTGAAGTAATGGACGATGTGTATGTTCGTGAAATTGATGAAGATAAAAAACATATTTTCGAATTCGGTTCTCCAAATATTTTTACAGGAGACTTATTAAATATTTTAAACGATCATCCAACTTGCTTATTAATTGACGCACATGACGAGCATTCCAGTGCAATTCGTCAACATTTAACTGATATGCACGCTGAAGTAATCGACCATAGAAAATGGGGCGCACCTTGGCCGATTATTGAAATTGTAAAAAGCGGATTAAATAAAGCTGTTGGACTACAAAAAATTTCTAGTCATTACAACATTCCACAAGAGCGAATTATCGCTTTCGGTGATGAAGATAACGACTTTGAAATGATTGAATTTGCTGGTCACGGCATCGCAATGGGAAATGCCATTCCTGAATTAAAATCACTCGCAAACCATACGACGCTAACGAACGAAGAAGATGGCATTGCACTATATTTAGAAGAGGTTCTTGGGTTGTAATCTAAAAATTCCCTGCTTATAGTTTCTCGCCAAACGCTCATACTATCATTAGACGCACAAGTTAGCGCGTCGATTGTTTTCAGCTAAATAAAGGGGGTTTTTCGAATGGGTAAAAAGAACAAATCAAAACGTTTTATCCAACAAGGAGCCGATGCTGTTATGAAGCATGATGCAAGATTCCCGTACCGAGGTACATTAGCTGAGGCAGAAAAAGCGAGAAGTAACTCTTCTTTTGGAGGGGTCTAAATGGGGAACTTACTATTTCAACAAGCTAGAGATGCTGTTGCAAATGCCGTATCTTGTTCAAGCGGTGCCGAGCAACAAGATCTCGTATATAGAGCCAAAAACGCTTTGCACTCTGCATACGCAAACTCTTCAACAGCTGAAAAAGTTCAGCTACGTGAAATGCAAGAGCAGTTGCAAAACATTACGAATGCACATTAAAAAAGAGGACCAGCTTTGGTCCTCTTTAATCTTTTCGAAACAATCCGAACACCCCAACTGTTTGCAGTACGTTTGTAAATGCACCTGGGTCCACTTGTTTAATAACCCTCTCCAATTCGTACAGTTCGTAACGAGTAATAACAATCATTAGCATTTCCTTATTTTCATTCGTATAAGCACCAGTTGCTGGTATAGTTGTAATCCCCCTCACTAAGCGTGAGTGAATCGCCTTTCGTATATCTGCCCCATTTTTCGTAACGATTAATGCCGTAATCTTCACATGACGCGTATGAATTGCATCGATGATTCGCGTTGACACATACAAAGTCACTAAAGTATATAATGCTTTTTCCCATCCATACACATAGCCGGCAGCGATAATGATCAGTGCATTAAAGAAGAAAAAATACGTACCGACAGGCTTGTCTTTAATCTTTGATAAAATCATGGCGATTATATCTAAACCACCTGTAGAAGCCCCCCACTTCAACGCAATCCCTACCCCGATTGCTGAAATAAGCCCACCAAAAATCGCATTTAATATGATGTCGTTTGAAACTGCTCTAACTGGGATAATTTCTAAAAACATAGTCATAAAGATAACGCAAAGAAAACTAAAGAAAGTAAAGGCCTTTCCAACCTTTTTCCACGCTAAAATAACGACTGGAATGTTAAACAAGCTAAATAATACCCCGGTTGATATGTGAATAGATAAAAAATCACCTAATATTTGTGATAGCAATTGAGACAATCCAGCAAAGCCACTTGCATACACTTTCGCTGGCGTTAAAAATAAATTCATTCCAATCGCATTTAACAAACCTGCGACGATTACAACGATTAACTTCTTTATAAGTTCGGTATAATTCAACTTCAAATCCATTTCCAATCCACCTTCATTATTCATGAATACACTGCTATACATAGTCTTTACGAAAAAGGAAATGATAAACGTACAACGTTTAGAAATGGAGTTGATACATATGCCACATACGAGTGATAACGACAAAAAAGCACGCGATAATAATGCAAAACGCGCGCAAAAAAATGAGCAAGAACAAAAGAATATAGAGCAAGGTAAGCGTGCCTATTCTAAAAAGACCGATCACCTTTGATTCCATCGTACATCAACAATATTGTTGGTGTACTTTTTTTACAGTTTACAGGGAAAAAACATTAAAAATTCACTTCATGTTCACTTCTATATTCTACAATAGCGATAACATATTCGGATGAGGTGTTAGCATGAGAGGAAAACACATTTTCATTATTACTGCACTACTAAGTATATTAATGCTATCTGCTTGTGGACAAAAAAACGACTCAGATACAGTCGCTACAGCAACAGACTCAACCATTACGAAGAGCGACTTCGAAAAACAGTTGAAAGATCGTTACGGAAAAGACATGCTGTACGAAATGATGGCGCAAGACGTTATCACGAAAAAATATAAAGTATCTGACGATGATGTAGATAAAGAATTACAAAAAGCTAAAAATCAATACGGAGACCAATTTAAAAACGTATTGAAAAACAATGGTTTAAAAGATGAAGCTGATTTCAAAAATCAAATTAAGTTCAAACTTGCTATGAATGAAGCGATTAAGAAAAGTATTACAGAAAAAGACGTGAAAGACCACTATAAACCAGAAATTAAAGCAAGCCATATTTTAGTAAGTGACGAAAATGAAGCGAAAGAAATAAAGAAAAAATTAGATGCTGGTGCTTCATTTGAAGAACTAGCAAAACAAGAATCGCAAGACCTACTATCAAAAGAAAAAGGCGGAGACCTCGGATATTTCAATTCAGGTAGAATGGCACCTGAATTTGAAACTGCTGCCTATAAACTAAAGGTCGGACAAATTAGCAATCCCGTTACATCACCAAACGGTTATCATATTATTAAATTAACTGATAAAAAAGAGTTAAAACCCTATGATGAAGTGAAAGACTCTATTCGCAAAAACTTAGAAGAAGAACGTATCTCTGACCCTATATTCGGCAAAAAACTATTGCAAAATGAATTAAAAAAAGCAAATATTAAAATAAACGATAGTGAGTTGAAAGATACGTTTACTCTTGTACATGAGCAAGGGAATTAAAAAAGCACCACCTTATAGGTAAAATATAAGGTGGTGCTTTTTATTTCCTTTATTTCTTAAAGTACGTCCAACCTTCTTCTTGGTAAACCTTTTCTTCTTTCATCAACTTACCAAGTGCACGCTTAAATGCAGCTTTACTCATATTGAAACGTTCTTTAATGTCTTCTGGATAGCTCTTATCCCAAAACGGCATTGCTCCGCCTCGTTCTTCCATATATGCATAAATCACTGTAGCATCATCTTCCATTCCTTCTTCTTTACGAGGAAGAAGGGAGATGTTAATTGTACCGTCATCTTTTACATCAATAATTCGTCCCGTTACACGTTGACCGATGCGAACTTGCTCTTTTCTTTCTGTATGATGTAAAAATGCACGGAAATGCTCATCTGTTAATACGAACGAACCAACTTGAAGTGAACGATACACACGTCCGTTTACGTTTTTATTACGCATAGATGGTGTCGCATCTACAACGATTTCTTGCATATCACTATCTCTTGCTGGAAGAGCAATTAAACGATCACGATTCGTTAATTTTAACGTACAATATAATTCGTCTCCAACTTCTGGCCATACTGGCATATAAATTGGGAATTCATCAGCTGGAATTAGTATATCTTTTGATACACCAATATCAACAAACACACCTAAACTAGGAATAACTTCTACAACCTTTACCCAGTTCCAATCATATGTTGTAATAATTGGCTCCTTCATTGTTGCCGAAATACGATTTTGGTGGTCAAGGTATAAGAATACATCAATCGTATCGCCTTCTTCAATTTCTCCAGCTACTTCATTTTTATGTAGGAAAATTTCTTCTTCTTCATTTCCAACCATATATCCAATTTCCGTTTCGCGTAAAACAGTTACCTGTTCAATCGATCCTATTTGTAAATACATATTTTTTTAATTCCCTTCTCTATATATAAAGTGAAACTTTAATCAGTGGAGGTTTTGTTCCTTCCCACTGATTATTAGTTGAACCAATCGGGCTTTTACGGGCAGTTGATCTCCCGCCTCCCTTCTTTGATACAGTCGAATTTTGAGGTGGGAGTCTTACTGCCCGTTAATGCGGGGTAAAATTAACTTTTTTATCTTTTTATCATTCCAAACAAAAGTTAATTATAACACGATTTTCTCTTTATTTGTCCAACTGCCCAAAATTCACTATAATAAAATGAGGTTATATCATTATAAGTACGAAAACACTTAAGTCTAAGCTCGTTTTCAGCTATACTTTAGTATGTACAATACATAAAAAGATTAGAAATTTATTTGGAGGTGCTAACTATGGCAAAAGATAGTTCTTTTGACATCGTTTCGAAAGTAGAATTACCTGAAGTAACAAACGCAATTAACACTGCATTAAAAGAAATCCAAAACCGATATGACTTTAAAGGAAGTAAAAGTGATATTAAACTTGAGAAAGAAGTACTTGTTTTAACTTCTGACGATGAGTTCAAATTAGAGCAAGTAAAAGACGTTCTTATTTCTAAACTCGTAAAACGTAACGTTCCAATTAAGAACTTAGATTACGGAAAAGTTGAAGCCGCGGCTGGTAACACTGTTCGCCAACGCGCAACACTTCAACAAGGTATCGATAAAGATAACGCAAAAAAAATTAACAATATCATTAAAGAAATGAAATTAAAAGTAAAAACACAAGTACAAGATGATCAAGTACGTGTTACAGCGAAAAGCCGTGATGACTTACAAGCAGTTATCGCAGCAGTTCGTAGCGCTGACTTACCGATTGACGTACAATTTATTAACTACCGCTAAAAAGAAAAACATCCTCTATGTAGAGGATGTTTTTCTTTTTAGCGTGTAAAAGTCTAAACTTACGGGCAATCGGATAAATTTTATGCATAAATGAAGAAGACCCTTTTAAAAATCGGAACAAAAACCTCCCTCCCCAATCAAATGTAACAAATTATGAGTATATGAATATTTTCCACCCTTTCCTGTAATGTAAAATTAGTAAGGAATTTATTTTATGAAAAATGTTAATTAAAAAGAGTTAGAAGTGGTTATTTGAAGAAATTAATACTATGTTTTTTATTAACTACATTCTGTCTATATATTGCAGGGTGTTCTAATAATATAACTACACCTGGGGATACATCTAAAACTTCAACACCTGTGAATTGTAAATACATCAACAAAGCTTGGTATAAGAAACCTACGAACTGTAATAATCGATGATATAAGTCATAAAAAAGACACCATAAGGTGCTTTTTTTATAGAGAATAATAAGATGTTCATCAGAAATTATGAGTGATTTTTTTATTTTGTTGTTCAAAATATTTTTCTTTAACTATTTTTATCAGATCTTCTTTTTCTGTTAGTTCAAAGATAAATAATGCTTTTTTCATATTATCAGCTACATCTTCTTCATTACATTGTTTCAGCTTTAGCATGTTCCAAGCTTTCCCATAGTATAATTCGCCTAATAAATATAAAGTATTTAGATTAATAGCTAATTTAATACCCATATCATTGTATTTTATTGCCTCTTCATGTTGATTTGCATGACCTAACATTTTCCCTAAATTAAAAATGATTTTTAATTTAACCTCTTTATCTCTAGGGAAATCTAACTTATTAAAATTAGTTAAACATCTTCTTAATATAGTAATACTCTTTTCATATTCTTTATTTGCCCAATGAAATATAGCCATCGACTGCATAATATCTATTTCTCTTTCCGATAAAAAATCACCATTCGTTACAGTTAGTTTTAGTGCATTATTTAAAAGATTTAAAGCAGTTTTTATTGATTTATTCACATAAAATATAGCAATCGCTTCATGCCATATTAGAAATTGTTTATCTTCTTTTAACTGGAAATTATTTTCGGTTTTCTCTTGTTTCACTATTTCATAAAGTTCATTATATTGTTTTTGTTTTGTACAATCTCTCATTACACATTTTACATTTTCTACATATTTTAGTTTTTTGTTTTGAGTTAGTGCGAAAATATGATTTGGATCAATACCAAGTCTTTCAGATAATTGATATAACAATATGCTAGATGGATAAATCATACCTTTTTCTATTTTGCTAATTTGACTTTGCGAACATATTCCATGACACAATTCAGATTGTGATATATTCTTTTTCATTCTAAGTTCTTTAATGGTAATACCCAAATCGTAAAATTCCATTTTTCCTCCTCAAATATAGCCCTCAATGAGTAACAAAATACTTTTCATCCTTTAATGTAATGTAAAATTAGTATATTTTCAATTATTGTTCTTCTATCGATTTTTTTACTTCTTTGCTCAGTTGCATTTCGAGGTGAGAGTCTTACTTCAAAGAAAAACAGACTAGGGAGAAAGTTTTCTCCTTAGCCTGTCCCACCGAACAAATTCCCCATCGTCACTGTTATCCCCAAAATACAGAATTACGAATACGATAAGAAGACTTAAACATCTCACCTCATCACGCACTTTTAATTGAACACAAAAGAGAATATCCCCTTATTTCCGCTTCTTTTTAACCACAATTAAAAAAGCAATAAACAATACGTTCACACCGACGATTAAAGAAATAAATAGCCAATTCACACCTGTTTCCCCGTTAACTTTATACACATTTGATTCTTCACGCTTTAAAACGAGATAAAATTTTCCGTTTTCTTCTCTTATAATTTCATCTTCTAACAATCCCCTTAGCTCTTGTTTTTCACCAATCGCACTTGCAGGTAAAGCAACTTTTTGTGTTTCTCTCGTATTATTAATCGCTACTACCGTCACTTCATCTTTATACTTTCTCTTTAGTACACTCATTCCATCTTTATCGTATAGAAGCTCAAACGTACCGCGGCGTAAAGATGGTCTCGCTTGTCTAAGCTCACCGAGTTTCGTTATATGTTGCATAAACTTTTCATCTGATTTGAAGTCCATTAATCGTCTATTATCTGGCGTACCTCCTCCATCCAATGCAATTTCAGTTCCGTAATAAAAATTCGGAATACCTGGTGTTGTTAATAAATATGTAAGAGCTAGTTTCAAACGAGGTGGTGGATAATTCATATTCTCTTTTGCAATACGAGCAAATCTTTTTGTATCTTGATTATCTAAAAATGTAGCGGCTGCTCCGTCTTTTTTACTTACATCATATAAAGGTTTCACCGATACGTCCGCTTTGGAAAACGCATCTACTATTTTTTCGTTGTATTCACTATCTTCTTTTGTCATAACTCGAAAATCTTTCTTTATCACTTGCATATCTTTTTGCACATCATCCCAAAAAGCAGGCGACTTTTTTTCACTATGTATTACATAACTTGCATCTAAATCAACTTCTTTAATCCACCATTTCATCGAGTCGATTACTTGTTGTTCGTTTTCTCCAAGTGGAAATTGAAATACAACTTTCATTCCTTTTGCATGAGCTTCTTGCAAAAGTTCTTTCACATCATTTTCTGTTCCGAAATGTTCATTTACCTTCTGAAAATTGCGCACGTCTAACCCATCGTATTTTACACTTTCAAAAAGCGGCGAAAGCATAACAGTAGTAAATCCCATTTTTTTTATGTAATCCAGTCTTTTTATAATACCTCTTATATCTCCGCCCTGATATCCTTCTAAATTGCCAACTTCTAACTGTTTGTCATTTTTCGGTTCCCCATTATTAAAACGATCAATCATAATGGAATATATAACTTCGTCTCGCCACTCTCTTTTTTCATCTGCAAATGTATGTATTGGTACAAACAAAACGACAGCTAAACAAAAACAAATGAATAGTTTCCTAGTATGTATTTTCCCCACACGCATCCCCCATGTATTTTAATTGTAAGAATATTATATCAATTATCCAAACGAATCGCATACGTTGATTTCATTCTTATTAAATTAATACATGTTAGATTTTCTAACATTACATATAAAATTTTCTGAATTTTTAGTTGATTTTTCTTTTTATTTCGAATATGATATGAAACATAACAAATTGATGTTATTTTTTCTAACATTATAGGAGGAGAGAGAATGAATACAGGAGATACGGTTTTTATGTTTGTAGCGACAGTAATGGTCATGTTAATGACACCAGGATTAGCACTTTTTTATGGAGGTATGGTTCGCAGTAAAAACGTACTCAGTACGACAATGCATAGTTATAGCGCAATGGCTATCGTTTCGATTCAATGGATTGTAATTGGTTATTCTTTATCATTCGGACCAGATTGGCACGGACTTATCGGCACATTCGATTGGTTCGGTTTAAACGGAGTTACCTACGCACCAAATCCAGACTACTCATCTACTATTCCTCACAATTTATTTATGATGTTTCAACTCATGTTTGCTATTCTAACCCCCGCTCTAATTTCAGGAGCATTTGCCGAAAGAATGCGATTTTCAGCTTTCCTTATTTTCATCCTTCTATGGACAACAATCGTTTACAATCCTGTCGCTCATTGGGTATGGGGCGTTGGTGGATGGCTAAGAGAACTTGGCGCATTAGACTTCGCTGGCGGTAATGTCGTTCATATTACATCTGGCGTGGCTGGCCTCGTATTAGCTATTTTCCTTGGAAAACGCAAAAACATAAACGGTTCGTCTCCTCATCATTTACCATTTACGATGTTAGGCGCTGGGCTGCTATGGTTCGGCTGGTTTGGTTTTAACGTCGGAAGCGCATTATCTTTAAATGATGTAGCTTTAACTGCATTTATTAATACAAATATAGCTGCCGCTGCCTCCGCATTAACTTGGATGCTTTCAGAGTGGTTCTTCCAATCAAAACCGACCGCGATGGGAGCTGCTTGCGGCGTTGTTTCCGGTCTAGTCGCTATTACACCAGCTTGCGGGTTCGTTACACCTTTCTCAGCTCTTCTTATCGGAGCAATTGGCGGCGTATTATGCTTCGGAGCGGTCTTTTTCTTAAAAACAAAATTCGGATACGACGATACACTCGATGCATTTGGATGTCACGGCATCGGCGGAACTTGGGGCGGCATTGCGACAGGACTATTTGCAACTACCACCATAAACAGTGATGGCGCTAACGGATTATTTTACGGAAACGCCGCGCTGCTGTTGAAACAACTTATAGCAATCGGCGCAACATATGCGTTCACAATTATAATGACGTACGCGATTATTAAAGCAATTAACTTCTTCCTCCCTGTCCGGGTAGATGAGCACGAGGAACATATGGGACTTGATATTTCAATGCATGGGGAGAAAGCTTATGAATATACTGAGCGAGTAAACTAAAAAAGAGATGCAATCTATTGATAGTAGATTGCATCTCTTTTTATTAGACTTGCCGCATACCCCGAGCGGTATTAATATAAATATATCAGCGATTCTTCGGATATATCGACGATTTTTCAAATATATCAGCGATTATTTCAATATATCGACGTTTCGACACGATATATCGATTTACCAACAAATTCCGACATAACGAAACTGAAGAATACCCGCGTGTAACTTTACATAAACAAAAAAGACGACCGTTTCATAACAGTCGTCTTTTCCAATTTATTTCGGAGCATTTCCTACATATTGCGTAATATCAACGTTTAATGCTTGCGCTAAACGCATACCGTACTCTTGATCTGCACGGAAGAAGTTACATACAGCTAGTAATTTCGTACGTTCATTTACGTCTTTTAAGTCATTTGTTAAGTTTGCAATTAAGTTGTCTTGCTCTTCTTTAGAGAACGAACGGTAACGCTCACCTGCTTGTTTGAAGTCATTTGGTTTGTCAATTTTTTCACGAGATACGTAGCCTTCTACTTTCATAGTTGAATCGCGGTAAGCTGGGTCTTCAACTGGATTTTCAGCATGACGGCTCGGTTCGTAGTTAATTGTAGATGGGTTTTGATTGATTTGCATCGCACCATCACGTTGTTGGTTATGAACAGCTGCGTATGGGCAGTTTACAGGAATTTGTAAGTAGTTTGCACCAAGGCGGTAACGCTGTGTATCTGGATAAGAGAATAAACGACCTTGTAATAATTTATCTTCAGATGGTTCAATACCATTTACAGTTGCACTTGGAGAGAACGCTACTTGTTCTACTTCAGCAAAGAAGTTTTTCGGGTTACGATTTAACGTCATTGTCCCTACTTCCATTAATGGGAAACGATCTTCTGGCCAAACTTTCGTCGGATCCAACGGATCGAAATCTAAAGAATCCGTTTCTTCTAGTTGCATCACTTGTACGTGTAAATCCCACTTCGGATAATTTCCTTTTTCGATTGCATCGAACAAGTCACGAGTTGCATGGTTGAAGTCTTTTCCTTGTACTTCTTGCACTTCTTTTGCACTTAAGTTACGTACACCTTGCTGTGGTTTCCAATGATATTTAATGTAGACGATTTTACCTTCTGCATTAATCCATTTGAATGAATGTACACCGAAACCTTCCATTTCACGATAGCTTGCTGGTGTACCGTAATCAGAAAATACCCATGTCATCATATGTGTAGATTCTGGACTTAACGTCATGAAATCCCAGTAACGATCTGGTGTTTGAATATTTGTATCAGGTGCTGGTTTTAAAGAATGCACCATATCAGGGAATTTAATTGCATCACGAATGAAGAAGACTGGTAAATGGTTACCTACAATATCGTAATTTCCTTCTTCTGTATAAAATTTAACAGCGAAACCGCGTGGATCACGTGCTGTTTCAGGAGAACCTTGACCATGAATAACCGTTGAAAAACGAACAAACACAGGTGTTTCAGTTCCTTCATTTTGTAAAAATGCTGCTTTCGTATATTTCTTCATGCTGTTTTTCGTTACGAATACACCGTGAGCACCTGCACCACGTGCATGCACAACACGCTCTGGAATACGTTCACGATCAAAGTGAGCTAGTTTTTCTACTAAATGATAGTCTTCTAATAATACTGGTCCACGGCGACCAGCTGTACGAGAATTTTGGTTATCTCCGACCGGAGCACCTTGGTTTGTTGTTAAGCGATTATTTGGATTCATCTAGGGGGATCCTCCTCTTTCTTTCATAGTAATTATTATTTATTTAAAATTATTATAAATTAATTATTGTTCAAAATTAGTTCTTTGTCAACTATTTCTTTCATTTTTTTGGAAACAATTGTAGCTAAACAATCAATAAATATAGATTGTGCATTCGGCATATTCGGTCTAAAATACGCAGCATTTAATTCATCCGTCACAACTTTACACTCATAATCGTTGTCATATAAAACTTCTAAATGCTCTGCCACAAAACCGACTGGGCAATATATGAAAGCTTCATATCTATGATCTTCAAATAAATCTCTCGTTAAATCTTGTACATCCGGTCCAATCCATGGATCAGATGTATTTCCGGCACTTTGCCAACCAATTGTATAGTTTTGAATATTTGCAGCTGCTGCGATTAAATCCGCTGTATGCTGCAATTGCTCCACATAAGGATCACCTGCTGCAATAATTTTTTCTGGTAAACTATGCGCTGAAAAAATTACGACCGCTTTCTCTTTATCTTCAATTTTTGTAAATGTTTCTTTTATTTGATCTGCCCAATACGAAATAAACTTCGGTTCATCGTACCATTGGTCAATCGGCTCAATAACAGGACCACCTATTTCCTCCGAGAGACGAATTGCACGCTCGTTATATGCCTTAATGCTAAAGGTAGAATAATGCGGTGCTAATACGATACTAATTGCTTGCTCAATTCCATCGCGCTTCATCTCTTCTACTGCATCTTCTATAAACGGAGCAGTATGTTTTAAGCCTAAGTAACAATTAAATTCATACTCTGTAAACATATTATTCATTGAGTCTGTTAATTTATGCGCTTGCTCTTTCGTAATTTTTGCAAGCGGTGAAATTCCACCAATCGCTTTATAGCGTCCAATTAAATCTTGGAGTGCTTCTTCGGACGGCTTACGCCCATGACGAATATGTGTATAATATGCCTCTACTTCATCTAATGAATCCGGCGTTCCATACGCCATTACGAGTAAACCTATTTTTTTCTTTTTCATCTATATAACACCTCAATTTTATAAATGAGAATCTTTTTCAAGAACATTTGTTTCCAATTATAACAACTAATAATAAGTACGTAAAGATAATTATTCTAAATAAATATTTTTTCTAATATGATTTTGAATTTTATATGACAATTTATTTAATAAAAAGCGACTTACTTATAAAGTAAGTCGCTTTTCTCCTATTCTTTAATATTTACTCCATATTCTTTAAACCAAACGTGAATTTGTGCTAAATGAGCTAAAAGTTGTGGCCCAGTCATTAATTGACCATACCATGGCGTTTGGAATGCACTGCCGCCTGACTCAATTAATCCACTCAGCTGTTCTTTATCAAATAGCTCGTGTAAAATCGAGCCTTTATCTGTTAATAAATCTTGTATCCATACTGTTACTGCTTTCGTATAGTGCGGATTATGTGTTTTTGGATACGGGCTCTTCTTTCTATATAATATCTCATTTGGAAGTAACCCTTCTAACGCTTTACGCAATAGACCTTTTTCGCGGTTTTTATACATTTTCATTTCCCAAGGAATATTCCACGCATATTCGACAAGACGATGATCTGCAAATGGAACACGTACTTCTAAGCTCGCCCCCATACTCATACGGTCTTTTCTGTCTAATAATGTTGTCATAAACCATACCATATTTAAATAAAATAATTGGCGTCTTTTCGCTTCTAGCGGACTTTCCCCATCTAAAATAGGAACTTCTTGAATCGATTCCTCATAACGTTGTTGCACATATTGTTGTAAATTTAATTTATTTCTCCATTCTTTCTTTAGCAATTGTTCACGCGCTTCTGTAGAACGCATCCACGGAAATGCGCTCGATTGTAAATCATCTTCTCTATAAAACCAAGGATAACCACCAAATATTTCATCTGCACATTCCCCAGATAAACCGACGACAAAATCTTGTTTAATTTCGCGGCAAAACCATAATAATGACGAATCGATATCTGCCATACCAGGCAAATCACGAACGAGTACTGCTTCTGTTAAATACTGCGCTAATTGTTCATTTGAAATGACGCAGCGATGATGGATCGTTTGAAACGTCTCCGTCATCAAATGAATAAATGGTGCATCTGAATTTGGCTGAAACGCATTTGCTTTAAAGTATTTGTCATTATCTTCGTAATCAACCGAATACGTGTGTAATTGACCTTTTCCCGATCTTTCGTATTCTTTTGCAGCAATTGCTGTTATAGCGCTTGAATCTACACCGCCTGATAAAAAAGTGCATAATGGTACATCAGAAACGAGCTGCCTTGTAATCGAATCTTGTAATAAAAAGCGTGTTTTTTCTACTGTTTCTTCAAAGGAATCTTCATGCTTTTTACTTTCTACATTCCAATATCTCCATATACATAAACCGTTCTTCGAAAATGTCATCGCATGACCTGGACGTAATTCTTTTATACCAGCATAAATGCCGTGACCAGGCGTTCTAGATGGTCCAAGGCCAAATATTTCAGATAATCCTTCTAACGTCACTTCCGCCTTCACATCTGGATGCGCCAATATCGCTTTTAACTCTGAGCCAAATAGTAATCGCCCACTGTCATATTTATAAAATAGTGGTTTTACCCCTAATCGATCGCGCGCAATAAACACTTGTTCTTTCTGTTCATCCCATACAGCAAACGCATATATACCGTTTAAATGATCGACACATTCTTCTTTCCATTCGATATAAGAAGCTAACAATACTTCCGTATCAGAGTGACCTCTGAACGTATATCCTCTTCTTAATAGTTCCTTTCGAATATCTTCCGTATTATACAGTTCACCGTTATAGCAAATTGCATAATTTGCTTCATCTTTTAAACAAGTCATCGGCTGTTTACCACCTTCAGGATCAACAACGATTAACCGTTTATGCCCAAATGCGACATTGCCTTTAATCCAAACTTTATTATCATCTGGGCCACGCTTCGCTAACGTCTCAGCCATCTTCGTAACGACGTCCCGTTCTCCTTCTAATGAGCGTTTATAATCCACCCATCCTGTAATCCCGCACATATAAATCATCCTTCCATCTTATTTCTTTTCTTGAACGTACAGTAACCCCACTCTAAAAGTGCGGATCAAAAAAATGACAAACTTGACGATAACCTACTATCCACATTTGGAATAGCATTTTCACTCAGTAAAACGTGTTTTATTGTATGCCCACCTATGTCCGGATGTGTCTAGTTATAAAGAATGCACGAACTGTCTATAACAGAAATAACTACTTTTCATAAAGGAGAAAGCGTGTATGATACAACGTAAACATATTTTATATAACCAGCCCCGCGCTCATACAGTCGGTAATGTAGAATATATAAACAATGAATGGATATTCTTTGATGACGAAAATGAGGAAGCATTTTTATTAGAAGAGATTGCCGAAGATGGCTTTGAGATTTTATATAACAACAACTGGCTACCAGCGCGTTTCTATGAACAAGATGTATTACAAATCGCCGACGAACAGCATCATTTACAAAACGGAGAAATGATACGAATTCGAAAAAAATTACTTCTTAGCTATAAGGAATGGCTTGAGGAGTTACCCGATTCTGTTTTCACCTTATTAACAGAATCATTGCAATCACTTCATTACTCTTTATATGATTGCATGTATTGTCATAATTATTTATCCTTCTTACCGAAAGAGGAAACATGTGAAGGAGTAAATATTCTTTTATTCGATAACGAAGAAATGATTTGTTCACTGCAGCACCATTTCGTTCGTCACGCTACATCAAATAAAAATATGTTTCGTTTTACGAAAGTAAACGGAGAAGAGTTGCATATCGATGCAACATAAAATAAAAAACCACCTTATCTCCCAAACATTTGAGATTATAAGGTGGTTTTATTTTCTTTATTAGAATACTTGCCAACCAATCGGTAATTTCAGTCCTAGATAAAATACCGCTACAAGCGCGATAATAAATAATCCCCAGAATGCCCCCGTTGCCTTGTTCTTGCTCATTTTCACAAGAACCATTTCCATTCCAGCGATTACCAATATACCAGCTAGCATTTTTAGACCGTACCACATGTGATAGCTCTTATCGACTATAGTTTGATCTAGGTATAACCAAACGCCTGTCACAATAATGATAATGTACATGAGACGAAGCCCCATATGTACACCTTTCCCTTTTCTTCCTGCTGAATAAAGTGAATACGCAACGAAGAATAAAATTAAACCTAACGCCCATGCTGTAATATGCATATGTACCATCGTATCCCTTACCTCCTCTTTTCACACTTTTTCACTCTATATGATAACATGTTCATTTATTTTCAGGAAATGTTTCGCTTTTTTACATTTAAATGCTATAATATTTAGAGTATTTACAAACTTCTTGTAATAACAAAAGGGGGAACAATCATGATTCAAACTAAGGATATTATCGAACTTACAGACACATACGGGGCAAATAACTATCACCCACTTCCAATCGTTATTTCTAAAGCAGAAGGCGTTTGGGTAGAAGATCCTGAAGGAAACCGCTATATGGACTTATTAAGTGCATATTCGGCAGTAAACCAAGGTCATCGTCACCCAAAAATTATTAACGCTTTAATTGACCAAGCTAATCGTGTTACGTTAACTTCTCGTGCTTTCCATAGCGATCAATTAGGTCCTTGGTACGAAAAAGTTGCGAAACTAACTAATAAAGAAATGGTACTTCCAATGAATACAGGTGCAGAAGCTGTTGAAACTGCAATTAAAACAGCTCGCCGATGGGCTTATGATGTGAAGAAAGTAGAAGCAAACCGTGCTGAAATTATCGTTTGTGAAGATAACTTCCACGGACGTACGATGGGTGCTGTTTCTATGTCTTCAAACGAAGAGTACAAGCGTGGATTCGGTCCAATGCTTCCTGGCATCGTTGTAATTCCTTACGGTGATTTAGAAGCGTTAAAAGCTGCTATTACACCAAACACAGCTGCATTCATTTTAGAGCCAATCCAAGGTGAAGCAGGGATTAACATCCCACCAGCTGGTTTCTTAAAAGAAGCTCTTGAAGTATGTAAAAAAGAAAACGTTTTATTCGTAGCAGATGAAATCCAAACTGGCTTAGGCCGTACTGGTAAAGTATTTGCTTGTGACTGGGACGGTGTAACTCCTGACATGTACATACTTGGTAAAGCACTTGGCGGCGGCGTATTCCCAATCTCTTGCGTTGCAGCAAACCGCGACATTTTAGGGGTATTCGAGCCAGGTTCTCACGGTTCTACATTCGGTGGTAATCCACTTGCATGTGCTGTTTCTATCGCAGCTCTTGAAGTGTTAGAAGAAGAAAAATTAACAGAGCGTTCTCTTCAATTAGGTGAAAAATTAGTTGGACAATTAAAAGAAATCGATAACCCAATGATTACTGAAGTTCGCGGTAAAGGTTTATTTATCGGTATCGAATTAAACGAGCCAGCTCGCCCTTACTGTGAACAACTAAAAGCAGCTGGACTGTTATGTAAAGAAACACACGAAAACGTAATTCGTATCGCACCACCTCTAGTAATCTCTGAAGAAGATTTAGAGTGGGCATTCCAAAAAATTAAAGCTGTATTATCGTAATAATAGAGAGGCTGTCCTACATGTTGGGACAACCTCTTTCATTTTATATTGATTTATACTAAAATAAAATTGTAATTTTCTGTATTTTAAATTCGTAAAGGAGGTGCGATATGTTATTAAGATACGGCAAACATATTAACTATTTAGCTACAACTTTTCTTTTAGTTACATTCTTTGGCTTCCTACTTTCCGTAACATCGCTTAGTCACTACTCAACTCCCACTACATTCACACTACTGAAAGCATCATTTTGGACTACTGTTATTCTTACTATCATTGGTTTTGGACGCGAAAAAAGCGCACTTACGGTTATACTATTTGGCATTTGTACACTTGCAGTCATTGGTCTTTACACTTTTTCCGTTATCGATTACCTCTATCACCCAAGACCATAGAAACGAGCTATCTAGTAATAAGATAGCTCGTTTCTTCACTTCACTACATTTCGCAAAGTACCAATTCCTTCTACTGTAATAACTACTTCATCACCGGCATGCAAAAACTTCGGTGGTGTGAAACCTTTTCCAACACCAGCCGGGGTTCCTGTTGCGATAATATCTCCTGGTTCTAATGTCATTCCTTTACTTATCGTTGAAATGATTTCTTCTATTGAAAAAATCATTTTATTTGTATTTGAAGTTTGTCTTACTTCCCCATTTACTACCGTTTCAATGTGTAACGCATTTGGCGCACTAACCATCGATTTATGAATTAAATACGGTCCCATCGGACAAAATGTATCGAAACTTTTTCCAAGGAAAAATTGCTTATGCTTCCTTTGAATGTCGCGAGCAGTTATATCATTTATAATGGTATAACCAAAAACATGCTCAAGCGCTTTTTCTTTTTTTATTTGTTTCCCTCGCTTACCAATGATGATAGCTAGTTCTCCTTCATAGTCTAATTCATTTGTTGCGTGGGGATGACTATTAATTTTTTCATCCATTCCAATCACTGTCGTTGGTGCTTTCGTAAAGATCATTATATTTTCTGGAATTGACTCTACGCCGCCCATTTCCATCGCATGCTCACGATAATTTTTTCCAACGCAAAGAATATTCTTTCTTGGCCTTGGAATTGGTGCTAATATTTTCACCTCAGTTAACGGGTAATACGCCGTTCCTTCATTTTCCTTCGCCCAATTGACAATTTCACACATTTTTTCAACACATTCGGTTCCTCTTTCAATACACTCTAACATTGTAATTGGAATCGTAACCTTTTCCCCTTTTTGTCTTTGTGCTTCTCTTACATGCAATACCTTTTCTTCCTCTTCATCCACAATACCTACAAATACCTTTTCATCTTTTTTCGCCGTTACCAAACGCAATGTTTCCACTCTCCATCCTAAAACTCATACACTTTAATTGTATTCGCATCCGTAAGAAAAAAACCTTCTCATACACGCTAATTTTTACAATATTCTTCTCATATCCGATTCGTTACTCCTTTATCATTTGGCATAAAATGTAGAAATTTTACTTTTTTTAGCGAATGCATTTCTTTTTTATGTTTTTTTTGTATAATATGTACTACATATATACTAAAAATTTCATTTAGAGATGGAGCCGATTTCAATGTTTGAGCAAGCGATTGAAAAAAAACGTGAAAAAATGATTTATTTTGCTGAACGCTACGGAATGACTTCTCAAAAAACAGTGGATTGTAGCCAAGAACTGGACAGGCTCTTAAATGCAATTTGGCATGTACATACGGATTTTCACCCTAATCAAACACTCGACACACACACACAATAACGTGTGTGTTTCTTTTATTTCAAAAAAACACACATTTTATTAAAAACGCCCATACAATAGTAGAAAAGAAAATTTTAAAAACGAAAGGTGTTTTGTATGCCAGCTATGGTCGGACATATTCGTATCGTTAATATTGGATCAAGTGGTATTTTTCATATTGGAGATGTATTTGCGATTAGACCTATTAGTTATTCACGCGCTTTCGCGGGGGCCGGCTCTTTTAACGTTGGAGATAACGTTTCTGTCTACAATTATCAAAGCGCAACGACTGTTAATGATTCAGATGTCGTTGATCAAGCGATAATTGGTTCAACTTAAAGGGGGCGATTGTATTGAATTTTTATGTAAACCAAAGCATCATCATTAACAGTATTAAAATTGATAGCATTACAACCTCTTCTGTATTCCAAATTGGTACTGCCGGAAGTATTAAAGCCCTATCTAAATTCTCAAATACTGGCGGATTTACAGAACCCCTTCGCCCATTACAGGCAAAAGGACAAATTATTTCTATCAAACCATCAACTAGTTCTTCTTAAGACATCCTTGTCATAAATATATAGTAGGAATATATTTACCCTCCCTATTGAAAAGGAGGTTTCACAAATGAATCAAGATATATATACTTACTTACACCAACTTCAACAAGCTCTTCAAGCACAACAAGCGACCATTCTTAACTTAGAAGATCAAGTTCGTCAATTACAAGAAGAGCTTAATGAATTAAAAAGTCGCCCCTCCTCTTCTATAGGAAAAGTGGAATATAAATTCGATCAATTAAAAGTAGAAAATTTAAATGGCACTTTAAATATTGGATTAAATCCATTTTCAACAAAAGGACAACAAATTGAGGATTTTCAAGTTGACACGGAAACTTTGAAGGTCAATCCTGAAACAGATACAAACCCAGACTTTTACCAAGGTATCCTTCAGGAAATGCATCGTTACTTAGATGAAGAAGCATATAATCGAATTCTCCATTTTGAACAAGAAGAGAGAACGCCGCTCGATGAAATGTATCGACAAATGATGGTTGACGACATAAAGAAACAGATGGAGCATAGACTTCCTTATTATTTATCACAAGCACAATCACATGAAGGGGTTTCAACAGATCCAGATTATTTACGAGATATCATTATTCAAGCTATGAAACATGATATCGACAAAGCCTTCCTCTCTTTTATTCAACACATACCGGGCAATTTCCGAAAGGAGTAAGTATGTATGAACCTTAACGTTGTAAACCGCGAGTTCAAAGTCGGACAGATTAAAATGAACGGTGTATCGTCGTCCGCACTCTTTTTAATTGGGGATGCAAATTTCCTCATTCTATCTTCTATTCTTGATACGCCGTTTGAAACTGTTACAGAGGGTCCATTTGTGCCATTAGTAACAGATGTCCCTCCTACTCCAGGTTAAGGAGACTGAGAAATTATGTTACATCACGTGTCTATTGTCCAAAATGTTTCTATTGTTTCGTTAGGGATTGCTGCCGTATTTCAAGTTGGGGATGCAAATCAAATGGAATTAAAAAGTAGAGCTCTTGCCGTTCACCGGGAATTCCCTTGTTATATAAAAGACGAAGGTCGCTTAGATGCATTTGAAATCTTTACAGATGAATACATTACAATCCCGAAACGAACGACAGATGTAAAATTAAACATTATAAATGAGTGTCCTTTTATTGAAGTGAATAACGTTGAATTGCGCACACTTTTAAACTCTGGTGGATTTCAAATTGGAAATGTTGATTATGTTTTTAATAACTCTCGTATTATGCAAATTCGCCAATATATTACAGATGAACCTTCCGCACAATAATTCATATAGTAATTACAAAGTTTAGTAAAGTAGGTGGATGGTATGCCTTCTGTTGTTGGAAATCTTGTCGTTCAAAACAGTAATGGTTCTTTCAATTTAGGGGATTTTTATAACGTTTCTCCGAAAGAAAATACGAAAGCTTATAATGGATCTGGAGCTTCCAATGTTGGATTTGTCGTGAATACGTTTAACGGTGTTAGTGCAACAAATACGTTTGATTCTGATGTGGCGGATCAAGACCAGATTGGGACAGCGTAAAAAAAGTAGGAGAATATCTCCTACTTTTTCTTTTATTTAAATGATAACCCGCTCTCCTCCAAAGCCTTTCTAAGCTTTGGCAAAGATGCTGGTCCCATACCATGTAGTTTTAAAATTTCTTTCTCACTATACTTCGAGAGTTCTTCTACAGTATGAATTCCATGATGTTCTAGTGCCCTTCTGGCCGGTGCTGAAAGAAGAGCGAGAAAACCTTCTTTCGGCGCTCTCTCGTTCTCACAGGTTGGGCAAGTTGGACAATCGCTACTTTTGTAGTATTCATGTCCTTTTTCACACGTTCTTAACGTCTTTTCCGTTGCCATTTTCAAGTTCCTCTATTCTTCGATTTTTACAACATGATTACCATCAAAGAAGTATAAACATTTCTCTTTCACAGGATGTTGTAAGCTTTTCTCAAGTGCCTTTGCATATAACGAAAGCTGGACTTTATATCGCTCTTCTAAAATTGGTTTCGCTTGATCAAATCCACCTGGGAACTTCCCTTCAATCGTATCCGTTTTAAAGTCGATTAAAGTAATACCATCTTCCTCTTCAATCATGCAGTCAATAACCCCTTGGACAAGAATGGATTCCCCGCTCTGCCCTTGCCAATCTTGATACGCTTCTTCTGCTGCAAGCATCATCGTAAATGGTACTTCACGCTCAACACTTTTCGCCGCTAATACCCTTTTACCTAGGTCACTATCAAAGAATGAAATTACTTTTTCAATCGCAATTTCTTCCGCCTGCTCGAATGTTAATAATTCTTTATTTACCATTCCAGCAATTTGCTCCCGAATCACTTCTTCTGTAATCGGCTTCTTCAAATCAACATGCTGCATAACGGCATGTACTGCTGTTCCGCGCTCTGCATATGTTAATCCCTTTTTCTCCATAAAACGAGGACGTGTTTGAATTGGTGCACGTAATTTTTTAATAAAGGCATTATCGCTACCTTCTTCAGATTGATAATTTCTCTTTATTTCTGTAACAGATTGCTTCGCACGATGAGATGTCGCTTCCTCATATCCGTACTTCCACATTAATCTATCGTACACCTCTTCTTTCCGTTCACTTTGCAGGGGAACGGCCTTTTTCTCACGAAGTGCTTCTAACAATTCTTGTTTCTCTTCTTGAACCGGTTCTGGCGCGAGTAACGTGTTACCGTCAACAACTTCTACTTTCCAGCTAGTGTCATACCCATAAATTTCATCTGGAACACTTCCTTGTCCTAATTCAAGAAGTATTTCACTATCACGGTGCCTATATAATGAAGGTGCAATCCAGTCTAAGTAGCAAGACGCTCCGGCACGTATATGATCTGGTAATAACCATTCACTATGCTCTCTCGCATCCAGCCATTTTTCCATTTCCTTAGTTGCATCCTTAACTGTTCCAATTAAAATTAACTTCTCTTTTGCACGTGTTAACGCTACGTATAATACGCGCATTTCTTCCGCAATTAATTCCATTTTCATTTTACGCTTAATTGCAAGTTGTGATAATGTCGTATATTTAATTCGTTTACGAGGATCGATAAATTGCGAACCGAAACCGAAGTCTTTATGCAGTAAGAAACGCTTCATTAAGTCTTGTGTATTAAAGCGACGACCAAGTCCAGCGACAAATACGACTGGAAACTCAAGTCCTTTACTTTTATGAATTGTCATAATGCGAACGACATCTTCTTGTTCACCTAAAGCTCTCGCCGTACCCATATCATCACCGCGTTCTAAAATACGCTCAATAAAGCGTAAGAAGCGGAATAGTCCTCTAAACGATGTTGCTTCATATTGTCTTGCGCGGTCATATAGTACACGCAAGTTTGCTTGCCTTTGCTTTCCAGCTGGTAAACCACCGACAAAGTCATAATAACCTGTCTCACCGTACACTTTCCAAATTAAATCGGAAAGAGACTGTTGGCGCGCAAATTCACGCCATCCTTGCAGTAAGTTGTAGAACCATTCTAATTTATCATGTAATTCTTTTTCTTCTTCAAGCGGTGCCCCTTTTAAGAATGAGCTCATTACTTCATAAAACGATCCTTTCTTCCCATGAGCACGAAGCGTTGCAAGTTCTTCATCATTTAATCCAACGATTGGGGAACGAAGTACGGCTGCAAGCGGAATATCTTGCATCGGATTATCAATAACGCGGAATACGTTCATCATAATATTTACTTCTGTCGCTTCAAAGTAACCAGTCGCAAGATCAGCGTATACTGGAATTCCTTGCAATTTTAACTCTTCCATAATTTGCGGTGCCCACGGCATGGAGCGAAGTAAAATAACGAAGTCGCGGTATTGTACAGGGCGCATACTATCCGTTTTACGATCATACACTTCATAACCTGAATCAACCATCGCTTTAATGCGCTGCGCCATAAGACGCGCTTCAAGCTGTGCTTTTTCTACTTCCACACCTTCTTCACCGTCTATTACTTCTTCTTCTGTTTGCTGAATGCACAATAGTTCAGCTGCTACATCTTCACCTTCTGGATAGCTAGCACCTAGCTTTAATTCAGCGTCAGCATCGTAATCGATTTCCCCAACTTCTTCACCCATAATTTGTTTGAAAATAAAGTTGGTACCCGCTAACACTTCATGACGACTACGGAAGTTTTTCGCTAAGTCAATTTTCATTCCGCCGCCTAATCCTTCTTGCGTGAAGCGTTTATACTTTCCTAAGAATAATCCTGGTTCTGCTAGTCGGAAACGATAAATCGACTGCTTCACGTCACCAACCATGAATAAGTTTCCTTCACTCTCAGAATCTTTCGTTACGAATTTAATAATTGATTCTTGTACGAAGTTCGTATCTTGATATTCATCGACTAATACTTCAGCAAATTTATTACGATATTGAAGCGCTACTGCTGATGGCTTCATTTCACCATTTTCACTTTGTTCACTTAAAATTTGTAAACAGAAATGCTCTAAATCTGTGAAATCGACCATTCCTTTATCTCGCTTCATCGTTTGGAAACGTTCTGTAAATACTTTTACGAGCTGAACAAGCTTTTCTAATACAGGATGCATATCTTGAAAATCTCGTAAGAAACTTTCAGGCTTACGGCTAAATAGCTCTTCTTGTAATTTTTTCACTTCATCTTTCGCTTTATTACGAAGAGAGTCTACTTGTTTTACAACATCCTCGCTGTAATCACTTTTCTTAATGCGCTTTAACGTTTGCCACGATACGTTTTGCATCGCTTCATACACGCTTGTCCATGACTCACGAGCAGCTGATGATAACGTTCCAAGTAAAACTAAATCCGCTTGCAGCGTTTCAACGCGAGGCGCTGGACCGTCAGGAAGCATTGCGAGCTCTGTCGCTTTACGAATATGCTGTTCTGCTGTTTCAAGTTGAAATTTCACATCTTCTAATAAGTAGGAAGCGTACACTAAATCTTCAATTGTCTTTCCTTCCACATCATATGCTTCTACTAATTTATCAAGCCATTTTTCCGGATTTGGATGCGCTCTTGATTCTGTATGAAGCGCTAAAATCATACGTTGTAAATCATCGTCACTACGGTCACTCGTATAACGATCAACGAGTTCAAAGAATATTGTATTATCTTCTATCCCATACTCTTCTTCTAATATGTCATCTAGCACTTCTTCTTTTAACAATTCATTTTCGGTTTGATTCGCAATGCGGAAACGAGGATCAACATCAAGCATGTAATAATATCCTCTAATGACTTGTAAACAAAATGAATGGATCGTTGAAATAGAAGCTTTATTTAATAAGCTCAGCTGCTTTCTAATGTGCTGAGAGCCCGGCTCATCAATTAATACTTTTTCTAACGCTTCCCCAATTCTGTTTTTCATCTCTTGCGCCGCTGCATTCGTAAATGTTACAACGAGCAGGCGGTCGACATCAACTGGGTTTTCTTCATTAATAATCTTTTTAATAATACGTTCAACTAATACTGCTGTTTTCCCTGATCCTGCTGCTGCCGCGACTAAAATATCACGTCCGTTCGCTACAACCGCTTTCCACTGGTCATCTGTCCACTGACTACCTTCTGGTTTTTTAGGCCAATTTTCTATCATTCTCCGCCAACCTCCTCTCTAATTTTCTCCATCGCTTCGCTATCTTTCATATCTTTTAGCGTACGGAATTGGTTATCTTCAAGTGATTCATCAAACTGACAAACAGATTTGAAGTTACAGAACGTACATGCCGCTTTATTCCCCTTTTTGTAAGGAGCAATATCAATAACGCCTTCTGTAATGTCTTTCCCGATATTTTCAAACGTATGGTGTACGTATTTTTGCAGGACGTTAAACTCTTGTTCACTGGCAATACTTGAACGCGCACTAAAACTACCGTCTTTTTTCAGACCAGCAGAAATAATATCAGAGCTTCCTGTTGAAAGTTTGTTATCCATTAAACGAACAACGTCAGCATCTCCTAGTACGAGACCTTTCATTTTGAATTTCTTTAAAATTTCCTTTTCAATTTCTGCTTCAGATGCGTCACCTTTTACCTCCACAATTGGGTTATGAATGTGGAAATACAATACACCAGCTGGTGATGCCGTGCCGCCTTTTTTCATCCACGTATGCGCATTTGAAGTAACAACATCTAAATACGTTAACATTTGAAGTGCTAATCCGTAATACACTTCCGTTAAGTCTAACGCTTTTGAGCTTGATTTATAGTCAATAATACGTAGGAATGTTCCCTTTTCATCTTCTGCCTTATCAACACGGTCAATACGGCCAACTACTTCCATCTTCACACCATTAGGTAAGGAGAATTCCATTGGCGGAAGTGATCCTGTACCGCCCATACCAAATGGCACTTCTAGATCAACTGGTACGAAACCGCTAGACTTCGCATGTTCACGAAGAATGATTGACGTACGGAAAATGATTTGTTGTAGTTTTTGTTTTAAATAGAAGTGACGGTTTGAACTTAATAAAATTTGTCTTTGTAATAACGGTGCAATCTCTTCTATTACTACAGCAGAAAGATGCTCACACTCTTTTATTGATAAATCCGCCCAAGTACGGTTTTCATGTAATAGCCTATCTGCAATTCTCTTCAGCGCTGCATGGAAGAGCTCTCCGATATCTGGCGCATCAAGTTTGAAAATATCACGCTCTCTTAACGATAAACCGTGCTGCGCAAAATGAGCGTACGCACAACGGTTAAATAATTCCATACGAGAAACGCTTCCTTTTATTTTATCTCCGTATAAATCTCTACTTACAGCTGTACTTAGCTTTTGCGCACGATTTCGGTAGAATAAGCTTGATAATACGCGGCTACTTTTTTGCTTCCATTCATCTGAAGTAACGTAGAAATTATATACATCCCACCAAAAGTCTAAGTTGCCTTCAAATCCATATCGCTTCCACGTTTGAAGTTGCTGCATAACATATGACAACGTTACTTCTGGTGTTGCTACATATGAAATTTGTTCCGAACGTGATAAATCATTTACGTCGTTCGTAATAAATGTATCTTTCACATCAGGGAACATTCTTTTTATTTTCTTAATAAAGCTAGAAGCAAGTAACGTCTTTCCTTCCTCATCTGCAAGCGGGCATGAAATGTATAATTTCTCAGTTGCTCTCGTTACCATTTGGTACATAACGAACTGTTCTTCTAATAAAGTTTGTCTCGTCGTTGGTGCGAGTTCAATACCTGCAGCGCTAAGAACATCTCTTTCTTCATCAGAAAGCATACCTTCATCCATCGGTGCTGCTGGAATCACACCTTCATTCACTCCAATGACGAATGTTGCTTTCACATTTGATAATCTAGAACGATCAATATTCGCAATTAACACTTGGTCTAATGACGGCGGAATGTTTGCGAATTGAAGCGCCTCAAGACCTGTCGACATAACGTCTGTGAACATAGAAAGTGACATTTTTTCTTCGCCAAGCATCTCAACGAACGTATCAAGAAGACTCATTACTTCTTCCCATACTTGTTCATGATCTGTCGCAAATAAGAAATCTCCGCTCTCTTCTGCACGAATACGTAATGCTTCTAATTTTTTCGGAACGTCAAGCTCTTCTAAAAATAAGTAAACAGCTTCGCACATTTGCATAACTGTTCCCGCGCGCTTCAGTCTTTTTTGCATACGAATAACAGGCGTTCTTACAACATCACGCAATCGATTTATTTTCTCTTCCATTTCACGTTCACTGTCTGTAATCATCCCGTCCGTATCGTCAAGAGAACGATAGCGGCGATACATCCACGGATCTTCAGAAGTCCATCTTTTCCCTTGTACACCGTACGCTAAACAGTAGTTTTCAAACTCATCCATCTCTTCGCGCATCGTTTCTTTTCTTACGTCTAATGGATATAAAAGTTCTGTTTTCACGCAGCGAAATACTGCATCATAACGCCAATTCCCGCTAATAATCTCGAGTGCAGAACGAATGCATTCTACTAACGGATGATGTGACATCGGGCGTTTTTCATCGATAAAGTGCGGGATATTATAATCTGTAAATAGAGTCCGCATTACATCGTAATAACTTTCTCCGTTACGAAGAAGAACTGCAATATCTCGGTAACGATAGTCTTCATCTGCTACAAGTCTACGAATTTCACGAGCAACGCCTTCTACTTCAGCTCGTAAATTCGCGGCTGTATGAATCGTTACACTTGCTTCCCCGTTAAATTTCTCATTCGGACGCGCTTCATAATGAGCTTCTAAATGCGCTAATGCTGGAGAATGAAAACGCGGTTGTTCCATAAGCGGAATCGTTTTTTCAATTTCTATTTTCTCTTCACGCGCTACTTGTTTTATTTTTTCATACGTTAACGTCGTTTCATAAAATAAATCTAGTTCATTTACTGGCTGCGCTAACGTTTTTTCATCTATCGTTAATGTAATTGTCACTCTCGCACCGCAAATCATAAGCTGTCTTACAATTTCTAGTTCTTGCGGTGAAAACGAATGGAAACCATCTATATAAATTTCAGCTCCCTTTACATATTCAGACTGCGGAAGCTTTTCCACTAGCAATTGCAGATAGTCTTCTGAATCTAAGTACTTTCCGATTAAAGCACGTTCAAAATCATCATATAATAACTGTAAGTCATACACTTTATTCGCTAATAGCTTTTGTTCAGCACTGCTACTATGTGCATCTAATTGTTGCCACATTTCATATACGTTTGATGGCGTCACGTTATATCGTTTAAACTCCGCAATCATACTGCCAAGATGTTCAAAGAAACCATTTTGCTCCGCTGCTTTTTGGAATACCGATAATCCATCTTTACGAGACTCTACAATTTTACGAAGTAACATATGTACGCCCGCTTCATCAATGTGAAGACGACTCGCTCCGCCAACTTCTTGCAATACTTTCCACGCTAATCGTGAAAAACTAAAAACTTGTGCCCGAATAGAACCTCTAACATCCTCACTACCAATTAACGCCTGCTGCGTTTGGAATGTCATCTGTTCTGGCACAAGATATAATATTGTTTCCCCTCTTGGACGCTGCTTTAACTCTTCTTGCACTTCGTGTAAACAAAGTGTACTTTTTCCACTTCCCGCTCTACCAATCACAAATCGAAGTGACATGTAACCCCACCTTTCACTTACATAACGAACGTTAGTTTGCTACTATAATTGTATTATAGGACACGAAAAAAGACAAACGGAGTAGTTTGTCTTTTTCTATACTTCTACCTATTATATCAACCTTTTGAAAAATTCGTTTGCACCTCTTGAATTGGCCAATATCGTAAATCAACTTTACCGACAACTGTATCAGCTTTTACAAAACCAAAATGTCTACTATCCCAGCTCCCGAGGCGGTTATCACCTACTACAAAAATATATCCAGGTGGCACCGTTTTTTCCTTCGTTAACTCTTCTAGCGTAAAGTCACCTGTTAGTTGTCGTCCATTTATCTCTTTCTTATATTTCTCTAGATAAGGTTCATCCACGAATTGTCCGTTTATATATAGTTTATCATGCTTATATTCAATATGATCCCCAGGTAAACCGATAATTCGTTTTACGTAGTCCTCTTTTTTGTTCGCATGAAATACAACAACATCAAACCTATTCAAGTCCCCCACTTGATAACTCACCTTATTTACAACGAGCATATTGCCATCTTGCAATGTCGGCATCATTGATTTCCCCTCTACAACGTACGTTGAAAAGAAAAACGTTCGAAAAAATACAGCTAATAATACACCAATTAAAATTGTTCGTATCCACTCTATGCCTTCTTTTTTCAAAGTTTTCTTCATCCGCTTCTCCCCTTATCCATTAATAATGAAGCTTTCCTTTACAAAGAAGACTATTCTTAATGTAGTTCTAACTTTACTTCGATTTTCTTACCGACATACCATAAAATAAAAATACCAATTGCTACAATGACTGATTTCACCGGATTATGAATAAATGACATTAAATCATGACCGATATACGTTAAAATAAAAATCATCACAAGCTTTCCGAACGCGAGCGCAAGGCCAAACTGTTTTACACTAATGCGAGATAGACCAGCAACAACATTTATAAGCGCAGATGGTGTAAACGGAAAACAAAATATGACGAAAATCGGTGCGAACCCTTTCCTTTCAATCCATCCCATTGCCTTTCGTACTTTCTCATGCTTATTCACAAAAGAAAAGAAACGACTTCGGCCAAAATGGCGGATTATGAAAAAAACAAGTAAGGCACCCATTACTGATCCAAGCCAAGAATAAAGAAAACCGAGCCAAAATCCAAATGCAACAGCATTCGCCAGTACAAATACGATAAGTGGCAATGCTGGAATTAGCGCCTCTATCATCGGTAACCCAATACCAAGAAGTGGTCCGAACGCTTTATAGCTTTCAACAATATGATCCATATTTTCTGGTGAAAAATACTCTTTGATTGTCTGAAAATCCATTCTACACTTTACCCCTTTACTCTAAGTACTACCTCTACTGTATCATTGCCTATATGAAAGAGGAAATGGTAGATACGACATATGGAGATGTAATTATTAAGTTTCCATATCTTTCATGAGAATTCCTTCATTATTATGCTATGATAATCTATCAATATTCGACAGGACGTGAAGTTATTTTAAATAACATGCGCCGATTATAGCTTAATGGTTACATTTTATGAGAAAGAAGAATATGCAAAAAGTAATAATTAGTCTTTTTCATATAGGTAACGACGGATGATTATTTTACCTTCAAACAATCCTCTAATGGCTAGTTCTTACAAGCAATTTTTTTAGCAAGCGTACACTGTCAATCACGATAAGTATTAACATATGTAAGAAAGATAGTATTAATAATGTACTCCGAATAGGTACCATTCGAAATTTGTATAAAAATTTATCAATCATATATATATCTTCTTCATTCGTTATAGTTGCAGGAGTGAAGATAAGATAATCTTTCCAGTTATCTATCCACGTTAAATTAACTGCGGAAAATTCCATCGTTCCTAACCACAAATAAAGAAAAATTGGTATAAGAATCATATATTGCAGGCTATGTAATATCTTTCTTTTCTTCTTACATTCAATAATTTGAAAGACAATAAGTGTCAGTACATACACGATTGACAGAAAACATACTATAGTGACAAACGGTTGAATTGAAAAAGCAAATAGCAATTTATCAATTTCACTAATTTGACTATAATCTGTCGTATTTTGAGGTGTGAAAACAAAATATCGTTTATCAGCGACTATCATCAACTGACTACCAGTGAAACTAGTAAACACAAATGTAAGAAAAAATATAGGCAAAGCAAGAATATATTGCGCCCAAAATAACAGGTTCCTTTTCAACATACCATCTCCTTTTTATACAGGACGAAAAAATATACTGTATGTTCAAACTATAGTGAATATGTATAATTTTCCCATTATATTGTAATTATATATTATCTTGAACCCTTCGAGAACAAAAGTTTGTACATTCTCTCATTTTGTTTATAAATCTTACAACGTAAACTGTATATATAATGAAATCAAAAAGGATGAGTCACCTCATCCTTTTCCTCTCATACATCCTCTTCTCTAACAACATACACTCTCTCATAAGCTGGTCTTAATGTTGATTCATCCCTTTGATCAACCTCTTTAAAGCAAGGATTCCCTTGTTTTTTCCTACGATCTTCATACTCCGTTCGCAATTTCGCAGTACGATTTTGTTGATTTTCAAAACTAGTTTTCGATATCTCTAACTTCACAGCAAAGCCATTTATAAATCGGATAATAAGGTTTCCATCTTTTAATTCTTTATTGCTTTCAATATAAAAATGAGATAACCACGCGCACTCTTTTCTAGAATACGAATAGGTAGGGAAAAAATAAAGTTGATCGGTCGGACTAATTGCAATTGGTGCTTTATGTGTAATGTGAGTTAACTCTTTCGTTCCTTCTTTTCTGCCTAAGAAACTAGAACCATGCTTGCGACAACTTCTTTCTATAATATCTAGAGGTTTTTGAAATACGAAAAAAGAGTCTTGCACTTCAACAACTCGCGTAACAATTTTCTTTTCACTGAGAATTACAGGAAGTAAGGCCATTGTATTTTTATTTACAACATAGTTTTCGACGTAGCGTTCTACTTTACTTTCCATATTCCACTATCTCCTTTTTTCTATTTATATTAGCAGCTGCATGTATAATTTTAGCATCTATGAAAAGGAAATGGCTTACAGATTCCGCTTTTTTACAATACTTTATTATTTGTCAAATACCTTTTAAATTATAAAATAAAAATATATTATTTTTATAATAATAAACCTATACAAAATCTATTTATACTACCTATAAATATTTACAACTACTTCCTCATTTCGCATCATTAAGACAATTAACTTTGCTATAATTAAAATAAAAATCCAATATATGGAGGTCCACTATGAAAGAAAAAGAAATGCAACCAACGATTCACATGAAACATAGCAGCATTGTGATCGTGAACAACTCAGCTAGCATTATATTCGCTTTATTTTTCATTCTATTATTTTTTGCAAAGCCTTTTCGTAAATCGAAATGCTCTGAATGTAAGAAAAGCGCGAAGAAAAAAGTTGAAAAAGAAGAGTAAAAGGCTTTCTATTTTGGAAAGCCTTTTACTCTTCTTCATATTCATATTTTCTTCCGAGTGTCCCTGTATCCCCTTTATTTTCTAATATTATTACATATAAAAAATTATCCACTACGTTAAAAAGTACTTGTACGTGTTACCCATTTTTATTAAGAACTTCACCTTTATAAATCACTAGCAACTTTTTAACTCGTTAAATCTGCAATATAAGTTTTGTATATAATTCCACTTCAAAACACAAAATATGTAAGTGATTATTTATGATTACATTCGTTTTTTATCTAATTCCAAAAAGGAGCTGTATAATATGGAGAAAAAAAGTCTATTAAGCCAACAGATTAATAGCGTCCCATCAGATGCTCTGAATACCCCTAGTAAGGAGCAAGAACAAATGTTAGAAACATCATCTCAAGACGAACAAAATTCTAACAACAACGCTAACAAAAAAGATGTTACTCAAAGCCTATATGGCGCAGATTTACCCATTTCAGATGTAGACGGAACAACAAATAAAGTGAAACTTTAATCAGACCTCAACAATTGGGCGTTAACAGACAGTTGATCTCCCGCCGAATTTTAAGATGGAAAGACTTTCCCCACAACAAAAAAAGGATGGCAGCAGCCATCCTTTTTTCCATAATAAACTATAAAATTATAGTTTGATTACGTTTTTAGCTTGAGGTCCACGGTTACCTTCTTCGATTTCGAAGCTAACTTTTTGACCTTCTTCTAGAGATTTGAAACCTTCAGTTTCGATTGCAGAGAAGTGTACGAATACGTCGTTTTCGCCTGGAACTTCGATGAAACCGAAGCCTTTTTCGTTGTTAAACCATTTTACTTGTCCTGTTACTGCCATAATTATTTCCTCCTAAGAAAATACATTTTTTAAAATTTTTAGTTTTCCTATCTAAAAAAAGAATCCACACATTATCAAATACGAAACATAAACTAGTTCTCACATACTTTTTCTCGTTCGTTTTCAGCACTTGATAATATATGGATTGCTTAATTTAACTATTCAACTGATATTATCATAGCACATTAAAATAAAATGTACAATCTTTTTTGAAAATAACTGACAAATTAAATCACGTATGCAATTATCAATATCTTATTTGAATAAAAATAAACAAATCTTTCGAATGCCACTTTATTCCTTTTTCTACGTGTTAAAATGTAATCTGACAGTACTTACTGGAGGGGATGAAATGTCAAACTACACAAACGAAGAAAAGCTTACAGGGGGAAACGTCTCAAACGTATATCGTTCTAAAAATACTGTTCGGCGAGAATTGAAGCCAGACAGCGCACAAATTCATAAGTTATTACAGCATTTAGAAAACAAAGGTTTTCATTACGCACCAAAGTTTTTAGGTATAGATGAGAAAAATAGAGAGATTTTATCTTTTATTGAAGGAGAGGCTGGGAATTATCCTTTAAAAGAATATATGCAATCTAATGATGTGTTAAAAGAAATAGCAAAGATGCTTCGCCTTTATCATGATGCTGTAAGTGACTTTCCGTTATTAGATGATTGGAAACCTATGGACCATACCCCAAATAATATTGAGGTTTTATGCCACAATGATTTTGCTATATATAACATTATATTTAATAACGAGAAGCCAGTAGGAATTATTGATTTCGATGTTGCTGCCCCTGGACCAAGAAGTTGGGATATCGCTTATACACTGTATACTTGTGTGCCTTTAAGTAGAGTGTATTATACGGAATCAGGCGAGACAATTCATTATGAATCGGCACAACATGCTGACCGTATGAAAGAAAGAATAAAATTATTCGTCCAGTCCTACGGTAAAAGTATGGATGAAGATTACTTAGGTATGGTACTACTACGTCTAGAAGCATTATGTACATATATGAAAAGAAAAGCAAACGAAGGCGACATAAATTTCCAAAGAATGATTGATGAAGGACATTTAGAGCATTATGAAAAAGATATGAAATTTATTCGTGATCATGGAGCTGAGTGGATTTGATCATATTGTCTTTTTTTGTCGGTAAGTCGATATCCTTTGTCGAATCGTTGATAAATTTTAAGTTATAATAGATATATCGAAAAAAATCGTTTATATAACTTCATTCACACTTGAATGGTTTAGAAAATAACAAGGGGCACCATTTAAACAGGTGCCCCTTCCTTTTATTTCGTAAACTGCGCCTCTTCCGTAGATCCTTTTAATGCTGTCGTTGATGAAGTACCACCTGTAATCACTTGTGCTACTTCATCAAAGTAACCTGTTCCTACTTCTCGTTGATGGCGAGTTGCAGAGTAGCCGTGTTTTTCTGCTGCGAATTCTGCTTGTTGTAGTTCAGAGTACGCTGCCATGCCGCGCTCTTTATAGCCGCGTGCTAATTCGAACATGCCGTAGTTTAATGAGTGGAATCCAGCAAGTGTTACGAACTGGAACTTATAACCGTAAGATGCGATTTCTTTTTGGAAGCTCGCAATTGTTTTCTCATCTAGTTTTTGTTTCCAGTTAAATGAAGGTGAACAATTGTATGCAAGCAATTTCCCTGGATGCTCTTTATGAATTGCGTCCGCAAATCGTTTTGCATCTTCTAAATTTGGTTCAGATGTTTCACACCAAACGAGGTCTGCATAAGGAGCGTATGCTAAACCACGTGCAATCGCTTGATCAAGACCTGCTTTCGTACGGTAAAATCCTTCTGGTGTTCTTTCTCCTGTAATAAACGCCTTATCAACCGGATCGATATCGCTCGTAATTAAATCTGCTGCATCCGCATCTGTTCTTGCAACAATAATTGTCGGCACTCCCATTACGTCTGCCGCAAGGCGTGCCGAAATTAAATTACGTACCGCTGTTTGCGTTGGTAGTAATACTTTTCCACCTAAATGACCGCATTTCTTCTCTGAAGATAATTGATCTTCAAAGTGTACACCAGATGCGCCTGCTTCAATCATACCTTTCATCAGCTCAAATACGTTTAATTGTCCGCCAAATCCAGCTTCTGCATCTGCTACAATTGGTACGAAATAATCTGTATCACCGCTTCCTTCCATATGCTGAATTTGATCCGCACGTTGAAGCGTTTGATTAATTCGTTTTACTACAGCAGGTACGCTATTTGCTGGATATAAACTTTGGTCTGGATACATATGTCCAGAAAGGTTTGCATCTGCTGCTACTTGCCATCCACTTAAATAAATTGCTTTTAACCCAGCTTTTACTTGCTGCATCGCTTGGTTTCCTGTTAATGCGCCAAGTGCATGAATGTAATCTTCCGTATGAAGCGATGCCCAAAGCTTTTCAGCACCGCGGCGCGCTAACGTATGTTCAATATCAATTGACCCGCGCAGGCGAATTACATCTTCTGCCGAATATGGACGTGTGATCCCTTTCCAGCGCGTATCTAGTTCCCAGCTCTCTTGTAATTTCTCGATTCTTTCATTTTTCATTTGTTCCATCCCCTTTTCACTTTTTATAAAATTTCATAACCCGGTAATGTTAAAAATGGTACGAATTCATCATTCCGAACGAGATTTGTAAATAACGTTGTCGCCTCTTGGAATCTCCCTTTCTTAAAGGCTTCTTTACCAATCTCTCTTTCTATTTTTGCTAACTCTTCTTCTTTTAGCTCTTCCATTAATTCAAGTGTAATATTACGGCCATCATTTAATTTTCCACCTTCATGGCGAATCCATTGCCATACTTGTGCCCTAGAAATTTCCGCTGTTGCCGCATCTTCCATTAAGTTATAAATTGGTGCTGCTCCCCGTCCGCTTAACCAAGATGCGATATATTGAATACCTACGCTAATATTCAGACGAAGACCCTCTTCTGTAATCGTTCCCACTGGTACTTCTAATAAATCCTTTTCTGTAACATGTATTTCTTCACGTTTTCTAAAAATTTGATTTG
Source organism: Bacillus sp. BSL6 (assembly GCF_052928345.1). Taxonomy (NCBI): domain Bacteria; kingdom Bacillati; phylum Bacillota; class Bacilli; order Caryophanales; family Bacillaceae; genus Bacillus; species Bacillus sp. BSL6. The sequence continues at coordinate 572,786 of NZ_JAVGCW010000002.1, forward strand.
GCGTTTTCATAATGTGATTAAATACTTCCATTGCGACTGGTACAAGTCCCGGGTGGGCAACCCAAGTCCCGTCATGACCGTCTAAAGCTTCGCGCTCCTTATCCGCACGTACTTTTTCAAAAGCTGCTTCATTCGCTTTTGGGTTGTTTTTAATTGGAATTTGTGCTGCCATTCCTCCAATAGCTGGTGCATTACGACGGTGACACGTTTGAATGACTTTCAAAGAATACGCGCGCATAAACGGCGTCGTCATCGTGACTTGCGCTCTATCTGGAAGTAAAAATTCATTATGATTACGGAAACCCTTTAGAAAACTAAAAATATAATCCCATCTTCCGCAATTTAATCCAGCAGAATGATCTTTAAGCTCATACAAAATTTCATCCATTTCAAACGAAGCATGTATCGTTTCCAGTAACACTGTAGCTTTGATCGTTCCGTTTGGAATACCGATATATTTTTGAGCAAATACGAAAACATCATTCCATAACCTTGCTTCTAAATAACTTTCCATTTTCGGTAAGTAAAAGTATGGACCGCTTCCTTTTGCTAAAAGAGCTTTCGCATTATGGAAAAAATAAAGTCCAAAATCTACTAAGCTACCAGACATATTCTTTCCGTCAACTTGCATATGTTTTTCTTCTAAATGCCATCCTCTTGGACGCACAATTAATACTGCTGTTTTACTATTTAAACGATATTCTTTTCCGTTTTCATTTTTATGTGAAATCGTTCCCTTCACTGCATCTCGTAAGTTTATTTGACCTTCAATCGCATTTTCCCAAGTTGGTGAATTCGAATCTTCAAAATCCGCCATAAAAAGATGTGCTCCTGAATTTAAAGCGTTAATAACCATCTTTCTATCTACTGGGCCAGTAATCTCTACGCGGCGATCCTCTAAATCTTTTGGCAATTTAGCAATTGTCCAATCCGCTTCACGTATGTGCTTCGTTTCTTCTAAAAACTTCGGAAACTCCCCTGCATCAATTCTCTTTTGTTTCTCCGCACGCTTTTGTAAAAGTTCTATGCGGCGCTCATTGAAATTTCCATGTAGTTCCTTCAAAAAACTAAGCGCCTCAGGTGTCAATATTTCGTTGTACGCTGGCAACATTTCTCCGGGCAATGTAACCCGTGAAGTTTGCGTCGACATATTAGCATCCCCTTCTTAAACTGTTTTATAACAGATTTGATTTTATGTTTTATATTATATAACAAATCTTCAGAAAAGGAAGTTTTTTTTGAAAATTTAATTGTTTTTTTGTAAAACTGTATTCTTTCACCGGTATTACACATGAAAAAAAAGCCAGTGTTATACAACACTGACCCCTTTTTTATTAAAGCGCTCTAAATAAGAACTGCGCATATTGTTCACGTGTTACTTTCATGTTCGGAGCGAAGTTACCCTTCCCATCTCCTATTGAAATACCATTTGAACCTACTGCATTAATCGCATTTTCTGCCCAATGTCCTTTTGGTACATCTTTAAATCCTGCTGATCCTTTTACTTGTAGTCCAAATGCTCTCGTAAGAACTTGCGCCATTTCTGCACGTGTTAACGTATCTTTTGGTCTGAAGTTTCCTTTCTCGTCACCTGTAAAAATACCTAATTCTGTTACTGCTAACACTTCGAAAGGAAACATCGTTGAGTTATCATCAACAATATCATTATACGGGCTTTCTAATTCCTCATCTTCACCAAATTCTTCATCAAGGTCAAGCGCACGATAAATTAAAGCGGCTACTTGTTCACGTGTTACGTTATGTCCAAAACCGAACACACCATTTCCATAACCAAGCATAATTTCTTGTTCTGCTAAAGTTTGAATTGCTTCATAAGACCAATGTCCTGCTGGCACATCTTTAAAGATTGCCTGACTTGCTTGTTGTGGCTTTGCAGCTAATTCAGCTTTTGCTGTTGTCCCTTCAGCACTAAATGCCACTCCACCCATAATTGTTAAAGCTGTTGCTACTTTTAAAAACTTTTTCTTCACAGTATTCTCTCCCTAAAAACATATTTTTTTCTAATATAAAGAATTAATGGAAGCGTAACAATATAATTTCCATGTAATTTTTGTCTAATTTATGAACTATATTTTATATACTTTTATTTACACTTTATTAACAATAAAGTTACTAAAACGTATATTTAAACAATAAAAAGTCACTTTATTCAATCTCTTCTTATCCACTAAAATCGAAAAACTAAATTACGAATAGAAAATCGATATAATTACAAATAATTTTAAATAAGAAAAAAGCGTGGAATTCCCGCGCTTTTTTCTTAATATATATTATATTAATATAACTTAAATGTCCTTATACTTTAACTTTCATTCATAATCTTCATCTTTTACTGGAAAATAAAAAACAGCTCTATTTAAAAACGTTGCATATTGCTCACGTGTTACAACTTTATTCGGTTCAAATTGCCCATTTCCTGTTCCTACTATGACATGATTAGACTGTAGTGCACTAATCGCATTTTTTGCCCAATGATTATTTGGTACATCTTTAAATGTATGGTTCTTCTTCACCTCAAATGTAAATGCATTCGTAAGAATTTGTGCCATTTCTGCGCGTGTTACTGGTGCAGTTGGCCTAAAGTTTCCTTTTTCATCACCTTTAAAAATACCATGCTCTGTTAATACTAAAATTTCATCTAAAAACATTGTTGCTCTCTCAGAAATATCTTTGTATGGATTTTTTAAAGGTCCTTCCCTTTTCAAATTCAATGTACGATACAGCACTGCTGCTACTTGTTCTCTTGTTACATTATCACCTACACCAAACTTACCATTTCCATACCCTAACATTACTTTATTGTATACTACATCCATTATATCGTCATATGCCCAGTAGTTTACTGGAACATCATCAAACACAATCATTTCTGGATATTCTTCTGCTTTTACGTTTGGAACATTCGTACTTACAAACAAACCACCCATAATAGTTACCGTTGCCATTATACGTAACATGTTCTTCTTCATTGCCCTCTCCCCTTTACCTCCATTTTAAAAAACGGAAAATAATAGACTGAAATCCTTTCCAATATTACATATGTTGCCTTTGCACCATTTATGCAATATATTACATTTAAAAAATCTATTATTGTGAAAATCACTACTAAAGGAGAGCCAATTCGCTCTCAATTTCAATTTTTATACCGAATTGTACGCAAACTAATTTTCTTTCCTGTATTCATGTAAAGGTGTTTCTATAATATAAATATTCTACTTTTTTCAAAAGAAATCCTTCACGTTTTAAGAGTTCATTTTCTAGACAAAAAATGCAATTATATCGACTTAACTACAACATACGACAATAGTAGCCTCTCTATTAACAAAAGCTCATAATGAGCGAAAGATACCTCTTCCACAAATTATGAGCTTTCTCTTTATCTATTCCATTTTCCCTGGAGAATTATCAATTGATCGTTGTAAAAACTTTGCAAATTGCCCACGTGTAACGAGCATTTCAGGCTGGAACTTGCCATCTCCTGTTCCTACCGCTACTTTATTAGACTGCAATGCGCTAATTGCATCCCTTGCCCAATGATTTTCTGGTATATCTGTAAATGTATGTGGACTCTTTGTTTTCAACTCATATGCTTTCGTTAAAATTTGTGCTAATTCTGCACGAGTCAATGTATCTTTCGGACGGAAATTCCCATTTTCGTCTCCTTTAAAAATACCAAGCTGTGTTAAGCGTAAAATTTCGTAAGGGAACATGGTTGATTTCGCACTAATATCTCCATATGGATTTCCAATAGTCGCACTTCTTTTTACATGAAGTGCGCGGTACAATACTGCTGCCGCTTGTTCACGTGTTATATAATCTTCCGTCCCAAACTTACCATTTCCATAGCCATACATAATGCGATGATGTACTAAATTTGTAATTTCATCATATGCCCAATGATCTGTTGTTACATCATCAAACTTTATCATAATATTAGGACTAGATTTTTGGATAATATCTGTATTTGCAGACACACCATTTGCACTTACAAATATTCCCCCCATTAAAGTTAGTGATGTCGCGATCTTTACTAGCTTTTTCATCCCTCTCATCTACCTTTTCCTTTATTTCCCTGCAAATTATATTATACAATAAATCTGAAAATTATAAATTCATTCCGACCTAATTATTTACAATTAATAATATAATTTTTCTTCTACTACTATTTTTTCACCCTTTGTTTTTCGAAAAGTAAATGCCATTCCTACAAATATAAGAACAATTCCTACTATTTGCATACTAGTCGGTCTAAACCCGGTAAAGACTGTATCTAATAGTATTGCAACCGCTGGATCTAAGAACACTAATACAGAAATTAATCTCGTCGATAAATCTCTTAAACTGTCAAAAAATAAGTAATATACAAATCCCGTATGTATAAGACCTGTCGCTGTAATCATCATCCAATTCATCTCTGTTAACCCTTGAAACTTGCCAAAGTCTACGAATGGTAGCAATAAAAATATACCTAAAAATGTTTGTAAAAATGTCATCGCATATGCGCTCGTATGCTGAATTCCTTTTCCTAATAAAGTGGTAAAAGCATAAAATAGTGCCGCAAGTAGTGCCCATACCATGCCAGATGACATCAGTTTTTCAAGTGATAGACTTCCATCTACTCCAGCCACTAACACTGTACCGATAAAACAAATGACAATGGACAAAACAGCAAACATTGTAAGTCTCTCTTTAAATACGATACTACCAATCATTAATACGATAATGGGTGCAAGATGGTAAACTGAAATCGCAATTGTAATCGACATAACTTCAAACGCTTTAAATAAAAATACCCAGTTAAAAACGAGAAATATACCGCATGCTAATATTTGCATGACTTCTTTTTTATTCCATTGCTCACTTTTATATTGTCCTGTTACGAGCCAACATAATGCTAAAAATATAGTCGCACAAATACAACGAACGAATACTAATTCAAAAGACGGTAAACCTGTTTGAACAGAGAAAAATCCAATTGATCCGAAAATAGACATCGAAAGGACCATTTTTATAGCCGGCATTGATTTTGAATGAAACAAAATATTAACCTCCTAAACATTTCACTGAATATTCCATATATTATACACTATAATTTTCCAAAACTCGAATAACGCATAAAAAAAGAAGCAGTACACTACCGCTTCTTTTCCTTTTCATATTGTTCAAACGTATGAATTCTTTCGAAAATTGGTGGATGTGTGTATAAGAAAAACTTCACTAACGCAGGAGGATTTACTTGGCTTAAACTCGTTTTTGATAAATATTGAAACGTTTTTACACCAGATTTCCCGTCCTTTGTCATGTCTAAAGCGTATTGATCTGCTGCTCGTTCTTCTATACGAGAAACGTAGTTTGTTGCTGGCTGTGATGCAAAAGAGAGTACAGAAGAAATTAAGAAAAATAAAGGTAAAATTGAAAAACATGCTGCTTTTGAAATTTGCAGCGTATTCCCCCATTTTCGAATACACATATTGATAATACGACTAATGAGGTACATCCCTATAAACGATAGCAACACATAACTCGCAACGCCCCAATATATATGTTTCATAACATAATGCCCCATTTCATGAGCCATTATAAATAAAATCTCTTTATCTTTTAATTGCTTTAGCGTTGTATCCCACATTACAATGCGCGAGTTAAGTCCTATTCCTGTTACATATGCATTTAACGCATTCGTTTTTTCCGACATATTGACTTCATATACATGTTTCGCTGGAATATCGGCTTTGTCTGCCATCGCTAAAATTTTCGTTTCTAATTCCTTATTTTTCAGCGTCGAAAAGTCGTTATAAAGTGGATCAATAACGACAGGCTGTATAAATGTTAAAAAGATTGTAAACGGAACAGAGAGTGCCCACCCTGCTAACCACCATCTCTTCGGGAATTTGCGAATAAGCCATAGAAGAACCGTAACTACAATTAACATCGTCGCATAGCTCTCCCAAAAACCGATAACATGATCTTTTATCCAGCTTTGTGTACTTTGCGTTGAAATGCCGTAATCAACAGAAACTTTTCGGCTAATCCATTGCATCGGCAGGGCAAGAACTGTTGTAAGTAGTGATAAATAAAAGAAATAAATCGCAACTTGCAGAACACTTATTTTCGTCGTTTCCTTCGACCATTTCTCAAACTTTTTTGAAATACCGAGCACAAGTACAAACAATAATATAATCCATTCTAGAGGCGTCGCTAAAAAGTACAGTAAATTTTTCACGCGCGAATAATCTTGGCTTAGCGTAAGCTCTCTTGCATTCATAAACGTTTCTGGATCTGCACTCGTTCCTTTATACATGTCCGGAATCAGTTCATGACTCCATCCAAATAAATACCAATATATAAATAACGCAAACCCAACGTACAAAAAAAGCGACCACCCAATAACCTTCCTCACGCTATTCCCTCCTCTATGCTGCCTGTCTATTATTATTGTAAGTTCGTACATGCTAAATTAGAACAAGCTTATTATGCAAATTGCTCAAGAACCCTCTATTTACATAAAAAAACTCTTCTACATAAAGAAGAGTTTTACCTACCTTTAGACACTTTATTCGGTTCATAATCTGGGATAAGAAATATACTTACAACCCAACATATTAAACCAGCACCTTTTATATAGCGTATATATTCATAGTCCTGAAAAAATAACGTCGTTACAATAAGCGTAAAAAAACCGACTAAAACTAGTACGTATCCTATTTGCTTCTTAGACAAACATAACGCGCCCCCTTAAGGAAGTACATCCATTAATAAGCTAAAATCTTGCAGAGAAAAAGAACTATATTTCATAATCCCTTGTACAGCTAAAAGTAAAATAAGACCGGTCACACACATATAATTAATGCTTTCTTCATTCTTTTTTTCAGCAACTACGCCGCCACTGATACATAGAATTCCTAACAAATGAAGCGCTAAATACATAAAGAAATAAGCTTCCTCCCAGCGAAGAATAACGTTGACTGTCGTTATTAGCACTATACTAAGCACAATCAAATAAAAAAACTTATTTGATGATATTGTTTCATTCATATAATTTTATACACCCCTTTCAATCGTCTTCTTCATCTCATTTACTCCCCACTACGTCTGAAAAGCTTTTTTCCTGCTCTACATATATAGCGGGCATTTCTTTACTCCAATATTTGCGGTTAACAAATAAAAAGATGAGTACTAAGTTTAATCCTGTTATAAAAATAATAAGTCCTGGAAAGAACGTCGTATAATTTGAGAAATCTGCAAAACTCATTATCTCTTCTTTATTTATTAAAAAAGAAGCACCGATTACAAATGCATTGTTTAACATGTGAATAGCGATTGGCATGAGTAAACTATTCGTACGAATATATACGATTGATAGTACAACGCTAAATACAATTGCACCTAGGAAATCAACATGTAACAATGCAAACAATATTGCTACAACAATGATCGCTATACTCGTTCCCCATTTTGCTGCGAAGCGTTGCAGTAAAAATCCGCGAAAAACAAATTCCCCAATAATTGGTGCGATGAATACGACCATAATAACTTGATAAACGTATCCTCCAGTGCTATCCATAATCGGTTCGCGTAATGCGTTCATAATAAATGTCGGTGTAATCCATGCAAAGCTATACATGTACAAAATAAGATATCCATAACTAAACACGCATAACATGATCGTAATGTATAAAACTTGCACCAGGTTAAATGTTTCATTTCTATTAATAAATAATGAAAATGCAACATGGTGTTTTTTATACTCAAAATAAATCCACGTAATCGGCAGGATATAGAATATAAGAATATTTATAAAAGTAGAATTTTGCATATGAAATGTATTTTCTATCAATTCATTACTGGCTCTTGCAACTACAGTTAATAGTGCAAATACAATTAAAAAATATCTAGCTCGCATCGTTTGAAACGGATTCACACTCATCTCCTCCCCTATGTTACTTTTATCATATCATTTGATTCTTAATTTTTTGAGAAAGAAAACCTTAAAATTTCCTTAAAAATTCCATAAGTTACAGAAAGATGATATGATATTCGAGGAAATTAGGAGGGATTTTTTATGTATGAAGCAAATATTTTGCTCGTTGATGATGAAACAGCAATTTTACAATTACTAACTACCATTCTTGAAAAAGAAGGTTTTTCTCATATTACAACTGCAACATCAGCTGAAATGGCTTTATCTCTCACTCAGCAAAACGATTACGATTTAATTATTTTAGATGTCATGCTTCCTGGACAATCTGGTTTTGATATTTGTCCAATCATTCGCAAAAAAACAGATTGCCCTATCTTCTTCCTCACAGCTAAAACATCTGATTTAGATAAAATATCTGGATTTTCACACGGTGCAGATGATTATATTACGAAGCCATTTAATCCACTTGAAGTAGTAGCTCGTATGAAAGCACAACTCCGTAGACATATGAAACAAGCAGTATCCAATGAACAAAAAGCACACTCCAGTTCATTTGGCAGATTTGAAATTGATCGATATTCCGCAGAACTTACAGTAGATGGACATGTTGTCGAATGTTCCGCCCAGCTATTTCAGCTATTACTCTTCTTTTGTGAGAATCCGAACTACGTATTTTCAAAAGAAGAAATATACGAGAAAGTTTGGGGAGCACCTGCCTACAATGGCGATGACAATACCGTTATGGTCCACATTCGAAAACTACGTGAAAAAATCGAACAAGACCCAAGTAAACCAGAATATATAAAAACCGTTCGCGGGCTTGGCTATAAGTTCATTACAAAGTAGGGTGACGATATGAACTTTAATAAACGACTTATTATCCAGTTTATCATGCAACACGTATTTGTTTTAGTTACATTACTGATTGCTGTAGTAGCTGCATTCACGTATTTAATTTTTCTTGTTACGAGTACTTCATACGAACCGAACATTCCAGATGCTGAAAATTTTATGATTGCAAGATACATTTCTTCAGAAGATGGCGATATTTCGTTAAAAGCTGAAGTAAAAGACTTAATTAAAGAGAAAAATGATTGGATTCAAGTTGTAGAGGAAAACGGAAAAGTTCTCTATCACTTTAATACACCTAGTGACGTACCGACATCTTATACGAAAACATCTTTATTCTCGTATATACAGAATCACATAGAAAGTCCTTATACATTTACATATTGGGAAATTGAATTAGAAGAAAAAAACGTACTTGTTATTTACGGTGGTATGTTAAAAAGCAATGCATTACTAAAAACAATCCAGAAAACGCACCCTTCTGTATCTACAGATTCGTTCACATTAACAGAAGAAGAAAAACAGTTACTTTCTAAAGAAAAAGCAACACTTCAAATCTTTAATAGCGTTGGCGAAGAAGTATTCTCCTATCCAAACGGAAAGAAAAAAACATTTTCTGTTATACAAGCCGCTCTTAGCGAAAAGGAACCGTGGAATCATAAAGAAAACACGTCTAGCTTTTACGACACAAATAGCAATCATCTTCTCGTTGTAACTGCCAAAAATGAGTACTACTACCCAGATGATGAAATAGACGATGTATTTGCTAAAAAGTTTCTAATCGGATGCGGATTAATCCTTCTTATCGTATTTGTTTATTTAGTCATTCTTTCTATTTGGTACGGTAATAAATTTGGAAAACCGTTATTACATGCGATGCGCTGGCTTAAAAACATAGCTGGTGGAAAGTACGAAGAGCCTGTTAGTAAAAAAGGAAAACCTATCAGGTTCAGGAAATCTGGTAAAGAAAAATGGTCATTCCGCTTATTTAGTGATGTTACAAATTCACTAGAGCACCTTTCTATTACACTCAAAAAAAATGATGCGATGAGGCAAGTACTCCAGCAAACACGTGAAGAATGGATTACTGGTCTAACGCACGATTTAAAAACACCACTAAGTTCTATATACGGCTACGCATTATTACTAGAATCAAAACAGTATAACTGGACTGATCGTGACATTCAGCAATTCGGCAGCGTTATGAAAGAGAAATCTCAATATATGACCACACTAATTGATGACTTAAGCTTAACGTATCAATTAAAAAATAATAGTCTTCCTGCACAGCATGTAAACATTGAAATGAATCAATTCGTCCAAAAAGTATTATTACAATTTATTAATAATCCGACACTTCAAAATCAAAATATTGAATTCGTACCAAGCTCAAATAAAATTCAATATTTCATTGAAGAAAAATGGTTCCAGCGTATTATTGAAAACTTACTCGTAAACGCTGTAAAACATAATAATGAAACGACTAATGTAATTGTAAAGCTTTCACAAAATGCTACTTCATTCACACTCTCTATTTCAGATAACGGAAAAGGAATGGATGATAAAACGAAAGAGCTTCTATTTGAGCGATATTACAGAGGAACAAATACGGAAGAAAGCAACATCGGAACGGGACTTGGCCTCGCCATTACAAAACAGCTCGTTCATGCTCATAACGGAACGATTTCTATCGATAGCAAACTAGGAAAAGGAACGACAATTATACTTGTGTTTCCGTTTCGTTCATAGAAAAGGCGCTATGTGGCGTCTTTTCTTTTTTTGGGAGAGTTCAGCGGTATATGAAATTATATCGGCGATTTTGCGAATATAGCGGCGATTTTTCAAATATATCGGCGCAAATCAAAGTATATCAGCGATTTTCTAAATATATCGACTTACCGACAAAAACCGACAACGCTAACCTACTTCCTCTACTATACAAAGTAAAAATAAAACTATTAACAAATACATTTCTAAACTGTTATACTATAAATAGAAGTATAAACTAACTAAGTTTTGCATAAAATGAAGTAGACGAGGTGCTTCCAACACCCCGTCACTGCAACTAAAGCTTATTTGCGCTTAGAAGACTTCCCACGCTTCGCAGGCAGACGGGTGGTCTTCTTTTTGCGCTTTTTTGTCGTTAATTTCTTAAATCCCATCACTATACCTTCTCTAGCTATAGTTTTTGTGATTTCCAACAAAATTTGCAAAAGAAATTCCATACGATTACACCTCCTTTCTTCACCAAATGAAGAAAGGGCATAACCTTCCACCCGCAATATTTAATTGCTATTTTACCATTTTCAAATGTATTACAGATAAAGCAATACAAATTTAACAATCCACTCATAAAAAATAACCTTTCATAACTCACTATGAAAGGTCACTCCATATTTCAGCTATTTTCCTACCAATACAAGCACATTCTCATCAGGTGCTTCCATTACCGCAACGTGTCCTGATTCTGTTGGAAATGGTTCACGAATCCATTTAACATCTTCATTATCTTTTAAACTTTCATACGTTTGTTGCACATCTTCTACTAATACTTCGACTTCCATAAAATGAATATCCGGATGATTGCTTATTACTAACTCCGAACTTTTCTCATCTGGAAACTTCAATCCGATTAACGTCCAAATAACCCCTTCTTCTAGTTCTCTTTCTATAACCCAGTTTTGCTCCATTCCCATTTCTTTATAAAAAGAAACGGATTTTTCTATATCCTTCGTATGTATAGATACACATTCTAGTTTTTTGAACATATTCCCACTCTCCCTTTATAAAAAAGCGAACCATTTCTCAATGACTCGCTCTTACTCTATTATTTCTTCTTCACCGGTATCCAAAGCTCTACTTGAGCGAACTCACTTTTATCTTCGTGACAACGCTCATCGTATAATTCAAACTCTGTAACGCCGCAATGTTCGTATCCTGAATGCGGGAACCACTCTGAGAATACTGCATTCCATGTTTGGTGAATAGACGATACCATTTCTTCATGAGGAACTTTCGGCGTTGTAAATACCGCATATGTTGCTGCTGGGAACGTGCGCTTTGCAATTTCATTTGGTACATTTTCAAAGCCTGTAACTTCCATTCCGATAATATAAGTGAAGTCCCCTGTTTCTAAATTAAAATCAGTACATAATCCAAGCTCTACCCATTGGCTCGTATCTTTACGATTCGGAATTGTCGTTCCAAGATCTTTTTGTAAATATTCTTGCCAAAATGCTGGAATGTCTTGATGGTTCTTCCCTTCTTTACTTGTCGTCTTCAGTTCATAACCCGCCACTAAAAATTCCGGTTTATTTACAATACGATATTCCATTTGTATGCCTCCTAAATACGGATTTAATTTTCTTTGCTTTACATTCACGCTGTAATACATCGGTGTCTCTATTTCTTGCTTTCGATATTCACTCGGTGTCATTTGAAATAATTTTTTAAAGGCTCTCGTGAACGTTTCGTGAGATTGAAAGCCATGTTCAAATGCGATATCAATAATTTTTTCATCCGTATGAGAAAGTTGATAAGCTGCCCGGGCTAACCTCCTCTTCCGAACATACTCCATTACCGTATCACCTACTAACGCCTGGAATACACGATGAAAATGCGACTCAGAAAAACCTGCAATGCGAGCTAACTTACGCAGCGTCTGTTTTTCCATTACATCTTCCTCAATATAATCAATGGACCTTTGAATTTGTGTTTCATAGCTTTCCATCTCTGTTCACCCGCCTTATATGTATTATGATAAAAGAGAATCTTATCCAATTCTTGACGTTTTTTACTATAATTCCATAAAAAATTGTAACTTTTTTATATGTTTTTCGTTGTTATGTGTGAAGGGAGGGAAATGTAGTGAAACGTAAACAATCATTAGAAGAAATTTATTCAGAACATATGCAAGATTTATTTCGCTATCTTCTCTCCCTAACCGGAGATTCCCATTTTGCTGAAGATCTCATGCAAGAAACCTTTTACCGCATGCTCGTCCATATTGACTATTACAAAGGCGAAGAAATTAGACCGTGGTTATTTACAATTGCCTACAACGCCTTTATCGATTGGTATCGAAAAGAAAAAAGATATAAAACGACGACAATTACAGAATTCCATTTACCAAACGTGCCAAGTACAGAGCACTCTTATTTCATAAAACATGAGATTGCTAGTTGGTTAGAAGGTTTATCTTCTCTTCCGCTTGAAAGACGAAATGTTCTGTTACTACGAGATTACTATGGATTCTCTTATAAGGAAATAGCAGAGATGACCGGTCTCTCACTAGCGAAAGTGAAAATTGAATTGCACAGGGGACGAAAAGAAACGCAAAGCATAAAGGAGTGATACAGATGGGTTGTACGGCATTTAAAAAACTATGGGAGAAGTACGAAAACGGAACGCTCACGCATGATGAACAAGAACTGTTAGAAAATCATATTGAGACATGTGAAGAATGTGAAGCTTACTTAGATCAATTGCTTTCGAAGAGTGAACCAATAAAGAAAAAACTACCACCACAAAAACTGAAAGTCCTATTTTGGAAAATAAAATGGAAACAACGTTGGCAAACCGTTAGTTTTGTCCTTGCCGTTTGTATTGCAATCTATTTTGTCGGCCATTTTTCGTCTTCTCTTTACTTCTATAATATGAAAAAGTTAGTCGAAGTAGATGAAATCCCAGCACTCGCACTAGAAGCAACAATTCCAAATAGTCGTTCCACTGGAGGCAGTACAAAGATTAAACCCTTTTTCCGTACAGAAATTGAAATGAATTTAGTTAAAACGGTCGGTAAAAAAGAAATGCCAATTGGTACAGTAACAACGCGTAGCTTCTTATCATCTGTAACTGACACAAATCAATCATGGGCAAATAAACCCTATTCCAACAAACTTTCCTTTGTTCACCCAAAAATAAAGCAAGATGATCATTTGAAAGAAATCTCTAAAAAAGTTTGGAGTACACTCGGAAAGATACATGAGGGCACCGTTGCAGAAGTAGCGATATCTTTTGACAAACCTTACACTTTACAAGAATTAGCATCCATTCTATATAGCACATTTGAAGCACAAGAAATGCCGCCCACTCCTATATGGTACGCTTTAGACACAGGGCAAGAAAGAATAGATGAAGAAGATTTCATTCTACATGGCGGAGAGGTTATCGGATTTTCAGAACATATAAATCTCCCTGATAATGAAGCAAAACGACCGAAGACAAAAGAAGATGAAGTAATCGAAATGATGCGTATTCTTTCTACACATAAAGAAACTGTAAGTAAAACTACTCGGATTTCTGAAAAAGAGCTGAACTTAGATAAACGTTATGAGTATGTAAAAGATAACGGCGTAAAAGTATATGGCATTGTCATTACTGGGCCGTCGAAAGAATTGTTAAAATTACAAAACTCGCCTCACGTTCGTTATGCGACTCTTGGAGATATTGAGGTTTGGAATTGGTTTGATCAGTGATGTGAAAAAGTAGAGCATCACTCCTAGATGCTCTACTTTTTTATTCCCTCTCAACAAACTTCCAAACTAAAAATGCTGCACATAGATAGGAAAACCCAATAACTAAAAAGCTATAGCTTGCCCCTCTGTACCAAGTGGATGATTCATTTAAAATGATTCCCATAATTGCTATACCGACTAATGCACCAATTTGACGATTTACATTTAAAGTTGCTCCAGCCATATTCCCATTTTCACGACCAGCAGATTTCATTACAATTGTAGTCATGGCAGGTACTGCTATACCGATTCCAAGATTAACAACACTATAAATGATTGCAATTCCTATATAACTCACATTATTTACTAAAAGCATTAATAATAAAGAGCCTATACTAGCTATAAATAACGCTATGAATAGTAACGATTTTGAGCTAAACTTACTCACCATTTTTGCAAATAATATATTCCCTATAACAAATACGCTCATCATCGGCAATAGTTGTAATCCTGCTACAAATGGACTTGCTCCATATGCTTTTTGTAAAAAGAGTCCAAACATAAATATGCCGCCAAATAACGCAAAGTTTATTAGAAATCCAACTATATTCGCCGAGCTAAATGTCTTGTTTTGGAACAACACTCTTGGTACAACCGAGTTTTTTGATTTTCGTTCTGCATAAACAAAGAGAATAGTAGTTAATATCGTCCCCACTACTCCTCCTAAAATTTGAGACGAAGACCATCCGTAACTTGGCCCTTCAATTAGAGTAAACGCCAACAATGTTATTGCAATTATACCGATTAAATGATTCGCTACATTTATCTTCTCCTTTTTCGGTAAAACATTTGGAATAATTACAAAAGCCATTAAAATACCAATCATCCCGATTGGAAGATTTATAATAAAAATGCTTCGCCAACCAAATGTATTTACTAAAAGGCCACCAATAAAAGGGCCCGTACCAGAAGCAATAGAGACAATTGCGGACCATATCCCAAACATTTTAGCTCTCTTCTTTTCATCCGGAAACGATAATACTAATAAATTAAGTGAACTTGGCATAAATAAAGCCGCTCCAACACCTTGAATTATCCGCCCTATAACAAGAGCGTTCCCCGTTGTAGCAACCGTACATAAAAGAGAGGCGAACACAAAAATAATTAAACCAATTAAATATATTCTTTTTGCTCCAAATCGATTGGCCAGCGCCCCTCCAGCCAATAATAATGCTGCAAATGATAAAATATATCCGTCGACAATCCATGTCGAACTATACAATGTCAGTCCTAATGTTTCTTGAATATTCACTACCGCAACATTTACTACTGTTACGTCTAATGTTGCCATAATAAACCCCATCGCTAAAGCGATTAAAATGATAATACCTGATTTCTCTTTAGTTTGAACATATAAATTTCTACTAGCCACCCCACTCACTTACTTACTCCCCTTTCAAAAATTAGTAATTTACCTATATATTCCTTTAGGACTATAATAAATAAAGTACTTCATTTATAAAAGTACTGATTTTTATATAGTACCTATACTTTTATATAGTAAGGAGCGTTTATATGGAAAATATAAATGAAGAAATTTTATTAAAATGCCCCATTGAAAAAACAATGTCTGTAATAGGTGGCAAGTGGACTTTCTTAATTTTAAGAGATTTGTTTTATAGTCCTAAACGTTTTGCTGAGCTTGAAAGATGCCTAAACGGTATTAGCCCACGCACCCTATCTCTTCGCTTAAAAGAACTTGAACAAGAAAATATTATAAAGAGAAAAATCTATTCAACTATGCCACCTCACGTGGAATATTCACTAACAAAAAAAGGGGAAACACTCCGTCCTATTTTTGACGCGATGAAGGATTGGGGAAACGAGTGGAAAATATTAGATGAATAGAAAGAAGGTATCATCTTATGTGATGATACCTTCTTTCTGTTAATCCGAAATCACTTTCACATACATCCCTCTCACCGCTTTTTCATAAGCGACCTCACTCATCTTTCTTATGTTTTCTGACACAACAGACGAGTGAATAACTTCCCCTTCACGAAGTAACGGAGGATCAATAAGGCGTACTTTATTTTTCTGATATAAATCATAATCGCTTCTATCTTCTTTTACTTTTACATTCGGATGGACTTTGCTTACTAAAACATGTACTTCTGAATCATTACATTGCTGCAATTTCGAAATTAGCTCATCATCTTCAAGAAGAAAATCATCTGCATGAATAACCTTTTTGTGTAGAGCTAACTTTAGCGTTTTTGCTAACATGTCATTTCCATAAATATTCATTGGTTGCATAAAGAAATCGATGACTTCTTTGTAATACGTTTCTGTAAACCATTCAGCTATTTCGATATTTTGAAGGACCATTCTCCCCTCTACTGCGATAATATCCTCTAAAAATCTATGAACCTCTTCTAAAGAAATATATCCGTATGTATACATATCTCGTAACGTATAATCTACTCGGTCTGCACATAATTCTGGCGCTGACCTTTCCAGTAATGTCCACTTCGAATCATCTAACAAAATCTCTTCATAGTTATAACCATACTTTGAAAGAATCGCTGGAATTTCTGAATTTTTCACAACAGCACTAAATATTTCTTCATGATAACTTTCATTTTTGTTATCAAAAACATAATCAATCACATGAGAAAAAGCAGTATGCGATACGTCGTGCAGTAAACCAGCAATTTGTTCCTCTACTGAGCCACCGAGTTTCTTAATTAACAACATAACGCCAACTGAATGATCAAAGCGCGTTACATTCCATTCCTCATTTATTAAGTAGCTTGCGCCAGTTTGATGAATACCTTTTAACCTTTGCACAGACTTACTTACAATTAATTATTCTACTACTGGATCCACTTCAAATTCTCCGTATAGCACATCTGATATGATCACTTATAATCCCCCTTTATCTTATAATCGTAACTCTTTTATGAAATCGACACCAAAAATATTAAATTCATATATATTGATTTTAAATTATAAGTATTGTATATTATACATGTCTGTTATTTGTTTTAATTCATTTATTTTTATTGAGTGCTCCTTATATGGAGCCTTTTTTATTTGTAAAAATAGAGAGCCATTAGCTCTCTATTACATACACTTATTCAAACGTAACCTCCACCTGTACAATCTCCGACCTACTTCCAAGTCTTAATGGTGGCCCCCAAAATCCGAAACCAGAAGAAACAATCGCGTGGAATGCACCTTTTTGTGCGTATCCCCAGTCTAGTTCGTACATTCTTCTCGTTACAATATGATTCGGTGCCATTTGTCCGCGGTGCGTGTGACCAGATAATAGTAAATCTACGCCAGCATCCGCTGCTTGTTTCAACTCAAATGGTTGGTGATCCATTGCGATAACTGGCATGGATTTATCTACTGTACTCATAAGTTTTTCAAAGCTTTGGCGATCTCGCTCTGTTTTATCTCTTCTTCCAACGAGATAAAACTGATCTTCAATTGTAATCACTTCATCTAAAAGAATGCGAATATCAATTTTATCCATCTCTTGTAAAAATTCAGGAACTGCTCGCCCGTAATATTCGTGGTTTCCTAACACACCATATACGCCTAGTGGAGCTGTCATTTGTTTCATAATATGTCCCATATTTTTTTGAATGAAAACACCTGGATGATCATCGATAATATCACCTGGCAATAAAATAATATCCGGCTCCATTTCATTTACATGACGAACAAGCCTTTTCAAATGCGAAACGCCAGATAATTTACCGAAATGCATATCAGAAGCCATCGCAATGCGTAAGCTTTTACGTCCCTCTACTTTTTTCGGAATGTGCACCTCATACTTTCTTACTACCGGGCTATATGCATTAAATACTCCGTACGCAAAGATAAAAATAAATGCAGCTAACACAGCTGCCCCTGTCCAAATAATTGCCGCTTCTTTCTCTACTACAAACTGTAAAAGAAAGACTGTAATATTAGCTAACGGCAATAACATAAGCGCGTATTGTATAACCGCAAACCAAATCGAACCTATCGTTCGTAGAAATGGCAAAAACTTAAACACTTGCACGAGAATGTACGCATACGAAATGAAGCCAACAACGAAAGCGTAATATCCCCAAGACTCCCAGCCAAATACGGCATGAAGCCAAACCCAGCCGTTCCAGCCTATGTAGAGCATAAGTAGTGTGTATATAATTAATATCGTAAATATATTGAGATAACGAAGATTCTTCACAACTAGCCTCCTTATTCATTTCTTCTATTATATCTTGTTATGCACTTATAGCGTAAATATTAAGCACTTCAATCTTCACAATAAAAACCCCTAATTGCTAGACGCAAATCTAACAATTAGAGGTGCAATTCAAAACAACATTCCTTTTACAGATTTTCGTTATAGAAACTTGTTAATTTTTCAACTGCAATTTTTACTGGTTCTGGTTGATCATATAAATCGTAGTGACTCGCGCCTTCCACAACAAGTAAGTCTTTCTTCTCTGAAGCTGCTTTCTCATAAAGCTCATGACCATCTTTATAAGAACCGAATGCACCTTGCTTGCTACCGACAATAATTTGCAGCGGCTGCGTTAATAACGTATCTGCTAAATGGAACGCATCAAAACCAATTACCGATCCCATACTCGTAAAGTTTAACTTATTTGGCGAGTTCACACTTTGACCTCGCGGCGTTGTGTAATACTCAACTGCTTCTACAATATCTATATCCGTCATACCTGCTTCCGCTAACTCTTCCTGATTTTTAGGAATCCAATTTGTAATCATTACCTCTGCTCCGCATGCTTCAGCAGTACGTTGTTTACCAATTGCCTCTAACACACCAATCGGGTTAGACTCACGATTTAAACGACCGATATTTGCACCAACAACTGTACCAACCGCTTTAATGCGGCGCTCTGTCATCGCAGCATTTACCGCATAACCACCGCCTGCACAAACACCTAACACACCGATACGTTCTTCATCTATATAAGGTAGAGTCGTTACATAATCTACTGCTGAGCGAATATCCTCAACTCGCGCAGCTGGCTCTTCCATATATCTCGGTGCACCTTCACTTTCCCCTTGATACGATGCATCAAACGCAAGTGTTACATACCCTTGTTCTGCTAACTTTTCCGCATACAATCCTGCTGTTTGATCTTTACAGCTACTACCTGGATGCACACAAACAATCGCTGGATTTTGTTTCTTTTCCTCAGCATCTTCAGGAATGTTCAAAATACCTGCAACTTGTAAACCTCTTGCATAAAATCTTACATTTTTCTTCGTAACTGCCATATATAAAACCACCCTTATCTCATTTTTAATATTACACTTGTGAGAGTTATTACTCACGTGTATATTTATAATAAAATGAGTAGCACCTTGTTTCAATGACCACATTTACGCATTTAGGTCATAATACACACATACAGAAATATGTGTATCAACAACGGAGGAACACCATATGAAGAAAATCGATCGAAGAATTATAAAATCACAAAACGCCATTCAATCGGCATTTATAGAGATGTTAATTACAGATGGTTTTGACGAAATTACAGTAAAAAACATTACCGAAAAAGCAAACATCGGGCGAAAAACTTTTTACTTACACTATCTAGATAAGTACAATTTATTAGATAAAATTGTGGACGATCATTTAGAACAATTAAAAGAAATATGCTATGAGAAACAAAACAAAGGGTTTATAGAAGGAACGATCATATGGTTTGAATACTTCAAAGAACACAAACCATTTTTCGCGGCGTTATTTAAAAGTAACAGCACATTATCGTTTCAAAAAAAGTTATTAACTTTCATCATGGGTGAAATAGAGAAAAAGTTAAACACAAACACATCAATAAATAAAAACATCGATAAACACATCATTTTAAAATTTTTAGGAACGGCTGTAATGGGCATTTTGGAATCTTACGTGTTAGACGAAATTGATAGTGATGTTGCGTTTGTTGCGACGCAAGTTGGGGAGTTGATGAAGAGGAATATATAACGGTTATGAAAAAGCGCACCCAGATTGTTGAGTGCGCTTTTTTATCATCTCATATATTAATTGTATCAACATAATACAGCCTATCATCCATCTGAAAATACATAACAGATCCGAGGCTATAATAAGCAACAAATTGAATCGGTTCTCCTAGTTCATTACGAAGATTCACATCATGCACATGATTATTATTTAAATCATAAACAACCAACTTTTTATCTTGCGTAATAAATACTACTTTGTCCTGAGCAACCGCAAAACTTTCCGACCGTATTTCCTTAATTACATTTATTTCATTCCAAGACATATGAAATTTTTTTATCTTTCATTTGAACTAAAGGAAATTCTGAATAATAGAGCCAAACGTCTCCATCTAGCACATTTATTGCATAACAATCAGCTATATAAGATATTTATAAAAAAGAAAAGCCGATATCAGCTCTTCTTTCTACAAATTATTTTTCATTTAATTTTCACCATTCATTTCCTCTGCTGTCCCAGGTTAAAATTCTTTTAGTTTTTTTCAATATCTCTAGTTTTTTCTTCATATAAATATCCCTTTTTACTAAAAAAGATGTTTTACACCCACCTATAGGAATATATTGCTCCAATGCTATTTGTCATCATAGAGTGTAAATGAATTAGCGGGGAATTGTTGTGTAAAATTAGAAGTATTGAGTTGTTCTATTGGTTCTTGAGATGTTTGTTTCATGTGTCGTTTTTCAAATGCTAATTGTATCCTTTGTAGCATAATATGTGCTGTAATAATAGTCAGGATGAAAAATGTAATAGGAACCATTGGAATCCAAGGTTGAACAGAGAGGGAACGAAAATAGAGACCAATTAAACCTGACCATTCATTGCTAACTGACTCAGCTTCATTTCCGTAGAAAAGAATTGTACCACCAAAAAATAATTCTAAAATACCAAAATGAGAGAAAATGATTAAAGTTTGTACAAATTGTTGCATCATGACAATGATTAGAATAGGAAATATATTTGGAAATATGTGTTTTATAGCGAGATGAAATTTGCTTCCTCCTAATATTGTAGCAGCTTCTATAAATTCTTCATTCAGTATCTTTTTTGTCTCTTTTGCAAAATAAAATATAAGAACGGGTAAAGCGAGAATGACTAATACTATGATTTCAAAGGATGCTCGTTCAAAGAAAGAGGGAACTGGAGACCCGTTTTGAAAACGCAATACTGTATCAAGAATAAAGTAACCAATGAGGGTCATTGGAACAACTGTAAAACAATCAAAGAGAGCTTCAAGTGTCTTAAAAATTTTTCTTACATAAAAAGCGAAGAATAATCCAATTGCTAACCCGATAAATGTTCGTAGAAATGCTATTAATAACGATATACCAATGGTCCATTTCGCTCCATCTACTACTCTATGTAATAAATCATATCCCTTCATATCCGTACCTAACAGAAAAGTGAAAGAAGGAGGAAATGGTGCCGCGTGTACATTACCACTTTCATCATATAGAATCGATGTTTGGCGAACTTTCCCATCAAAGAATATGGAATTTCCAATGCTTGCTATGATTAATAGAAGCAAAAAGGATATACAAATTATGAAATACTTATCTCTTTTTAAATGGGCCCACATGTTAAGATTCTCCTTTCAGTTCATCAGGTATGAAAATATTGAAAAGCTTAAAGACAATAAAGATAGGAATGTAAATTAAAAACAATGTAACACAAAATATTTCAGGTGCTGGTTCTAATTCGGTATTATACGTTTTTAAAAATGTGAAAATACCTTGAACATTGAGTAAGTATTCAATAATGTATAAATTAGATAACATATACCAAATATTTGTTTTTGAGAAGTAGAGAGTACTTAAAAAGACGTTTCTTAGAACGTGACGATTGAGAATATAAAACGTGTCAAATCCTTTGGCGCGTGCTAGCAAGGTATAATCTTTTTGTAATTCATTTTCAAAACGTAGCAAGAGTAGCTTATTAAACATAAGAATAGTTGGAAAACTTAAGCAAATAATTGGAAATAGTAAGATTGAGTTGTCTTTTGTGCCAGCTATATTTGCGATTAAAAAGTTGGTCTGTTTATAAATCCAAACGACAAGTAATTGGAGACATAAAATAATAAAAATATCGGGAATTGCTTCTAATAGTAAAAAAAATGATTTTATTCTTTCTCTTTTTTTTACAGGGAGTAGCAACAAGGCATAAACAGTCATAAAAGAAATTAATACGGAAATAAAAAGAGCAGCTAAAAAGATAATAATCGTGTTTCCATATTGAATTAGAATTTGAGGAAATAGGGGTTTTGCAAATTTCGTGTAAGTTAATGGATCCCATCCTATTAATTTAGAGGTGACGTCCGTAAGTGTGTGCAGGTAATTGTTAAAGTCAATCTTCATCCCAATAAATAAGTGCGGTAATGTGCCGATAAATATAATAATAATAAACGATAAGAATAGGTGGAACGGTATCGTTAAATATGTTTGTGCAAAATTTTTTTTCATGTTAGCCTAACCTTTCCTATAAAGTGAAGCTACCATTAGTAGAGATTCTCTACTGACGGTAGCCTAATGAACTAGTTTTTACAACAAATTCAGGAAAAAGAAACACTTCATATACTTGTATTGAAAGGAAAAAAATTTTATTTATTAGCTTTTCATTAACTCTTCTTTGTTTATCTCCATATTTGTCTTAGCAGAATTTTTAAATTCGATTATATTTACTTGATTTTGGAATTTATTCAAGAAGTCTGTTACTAACCTAATTAACAAAAAGAAAATAATCATTTGGATAATCATGCAAGTCCAAAGTAAATAATCCGTCCAGTTCATATCTTTCACTCCTTTATTTGTTTTGTAAGATATAAAAAATGATTCATACTACGATAAATTGTGAATGTTGAGTTTAAAATTGCTATTAATAAAACTAAGAATGTTGATAAAAGTATAGAGAAGATTCCATTATGATTGAAAATTAGTGATATATCCTTTTCATATATAAGGAGAGATTGCAAGCTGAAAAAATCTGTTTCATTTTTAATAAGGAAAATAATTAATCCTACTAAAAAAATATTACGAAACACTAAAGTCCAAGATAAGTTATGATCTCCTACAATTCCACCACATCCGCAAGAAATATTGGTTCTCTTCCTATATAAATTAACAATGATTCCTATTGTATACATAATTAATAAAAGTAAAAGTATAGCGCCTACCCAAAACTGTAATAATCCTAGAATGAGTGAAATGGAACAAATTAACGCAAGGCTTACTTCCATCCTAGAAAAGAATTTTATGAATTTTTTTGGGAGGATTTTATATTCCCCTACAATGACAACGTGTTTGCTAAAATGTAATAGTTTACTAATAGAGGACGATAGAAAAAGAGTACCTATTAATATCCTTAAAATTAAGATAATTTCATTCATATTAAAACCTCATCAAGTTTATTTTGATATAGAGTTGCTTGGGTTGTGTATAATTCATAGTATTTCCCTTTTTTTAGAAAAAGCTCTTCATGAGTACCGAACTCAACTAATTCACCATTGTCTAATACAACAATTTTATCTGCTAATTTAGCTGCAGACATTTTATGAGAAATCATAATTGTAGTTTTCTGGTTAGTCAGTAATTCAAATTTATCAAAAATTTCTCTTTCTGAAATAGGATCTAACGCAGCAGTTGGCTCATCTAGAATCATGATATTACCATTTTTAAATAACGATCGAGATATTGCTAATTTTTGCCATTGACCTCCTGAGAGCTCTTCCCCCTCTTGTAAAAATCTCCCTAATGGAGTGTTGTATGCATTCGGGAATAGTTGGATATCTTCATGGATTCCTGACTGCATAGCTACATTTTTTAGTTTTTCATCATTATTTATTTCGGAAACATTACCAAGGGCGATATTTTCTCTTATGGTTAAATGGTACTGAATAAAATCTTGAAACATTACTGTCGTGTGCTCTCTTAAAGAATGTAATTGAATTTTGTTAATAGGTATATTATCAAAATATATATTTCCAGATGTAAGTGGATATAGTCCAAGCAGGCATTTTATTAATGTAGTTTTTCCAGATCCATTATGACCGACTATTGCTATCTTTTCATTAGGTAATATAGAAAAAGATACATTTTGTAAAATTTTATTTTTATTATTAGGGTATGAGAAAGATACATTTTCAAAGCGTATGCCATATTGTAAAACACTAGGAAATGGTACTTGTTCATCGGTATTTATTTCATCCTCATCTAGTGAATCGATATAATGAAAATAGTCATATATATATAATACATCCTCATATAATTGAGCCAAATTAGCTGAAATGTTATGTAATGCATTTTGTGTATTATGTACTGCTTGTCCTATAGAAACGAAGTCACCAATTTTAACAGCAGATTTTTTAATGAGCCAAATAATAATTCCGGCCGAACCACAATATGAAAGAGCTACTAGCAACTCCAAAAATATTTCCGCTTTACTTTTGGTTTTTAAGAAATTTAAAGAATAACTCATATTTTTATTATATTTTTTTTCCCATCTTTGTATGAAGTACGTATGTAGGTTAAAAATTCTAATTTCCTTAATCGTATCTTTTTGCATTAACAAGTTCTCTATATAATTTGTCTCCCTTAAGAGGGGAGTAGTTTTTTTTGTGAGTTCAAATCCTTGTTTACCAAGATATGATTTTATGAAAAGAGCTGGAAAAAAGGTAATACTAGCAACTACAGCTAAACTCCAATGAATAGAGAGTAAAAAAATAATTAAAGATGAAATGGTTATTAAAGATTGTGCAATTAAAAATAAATTGTTAATTGGTGATAGTAGACGTCTACCAGTATTTGATTTTATTCGATTGGTATAGTTATAAAAATCAGGATTATCAAAATATGAATACGGTATTTTAAATGTCTTATAAGCAATTTCTTCAGTTAAAAATTTAGTGAGCTTAAAGCGCATATTTTCGTCAATATAATACTGGAATTGTTTAATGATAGTTTCAATTAATAATAGCAAAAATTGTAGTACAAGCAGAGTAATAGCTAATGTATAATTTTTATTTTCACTTGTAATGATGGTAGATACATTGTTAACAAGTTCTTTTGTAGTCCATATTGTAGCCACAGGTAACATCCCTAAAATAATCATGAATATGCTAGAAAAGCAAAACCAAATCTTATTGAGTTTCCAAATTAGTTTAATAGTTCTTAGTATGTAAGTAATGAACATATAAAAAACCCTCACTTTTTTTCTTTTAGAGGAAATTGTCAGATATTGGAGAGAACTTAGTAATAGTAGCTTCAGAATTTATACGTATAAATGTCGGGAAAACAAATATTTGTAATTGTTTTTTTTGAATCTCAGATAAAGGAAATACCGGAATCTTACAATGCGCTGGAATACTATTATTAAATTGACTGTATAAATCTGGGGTTTCGGAATATAAATATATTATTAGGTTATGTGATTTGTGCTTATTTTTATGAATAATTTCATTTAATTTTTCATGGCATATTTTACATGATGCGGCCATTAACAAGATAATAGATTCATCATGGATGGAATAAGAATTTGGTAATTGTAATATATTGCTAATATCTTTTTTTATTAAAGAGTTTGATTTTTTCTGAATAAATTTTGGTTTAGGTAATAGAGCGAGCGCTTTTTTCAACTTACTAATTTGTATAAGTAGAACTAATAGAAAAAGTAACCATATGAAAAATAGTAGAAGATATATAATCATATTAAACGCCTTTCCATCTTTAATTTAATAGGATTCAAAGCTAAGAATTTTATATTCTTAGCTTTGAATTTTACACTTTTAGCAACAACCAACAGCAACAAAACGTCCGTTACCATAATGACGAAGTAATGTGCGACGGCTTGTACCACAATAACTATCATAGTCACAGCCTTCTTCATAATATTGTGGACCAACAACCTCATTTTTCACCCCAAATAATTTTGCTAAAACATTACTCATACTAACAACCCCTTTGTAAAGTATTGGTAATACATTACAAATTTTAACAATAAAAGACAGAATATTCAATATAAATAAAATTTTCTCAAGTTTTTTTAGTTTATAGCACATTAATTATAAAAAGAACCCATTTCACAATTATTTCTTTTCCTATTTGCCAGTTTTTCTAGTAGAGAAGACGTTAAATTACAGCACAGTTATTCAAAAAAATAGTTATAATTCATTTTGAATAGAAAGATTTATAAATTTTCTCAAGTTTTTTCAGTTTATAGCACATTAATTATAAAAAAGAATCTGTTTCGAAATTCCAAAAAAATCCATGATATCTCATTAGGCTTCTCTTCACCTTTATTTTGAAAAACACCATCACAATCATTTAGCCATGCTTCCATCGATTCTAAGTAATCCGCTAATGTTATATTATCCCACTCTTCTTAATTTTCTTTGAAATCTTTTGAAGGTAAAATAAGAATTCTACTAGCTTTTCTTTTGAATCTACACCATCAGCTAAATTGTAAATATCCATATCGTTACTCCTTCTATCGTATACATTCCTTTTCTATTACACTAAACCACGCACCGCTTCTTCTAATAACAAATTCAACCATTCTTCCATCGTTCCTAGGTCTCTTAAAACTTTCTTATTTCTTAAATGTAATTCTAATACTCTATTCTCTTCATTAATAGCATATATTGTGCCTAAATCCATTGAATCTGCAAAGACAAAATATGATTCAGGAATTTTTTTAGAATCATATAATTGTTGAAAACTCTTTAATTCAAACGGTTGAAAATATTCTTCCTCATCAGAAAGACCACCCACTTTCGGCTGCCCTGCTATACGAACTAAATTCGCTAAAAAGCTTCCGTTCATAAGAGATAGTAGATATTTATATGGTTCTGGAAATACAGTTTCCATCTCATCTTCAAATACTTGAATTTCTTCTTTACTAAGAGGCGGATTTATCACATTCATCCAATTAACTTTATCTATATTTCCAAACACCCTAGTTCCAGTTCTTACAGTTTTTGTATCTTTTCCATATACAGGTTCCAGTTTTTTCACAATAATATTGTGCATAATTTCAACTCTTTTCATACAAACTTAACACTCTAATACATTCAGCTTTCTTTCTATTATTTCCTCACATATTAAGTACATCAACATAATACAGCGTATCGTCCGTCTGAAAATACATAACAGATCCGCGGCTATAATAATTAACAAATTGAACCTGCTCCCCTAGCTCATTACGAAGATTCATATCATGCATATGATTATTATTTAAATCATAAACAACCAACTTTTTATCTTGCGTAATAAATACTACTTTATCTTGAGCAACCGCAAAACTTTTCGACCATATTTCCCTAGTTACATATATTTCATTCCACGACGTATGAAATTTTTTATCTTTCATTTGAACTAAAGGAAATTCGGAATAATAATAGAGCCAAACGTCTCCATCTAACACATTTATTGCATAACAATCATCTATATAAGGTATATTATATTTTTCTACATATTGATCATAACTATCAAAAATTAATTGACCTGTAGAATCAAAAGCAACTATACCATTTGCTCCAATTGGGCACTCTCCAAAAATCCCTTCATCACAATAACTAACCCATATATCTTCATTCGCATCAACCTGGCAATCTTGAATCCCTTCTCCGGCATAAAACTTAACATATTCACTTCCGTCCGGATTATAAATAACTGCATTCTCATCTTTATAATTAAATATAAGCAACCCTCTCTCTCCGATTCGTTGCATACATTGAACAGATTCAACATGAATATCCGCATTTAAATTGAAATTACTTATATTCACATTATTTTTATCTAAATAAATCATACAAGGTCGATTCTGATTGTCTTGTACTAGCAAAATTACATTTTGCTTGTAATCTAAACTCATTTTTTAATTTGATAGGCTTCAACAATAGACTTAAAACTTATTAACTCTTTACATACGATCTCTTTCATATAGATGAAAATCCTCTCATTAATTCTAAACATATAAATAAGCGTCAAACTTACTTAATCTTAATAAGTTTGACGCTTACTCTCAATTATTATTTTAACTAATACATTTTAATCTCTTAAAGAAGTGATGCACTTCCTCTTCTCATTCAAATAAACCGTTCAGACCGCGGAACAAACTTAAGTGCTCTGCATGGAAGTTTGTATGATTAGACATTCTTTACATAGATAAAAATATAAAAAACTCTGTCCTATTTGAAAAGTTATTCCTCCTGTAAGTCCCCCTTCATTCCCATAATCCTCTCCGGTCAACATAGCCACATAGTTCATACTTTTCGAGCAACAAGGACACGTTGCCTCTATAAAATCGTCTATGTATAGAGGTGCTCCAAGTATTCTACAAATATAGTCTCTTCCCATCGCATCAAAAGCTTGGTCATTTTCATCTTCATCACAAGGGACATCATATTTCTCCATCGTTATTAATTTCATATCATATTTCGGCAAAGGAACTGGTATCTTATCAATTAATTCATACTTCCAATCAAACATCTCACTTTGAGTAATGGTATGTATAGAACGTTCCATTATATTTATTTTGAAATTTTGTATATCTTCATATAAGGAACAATTTAAACAAGTAATTAACGGCAACTCTCTTAATTCTTCTGTCTTAAGTTCCTCTAATCTCGAATCATTCAAATCAAAGGTAAATATTTGATGCGCTTGTTCATTACATTGCGGACATATAGGAACTTCCCAAGTTGCTCCACCAAAATAATGGCTATATCCCTCTTCCCCGCGAATAACTCTAAATCCTAATTTATTCATGCATTTTCCTCCACTTTATAATACGGATAAAAGTTGCTATCCTCAGTTATACTCAATTATAAAATTTCTATTATCAGATATCTCTTCTACAAACTTTTGTTTCTTTTCTAACTTGTATTCTATGCAGAAATCTATTAAATGAGCAGTAGACCAAGTCACATTTCGAACTGGGTTTTTCCTAGTGTTTTCATTTATTTCTCCCATTATTTTCATATCAACAATAACCTTAAGAGTATAATCGTCAAATACCATTCCATTAAGCATCAATGCTGTCAAAATGTTAGCATTATCGATCTCCTCCTTAGTAGGTACTGTTTTCAAATGCAAATCGAATATAACACATAAAGGAAACACGTCTTCCATCAATTCAACAATTTGTCCGAAAAAATATGTTTCATTTGGTAAAGAGATAGAAAATACATCCCCAGCTTTCCATTTTTGTTTTTTAGGTCGTTTCCAAGATTCAATGAATTGTTTATACTCTCTTTTATTCTCAAATGTAAATTCTTCGTCTATAAGCTTATTCACCAAAATCGCAACTTGTAACATTGTCTTTCCATTTGTTGAATATATCTCTACACAATCGCTCTCTGAATCAAAACGGACTTTACCTTTTATTCCCGCTTCTTTAACTTGATTTCGTATAAAAACCATTGCATCATAATTTGTCTCTAAATCTAAAAGCCCGGCTAAATCCTCAAAAATGATATATTCTTTTGAACTAAAATCCGGTATAAACATACGAATTCTCCCGATTTGTAACGTATAATTTAATTCATTGAATAGTACTGATTCCATTTATTCTCTCCTATAACACTCTAACTGTTTTTCATTGAAACTATTTTCTTCTAATAATAAAACCCTCTCATTGATTCTACACATAAAGGTTGTAAAAAATGCACCCAAAAATTCAGGTGCATTTTCATTCTCAATGTAGAAACTTCATGTTTTGCTGCTTCATTCTAATCCATAATACGTTCTTCCGCATAACAAACAAATACTTGCTTTTCCGAACGTAAAGATACTAAATAATACTCATCTTCAAAATGCCCTACTATATACCCCATTTCCCCCGCCAGTTCAATTGTTTCTTTATTGAAATATACTCTTGTCCGATCAAAATTTATATGTTTTATAATATTCTCTAACTCATTATCGTTTACTTCTTTTTCAGAGAAAAGGAACATGAGGCTCCCTTCCATACATACAGGAGAAATCACATCGAAAATATCAGTTGCAGGATCATACTGGTTTATTAAAATTGTGCTCTTCACAATCGACTTTTTCCAGTTTAACTCTTTTAATTCTTTTTCCCAAATGTAATTTTGCACCTTTGTTAATTCCTCTTGAATCCCTTCACAATTCACTAAAATATATAAATGAAATTTCGACATCATTGTTTTCATAAATTGTTCCATGCTTGTATCAACATCAACTATATATCTATTAATTTTTGATAACAAATTTAAGATTTTATCATTTTCAAAATTATCATGTTCATCTAACACTAGAAAATAGTCGTTCTTTTCTGTTGCAGGTTTGTGTATTTCGATGTATGTGTCCATGTTTTCTCCTTAAAAACAATTTTTATTTACGACTAAATTACCCTGGCATATATAAAGAGAGAAGAGCTTATATTCACTCTTCTCTCTAATATCTTTATCCATCCTTACTCTTTTTCTATATTTCTAAATTGTTACTAGCAATTGTTAATAATGCACCATCATATTGAATAAATGCACACGCCGATGAGGGGACTAATGTAATTTTCGGAACAAAACAATTCCCCATTACATACTCTATAATCTTATTTTGATTTAATTTTTTTAATTTAATATCAACCTTTTCTCCCAAACAAATTATAGCTAACGTGTTTTCTATACTTACACTATAAAATAATTTGATAATATAAAGTACTTCTTTCTTTTGTATAGATTCAAAAACAAAGAAAACATTATCCCTGCCAAAGTCTAGCATCTTATAAAAAATATTTTTAGAATCGACTTCCTTTTTAAAATGTAATATTTCTGATTTACTTACATGTATAATGAATTGACGAATCCTCTGTTGAAAAAGCAAATTCAAATTATCAATATTAAAATCATCATTATTATGTAAATCCGTTTCATATATATCAGTAAAATCATTCACCCGATATATATTACTATCTTCTATACACTGAACTTTTTTGAATTCAAAGTTCATTTTAGTCCTCCTTATTCAGTTCTAAGCTATAAAGCGCAAAGTATTATTCAAGCGAATCTCCAAATATATCAATCCATTCCTCTAAAACTCTACCAAAATCATTAATATTATCCTGTTCATCAAAGCCTTTTTCAATTAACTCATCTGCCAAAATGTCTCTCAACTCATGGATGATTTCAATTTCTAACATACGAAAGTCTTTACAATCTACAATCCATAATAGTTCAGGTGCCTTTCTCCTTACTATCTGCTGCAATAATTCTTTTGTATCCTGCTTAAAATTATACAAGTTGACTTTTCCTTTCTATAAACAACGGCGAACTCCTCAAAGAGATTCCTCTTTTCATCTTATAATACGTTTCAACAATTACTAGCTACATTTTAAAATATTATGAACCTGTAATATTTAGAGGGATAGTTATAAAAAAGCATTGTGATTACTACCACAATGCTTTTTTATAACTGCAAATTTATTTTATAATATCAAATTCAATTATGCCTGTGGACTTAAACCTCTCAATTATATGTTTCTCTTTATTATCTATACAACAAAAAAACACATGAACAGGGGTTGGAAAAGTTATTAACTCCCCATATTCCCTACCTTCTGCCCACTCCATACACGTATCAGACAATATATTTATTAACACTTCAAAATTCTCATTGTCATTCACCAACAATTTATCTGTTTTACTAATCAAAATTACATATTGCTCAGATGTTAACCAACTTAAATCGTTTATACACTCATCAAAAGCATTCCAGTTACCACTGAAATAATCTGGGAAATTCATTTTCTTTGAGAATTCGCTAAATAACCCATTCATATCCATACATTTACTACCATCAATAGATATTAATTGGATATTCTCTTCTATTCTTAAATGTTTAGAATGATTAAATTCATTTATAAATAGTAAATGTATAAATGGAGGAGTTAACGATTTTATTTTATTATCAATTCGCATGATCTTATCATCCTTTTTACGTGGTAATTGAACAAAAGTTTTATAATGATTTTTTGTATAATATGCTTTTCAATTTTGACCAATTACACTCCTTTGCTAGACATACGCACCTGTAAAGTATACATATTGCCGAGGTCCATTTCCACTAATAACGGATTAATATTATCCTCTACACTATCCTATCAATAATTGACACATAAAAAAGCACACAATCCATTCACAAAAGTGAACGTTGTGTGCCTTCATTTCTCATTCTATTTCATTTATTTCTTCAACTTATCCGCCTTCGCAATAAATTGTGCTGCTTCCGCACGGCTTACCGCTTTATCTGGAGCCCAGCCATTATCTGTTCCAATTGAAATCTTTTCTTGGATTAAAATATTGGCATACTTCGCACCCCAATGATTGTTTAAGTCAGCAAATTCTTTCGGTAGTTTTATATTTTCATTTCTTTCTAATTTATATGCATTTACTAACATAGAAGCCATTGATGCACGGTTAATTAACCCGCTCGGATTAAAGTTTCCCTTCTCATCACCTTTTACAATACCCGCTTTTTCTACAGCAGCAATGTATGGAGTTGCCCAGTGATTTTGTGCATCAGGGAATGATGGCTTTGCATCTTTCTTAATTTCTAACCCTAAAACAGTTGCTACTATTTTTGCTGCAGAACTACGATCGATGCTTTCAGCTGGAGCAAATGTACCATCTGGTTTACCGTGCACTGCTTCTTTATCTACTAAATATTGAACTGACTCTTGTGCCCAAGTTGGTACGTCAGAGAATTTAGGCTTCTGTTCCATTGCACTCGCGTCGATTTCAAACTGTACTTGATATGTATGATCATATTTAATTGCTGGAATTAATATATGCATTTGCATATTATATTTTTTCGAAAACTCATCAATTTCAAATTGAACAACTTTCGTACCGTTATTTGCTTTATCTTCAGAAATTACTTTTACATCATGGAATGTTCCTAATTTTTTCGGATCTTCTACTCTAAGATACTGGAAATAGCTACTATCTTGAACTGTTAACGTAACGATTTTTTTATCACCTTGAATCGTTACTTTTGCATTTTTTAAATATGTAGAAGCAACTGATGTATCATTCGTTTGATCTTTATAAGTCTTTAAAATAACGTCATACGTACCATCTGCTAATTTGCTAGCTGCTTTCATTTCTACTACCGCTTCTGCTTTCGCAATCGGTGCCATCATACCGCTAAATGGAACTGCTAACGTTGCTGCTATAACGAATGCATTCATATATTTTTTCTTAATCATTATCAATATGACATCTCCCTTTATATAAATATACTTAACACAACTATCATATTGATAATGATTATCAATGTCAAATAAAAATAATACTATTATTTCCTACATAAGTACGCTTTCCGCTCATTTTTAAAAAGTAAATAATGCGCTGTATGAACTTTCCTTTCCAAATAATCGATAGAATACGTGCTCGATGGATCAACTAAATCACCTATCGCTCCTGAAAGATGATCAATGACTTGCTGCAATATTTCTAAGTTGTTCTTCTCATTTTCAGCATTCATTTCATCCATAATGTCACAAATAAGATACTGCACTCGCCGTAAACGTAATTCCTTCTGTTCCACTTATATCTCCTCCTTATTAGTCATATTACGGTTTAAATATATGGCACCATAGCTTAACCAATGCTAAAAAATAGAAAGGCAACCATCTTCATAAAGATGGTTGCCCCTATATTTAAACTTGCATCGCTTTTTCTCTCAAAGCTCTTCTCAGCAACTTGCCTGTCGTATTCTTCGGCAGTTCTGTTAAAAATTCAATACTCTTTGGTACTTTATATTTTGCTAAATGTAACGCACAGTAATGCATCAGTTCTTCTTCTGTTACGTTCGTTTGTTTCAGAACGACGTACGCTCGCACTGCTTCTCCTAAGTTTTCATCAGGAACACCGATTACGACAACTTCCGCCACTGATTCGTGCATGTACAATACTTCTTCTACTTCACGAGGGTATACGTTATAACCGCCAACTAAGACGATATCCTTTTTACGATCAACGATATAGAAGTAACCTTCTTCATCCATTTTCGCTAAGTCTCCTGTATACAGCCAGCCATCTTTCAATGTCGCAGCTGTATCTTCTGGCGCATTATAGTAACCTTTCATAACGTTAGGCCCGCGAACAATTAATTCCCCAACTGCACCAACAGGTACTTCTTCCCCAAGTTCATTTACAATTTTATTTTCTACATGCCAAATATTTGTACCGATTGACCCTGGCTTACGCGGACGATCTAGTGGATTAAAACAAGTAACTGGTGATGCTTCTGATAAACCGTATCCTTCTGAAACGATAACGTCAAAACGTTTTTCAAAGTTTTGTAGAAGAGCAACAGGCATTGAAGCACCACCTGAAATACAAAGGCGAAGCGTCTTCACATCTTCTGCGCTCGCTTCTTCGAATAAATATAAATAATTGTACATTGTTGGTACGCCGGCAAAAATCGTCGGTTCGTACGTGCGGCAAATACGGAATACTTCTTTCGGACTAAATTTCGGTAACATCAAAATCGTTGCCCCGTTCACAATCGGTGCATTGACCGCCACTGTTAAACAGAATACGTGGAACATTGGCAGTGCTGCAACGACGCGATCATCAGCCGTATATTGTAAATACGACGCCACATCGCTCGCATTACTATATAAATTTTTATGCGTTAACATAGCGCCTTTCGGTTTTCCAGTTGTGCCCGAAGTGTATAGAATAACCGCTACATCTTCTTCATCTAGTTCTGGGCCTTCGTAAGTTACATCTCCAGCCCCTATCATTCCGGTAAACGTTTTCATTTTTTCGGTTTCTGTATGGTTAAAATCTGATGAGGTTTCGCATATGATGATGTTTTCAAGTGAAGGAAGTCTTGTTGTAAGAGATTGTATAACAGGTAGAAGGACGTCGAGTACGATAATTGTTTTTACATCTCCATTTTGTAAAATGTAATGCATTTCGTCTGCTGTATAAATTGGATTAACTGGAATAACAGTTGCTCCCGCTTTCATTGTTCCGTATAAACCGACCAAAAAATGTGGTGAATTTCCAACAACTAATGCAACATTGTCCCCTTTTCCAATGCCCATTTCTGCTAAATTGCTAGAAAACCTTGTGACCATTTTGTTTAATTGGTCATATGAGACCGACTGATCCATAAATATATAAGCCGGTTTATCCCCCTTCTTTTTCGCCGTTTCAGCCAAAGATTGAACGAGATTCACACAAACCCCACCTTTATAAAATTTAGAATATTTAAAAATTCTAAATTAATTATATTAAAAGAAAATTAAAGTGGCAAGTGTTATTCCATTAACTGCATATAAACAGATCACCTCCTCTTCATTTACTTTGGAAGGATAAGGGAATTTCATTTACAAGTAATTTTTGAAACTAGACCAAAAATCATTTTAGGATAATATGCACTCATCTTTTCTCTAAGTTTAGTAAGTTCCTCTTTATTTAACGTCGTATGCTCTCCAAACAAGTTAATCGCGTCCGCTCCATCTTCATGAAAATACACCGTAACATATAGTGCCGGTAACCCTGTATTGTCTTCATCTATTGAAAAGACGACATCTGGTGTCTTATTAACAGTGCTGAATGTTTCATTTCTTTTCCACTTCTT
Source organism: Bacillus sp. BSL6 (assembly GCF_052928345.1). Lineage (NCBI taxonomy): Bacteria > Bacillati > Bacillota > Bacilli > Caryophanales > Bacillaceae > Bacillus > Bacillus sp. BSL6. The sequence goes on from NZ_JAVGCW010000002.1 coordinate 608,702, forward strand.
ATTTTGAAACATGACTTGTATTTCCTGTATCTTTCGTCTGTTATCTGTATGCGTAAAATATATAACATTATCTTTCGCTGGTTTTCCAATAGATAAAATTGTACGACTTGAGGAAGTTTCATCGTTACAAGCTGCTATTCCAATAACGAAGCTGAGCAATAATACAACGTACATTACTCTTTTCATTTCGATCCGCCTCCTTTTGAATATGTATATTCTTTTATAAGAGGCAGATGTCCTGTGATTTTATCGTATATAAAATTATATCGGCGATTTTTCAGATATATCAGCGCAACTCGAAATATATCAGCGATTTTCCAAATATATCGGTCGTAACCCGGAATATATCAGCGATTTTTTAAATATATCAACTTACCGACAAAACATGACAATCTACGCAAAAAGAAAGAGGCTGCTCGTTACGACAGCCTCCCTTATTTTTAGAAGAACAAATGTAAGAAATCTTCTGTTGTAATATTACCGAAGTAACGTGCGATATCTACGCCTTCTAAAGCTGCAGTGAATGCATCTTTATCAAATTGTACGCCTGTTAGACGTTCTTCAATATCATGCACATCTAGTGAACCGAAGAAGTCACCGTAAATTTTGCATTCTGTTACTGTTCCTTTTTTCACTTCAAGACGAACGTCAACTTGTCCAACTGGGAAGCGGTGTGAATGTTGTAAGTTGAACTTCGGAGATTTTCCGTAGTTCCAGTCCCAATTGCGGTAGCGCTCTTCAGAAAGTTTATGGATTTCTTTCCAATCTTCTTCTGTTAATTCATACGTTGGAATTTCTGTTTCTCCTTCAAAAATTGTTTCTAGAAGAAGTTGTCTAAACTCTTCTGTCGTCATTTCTTCGTTTAGGAATTCTGTAATGTTCGCAACGCGGCTACGGATTGATTTAATTCCTTTTGATTGTATCTTATCCATTTTTACTTTCAGTGCTGATACGACGTGATCGATTTCAGAGTCAAATAGTAACGTACCGTGACTGAACATACGACCTTTCGTTGAGAACTGCGCGTTACCTGAAATTTTTCTGCCTTCAGCTAAAATGTCGTTACGACCACTTAGTTCTGCATTTACGCCTAATTTACCAAGCGCTTTCGTTACAGGCTCTGTGAATTTTTTGAAGTTGCTGAAACTGTCTCCATCATCTTTCGTAATAAAGCTGAAGTTTAAGTTTCCTAAATCATGATATACTGCGCCTCCGCCTGATAGACGACGAACGACATGAATACCTTTTTCTTTTACGTAATCTGCATTAATTTCTTCTACTGTGTTTTGGTTTTTACCAATGATAATCGAAGGTTCATTAATGTAGAACAGTAAATATGTTTCGTTAATATCTAAATTCTTCACACAATATTCTTCAATCGCTAAGTTTATTCTAGGATCTGTAATCCCTTTATTATCAATAAATAACATCGTATCACCTCATGAGTTCCATACGTAGCCACTATGCGCTAACGTAATATGGCCACTGAAAATTTGTTTTGCTTCTGTTACTAAATCAGCTGGATTGCCTGTATGCGGTAAGTGCGTTAATAAAAGTTCTTTTACATTCGCATCTTTCGCAATACTTGCTACTTCTGTACTATTCATATGCCCTGCTTTTGCAGCCTCTTGATGTGCATACATATTACACTCACAAATGAAAAGATCAGCATCTTTTGTGAATGGAATAAATTCAGGAATATAACTGGAATCTGCGCTATATACTACAGCGTCATTACCTGCTGTAATACGCATCGCAAAGCATGTAACAGGATGAACAGTTTTTAAGAATGAGATCGAGAACGGTCCAACTTGAAGTGTTTCTTCTGGATTGTACGCGATTCCTTTCGTATGCGGTTCATGCGTTAAAGAATGGAATCCACTCTCATCAAACGTATGACCGTATATTGGTAGTTCCGGTAGTTGTCCCTTTGTCGCACTCGTAATTAGTCTCGCATATTGCAATACCCCAATGTCTGCAACATGATCGTGATGATAGTGCGAAAGTACAACTGCATCTATATCAGATGGTGTTATATATTTTTGAAGCTGTGCTAGTACACCACTACCACAGTCTACAAGTAAACGAAAACCATCGTGTTCAAACAAATACCCCGACGTTGCTTCTCCCGCTTCTGGAAAGCCGCCCCAAAAGCCGACAACAGTCATTTTCATATGTATCCATCCTTTCTAAAACCGAGTAGAAATGCATGTTTCACTTACATTCTACATTGTTAACTATAATCCATTTCCTAAACTTTTTCATTAATTTTCAATTTTGTTATAAAACAGTTGTTGACTTTTGTTTTTTGTACTAATACAATGATAGTAAGAAATGGAAATGGAGGGATTGACATGATCGATCAACCAATGGAGTTTTTCAGAAATTTACCGACGAAAACTTGTGCGCACTGCGGGAAAGAAATTGATGAGCAACACGAAGCATACCATAATAAATGTGATGACTGCGTTCACGAAGAATAGTAGTTTGTGAACAGAAAAAAACCTAGCAGACATAGTCTACTAGGCTAATAACATCGTATCCTTCATCGTTGAACCTTTCACCAAGAGCTCCAGTTCAAACTCATACAATTCTTTTTTTCGATAATTTTTCGTATGGATTTTATCCATCATCAGGTCGACAACTTTTCGGGCCATCTCATCGATTGGCTGTTCAATTGTCGTAATACCTGGCTCTGTAATCTGTGATAAAATTTGATTATCAAAACCGATAACAGCGAGATCATCTGGAATGCTCCAGTCATGGCGTTTCGCCTCTGAAATAATTCCAGCTGCTACCTCATCGCCTCCTGCCAAAATCGCGGTAGGATTTTTTTTGTCCTTTAATACTTCATGGAATATTCGTTTTCCATCTTCCCAAGAGAAAGCGTTTTCAAGAAAATCAATCGCTTCTACTTGGCGGCTCTTCTCCGTTATTGCACGTAAAAAGCCCATTTTTCGCTGTTGGCTAACCACTTTGGTTTCGTTACCACGGCAAAAAATAAGATTACGATATCCTTGTTCTAACACATGCTTAGCAGCTATGTATGCTCCTTGCGCATGATCAAACTTCACTGTTGGAATATTTGCTTCCTCAATATATTCATTACATAACACGATTGGACCGTGTTGTAAGTATGGCTCTACATCTTCCCACGGATTTTCTAGTGAACATAGAATAATCCCATCTACTTGTTTCGTAGATAATAATTGTAAATACTCCATCTCTTTTTCCGGTAAATATCTTGTTTGACAAATAATCAGTTTATATTTATGTTCAGAAGCAGCAATCTCGATTGCTTCAATAAATCTACTGAAGAAAGGATTTGTAATCCTTGGAACTAGCACCGCAATTGTTTCCGTTTTTTGTTTACGAAGCCTTCTCGCCGCAGAATTAGGAACGAAGCCTAAATGCTTCATTGCTAATTGAACCCTTTTTTTCTTCTCATCTGAAACATATGGATGATTATTAATCACCCTAGAAACCGTTGTCCTTGATAACCCCGCTAATTTCGCCACGTCCTCTATAGTCGACACGAAATTCTCCCCCTTTGCATGAAAACGTTTTCTTAAATTGATTATATAGTATATTATTGGAAACTGCAATACGGCTTCTTATGATTTTACTATATTAATATTATACATAGGGAAAAGTATGTTAATGGGAGGGGAATTTATATTACTTTTAGAAGTTTACAGGAGGCATATTTATTAAAGATAAAAGGAGATATTTCATGAATCGGACCGATCGTTTATTAGCTATATTAATTGAATTACAAAGAAGACAAACTGTTACAGCACAAAGCTTAGCGGAAAAATTTGAGACAAGTATAAGAACGATTTATCGAGATATGGATGCACTTAACGAATCGGGTGTTCCTATTTATTCAATGCCTGGTCACGGTTATTCATTAATGGATGGTTATTTCTTGCCCCCCATTCAGCTTACGCCTGAAGAGGCTGTTACTCTTTTACTAGGCGGTGATTATATCGAGAAAACTTTCACTTCTTCTTTTTCTGTACATGCACGATCAGCAAAAGAGAAACTTGAAATTGTTCTCCCTGCTGATCAACAAAAGAAAGCCCAGGAATTACGAGAAACTTTTCGTTTCCTTTCTCCTATATTTTCACATCAGCAATCTGAACAAGAAAAACTAGAAAATCAACTTCTTCTATTGCAAGAATCTATTCAAAAAGAACAAGCTATCTCTTTTTCTTATCGGAAACCGAGAGAAACTACAAAAATAAAGCGGACCGTTCATCCTTATGGCTTAGTCAATATTTCAGGAATTTGGTACATCGTTGCCCACTGTTTACTTCGAAAACAAATACGCAATTTTCGTTTAGATCGAATGGATACATTACAGCAAGAACAAGAATTCTTTACAAAGCCGAAAGATTTTTCTTTACAAAACTATAAACCTGAAAGCAATCGGACTGTTACGGTTCATTTATTGTTTCCATCTCATATTGCACATAAGATTATTGAGTCCCGCTACTTTTTTATAGATTCATACGAGCATAGAGATAACAGTTTTCACGTTTTTTTGAAATCAAGAAACATAGACGAAGTGTTTCAATGGGTATTGAGCTGGGGGAGCCAAGTGCAAGTACTTGAGCCAAAAATTCTTTCTGAGAAAATCCGTGATGAAGCAAAAAAAATGTTAAAACTTTAATTTCACTACTGACATAATGTTGTCAGTAGCCATCCTTTATATTAGGTATTAACAAATACATTTTTATAAAAAGGGGTTAACAATATGAAGAAATTTGAGGAATTAGCAACGTATTACATAGACGAATTAGAAAGGTACTCTATAGAACAATTTAGGATGAAGCCTTCTAGCGAAGAATGGTCCCTCGGTCAAATGTATAGTCATTTAATTGCCTCTACATATATGCAGTTAGATGCAATTGCGAAATGTAAAACTGAAACACCATCAGCAACTAACAAGAAAACGGACATGGGTGAAAAAGTATATAAACTTGGTGCTTTCCCGGATATACAAATCAAAGTACCAAATCATCCTGGATATACACCTGAAAATCCCTCTAATAAAGAAGAAATACAAAAACGTATGCTAGAATTAATTACAGTTGTTAAAGATATTGAGCCAACACTTTCTTCTATTCCAAGTGATTGTAAAGTAAAGCACCCTGGGCTTGGTTACTTACATGCAGCAGAATGGTTCCAACTTATTTCTATGCATTTTGCACATCATTTACGTCAGAAAGAAAGATTGGAGACAAAAGTTTTAGTGTGAAAAATGAAAAAAAGGTGGTTTCTTCTATTTCCAAACCACCTTTTTATTTCTATCTTTGCGGCTTTGATATTTCCTGCATAAATCCAGCTATACTCGCTAATAAGCTAGTAAAAACGAAAAGTACAATAATAAGAGGAATAAGTTTATCTTTATTTAAATTCGTAATCGTTTTTAAACCTATACCTAATAAAATGTAATACCAAATATTAAATATATCTATTCTTTGAGCGATTGTATGTAGAACCATATTATCCGTTGCTATCGCACCTAAACTTGTATAAGATATCTCATACCCACTTAGAGACAGTGCAATTAATCCGTTTAAAATCATCCCTAATCGCAATACAAATGAAGCATAAATAATTATCGGGAATGTTTCCTTATAGTTAATATCAACCCCAAAAAAAATCATAATATTTTTATAGAATATAGGCGCAAAAAATAAAGCTACGATTCCACTGACTGTAGAAATTCCAAATGTGGTAAAGAAAGTTATGTATTCCGGTACAGTAAATCCCGTTTTATCATGAAACATACTAAGCGCAGGATTGTTTAAAGTATTCCAAGACATTAACGCACTTGAAACTATAATGAATACTATTAAAAGAGCGAGTGGTAAAAATATATTTCTTTGATTCTTCATCCTTTTGAATTGCAGTGTTGGTGAAGTAAACATCCCTAAAATTGATGGTTTCCCTGAAATCTCTTCATGTATAAGACTACTAGCTTGCAAGAAAATCCCCCTTCCTCATTACACTCATAGCTCCTCCCACTTCGTCCAAACTTCTCTCCTATTTATATGGTACATATTATCCTCACGATCCATAAACCCGTGCACAATAAACTCACGCCTAATCGTACAAAAATCATCATGATATTGTTTTATGAATGTATTCATTTCTTTTTCCGTATATTGATTTTCAGCGTTTAATTTGCTAATTAAATGCTCCAACAATACTAGTTTTTTCTTCTTTTGACCTGGAATCGATTTTAAACGGTCCTCTTTATCGAAAAAGTTACGAATGGTCGTATCCCTGAATTTCATTTCACTTTCAGTCATTTTGTTTTCCTCCATCGGTTTTTTCTTTATCATTTTTATTGATTTTTTTACTTAAAAAGTCAATAAAATAATAACCACCCATTAACAGATAGTAGAACGTAAGTATTCCAAATGCATCTCTCATACTTGTATATACTTCTTTATCAAACAATATAGGTGAAAGGGCATAAACAAGAAAAATTATTAGCGGATTTATAATTAAATAAGAAATATGTTTTCTTTTCATCATATCCCCCCCTCTACTCTATGTTTCTCTGTAAATTGTTGTAATTCCTATCCTTTTATTTAGCCTACACATGAAATATGGTGAAATTAAGAAAAAAAAGGGATACAAAACAACCATTACATTATGAAGAAAATATTTTATCCACTTTAAATACAGTTGTACACCTTTCTTACAACTGTATTTCTTTTTCATTTTTACTCCTCTCATCTACACTTCTCTTAATTTATTTATTACTTTTACGTCTGCAACTTTTTATTTAAATTAATAAATTCAATATGGTAAATTATGTTATAATTTAATTATACATACTTTGGAGGGGAAATAGTGAAAAAAGCTATTATCGTATTAAGCATCCTATATCTTATTTTAACCGTACATACAGGAGCTGTTCTTTTAGGAAAAGAGGATTATAAAGGGACTATCAATACATTAAAGAAAACAAAGGAAACCGCTTCCTTCCAATCTGCAAAAAACGGTGTGATTTTATTAAAAGGAACATTAACTACCGCGCAACCTATTACAGAGGAAAAACTTCAAAATAAAGAATTCGCACTCCTTGAAATTAATACATATAAACGACGAAAAGCAAATTGGATAAACATTAATACTGAGCAGCATATTGCAAAGCAACTCTTACTAAACAATGAGACTCTTCCTGCCTTAAAAAAAATCCGTTTCTCAATGGAACCAATTACACTGTCAGGCAAAGATATTTCTGCCGAAGACTATTCACTAAAAAAGAATGATACCCAATTAACAATTAAAGGTAAAGGATACCGATACACCGGAATAGAAAACAAATCAGACGTTCTTATTTTTGGCATAAAAAAAGGAGATACACTTGAAGGTTATAGTGGCTCTGAAATTCTAATAGGAAAAACAAAAGAGGACATTGCCAGCAACATGAAACTATATACTTTTGCTGAAAAATATGGTCCATTTGTTTGGATTGTAGCTACAATTATTCTTATAAGTATTGCTATATGCTTCTTCCGTAAAAATAGAAAAACAAATGAAATTTCTCAGCCTATAAAGTGAAACTTTAATCAGTAGGTGTTTTGTTCATCCCTCACTGATTATTAGCCCACACTAATCAGGCGTTTATTGGCAGTAAGACTCCCACAAATAGCGGGGTAAAAAAAGACCAATAAAAAAGGCACCATTTCGGTGCTTTTTTTTATGTTCCTTATTTACGCTTCAACCGATTGATTTTCAGCAATATTTTTAAATTGTCGTTTGTGCATCCAAGTTAATGAAGCAATTGTTCCAAGTGATAACACAACGATAAAGATCATGAGTATTCCTATGTTTTGCCACATGAAGTTAAAGTCTCCGCTTGATACGACTGCTTTCAATCCTGATACAGAATATGTCATCGGTAACCATGCATTAAATGGTTGTAAAAACTTCGGAATCAATTCTAGTGGGAATGTTCCAGCACTTGTTGTAAGCTGAATAATTAATGTGATGATGGCGATGAAACGCCCTGCATCACCAAATGCTGTTACTAAACATTGAATTAATGAGATAAACGCTAAACTTGTAACGATGCTAAAGAGTATGAAATAAGGAATACTTTGTACTTCTACACCTAATCCAAACAGTAATATGACATCAGCTACTACTGCTTGAATAATACCGACTGATAGTAATACGCCGAACTTACTAATAAACCAACTAAATCCTGATTTCGGAACACCAACTGTATCACGTAATGGATATACGATAGATAATAGTAATGCCCCAACAAATAAACCGAGTGATAAGAAATACGGTGTAAATCCAGTTCCGTAGTTTGGAACTTCCGCCATTTTCTTCGTCTTCACTTTTACAGGACTTGCAAACATATCATACGTTTTATCTGTTCCTTTTACTTCACCAGTTTTCTCTGCCCCTTCGCCTAGTTTCTCAGCAAGTTCACCTGAACCATCATTTACTTTCACGAGGCCATCCGTTACTTTTCCTGATCCGTCTGCTAGTTTATTTACTCCGTCGATTAGCTGGGTTGAGCCGGTTGACATTTGATTTAGGCCACCATTTAGAGTACCTAAGCCAGTTGTTACTTGATTAGACCCATCTGCTAATTGATTTACTCCACCTGCCATTTGGTTTGCTCCTACAGATAATGTTCCTAAACCGCCTGTTACTTGGCTTGAGCCATCTGCTAATTGATTTACTCCACCTGCCATTTGGTTTGCTCCTGTAGATAATGTTCCTAAACCGCCTGTTACTTGGCTTGAGCCATTTGCTAATTGATTTACTCCACCTGCCATTTGATTTGCCCCTGCAGATAATGCACCTAATCCACCTGTTACTTTATCCGATCCATCTGCTAATTGATTTATCGCATCAATTAATTGACCTGATTCGTTTTTAAATGTATTCGCCCCTTCTTTAGCATTATTTAATTTCACACCAAACCCTTGGAATTTTTCAACAAACCCTGTTTGTGCACTGGATAATCGCTCAATACCAACAGTTAAAGATTGTAATTCTGCTGCATTTGGCAGTTTGCTTTGTCCATCACTCGTTTTTTGATTTATTTCGCCTTTTAATTGTTTTACTTCTTCATTTAATTTATTTGTTCCACCTGCTACTCCAGCAGCTTTTTGTTGAACTGTCGCTGTATTTTTTACAGCACTTGTTATGAATGGTTGTAACTGCTCTTGATATTCTTTCGGTAAACTTTCAATTTGCTTTTGTAAATTCGCTACATCTTGCGCTGCAATTTTTGCATCTCCTGCTGTTGATTGCGTAAGTTCATTTAACTGATTTACATTCGCCCCAGCTTCATCTATTTTCTCATTTACTGTATTCCCTTTTGACTGTATTTCCTCTAAAGCTGCAGCAGAACTTTTCACTTTACTATTTAAATCTTGCAAACCTTTTTCAATTTTTTGAGAGGTTTCCTCGAATTGTCTTTGTCCCCCAACCAGTTGTTCCATACCATTCGATAGATCCGTTGTTCCTGTTTTTAATTCACCGGATTTACTTACTAATTTGTTCAAACCACCGGTCACTTTCTCAGATCCATCATGTAATTCACCAATTCCTTTTTGCATTTCACCCGTTTTGCTATTTAACGTATTTAAACCGTCTGTTACTTTTCGAGAGCCATCTATTAATTTTCCGATACCTGTCTGCATCTCACCCGTTTTGCTATTTAACGTATTCAAACCTACTGTTACTTTCAGAGATCCATCTTGTAATTTCCCTATACCTACCTGCATCTCACCCGTTTTGCTATTTAACATATTTAAACCTGCTGTCACTTTCCCTGACCCATCTACTAATTTATTAGATCCATCTGCTAATTTCCCTACTCCATCCTTCATCTCCCCAGACTTTCCTTGAAGTGTATGAAGGCCATCTGTTACTTTACTTGAACCATCATGCAGTTCACTTGATCCGTCGTATAATTTATTTGCTCCTTCCGCCCCATCTGCTAATCCTTTTGAGACGTCTTGAATGGAATCAAACATTTTCTCTGCATATGTTTTCGTTAACGTACTTGCTACTTCACCTTTAATTTTTTCAATGGCTGTTCCGCCAATTTGTGAAGATAAGAAGTTTAAGCTTTCATTTGGAATATATTCTAAGTTTAATGGCTTTGGATCGTCTTTTAATAACGTTGTAGCGTTACTTGAGAAGTCATCTGGAATGCGTACTAACATGTAATACTTTCTACCTTCCATTCCTTTTTTCGCTTCTTTTTCACTTACAAATTCCCATTTAAAACTTGTATTATCTTTTAAATTATCAACGAGTCCTTTTCCGACCTCAATTGGTTTCCCATCAAATACTGCACCTTTATCTAAATTGACTACCGCAACCGGTAAATCATCTAACTGTTTATATGGATCCCAAAAGGCCCATAAAAACATACCTGCATATAAAATTGGTACGAATAGAACCGCGATAATTGGAATTAATATTTTTTTACTTTTTATAATTTGTGTGAACTCTTTACGAAGTAACTGATTTCCTTTCATCATTTCTCCCCCTTTTTTGAAATGACCGAAATGTTCAATTGGTCATTTTTACCCAAACAAAAAGGCTATACTGATTCATACATATGCCTTATCCCCGAATTTATACTATGCAACTGTTTCTTACTATAAAGTGAATATTTCTATTATCCCTCCTAAATTAAATATATGACCATTTTGTTCAATTGGTCACTTTTTTATAATAATAAAAGGATTATCTTAGTTTGACAATCCTTTTAATAAATAAAGTTCAAATAATTCTGCAATTTTTTCTTTTTCTAGCGGTTCATGATTTTTTTCCCAATCAAAAATAAGCGATACATATAAGCGAAGCATAATAAATGCTGTAATTTCTGGATCACATTTGCTAATTTCACCTTTATCAATCGCAATCTTTAAATACGATTGAATGAAAGAGACAATTTCCACATCTACTTGTTGCATCACTTCTTGTACTTCTTTCGTTCCCATATCGCGCTCTTCTTGAATTAACTTAATCATGAGCTGATGTTCTTTTCTGAATTCTAATATGCTATATAATGCTCTATGTACATTTTCAAAAAATGAAACATCTGAACGAATTGCATTTTCTGCAACTTGCTTCATTTCTGTAATTAAATTAGAAATAATCTCGCCAAATAGCTCTTCTTTATTTTTGAAAAAAGTATAAATCGTTCCTTTTCCTACATTCGCTAACTTCGCTACTTGATCCATCGTTGTTGCTTTATAACCGAATGCTGAAAAAGACTTTGTTGCAGCCTCAATAATAGAACGTTTTCGATCTATCGCCACATCGTCACCTCCAAAAATGACCAATTGGATAATATAGTCAATCAGTACATCTTTGATATTACCACACGCTTACATTCTATACAAGTTCTCTTTGTTATTATTTCCAGTATAAAAAATTCCAGTCAAGTTATATCATACTTTCCATAGTTTATCAGAAGAAAAGAGAAAAGGAAAAGGTGTTCTTGAGATATACATCTCTAGAACACCTTTTTATTATTTCAACATAGAAAGCATAATTTTCTCTAACTCTTTCTTATTTACATTTTTATCAAATACTGCTTCTCCTTGGTTCTCTAAACTATGATTAATAATAACGATTTGGTATGCACTATTTTTCCCTTTTGCTGGAACAATCATCTTCATACCTTGTAAATTACTATCCGAGTGATCAGTAGCGTAGAATATTTGATTCTCTTCTAATTCGTACTGTTCTATATTTTCAGGCACTACAAACTGGTGGCTGAATGAATCTTTACTTTCCCCAAAAACTTGTGATTGAGAAATTGCATAATTTGCTTTTCCGTTTGTATATTCTAAATCAATAATTAATTCAGGTCTTCTCTTAATAAAATAACCTACATTTTCATTCTTCAGATTGTATCCTTCAATTGTATACGTCGGCTTCTTAATTTGAAAATCAACATGTTCCTGCGCTTCTTTCACTGTATAATTTAAAGATTCATGCACTTTGTCATCAAATGGTTTTGCTTGATCATAAAGTGCATATAATTTGTCACGATCGGCTTTTGATAAACGCTCTTCTCTAAAAAATGTTGACTCGTAGTCAGAAACTCTCGGAGCACCTTTTTTCTGTATATTAATAATTTTTTTAGATAATTTTATGTACTGCTGGAATTCATCTTTTGTTAAAGCTTTTTCAGCTAAATATAAGTAATCTGTCTTTTCTTCATACACTCTTGCTGAATAATGATATTCTTTTTTCGCATTTTCTTCTGTACCATACAACATATCTACAGCATTTTGGAAAGCATCCTTTGACTGCTCTACTTTATCCTCTTGTTTTTCTTTCCCTTCCGTTTCACGTGCGTTGAATAAAGAAAGAGATGCTATAGCAACTATGACGATAATTCCGAGTAAAGAAAGACGATACGATTTCTTTTGAAACTTTTTAATCATAACGATTCTCCTTTTTAATGTTCGTTTATTTCTACTTAAATTTGCTAGGTTTGGTACTTGATAGGAATAATGTTCTAGGAGGGTAATAATTGTATGACCATATGCAATTTGCTCCTCTTTATCTATAAAAGTAAGCGCATATGCATCACAGGCTAATTCTTGATCTTCTCGCATACAAAAATAGGCGTACCAAAGAATCGGATTGAACCAATTTAATAGAATTAAGCTGTACATAATCCAATTTACAGCTACGTCGTTTCTCTTAATATGAGCTAACTCATGGTAAAAGACATATTGTAATTGTTGCTCGTTTAATACTTTCATATGTTTTTTTGATAGTAATACTTTCGGGCGAAAGAAACTAAACACAGTTGGACTCGCAATCTTTCCTGCTAAACGTAATGAAACTGCCTTCTTCATTTTCATAGACTGCTTACAGCGATTAAACACCGTAATGACCTGTTCATCCGTAATATCGGGTTGTTTCTTTATGTAAGAATATAAACGTCTATTTGTAATAAACGTTATAACTGCTAATAGGATTACCCCAGCTAACCAAACATACATAGCAAGTTTGTATAAAGAAAATGGAGTCTGTTGCTCCGTACTTACGTTTACTTCAGGTTTACCACTTTTTGTAACGGTTTCAGCATGTGATTCTAATTCCACTTTACGGTCACTTTCTATGTTCATCTTACTCTCAGTAGACGGCATATTTTTCGGAATAACTTCCGATACACTAGAACGATAAGAAAGTAATGAATAAATGCTATAAGAGCTATCTGGTGACCATGGTAAAAGGAGTCTAATCATTAATACAATCCACAGCATATATTGCCACCGGGGTGCTAATTTATTTCTAAATAGTATTTTTATACATAAAATAAACCCTACTAATATGCTAGCCATAAGTGACGTTTCTATAAGCCAATCAAAAAAATGAGGAAGGTATACATTTATAAGCATGTCTATCATTTTTATCGATCCTTCCTCTTGTTCTCCTCTGTCTTCTCATCTAAAATGCGTTTTAATTCATTAATATCTTCTGAAGATAATTTCTCCTCTTTTAAGAAATTAACAAGTAATGGCTTAAACGCCGCACCGCAAAAACGCTTTAGTAAAGATTTTGTTTCCACTTGCAAATAATTATCTTGTGATACTAACGGATAATAAGCGTACATACGTCCTTTATCTTGATGGTAAGAAACAGCTTCCTTTTGTACTAACCGATTAATTAATGTACGGATTGTTTTCGGTTTCCAGTCCATTGTATCTTCCAGTTCTTCTATAATTTCATTCGCTGTTTGTGGAGATTTCGACCAAAGTACTTTCATAATTTCTAATTCTGCTTCAGATATTTTAGGTAATTGATTTGTCATAATATATTTCACTCCTTCGTATTACATTTGTAATCTATAACTAAGATTACAAATGTAATACTTAATTGTCAACCATATTTTAGAAAAAACTAATTTCAACTAAACCTTACTTCCCAACAACAAATTTCTCTTTTTTCAAATAATCAAATAAAAAAACAAGAAAATCTTTACATTTAATAGTAATATAGAAAATAGACAAGTTTATCCGACTTTAATGGGCAGTAAGACCCCCACCTCAACATTCAGCGAAAGCAAAGAATTTAGGTGGGGATCGGGCTGTCCATAAAAGTCCGATTGGTGAAGACTAATAATCAGTGGGGGCTTTTTCAGTCATGATGCGTGCACTTCGTTTAAATATAAAGCAAGCTTTTTGTAATCGTGTTTCTTTAATTATTATGTTTAGTGGATTCGTTCTTATTTGTATTTATCATTATTATTATGTCATTCGTTATTTAGGAGACGCTGCGAGCGGACCTATATCAACAGATATAAAATGGATTGGATTTCGTGACAATGAAATGGATGTTTATTTATTATTAATGCCAATTATTGCGAGCCTTCCCTTTAGTACAAGTTACAACTCGGATAAATCTGATGGCTTTAAACAGTTTGTAAGTAAAGGAATTAATTTATTCTCTTATTCAATAACGAAATATATTGTTACATTCTTTTGCGGCGGACTTCTTTATACGCTTCCATTTATCTTATCTTTATTATTTTGCAAATTAACCATTCCAGACGGAGAAACGCCGGCTGGTTCAGGCATCATAAATGTTAATGGGATGTTTGCAAACTTATATGAGGCTTCTCCCATTATTTACATTACTGTATATATTGGAATTAACTTTTTATTTGCAGGTTTAATGGCTCTTTTAGGACTTGCTGCATCTGCATGGTCACAAAAAGATTATATGTCGCTTCTATTTCCATTTGCAGCTACCTCCATCCCTTACGTCCTGCTAAATACAGTCTTCCCTACAATAGGCGGAGCACCAATTCATTTATATGATCCAAAACAACCATTGGATGGAATGTCACCGTACATTTTAACGGTGCAATGTGCTTTCTTTCTTTTCGTTAGCTTACTTATGTATATACAAGGAGTAAAACGTGATAGAAAAAAATATAAAAGAAGACTGCAAAAAAGAGATCGATGTAGAAAAGCGTTTCAAGTAATTTCAGACTAAATCATTGAACGAATAAGAGCGTAATTCCCTGAGTTATATGGGAGTTACGCTCTTATTCTTAGTTCTCAAAAAAACTATATGCGATATTACACATTTGTTTTGGCTGTTCCACTACCGTCCAATGTCCGCAGTTTGCAATCTCTACAAACTCTATATGAGGTATATATTCTGTAAAATGTTCTTTTATAGTAGCAAGAGTTAAAATATCATGACTTCCTTGCGCAATTAATATTGGAATTTTCGAGAGCTTTTTTATATGTTTAGTCACATCATAATTTTTCACCATATCTGCACCTAGTATCGTATTAACTTCATTACTAAAAGTTGTTTTCTGTTTATAAGTTAAAGTTTTCGTAGCAAATACATAATACGGATCTAACACTTGTAACATCTCGTATATAGAAGCCTCTCCTCTTTTAATCTTCTCGCTTACTTCAGAAATGATTACTTTATCTTCTTCCGTTAACCTCTTCTGCAGTTCTTCACCAAACCTTTCTAATCCCTTTACATTAACTCCTATCGCAGCAGTTAAAAGTAACTTATTCACTCGTTCAGGATATGTAGTTGCATATAATAATGCAAGCATCGATCCCCATGATTCACCTAATACATTTATCCCACTTTAATGGGCAGTAAGACCCCCACCTCAAAATTCGGCGAAAGCAAAGAAGTTAGGTGGGGATCAACTGCCCATAAAAGTCCGATTGGTTCAACTAATAATCAATGGGGGATGAAAAAAACCCCCACTGATTAAAGTTTCACTTTATTTTTTCAAACCCTAATTGCACACGCAGTGCTTCTAAGTTTTCAATCTCATCCCTCATAGAATATTGATTATTCTTTGGCGCTTCCGATTCTCCACAACCTGTTTGATCATAAAAAACTAATTGGAATTTTTCTGCTAGTGGAGCCATATAGGGCAGAAAAAAATGGTGTTCACTTCCAGGTCCTCCATGAAGAAATATGATTGGTTCACCTTCTCCTAACATTTTTACATAGAGATTATTAACATTTACATGTATCAATCGTATATTTTCAATACTCATATAATCATCTCCCCTTTACGGCGTACCTGCCAACATCCATAAAACTACAAAAACAACCATATAGATTATTTGAATTCCTACCGCCGAACATACTGAAATAATGGCATATTTACTTAATTCCTTTTTAATACCCAATATAGTAAAAATTACGGCTAGACCGAATGCTATATAAGCGATATTTGTACTAAGCGTGCCTAAATAATACATACCTAGCGATTGCGTAAGACCTGTTACATCAGCTACAAACTTAATGATTATAAAAATGCTAACAAAAATCGCTAGTTGATTCATTAATTTCCCGTTTAGTTGAGCTACCATACATCCAAACCTCCTTCATAAAGGCATGAATATTCAATTAATTATACGCCATTTTACAAAAAAAGGGATTCTTTCTTTGTAATTATATGACGATGCAAAAACAAAAAAGAACGCTTAGTTACCTAAGCGTTCCCCTACTTTAAGATGCCTTCTTCAAATCAATTTGAGCAAGTACTGGGTCGTGGTCACTTACACGTCCGTGTTCTTTCATAATGTTTGAGTTTAAGTGTACTGGATCTACGATTGTGTGCGGTGCGATGTTGTTTGTTACTAAAATATGATCTAGCACTTGTGCATTTCCTTCATGAATGTACGTGTAACGGTTCTCTTTTGGCACTGTGTTTAACATATTTTTTAAGTTTGTTCCTTCTAATGTTTTTAGTGGTTTAGCAAACTCAAAATCGTTCATATCCCCTAACACAACAACTGGTGCATTCGTGTTCTTTTTCTGAATTCCTTGTACGAAATGATTGACTTCTTGTGCTAATTGAACTCGTTTTTCTTCACTTTTTAATACGAGCGGTTGTACTTTTCCAAATGGCGTTGCATCTCCTATTTTTGAGTTTAAGTGATTTGCAACAACAACTAAATTTTGTCCTTGGAACGTAAATTCTGCCGCTAACGGTTTACGTGTACTTTCAAACAATGGATTTTCGTCTCCAATGCGAACGACATTTTTATCAAGTAACTTCGGTACTGTTGCTAATTTCACGCGTGATGGGTTGTAGAAGAAACCGACGCGAATATTCGCTCCTGGTGCTCCTCCGTCTAGATTATTGTGCGGCGCAATTTCTACATACTCATACTTTGGCCCACGAATCTCTAGCACTGCATCAATGATACGTTTTGCGCTTAATGAAGCATCCGTTGTACCGTCATTAATCGTTCCGTTATTATCTTGCATTTCCTCTACCCCGATAATATCTGGCATTTTTAAATTGTATTTAATAGAATACGCTAATGCTTTTACTTTTTCATCTGTTGTTTCTTTTTTATTCGCCGAGAAGTTTTCAATGTTATATGTAGCAACCGTTAATTTATCAAGACGAGGCTGAATATTTGCTCCTATTTGCTTAAATCCGCCTTCTACTACAGATGGTAATTCTGTTATTGGCGCAATGCGGAACGCACCGTAATCATATCCAACTACTCCTGTTATATCTCCAGTGAAAGTATCTCCTACTTTTGCTACATAATCACGAGGTACTTTTACAGAAAGACGCTCTGGGTTTAATTGATTTTCATCTAATACAGGTGTGCTATATTTCGTTACGACTTTATTTCCGCCATTTTTCACTGTTACATATAAATTCCCGTTTTTCTGAGGTGCAATAATTTTTGGCGTTGGCATCGTAACGCGCATACCTTCTATACTTTCATAAAAATCGATTGCATCTTCATTTGGATCAAATAAACCAAATGCATCATTATCGATAATTTGATCAGGAATTTTCACACCGTTTTCTCCAAGTACAATCGGTGCTGGTAAATCTTGATTTTTTGCGATTACAGCAACGCGGCTCGCTTTAATTTCAGTCGTCGTTAAGTCTGTGTCAAACCTTTCTGCATATCCAGGCCCAACATATTCTTCTACTACTCCATCAACTTGAATAAGATCTCCTACTGCTACATTCGCATCCTTTTTGTACACATACATACCTTCTGAAGTAGCTGGATCATTATCTGGCTGATTATCTTCTATATAAAAACCATTTTTATCAAGCGCTGTTACAACGCCTTCCACATTGTATACTTTCTTCCCGTTGTAAGGAGAAATATGTGATTTTCCTTGAATATCATGAATACGAACCTGTTCATTGTTTACGATAACAAATGAAAATGTTGAAATCGCTGAAGAAGTAAGCCCTTCTTTCTCTGCAATTGCTTTAATCACACTATTTTCATTCACTACAATTTGTCCGTTATAACGAACACTTTTATTTGTAGGGTTAGAGCCATCTAACGTATAGTAGATTGTTGCTCCTTCTGTATTCGTTGTTAACGTTACCGCTGTTCCTTTCGCAATTTCTCCGCCACTAGGCGACGCTACGACATCGCTAACACGGTTTTGTCCTTCTCCTTGAAACTTATGAGCTGTTACTGATTTTAAACCTGGGCTACTAAAATATAATTCAAGCGTCCCTGTTAAACTAACTTTCTTCCCGATATTTTCAGGATGATCTTTTACATTCACTGCCGCTCTCACGTCACCTTTTGGCAACTGAACAGGCATGATCTTGTCTGGATTTGTTTCGTTTGGTGAATCGGCAATTGCTACATTTGTATCATCAAATTTAGCCGGATCCTTCGTGTACTTAGAAGGACTTTGCGTATATCCAACGATATACCCTTCCACTGTCCCCTTCGTTTTCCCTTGCTGCTTAAATACTTGAATTGCTTTTTCTACTGACATAGAAGTCGTTTCTTCTGCTTGTACTAAAGTTCCAGTAAATGAAAGCAATAGTATGAATGATAAAAAAACACTTAACAATTTCTTCACAGCTATTTCCCTCTCCCTATTTCATATTTTCTCAGCATTTCTATCATAACAAATGATTCGTTATATAGAATGATATTTCGACAAGTTTTACAAAAAATTAATCTTATTTACTCGTTTTCAAACTATAATACAAAATAATAATTTTACACTTTCTACGAATGCACTCTATAATGTTAGAGAGAGAAAACAGAAAATATCGATATTTCATTGGCATGTAAAATGGATTCATTTGAATAGGAGTGATTGGATGGAAGTGCAAACAGAAACATACCGCGCAGCTATGAATGGAACATTAGAACGTCATTTTTCAGATATGATTGCTGTTATACCGACTAGAATTACAATTGAGCAGTTAAAACAACGGCTAGAAACTATCGCTACTAAAGTTGATGAGTTAAAAATTGTTTATAGTGATGAGACAAGCCTTATCATTGAGTTACATATGGATGAAAAAGTCA
Source organism: Bacillus sp. BSL6 (assembly GCF_052928345.1). Taxonomy (NCBI): domain Bacteria; kingdom Bacillati; phylum Bacillota; class Bacilli; order Caryophanales; family Bacillaceae; genus Bacillus; species Bacillus sp. BSL6. Next base: position 628,057 of record NZ_JAVGCW010000002.1, read on the forward strand.
TACCGTATGAACTGCATATTGATGAGGCGAATGACCCAGAAGAATATAAACTGTACAATAGACAAGATTCTACAATCGTAGATCGTAATTTTGAAGATGCGGCTTTCGGTACTGAAATTTTCACCCGTACGCTATTTGTAGGCGATGTGCTGGACTGCTTTTTCCAGCAAATACAGTTTTTATGGAACCTCGCCCCAGATTTGTTATTTGTAATTGATTCAAGTGCAGCAATGAAGGTAATATCTAGAAGCTATATTGAATATCACGTTGAAAATGAATTATTACCTGACATTCCTGACTTGTACGTTATTCATTCCGTTTATGAAGACGATAAAGAAGGCGAGCCTACGCAATATTGGTTTCATACACACGGCCTTTTAAGAGCGGGCGTAACAGAAATAGAATTAATTATTCCAAATCGCATTCCTTCCTACTATGGCATTGGTGACCTCTTTCAAACATTTGCGAATAATGCCGTTGAAAATGGACAAGTCCCTATGAATGAGCCTATCGTTATCGCACATAGTCAGCAAGGTTCTATACATGCAGTAGCTGTGCCATGGGAAAAAGGTTTATCTTATATTGGGCATAAAACGAGTATAGATCAATTATCTTCAATTGAGGATGAAGAAGTGAAGCTACAACCAATAGATGCACAAAACACATTCTTAGGCGGGATGGATGACCGAGATGAATACCATCAATCGCCATCTGTTCTCTTGTTCAAATTTGATACTTCAGAAGAATGTATCGAAAGCTTTTTCAAAGAACACGAGGAAGCTACAGGGCTCATGTTCTATAAAACAAATAGTGAAACGGCTCGTATGGCTTACAATGCAAAAAATACTTTCGGGTATTTCAGCAACATTTTTCAAATTGAACAATCAAATGAGGAGTTTCGTTTTCTCGCTAAGTTTGGCGTTTCCTATGAAGAGGGTAAAAGCGAGCATATGTGGTTTGAAATGCAACATATTACAGAAGACTTTATTCAAGGAATACTCATTAATGAACCATATTTTATAGAAGATATGAGTGAAGGAAATAGTTATCATTTAGATTTTGATGACCTAACAGAATGGGTTATTTATGCAGGAGATGCCGTTATAAAGCCAAATAACTTATATATGTTTATTGGTGAATAAGTAACAAAACGCCTTCAATATGATTGAAGGCGTTTCTCTTTATTGTGCGATTAATTCCGTATTCATTACTTTCTCCAAATGAGAGAGTACACGTTTTGCAGCCTTCTCACCTTGATCAATACAGTCCGGCAGACCAGAACCAGCGTAAGAACTACCTGCCAAGTATATACCTGGCAACTCTTTCTCCATAAATGTTGTGAGTTTCTTCATTCGCTCGTTATGGCCTACTGTATATTGGGGCATTGCTTCTTTCCAACGGCTTACGACTGTAAACTCTGGATTCTCTGTAATATCCATCGTCTTTCGTAAGTCTTCTAGTACGAGCTGAACGAGTTCCTCTTCTGTTTGTTCTACAACTGCTTCATCACCAGGTCGTCCAACGTAACATCGAAGAAGCGTTTTTCCTTCTGGCGTTGTATGTGGCCACTTTTTATGCGTCCACGTACATGCTGTAATTGTGTAATCACTATTTCGAGAGACAACAAATCCTGTACCATCAATATCTCGCTGAATGGCTGATTTCGGGAAAGCCATTGCTACATTCGCAACTGATGTGGACGGAATGTTGCGGAAGAAACGAAACTGCTTGTACTGTGCAAACATAGATGGCAATACTTTATGTGAACTTGCCACTACGACCGCGTCCGCTTCTATTTCTTTTCCGTTACTAAGAGTAATCGTATAGCCATCACCCTGTTTTGCAACTTTTTCAATGCGAGTTCCCTTTATTATCGTACCTTCATGCATCTTTGCTTCGAGAGATTCTACGATAGATTCTAAACCTGTTTTCATTGTTTGGAAGATTCCTTTTTTCGGTTCAGCTTTCTCTTCTTTCGGAGCGAGCGTACGCATACCGAGTGAAATACTGCGATGTTTCTGCTCAATTTGATACATTTGCGGGAATGTTGACATTAAGCTCATTTCATCAATATCCCCTGCATAAATACCCGATAGTAACGGTTCTATTAAGTTTTCAACCACTTCATTTCCGAGGCGATGTCTGAAAAAGTGCCCGAGTGATTGGTCAGATACTGGCTTTGATCTTGGCATTAATAGATCAAAACCAGCTCTTAGTTTACCAATTGGGGAGAACAGCCCGGAAAATAGAAACGGCGTAATTTGCGTTGGAATTCCCATCATTGATCCGCTCGGCATTTTATGTAACCGATTGTTTACGAGGATAAATGATTGACCGGCCTCATTATTTACAAGTTCATCGCCAAGACCTAATTCTTTCACTAATCTAGCTGCACTTTCTTTTCGTGCTAAGAAAGAATCCGGTCCGCGCTCAATTGTAAATCCATCTTTTCGAACGGTTTGAATTTTTCCGCCAAGTTTACCCGATGCTTCTATCAGTAATGTATCAATCGGCAAGTTTTTTTCATGAATATTTTTTTGTAAGTTATACATTGCTGTTAATCCAGTGATGCCTCCGCCGATGATCACAACTTTTTTCCTCAAGCAGGCTCCCCCTTTCTTCTTACAGTACAGATTCTTTTTTCTTTACTACAACATCTGTTAAGCAGTCAATAAATGCATCCGATGCATTTGGCATTTCTGGACGATAATATTTCGCGCCAATTTCATCTGTTACAACTTTACACTCAAAGTCGTTGTCATATAAAACTTCTAAATGTTCCGCAACAAATCCAACTGGTGCATATACGAATGAAGTATAACCGTGCTTTTCATTTAGTTCTCTCGTTAAATCTTGTACATCTGGACCAATCCAAGGATCTGGTGTGTTTCCTGCACTTTGCCAACCTACTGCATAGTTTGCTACTTCAGCGCCTCTTGCAATATAGTCCGCTGTTTCATTTAATTGATCTGGATATGGATCGCCCATTGCGATAATTTTTTCTGGTAAGCTATGAGCTGATACGATTAATACTGCTTTTTCACGTTCTGCGTCTGACATACCGTTATATATACCTTTCACTGCATCAACCCAGTACTGGATAAATTTCGGTTCTTTATACCAGCTATCAATGCCATGAATTGTTAAGTTTCCAAGTTTCTCAGCTTCTTCTTGTGCTCGTCCAACGTATGATTTTACGCTAAACGTAGAATAGTGCGGCGCAAGAACAAGTGCGATTGCATCTTGTATACCGTCGTTATGCATATCTTTCACCGCATCTTCAATGAACGGTTCAATATGTTTTAAGCCAAGATACATATGGTACTCGACTTCATCTTGCACTTCATTTAAACGCTTCTCTAACTTCTTAGCTTGCTCTAATGTAATAGTAGCTAAAGGAGAAATACCACCAATTGCACGGTAACGCTCTGTTAAATCTTCTAGCATTTCAGGACTTGGCTTTCTTCCTCTACGAATATGTGTATAGTAACGTTCAATATCTTCTTCTTTATATGGCGTTCCGTATGCCATTACAAGCAAACCAATTTTCTTTTTCATACAGCAATTCTCCTTTACTTCGCTAACTGCCCTTTAGAGTATTCATGAATAAATGTAGTTAAACGTTTTAATGTATCTGGATTTACTTCTGGGAATACACCGTGACCTAAGTTAAAGATATAACCCGGCTGTTTCATCCCTTGATCTAAAATACCTTTTACATGTTCTTCAATAACAGACCATGGTGCAAGTAAGAACGAAGGATCCATATTACCTTGTACCGCCTTGTGAACGCCGCGTGCACGTGCTTCTTCAATTGGTAAACGCCAGTCTAAACCGACTACATCAAGCGGTAAGTCATGCCACTCATTCACTAAGTGTGCAGCTCCTACGCCGTGCATAATCATCGGTACACCCATCGTGCGAACTTCTGCAAAAATACGCTCCATTGCCGGTTTAATAAATACGCGATAATCTGCTACGTTTACTGTTCCAACCCAAGAATCGAAAATTTGAACTGCTTTTGCTCCTGCGTTAATTTGCGCTTTTAAATATGTAATAACCATATCTGCTAGCTTATCCATTAAAGCAAACCAAGCTTTCGGCTCTGCATACATGAACGCTTTCGTATTATGATAGTTACGAGATGGACCGCCTTCAATCATATAGCTCGCTAACGTAAATGGAGCTCCTGAAAAGCCGATTAACGGTACGTCTAACATTTCAGTCGTTAATAAACGAATTGTATCTAATATGTACGGTACGTCATCTTCTGGATTGATTTCCCCTAGTTTTTCTACGTCTTGTAAAGAACGGATTGGATTATCAATAACTGGGCCAATACCTGATTTAATTTCTACATCCACACCAATTGCAGGTAGTGGTGACATAATATCTTTATAAAGAATTGCTGCGTCTACGTTATACTGATCAACTGGCAGTTTTGTAACGTAAGCACATAACTCTGGATTATGTGTAATTTCAAATAAAGAATACTTTTCTTTTATCTTTCTATATTCCGGCTGCGAACGACCTGCTTGACGCATATACCATGCTGGTACATAATCAGTACGTTCCCCCCTACATGCTTTTAAAAATGTCTCATTTATAGTTCTTACCAAGACCCTAGCTCCCTTCCTTACCACAATGCTTCGAATACGTTCGATATTTATCTTTTTTTACTATACAGCTTGTAAAAACAAAATGCATAATATTATGTACGTTGTTCATTAAATTGACACAAACATTCTTAAAAACGCTTACTATTTTCACAACATTCTTATTATAACACAGAGAAAAACTATGGTTTAGCTACTTTTGACTTTTCTCCTTCGCGATTCGTTTGTGTGTTATATGGCACAACGTAAAAACTCGGTTTTGAAAAGATGTTAACGAACTTTTCCTCATATTCCCCGGCACCATTTACAGTACCTACATGCGTATGAATTCCATTTTCCACTCTATAAATACGATACATAATTCTTTCATCTGGAAGTGGTGTCCAGCTTAATTTCGCTTTAAATAAACCGAAAGGGCTAAATGCTAATTTCATTTTCACATCTTCAATCTTGCGCAGCCGAATTGGAGCACCGATTGTTTCCACACCTTCTGGTTTCCTAAACTGCTCTTTCTGTTCTACATTTGCTTTCGTTAAAATTTTCTTAAATAATTTTGTTGCTGACGCACTTTCTCCTTGCAACTTATGCTCTTCATCTATGCGGTCATAACCAATCCAAACAGCGCCTACTAAATTTGGCGTATAGCCAACGAACCACATATCTCTCGCTCCATTATCGTCATTTGGTAAGGAAGTTGTACCTGTTTTCCCAGCTAACGCTCCGTTATATACACCGGCTTTCGCTGTCCCTTCCTTTACAACTCCTTCTAACATTTTTGTCATATACCATGCCGTTTGTTTCGAGAAAATTTTCGTTTCTACTTTTGGTGATTCTCCAATGACTGCGCCGTGTCTATTTAACACTTTATCAATAACGTGCGGCTCAATAATATCACCATTTGCTAAAAACGCACGATACATTTTCACAAGATCAAATGTTGAAACACCATTTTTCAATCCGCCAAGCGCTGTGCTTAAACCAGCATCGGCAATGTGAACATTTCCTTTCTCTAAATATTGCTTTCCTTCTTCTACCCCTAACTCATTTAATAAAGAAACTGCTGGTACATTTGCTGACTCTAAAATCGCATCGTACATCGTTATTTCTTTCGAATATTCACGGTTATAGTTTCGAGGTTCATACCCTTCAAAAGAATGTCTTTCATTCGTCAATAAAGAATACGGATTATACTTTTTCGTTTCGAGTGCTGGCGCATAGACGATAAGTGGTTTTAGCACAGAACCGGGCTGTCTTTTTGCAAAAACACGATTGAACCCTCTCGGAACGTACTTTCTTCCGCCAATCGCCGCTTTAATGCCGCCTGTACGATTATCCATTAATAAAAATGCACCTTGCGCCCCCTCTTCTTTCCCAGGGAAATTTCTTGCATCTTGAAACTGGTTATATGCTACCTTTTGAATTTTTTCATCCATCGGTACGACAAACGTATATCCTCCGCGAAGTACTTCTTGATGAGACAATCCATATAAACGTGCTGCTTCATCTATGACCATATCAATATACGGCATATATGCAAGCTCATTCTCATCTAAGTTTTTATAGAGAGCGATTGTCTTTCCTTGATAACGTACGCTTTCTTCGGCAGTCAAATAGCCTTGTTTATGCATAAGTGACAATACGAGATCGCGGCGTTCTTTACTCTTCTCTGGAGAAAAATAAGGTGAATATCCGTTTGGCGACTTCGGAAGACCTGCAAGCATTGCTCCTTCTTCTACTGTTAAATCTTCTACATTTTTATTAAAATATAACTTTGCTGCTGCTTGAATACCGTAAGCTCCATGGCCAAAATAAATATGATTCATATACATTTCAAGAATTTGTTGCTTCGTATATTTTTGCTCTAATTGAAGGGAAATTGCAACTTCCTTCAACTTACGCGTAAATGTTTTTTCACGAGTTAAAAAAACGTTTTTAGCAAGTTGCTGCGTAATCGTACTGCCGCCTTCGACCTTCCCTCCAGCTAACGTGTCTTTATAAAGAGCACGAAATATAGACGGGTAATCAATTCCTTGATGCTCATAAAAACGAGAATCTTCCACCGCAACGAACGCCTGCTGCACATATTTCGGAATTTGCTCGATTGGCACCAAGTCTCTATTTTCTACGTATAATTTCGTAATTTCTTTCCCCTTCTGGTCAACGATACGTGATGAAGAGTGGAAAACGAGCTGCTTTTCATCCATCATATAGCCACCAGCTAACACAATTAGTTTATAAAGGACAATCGCTAATACAAGCGTTGCTAACCCACCTAATAAAGTCCACTTCACTTTCTTCATACATCGGCCTTCTTTCCAAATGATGGTACATTTATTATTTGAAAAAGAGGTATCTTTATGTATATAATCTTCGAAGTTTTTTAAGAGAGTTGATATAATAGAAACAAATAAATAAGGGGGCATTAAAATGAAGGCTATTATTTCATACGAAACACCTCTAGAACAAGCACATTTCACTGCAAAAAATGATGAAAAAAATATGTTTTATAAAGAAAATACAGAAGAATCTGTAGAAGGATCTCTTAAGTATGACGTACTAGACGCTGTTGGAGAATTTAAAGGACAACCTGGCTATATCGTTTGTAACAACATTTCTGTAACAGACGAAGGTCGCCCAGTATTTGAAAACCGTTTTAAAAACCGCGCAGGCCTTATTGAAAACGAACCAGGATTCCAAGCAATCCGCGTTCTACGCCCATTAAGTAACGATACATATGTCATCTTAACGATGTGGGAAACAGAGCAAAACTTTAAAGACTGGACAGAATCTCGTTCATTCGAAAATGCTCATAAAAAACGTCCTGCCCAAGCAGAAGGACAAGCTCCAGCTCAGGCGCATCCACATGCAGAACAGCAAAAGAGTATTTTCTCTCGTCCGTCTTTCGTGACTACTTTTGATGTGTTAGTTTAGGGTTTTGGAGTTCGAAGTTTGAAGGTCACAGTATTTGAAATTATATCGGCGATTTTCTGAATATATCGGCGATTTCCCGAATATATCAACGATTTTTTCAATATATCGACGATTCGACAAAGAATATCGACTTATCGACAAATGACGACATAAAAAGGAAACACCGTTACACACCGGTGTTTCCTTTTTCTTTGTACCAATTATATATACAAAGCGCATCTTCTTTTTGCATATGTTTCACTTTGTAAGGATGCCCCGCTACTGATACGGTAGCTGCACATAGCTCGTCTTTCTTTTGAAAATACGACTGACTGTATCCGACTGCTTGAACATGCCTTCTTCGCATGATTCCTGTATATTTCGCGAGTCCTCGGTACACCATGACTAACTGATTTTCTCGTATCATATAACCACTACTTGTATACCGAGCGTATGCAAGTAACGTAAATATAATGAATAGTGGTATGAGAGTGAATAACGCAATATTTTGTTTAAAATATATACTCGCACCTATGATTGGCACAGTGAGTACGGCACTTGCAATCCAGCCCATGATGACATAACGACGTAATGCTGCTTTCGGTAAATGAACGATTTCCGCTTCCATTTCATACGGCAACTGTAAATATGCGAGTAACTGCTGCACATCTTTTTTCTTCATAAAAGGATGTAACATCACTTCATTTCCTGCCGCTTCTATACTTTGAATGACTTCTACTTCGACAGAGCAATATCCGAAAGGCTGGCGGAGAATGCCTTCTTTCACCGTAATCGCTTGAATACGGTGTAATTTTAAAACAAACTCTTTCTTATCAAATAAACCTTGCACGATGCGAACTTCATTTCCGTTTCGCTCAATTTTAAAGTTCGCATATTTTAATGCATAACCTGCTGTTGAAATGACCCACGACACTGCCATTAAAATCGCCGCCATAACGATTAATTCATATACACCGTTATCCATCACATACGCTTCCACTTTATTGATGAGCCATTCTGGTAAAAATTGATTAAACTCTGTGTAAAGGATGACTAACATAGAAAACACTAATCCAAATCTGCCAGATGTAATAGATGCTGCTAAAATCTCTTTCGTTGTTAACTGATATACCGTCTTACTTCCTTCTTCCGCAGGCCCTTCTTCACTCACAACACTTCTTTCTTTATGTAATAAAGCAATGAGTTCCTTCGCTTCATCTTCTCTAATACCCGCCAACATCACTTCTGGCTCAGTACCGCCGCCTGCTACTTCTATATTTAATTTCGTCAGTCCGAGCACTTGATACATGATGTTAGAAGACGTACTAATATTTTGCACACGTTCTTTATTTAAATAACTTTCTTTCTTAACGAACACACCGTGCTTTATATGTAAAATATTACTTTCGACCCAGTACACTTTGAAATACCATTTTATCGCTGAGAAAATTGTCATAATGAATAATATGGCTAAAAGAACGAGATGAAAGAAATACCAAGGTTTTACTTGACCATCTGATTTAAATAAAACAAGGAAAATAAAAGGCAATAAACCCGCAACTCGAATACCTAATAAAATCGTGATCGGATGTTGCCTCTTATACATCCTCATCACTCACTTTCGCAAGTTCTCCAATTTGTCTTTTCAACTGCTCTGCTTCTTCTTTCGTTAAACCTGGAATACTATGAGAAGTTGCTGCTGTTGAAATATGTAATTCTGCTAAATTGTACTTTCTCATAATCGGGCCCTGTTCAATCGTTACGTGCTGCACACGAATCATGGGAATAAGCACACGTTTTACAACGAACATTCCCTTTTGAATCTCAATCTCTTCTTCATTTAATCTGTAACTATAATAGCGCTGACGTAAATTTGGAAATACAAAATAATCGAGCGGAATAAATAGAATAGCTCCTGTGACTAACAAGCCAAACAACCAACCCCACCAATTAAAATTGATCATAAAAAAGAAATACGCAATTACGACTGCTAGTATAACTGCCGCCCCAATTAAAGCATGAATTCGCCACACTTTCAGCATATTAGAATGAATCTCCCTTTCTAACGGCTGCATCTCATCACTCCAATTATATGAATTTATTACTTATATATTAGTTGGTATATACATTTTTGTAAAATTATAGTTTTTTTACATCGTATCGAGAACTTCTTTAAAATTCCCTTCATTAATGGAATACACTTGAAACTGAATGTAATCTATCTCATTCGTATCTGGCTTAGCAAATGGCAAAATGTTAAATCTAGAAGCCGATCTTCCTAGCATATCTACAATCATAAGAGAAACGTCAATATACTCGAAGTCTACACAGAATACGACTGCTTCTCCCATACATTCATACTCTTTAATCGCATCATAAGACTTATTGGCACTAATTAACATTACTTTTAATAGTTGGTTCAAATTTTCTGGTTTAAAATTAATCATATACGTGGCTCCTTTTTCAACAAAACACTACAAAAATAGTGTAATCTTATACTTTCATAGCTTCACACATCAATTATATTAAAAATAAAGCTAGTTTTTTATAAATTTTTTGATATAATTACTTACGGGAAAAGGGAAGAATTTTGTCTTCCCTTGTGTTTTTATTTGCATCTAGTACTTTTGCTAGATGCTTTTTTTTACGCTAAAAAGGTATCCTCAAACACTTTGAGGATACCTTTCCATTAATTTAGTGCACTTCAACAATTGTACCATCTTCAAATACTTTAAATACGCCAGTAAATCCTGATCCAGCTGCGCCTTCTATTTTATATGTCGTACGCACTCTAATTTGATAATATTTCTTTCCATTCTCTACTTGCGTATTTTCTAGCATATAATCATAGTCTTCTTTATATTCATTTTTAATATATTCTTTCGCTTTCTCAAAAGTAAATGCATCTTGAGTCTTTCCTGTTTCTACCTTTTGGTTCTTCTCTGTCGTTACCTTCTGGTTCTTTTCTGTTTCTACTTTTTGAGTCTTCTCTGCCGTTACCTTTTGGTTCTTTTCTGCTTCTACCTTTTGAGGCTTCTCTGTCGTTACCTTTTGGTTCTTTTCTGTCTCTGCCTTTTGAGGCTTCTCTGTTGTTACCTTTTGATTCGTTGCTACATTAGTTTTTTCTGCCTTCGCTACCGTTGCATTCTTTTCTGCTTCACCAATTTTAGTAATTAATCCTGAAGCCTTTTTATTATATTCTTCAAGATTTTTGTTATCTTTTGTTTCTGAAACTAGCTTATTTAATATATCTTTCGCTTCTGCGTAATTTTTCTTATTTATTAACTCTTCACTTTTCGTCAGTTGCTCGCTATACTTCTTTTTTTGTTCTAAAATGGCTAGTAATGCTGTTCGTTCTTCCTTGGCCTGCTTTATCAGTGTAGTATTTCCATCCTTCATATTCTCTACTTTTTCAAATGATTGAATTGATTCTTCTATCTCTTTTTCTTCTTTTAACTTCACTGCTTCCATCATGATTTTCGTTTGTTCTACAAGCACTATTGCACCTGAATCGTCTTTTTTCTCATCCAGCGCTCGCTCAAATGATGATAAGGCATTTTTATATTCTTTATTCGTTAACGCGGTCTTCCCTGCATCCATTTCTTTTTCAAAATCTCCATTACTACATCCTGCTAACATTAAAAATGTAATTCCAATTACCGTTAATAACTTCCTCAATGTTTCTCCCCCTATGCATTCCTAAAACAATAACGTCATATGTATAAAAGTCTGTGTAGTAATTAGACTGAAAGTAAATATGTACTTTGTGTGCGGGAAAGGAAGTACATTTCATTTACTATCATTACTTAAAACCCCTAAATAGTTGGTAGTTGGTTTTCTTCTTCTTTTAAGACAGAAAGGAATTTTAATAATGTGCGTAAAGTTCTCACCAGGCTCTTTACTACACACACTCTTATACACATAGGAAAACTATTTTTATTTTGGTAGTTTTTTAACTTTATATATTCTCGGTTGATTGGATATGCACCTTAATTCGTAACATACCGAAAAACATTAGAAAATAAAACGTAACAAAAGTTACATACTGTAACTCATTTGTAACATAAATGTAACACAAGGTTTTTAAACATACAATAGTTTTTTTACATTATTTTCCCCACTTTCTATATTTTAAAGAGTTAATTCGGTTCCAATCCTTGATGTAATACGCATTTTCATAATAATTACGCAAAAAAAGAGAGGATTTACATTTCTAAGTGAAAAGGTACAAAGTTATTATTTTCGCATGTTATACACTTCTTAAGTTGAAGGATATGAAAATGAAAAAATACGCTATTCTTTCCTATGAGCCTACAGAAAGAATAGCGTATTTTTCAAAAATGATTTTTTTTATTCAAACGCTTTGGTTCTATATCACAATTAAAAGGGCAATCAACGCTAATATAGCTGGAAGTCCTTGTTTCACAATAATTGATTTATTAGATGTGAAACCGCCAAAAAGAGCTGCTACTACCACACACATTACAAAAAATAATTGAACCATATAGCCAATTGAATTGAGCCCAAGTATAAGTCCCCAAATGAGACCAACAGCTAAAAATCCATTATATAAACCTTGGTTTGCAAACATAACGGCTACGTTTCGATCTCCTTCTAAATGCTCCGGTAATTTAAAAGCACGTTTTGCCACTTTTGAATTCATAAAAAACATTTCGAGGATCATGATAAATAAATGTTCTAATGCTACGATCCCGACTAAAATAGCTGCGATTATTTCCACAGTATTGTGCCCCCTCTACTTCCTAATATCAAATTTATACTATCTTCTCTTTAATTTTGTAGCTTATATGAAATTCCGCCTTCTTTCTTATCAAATATTAATTGACGCATCAATATTTGATATGTCAATTAATATACAACTCCCCTTTTAGTTTTGCAAGTTTTTTTGCTCAATTCGTTTTATTTTGTTCCGTCAACTTTAAATCAATTCAAAACCTCTGTTCACTCTCTAGAAACTATAGTGTTTTTCAATAACTACAAAGAAAATCAGCTGAATCATCAAATTAATAATTAGTTGTCTCCAAAGACGAAAATTTTATATCATTTTTATTATTTTAGGGGCAGTCCATTTGGTTAGCTCTATGTGCATCAGGATCACACCAACGAAACAAGAATTTCATACTTAACAAAAAAGCATACTAATGAAAGTAGGCTTAAAATTTTTTAAAGTTATCAAATTAATAATTCATCAGTTCATTTTCAGGCGTTTGAATAATAACCGGGTTTTTCCCTGGATCAATCCATCTTAAAATATCAATCACATTTTGTTTATCTACACCTGTACATCCTTCTGTCCATGAAGTAGAGACATGGAAGAAGATCGCACTTCCTTTGTATGGTGTACGTGATTCCGTATTATAATTAATTACGAATCCATAATCATATGCTGGGATATACATATTTTCAGCTGATTTCCATCTATTCCTTACAGGCTTTTCTTGCAGCGTATTATAATATGGAGATTTAGAATCATCTACCCAAACATGATTTGGTTTTGCTTCCAAACTTTCGCAACGTTATTTTCTTACATAGTATTTAATTCACTTGATTATCAAAAAGGAATCCTATTATTTATGTATATTAGTGTTATCAGTCTTAAACTACAAAATAAATAATCAAAAGGTTTCCTATAAACTCAACCACTAAAAAATCCTCTAATCCATTAAAATGTATAATTAATCTTCAGTTTGCTTTAATCGAAATATACTTATTCCTTTTTCCTTAGCCATGTTTTCAAGATTACTCTCTAAATATTCATAGACTTCTTCAATAGAATCTTTAGACAGAAAAATATGTTCTAAATCCAAAGGATCTTTAACCGTTATACTTTTTTTAGAAAAAAGATTTATGATTTGTGGCAAAACACGTATAGTTTCGCACTCTAAATGTAGTCGTCTTCCATTTTTCAAATTGAGAATTAAGTCTAAATTAATTCGAGTCCCAGGAAGGAAAAGAACAGCGGTGAGCTTCTTAACAACAGAAATCTCTATATTGCTAATTTCGCTGTACATAAACTCTTCTACCGGCTCTTTCTTTTTTTTAATTCTAAGTGCCTCACAAAGTGTGATGGTAATATTATGCTCTCCCAAAGTAGTTATACAAAAAGGGTGTAATTTACTAGCATATGCAGGATAATATCTTCCTTCTAATTCAATAAATGTTGGTAATATTCTATTTTCGGAATACAACAAAAATTCTTCCTTTTTCATAACCATTCCACCTTATAAATATATTATTAAAACAACATTTAACAACAAATGCTTAAATATATCACAAATAAAATCTAAAATTTTACTAATTAGGATAAAGTTGGTCTACAATTATTTTACCACAATCTCGAATATATGTATTGTCTTGTCCGTATTTCAGACATTTTCCTTATTTTCACTTATATTTATCGATTTACTGCCAGTATTTTATTTAAGAAAAGAAACACATCCGCCTTCCAATTGCTACGTTTATGAATAATCTAACGGGTGATGATACAAACTTTTCTAACCCCAAGTTGGAACAAATACAAAATGTACCCCCTCGAATAGACTTTTTTTAGTGTCTATTCGAGGGAGTATTTCTGGTTTTGTTACAAGATATCTATTAAACTATACATATACACATTTTCACCATAACTATCAATTTCAAATCCTATAGTGAATACAAAATCACCAAACTCCCCCTATATTTTACCATGTGAATATTTTTAAAAACATACTAACGTCCCTATAACAACTGTTTTAGGACCGAACTCTATTCATAAAAGCAGAAGAATTTTCCCCTTACCATCGTATATTTGAAGAAATATCATTGAAATAAATAGACTTAATGGAAAATAAAAATATAAAACTCAAATTATTTCCTATCATCTTCACAAAAAAAAAAACAGCCCGCCTTCCGCAAAAGACGAGCCATTCCATTTAATTCTCACTTATTCTCTTCTTATACCAATTCTGCATTCTCTCCGCATCTTCTACTCTCGTATGCTCTAATTTATAACTCGATGATGCGCTCGAAAACTTATACGTACATAAATCCGCGCGGCGCTGGAAATAGGATTGCGTCTTTTCCATCGATTGGACGTGTCTTCTTCTAATAAGTCCTGTATATTTTCCGACGCTGCGATATACAAGTGTAATTTGCTCTCCGTTTACACTGTAACCATTTGTTTTAAATGTTACGTAACCAAGTATAAAGATGAGGACCGCAAGCGGAATGAGTGCCCACATGATGAAGTGCTTTTCAAAGTATATACTTATTCCAATAAGCGGGATAGCTAGCATTGCGAAAAAGATGAAGCTATCAATGAGATAGCGGCGTAATGCTGCTTTTGGTAATGAAATAATATTTGTATTCAGTTCGTATGGTAGTTGTAAATGCGAGAGTAACTGTTGTACTCGGTCTTTTCGGATGATTGGATGCAGTGTAACTTTTTCTTTTTCGTCACCCGTTCCCTTACTTTGAATCACTTCTACTTGCACAGCACAATAGCCGAATGGCTGACGTAAAATACTTTCTTTTATCGTAATCCCTTGAATACGATGTAACTTTAGGACGAGTTCTTTCTTCTCAAGTAATCCTTGTGAAATGCGGACTTCGTCATTTCTTCGATTTACTGTGAAATCTCCATGTTTTAGCGCATAACCGATTGTAGATATAATCCACGAAAGGACGAGCAAAATAACTACCATGAAAATCCAGCCGTATATATCATATTCCATTACATACGACTTTACGTCATTCTCTATCCATTTCGGAATGTACTCCTCTACTTGGTGATACACGAAAAAGATTAACCAGAATAATAGCCCAAACTGACCCGATGTAACAGATGCTAGTAAAATTTCTTTCCAAGTCAATTTATATTCTGTCGTTTGTTTTTCTTCTGTAACGATTTCTTTTTCTATTGCATGTTCCGCTTTTTCGTCTAGCGTTCCTTCTGCTTTCATTTCTGGAGTTGGCTCATTTAGCAAAGCAATAAGCTCAGTTGCCTCTTCTACTGTAATACCGGCTAAGCTAACCTCCGCATCATCTCCCCCGCCAGCTGTTTCAATTTGGATTTTCTTTAAGCCAAGCATTTGATATAACACGTTAGAACTTGTATTAATCGTTTGAACACGTTCTTTATTTAAGTAGCTCTCCTTCTTCACAAAGAGACCTTGTTTCACATGTAATACGTTATTTTCAATCCAATATACTTTGTAATACCAGCCTACGATAGCTGAAACAATCGTGATTACCGCAAAACCGATAGGAACTAAATACCAAAATGGGAACTTTCCTTTTAAACTAAAGAGAAAAATAATAAATGGTATAAAATCTGTTATTTTTAATTCTAATAACATCGTGATTGGATGTTGCCTCTTATACATCCTCATCACTCACTTTCGCTAATTCTGCAATTTTCGTTTTCAACATTTCTGCTTCATACATCGTTAAGCCTGGGACGCTGTGAGAAGTTGCTGCTGTTGAAATGTGTAATTGTGCTAAGCCATATTTCCTCATAATTGGCCCTTGTTCAATCGTCACGTGCTGTACACGAATCATCGGTACTAATACGCGCTTTACGACGAAAAGACCGTGCTGAATTTCAAGTTCTTCTTCATTTAGTTGGTAGCTGTAATAACGTTGACGTAGTTTGGGGAATACGAAGTACTCCAATGGTGCTAACGCAACTGTTAAACCGATTAACACGTACAAAATCCACGCCCACCAATCAAACTTTATCATGAGGAAAAGGTAAGCTAAAATGACAAGAATACCGATTCCTTCTTCAATTACAGCCCGAACTTTCCACACCTTGACCATGTCAGGGTGAATTTTATTTCTCAATGGATCCATGTAACCACTCCAAATCTAGTAATCTAATATATAAATAGTCTCAATCTATATTTTACATAACCTTACAGAAAATTGAAATTTAATCTTCTTTCTTCTCAGGTATAAAATATCCGAACCAAAGTAGCCAAATGAAACCGATTAACTTCATCCAATTTCCATCCGCTTGAAAAGCTTCTATCATGCCTGGAATTTTATACACCCCAATGAACCCAAGAAAACCGAGCCACCAGTTTTTTTGCATTTTCATCTTTACTCCTCCTTCATGACGTTTTTCACATTTCGAATCCAAATTTCTTTATACTTTAACTGAAATCCCATGAGCATGTAATTGCTCATATTATCAATTACGAGCGCTAGCGTATGAGCGTTTTCTTCCGTTGCATCTTGTGACACAACGCCTAGTCCCGCGCCTTTCTTCAATAGATCGTGGAAACCATTTAAAAACTCTTCTTGTATTTCAAATAAGCGTTTCTGATACTTTTCATTTCGCGCCGCAGTTACGATAAATTCATTTATGACCCGCAGTATTCCTTCTTGTCCTTCATATTCAGATAGCATATGTAAACCATCTGCGATTAACTTTTCTGCAAAATTTTCTCTCGTATATTGCTCTTTATCAAAATAACTCACGAAATGATATCCAGAAAAAACTTCTTCAAATAAAAAGTCCACTAACGCTTCTTTAGAAGAAAAATGATAATAAATAGCCGGTTTTGAAATTCCCACCTCTTTCGCAATCATGGAAAGGCTCATCTTCTCAATGCCGTGCTCTGCCATAAGCTTAAATGATGCCTCTACAATATTTTGCGATGTTTGTAAATTCTTTGTCATACTGTACCTCACTTATTTTTACTTACCGGTCGGTAAGTAAATTATAAAATGAAACGAAATGATTTTCAAGTTAGTTAGCGCTCCAGGAGGAATTTATTGGTAAATGAAGAAAAATATAAAACAAAAGCAATATATAACAATAAGGAGGCTAGCATATGGGACTTGGTGGTAAAGGTGGTAGTGGCGGTAACGGCGGTGGTGAAGCTGGACAAGCTGGTAAGAGCGGATTTTCATTCATCATTGTGCTTTTTGTCGTATTGATTATAGCTGGCGTTAGCTATATCGGACTTGGCTTCTAAAAAAGGCGTCCTACATTACACATGTAGGACGCCTTCCTTTTAATTCCTATTTAATAATCGCATACGATAACAATTCATCGTTACTTCTCCAAGTCGTTGCAGTAATTGATAGTTTGCATATGCGCCGACCGGGGCACCGATTATTGGTACAAGCTGAAGCATTTTCGCTAAATCGATATAGTCTCGGTACTCTGTTTGGAACTTTTCCCAGTCCATATGATTTTCTTCTTCTGTATCCCACGTTTCGATGGCTTTCCATATTTCTTTTCGGTGTTCGTCACTTGAAAAGGCAAGTTGGAAAACGTGAAGGATAAAAAGGCGCTCTTCTTTGTCGCTCGTATCAAATCCGTACAATGTTGCTGCATCGAATAAAAATTTAATTTTAATGCCGAGTAAAAGCGGAAAGTCAGCAAGGCCAAGGAGAATACCGCCTGCTCCCGTCCCTGCTCCTTCTGCCGCTGCTATTTTTTTGTACTCATCCATTTTTTTACGTACTTCATCGTCTCGTCTTTGCAATGACCAGTTCGTCTCTTTTAATTTCGGCTTTATAAAGTTTGATCCGGCACTAATTGTTTGCACCATCATCCGAATCGTTTCTGTTAATACTTTTTGTACTTTCGCCGGAATAAGCTGCTGTACTTTCGTCTGCACTTTCTTTGAGAACCGTGTCATCATAGAAGAATCTTTCATAAATGTAGCTTTCCACTGCTCCAGTTCTTTTATAACCTTTTCTTCATATGTAATCATAGGTTCATTCCCTTCAATTTAAACGCTCAATACGTTTTGCTCCGTATTGATAAACGAAACCGATACTAAATACTATGCTTACGACTAGTAAAATTCCCGTCATCATGAAATCTTTCGTCGCTAGTAGAAATATAATTGTAAATATAACGCTACCTGTAATAAGAATTGCATTTAATAAAGTAAGAAAATCTTTCTTCTTCTCTTCTCCGCCTACCGGGTACAAATCAAGCCAAATTTTCATGCGGTGATGTTTCCATAAAGTTAATAGCTGATAACCGATTAAGTATAGGAAGATAAGGCTTACGATAAATCGTCCATATAAAAACGGAATGAAGTAAAGAATAATTCCGCCAAGGGCAAGCAAGCGCACATATAAGCCGAAATAGTTACCAGATCTTAAGAACGTTCTCGTATATAAGTATAAATAGGTACGCTTTTCGCCTATCATCGCCAGAATGAAATCAAGCCATTTTCTACGTGCTACTCTCTCTTTTAATGCTGGTACATCAACGAACATATTCGCGATGCGGTACAGCAGCATCATCTTCTTACCTTCTTCAGAAATTAAATACTCCCAGTTTAGTGGTTTTCCCTTCACCATTTGATGCATGATCGCAAGGTATAACACCATGAGAAGAATGATTCCGCCAATAAACATAACGGAAGTACGTTCTACAAGGAAATACACAAATAATCCGTTTAAAATAAAACGAATGAACCAATCGGCTCTTTGTATATTTTGGTCTGTTAAAAATGATTTTTCCCATGCCACGAATAAATTCCACGCTTTTACAATGATAAACGCGATTACAATCCATATATACGCCGCTCCTGTTTGCTTCATTTGCTGGAAGTATAACGGGGCAAGCGCTGCTGCTACGATGGCGATTATGTATAACTGAATCATAAACGTAAAAAGAAATGCCTTTGTGAAGTACGGTTTTAACTTTTCTTCCACTGGCAGTAAGTAAACGAGATCTGCTTCTTTTAATAACGTTTGAATAGATCCGGCTGTTAATACGAGTCCAAGCAACACTGCCATAACGAGCGCAGTCGGAAATGAAGGTGTTAACGTTTGTAACCATTGCTGGTAATAATACGCTCCTGCGCCGATGATGAATACGAAAATAAATTTTAAATGATCATTAAATACGTATTTACTATATGTACGAACTTCTTGTAGAAAGTGACGAAATCGTTCTTTCCATAACGCTGTGCTATTCATAATCTTCTTCCTTCGTTAATGCAATATAAATATCATCTAACGTTGCACCTGGCATATTAAACTGTAATTGCAGCTCAGATAATGTTCCCTTCGCTCTTACTTCGCCTTGATGCAAAATAATGAACGAATCACAATAACGCTCTGCCGTCGCTAAAATATGTGTACTCATTAAAATACCTGCACCACTCTTTTTCATTTGATCCATCATTTGAAGGAGTGATTGGATCGCTAACGGATCAAGCCCAACGAACGGTTCGTCCACAATATAAAGAGATGGCTCCACTAAAAACGCACTCATAATCATTACTTTTTGTTTCATCCCTTTTGAGAAATGAGACGGAAACCATTTCAAACGATTTTTCATACGAAATTCTTGTAATAGTTGTCCTACGCGTTCTTCATATTGTTTTTCATCTACACCGTACGCCATCGCTGTTAACTTCAAATGTTCTTCTAGCGTTAGCTCATCATATAATACTGGTGTTTCTGGGATGAACGAAAAACTAGAACGGTACGCTGTCATATCATCACGAATTGTTTTCCCATTAATTGTGACAGTTCCTTTTTTCGGTTCCATTAAACCAATAATATGTTTAATCGTCGTACTTTTACCTGCTCCATTTAAACCGATTAAGCCGACAAGTTCGCCTTTATTCACAGAGAACGAAACATCTTTTAATACAGGTCGTTTCGTATATCCTCCTGTAACATTTTCTACACGCAATAACTCGCTCATACGACACCACTTTCTTCATTTATATTCGTTCTATATTCATCTTACCAAAAATTACGCTGTACTACATAGTATCGATGCATTCAAAAAAAATTAAAATTTGTTCGCATATATTTTTACGAAAGCGGACATCATAATTAAGGAAGAAGGAACACATTGAAAAAGCGACCACCTATTGATGAGTACAACAACATAGTGAAGTCATCATGAAATGGGGTGTCCAAGTTGGACAAAGGAATTTACACATAACCAGATTATTTGTTTTATTTTCGAAACGGGGTGTCTCCGAAAGAGCATATACTGTTTTAAAAAGTAAACAATTTCATTTAAAAAGATTGCAATTCATTTCACTTGAAAATGGGGTGTCTACGGCAGAAACTTTAGCCGATTTACCGTGCATTTCTTAAAATAAATGAGGTGTCTGCGAAACGTAAATTACGATAATGCTTTTTCAATCCATCTTCAGAAAACAGGAAGCTGAGTCAGCTTCCTGTTTTTCGTGTTTGTTCTCTTATGTAATTATGGTAAAATACGGCTAAGGATATTTGAAAGGATGAGATCGATGAATCATACAGCAGATAATTGTATTTTTTGCAAAATCATTGACGGGCAAATCCCTTGCTCAAAAGTATACGAAGATGAACATGTGCTTGCATTTTTAGATATTAGTCAAGTAACAAAAGGACATACTCTTGTTATTCCAAAAGTTCACAAACAAGACATTTTTGCGTTAACGCCAGAAATCGCATCACACATTTTTTCTGTCGTTCCGAAAATCGCAAACGCGATTAAAGCAGAGTTTAATCCAGTTGGCTTTAACCTACTTAACAATAACGGCGAGAAAGCTGGACAAACTGTGTTCCACTTCCACCTTCATTTAATTCCACGCTACGGTGAAAACGATGGTTTCGGTGCTGTTTGGAAATCACATCAAAATGAATACACAATGGAAAATTTACAAAACATCGCAAGTACAATTGCAAATAGTGTGAAATAGTGACACTATAATAAGAAGTAATACATAACAAGCCACTTTCCTAAAGTGATTAAATATTGCACGGCTTGTTTCTCCACTCAAGATGCCGGGGAATGTGCACTGCACACTTTTCTTTCCCTCGTCTTAAAGATATGCATATTTTTTCACATCATGAATACGAACAAAAAATAAGGAGGTCTCCTTTTATGTCAAAAGCTAAATCCTTTATTACAGGTGTCATTTGCGGCGGAGCAGTTGCTGGACTAGCTGTTCTTTTCTCAACTCCTTCTTCTGGCAAAGACATGCGCGGCAAGTTAAAAGAAAAAGGAAATGATATTAAAAAGACTTTAGCTGATATTACAGCTGATACAAAATTATTAAAACGTCAAATCGTTGAAACTGCTTCAGAAGGTAAAGAAGTGTTCCAAGAATTAAAAGACGATATGCACGATACACTTTCTAACTGGAAGCAAGACATTTCTCAAAACAAACGCCATATTGAGAAAGAGATTTTGGACATTCAAAAATCAATTGAGAAACTACAAGAAGCTGTTCCGGAAAAAGCGTAAACAAATTCCTGCTTAGTTTTTTGCATATAACAAATATTTTTTATATAAATCGACCTTAACACGGCATATCACATAGATATGCCGTGTTTTTATGCATTTACAATATATGTTATCACTTAACATGTATGGACAACACATGTATTCATGACTCATAAACCGCTTCCATAGTTATGCATGATTTGTATAGAATGTCATTTTTTTAAAAAATTTTCACAATTCTCACAAAAAGACTTTATTAATTTTTATTTTACTGGCATAATAGATAGTAATGAAAAAGAATGTTAAAGTGGGTGAGTATATGAAAAGTGGAGAAAAAGATTACTCGGTAAAAGAAGCGATGATTTTCAGCCAACGCATTGCTCAATTATCGAAAGCGTTATGGAAATGTGTAGAGAAAGATTGGCAGATGTGGATTAAGCCTTATGATTTAAACATCAATGAGCATCATATTTTAACAATCGCTTATCATTTAAAAGGGGCTTCTATTTCTGAGATTGCTAAGTTTGGAGTTATGCACGTATCAACGGCGTTTAACTTCTCGAAAAAGCTGGAAGAACGCGGCTATCTTGTATTCTCGAAAAAAGAAGATGATAAACGAAACACGTACATTGAAATTACAGACAAAGGGGAAGAATTACTACTTCGCTTAATGGAGGAGTATGACCCTGAAAATAATTCAGTGTTTAATGGGGCTCTTGCACTTCGTAATTTTTATGGGAAGTTCCCAGAAAATATCGAACTGATTGCAATCTTGCGTAACATTTACGGACAAGACTTCATCGATATTTTTGAGAAATCATTAGAAGATATTGAAGAGAACTTTACAGAATCCGATCAGAAGTTAGTTAAGAAGTAATCTATTTATTTTTTCGCAATCATGCTTAAGAATTCATTCATAAGCGGTTTGAATAAACCTTGTTTTGCTAGCGCTTCCGCAGTTTCGTGTACTTCGAGCTGATGTGGAAGCGCTTTTTCAAATTGATCTAACAGCGCATCGAACAAAAGAAGGCCTTCTGCTTTCTCCGCTACATATTGTTCGTTCAGTTTTTCACAAAGATTTAGTATACGTTCAACATCTTTTTTACGAGCTTTTTTCTTTATGATCAAAGAATAAAATGGACACTTTTCTTCATCAATCATTTTAAATAGTAGGTCTACGTAGTATTCAGCTTGTTCTAATCTTCTAACAACGTCCATTTTCTCCCTCACTTTCTAACACAAAGTCTTCTATTTCTGAATTTTATAACACGAACAAAATATCGTATGATACAATATATAAAGTATATGTATTTTAGCCAAAAGGAGGTCTCGCCTCATGACACTTATAACAGTTGTTTTTGTCGCATTCGCACTTCTTGTTATATTTTACACGAATTTCATGACACATACACTGTGTGAACGAAAACAAATATCTGCGAGCCGCCAACCCGGTGTCTTTCGGGTTATTAATGTATGTATAACAATTTTATTAATTTCTAGTTATATAGAAATTATATTTCATGGAAAGTGAGGAAGGAAAGCCCCTTCCTCACTTTTTTCCTCTATAAGCAAATTATACCTACAATAACCAATAAAATAAACAGTACAAGTAATAAAATAAGTTGAGAATTCATCCCCCATCCCCTCCTCTTTTCTGTATATGCGACATACGCCCAATATGGCACACCTTCAAAATCTGACACGTACTGGTTAATTTTTCTTTATCAATATGAAATCGAGTCGAAATATGATATATTAAATTTTGTACATATTGCTTATACTATGAAATAAATGACACGCATCTTAACTTTATCCTAAAGCCTCGGTAAGCCCTGTTAAGCGCGCTTTACCAATATACAAAGCAAAAGTATCAGTGAGACTTAACCGGGCTCTGATGAACTAAAATTCATTGGTATAGGATAAATTAAAAATACATAATAGTAGGAGTGTTTATCGAATGAAGAAAGCTATGCTTGCCTTAGCCGCAACAAGTGTAATCGCATTATCAGCATGTGGAACATCATCATCAGACAAAATCGTTACATCTAAAGCTGGTGACATTACAAAAGAAGAATTCTACGAGCAAATGAAGACACAAGCTGGTAAACAAGTACTAAATAACATGGTTATGGAAAAAGTACTTATTAAAAACTACAAAGTTGAAGACAAAGAAGTAGACAAAAAGTTCGATGAAATGAAAAAACAATACGGTGATCAATTCGATACACTATTAAAACAACAAGGTATTAAAGAAGAAACGTTAAAAACTGGTGTGCGTGCTCAATTAGCGCAAGAAAAAGCTATCGAGAAAACAATCACTGATAAAGAATTGAAAGATAATTACAAGCCTGAAATTAAAGCAAGCCACATTCTTGTAAAAGATGAAGCAACTGCTAAAAAGGTTAAAGAAGAACTTGGACAAGGTAAATCTTTCGAAGAGTTAGCGAAACAATACTCTGAAGATACTGGTTCAAAAGAAAAAGGTGGCGACTTAGGATTCTTCGGACCTGGCAAAATGGTTAAAGAATTCGAAGAGGCTGCTTATAAGCTGAAAAAAGATGAAGTAAGCGAACCTGTGAAATCACAATTCGGTTACCACATCATTAAAGTAACAGACATTAAAGAGCCAGAAAAATCATTCGAACAATCTAAAGCTGACATCAAAAAAGAAATCGTTCAAAAGAAAGCACAAGATGGCGAATTCATGAACGACCTTATGATGAAAGAAATCAAAAAAGCTGACGTAAAAGTTGACGATAAAGATTTGAAAGATCTTTTCAAAGAGCAAAAAGCTGACGCTAAGAAAGACGAAAAGAAATAATGAAATAAAAAGCTCGGGCTTCGGCCCGAGCTTTTTTATATGCCCTCTTCCCCGGTAGCTATGTCCGATTTCGGTAAATGAAATTATATAGTTGGTCCTCTGAATAAATTATATCGGCGATTTTCATAATATATCGACTTACCGACAGAAACTGACAATAACTGCGAACCCTCTTAAAACACAAAAAAACCTCGATTCACGCCACACGGAACCAAGGTTTATCTTATTATCATTGATTAAATTCAGAAACTATGTTAAATTAGTACAGAAACACGTTTTACAAATTAACTAAAACATATTTATCCGTATATCAAATATACCATAATTTCTTTCTTCAGTCAACCTCTATTTTTCACTTTTAAAGGAGTGCTTACCGTATGAACAAAAAACTTGATTTAGAGCAAAAACGATTGGATACCGTAATCGAAACGATTACGCAGCAAATTGATAAACTGGAAAACGAAACTGGCAGACGCCGGGCAGAAGTAATCAATATTCGTAAACACTTCTGGGATGACGTGAAAGTGAATACTGATACTTTTGATGATTATCTTGAAACAGTTATCAACTTAAGACAACAAGCTCAGTCACTAGCTGTCACACAAATTACCCATAAGCACACCTTTAATCGACTTGCCGCACTAAGACGCATGCATAAAGCACCTTATTTTGGACGAATTGATTTCAAAGAAGAAGGAGAATCTGCTGCGGAGAAAATTTATATTGGCGTAGCTACACTTACTGATGCTAGCGGAGAAAACTTTCTTATATATGACTGGCGCGCACCCATTTCGAGTGTCTACTACGATTATCCACCAGGACCGGCTGAATACAGTACACCAGGCGGCGTAATTCACGGTAATGTGGAGAAAAAATTACAATACATTATTCAAAATGGCGAGATTGATTCTATGTTCGATACGAGCCTTACAATTGGCGATGAAATCTTGCAACAAGCGCTCGGAAAAGGTACGAACAAACATATGCAAAGTATCGTCGCTACGATTCAGCGCGAGCAAAATGAAATTATTCGTCACGATGAAGGCCGACTCCTTATCGTGCAAGGAGCTGCTGGTAGCGGTAAAACGTCCGCTGCGCTGCAACGAATCGCCTACTTACTATATAAATATCGCGAATGGCTAAAAGCGGATCAAATTATTCTCTTCTCCCCTAACTCTATGTTCAATAGCTACGTTTCTAACGTACTACCTGAACTCGGCGAAGAAAATATGCAGCAAGTGACATTCCAAGAATATTTAAATCATAGACTAAGTAAGTCATTTGATGTGGAAGATCCTTATGAACAATTAGAATATATGTTAACTGAAACGAATAACCCTATCTATAAAACGAGAAATGCGAGCATTCGCTTTAAAGCATCTACTCAATTTTTCGAGATGATTAGAGCGTACAGACAATCTCTTGAATCTTCAGGCATGCTATTTAGAGGAATGAAATTTAGAGGAAAGCTAATTGTTTCTGCGAAAGAAATTACAGAGCAGTTTTACAATACCGACTCCTCCCTCCGCTTCCATAGTCGAATTGAAAAGTTAACGGATTGGCTAAATAAGCAAATAGATGCACTTGAAAAAGCAGAACTGAAAAAGCCTTGGGTAGAAGAAGAAATTGAACTACTGA
This sequence comes from Bacillus sp. BSL6, assembly GCF_052928345.1. Taxonomy (NCBI): domain Bacteria; kingdom Bacillati; phylum Bacillota; class Bacilli; order Caryophanales; family Bacillaceae; genus Bacillus; species Bacillus sp. BSL6. The sequence goes on from NZ_JAVGCW010000002.1 coordinate 654,254, forward strand.
GTAAAGATGAATATCAAAAGGCTTATAAATATTTACAGAAAAAAGGTGAGTTTGACGACAACTCCTTTAACGATTTTGAGAAAGAAGCGAAAGTACTTGGACGTATGATTGTCCGTAAAAAATTGAAACCACTTCGCAAAGGTGTTCAAACATTGCGTTTCATCAATTTCACAGGCATATATAAACAGCTATTTACAGATGCATCATGGGTTACGGGAGAAAAACCGAAAGAATGGGATGACATTTGCTCACTAACGGTGAACATGCTCGATGAAGGAAAACTATATTACGAGGATGCAACTCCATTTTTACTTTTAAAAGAGTTAATTGAAGGCTTCCAAACGAACAGATCGATTAAACACGTACTCGTAGACGAAGCACAAGATTATTCGCCGTTTCAGTTCGAGTTTTTAAAACGTCTCTTCCCTGCCGCAAGAATGACGGTACTTGGAGACTTTAACCAAGCAATATTTGCTCATGCGAGTGAAACAGTTAATTTCGATACACTTACGAATTTATACGGACCAGACGAAACGAACGGCATTAACTTAACCCGTAGCTATCGCTCAACAAAACCAATCATTGAATTTACACGTGCTCTCGTACCGGAAGGCAACAACATTCACGCCTTTGAACGTGACGGTGAGAAACCTACAGTGACGAAAGTAGCGAATGAGAGCGAACTGCACGAACGTATTACTGCCAAAGTTGCTGAATTACAAAAACAAAATCACAACACGATCGCAATTATATGTAAATCTGCAGCTGAAAGCGCCGCTGCCTATGAGGCACTTAGTAGCATTGAAGATATTAAACTTGTGAAGAGCACCTCTGCTGAATACGAACAAGGCGTTGTTATTATCCCTGCTTACTTAGCGAAAGGTATCGAATTTGATGCTGTTATTATTTACGATGCTTCTAAAGATGTGTACAGTGATGAGAGCGTTCGTAGATTGTTCTATACTGCTTGTACGCGCGCGATGCATGAATTACAACTTTATAGCGTTGGCGAGGTTAGCCCTTTTATTATTGAGGCTGATTCGGAGAGTTTTGAACTTATTACACCTTGATAACAATCAAGGTGTTTCTTTTTTGTGCAGGATTTACAACTTTAAAGTAGAATATATCAGTTTAGAAAAAAGTTAAGGAGCGAAAAGATGAACCATTATTTTATTGCTATTTATGACGGGGAATTTCCTGCCGAAAAATTACATACCATTTTACAATCTAATCAAACTTTTACTAACCTAAACGTCCGCACCATTTCAATCTCCTCACCAAGACCTTTCACATTATTAGTTGGCGAAGAACACGATGCACTTACAATTGGACTTACAGACAAATACCACTTATTAACGAAAGAGTTGCAAACACTTGAGCAGCAAGAAAAGTACTACTATGTATACGATTATAAAATTAGAAAGACCATCGAGAATCCTACCCAAAAATGCTTTCCATTCGCACAAATCAATATAAGTGTTACGAAATTCCATCAGATGATTCAAAAAGTAAAAGACTTAAAACGACCTGTATTTGCAGGTTATAACATCGTCTCTCATGATGCAGACATACTTACGATTGATGTACTTCTTTCTTCACCTTTATTGGATCCTAACACTTCTGAAAAAGACGTAGCAGAATACGCCTATTTACAACAATTAGCTGAATCAATTTCTCGTTCTGAATTGTGTACTTCTATTAAAGCGAGTTCACTTATTTAAACATAAAATGAAACTTTATCGCTAAGTTAGAGTTGTTCTATTATAAATTTAAACAGGTGTGCTATCCGAAAAATACTATTTTAATAAGAAGGAACCCAAATCAAATTACTATGTAGGAACAAAATAATAAAGAGGGTAGCCCTCGGCATCCCCTCTTTACTTCGCCCCTTAACTTTCTGAAGTCTGCGAACGTTTTATAAACAAAGCTACAACAACTGCAAGTAGTGCCAAACCAAAGCCAATTGTAAATGCGTTATGCACACCTGAAACCATTGCTTCTGTCAATTGAGCTGGGTCAGTCGGATTTGAAGATGCATCCAAATATTTCTTCTGTCCGGAAGTCATAACGCTAATAAAGAACGCAACTCCTACCGCACCCGCTACTTGTGATAGAGTATTCAAAATAGCTGTTCCGTGAGGATAAAATCGCTTCGGAAGTTGGTTCAAACCGTTCGTTTGCGCCGGCATCATAATCATTGAAATGGATACCATCATAGTGACATGTAATAGGATGAAAGTTATTTTAGACGTATCTGCCGTTACTTGTGTAAAGAACCACATCACACCTGCTAATAATATCGTACCAGGAATAATGAGCGCTCTTGGACCAAATTTATCGAACAGCTTCCCTGAAACTGGAGAAAGCAGACCATTTAACAGGCTACCTGGAAGCATGATAAGACCAGTTGCATAGACAGTTAAGCCTAAAGCACCTTGGAATAAAAATGGTAGTAACGTCATTGTCGAGAACATCGTCATCATCATGATCGTCAATAAAATTGTCGTTAGCGTAAACATCGGATACTTAAATGCACTAAGGTCTAGTAATGGCTCTTTCAATTTCAATTGACGCAATACGAAGAATAGAATTGCTACAAGACCAATTAGGATTATGCCATATACTTGGAAACTACCCCAACCTTCGCCTGAGCTACTAAATCCATAAACAATTCCGCCAAATCCAATTGTAGATAAAAGAATAGATAATACATCCACCTTTGGTTTAGTAGGCTCTGAGACATTTTTCAAATAAATAAATGCAAAAACAATAGAAAAAATCGCGAATGGAAGAACGAAATAAAATAGCCATCTCCAATTCAATGTTTCCAAAATGAGCCCTGAAAGTGTCGGCCCAATGGCAGGGGCAAACATGATTACAAGCCCAATACTCCCCATTGCCGCTCCTCTCTTTTCAGGAGGATATAGAAGGAGAATCGTATTCATTAATACGGGCATTATTAATCCCGTACCTGCTGCTTGTAACAAGCGACCCATTAATAGTATAGAAAATCCAGGCGCAATCGCACTTACAAGTGTACCGAAAGTAAAGATTACCATAGCACCTATGAATACTTGTCTTGTTGTAAACCATTGTACTAATAAAGCAGAAGCTGGAATGAGTACAGCAACTACAAGCATGTACCCTGTTGAAAGCCATTGAAGAGTCGACGCTGTTACATTCAACTCAATCATTAATTGTGGAAAAGCAACGTTCAATAATGTTTCATTCAAAATGGTGAAAAACGCTCCAATGATCATTGATATTAAAATCGGGAGTCTTTTCACATTGTCAAACTCCTTTGACTGCGAAGAAACAGGTGCAGTTTGAGTATTCATACATAAACCCTCCTTGTATTTTCTTTTATAAGTTTTTACTACCTTTGCTAGTCATATTTAACGTAGAAACGCCCATACCAAATTGAAAACGGTAGAGCACAACTACAAGTAAGATCAACAATGACATCACGCCGAAGATATTACTATACATATTTGCAGCTTCATTTGCAACAAAAGGATTTAGCTTTAGTGAAGTCGATCCCTTATCAAGCAATTTCCCTACTACACTCATAGCCATCGCGCCAGATATGAAATTAATCATCGACAGTAATCCCATTCCAACACCTGTCTCTTCCTTTGACAGTGTTTGTGAAATTGTATTAGACATTGAAATCTGCATAAAGGTCTGTCCTACATTTCCGAAAATTAAAATCAATGCTATGACAAAAGCCGAGACCCCAATGAAAGTAGATAATAATGAGAAAGCAAGGAATATGAATACTGAGGCAATAAAAACGAGTGCAAAATTGCCCCGAGTATCAGCTACCCTTCCTCCCTTTCTTCCCATAATTGCCGAGGCAATTGCAGCTGGAACTAAAACAAAACCAATATTCGAAGGAGTCAATCCATTTACTGCTGATAGAAATTGCGGCGTCATGAATGTCATGCTAAAGCTCATCGCTGTCGTCATAAAAGCAAGGAGTAACCCAATCGAAAAGTTTTTATTTTTAAACAAAGTCGGTTTAATAAAAGGCTCTGTAGCTTTTCTAATCCGCAAAATGAAGAACGCTAACATAACAAATCCACCAAGGAATAACAGCACTTGCATTTGCGTAATAGCAAGCAAGAAGAACGCGACCGATACAGCTAATAGACCTCCGCCAAGAATATCAATACTACCCGCCTTCCCTTTTGCATTGTCTAAATACTTTCTAAAGAAAGGTAGCGTTAGAAGCGGTAGTAATGAAAGAACAAACATGAGTCTCCAGCTTCCAAAACTCGTAATTAATCCAGCGGCAACGGGCCCTAAAGCATTCCCAAGCGCTAAACCAACTGCTGAAGTTCCAAGCGCACGGCCTCTTTTTTCTGGCGCAAAGTATCTAACCGGAATAATCATTGCTGTCGCAGGAAGAACAGAAGCTCCCGCCGCTTGAATGACACGGCCTAAAATGATAACCCAATACTCAGTAGCAAGTAGACCAAGCAAGGAACCTAGAGCGAAAATAAGTAGTCCATACGTTAACAAATCCTTTAATCGATATTTATCCGCCAGTTTTCCCATTACGATGGAACCAACAGCATAAACGACCATATAACTCGTCATAATCCAACTAACCTCTGAAGGGACAAGGTTGAATTCTTTACCGATTTCAGGAAGAGCTACATTAAACATCGTACCGTTCATAACCGAAAATATTAGCGTAACTACTAAAACTGCTAGCAATTTATCTGCATTTTGTGATGAATGATCTACCATCTTGTAGACCCCCTTTTCTCTTTCCCATAATCTATACAAATTTAAATGAGTATCAACATAATGAATATCCTCACTATTTTGTTATAATGAGGATATCATTTTTATCGTACGTGCTCAGTTTCTACCTCTATTCAATCAAATCTACTAATCTACAATTTGCTTTACAAAAGTTCTGTTACTGCTGAAAAATGAACGACCGCAAGAACTAGTGCTAAAATCATAAGCACGGCTGCTGGCATGATTTTTCCAATTGGATCTTTCACACGCATATGTGACAATACAGCTCCTAACATAATACAAGCAATCCATAATGCTGCTAAAACTAATACGACCTCATTCCAGAAACCAAAAATCAGTCCCACCACTCCTGCTAAAGCGATCCAACCTGTCGCAATTCTAAACCATTGAGGTAAACCTAAATGAGCGAAAGCCTCTACTTGCATTTTTGCTCCCGCAATTTTGCTCACACTTGAAAAGAAAAATGCAAAAATTAATAAACATTGAAGTACTAATGCTACAATAGTCATGTACAATCCTCCGTTACATATGTTTTTTTAAGGGTATTGCTATTGAATGCTGAAACGATTTGAAATTCCTTATATACATACACCTCGCTCTATTATCGTTTTCTATAGATCCCCGCATCAGTTATAATAGTAATTATCCCGCTATCACACATTATGAGCATACGATATAATGAAGTTGCTCACTATTTTTTTACAATATAGAGAGGATACTCACTAATAATATACAATATATTTATGAAACGTGCAAAAATGAACTACAAAATAATGAGGAGGTCATCCCATTCATGAAACCAAATAATCCAGCTGCAATAGATATCATTCATATTTTAATGCAATCGTCCAACTATGTTCAAAGAGAATTTCAATCTCAATTGTCAGCCCTTGACACACCTTATCATCTAACAGGGCCAAGGCTACGCGTTCTATCCACCGTTTCTGAAAATGGTCCCATTCGAATGAACGCATTAGCTGCTAAATTAGGCGTCAAAGCACGTACAGTTACCGATTTTGTCGATGCACTCGAACAAGACAAGCTCCTAATTCGTATACCAGATCCAAGTGATCGCCGGGCTACATTAATTCAACTTACTGAACGCGCGCACTCCAATATGGAAAAGGCGCTCGCGTTCCAAGACAAGGTCGCAGACGATATTTTACAAAACCTCACATTAGAACAACGCGAACAGTTTTTTGAACTTCTATTACTATTAATAAAAGATAAGCAAATTCCAGATTCATGCGGAGAAGTTGAGAACGGAAAAACTTGTTAAGTGTGTAAATAAAACCACCTACACCCTAAAAAGGGACTAGGTGGTTTGTTTTTTAAGCTGATTTTCTCGCTGGAATGTCTTTACGTCGATATACACTTAGTACGATTCCCATTACAAGCGCATGAAATACAGTTGGTGTTAATCCATAACTAATAAAAGGTAATGATATAGCAGTAATCGGTAATAAACCTAAAATCATACCGACGTTATAAAGGAATTGCACTACGAAAAGAGTCATGCCTCCAATGAGAAGCAATTTACCATACCGGTCATTTATTGTATAAGATATGAAGATTAACCGTGCTACAAAAAGAGAAAGAATTAAGACAAGGACCAGTGCAAGCACATATCCATAACAATAAGTCAAACTTGCAAATACAAAATCAGTATCTGGATTAGGGATGAATTTTACATCTCCGTATGTACCAAACCAACCTGCTGACGACATTACCTCCTTTAAACGTATATACATAAATCCTGCGCCCTGTGCATCACGCTCTGGATTCAAATACCCTAAAAATCTATCCAAATAAACTCTTTTTACTGTGTGCCAGGAAAAATAGGCCCCTATAATCAATAAACAGATTGGTACAATTGTAATAATTAATGCCTTTTTCTTCCCTAACTTACTCCACCAAAGCATAACGAATACCATCGTGATATAAATAAAAATCACTGAAAAAGCTGCGCCAATAAAAAATAAATACAAAGAAAATAAATAAAGAGCCACAAGATGCATTACTTTTATCCTACTATTATTGAAAAAAGAAGCCCAAGCTAGAAAAAAGAACGGCACTGCCATTAAACGGTCAATTGCAATAGGACCAACTTTTATTATCGGTTCTCCAAGCATCCCAGCATTCGGAAAGCAGTATAGCATTAACAAGATAAGTACACCAATTGTATAAAACAACCATCCTAATCTCTCTAACTTCCGATAATTAATCAGCATCATCCCTAACGCTGTTGCAATACCAAGAACAACAAATATCACCTTATCCATTAGTAAATCATTCATATATCCAAAAGCTATAACTGGCAAAAATCCTAACCCCATCGCAGCCACTAACAAAATAAGTAAGAACCAATCAACCTTTGGCTTATGCAGTTTGTTAAGTTCTTGTCCCAGTTTAATTGGACTCCCCATTTGCTCAACAGCCTTATCTTCAGCAACTTCCTCACTTAACCCTTTATCCATCCACATATTCTTTGCCTGTTTTAAGTGAAAATTCAGTTCAGTTGCTACTAAGTCCTTCGCTTCTTTTGATTTAATATGGTTCGTAACTTCTTTTAAAAAACGCTCCCCTTTTTTGTTCAATTTTTCTCACTCCTGTACTAATCCTTTTAATATAAATCGTGCCTTCGTAGCATTCTTCTCTGCCTTTCGCAGCATCTTGTTTCCTTTATCATTTAATTGATAATATTTAGCTCCTTCGTGGTCCCAGCTAGATTGGATAAAGCGATTCTGTTCTAGACGATGTAATAACGTGTATAGAGACCCTTCGTCCCCTTCGAATTTTTGAATCCCTCTCCCGCGCAGTAACTGCATCAATTCATAACCTGTTTTTTCATTTATAAGAAGTTGCAACACTGCTAAAAGAATATCTTCTTCTTTTTCGGACGATTGATTGATTTTTTCACGCACCCGCTTCTGGTGCTGATCAGAAAAACTCAAATGTTTAAAAGTTGTGTTCTCCATTGATTTTCGCAAGCCTTTTAATCGATCTTCCATTTGACTATTCCTCCAATCCTTTCTTCAAAAGCTCCTTCGCTTTTTTCAACCTCGTTTTTATCGTGTTTTCCTTCACTTCTATTACCGTAGCAATCTCTTTAATTGATAACTCTTCATAATAAAATAGATAAATGACTTCTCGATATTTGATCGGTAAACTCATTACTGCAGAAGCAAGCCTACTATCCTCTGCACTTTGAATAACTATTTGTTCCACACTTTCTTTTTGACTCTCCATATACGTAAAGTCATCCTCTGTCACGATGACCTTTTTGTTATACCAACTTTTTAAATAGTCCTTACAATGATTAATCGCAATTCTCCATAACCATGTTTTTAAGTTCGAATTCCCTTTATATGTATGAAGAGATTTATAGCATTTCACAAATATATCTTGCGTTAAATCCTCCGCAACCTCTTTATTATTCACATATGAATACACAAGCTGTAAGACTTCTTGTCCATACTTGTTCATGATTTCGTCGATAAGGTCCTCCTTATCTTCTATTTCAAACGCTTCTACCGTTAATTCATCCACATCATTTCCTCCTTCCCATATATTAGACGACGCACTGCATGGAAAAGTTTTATAAATTAAATAAAATAATTCGGTTGATAATAACGTTTTTTATAAAACACTTCCTCAGTAACTTACATATAATAAACCGAATAGTCGTTACAATACATTCACCTAAAGAGCGCCCCTCTCCCAAGGCGCTCTTTAAGTTTGCAATAAGAGTTTTGTGTTAGTTTTCTATCGTCAAGATTCCCCTCATCGCTAAATGAAAAAAGAGAACCCATTTCATTGAGTCCTCCTTCTTTCTAACGCTCACTTAAAGAATCTAATATTTCATGGCCATACAAAGATGGATCGATACTATCAAAACCAGTACACGCTTCATACAAGTGTAGTATTTGAAATTCTATACATAATGCAGCTGTTTGTTCTTGTTGATCTACTGCTTTTTCTAGTTCTGCTGTGTATTTCATTTGGATATTGTTATCAGTATCTTTATTTTTTTAGTTATGTTTATTTAACAAGGAGTCAACTACCCCCACTGAGATAAAGCCTTTCAGTGGGGGTTTGAGTTTGAACGCTAGGGCTTTTTATCTATATGTCTTGTTCCCTATTTTAAAACATAATACAATTAAAATGTAACTTAATAAGCTATAACTAGTAGGTGTGGTAATCATCTCTTCCATTTTGAAAAAGGGGGGAGGTGATAAAATGATCGCGATGTTTGTCATTAAATTAGTGTACGGTATCCTAACCGGAGCTGGCGTTGTCATCGGTAGAAGATACGTCGGTCCGTGGCTAATTTCTGTATACAAAAAAGCGAGAACCACCCTGCTTCGTGGAAAAGGTAAGGGCGGTTCTCGGCTAAAACGTTAATGTAATTGTCTTATAACCGCACCTACTACCACCACAATAGCAAGTTAGGTTACAAAGGCAGAAGTTTCTCAGGCTTCTGTCTTCTTCATTTTATGCAAAATTCATACTACATACTCTATCATCATTGTAACACATTCTAATTATTTTTAGTCAAGAGAAAAAACACCTAAAGGGCTCGCCTTCAGGTGTTTCTCTTTTTACGCTAACGCAGCTGCATGTTCTTGTTGATCTACAGGAATGACAGCGTCTGTTAATGCTTTCTCTAATTCAGCTGTGTATTTCATTTGTTCTTCTTTGCTCCAGCCTAGTTTCGCAGCCATGTAGTTGATTACTGCTTCTTTCCACTCGTATACCCAGTGGATGTTGAAGAATACAGCGCCTCTGCGGCGTACGAAGAAGTCAACTGGTTTTGCTGTCATTTCGTAATCCATTGCGTATACAAGTGGGATTAGAACGTCTAGTGGCATGTTGTATTCTTTCGCTTCGTCTTTATGTTTTTTCGCTAGGTCAAATAGTACGTCAACGTTAGAGCCGTAGAATTTCGCGAATTCTTCTGCTTGTGCTGTTGTTAAACCGTATTTCGTACCTTCACCTGCTTTTTTCGCGATAAATGCTGGTAATCCTTTAGAGCCATCTACATGTCCACCAGAGATTGGCATATGTTTCGTTGTGCTCTTCGGATATGCACTATGCCCTTCTTTTTGTAGTAAGTTCGTTACGTAGTCTACTACCATTTCAGCCATTTTGCGGTATCCTGTTAATTTACCACCTGCGATTGTAATTAAACCAGATTCAGAAGTCCAAATTTCGTCTTTACGAGAAATTTCAGATGCACTCTTACCTTCTTCGTAAATTAACGGACGTACGCCAGCCCAGCTTGACTCGATGTCTTTTTCCGTAATTTTTACGCTTGGGAACATGTAGTTAATCGCATTAATGATGTACGTGCGATCTTCTGTTGTCATTTGTGGTACAGCTGCATCTTTATCATAGAACGTATCTGTTGTACCTACATATGTTTTTCCTCCGCGCGGAATCGCGAATACCATACGTTTATCTGGTGTATCGAAGTAAATCGCTTGACCTAATGGGAAACGTTTTTGATCAATTACTAAGTGAACACCTTTTGATAACTGAAGTACTTTTCCTTTTTTCGAGTTATCTTTTTCACGAAGTGTATCTACCCAAGGGCCAGCTGCGTTTACAATTTTCTTACCGTAAACTTCGTATACTTCACCGTCTAGTAAATCGATTACACGTACACCACATACTTTTCCATCTTTATATAAGAAACTATCAACTTTTGCGTAGTTAACAGCTTTTGCGCCGTGCTCAATCGCTTCTTTCATTACTTCAATTGTAAGACGCGCATCATCAGTGCGATATTCAACGTAGTAACCGCCGCCTTTTAATCCTTCTTGTTTTACAAGAGGCTCTTTCTTCAGCGTTTCTTCACGGTTAAACATTTTTCTGCGCTCGCTTCGTTTTACACCTGCTAAGAAGTCGTATACACGAAGACCAATTGATGTACTGAATGATCCGAACGTACCGCCTGTATGGAACGGAAGTAACATCCACTCTGGTGTTGTTACATGGGGACCGTTCTCATATACGATCGCACGCTCTTTCCCCACCTCTGCTACCATTTTCACTTCAAGTTGTTTTAAATAACGTAGACCACCGTGTACAAGCTTCGTTGAACGACTTGATGTACCTGCTGCAAAGTCCTGCATTTCAAACACAATTGTTGATAACCCGCGTGTTGCTCCATCTAATGCAATACCAGAACCAGTAATACCTCCACCAATTACGATCACATCTAATTCTTGTTTATTTACTCCGTTTAATACGTCTTTACGTTGTTTACTTGAAAATTTCATGGTAATTCCTCCCTTTGATAACGAAAAAAGAGACCACAAACTCCGCTATAGATTTCGCCTCTATAGCGTGTTGTGGTCTCTCCAAATCTCCTACCGAATTATTAACTTGTCACCATTATAACACTGTTTATGATTATTTGAAAGCTTTTGTTGCTTCAATTGCTTTTTTCCATCCAGCATATAGCTCTTCGCTTGTTTCCGCTTCCATCGTTGGTTCAAAGCGTTTGTCCATATGCCACTGTTCTTTAATTTCATCTTGGTTTTTCCAATATCCAACCGCAAGACCAGCTAAATACGCTGCACCTAAAGCTGTTGTTTCATTGATCACTGGACGCTCTACAGGAACGTCTAAAATATCACTTTGGAACTTCATTAAGAAGTTATTTTTAACTGCTCCGCCATCAACGCGTAATGTTTTTAGTTCAATACCTGAATCTGCTTCCATTGCGCATAATACGTCTTTTGTTTGGTAAGCTAAAGATTCTAGTGTTGCACGAATGAAGTGTTCTTTCGTCGTACCGCGCGTTACACCAAACATAGCGCCGCGTACTTCACTATCCCAGTAAGGCGTACCTAATCCTACGAATGCTGGTACAACGTATACACCGTCAGTTGATTCAACGCGAGAAGCATATACTTCACTCTCACTTGCATCTTTAAACATGCGCATTCCGTCACGTAACCACTGAATTGCAGAACCTGCTACGAAAATACTTCCTTCTAATGCATAGTTTACTTTACCATCTATTCCCCATGCAATTGTTGTTAATAGACCGTGCTCAGAAGCTACTGCTTTTTCACCAGTGTTCATTAGCATGAAGCAACCAGTTCCGTAAGTATTTTTCGCCATACCTTCACCGAAACAAGCTTGTCCAAATAATGCCGCTTGTTGATCACCAGCTACACCTGCAATCGGTACATTTTGCCCGAAGAAGTGATAGTCAATTGTTTCTCCATACACTTCAGATGATGGACGTACTTCTGGAAGCATGCTCTTTGGTACTGTTAACATTTCTAGAAGCTCATCATCCCACTGTAAGTCGTGAATGTTAAACATTAATGTACGTGATGCGTTTGAATAATCCGTTACGTGTGCTTTACCACCAGATAGTTTCCATACAAGCCACGAATCAATTGTTCCGAATAATAGATCGCCGTTTTCTGCTTTCTCTCTTGCACCTTCAACGTTATCTAAAATCCATTTTACTTTCGTACCAGAGAAGTATGCATCAATTAAAAGACCTGTTTTTTCGCGAACCATTTTGCTATAACCTTTTTCTTTTAACTCATCACAAATTTCAGCTGTTTGGCGAGATTGCCATACGATAGCATTATAAATTGGTTTACCAGTCGTTTTATCCCATACAACCGCTGTTTCACGTTGGTTCGTAATACCGATACCAGCGATTTGTTCTGGTTTTACATCTGCTTCGCTTAAGCAAGTTGCGATAACCGCTAAAATAGATCCCCAAATTTCTTGCGCGTTATGCTCTACCCAGCCTGGCTTTGGAAAATGTTGTGTAAATTCTTTTTGAGCTGAATGAACAATTTCACCTTTTTTATTGAAAAGAATTGCGCGTGAGCTAGTTGTTCCTTGGTCTAATGAAAGAATATATTTTTTCATAATGGTTTCCCCCTTATGCTACTTTTCTACTATTTGTATTGCTTCCACTTTTTTTGCTTGTCATATAAGAGATTGCTAGTACAATCACAGTTGCAATAATCACATAAATAAGTGCTGCATTTTGTTTTCCTTCAAATACAACTTGATGGAATAATCCTGCAAGTGATCCACCTAAAATCGGACCTACTACTGGAATCCATGCATACTTCCAGTTTGAACCGCCTTTTCCTGCAATCGGAAGGAAGAAGTGCGCGATACGCGGACCTAAATCACGTGCTGGGTTGATTGCGTATCCTGTCGTTCCACCTAACGATAAACCAATACTTACAATTAAGAAACCTACGATAAATGGATTTAATCCATCTGCAAATTTATTTGCACCAATTGCTAATATACCAAATACTAAAACGAATGTCCCAATCATTTCACTTAAAAGGTTTGCAAATGTGTTCGGAATTGCTGGACCTGTTGCAAATACACCTAACTTTGTTCCTGGATCTTCTGTTTCTTTCCAGTGTGGTAAGTAATGTAAATATACGATAACTGCCCCGATAATTGCCCCAATCATTTGTGCTGCGATATAACCAGGTACGTCACTCCATGGGAACGCTCCCTTAAATGCTAATCCTATCGTCAAAGCTGGATTCAAATGTGCCCCACTAATTGATCCAACCGCGTACGCTGCAACCGCTACCGCTAAGCCCCAGCCCATTGTAATAACAATCCAACCAGAATCTTTCGCAAACGACTTCTTTAAACTTACACCAGCACAAACGCCGCCACCAAGTACGATTAACAACGCAGTCCCTATTAACTCTCCTAAAAATGCTGACATAGTATCCCTCCACAATCAATTTAAACGCTTTCAAATGTGATAGAGGTAAAATGAATGGCCATTCGTTTTTGTCAAAAGAAAAAGACCCACAGCTTTGCACGCTTCTATATAAATTTATATAGAAACAATGAAATGTGGATCTCTACTTTTCTCCGTCACGTTTATTAACTTGTCTATAATGTTAACCGTTAATGAAAGCGGTGTCAACAGAATTATTTCACATTTTCGTCACTTTTTTTGGTAATGTTTCCATAGTTCGCGTTTTGATGTCGTAATTGCTGTCGCACCAGCATTTAAAGCTCTCTCTACATCATCAACAGTACGAATAAAACCACCCGCTAAAATTGGTACACCAGTACGCTCTTTCACTTCAGCGATCACATCCGTTAACGCTCCTGGGAGCACCTCTATATAATCCGGCTTCGTCTTTTCTAAAAGATTGCAACTCTTCTCCATTGCACTCGAATCGATTAAAAAAATACGCTGAATTGCCACAACACCTTTTTGCTTCGCCTTCATAATGACGCTCGCCTTCGTTGAAAGTAACCCGTACGGTCTAAACTCCTGACATAAATACTCCGTCGCATGCCCATCACTCTGCAAGCCATGAATTAAATCCACATGTAAAAACACCTTTTTACAATATTGCTTCGCAAGTGATATAACACTCTTCAATTGACCGACATGAATATCTAAAATAACGATATACTCATACGAACTATGTAATAGCTTTTCCAAATCTTTAATTTGCCTTACTGCCGGCAAAATCTTTTGTTCATGAAATTCCATTCTAAATGTCCCCTTCTTTATGTCATCCTATCCTTTATAGTACACAATTTGAGTGAAAAGAACAGCTAGTGTAGGGGATTTCTTTCATTTTTCTCGTTCTTCTTTTAAACGTTCACTAAAAATCATACTATGTTTCTCACCTATCTACGTCTAGTAAGAGCAAATACATGATGATGAGTAAAGCGAGTTGTCGTTGCGTAGGCTGTGCAACTTGTGCGTTACAGCTTATAATGGTGCTATTTAGTATGTACACTCTATATGCTATGTTCCAATAATAATTTCCCGAACAATAACCGTGCTTCTTAATATTGTCGTTTTGTGTCGGTAAGTCGATATCCTATGTCGAATCGTCGATATATTGAAAAAATCGTTGATATATTTCAAGTTGTGTTCGATATATTTGAAAAATCGTTGATATATTTCAAGTTGTGTTCGATATATTTGAAAAATCGTTGATATATTTTAGGAAATAAAACCGAATCCTTATCACTATCCTGATTCCCCTTCTTATCATTTTCCAGAAAGAAAATCATTTTATTCATCTCCCAACTTATACTAGTATCTAGGAAAATAATGAAGAAATACAATTAGAACGAACAAAAACCCTGTAAAAATTATTACAGAGTTTCTTGCCGATTATTTATTGTTTTGCATACCGAATACGAACGTTATCGTCCATATGATAAATTTGTAATGTGTTTCCATACTGGTAATGCTAAACTTACTAATTTTTTTGCTTTCATGATTACTAATAACCCTTTATTTGTAAAATTTAGTACAAAAAGTTAATATACTTAACTAATAAATTTCCCCCGAATAATTTATTAGAATCTACTACACATAGATTTCTTGTACATTCACAATCTTTCCATATATATCACTTTACAAATAATTACATATTTGGTCAAAGGGAATTATGTAGTTTTTAAAGAGACATTTCTACACAAAAAAGAAGCTAACAATACATTGTTAACTTCTCAACTGAAAGCAAAATAGTATCTTTCCTTACCTTCTAATATCTAGGTTGTGATTGAATATTTGTAAGATGAACATCATACATATCAATGATTTCAAGAAATCTATCAGCTTCACGGAAAACATGGTCTGCCAATAGTGGGTGAATGATACTCTTTATTTTACATTGCTCAATTAAATCACGTGCTGTCTTCTTAAAATCCCGAAGCGATGCAACTGACACACGATTTTGATCTAAAAATTGATCTAAAAGAGGGACTGTTTGGGATTGTGGTTTCATTGATTCTAAGTCAATTGCTTGATACATTAATGCATCAAAATCATTGCTAAAATTCCGAGCTGTATCTACAAGCTTTCTTTCTGATGGATCAAGAAGATGACCAATAAATTTAGCATGGTCTGCCATAATCCTTAGAAAGAAAACATTTTCTTTAATAATAGCATCAGGAAGGGCATCTAATTTCCCTTCATTTAATTCCATTAAACGTCTTCTAAAATAATCAGCTTCCCTACTTGTATGGTCAACTAACAGTGGAAAGTTATTTTGTCCTGGTAATTTACATGTGAGAATCAATCCTAAAATTTTTCGTTTAAACCCCCAAATATTAGTTGCGGCTTGTTGTACTTCTGCATTAAATCTTTTGATTTGCTCAGGATCTGTTTCATTTGTGTAGGAATGCGCTATTTGTTCAATATGTTCAAACAATCGATAAAATTGATTCGCCTCTTCGATTAATTGCGTATCCTCGCATCTAAACCCTAAGCGAAGAAAAAGAGAATGTTCCTTCATGATTCTAGACCAAAAACGAATTTCATTTAATGAACGCTCAACAAACATTACAGATGTAACACCTGTATCCGGATGTAATGAAGTTTCATCCCTATGCATTTTTAATCCCCCCCAGTAAAATACCCCGCTAGTTCCATTCTTATGAGGAAACATATATATAAATGCCATCAATAAAAGTTCATGATGAATTTCGTATACATGCTCCCCCAAAAAGAAAAAGGCTACCACCTAGATGTAACCTTCTACTAGATGGTAGCCTTTGAACATTTCTATTAAAGCAATACAGAATCCTTATCACTATCCTGATTACGTTTCTCGCGCTCTTCTGCTAAACGCTTCATATACACTTCGCCTTCTTTTTCAATAAACTCATTATCCATCTCTTGCTCTTTTTTTGAAGTATATAAAACCATGTAGCCACTTAATACGATTCCAACGATTACAAGATACACCCACCATGGTAAAGTTTCCACTCTACTTCATTCCTTTCCTTAGACAAGCCTTATTAGTTTCACTGTATGAGGAAAGAAGTAGATTTATGCTTAAAATTTTATCATTGTGGATTCTTCGTGAAGAACGCTTGTACATATTCCATAAACTCGATTGGTTCCTGGCGAAACGGCGCATGGTATCCTTTTTCAATAATATGGAACGTACTATTTGCAAATAAACCATGATACAGTTCACCATTTTTCCAAGAAACACTCTTATCGTGTCGTCCCCATATAATTAAAGTCGGCACCTTAATTTTATCAGCTTCCATCGCAATGCGGCGCTCTCTCATTTTCGTCAGCTGATCATAATGCCCTTTATCATCACGACTATTTTTCACTTCATTTTTATTGTAATCCGTAATCTCAGTTACCGTTTGAAGATCGGTTGATAGCGGCGGCACTTCATAACTTTCTTTTTGCTGGAAAGATTCAATTCCTGTAGAGTCTGCTAAAATGAGATGCGTCACTGCGTCCGGATATAAATACGCTAAATTGAGGGACATCTCTCCGCCCATCGAATGACCGAGCACCGCAAACTGATCGTATCCGAGCTTCTTCATTAACTTATAATATAAATTCACTTGCGCAGGAAACGAATACTCAAAATCAATTGGCTTAGAAGAACGTCCAAACCCTAAAATATCCACTGCAATAATCGTGTGGTCCCGCGCTAGTTCCGGATAAATATCACTAAATCCATCTGAAGAACCACCAAACCCGTGCAGCATAAGTAAAGGAGGCTTCCCCTCACCAATTTTCTTAAAATAAATCGTCTGCCCGTCAATTTGCGCCATACTCTCTTTCGTATTCAGCTTCATCATAACAGTATCTTTCACTTCTCCAACCTTCGCAATCGGCTTATCAACGAAGTTACATACGATAAGCAAAACGAGTACAATACCGCTAATCAAATAAAACTTAAACCATTTCAACATTCCCGTCTCCTTTCTCTTATTGCTATTTAAAGTTTTTACATTTTTTGGTTGTTTTATGATTAATTTTAATTGTAACTATAACAGTTACAATTATACTAAAAAATATTAATCACTGCTATTAGTGATAGTTGTTTTGTAACTATTATAGTTACACATTTAAAGTAAGTCAATTCTTTTCTCTACATGGCCTGAAAATAGAAAAAGGGACTTCATGTTGAAGTCCCTTTCTTTGTTATTATAGTTGGCTTACTCCGCCGTCGCCTTTATTATCTGCTGGTGCTCCTCCTGTGTCGCCAATGTTAACGTAGTCTGGTCTTGCTGGTGCTCCTCCGTCACCTTTATTTAGTGCATTGTTACTAAATAGATTTGAGCTCAAGACCGATAACGTAAAAACAAACCCTGCCACTGCAAATACAATTTTTCTCATTATTTTAACGCTCCTTTACTCATTTGTTTATGTCTAGCCTCTTTACTCATGTGATAATACTTACTAGCTTTTTCATGATTGTTCTCATTGTAAAATCTATCTGCCAAACGATCTGTATATTCTTCAATACAATCAAATAATTCTTCTTTTTCAAAGTACACAATTCCTGCTAAAACAGATTTTTCTAGCTCTTCAGTACTTGTAATCATTTCTTTTAAAATCGTAAAACGATATTGATATTCTTGATTTTCCAACTGATTACAAAGATATATTCCTTTCTCTATCAGCGGTTCAGCTCTACTATATTCATTTAATTTTAGATATTCATCCGCTTCCAAATATAGTGCTCTGAAATGATTTGGAGATTTTCTTGTAACTTCTGATAAGTGACGAATTGCAAGTTTTGATAAGTTTTGATTGGCATACATCAAACCTAAATTATTACGAACCATCAATGTAAATCGTTCAATACCTACTTGTTGAAACACATCCAATGATTTTGTAAAACTTTCTTCGGCTTGCTCAAATTGTCGTAAGTCAATACAAGCCATTGCAAAAATATTCTCACATAAAGCAATACAAACTTCATATCCAGGATGTTTTTCATATTCATCTTTTGCTAAACGTATTTGATCAATTGCCATCAATGGTTTATATGTTTGATAAGACATATATGCAAATCTATAATTAAATTCAGCATGTTCCAACGAAGATGTTATATGTTTCAGTAATTTCCCAGCCTCTTCAAAGTGATTTTGTGACTCAATGTAATTTGATATATACATTGCATGAATGCCTTTGAAGAGGTGATAATAATGTGTTAAAAGTGCGTCATTAGGAATTATAAGAGCATCAATTTCATCAAAACTATTCCTTGTAATACTCAAACTATCAATTAGCACATGATAACGGAATTTTAATAATGCTTGATAAAATGCTGCATACTGATCTTCTTTAATATAAATAATCTTGGACTCTATTTCTTCATTTAGTGCTTTTGCTTTAACCACATCTTGTTTTAACATTGAATGATACCAATCATCCAATAAGTGTTTCATTTGCTCCCTTGTTACTACATCTACTCCCATACACTCGCATCCCCTTTTCTTAAACTTACAAAATTAGGATATTTATACAATTATCCAAATTGTATATTATCACCTCTTTTCTATGTATTGAAAAATAATTATCAGAAAATTTATAATTTAAATGAATTATACCGAAGTTTTCCTTTTTAATAATTTGAGAAACAATTGTCAGAAAACTTAATAGAACAAATAAAAAAGCAAGCAGTTCCAGCTATCAGCTAAAACTACTTGCTCTCCTACTTATTACCTCTACTTTTACTCTTTAATAAATTCCTTCGTGCTTCTTACTGTATCAATTGGACGAACTAATTTTTCGATTTCTTCACGTTTTGGCTCTAGGAATGGAGGTAAAGATAATTTTTCGCCAAGTGTTTCGTATGGCTCATCTCCCATAAATCCTGGGCCGTCTGTTGCAAATTCAAATAAGATTTGTGGTGCAACTCTTGCGTATAATGACTCGAAGAAGTGACGATCTACATAACCAGATGAAGGAAGCCCTACGCTACTGATTCTCTCAATCCATTCTTCTAATACAGCGCGATCTTCTACGCGGAATGCAGCATGGTGCACTGTACCAAAACCTTGTCGTGCTTCTGGAAGAACCGTATTATGTTCTACAATGACAGATGCACCGTTTCCGCCTTTGTTCACTTCAAATAAATAGAATTCTCCTTCTTGCGCAACCTCTTTAAATAATAGAACTTTTTCTAACACTTCTTTGAAGAAACTAAAGTTTGCAATACGGATGAATACAGGTCCTAAACCAGTAATTGCATATTCTAATGGAACTGGTCCGTTTTGCCATGGTGTACCTGATTCGATCCCTTTATCAAGTTCATCTGAGATTAATTGATAATGTTGGTCATCAAAATCAACGAAAGATAGAGTTTTCTTACCAAATTGCTCTTTAATTCCTGTATGTTCGACTTCCAGGCGGTCAAAACGTTTCACCCAATATTCTAAAGCTGCATCAGTTGGCACGCGGAATGAAGTTTTTGAAATTTCATTCGTACCGTGTACTCCTTTTGGAATACCTGGGAAGTCAAAGAATGTCATATCTGTTCCTGCACTACCTTTATCATCTGCAAAGAATAAATGATATGTTTGAATGTCATCTTGGTTTACTGTTTTTTTAACTAAACGCATTCCTAAAACGTGAGTGAAAAACTCATAGTTTTTTTCTGCACTACTTGTAATTGCTGTAACGTGGTGAATTCCTTTTAATTGGTTCATTTTATATTCCTCCAATGGTTTTAAAATTTATATTTTCTCTTCTATTACTTCTCTTCAATAGGTGCTAAATTCGCTTCAATCTCTGCACGCTGATCTTCTAGGAACGGTGGTAAATCAAGTTTTTCTCCTAAATGTTCCACATCTCCATCAACTGTAAATCCTGGTCCATCTGTCGCAATTTCAAATAGGATTCCGTTTGATTCGCGGAAATATAAGCTTTTAAAATAGAAACGGTCGATGATTCCTGAAGACTGGAAGCCTCTTTGTATCACCTGTTCTTCCCAATAAGCAAGCTCTGCATCATTTTTTACACGAATTGCTAAATGGTGAATGCTACCGCGGCCCGGTTTTTCAGTAGGACCATCTAAATATTTCACAACGATTTCTCCAAAAGCCTCGCCTTTAATGGACTGAAAAATCGCTTCCTCTTCGCTGCGGCTAACCTCTGTATAACCAAACATGTCTGTAAGTGTACTCGCCATTTTATCAAGTCTACGAACTGTCATTTCCACAGAACCCATTCCTTGAATTTGATGCTCTACAGGAACTTCTGATTTCTCCCAAGTTTCCCAGTGCTCCACTTTTTCTCCGTTTGAAACGAGTAGTACTAAGCGAAGTCCTTCAGCATCCTCAAATTGTAAAGCAGGACGATTTGCATATATTGTTATTTCACTATGTTTTACATCAAATTTCTCAAATCGTTCTTTCCAGTAATGTAAGCTATCCTCTGAAGGAACGAGTAATCCAATTCGAGTAATGGCATTCGTACCGCGGTACGTTTTTCCTACTAAAGGAATTTCAAAAAATGATAATTCTGTACCTGGACTTCCTGTTTTATCTCCATAAAATAAGTGATACATTGATGGATCATCTTGGTTCACTGTCATTTTCACGCGACGTAAACCAAGTACATTTTTATAAAAGTGATTATTTTCATTTGCATTTTTCGTAACCATCGAAATGTGATGATGCCCTTTAATTTCATACATTGTTTATTCCTCCGTTTCGTTTTACTAGTCAAGTGATAACTAAAAAAATGACATTTTCCACAACTAATATGGTTTTTAACGTTTCAATTTATTCTTAATTATATTTTTGTAAATTCATCTTAGTTTTTACTGCATAACTTACTTTGTTTTTTATCGAAAGCAACTGAGTGTATGTTTTCCATATGACTCAATCACTTTCGTTACTATCACTTTACACCTCAAGTGATTAAAAAGCAAGAGATTTATCTCAAATTCGAGATATTTTTTTATAAAGTCTTATGTACTTCCTATAAAAACAGCTGTGCAGAAATAATATAGTTGTTTAAAAATCCTTATTCCACGAACGGAGCAGGTTCGTGGAATCTATGGTAATTAGGTTTGGCTGGGAATTTTGTCGATGATATTAAAAAAGACACCGAAGTGTCTTTTTTTTAAATTAAGCATACCGATAAATTAAAATTTAATTACTTAACATTATGCTTATCTTGGGAGCGAGGTATTTTATCGGTGAGTGTATACAAACCATGTAATACTTGCTGTTAATAATGCTGACGAAATCAAAGCTGTAAGAACACTATATGTTTGCCACATAAGTATTGTTGACCAATCGAAAGCACAGCACAGTATACCCAGGGCAATCGTAGCGGTCAGGAAAATAACTGTTACGGTTATTCTCTTTTTTGTCATTGGCTGCCGCTCATTCGTTCTCCTTCTGCGTAATCCTAAGAGAAATAGCAAAACGGCCAATAGGCAAAGAATAATTGTGATAGACGACAAAATGATATCCAAAAGCTGTGTGCCGCTTATTTCATATGACTGAGTTAGATTGCCTTCTAATATATCTTTAACTTTTAGTACCATGTTTGTATTGGTATTTGCGCCGTTGCTCAGCAAGGAGACGGCTGTTCGTTCATTTGGCAGTATGACTACTTCGGTTCTGAAATTTGGATTGCCCCCAGTGTGTTCTATAATCGTTTGTTCGGCGTTTACGGACCAGCCTGCCGCATAATACATACCGTTGACAGCCGAAACAGACATATCACCCCTATGTGATTTTTCGATAACCATGTGAAATATTTCGGGTATGTCCTGCACGATCCCCATCTGTATGCCCATCCAACGCGCCATATCTTTTGTATTAGAAATGATGTAGCCTGCGGGTTTATTCCCAGCATAATCCGGAGCTTTAAATGGAGTTGTCATAAAAAAGGAAGAACGGTAGCCCTGTGCCAACTGTCCAGTGGCTTGAGCAGCTTCTTTATAAACATACGTCTGGTGAAGACCTAACGGTTGAAATACCTGTTCCTTCATAAAGTCTTCATAGCTTTGTCGCGACACAATCTCAATAACCAAGCCCAATACGTCATAATTAACGGTTCCATAGTTATACTGTTCACCGGGAGGGAACGCCAATTCAGCATCCACGAGCATTTCCACAGTCTTTTGCAACATATCCGGTGTATTGCCTTGTGGAATATTTTGAAGATGCCTAATATTTGTTAGACCACTGGTATGGTGAAGAAAGTTATTTAGTGTAAGACTTTGCATATCAACAGGTTTCCCTTGATACTTTAATGTAAACCAAGGTAAATATTTTTGGACAGGGTCAGTCATTGAAAGCAGCCCTTGCTCTTCCAATAGCATAATACCCATACCGGTAAAAGCTTTACTGACCGAGGCTAACTCATAGAGTGTATTTTCACTTGCAGACAACCCCTTTTCACGGTCTGCATACCCTGAAGAAAAGTAGAACACTTCATCATCAGCAAGTATTGAGATTGACATTCCCGGCACACCTGATATACGACAGGCATCATCTAGCAACGCTTGTATTGCCGCAGATTGCGAATCTGACAACGCATAACTTTGTGTTGCAAATCCTGAGAATAATATAAATATCGTTAATACAAAAACAATAATCTTTTTCATAAACTCTCCTTTTTGGAAAATTATAAGAGAATAATATAAATAACCTCCTTTTACAACTACGAAACTAAATTTTAATTTATCTTTCTATTCACCTGTATAATATCAAATAATTGCGAATAGTTACACTTGAACGAACAGATGGATGTAATTTGAAACAACTTTAAAGAGCCTTGCTACGTAGAATGTAGCAAGGCTCTTAGCTTTTTAATAATCAAAATTCAATAACTTTATTATCATTATACAACAGCCTCACTAAGCGTATTAACACTTAATGAGGCCACTTTATTCACACTATTAATTATGGAACGACGGTTTATAGAACGAACGATTATCAAGAGCAAAGACACGCTCTGTGTATTCGCCTGGTTTTGTGCGTCCTAATGCACGGTCCATCATGTTCATTTTTGCATCTAAGTTATCGATGTAATGCAGAATTTCTGCTTCTTTTACTAATGGTGGTTTCGGGCTACCCCATTCTGCTTTTCCGTGGTGAGAAAGGACGATGTGTTGAAGAATTAATACTTCTTCTGCATCGATTTGCAATTCGTCTGCTGCTTTCCCAATTTCGTTCACCATAATCGAAATGTGGCCTAGTAAATTTCCTTCTAACGTATACGTTGTGGAAATTGGGCCAGATAATTCGATTACTTTACCAAGGTCATGTAAAATAACGCCTGCATATAGTAAGTCTTTATCTAATGATGGGTATAGATTTGAGATAGCTTTTGCTAAATCAAGCATCGATACGACGTGATACGCTAGTCCAGATACGAATTCGTGATGGTTCTTCGTCGCTGCTGGATAGTCTAAAAATTCGTTTTGATGCTTATTTAATAAATGTCTTGTTAGACGTTGAATGTTCGGGTTTCTCATTTCAAATATGTATTGCGTAATTTTTTCAACCATATCTTCTTTTTTCACTGGCGCTTTTTCTACGAAGTCCGAGATGTCTGTTACTTCATTTTCATTCGCAACTCGGATTTGTTTCACACGTAATTGAATACGGCCTTTGTAGTTTAAAATATCTCCAGCCACTTTCACGATTGTTTCCGCTACATATTGTTTCTCAACTTCTGGTGATACGTCCCACAATTTCGCTTCAATATCTCCACTTGGATCTTGTAAGATTACTGTTAAAAATGGCTTTCCATTGCTCGCGATACCTTTTGTCGCTGTTTTAATTAACAAGAAAATATCGACTTGTTCACCAACTTCATACTCTGCAATTTTCTTTTTCATTCGAATTCCTCCACCAAATCAGTTACTTTTAGTATAGCACACTACAACTCATTTTCTTTACGCATATGTGTTAATTTTATAATCTGTTTTTCTGTAAAATACGCGAGTAAATGCGCATGACATGTAAAGAAGATCACTTGTCTATCCTTTGCAATTTCCTTTATAAGTTCAATCGTCCGATTCGTCCTTACCGCATCAAAGTGCACGAAACTGTCATCAATAATAAATGGATAATCATGCTCAAATGTTTTTGCTAACGCAAATCTCAGCGATAAATACAACTGCTCAGCTGTCGCTTGGCTTAGTTCATGACTATAAAAACGCATACCATCGTTACGCTCTACAATAAACGGCTCCGCCTCTGACGGTGAAAAGATTTTACTATATCGTCCGCCTGTTAAATAGACGAAATACTCTTCTGACTTTTGTAAAATACGAGGAAGATGTACTTCATGATAATATTGCTTCGTTTTCGTTAACACTGTCTTTGCAGCAGCATAAGCAGCCCACTTCTTCACTTGTTCACGCACTTGCGCTTTTTTCATTTCCCATTCGTGTAGTAAATCGCCGTACGTACTTCCTTCTTCTAAATTCGCAATTTCCATACGATGTTTCGCAATGCGCTCTGTCAGTTCTTTTTCCTTTGTAAGACAGTTTTGCATGACTGTCAGTTCTTGCTTTAATTTTTCATCATAACCGTCAGCTTCATAATGTTCAGCTAATGATAAACTCGTTAAACGTTGTTCTAACAGATCAATTTGCGGCAATAAACGCCCTACTTGTTTCTCTGCATCTTCACGTTTTTCCGCTAGTTTACCTGCTTCTAAAAACATCTCTTCATTTGTAGCTTCTGCAATATGCCATAAGCTGTCTCGTTCTACTAACAGCTGTTTCAATTGTTCTTGCATGAACTCATATTCTTCTTGCCATTCCGTCAGTTTTTCTTTTAACTGCTTACAAGTTTGGCGTTTTTCTTTCTCATTTTGCATACGACTTTGCGCCTCGTGCAGCTTACTATACTCCGCACTACCGATAACAGTTTCTAGTTTATGTTCAAATTGCGAAATCATTTCATATAATGAAGATTTTCGCGTGCCTTGTTTCTCTAATTCACGATATAATTGCTGCATTTTTTCCATACGCTCAAACGCCGGCAATATGTGCGCATACGTATAAAATTCAGGGAACGTATAGCGCTTTTTATACACATTTACTTGTTCGCTCGTGCGGAACGTTTCTCTCTCCCATTCCTCATACGATGAAACGACTTTATCATACGCTCGCTCCATTTGCTGCAATTTATATGACTCACGCTCAAATAGTTTACGTATCTCTTCATCTTTTTCTAACTGGTAGCGCACAGACATCGCTTCTTCACTTTGTCTCCCGCCGGCACTTTGCTGAAGAGTAAGAAGCTCTTCTTGTAATCCGCTTGACGGATCTTTATATAAAACGAGGGCAAGAACAATCGCTACAAACACAATAACACTAATAAATAAGAGCGGGCGATTGTCTATAAATAAGCTTGTGAATAAAACGCCGGTGTTAATAAGAAGTAACAGAAGACAAACTCTTTGCCACTGCTTTTTCTTTTGCATAGCCGCTCCTGCTTTTTCCTCATACTTGCGCTTCATTCTCTCAGCGCCCATACCGATAAACGCCGCATCTTGGAACGACTTCTCTTTCTCAACTAACGCACTTCGCTCTTCATCCGCTAACATTTGCTTCTGAATCTGCCTTATATTTTCTTCTTGTTCTTCTAATTGCTCTTGCGCTACTTTAAAACGATCATCAAGCTGTGCTTTTTGCGTTTCTAATTCGCGCGCCTTTTGCACTGCTTGCGTAATTAACTCTTTCGTTGCCAAACTCATATCAAATGAAAGAACTGTTTCTTTTTCAAAAGTAGCACCGATTTGTTGTTCTAGTTCCGCAAGCTCTTCTTTTATATTCGTAATCGTCCCTGTCACATCACGCATTTCTTGGCGTGCATTTTCGTAAGACATATGCTGCATTCGAAGTTCTTCTACGTAACTTTCTTTTTGTAAAAACTTTTCATCTATTTGAATCGATTCCATTTCCGATTGCACTGTCTCTATTTTTTTATAGAGCGAATCAACTTGTAATTGGAGCGGCTCCATTTTCGCCTTAATCGCTTCATAACGCGCCATTCCGTTTACCGGAAATTGCCCGCTCTCGTTTTCTAACACTTTCTCATGCGCACGCTTTTCAATAACGAGAGGTTCAAGTGCTGCTAATATTTCATAATCTTGCTTTCGTTTTTCTGCACTCTCTTTTTCCACTCGAACAGAAGCAAGTTTCTCTTCACTTTCTTTTAACTGTTCGACCTGTTTTTCATACGTGCCAATTTTCCGATACGATAAACTTAACTAAATCTATACAATTCAATCAAATTTACACAAGTTAGTGCTTCAAAGTGTTCTCGCAGCCCCGAAGGGACGAGGGGTATAACACTCCACACGAGGCAGTATCGTTACCTCCTATTATCAAGCATTTATTTTACCCATCTTGATAAATTTATCGAAGCATTCAAATCCCTATCGTGATGGCTATTGCATAGAACACAACGCCACTCACGTATTTTTAAACTCCACTGTCCTTCTGGTTGAACGGAATGGTCGTATTTCACGCCGCAACATGAGCAAATCTTGCTTGAGGCGAACCATTTATCAGCTTTTACATACGCAATGCCATACTTCTCGCACTTGTATGATAAACATTGAAAGAAGAAGTTTAATTTTTGAAATAAAAATGCTTTCGATAGTTTTTTGTTTTTTAACAGGTTTGAGATAGATAAGTCTTCCACAACAATCCTCATTGGTTTGGTTTTCACCAATTTAGCTGTTGCTTGATGGATATGGTTATTTCGGATATTCTTAATTTTCCTAGATAACCGCAGGTGCTCAGCTTTCGCTTTTTCATATCCGGCAGATTGAGTTTTTACACCTTTTTTAAATCTCCTAGACATATCTCTTTGCGCTGACTTTTTCCTTTTCAAAAGTTTTTTAACCTTGGCATCTTTGTTTATATTTCGTTCTTTCGTACCATTAGAAGCTACAAACAGCTCTTTTAAACCAACATCCACACCAATCGACTCATTCGTTAGTTCTTGTGATTCAAAGGATTCTTGGAATCCTACACTAATCCACCAGTGACGACCATCAAAGGTAACTCTTGGATTGAATGGTTTTTTGTTTCTTGGTAGTTGTTGGCTTGTTTTCATTTCTCCAATAGACTGAATATGAACGACTTTCTTTCCTATAATCAGTCTTTCATAATTGGCATAAAATCCTTGGATTACATCTTTTTTTGATTTATAAGAAGTGTGATACCCATTTTTGTACTTTTTGAACGAATGTTTTCTCGCCTTATCAAAATCTTTTGAAGCCTGTTTGAGAACTTGTGCGTTGATGTCATTTAACCACTCATATCTCTTTCGCTTCTTGATCTTTGTAAATCGTTTCTGTAAAGCTAACTGTGAAACAGATTTTCCAAATAGCTTATAGTATCTATCACTCATTCTTTTACAATAGTTATAAGCGAATCTTGCAGCACCGGCATGGTTTCTAAGCACTTGTTCTTGTTCAGGCGTTGGAATCAGTCTAACTTTCTTCGCCAATATCATTAGAATGTAACTCCTTTAATGAAAGATTTGTTCTTCTGAATAGTAGCGTGTTCCACCAGCATTCTCCTGAGAGCACTCGGATGCAAACCTGTTAATTCTGATACTTGACTAACTCGTGAAAATTTCATTATTATTCTTACCTCATTGAAACCACCATAGCACATACGTTCTATATATTCAATGAGGTTTGATAGATTTAATTAAATGTATCTCGTTCAACTAAGGGCGCAATTCCTTAGCCAGTTCTCTTATGAACTTCTCATGTTTTCACATGAGCGCAGACTATATGTTTATCTCTTTAGAGATAGAGGATTTTTCCACCACCATAGGCTTGTGATGTACTCTCGTCAGTTATACGAGATAGTCGTTGAACGTTCATCTTATCACTTTTGACTTAGATGATTCGAGGCGGAAGACCCATTGTTCTAGTGTTTAGGATTTAACCTTGCACCATCTGATTGATTTTTTCTGCTTTCGCGACATTCACGCTCGCCATTTCTAGCCACGTTGTAGTTCAATCAGCTTTAGGGATTGCCCGCAGTTAACCCTCACTACTAGCCAATCACTTGACTAGCAGGGCTTACTGATATATTTAATTAACTTTGGTTATAATTGGTTAAATAAATTGTAACAGTTAGTTACCCTTGCCACTCTTTCATCTTCTCTTCCAGTTTCTTCATCTCTTGCAGTGACACGTTAATTTCTGGTTTACGCCCACTCGGCTTAAAGCGCTGATCCATTTCTTTCTCTAGCTTTTTATCGAGCTGCAATAACGCATCACTTCCGACTGCACTTGCCGAAAATAAATAATTGCCGATATCCGCTTCGCCAAGCTGATGAATGTTTTGAAGACCGTGCATATCAAAAGAAAAGACCGATTCAAATAAACTTTCATTCATCCCGCTTAATATATCGTTTAAAATTTCTTCGCCGCCCGTTTTCCCGTCTTCAAAATAAACAGTTACCTCACCAGCAGCCGTCTTTGGCAATCGTTCAATTTTCAAACGGCCGTACTTCTCGGTTTGCACAGTGATCGCACCGCCATACTTCCCGCCTTCTTTCGGCTCATAACGGCGCTGTCCTCTCGTCGGAAAACCGAATAAAATACTTTTCATAAACGAGCGAATTGTTGATTTCCCTGCTTCATTTTCACCGTATAACACCGTCAGCATTGACAGATCCATTTCCACATTTTCTAATTTTCCGTATCCATAAATATGGAGTTTTTCCATTCTCATTTCTTATCCCTCTCTTGCTGGAATAATTGTTCTAAAATAATATTTTCCGCTTCCTTTTGAATCTCTTTCTTCTCTTCTTCTGTAAAAGATTCAATACTATTACGCGCTACAGGAGATGTCCAAATGGTGCGCAATACTCCGTCCATATTTGTGAAAGCTTCTAACTCCTTTAGCACACTACCGACGAAATGATTTTCTTCTTTCAAACGTTCGATTTCCGCAAAAGAGACCGTCTCATTTTTCCACTTCATCGCATACACGAAATCTTTTCGCTCTTCGCCAGCTGCTAAAATATGAAAAATCTCTTCCACACGCTTTTCGTCACGTAAATACGGAGAAAGTGGGCCTTGTCCTATAAATACGACAGTTAGTAGCGTCCCTTCCTCTTCTCTTCGGCACTCACTCATCGCAGTTGACACACTCGTCATAAGTTCATCAACAGTTTCAAGTCCATCAATATTCACTTCTATCTCATCCCACACAACATCAGCCGTATGGAAAAATGAACATTGCGTTCCTTGTTTCGTAAGTTCAATCAGGTATGCACCCTTCTCGCCTGCTTCCTTACGATGACGTCCTTGTATATTACCTGGATAAATGATGCACGGATCTTCTGATAAAATTTCACGTTTATGTATATGGCCAAGAGCCCAATAATCAAACTGCTTTTCTTTCAGCTCACGAATTTGAAACGGCGCATATCGATTATGCTCTGCATCGCCTTCCACACTTCCGTGAAGCATTCCAATATGAAAAGGCGCATCACTCATTTTCGTATACTGCGCTGTCATATTATCCGTTACCGCTTGCTGCAAATAACTAAATCCGTAAATAGAAGCTAACAACTCACCATTTTTATAAAATGATTTCTCTTCTACATAAGGCTCGGTAAACACATGAACATTTTCCGGAAACTCAATTGCTGCCCAGCTTCCCCCTAAATGATCGTGGTTACCGTGAATAATAAAAACAGGGATATCGTACTGCGAAAGTCTCTTCATTTGCTCGCGCACAAACACTTGCGCCCTCAAACTTCTCGTCTCCGCATCATACAAATCCCCGGCTAGCAATACGAAATCAACGCGCTCTTGAATCGCTTTATCAACAATACGTTCGAACGATTCAAACGTACTCTGCTTCATTCTCTCCCAAACAGACTGCGGTACATTCATCTCCATTCCTTTAAACGGACTATCCAAATGCAAATCAGCCGCATGTATAAACTTCACTTGTTTCACAAATAACGATCCTTTCTTTTTCCGTACTTTACTACAAATAGTAAATCTAGTGTCCATAAAACTTTCACTCTATTTTAACACGCAATGTCATATATTTCTTTGCATATTCTATTGATTTATGCCAAAATAGTTATAAGATTCTGATTTTTATTATTGGAGGGAATTTTCATGGGAGTATACGTTCTAACAGTCTTTGAAAAAGATGGTTCTAAAGCATTAGACGAATCATTCGAGGCGGCAACTGAAAAAGAAGCGAAAACAAAAGGTGAATCTATTTTACGAGAAAAAGGATTGTACGAAAAAACACATCGCTGCACATCTACTGCAGGTAAGCTCGTTTTATTCCAGCGCTAAAAAAAGAAGCGTCATCCGCTTCTTTTTCACTCTACTATATCTTCGTCACACCACGTAAACACCACATCTAGAATGCGATTACCGATACGTACGCGCTTATTCCATTTTCCTGTTTGGATCTGATGTTGCAATTCCGCTTTCATCTTTTCCGTCCAGTCGTGAATCGTTTCACTACCGTCGTACGGATATACGCCCTGAAACTCTTCCTGCAGTAGATGCAAGCTCTCTGCATCAAAATGAAAATGGAAGAAGTAGTTTGCTGTAAGCGATGGTTCTTGCAATCGTAAAAACTGATCATCAATTTGCTTTCTATTTCGATAGAAAGTAAAGATATTCACCTTACCACTCGTAATTTGGTCAATTTGAATTTCGTGCTTCTCTATAATCACGTCTTGTCCACCTCGTTGTATACTATCTTTAGTATATATGTCTTTTGCAACAAAGTTAACCATTTTCGCGCGAAATTCATTTCCTTCATTATATTACCTGTACCTCCATATGCAATCAGAACAAATAAAAACAAAGTTGAAGGGGAGCGATCACATGTATTTCGGAAGCAAAGGTTGGTATGTAAAAGAACTTAAAAAATTAGGTATTCGTACTTACGAAGGTAAAAAACTAGAGTCGTATCGTACGCATGTGTTATCTAGTTTACTTGAGAGAATGAAGAGAGCTTCGGCTTAATAAAAAATAGAAGAGGCCACTTTTCAAGTGGCTTCTTGTCAGAGTATTAGGAAAACCTTCCATGGTAGTATCTTTATCCATCTCTTTAATATAAGGTTTATCCATGAGAATTAATTCCGCATGCTCACCAATCCACTTATGTATCCATAGCAAATCTAGCTGCTCGTAAATCAGTGTCATTAATTTCAAAGCCACCTTCTTGTAAGGGGGCATCTGCAACATCAACTAGTGTAAAATTATGTCTTTCATTCACAAAGACATTTTTATTTTCCATTAAACCTGCTATGTGCATGGCTATCAATAATCATATTATTCTCCATCCCTTACGTTTTTTTACTTTGTTGCCATTTTTCTTTCTTCAAATACTTCCGTAGCAACTGTCAAAATCGTATTTAAAGCTATTGGAAAACCACCATAAATCAACATTTGCATCATTACTTCTACAATTTCTTCTTCTGTCCACCCTACATTTAAAGCTCCATTAATATAAAACTTAAGTTGTTGCGTATTTCCTAATACCGTTAACCCAGCTACTGTAGCTAATAGACGAGACTTTAAATCTAATCCTGGTCTTGAAAAAATTTGTCCGTAATTAAATTCAACAGCTAATGTGCCTAAATCTGGTGCAATAGAATCTTTAAAACTATCGACAATCGCTTGATAATTCTCCTCGTCTATTTTTTCAGAATATCTAGACCTTTTTGATAATTCTCTTCATTCCTTACCATTATGCATCGCCCCTTTTCATATTTTCAACCATTTTTAAGCTCTTAACCTCATTTTTCATGTTTAAAAGACTCGTAAATCCTAAACTCACCATCACCATACCTGTTATGCAAACTCCTAGCCAACCCCAATTGCTCCAAGCTAATACCCCTATATACGATCCAAGTGCCCCACCTAAAAAAGTGGCTACCATATACAGTCCATTTAATCTACTACGTTTATCTGGGGAGAGCTGAAATATTCTGGCTTGACATGCAACTTGATTTGCTTGTGTACCTACAGTTACTAATAATGCAGATAAAATTAAAGCAGTTAACCAGTAACCTAACGTAATAGAAATAATAAATGCTATGAATGTAATTGTCATACAAAGAGTATTCGCATAAATTGGGCCCTTTTTATCAATTACCCGCCCAATTATAGGAGTAGCAAATGCACCTCCTATTCCAACTAACCCGACTAATCCTACAACATCACTTCCATATGAATAAGAAGGTGATTGTAGAAGGAAGCCAAGAGTTGTCCAGAACACGCTAAATGCACCAAATATCATTCCTTGGCTTATACAAGCTTGACGCAGTACTTTTTCTTGTATAAACATAGGGCCTAATGAAGTCAATAACTCACTATACTTCATAGAAGCAACCCCTTGACTTTTGGGTAGTAAAAGTCTTGTGAGTACAATGATTACCAGCATACTTGCAAAGGAGACCCAATACATTGCTCTCCAACCAAAATGCACGTCAATCAAGCCACTAACAAAACGTGCTCCTAAAATCCCACATACCAAGCCTATGGCTACATTTCCTAGGACCTTTCCGCGCACCTTTTCATCAACCAAACTAGCTACAAGGGGTACAATTATCTGAGGAATAACCGTACAAATCCCTATCAAAAAGTTGGTCACCACAAGCCAAGTCACATTTGGTGAAATAGCGGCTGCTGCTAGTGAAAGACTTACTGCACATAGCAACGTTAAAATTAATTTTCTTCTCTCAAATATGTCCCCAAGTGGTACTACTAAAAGATTCCCTAAAGCATATCCTACTTGTGTTAAAGTGGCTACAATACCAATAGATGCTGCTGCTACATTAAATGTCTTCCCCATGCTTACAAGCAAAACCTGATTTAAATACACATTCGCCACTGTAAATCCACAAGTAACTGCCATGAAAAAGATTACTCCCTTTGTAACTCTTGGATTTTCTTGTACAGAAGCATTGGCCTTATTCACTTTATTCACCCCCTTTATCAAAACTGCAACTTTAATATAAAACAAATATTTTAATGTAAATAGATATCCAGTTATACTAGTATTAACAGTACTACCTTAAAGAAAGGGGCTTTTTATGAACAGTGAACAGGAAAGAAAAAAAGAACTCGGAAATTTTTTGAGGTCTAGACGCAACCGACTTTCTCCACAAGATTTTGGATTACCAATTAGTTCACGCAGAAAAACCAAAGGATTACGTCGTGAAGAAGTAGCACAACTAGCTAATATTGGGGTAACTTGGTACACGTGGATTGAACAAGGCCGAGATATCCAAGTCTCAATACAGGCTTTAGAAAGTTTAGCTGATGCCTTACGCTTAGATAAAGAAGAACGTGAGCATATGTTTTTATTAGCTCATCAACAGTTACCTCCTGAAAAGCCTTTAAAAACTGATGACGAAGTAAGCCCTGTACTACAAAATTTTATAGATGATTTAAAGTTTTATCCGATATATGTAACAGATCAACTTTGGGATGTTGTAACCTGGAACCGTGTTGCAAGTGCAGTATTTGGAGATTTTGAAACTATGAGTTTCAAAGAAAGAAATGCAGTTTGGAGATGTTTTGCCTCTCAAGAATATCGAACCTTATTAGCAAATGATTGGGAGGCCCATGCAAGGAGACTTTTAGCACAATTTAGAGCTACATGTAGTCGTTTTGTTGGTGAAGAATGGCTCAAAGAAGTAGTGGAAGAATTAATGGCTATTAGCGTAGAGTTCCAAGAATGGTGGCCCGCTCACGATGTTCTCGGTACACCGAGTGGAAAAAAGGAAATCCATCATCCAATAGTAGGTACACTATTATTCGAACATATTACATTCCGGGTGTATGACGCTCCAGACTTAAAACTAACTATGTATCGACCTAAAGACCCAGAAACTTTAAATAAATTAAGACAATTACTACAATTAACTTCTAATTAAATATAAATTACATACTCATACTGATTATTAACATAAAGCCTACACTGCAAATTATGCAATACTAGGCTAAATTTTACAGACTAGAACGAGAAGAATAATAGCTTTCTGTTCCCTTTTATTCATTTTTAACAAAATAGTCCTTCAAACCAAAAATGCTATAATAAACCCAATCAAACTAAGGGGGCACATTTATGTTGCACGGAACATGCATTCAATTTCACAAATTCGGCAATCCAAAAGATGTATTACAAGTGGAATATAAAAATATAGAACCATTAAAAGAGAATGAAGTGCTAGTTCGTATGTTAGTTAGACCGATTAATCCGTCTGACTTAATTCCTGTTACCGGAGCGTATGCCCATAGAATTCCGTTACCTAACATACCTGGTTATGAAGGTGTTGGCATTGTAGAAGATGTAGGGGCTTTTGTTTCTAGAGAACTTATCGGCAAACGTGTTTTACCGTTACGCGGAGAAGGTACTTGGCAAGAATATGTGAAAACATCAGCTGATTTTGTAGTTCTTATTCCCGGTTCCATCGATGATTTCACAGCGGCACAAATGTATATTAATCCTCTTACGGCGTGGGTCACTTGTACAGAAACGCTAAACTTACAGAGTAATGATGTTTTATTAGTAAATGCTTGTGGATCCGCTATTGGGCATCTATTTGCACAGTTATCACGAATTTTAAATTTCCGACTCATTGCCGTTACAAGAAATAGTAAACATACAGAGGAATTACTTGAGCTTGGTGCCCACCATGTAATAGATACTTCCACTACCCCGCTTTATGAAACCGTTATGACATTAACAAACGGGCTCGGCGCGGATGCTGCGATTGATTCTATTGGGGGATCAGATGGAAATGAATTAGCTTTTTCCTTACGTCCAAACGGCCACTTTTTAACGATTGGTCTTCTATCAGGCGTACAAGTAAACTGGGCAGAGATTGTCACGAAAGCAAAAGTGCACGCGAACATATTTCATTTACGACATTGGAATAAAGAAGTGTCACCATATAAATGGCAAGAGACGTTTCGTCAATTAATTCACTTAGTAGAAAATAAGCAATTACGTTTTATGAAAGTTCATTCTACGTATGACTTAACAGATGTAAAAACTGCCGTTGATGTTGTGCAGTCTGCAGAGAAAACGAAAGGGAAAGCGTTTTTGACGAGTTATTAAATACAAAGGAAACGTATAAAAAGGATTCAGTTTAGCTAACAGTATTGATCAGAATCTCTTGCTTTAATTTCAGATACAGATTGTTAAAACGTTTTATTTCATTTTGATACTTGTGGAGATTACTATGTCCGCTGTAGGTTTCTATTCCTATTTCGGTTAGTTTATTAATTACTAATTTCCATTCTTCCCATACTGTTGTTTTACTTAGCTTTCCATTGTAAAATGTATCAAATTGGTCAAGAAGATAAAAGTTTGATAATATCTCTGATACATCCCTTTTTGTATGTAATGCAACAATGCAAAAAGGGATTATTTGTTGTGTAGTTGGTATAGATTCTCTAGCAAAACTTATTCTCTTTTCTAACCAATGATTTATATCTAAAACACCAAATGCGGTATCAATAGGAATCCATTTTTTTAGCTGTTTGTTGTAATATTCCAGCCATCTATGGTCGTTATGATTCCAACCAAAGATCGAATAGAAATCTCCATGTGTTTCAATTAAATGAAGAGAAAAGTTTTGTCTTTCCATACTTTCGGGATAGGAATTTATTTCCAAGGTCCACCTAGTTTCTATTCCGATATGAGTTAATACTTTTTCAACTACCTTTGCCTGTTCAGCGCAATTTCCTGCTTTTCGCGCTAGAATCTCTTCTACTGTCCTATCCACATAGTCAGTTTGCACCCATTCAAATTCTTCATTTAACCAAGAGAAAATTGTATTCACCTTTTCACTTTCATCTTTTATTTCTCGTATTCTTGCGTTAATTTCATTAGATATTCCAACATGAAATGCCAACTTTAAGTTTCCCCCCTTTCCTTTTTCATCTACAATATTTTAATATTTTTTCCGATTTTTAAATAATAAAACCGCATTAATATTCACCAAAAAGGTTAGAGACGAAAGATCTCATCCCCGCTCAATTAAAAAAATGTAAATATATGGTATAGTTTAATTAAAAGGTGAAAGGAGACTCTCACATGTGGTTACTCACGACAATTGCGCCTGTTGTAATAATTGGAGGAATCGTATTATATGTGGTTGGAAGGCTTAAACATAAATATAACAACGGCACATTAGGTAAGAAAAAGTCAAAAAACGCTCAAATTTTATTAGATAGCTTCATACCAATGGGAATGCTCGTTGGCTGTATAATCGGTTTAATTTCCGGCATGTTTTTCCCGAATTATTTACTTCTTGCAGTTAGCATAGGAACTGGCGTAGGCTACTTACTTGGATTTTTTGCTTATGAAATTTATAGTAAGACAGCAAACTAGTATTCATAATCCAAAAAAATCCCCTCGAAGCATAATCTTCGAGGGGTGAGCCTGGTTTTTATTTACTTATATACGTACAGCTGTACCACTTACAGCAACCATTAACATTCCATCACGAACAACCTCGTAATCTACGTCAACACCAACGATAGCGTTCGCACCTTTTTGTTTTGCAAGTTCTTTCATTTCATCCATTGCGATATCACGAGCTTCTTTTAGTTTACTTTCGTAAGAACCAGCACGACCACCGACAACATCACGAACAGAAGCGAATAAATCGCGGACAATATTTGCACCCATAATAGCTTCACCATTTACAATATCGATATACTCAATAATTTCTTTACCTTGAATTCCAGACGTTGTTGTTACAATCATGACTGACACGCTCCTAATAATTTGTAGTTTGAATAAGCTTTCTTATGTCTTTATTATGACATGGAACAAGCAACGAATCTATTGAATTACCTTACAGGAATGTGACAGTTTTGTAAGAATGAACTGCACATTATGTTTCATTTTAATAGAGCGCTTTAACATTCGGATACACAAACGAGTCTCTATTTTCTTTCCAGTCGCGTTCTACTTCTTTAAAAGTTGGTCGTCCTAATTCTTCATTGTTTTCATGTTTACGAAACCATTTCTTCACATACTGATCCCCATTTTTATTTTGCACTGTACAAAGGAAACTATTACTACTATCCTTTAATATTTTTACAATCACGAATAGACACCTCTTTCCTTTTAAATAATAGAATAGAACTTGATCTTTTACTATAAGCCCTTCCTCTCTTATAGTCATACGACTCCTCGGTCGCGCCAAAGTTGTAAGACCAAAAAACGATATTTACTTTGTTTACATTTTATTTAAAGAAATCAGAGTTATAAGCATGATGCTTATCAAATATTTTATAGATTTCTAACTTATCATCTAATTTTGCATCTACTAAAATTAGTATATTTCCATCGTAAATGTATTCTTCATATTTCTTAGCGTGTTCTTCTGGAATGCCTAATCCGATAAATGCTCCTATTAAACTTCCAGCTCCTCCGCCAATACCGGCTCCCCCAATTGCTGCTGCGATAGGTCCTGCTGCTACAATTGGGCCCAGTCCAGATACAGCAAGTACACCAAGACCTGTTAATAAACCTCCGAGTCCACCTGCTACTCCTCCAGCTACAAGCCCTGTCGCTGAAAAGATATCCGCTTTATGTGCAGTTTCATGATTCACTTTCTCACCTGATTTTTCTTCCAGATGTTCAATTTCCTTTTGATCTTTCGCAATAGCTGAAATGTTATCTGCCGAGTATCCTTTTTCCTTTAATTCATTAATAACGAGTGCCGCATCATCAATTGTTGGAAAAACACCTACTATTTTTCTATCTACATTCATAACTATTAACCTCCTAAAATTTTATATAACGTATCTTTATTACTCTTCGTTTTTATATACACTAATTTTTTTATTCACATAACCATTTACGAAAAACGCTAACAATAAAAGGACTACAAGAGAACTACTTAACAAGTAAATGAAATCAAATGTAATATCCGTTATCATTTTATCCATATGTAACAGTCTCCTTTTTATTTAAAGTAAAAGTATAAAACCTTACAATTCATCTTCGGTCAATATCTTTGTAGTATATGTATACCCTCCGTAACTCTTTCTAAACGTAAAAAACTATAATTATATTTTTTCTTATTTATATGTTTAACATTTTTTAAAACGGGTACGTTTATATTGTTATGCTTATTATATGGAAAGGAAAATTACGATGAACGCCATTCACTCTACTACTATTCTTTATAATGAAACACCTACAATAACGCAGATTCATCATTTTTATGCTTTAATGACAACATTTCAAACGAATGTATTTATAAGTAAACAAGGAACACTTACTTCTATTAAAAACTTAAGCACATTAGTATCATTTTTCCTTACTGTAAAAAAGAGAGAGCTTGTATTATTTATATTTGAAGGAATAGATGCAAAAAAAGCTTTAAGAACACTCTTTCCTTCTTAAAGGTTTTATTATCCCCTATTCCCTCGATTGTTACTTTTCATATATCGTTTTATACTTCAAAATGATTTCCTCTATTCAAAACGAGACCCCCTAATACAATAGGGGGATTTCTAGTTTAGCCCTATGAAAACTGATATAATATATATTACGTTTTTCATTCTTTAAAATAGAAAACTTTTAATAACCTTGAAGGTAGGAATTTTTAATGAAATCGGAAGCAAAATTTAGTATTCGCTACAAAATTATGGCTGGTTATTTAGTTATCATTTTGTTTTTACTTATTTCTTTTATTATGTTAAACAATCAGATTTCCAATTTACAAAAATCTCGTAATTTTATTATTGATCACGATTTTAAAGTTCTCAATTTAACGAACCAAGTGGAGAAAGACTTGCTAACAATAGAAAATAAATCGAAAGGCTTTATCACTTCTAATAACGCGAACTATTTGCAATCTCTTAACTCTGCCGAAAGAGATTATGAAAAACATTACCATAATCTTTTTTCTTTATTAGAAGATAATCCATCTCAGCAAGAAAAATTAAAAGAGATTAACGGAAACATTACTAATTGGATGAATAAAGAGATTCACCCGTTAATTGCAAATCATAATAGTAATAAAATACAAGAAATCGACACTACCGAAATCCAATCATTACAATCACAACTAACTGACTTCCGTAGCACTGAGGAGCAATTAACGAAAAAAAGAGCTGCACAATTAGATACTAAAAATAATAAATTAGAGCTTTGGTTATACAGTTTATTGTTCTTACTATCTTGTATTTCTATTATCGTTTCACTTTATATTTCCAATTCCATTACAAAAACGATTAAAAATGTAATTCAAGCTATTAAATCCATTTCTTCTAAAGAAAAAATTACGGAAAGAATTCATGTAAATACACATGATGAAATAAAAGATCTTGCTCATACAACGAACCATCTGCTAGACGAAATATCGAAAAGAGAGTGGTTACAAACGGAGATTGCAGAATTAATTTTAATGTATCAAGGTGTATCTTCTATTGAGATGTTAGGTAACAAAATTTTGAGTGGAATTATACAAAAAACGCAAACTTCTTGCGGCGCGTTTTATGTACGTGAAGAAGTTGAAGAAACTGTCTACTTTGTGAAAAAAGCTTCTTTTGCCGATCAAGGTGTTGATATTGGAAAACAATCTATTAAAATGGGTGAAGGTTTCATTGGACAGTCTGCTTTAGAAAAGAAAAGTTTTATTCTTAGGGACATACCTGAAGAGTTTCGTTACGTTACTACTGGATTATTAGAAATACGCCCTAAAAATTTACTAGTCATCCCTGTCTTATTTGAGGATGAAGTGATTGCAGTAATGGAGTTAGTAAGTGTAACTGACATTTCAGATTTACATCAAGATTTAATTCACCAAACTGTTGATAATCTAGGTTTAACAATCCATAGTATTATGGGACGTATGCGAATTCAAACTCTTTTACATGAATCACAAGCAATGACAGAAGAGTTACAAGTTCAATCAGAAGAATTACAAACGCAAGCGGAAGAACTACAAATGCAAGCCGAAGAATTGCGAACAACGAATGAACAGTTAGAATCTAGAACGGAAGAGGCTGAACAGAAGACAGCTGACTTACAAATTACTAAATTAGAATTAGAAGAAAAAGCAAGTGAGTTGTTACGTAGCTCAAAATACAAATCAGAGTTCCTAGCAAATATGTCGCATGAATTACGCACACCGTTAAATAGTATTTTACTATTATCTGAAATGTTAAAAGAAAATCATGATAATCATTTATCCGATGATGAAATTGAATTAGCAACCGTCATTCATTCATCAGGGAAAGATTTGCTTACTTTAATTAATGACATACTGGATTTATCTAAAGTAGAAGCCGGAAAACTAGATGTCATTTTTGAAGCAACGAACATAAGTGATATGGCTGCAAGTATGCAGCAAAACTTTTTACATATCGCTGCACAAAAAAATGTTGAATTTACTGTTGAAAACAGTGACACGATTCCTGATCTGTTTTATACAGATGCAAAAAGGATTGAACAAATTATTAAAAACTTATTATCCAATGCATTTAAATTCACGGAAAAAGGATCTGTCTCTTTACATTTCGATTCAATCGAAACAAGCAATTTAAGTGATGATATGCAATCTATAAGTAAAGACTGGATTACAATTTCAGTAAAAGATACTGGTATTGGTATTGCTAAAGAACAACATCAACTTATTTTCGAAGCCTTTCAACAGGCTGATGGCGCAACGATTCGGAAGTATGGTGGTACAGGCTTAGGATTATCTATTTGTAAAGAGTTTGCTAGATTATTAGGTGGTTGGATTACGTTACAGAGTCATGTAGGAGAAGGCAGTACTTTCACCGTATATATTCCCAACCTTCCAAATGGATTACATGATGTACAGTTATCCAATTTAGAAGTCGCAGCAACGATAGAAGACGTTACTCCTGATGAAGTTATTGAAGAAACTATCGTTCTCCCAGAAGCAAATAATGTCTTCCAAGAGAAAACTATTTTAATTGTCGATGATGATCATCGAAATATATTTGCATTACAAAATGCATTAAAAAAACAACATGCCAATATCATTACTGCACAAAACGGCCTAGAGTGTTTAGAAATACTAAAAAACAATACAAATATCGACCTTATTTTAATGGATATTATGATGCCAAATATGGACGGTTATGAAACGATGGAACATATCCGAATGAACTTAGGATTACATGAAATACCTATTATCGCATTAACTGCTAAAGCAATGCCAAATGATAAGGAAAAATGTTTATCTGCTGGCGCTTCAGATTATATAAGTAAACCATTAAATTTACATCAACTCTATTCGGTAATGAGTGTATGGTTAATAAAATAAGTGAGGTTTCGTTTCAGTGGAAAATAAGTATTATAATTTTGATCCATCAGTAGATACGGATAAGCGTACGAACTTAGAAATTGAATTACTATTAGAAGCGGTATTTAAACTATCGGGATTTGATTTTCGCCAATACGCTCGCACATCTATTTATAGGCGGATTTGTAATCGAATGCAGATTTCTAATATCCCTACTATTTCAAAATTAATTGAAAAAGTAATTCATGAGGAAGGGGTTTTAGAACAGTTATTAAATGATTTCTCAATCAATGTAACTGAGATGTTCCGTAACCCTATCTTTTTTAAGGCGCTAAGAGAGCATGTTATTCCTGAATTAAGAAAGCATCCTGAAATTAGAATTTGGCATGCTGGATGCGCAACTGGTGAAGAAGTTTTATCCATGTCCATCTTACTTCACGAAGAAGGGTTAAGTGAAAAAGCTGTTATTTACGCAACGGATATGAATACAGATGTGTTAGAAAAGGCAAAACAAGGAATTCTTCCATTAAATAAAATGCAAACTTATACGAAAAATTATTTACAAGCTGGCGGTACACAAGCATTTTCTAACTATTATTCAACGGATAGTCGTTTTGCTTATTTTAATCCTTCACTGTTACAAAACATTATTTTTGCACAACATAATTTAGTAACTGATCAATCTTTTAACGAATTTCATATTATACTTTGCCGTAACGTTTTAATTTACTTTACAAGTAAACTTCAAAACCAAGTACAGCAACTCTTTTATGAAAGTTTAGGTCACAACGGATTCCTATGTTTAGGAAATAAAGAAACTCTTCGTTTCTCGGATATCATGCCGCATTATACCCAATTTAATCCGAACGAACAAATCTATCAAAAAATACAATAAAAGCGTATGAAATCCTCTGTTTGGATTTCATACGCTTTTTATTTCGCATTCGTTTGTATCATAATGAGGCACATATCATCTGATTGCGCTTGTTTCTGTTCTTCCTTATAAAACCCTTCTATCTCTTCTTCTAGCTCTCCCCATTTTCTTTCTGTAAAAGTACGTAATTTCTCTTCAGCTTCAAATTCATCACTTGCAATTGCTTCAAGAACGCCATCTGTAAACAATACGATTTGAGCATTTTTCTCAAAAGGTATAACTGTCTTTTCAACTTTTATTTCATCAAAAAACCCTACCGCACAACTCCCGCGATTTAGTTCAACTACATTTGTTTCATCAACTAAAACATATCCAGAAGGATGTCCTGCATTTACATATTCAATCGTTCTATCTTCTGTATTAACTACTAAGTATATCGCTGTAAAATAATATGGAATATTGTCATTCTCATTATGTAAAAGAGTCATATATTTATTTAAGTCTTTCATAACGAGTTCTGGGTCGATTAAACTTTTAATCGTTTCACGTAATACAGACGAAATGAACATGCAAACTAAGGAAGCAGATACACCATGTCCCATCACATCTAATAATATAATACCGTAGCGGTTTTCATCGATTTTATACCAGTAATACATATCTCCAGCTAGTTTAAATGAAGGTAAGTAACTTGCTTCAATTTTTATATGCTCTTCTCTTAATGGGCTACTTAATAAGTTTCTTTGTACTTGCGTAGCTAAATCTAGTTCATTCCGAAGATTCTCTTCCTGTTCTTTATGCCAATTTAATTCCGATTTCAAGCGTAATGCTACACGCATACGCGCTAACAATTCAACCTTATTTATTGGTTTTGTAATATAATCCATTGCACCTATATCAAGTGCTTCAGCTAATTTATTCGCATCTTCTAAAGCTGTTACAAAAATAATAGGAATATCTTTAAACTTCTCCTCTTTTTGTAATCGCCTACAAACTTCAAGTCCATCAATTTCAGGCATCATAATATCTAATAGTATTAAATCTATTTCGTTATGCCTGGAAGAATCTTTTCCAAAATGGATGTATTCGAAAAGCTCTTGTGCAGAATTCAGCGATACAAGATCCTGATATCCGGCTTGTTTTAAAATCTTCTTAATTACAAAGATGTTAACCGGATTATCATCTACAATTAAAATGGACACAAGTGATTTCCCCTTTTCTTATATAAAATGTAAATCGATTATCATTTTCTATTTTTCTAGTATTACATACTCAGTTACAAAATGAAAATTTCCTACTCATACCTATTTTTTATACAGCAAAAGAACAAACCCCCAGAAATGAGAGTTTGTTCTTTCACTCTATAAATTTCCACTTTTAATTTAGCACCATTGCTTTATCACTTAAAAGACGATCCAATTCTTCCATATGATTGGTTTCATCTGCAATCATATTTTCTAACTTTACAACTAACTCTGTCATATTTAAATTCGCGGCTTGTTCTTTTCGCTTTTCATAACGCTTAATTGTTTCATATTCTGATTCTCTAGCATATTCTAACATTTCTCTAACATCTTCTGCTTGTTTCACTCGTAAAGGGATCGTAGTAGGTGTACCACCTAGCGTCTTAATTTTCTCCGCTAAATATAGGGCATGTCCTTGTTCATCACTAATTTCAGATTCAAAGAAAGGTTTTAACACTTGTCTATATATACCAGAAACTGTAGCTGCATTATGGTTATACATAATAATTGCTGAGTATTCTCCCGCTAAATCTTCATTCAATCCTTCGATTAGTTCTTTCACATCGTGTGACATTTCATATCTCCTCCTATACTTAATAAGTACCCCTTTTCTCATGTTTTAAACATCATTATTTAAAATTTTTTATGTATCTAAAAATGCGGCTTGTTTCAACTTACTTATCGCTTGTCTTTTAATACGAGAAACGTGCATTTGTGAAATACCTAACCGTTCCCCTGT
Source organism: Bacillus sp. BSL6 (assembly GCF_052928345.1). NCBI lineage: Bacteria > Bacillati > Bacillota > Bacilli > Caryophanales > Bacillaceae > Bacillus > Bacillus sp. BSL6. The sequence goes on from NZ_JAVGCW010000002.1 coordinate 698,964, forward strand.
ATCTTTTTGATTTAAATTTTCTTCAAATATATAATGAATAACACTCTTTTCCGTTTCATTTAATACGTTAAAAATATCCTTTAAAACGAGACGCCTTTCTGTCTCTTCATATCCTTGCTCTACTTCACCTACAGATTCAATTCTCGCTACCGAACTTCCATCAGATGCATTTTCAACTACATCATCTAAGGAAGATACTCGATAATTATTTTTCGCATCCATAATTTCTAGTACTTCCTCTTCGGATAGTCCTAAATGATCCGCAATCTCTATAATTTTCGGTGAACGCTGCAAATGATCTGTTAGTTCCTCTATCGCAAGTTTAATTTTTCCGCCTAAATCTTTAATTCGCCTTGGAACGTGAATGCCCCAAGTTTTATCGCGTAAATACTTCTTTATTTCCCCTACTATCGTAGGTATTGCAAAAGGCTCAAAAGCATTCCCTATCGAATAATCATACCTTCTTATTGCGCCTAAGAGCCCTAACATGCCTACTTGTATAATATCCTCATGCATCGGTCCGCCTTTTGAATAGCGATATGCAATGGAATAGACAAGATTTTTATAATGCTCAACTAACCTTTCCTGCGCTTCATCACATTGGTTTTGTTGAAATTCTGCAATTAGTTTAATAACGTCTTCTTTAGTAAGATTCGTAGGTTGAGATTGGATTTCCATCATTCTCCACCTGCTCTCTTTGTATATATTTTGTCATTAAAACTGTCATGCCCTCATCATGCATGATTTGTATATCATCCATTAACGTATTAATTAAATATAAACCTAAACCATTTTCCGGCAAATGTTCTACTGGTTTACTAATATCATACGGGCCAACTTTACTTCTTAAGTTGTTAAAATCAAAGCTAACCCCATTATCCGCAACCATAATTTCTAATCGATCTTCATATAGCCCAAAGACAATTGCAATTTCTCCAACGTCTTCTTTATATGCATGTTGTACAATATTTGTACATGCTTCACTAATAGCAATTTTCATATCTTCTATATCGTCATAAGCAAAGCCCATTCGATTTGCAACACCAGCCATTGTTAAACGAATAATAGCCACATATTCTGCCTTTGCAGGAATTTTCATTTCTATCTTTTCAAATCTCTCCATCATCCCTAGTCACCTTCTTTCTACTTTTTCAAAATCGGAATTCAAATTTAATATTTCTGTTAACCCTGTAATATCAAATAATCTTTTTAACCTTTTAGATACACCAATAAACTCTAGTTTTCCATTATTTTTCTTAACTGCTTTTAATAGTGCTATAAAAACACCTAAACCGGTACTATCCATATAATCTACCTTATTAAAATCTACGACAATATGAACCTCTTTTTCGCCTGCAATAGGCATCATCTTATTTTTTAAATCTGATGCCGTATACGCATCAATTTCACCATTAAGCTGTACCGTATAACCTACATCATTTTGCAAAATATTTATTCCCAAATTCATCATTTCCGCCCCCTTATCTCAAACTACTACTATGTTAATTACCCATAAAAATTAGTTTTAAACATATTTTTTTATTTTTATTATAAATAAATTTTCTATATCTTTCTCAGCTTAACACTAAAAAAATAATACCAAATGTTTAAACCTTATAAATTTGTGTATGTATAATGTATAAACATTATTTTTAGGGGGATCTATCTATGGAAGAGCACAACTTTAAAAAGGGAGATTTCGTTCAATTTTCTTATCGACACGATCATGCTACAAAATTAGTTGGTTCCATTATTAACATACTAACGAATACGATTGTAGTTGATATAGGTAATAACGAGGACTTATCTCATATAGAACCACGGCAGGTCGTAAGAATAAATAATTGTAAAAAAGTAACGATGGTTTAATACATAATAGAAATTGTAATTCCAATGAGCGGGGGACCTTCATCCCCCGCTCATTCCTATGCAAAATACATAAAAAAAGCATCCAAATTATTTGAATTGGATGCTTTTTTTATGTATTTTTATGAGCTTATTAACTTTATAGTCACATATGACAAACTTAAGATTACCATTCATTATCATACTTACGCTTTCCGTAACATTCTAGAGAAGAATGTAACGATTAAAATAAAGACAATTGCACCTAATAACGCTGGAAGAATAAAGATGCCTCCCCATTCAGGACCCCAATGACCAAATAACGCACTACCTACCCAAGATCCGATTAATCCGGCAATTACATTACCAACTATACCTAAAGGAAAGTCTTTTCCCGTAATCATTCCAGCTAACGCACCAATAAGTCCACCTACAATACACGTAATAATAAGTCCCACAATTAACCCTCCTATATTCGTTTTATATTGTATTTATCAAGCTTTGGTATGGAACCAAAGCTTGATAAACATGTATTATTCTTTATTATCCAACCCATCACTTATCTTTTGTTTAACTTTTCCGACTTTTTCTTTTATCGTCCCCTTCGTCTTGTCCCACTTCCCTTCATTTTTCAACTTTCTATCTTCTGTAACTTCACCAATTCCTTCTTTTACTTGTCCCTTTGTCTTTTCCACTTTACCAGTAATTTGTTCTTTTAGTCCGCTCTCACTCATATTTCCCATCTCCTTTTCGTAATAGATTTATAGATTTACAGAATACAAATTTAAATAGAATACATGCATCTTCTTTCTTGTAACCATTCACCGACTCTCTCTATATCTTTAACGAATAACAAGATTTTCCCTTCATCCAGCTTTTCTTCGTAGAAGTTCGCTTCTTCCTCATTAAGCCCTAACTCCTGCATCTTATTTCTTAACTGATCTCCCGTTTTTTGAAAGACGTTAATAATACTTGTCCCAAGTCCCTCCTCTTGTATACCAATTGTATTCACGTCTGCATTGTCTGCGATTCTATCTGTCCTTTCTTTCTCGTGTGTTAATACGTAAATATCTTTTTGGTCTATTCCTTTCTTCACTAGATCATTCGCCGCATTCATGACCTCTTTTTCCGTAATAAATTCATATACAAAAGGTTTCCTATACTTCGTTTCCATCTTTAACTTCCTCCTTTAAAATGAATTATTTGTTATATTATATGTAGTACACCTATTTTCGAAATGTTAAACATAAAATTTGAAAAAAAATGAAAAGGAGAGTACATATGCACTTTCGTCTAGAGCTATTTGTTGAAGATTTGCAAAGGTCTATTCGTTTTTATGAGGAAATCCTTACCCTTGTATTCTCAAAAAAGAATGCGACTGGTGCAAAGATTAAACTAGGGGATTTTTCTTTATTATTGACCCCTGATTATATTCTCAATCAAAATCATTATTTAAAAACAGGTGGACTGAATCCAAAAGGTAAAGGTGTTGAGATTATCATAGTTTTTGATAATATTGAACAAATATACCAACATGTATTAGAAAAAAATTATCCAGTGGAATCTAACCTTAAAATGCAATCTTGGGGAATGAGGGATTTTCGTATTGTAGACCCTGATGGTTATTATTTACGGTTAACCTCCTCTTGAATTTACTCTATCCGAAAACTAGTAGAATAAATCTACTTACAATAACTACCTAAATTAACAGAAAATTGTTATAATTAAACGTAAGGAGGGATACTATGAAAAAAATCATATCTATATGTACTCTAACCGCTCTATCTTTCACTTTAATAGGCTGTGCCAGTACCTCAGCTACAGACAAATCTCCACAAGCTAAGCAAGAACATACACAAACTACCTTTCAATTAAAATCCGCAAATATTACAGACATTGAAATACTTAGCACAATAAATAACAACGTTTCAAAATCTCAAACAGACAACGAAGAAATGATACAATCTATCGTTTCCGCAGTTCAAAAAGGCACGCCTAAAACAATCACTTTAGATCAAAAAAAGCGAGAATCGGCACATTCTACTATTACCGTTACATATAAAGATGACACAAAAGAAGAATTTCTTGTTTGGGTTGATAATAATGAGAAAATTACGATTGCTAAAGATGAGAAGAAGGATAAGGTTGAAGGTGTAACAGTGAATATTAAAGATGTGAAAATGATGAAGGATTTCTTTTAAAATTTTAATATAATTGATGTTAAAAAAGAGTAGGATGTAATCCTACTCTTTTTTAATCTTGTCCAATAAATAAACTTTTATAAAAGCTATTTAAGATCTAATTTTGCTAAATCATGTTGTAAAACATTATTTCCTTCTTGTGGGTTAAATACTATTGCACTAAGACCAAAAACATTCGTAACAACATCTCTATCTTTCGAACGAATGATTCTTACTTCATAAGCAAAAACACCTGAAGGAAGAGCTGCTGAACGAAAAGTAACACGTCGATTAGGTGCCAATGTTTGTGTTGAAGGGTCTACTAATGGTAACAATACCGGAGAACCCGATGACCAATCAAACATTTCAACAGTTACTGTATGAGTATCATCTGGATCAACATTCATAGCTTCCACAGTAAGAAACAACGTAGCGGAATGTCTACGTAATACACCCGTTGACAAAGTTTCATTGTGGTGTTTATGATGTTTTTCAGGAGGATGATCATAGCCATAACTCATACCAATCCCCCCTTTCATTTACAATTAAGGATAAGTATTCCTTACAATATATAATGCTAGTATTATTTTAATGAAAGGTATAAAAGCGGATTTCTATCTATATTTTTAGATATTTCATTTCCACTTATTACCTATTAATGAATAATATAGATTCTCCTATTTTGTCCTTGAACTCCTTCAAAGAATAAATCTATTTTGAAAAGAACCTGCTCCATTCATAAATACATAAAGTAAATGGAATCCGTTAAAACACATAATTGATCCTTTGTTTTCCCCCTCCTATTTAAAGGAGGAACTGTTCTCGGCTTTGGTGATAGTTATGGCTTCGCGGGAGGATTTGCTTTATTAGTTGTATTGTTTATTTTATTAATCATCGTTGGAGCTGCTTGCTTCTGCTAAAAAACTATTGGAAAAGACATGCGATATGCAAAGATTCAAGTGTAACTAATACTTTAATGATGTAATATTACATTCGCCCCCAAAATGAACTTCGATGCTATAAAAAAGATAAAGTGTTCATTTATACAACCTTAGCTTGATAGCAATATCATGAGTTCCCATCCCAGACAAACTAGTTAACATCTCAATAATTGCTATTGCAGAAAAGTACAACAAGCTGGACAACATAGATTTCAAACTGTAAGATTAGATGTTGGTAAAATCGGACAGCAAAGTATATATAGAAAATAGGTGTTAATTTTGAAAATCAATAAAAAATTTGAACCGATAATTTTTAATCTCTTTATGATTTTAGGTATATCTAGTATTATCTCTTTCGTCATGGTTTCAATGAATGTTGGGTATACAGCTTTATTTCTCAAATCATGGATAAAAACATGGGCAATTGCTTTCGTGCTTGCATTTTTAGCTTCTAAATTACTACCCTTTGTAGTGAAAAGGATAATGAAAATATTCATATTTGTTGAGAAGGATGCTTAAAAATAAAGTGATGTACTACTCTAGTTCATTTAAATGAAGAGAAATAATCATCACAAAACTTAACCTAGTAAAATGTTTTAACTCAAAGAAAGGTACTTGAAAGGTTGTCTTTTCTTTATATGTTAAAAAAGCTCGCCTATTCCCGTAGGCGAGCTTTATCTTTATTACACAATAAGAAATTATACTCTCTTTTTCTCGGAAAATTTATGTAATTATACATATCCATAAAAATAGAAGAAGTAAAATATCCCAAAACAAAAAATAGATAAATTCCCCTAAGAGAAAGTTGTTATTACAACATATTCTCCACGTTCAACTTAGTTATCATTAGCATGTTTTTCTACAAAATCAAGAATTCTAGCATTAACCTCGTTAGAGAACTCACCATTAATTGCGTGAGATGCATTTTTCCAATTCACTATATCGATGTCTTTCACATATTTTTCCCCAGTTTCAACTGCTTTTGCCGAATTGTGCATTGTACTTTTTTCAGCCATTAATGCAAGCACTGGAATATTAATATTTTTTAAGTCTTCTTTACTAAATAGATCAGGTGCTGGCGTTTTCAATTTATAATTACGCATACCCGACTCAATTAACTTAGCGATTGGCTCATCGTTATTTATTTCTGCTCCCCCAGAAACATAACTTAACATCTTTTCTCTTATAAACTTAGGTACAATAGGAACGGAAGCTGGAATAGATGCTAGAATCATCTTTATGGATATTTGCGCAAAGACAAAAACTGGATCCATTAAACTAGCCGTAGCAATATGCTCAGGATTATATCTGGCCAAGTTCATTGCTGTCCAACCTCCAATGGAGACACCCACGATATGTACTTTTTCTAAACCTAATCCTTCAATTACTCCATTCAACCATTCTGCTTGTTGTTTTTGGTTTTCAATCACCTTCGTTTGCACGCTCATTCCAGGTTCACCGAGTAAATCTATTGTGTAAACAGGCCTTTTCTCCCTTAACCCTTCTAAATTGGGTACCCACATTGGGGTAGATGCACCTCGTCCAGGGAGTAAGAGTATTGGTTCCTTATTTTTATTTTCCTCTTTAGTAAAGTAATACGTACGAATTGTACCATATGTAGTTTCTATATCTTTCGTATCGTTAGGTGGTGGAAGAAGTGCCATTGATTCATCGTAGGCACTTTGAAAGTCTTTTTTTCCTTTTTCAGATGTAAAATGACCAATCTTATTATCATCTCTCTTCATGTGAATTCCCCCTTTCTACAAATATATGGATGAACTTTATCTATATATTCATGGTAATCATCCATTGAAAATTTATCTTCTTTAAGCCAAAACCGTCATTTTGAAAAAAAAGAAAAAGACACCTTAAGGTGCCTTCTTCTGACTTGAACCATCTTAATTTTAATAATATGTATTGGACTCCCACCAACTATTATTTTACCACATTAAATTGTTTTGTTTATTGAGAAATACAATAGTTTATGTGCTGGTCTTTTATATTAGATCTTTTTCTAGTCCATGCAGCGATTAATAAAAGAACAAGCTATTAATTAAAGGTAAAACTACATGCTAAGCCGGTGTAACATATCAATAAAATTTATACTTTCTATCATCTTCTCTCTTCATACAACCTATGTGCTTTATAAGAACAAACGAAAAACATACATGCTGCAACGGGGATAAATGTCAAAAACAATCCTCTCATTAATGCAAATGGTGTTTCAAATAAGAATGACCATAGAAATGATAAGCCTTGCTTATCCCATAATCCTGGCGTCAAGTATAGTTCTTTCGGATTTACAAACGCTCCTAAATTCATCGTATCACTATACATAAATAAAAATAATATCGGTAAATAACAGATTGCTAGTTCTAAAAATGTTTTAGATAGGCGTTTGTACTTCCCTGCTCGTGACATTTGATCTGAAAAAATGTCATCTTCACTTTCTTCATTTACCTTTTTAAAATAGTACGTACCTGACCACCGATTACCAGCTATACGCTCCCAGCCGCTATCTTCAAATAATGTGCAGTAATTCATAAATTCACTTTTTCTACTAAATACTCTATGGTCTATTCTAATCGTTGCATCTTCCGGCTCTGTATATCTAAATGTATAACCAAATGTATTACTTTCTAGTTGATAGCCTTTCCAAGCCATCTCTTCTAACCATTTTTCCTCTTTCTCAAAGTCTAGAAAGAATTTCAATCTCCACATCATCGTTTCCCCCTAACTATACGTGTAATAACCCCTTTGTAACCGTAATAATGCGCTGCATTCTCATAAAGTCTAAGTGCAATACTTCTTTCCCACGTTCCGTAATGACATACACTTTTCTTCGTTTATCTTCACTTTTTACCGATTCTATTAACCCTTGTTTTAATAAATTTTCAACCGCCCCATACAATGTACCCGCTGCGATTTTCACTTGATGATTACTCAGCTCCTCCACCTTTTGCATAATTAAATAACCATGTGCTGGCTCTAATAAAGCTAAAAGAACGTAATACGTCGTTTCCGTTAATGGTAAATTTTTATCTCTATTCATAAAGACCTCCAATGTAACGATAAATATATAGCTAAACTATATAGTTCAACTGTATAGTTTGATTTTATACAGTTAAACTGTATATGTCAAATTAAGTAAAAAAAAAAAAAAAAAAACAACCTAGATCCAACATGGAATCTAGGTTGCTTTTTTACATAAACGTAATCGTCACTAAAGAATATCCTTCTTTCGCATTATACGGCTCCGCTTTATAAGAAACACGGTTCGCCCCTTGCGGATAACCGATTTCCCCAATTGCTTTTTTCACATCTTGCAATGCGCCATCCATTGATTGTTTATAAAGAATTTCAATCTTTGGTAACTTTTCGTTATAACGTTGCTGCATTTTATTTTTGAATTCATTATAGTTATTTGCGATGTATTCATTTCCTAAATAGTTTAGCTTTGTATCTTTTAATATTTGCTGATATGCAGGAGTTTTCGTACCACCTACCGCAATTTTATTTGTTAATGTACTATAATAATTTGTTGTAGCTTGCGGATATTCCCCTCGGTTCCACTCATGATTTCTTGTGATTTGCTCATCTGATAAGTTGAAATAGGAATATGTTACGCGGCCTTGTTCATCTGGAACCGGATCATCAAATGTTGTATCAAGATGATACCATTTGTTTTCGATTTTCACTAAGTTCCAAGCATGAGGCTGACCGTCTCCAGTTCCTACTACAAAATGATTCTCAATTCCAGCTTCTTTTAATAATTGATAAGTTAATAGTGCGTAACCTTGGCAAACCGCAGAACGATTTACGAGTGCTTCATATGCTGTGTAAGCTTTATAAGACGTATCATAAGAAACATGTTTTACGACATAATCATGAATCGCTTTCACTTTTTCGTGATCATCCATCCCAACTTGTGTAATAGAAGAAACAATTGCCTTCGCTTGCTTCATTACATATTCTGTTTGTTCTTTCGTTTCACGATATGTAATTTTTAGCGTAAACGTATAATTTCCAGGTGATCCAGAAAGTCCATATGAAACATTCGATCTATTATTATTTGTATACTCATTTTTACTTGCCACTTCTTTATAGGCGTTAAAAAGTGTATTCATCACTTCTTTTGTATTACTATTTGTCGTTTTATATGGAAGTGTAATATTCGTTTCGTACGCATTAATACGCTTCTGTACTTCATCTTTGAATGCTGCTAATAGTGCTGCATCTCCTGTATTTTGCACCGCAACCGCAGGCTTTTTATACTGCAAAGCATTATATAAAAACTGTGCATATTGTTCACGCGTTACCGTTTTAGCAGGTTCAAATTTCCCGTCGCCTGTACCAGATGCAATCCCGTTTGACTGCACCGCACTAATCGCCCCTTCTGCCCAAAAACCATTTGGAACATCATTAAATGTATGCTTTTGCTTAGCCGAAACTTGAAAAGCATTTTTAATAATTTGCGCCATTTCTGCACGGCTAACAGAATCTTTCGGTCTAAAACCTCCGTTTCCATCCCCGTTAAAAATCCCTAATTTCGTTAACGTTAAAACCTCTTCTGGAAACAATGTGGATCCTGAGCGAATATCTCGATACGGATTGTTTAAAGTAGATCCATCTTGTAATACGTAACGAGCACCATCATTACTAAACGTACCACCTTGCTTATTCGGTAACAACGCACGATAAATTAAAGCTGCAACTTGCTCTCTCGTCGCAACATCACCGAAACCAAACTTCCCATTTCCATAACCAGAAATAATATTTTTACTCGATAAATCTTTAATTGCCGGATACGACCAATGCGACGTAGGCACATCAGAAAAAATACTTGCCTCAGCTGCTCTCACATCACTACCATTTGTAAACAGTAAAGCACCACCAATAAGTGATAATGATGTAATTGATTTTAATAGTTTTGTGTACATAATTCCTTCTCCCAATTTGTTCTCTATTCATGTTGTTTTTTGTCGAAAAATCTAAAAATATGACAAAATACATTATACAATTAAAAGGTTTTGAGGGATATATTGAATTTTAAAATATGCAAAAATTCATATTAATATATTTTTCCGTATTAATATTATGTTTTTTTATTTATGAATATATAATAGGTAGTAACTCGTTATAACTCCCTTCATGGTAATCTCTAATTTTATATTGGAATTCTTTAGAATAATTCTTCTTTATTTCTCAATATAAGGAGTCTTGGATTTTCATTAACATTCCTGTAATATTATTAACAAAGAGTAAGGTAAGAGTTACTCTTTGCCATTTTAGAAGAGGTTCTGTTGGAGACAGCAGGATCTTTTTTCATATAGAGAAGATAGTTTTGCTAAATTTTTCACTACTAACCACAAAAATATCCTATAATGTTTATATTACAAATTAACATATTAGGGGCGAATCAAATGCCAGTTACACTAGAACTTATTCTTTTCATTCTTATAGCAATTAGTGCTGTTGGCTATTTAATAAAAGAATTTCAAAAAACTAGAAAAAGAACACTTGGAATTTCACTAGAATTCTTGGTTCTTTTCTGGTCAATATGGAGAATATCGACTATCGTAATGTAATTTATAAAACATGAATTCCTTCGAATAAAACTCAATATTATGTCCATAATGTTGATAGGCTGTATGCCAACATTCATTTAGTTTTCTCTGTATCTCCTTGTATTGAGCAGTTAGCTATTGCTAGCTGCTCTTTTATATGTAACCTTGTTAGACAAGTTTTCATATAATATAGTCATTCCTTTCTTATAAAGTGAAACTTTAATTAGTGGGGGTTTTGTTCATCCCCCACTTAACTTCTTTGCTCCAACTGAATTTTGAGGTGGGAGTTTTACTTTCCGTTAACGCGGGATAAAAATTGAATTATATCCTATAACATTTTCAGGAATCATCCATATTTTATTTCTAAAAAATTGCATTGTTTCACTGAAAAGTGATTGTGGAAACAACCGACTTTTTATTTATGGCAAAATAAGATTTCTATTAAACTTCATTACAAAGTATGTTATTACTGGTACACACTGGTATAATAAATACAGATCAAACATTGAAAGGAAATATGACAATGAAAAGATATTTTAACTTCATTTCACTTTTCTTAACTGTACTTGTAATAATTAATCTTACAAATATACATACAAAGTACCAATTCTTTATAGGTGCATCTATAGCATTATGTTTAACTATTATTTCTACAAATGAACTTATAAAATTTCTTGCTACTAGTAGCTTATTAGTTTACGGATTTGCAGCTCTTACTCTTTTAAGTATTGCTTGTTAACTTTCAATTTCGCTTTGTATTAAAATAGCGTTTTTATTTAATTTCATTACAATACTATAGAGGCACATACGACTTTTTTCTTTGTTTAAGGGTTCTTACGTAATAGTAAAAACCCTTTTTTCATGCCAATTACGATTTATTCATTTTTTTTGATACATTTTATGGAACGTTCATACGTTACGTTAGATAAATCCTTTTTGACAGAATGAATAATGAGTTATATCTTTCTCTCAATGAATTTAGGTATTTAACATGGTAAAATAATATTCGTATGAGCTTCCAATACATATTATTAAAATTAAGATGGTTCAAGTTGCAGGAGGCACCTTTGGGTATCTTCTTTGTACATACTAAAATCCTCACCACCTTATAAAAACGGTAAGCCCTTTACACCAAACAATAATTGCAACTATATTATTTTTACATTACATTAAGGTAAAGGAATATCTCTTTATAAATAAAGTGCTAGATAGTAGGTGGAAAAATGAAATTTAACGATTTGGGTATTATCATTAAAGAACTTAGAATGAAAAAAAATATATCACAATCCGAATTATGTCATGGAATATGTTCACAAAGTCAAATTAGCAAGATTGAAAAAGGTATGATTTATCCATCTAGTATATTGTTATATCAATTATCAGAAAGACTTGGTATTGATCCAAATAATATATTTGCACTAACTCAAAACAAAAGATTAAAATATGTAGAAAACGTAAAATACGTAATAAAAGACTGCTTAAAGCAAAAACAATATAAAGAACTTTATGAAATAGTAAAAAAAGAGAAAAACTTAAATAATTTTCAAACAAAAGAAGAGAAACAGTTTCTAATATGGCACGAAGCAATTGCTATATTTATGGTGGATAGATCAATAAAAACTGCTTTAGATCTTTTAAATAATGCATTAAAACTGACTTTAACTAATTCTGATTTTTTATCAGAAAGAGAAATAGATATTATGCAAACAATGGCTATATTTTATGCAGAAAATAAAAATTATGAAAAAGGTATTAATATATTAAAAAGATGTTTAACTAATTTTAATAAGTTAGATTTTCCTAGAGATAAAGAAATTAAATTAAAAATCATGTTAAATTTAGCAAAATGTTTAGACTCCATATATCAACATGAAGAGGCAATAAAATACCTTGATAAGGGTATAAAATTAGCAATTAATTTAAATACTTTATACCTATTAGGTGAACTATTCTATTTAAAAGGTCAATATTTATTAAAGATTAAACAACATAATGTAGAAGAGGTTGTTTATAACTGGAAAAAAGCATTATTTATATTTGAACTAACAGAAAAAGAATATTATACAAAAACGCTACCAGATGAACTGATTGAAATACAAAATAAAAAACAATCATAATTTCGTAAAAGATACTTACAAAAGTCGCAGGAAGGCACCTTTAGGTGTCTTTTTTTGTGAAGAATCAGTTTAAAAACTAAAAGAACCTCAATAAATGAGGTTCAAAGAATCTACTATTTTAAATTACCTTCGTAAAAAGCAACTCCATTTTGAACATGTTTTAAATACCACGTAATCGTCCCGCCACAAACATTTTCAGTAAAACTATTAGCATATACTCCATTTGAGTAATACAGAGTTCTTTTGAATTTACCATTAGAATACTCATAAGGAATTGAGCATGTTGCTTGCTTCGGAGAACTCACAGCTTTTTGCGTATCAGCTGAAGCTGCCCCAATTCCTCCTGTTAATGCAATACCAGTTGCCAATACTCCTACTACTAATTTCTTGAACATAATAAATCCCCCTTTAATAGTTTTTATAGCTTATAACTTAAATGTATCACTTTTGTAATTAATGTAAATATATTGAATATATAGAAATATTTATTTAACTTTTGGTAATATTAGGATTTTATTTTATCAAATAAAAAATAGAGGGATTTAGAGAAGTATGTAACAATGCATAATAAATCAATCAGATATTATGATATACTCACAAGGAACTGATACAAAATTTCTTTAGATTGGAAAACTAAAGTCTTATCTACCTAAAAGGAAGGCGCCTAATGGCGTCTTTTCTTTATTTTCAAAAGGACCTGCTCCATTCATTCTTTAAAACATAAGGTAAAGTGAACCCATTAAAATCCATGGAATGAACCCTAGTTTTACCCTTTTATCTAAAGGAGGCACTATTGTTATGGGATATGGTGGTAGTTGCGGCGAAGGCTGCGGTTTCGCTGGAGGATTTGCTTTATTAGTTGTATTATTTATTCTATTAATCATTATCGGATGTAGTTGTTTCTGCTAAAAAACTATTAGAAAAGGTACCCATATGGGTACCTTTTCTTTATGTGCCTTATTCATGATCTAGTTCCAAATTTTTATTACGATTAGATTCGGGGGTTTCATTTTTCGCATTCATCATACCTCAAATAAGAATCGATTTCAGACATGCGTTTTTAACGAAAAGAATTCGGGACCATTCTTTCCCACAAAGGAAATACCTTTTTGAAAACCTCTACTATAGAAGGATCAAATTGTGTACCAGATCCTTCTATAATACGTCTATAAGCTTCTTCAGGAGATAGAGCCGAACGATATGCTCTTGAAGAAGTCATTGCATCGAATGCATCTGCTATTGCAACAATTCTTGCGCATAATGGTATTTGATTTCCTTTTAGTTTTTGAGGATAGCCCTTTCCATCCCATCTTTCATGATGAGAAAGAATTATATCTTCACTACCTTTTATTAAAGATATATTTTTAAAAACTTCTAATCCTAATTGTGGATGTGTCTTAATAAGATTATATTCTTCTTCTGTAAGAGAAGATGCTTTCTTTAAAACCTCATCGGGAATACCTATTTTTCCTATATCATGTAATAAACAAATAAAATGAAATTGTTTTAAAGAATTATCATCATATTCATTTGTTTCTTTAGCAAGAATCGTAGCATAATTGGCTACACGTTCACTATGCCCTTTCGTATATTGATCCTTTAGTTCCATTATCCTCATTATCGATAAAGCTGTTTCTTTCATTTGTTTTTCATAGGATGCTTTTATTTTTTGTACTAAAAATTTTAATGAAAGAAATACAAAAAATGACGTAACAAAAATGATTAGAAACAATAATATTAATGATATTGGATAATTAATTTCAAAATAATAAATAGCAATTAAAAATCTACATACCATACAAATAGATACCGTTAGAAGATAATGAATACTTAAAAATAAAGGTGCAGAAATTACTAGGAAGCACTCTAAATATGGGATATGTAAAGACGAACCTGGATCACGTATAAACATAAGATCATATGCCAAAAGATAAATAATACTAACACCAAGAAAAATATATTTTGTAAACATTTGTTTATTCATTTTTTGTAAACACTTATTACATAAAAAAAATGAAATGAAAATAAATAAAAATACGAGTTCAAATAAAAGCTTCTCTAGTGTAAAATCCTTTCCAAGAATAAAATGTTGATAAATATTATCAAACAAAAGAGTACTACAGGGAATAAATAGAAACATGTTTATCGGTTCTTTCGTTTCGATATTTTTAATCCCTTTCATCATTTTACACACCGCCAAACCTTTTTAATAAAAACATAAGTTCATATAGATATTATTAATAATATCCAAGAATAGATAATAGTGCAAAAAATACCCTTTCTCATAACCTATAAATGGAGTACCGCCATGATAGGAATGTATAAAGAGATGGATAGGGTTATAGAAAAAGAAAAAGGAAAACATCGAACTCTCTTACAAACATTCGTGTATTCTTACAATATTGTCATTTTGCAAATGTATTCATCGCCTTTCCTTTCATTATTTTCTTTGGAAAACATAGTGAATTACGAGAAAAAGCGCTACAAGATCAACTTATAAGAAGTAGTGCATGAAACCTCTTAATTAATGAAATTAGTATGTGACATACTATTTATTTAAGTGAAGCAATAAAAGCTTTGAAGAAATAAGAACATTTTGTTGGTGCTACCCCTCCCCATCAAACTAGGAAAAATAAATACCCCAAAATGATAATTTTAAAAACTTATTTGCGGAATACAGCTCGAATTTTCATTTTTGGGAGTATAGATGGTTGGAATGTGGCAGGGGATCCAATGACAATAAAGTTAATCAAATATTCCTATTTCAATCAATCAGTAGGTTGGTTGAAATAATAGTACGAGAAAAAATGATAAAGCGAGTGCGATTAGTTTTTTCATTTTCATTGCGGTAGTCATCCTATGTATGGCGTAAAATAGACATTTACGTTTGTCATGCTCCTATGGCAAAACAATTTGTATTTTCCCTGTAGTTTGTCTGTAGCGGAGAAAACAAAAAAAGACCGGCAGGAATAACCCTGTCGGTCAAAGTGATAAAGCTTGGTTGCTAACATCAGTGGTGCAGACGCCTCATAACAAAATGGCTGAGATAAAACAGATAAGTGAAATATAATACTACGCAAACAGTTACTACAAAGGCGAGTATATTTACAACCTTAACAGTCCTGTTTTTGAAAATCTTGAACAATAAAGCATAAATACCAATGCCTATTACCCCTCCAAGCGTATTGCCAAGTACATCAGTAATATCGCTTCTTCCTATTGCGAAAATGAATTGTATAGCTTCAAACGCCAATGTCAAAGTAAAAATGGGAAGAACTTTCTTCATAAAAGGCCATTTACTTTTTAGCATACAAATATATATACCTAAAGGGATAAAAATAAGTATATTATCTCTTATTTCTCTAAAATCAATAGTTCCGCTGTCATCGAAAGACCCCTGAAATGGAATCAGATTGATTACTCGTATCCCGTCTGATATTTCAGAAGAATAAAATGGTAACTTGAAGAGAATGACGCCTGTCAACAGCAGCATATATACTACAAACAATGTAATTGTAAGTTTATTTCGGTTTTCTGATTTCATTATTTTTTCTCCTTGTATTATTTATGTCTTTGGCAAATCCATCCAAAATAGAACGCCATCCGGAACGTTTTCCAAAGCATATTCAATGTTCATTACTTCCAACGTTTTCCGCACGATAGTCAAGCCTAAACCGTTGCGCCCACTTTTCCGCCCCCGCACTTTATCCATACGGTAGAATGGGTCAAATAACTTAGGCAGAACTGTATCGTCTATCCTTGCATCTGTGTTTAGTATGCAAAGGCGATATTGTTTATCCACAGGCTCGCTCCATATCCTAATTTCACCGCCTGGAGGCGTATTCTGTACTGCGTTCAAAATGATATTAGAAAGTACTTTTTGAAGCATTTTAGAATCGACAAGGCAGTTTTGTCCATCAGGAATGTCCATAACAATACACTGACCGTTTGCTTCAGCTAATATCTGAAAGTCAGGCAGTATGTCAGCCACTATTTGCCTGACTTTCAGTTTTTCAGAATCCTGAGAGATTTTCCCATCGCTCAGGTTGACAATCTCCAGTATCTCGGAAATCACATTGTCCTGCGCGTCCATCATCTTCATGCATTCGCGCAGGTATTTGGGATGGTCTTTGTAATCACCTACATTTTCGAGCATACCCTCCAGCAAGATACTTGTTGCCGCGATAGGCGTTTTTAGCTCATGTGAAGCCGCCGAAAAAAAATATCGCTGTGCTTCCTCCATTTCCCTTACCCGCAGGATTTCATTTTCTAACTGAGAAATGGTATCTTTCAACTTATCGTACATAGAGTGAATATCACGTGACAAATCGCCTAATTCATCCCGGCGTATAGGCAGGCTTTGCGGTACATCTTCAAGCCTTGTCATTTTCCCGGCGTCATCCGCTAGTCGCTTGATGGGTTTGGTTATCTGCCGTGCAAAAACATACGCGCACACAAGGCAGAGGGTGAGTATAATGGCCAACGCAACTAATGCTCGCACAATTATTTCATTGTAAAAGGCAGTTATGCCCGGTCTGGTCTGGGCGACGACAGAATAGCCGAGGGCTTTATCATTATGCACTACATAGTAAAAGTCACCCTTGAAATTATCCGAGGTATCAGCACCCGGCGTAGCGTAAACCACACCGCCATTATCATCTATAATGCAAAACTCAAATGATTGGTTTTTGTCACGAAACCTTTGCGCTGTTACGGGAATATCGTTATAATCACTATTTTTTACTCTATTGACCAAAGGCTGATAGGACACTAATATTTGTTCCCTTTCAACTGCTCTGTACAGTGTTAAGAATTGACCTGAAAACAATGCGGTAGTTACGAAAACAATCAACAACATAGCAACTATCGTATAGGCAAAAATCTTAATAAATATCCCATTCTTTTTCATGAAGTTTCCTCCAATCGGTAGCCCACTCCGCGTACTGTTTTGATGATATTATCCGGTAGCTTCGCCCGTAGGTTTTTAATGTGAGTATGCACGGTGCTACCATCACCGTCAAAATCGTAGCCCCACACGCGGGACAAAATAACTTCATGAGATAGTGTTCTGCCATTGTTTTGCACCAGTAGCATTAAGATTTCAAACTCTTTAAGGGTCAAAAGTAATTGTTCGTCGTCATAAAAAACCTTGAAATCTTCCGGCAAAATTGTCAGCTTGCCATAGTGCAGTTCCTTTGCCACTGCACCGCTGCGACGGAGCAGCGCCTCCACACGTTTTAGCAATAGCCGAATCTTGAACGGCTTAGTCACATAATCGTCCGCTTCCGCATCAAACGCTCTGATTTGATTCTCATCATCGGAAAGAGCGGTCATCATCAGAACCGGCGTATTATTCAACTTACGGAACTCCCTTAAAAGCTCATGACCGTTCATTCCCGGTAGCAAGATATCAAGAATGACAAGCTGATAGGTGTTATCATAAAACTTGGTATACGCTTCATCACCGTTAAAACAAGCATCCACCTTATATCCCGCTCCAGATAAAAAGACTTTTACTGCATTGCAAATATGCTCATCGTCCTCGACAAGCAGTATTCGTATATCCATAAATGTATACCTCCGTAAAAAAGATAACACAGCAATCTGTATTTTCCCTGTAGTTTTAAGATTTATTTCGTTCGTCCATCAACAGATTTTACAGCATCCTCTGGAATAGCCCATGTCCAACCGAGCCAATATGCTCCTAGAATCCTGCTCTGCTTATATAACAGCTGTATCCGACGATCTGAAATGCCCCATTTCTCAATGGCTTCTTTCACTGTCACTAAAACGCATTACCAAAAACAAAGTGCCGATGATTAGTGGTTAATATCTTTTGGTAATGGCTTAAGCGAACACATTACAATCAATTTTTATAGTTTTGACTGCTTACCGTACAAAATTCCCAAAATATTGGTGGTACGCCTTCAAATAATTCCTCAATTTCTTTTTTGTGTATTAGAACTTTCCCCCTACTTATTCAAATCTACGAATTCATTTTACATCACTTTTCACTTTATTTTTGTAAGGAGTATTTTTATCTATTAACATTCTCTGTTAACTTGATAGGTATGTGGTACTACCCCATTGCCATCAAGTTAAGGTTTCGGACTATTTTTGAAATTGAATAGTTTTATCCATTAAGAGGATAAAGGAATGAGAAATACAATGAAGAATTAGAATAGATAATGTAAAAGATGGAAAGAGGAGAAAAGATGAATCTAAAATTAGTAGATGTAACAGAAGAAAATTTCTTTGAAATTATTAATTTAAAATCAGATAAACTTCAAGAAAAACACATTCAAATATATGAAAGATGGGTTGGTTCAAATGCTTTCTTTCTTGCAGCTTGCCAAACGTTTGGATTTACTCCGAAAGCTATATATGATAATGATATTTTAATAGGTTTTGCTTCGTATGGGTTTAGAAATGAAACGAAGCAATATGAGTTAATTAGTATGATGCTTGGCCATCAATATCAAGGGTTAGGGTATGGGGTTCCTGTTTTAAAGGCAGTAATAGATAGTATGGTTCAGACGTACAAATGTGAAGAAATATTCTTATCGGTTATTTACGATAATGAACGCGCAAAGCGGATTTATGAAAAAGTGGGTTTTAGGCCAACAGGAGAGATTGAAGAAGGACACCATCCAGAATTAGTTTACTGTTTAAAATTAAAAAACTATGTAAATGTATAAAATTATATATACCTATAGTTCTGTATAAATCTTTTCATTTTCTGGTTCTGTTTCATATTCTTTAATATATGAAGCAAAAAAATCTTGAAATACCCATTGCATCTAAAATTAACCAAGGTGTATATATCTCTTATAACGTAAACGTCAAGTAACTCCAAAATATACAATGAAAAATCTCTGCAGGAATTTACATATGTCAAATATAATAGAAAGAATATTCAGTTCATTATCTCAACGCGCTGAATAAGTACACTATAGTATGTTAAAAATTTAGCTTAAGGTGGGATTGTATATGACTGAAGATAAAAGACTGAAAAAGCCGGTGGTAAGTTTTATATTACTAACCAACATTATTTTTTGGCCACTTTTTCTGCTTGTAGGAATTACAAAATTATTACATGTTCCAACTTGGATTTTTGATGTAATGCTCTGCATATCAGCTTGGTCTTCCACTTTTGCTTTTATGTTTCTATTTAAAAGAATTTATCCTGGACAAAATTTTATTCAATTCGTAAAAGATAGATTTAAAAATAAACTTAACTACTCTATCGTTCTTACTGTCAGTATCATTCAAATAATTATATTTTTGACAATGCTGTTTCTCATTTCGACTAATAGTGAAGCAGACTCTATTTTTAATAGAACTACATGGGGCGTGTTAATTTATTATGTTGTTAAAACTATTGTATCTGGACCACTAGGAGAAGAATTAGGGTGGAGGGGTTTTGCATTAATGGAGCTCCAGAAAAAATACTCACCATTAAAATCTTCAATCATTATTGGTTTTTGGTGGGGAATGTGGCATCTACCTATATGGTTTACTACAGGTTTTACAGGCAGTAATTTAATCAAATATATTTTGTTTTTTATGATTGCAATTATATCTACTACAATTATTATGACAACATTTTATAATTTAAATCAAAATTTAATTATTCCAATGATCATCCACTTTTTCTTCAATTTATTTATTGGCATAATAAATGGACCATTAATTGAATTAATTATGTATACTGCAATTTTTTATTTAATAGTTGCGATTTTACTTATAGTTATAAATCCAAAGAAAGTTTTATATGGGAATAAAATCAAAAAAATTGTTAATAGAGAACATGATTCAATTTAGTAATAGTTTTTACAGATTTTTTATGCTTGTTCTATACAAAATTAGTAGACATAGCGTCCCATTGCCAATAGTCAACGATGCATAAAACTTTCGTTATAGGGGATTTGTATTTTCTTAGCTTAATGGTGATGTGACGCAACCTCAACTTAGTAAAATATCATTAAAACTATTAATCCAGTAGATTTATGAGCCATATCATCACATCCTTTCGAAATAAAATATATTTACAATATATTAAATGCAAAAAACGTTCCTTTTGATAGGGACGAATTACTAATATGTGGTACATACGTGAAGAAATCAAATTGGCGATGGAAATAGACTTTAAACTAGACAAATAAAAGTTGATTGATATTGTTAAAAAACAAAAAAACTCTAACTAATTCGTCATGGCGATTTAGTTAGAGTTTTTTTGTTTGAAGTATTCACGAGTATCTACCCTTATCTTTTCAGGTAAAACAATATCAAGTTCTTTATCTAACCATGCAAGAGTCTTTTTACGGAGGAACTCACGCATATGTTCTTCTGCTTCAAGCATTACTAAGTTAATTGTACAAGAAGAATTGCTAGGTTCACAAGAATTACAAGCCTCGTCTCGATATAGTAGACCATTCTGCACAATATTTTTACATTGAAAAATAGGTTTTGGACCTTCGACAGCTTCTATTACATCCCAAAAAGAGATATCTTCCGGAGACTTAGCTAACCTATATCCTCCCTTTACACCTGGGACAGAATTTACAATGTCAGCTTTAGATAATTTACCGAAAACTTTTGAGAGAAATGTTTCAGAAAGACCTTGAAACTCTGCCAAATCTTTTATTCCAACACTTTCTTTGGAAGGATTATTAATTAAATAAACTAGGCAATGCAAGGCATATTCAACCCCAACACTATATTGCATATACAAATCACCTGCTTTTTATTTTAAGGGTTATCAAATTGTATCTTAGGACCATTTAGAATTTTAGTCAAATAAAAAAAGGCCCTTTTAGAGTAGTATGTATTTCATTTGACAAAAATAATTTCAGAGTTTATATTAAAGACCAAGTTAATCGACGATTAACTTGGTCTACAATTAAAATGTAAAAAACTTTTAAAAAGGGGAAATACAAATGAACAAAACACTTATCATAAACGCACATCCGAAAGTGGATGATACATCATCAGTAAGCATTAAGGTTTTTAAGCATTTTTTAGAATCTTATAAAGAATTAATTTTTAATAATGAAACGATTGAACAGATTAATTTATACGATGATGTAGTACCAATGATAGATAAAACTGTTTTAAGCGCATGGGAAAAACAAGGTAATGGACAAGAGTTGACTGGTGAAGAACAAAAAGTAACGGAACGTATGTCCGAGATTTTACAACAATTTAAAAGTGCAAATACGTATGTTATCGTATTCCCTTTGCACAACTTTAATATTCCATCAAAGTTAAAAGATTACATGGACAATATCATGATTGCACGTGAAACATTTAAATATACTGAAACTGGATCAGTAGGATTACTTAAAGATGGAAGAAGAATGCTTGTTATACAAGCAAGTGGAGGAATCTATACAAACGATAATTGGTATACAGAAGTGGAATACTCTCATAAATATTTAAAAGCAATGTTTAATTTCCTTGGTATTGAAGATTATCAAATCGTTCGTGCACAAGGAACAGCAGTACTAGATCCAAATGAAGTATTACAAAATGCATATAAAGAAGTTGAAGAGGCTGCTTCTAGATTGGCTAATAAATAAACTTTTCCGCTGAAAGAATGATGGTTATAATTAAAAAATCCCCTCCACCACAAGGCAGAGGGGATCTTCTCATTCCTACTTCAAACTACCCGCAATCTCCGTAAAGATCACCCCAAGTGCATGTGCACCTGCATCTGGATAGCCTAAGCTTCTTTCACCAACTGTACCGGCGCGGCCCATGCGAGCTACGATTTCTTTCGTATACTCTGCGCCTTTGACCGCTGCTTCTGCTCCTTTTTCAAAAGCAGTTTTCATGTCTACTTCGTTTGAAGCGTTGTCTAACCATGAGTCTACACATGGAGCAAGTGCATCAACAAGCGTTTTGTCACCAACTACTGCTCCTCTTCCGAATGATCTTTCACCGATCGATTGTATGCCTTGCAGAGCTGCTTGCAACATTTCAGCGAATTCTTTCACTGTTAACTCACGTTTTTCGCCTGCTGCTTTACTAGCTGCTCGGAATGCTCCACCCCAAATTGGACCAGATGCACCGCCGCAATGTTCCATAATAATCATCGAACAACCGTCAAGGAATGATCCGATTGTTACGTTTTCTTGTTCTACAATAGAGTGCCACTCACGTTTTAATTGCTTAAATCCTTTTGCCACACTCATTCCGAAGTCGCCGTCACCTGCATGCGTGTCTAACTCACAGAACGGTACTTCATTTTTAATAATAATATCGCTCATTTTATCAACGAGATAAATCATGTTGTTTAATGTAATAACATTATCTTTAATCACAGCGTGCTCTTCCGCCGTTTCTAGTTCAAAGGAAACTTCCTTCTCTTCTGCCTCTTCAAGTACATTTACATACTCAACACTTTCAACTGGACCGTCTACTTTAAACGCTGGTGTATTACATTCTTTCGATAGTAATGTTTTTAGCTCATCATCTAACTTCATTACCGTTAAAGACATACCTGCCATATCGATACTCGTCATATAGTTACCGACAAATACTCTATTGATTTTAATGTTTCTAGCAGCTAATTCTCTCGTAACTGCGTTGTTAAATAAGTAAAGTTCTTGTAGTGGTGTTCCGCCAAAACCGTTAACTAGAAGTGCGATTTCCTCGCCATCTTTTACTCCTAAATCTTTCATTAAATCATTTGTCATACGGTTCGCTAATTCATCAGCTGACAGCATTTTTTCACGCTTAATTCCCGGTTCACCGTGAATACCTACGCCGTATTCCATTTCATCTTCCGCAAGTGTGAAAGTAGGTGATCCGCTCGCTGGAACTGTACAAGAAGTTAACGCTAAACCGATTGTGCGCACGTTAGCAGCTGCTTTTTCCGCTACAGCTTTCACCGCTCCTAAATCCATACCTGCTTCCGCTGCTGCACCGGCAATTTTATGAACTAAAATAACGCCCGCAACGCCGCGGCGTCCTACTGTATATAAACTATCTTCTACCGCAATATCATCGTCCACTTTTACGTAATCTACTTCAATTCCATCTTCCGTCGCTAAATGCGCTCCGTTTTTGAAATTCATAATATCGCCGCTGTAATTTTTAATAATTAATAACGTACCTTTTTTACTAGCTGTCTCTTTAATCGCTTGGTATACCTGAATTTGTGAAGGTGACGCAAACACATCTCCGCACACTGCCGCATCTAACATTCCTTTTCCGACTAATCCCGCATGTGCCGGCTCATGACCACTACCGCCGCCACTAATTAACGTTACTTTATTTTCGTTCATTTCTTTCTTCTTAATTACTTTATATTTTTTCAAAAGCTCAAGCTCCGGATGAGCCATAACCATTCCGTTGCACATTTCCATTACTAATGTTTCTGGTTTGTTTATAATCTTTTTCATTGTGATTCTCCCTCAATTCCTTTAATATATTGTGATATATTTGAAATCTTCTTCTTACTACTCATGTTAAAATGAAAGCGTTTTATAGTAAACGGACAAAATGGACAATCTGTCTAAAGACACCGCTCTCATTTATAGATAGGATTTTTATATTAATAACATTCTAGGGATGATTCAGATGACCTCTTCTATAATTTCTAAAAAGATAATCGCGAATTCATTGAAATATTTAATGGAAACAGAGTCATTTCATAAAATATCAGTGAGCGATATTATGTTACACTGTCAAATGCGTAGGCAAACTTTTTATTATCATTTTAAAGATAAATTTGAACTATTAGGCTGGATTTATAGAGAAGAAACGAAGGAAAACATTATCGACTTTCTCGACTATGAAACGTGGGAAAACATTTTTGATTTATTATTTGATTACTTTTACGAAAATCAAAAATTTTATCGAAACGCTTTTAAAGTCATTGAACAAAACTCGTTTAATCACTATTTATTTGAGCATACGAAAAACTTATATATGAAGATTATTGATGAACTATCTGTGAGCTGTGGATTCAGCCTTTCTGATGAGACAAAAAATACGATTGCCTCCTTTTATAGTCACGGCTTCGTTGGAACGATAAAAGATTGGATTGAAAGTAAGTGCGAAGTAGATCCATCCATTATGTCTTCTCTCATGAAAAATATGATAAACAATCAATTACTACTATTACTGGAGCAATCAGCAAAGTAATTAAAGGGTGGCAAAAGCAATGAAAAAGATTATGAATGATGTACAAAATATCGTTCAAGATATGATGCATGGCTTTTATTTTGAACATAACGACAAAGTAAATTATGACGAAACAAATCACATCATTTATGTAAAAGATATTGAAAAACTAAAGCAAAACGTCGCGATTATAAGCGGCGGTGGTAGCGGACATGAACCTGCTGATATTGGTTATGTAGGAAAAGGAATGCTTACGGCGGCAGTAAACGGCAGCATTTTCACTCCGCCTACAGTGGAACAAATTGTGGCGGCAACTCGCCTCATACCGAAGGAGAAAAGCATTTTATTCATCATTAAAAACTTTAAAGATGATGTTCAGAACTTTTTAGCGGCAAAGCAAATCGCAAAAGAAGAAGGAAGAGAAATTGACCACATCATCGTAAATGACGACGTTTCAATTGAAGATGATGCTTCTTTTAATAAAAGAAGACGCGGTGTTGCTGGTACTGTATTCGTTCAAAAAATATTAGGCGCGGCCGCTCTTGAAGGGCATTCTTTAGAAGAGCTGACTGCACTTGGCCGTTCTATCACTGAAAACTTACACACATTAGGAGTCGCCCTTTCACCTGCCAACGATCCAGTGAAAGGACAAGCTTCATTCACATTAAACGATGATGAAGTCTTTTACGGCGTCGGTATTCACGGAGAAAAAGGTTACCGTAAAGAAGCACTATCCTCTTCTGAAATATTAGCGATTGAACTAATGAACAAACTAAAAAGCATTTATCGCTGGAGAAAAGGAGACAACTTTGCCATCCTTATTAACGGACTCGGTGCTACACCATTAATGGAGCAATACATTTTCGCAAATGACATTCGCCGTTTGTGTGAACTGGAAGGATTGCATGTGAAGTTCGTAAAAGTCGGTACCCTGCTCACTTCTTTAGATATGAAAGGTGTTTCGCTTAGTTTGCTTAAGGTAGAGGATTTGGATTGGGTGAAGTGGTTGAAGGCGGATACTCGAGTGGGTAGTTGGTAAGTAAAAATTATGATGATAAAAGCCTTTAACTATAACGAGTTAAAGGCTTTTTGTAAATTGAAATATCGTACGAGCGTTAAATAGAAATTCGTAATTACCTCACTGAATGATGACAGGTCTTCCAAACAAAGCTGGATAATAAATTAACATCGCTCCTACAAATGAACACACTAAACAAAAAATAGCCTCGTATTTTATGACTAGCGAAGAGTTCGTATCAATCTTTTTTTCCTCTCTTTTCAATATCATTTTAAATAATGCTGTATATAATACATACCCAACAATCGTCCCGAGAGTATTCGTAAATAAATCATCAATATCTGTAATTCTATTATTTAGTAATTGATTTAACTCAATTGCCAATGAAAAAAAGAATCCCGCGCATACGGTGTTTTTCATTTTTCTAAATTGCGGCCAAATGGTCGGTAATAAAAAACCGAATGGCATAAACAGTACAATGTTCAAAAGATATGTAGTACTACCTGCCGTATCAAATAGAGTCAAATTAATTTGATTTACACGAATCCACGTTTCATATCTACTTATATCCCATACAGTCGCGATTTGCGTCACCTTATACACGAGCGAAAGGTAAAACAGAAAAACATACACCCATAGAAAATGCCGAATAGATATATTGTTTTTCGCTTTAAAATAAAATCCAATTTGAAATACAATACAAAAAATTATAGTGAAAAAATATGTATACAAATAACTAATTAAAACTCCTGTATGCATGTGGAATCCCCTAACTTTACATTTTCATCTATTATTTTAGAACATAGTTTAAAAAATAGTACTTTCGCTTCAAATATCGGGAATATATTAAAAATAAAAAATCCCCACTTCTTCATTTTCAGTCTCCTCCTTGATGTAACTTGTTTATAGGATAGGAAAAACTTTTAAAATAAAAAGTGGGGTAAATATAAAATTTTTCTTAAATTTTATGTTGGGTTTTATTATTACTCTCGTTAGGAATCAGCTATTCGTTGTTAGATAGCAACATGCTTACATCTATAAAAACATTGAACTACTGAAGAATTCTGCCCTCAATATGACAGCAGATTCACATCAAAAATGTAAATCCTCATTTTCCTCGTATTTTCCTTTATTCAGTCTTTGTCTTATAAATAATTCTGCGATAATTAAATTAGGTACCCACGCTAACCAAGCAATAACCGCGTAACTAAGTTCAAACTGCTCTATTCCAAATAGAACGATAAACAACGGTAGCCAAATTCTTAATGTAACTGCCGCAAAGGTTAAAGCATAATTTCTAATCATCCAATTCCGATGCTCTTTCATTTTTTTATTCTTAACTCTATGTAACGCTTGATATGCTGAAGTTAGCCAAAATACAGATAACAAACCGAAACCTAGCTTCGCCACCAATCCTCCCGTAGCATAAAAAGATAGATATAGTCCAGAAACGCCGCCTAATAATATACCAACCATATAGATTCTCCCAGCTATTCGATGACGGTTGATATTCCTTTCTCTAAATTTAGTGGATAATGTAAACGGACCAATTACTAATGCTACTATACTAGTCGTAATATGTATAAATAACATCACATACCAGAACTCACTTAATTTAGATCCATACATGAGCTTCGCTTTTACAAGCCCTGTTTGAAATCCATCCATAATAGAATATTGGACAACAATATAACCAGATACTAAAAGAGCAAAACAAGTAAATACATACCAAATTTTCCTGTTCAAATTTCACTGCCTCCCTATTACATTCATGGAAATTAGATTATACATTACTGTTCATTCTTAGTAAAAATAGAAAATCCTTCTAAACAAATGGAGGACCTCCGAAAAAGAGACATTTAATAGATTAAGATTTCCAAAAATAAGGAATATATATGTTATATTGTTAGAGGTACTGAAATGGGGGTTTTTCTAATGGATATGTTGCAACAAGTAATAGATACATTTAAAATGAGCAAACTTTTTATATAATAAAAAAACCCTCAAGTATATCATTCTATACTTGAGAGTTTACTCATCTATTTCTTCTCATTCCTCATACTATAATACCCCAAATTAATAATAACCAAGAAATACCCACCCATAATTCCAGCAGCAAATGTCCACATGTACTCACGGTGTTCAATTTCATACATAATAATCGCGCCGAGAATTGCGGCTGCGAACCGGTTCATCATTCCGAGCATCGGTGCTTTTTCTTTTTTTACGATACTATCTCCGAACTTTTCAATACGCCTTCCTAAAATCCAGGCGCAGTACATACTCACTAAGAGACCAATGCTTCCCCCTACAAACTGGGCTCGAAAAGGGGTCATCAGCCATCCTACTAACATCACGCCTAGCAAACAATATATTTGTATATTGAATGATCTTAATGCCATACGAATCATGTTATGCTCCTTTATCTTTCTCATTAGTCCCATCTTTCGGACTTCAAGCTTTCAGATATATCTTTTTTAAAATGAGGAAATTTGATTTTGCTTACCATTAAATAAGCGAGTACGCATGTACCAAACGCCACGGAAATTGGATTATTCAGGAGGCATAAAATAAGAAGACACATTGCCGCAAATGGTATAGGCATGCCGATAAACGTCGGGAGTTTACTTTGCTGCGTGTTAAATCTCGCAAGCCGCAGCATTCCACAAATACTGTAAGCGAGCGCACATATCATCCCGATAGATTGCAAATCTTTTAACGAGGCACTATAGGCGAGAATAGACGGTGCCACGCCAAAGGTAACTAAATCCGCAAATGAGTCTAACTCTCCGCCAATTTCCGAAACAGCATCCAGTTTCCGAGCCACCATACCATCAAACAAATCAAATACCATACCTGTAATAATGAACATGACTGCACCATACATATCTTGAAAGAAAACAGAATAAATGGCCAATATCCCACAAATAAAATTCGCTATCGTCATCATATTTGGTATGTAACTCATCACACGCTTCTCCTCCTTTCTACTCATTACCTCATCTACGTTCTTACTCATTACAATCAAGATCCTTCTGTTTTTCTTCCAATATCACTTTATTTATTTTCTTTAACGTATCCGTCATTTGTTCTAAAGCACCGATATCAATTTTTGAAAAATACTTCTCAATTAATACATCATCTAACTCAGACAACTGCTCCATATACTTACTACCGTTTGGACCAAGTGTAAGGAAATACTCTCTTTTATTATTCGGATTTACTTGTTTTGAAATCATCTGTTGCTTTTCTAATTTTGATAAAACTTGGCTCACAGCACTTTTCGTTATATTAAACGTACTCGCAATGTTATTCGCTGTTGTGTTTTCATTTAAATTGATATGAAATAGCATGCTCTCTTGCTGCCCAGTAAGACCGAACTCATCCTTTAAATCTTGAAATAGTAAAATGTAGAGTTCTGTGTAGGCTCGATTCATTTCATTAATTACTTCTTTATATGATCTCGTCATAGCGTTCTTCCTCCAGCCACGATTTTATATAGTTTAGTTTAGTTAACTAAACTATATTATACCTTTATGTTCGTGTAAAGGGAAATATAGCTCCGTACTTTATTCACAATGAAAAAAGAAGACACCTATTAAGATGTCTCCTTTTCATGTTGAAAAATATTAACCGTTAATCAGCTGTTGCTTAAATTCATCTAAAACTTTTTTTCTCTCTTCATAATCTTCCATATCAGCTTCTTCCCAAAGCTCAAGGTCAGCCCCACGTTCAATTAATGCAATTGCCTTGTTACGAACTTCTTCTTGAAGACACCCTTTCTCCAATTGTATTGCCGCAAGACCAATGTATACTAAAGACATTACTTCTAAATCTTCCTCTATATCAAACTCATCTACATACTCTTCTAAAATGAGCTTAGTTGCTTCTTCTACACTGTTACCTTCTTCTATATATTCAATAAACTGCTCTTTCACATCACAAGTCGTGTCATCATCAAATAACCCAGTTCCCCAAGCGCCCATATGTTACAGCTCCTTCTTTATACTTTTTCCATTTTAATTTTAAATATAGTAAAAATTTATTACAAGACTAGTTATATACATCATTATATTTTACAATTACTGTAGGTAACAAATACCTTTCACTACGTGTATCATTCCGAATAATCAAACATAACCATTAATCAAATTCCATATAGACCCATTAATGGTTAAAATGTTATAATAGAACTACCCTACATAGTTACTCATATTTAACTTGAGGAACTAGCGTCTTATTAAGCAATGCGCATAAATTAAATAAAAAAGACACTTTTTACAGTGTCTTTTTTATTTATATTCTCATAGAAAATATCTCTTTTATACACAAAATCTAGCAAATGAAAAAGGAGACTATCATATGGAGCATCCTCTAGCAAGAGAACTACGTAACATACGTATATGTCTTATTATCTTGATCATTGTCATTGCATTTTGGGACCGTGAGAAACCTGTAGAAATCACTGACCATAGTAGCGATCCTATGTTAAACACTAGTAATATGACCCAAGTTGGCGATCATACATTTGCCTATAAAGACGAATCTAATCAAATTAAAATATTTAAGTTTGATCCGGATACAAATGAAATAAAGCTAATAAAAGAATTTTACGCTAGCGAATATTAATTACATAAAGGCACCTCAAGGTGTCTTTTTTTATTTTCAAAAGGACCTGCTCATATTTATACGTTAAAACATAAAGTAAATGGAATCCGTTAATAAACACGAGTGACCCTTTGTTTTCCCCTCTTATTAAAGGAGGAACTATTATGGGATTTGGTGGTAGTTGCGGCGGAGGCTGCGGTTTTGCTGGAGGATTTGCATTATTGGTTGTGTTATTCATTTTATTAATCATCGTTGGAGCTGCTTGCTTCTGCTAAACAAACTATCGGAAAAGACACTCTTATATGGGTGTCTTTTCTTTATGAAGTAAAATGATGAAAAGACGGATTTACCAAGCTAAGCGACTTGTTGGTACTCCCCCTAAAAAAAGGATATGTCTTTATGACCTGACTTCTTATTTTACTCGGCTACTTCATCTATTTTTTCATTTTAAAAATTCTACATATAAAAAAAGAAAGTGAGAAAAAACACTTTCTTTTTTAAAATCTACATATCTAACTTTTGTAAAGCACCAGTTTTCTTATTTACTCCATAGAAAACTGTTTCATTCTTAGACCAATCTGTTACTTTATATCCGTATTGATCTTCAGTTTCAAATTCTTCTACATATACCGCAGTTCCAGGATGACCTTGAGCTTTTAAGAATGAATTTACAATAGACAATCCAGCTTGGAAATTAGGTACTTTTAGAGTAGTAGCTTCATTATTCACATTTTCTTTATTACTTTTCTCTTCCACATTAGAAACTTCTTTTTTCACTGGCTCTGGTTTTTGTTGTTGTTGTTCTTGTTTTTGCTGTTGTTCTTGTTTTTGCTGTTGTTCTTGTTTTTGTTGTTGTTCTTGTTTTTGTTTTTCAGCAATTTGCTTCTGTTGCTCTTCTCTTTTCTTTTGTTCTTCTCGTTTTTTCTGTTCAGCTAACTTCTTTTTCTCTTCTTGGTCTTTTGCAAAAGATTTTGCTTCTTCTTTAGCCTTTGTAACTAATTCTGACCACTTTTTTTCTTGATCTTTAATTAATGGATGATTAATAGTGAACTTCATAAGACCATCTTTCGTTACTTCATCAACATTACTTAATTCTTTATTTTTAAGAATCTCTTCAACCAACTTCATATTCTTTTCGTTTTCTTGCAATTGGGATTGCAGTTCTTCTGTCTCTTTTTCAACACTTAATAAAGATTTTGTAATTTGTTTTTCAAATTGATGTTTAGGTAGCTTTTTTACTTTATCAATTTGCTCTAGTGTAACCTTCAGTGTTTCTGTTTTTTTCATATCATTTAAACGATTCATCTCTTTAGACAAAGTTTTTAAATCATCTGTTTTCTTATCTTGTTTTAACTCACTAGCTTCTGCATATAAATCATTAGCCCTCTTATAATCTTCTTTTTCCATCGAGGAATCTGCTCTCTCAATAATAGTATTGACTTTCCCACTTCCTAAGAAGTAATTAGCTCCGAATCCTAGTGCTAAAACTAAGATGACCAATAATGGGATCCATAAAGCTTTTTTCATAAGTTTGTAACGCTCCTTCATTATTTTTTTATTAATATATACCATATATTAAAAGTACACTTCATTATAAACCACTATAGTGGAAAAATGAACCAAAAAAACTTTTGTAATATAACTTATTGCAAGTTACTTGGCAGTTACAGTTAAGGGTAGCGTCACATCGCCATTAACTTAAACAATTGATTGTTCACCAAAACGAAAGAAATGTGCTGATTTTATAAATAATTGTAAAAAGAGGGGCGTTTTAGAGGTGTTTCAAAATCTTGGCTTGATGGGCATGTGGTGCTACCCTCTGTTTTGCTAAAGCTACATACGCTTACAACATTTGTTCAAGAACAAGATGGTACTGAGAATTACCATCTTGAAAGTTGCTTATGAAATAATTAATCAACTTATAAATCATCATGTAAAAAAAGAATTAACTCTAGAACAGAAAATAAAATTACTTCTTTTTTCATTATCGGCTACTAACACATATTGATAGAAAGATAAATATGTAAAGTTTTCCCTAAATACTGAGTAGATTCTTATAAATTATATTACAGAAGTTTTTCGTTCATTTTTTTGCTGTAGTGGTTTATAATAATTTGTATTTCAATATATAAATATAATGATTTTAAAATGATAAAATGTAATGACTGTGGAAATTCCATATCTGCAAACGCCGAGATTTGTGTACACTGTGGATCAACAAGACCTCATAATGATTTCGATTTTATATTCGATTTAGTATCTGCCGGGGTATTTTTAGTAGGAAGAGCGCTACAATTGAGTCCATTAATAATTCTTGGCGCTTTTTTAGAATATATAGTTTTTAAAGAGATAAAATATAGCTGGATATTTTGGACAAGTAGTGCCATTCTCTTTTTCATTTATTTTAAATATAGAAAAATATCCATATTTTTATTCCCTATTATTCTTGGCATCATGATATGCTTTATGAGTATACTTTATGGATTTTTGATAGGTTTTGTCCTGCTCTTAGTTAACTACTATTACTATAAAAAAACACAGTAACCAGATATATAGTTGATACTCTAAAATAAAAAACACTCATTAAGAGTGTTTTTTATTTTAGAGGGACATGCACATCCCAATCAAACTGAGATAAGTTTATATACCCAAACAGGGATTTTATGATTATAAAAGATGTTAATATTTATCTGAAATCTTTATAAACTAAAAAGTATGAGAATCCGATCCTTTAGCCATAATTACGACTAAAGGATTTTTTTATATGAAAATTAAAACATAGTAAAAAAACGGGATACTTACTCAAATTGTTTTCCGCTTTACAAACTATATCCAAAAAGTTGGATAGCTCCTTTTACTACTCATATTATTAATAAATAAAGCAATAACTACAATAACAAGAGAACCAACTAAAACTGGTGTTACTAAATAACTCCAACTGTATGCTCCTAAAATAACGACAATTGGATCAGCCCCTGCCGGAGGATGCGTTGTTCTTGTTAGCATCATAATAGCAATCGACATCCCAACTGCTAAAGCAATTGCCCAATATTCATTCCCAAACAAATGATATATTGATAGACCGATGAAAGTTGAAATTAAATGTCCTCCAATAATATTACGCGGCTGTGATAACGGTGCATTCCAAACTCCAAACGCTAATACACAACTCGCCCCAAATGGAGCCATTAACAATTCTGTAGAAGTTATACTCGTTAAATATGTTAAGGTGAGAATTGTTAAAAACCCTCCTAATAGTCCCGTCAAAGAGTCCTTTATGTTCACTTGTAACGGACTTCTTCCTTTCCCTTTCATTTTTGCAAAATATCGTACACTTATTGGCGGAGCCTCTTTCTGCTTAGCTGCTGTTATATTATCCATCGTTCTCCTCCTTTATTTACCAACAATTATATTTCAAACAAACTAACCGGTCAATATTAATTTTAGGGGTTAGTTTTAAAATACATAAAAAAAGATCAACTGCTATAAGTTGATCCCCTAAACTTCTTCACATTTTCGATCCTGGAATTTTGCTACCTTTTTTCGGTTCCCACATATTTTCATAGAACACCATT
Organism: Bacillus sp. BSL6; assembly: GCF_052928345.1. NCBI lineage: Bacteria > Bacillati > Bacillota > Bacilli > Caryophanales > Bacillaceae > Bacillus > Bacillus sp. BSL6. The sequence continues at coordinate 732,947 of NZ_JAVGCW010000002.1, forward strand.
TTCGTTTCCCACTTTTATCTATAAATAATAAAACACAGTCGGGATTTGAACACCTTTTAAGGAAAATAAGTTTATTTTCTGCTACTAAGGTTAAAGCATCAAATGCAATTATCGATACGAGTACATTCTCAATTTCTCCAACTGGGATAGGTACTAGACTCTGTTCAATTACTTTATATGTAAATGGTGCCTTCTCAACTTGTTTTTCCAAATACGTAATAAAATCATTAGGAATTTCGTGCTGATCAGCAATTGTCTCAAACTGTTTTCTCAGTACTTCTCTTGCCTCTAATATGCTAGATGTAACTTGATCCATTCGTTCTTGAATTCCTATAAGTGTTTTTTCATTCCAAAAAGGCAGATTAACCTTTATTACATGTAGCCATTCTAATACATCTTCATCTGTTATTAATAAATCATAACGTTGTCCACGCCTAACTAGCTCTGTATTCACTAAATCTAATGAGAGATTTCCACATATAAGCGGGAATTGTTTTGTTTCCTGCATGTACTCATCACCTACTCTTTAAATAATCATATTCCAAATTAATACAGAAGTACAACTTTTTTATAAAATACAAAGTATGAAGATCCAAGCCTTTAGCCATAATTACGACTAAAGGCTTTTTTGTATATAAATAAAAAGGAGCTGACTGTATGGAACATAATAAAAACGGAATGCTTGCTTTAATCGTTTTATTTGTAGGACTCGCATTTTTTGTCTTCGGTATGGTTTATCATTTATGGGGCACGGTTTAAGAAAAAGGTACTCGTATGAGTACTTTTTTCTTAATATGTCATCTGAAAACATTCTAAACTTACTTACATGCATACAATTATCAATGACGGTTATATAACCGATAAGATTATAGATTATCAATTTAGCAATCTACATTTATATGATTAGGAAAGGAGCTAAAAACTGAAAATGTTAGAAATCATTTTTGTTGCTGTATTAATTTTGTCTAGCATCCAACTTATCTTTATCAAGCGCGGGTTGACGAAAAAGAATGTATTCACCTTAATAATAAATTACACATTCTTATTAGCCACCATCATATTAATTGGCGCAAACTGGCGTATGATCCCTGCCTATTTCTTATTGTTCGTTTTAACATTACAAGTTTTTTTGAAACCAAAAACTACAGCTGTTTCTAAAAAGTTCGTGATGAAAATTTTAAAAGGGTTAGGAATTATCGTAACTGCTATCGCAATGTTTACGCTACCCTTGCTTTTTCCAATCATAACACTCCCAGAGCCTACAGGAAAATATACAGTAGGAACGAAATCTTTTCATTTAATTGATACAAATCGAAAAGAAACCATTGTACCGAGTAGTAGTCATGGAAATCGTGAACTTATGATACAAGTGTACTATCCTGCCGAAAAAGGATCTGGGAAACCTTCTACCTACTTTGAGAACATAGACGCCCTCGCTGAACAATTGGGTGTAACAAAAGGTGCTCCGTATATCGTAACGACACATTTAGGGCTGACAAAAACACATTCTTATCAAGATGCTAAACCACTTCAAATTAAGGGAAAATTCCCCCTTCTTTTATTCGGCCATGGAATGGAATTATACGGACAACAAAATACATTCCAGTTAGAAGAATTAGCTAGCCAAGGTTATGTAGTAATCGCTCTTAATTTCACAGGATACGCAGCAACAACGATTTTCCCTAATGGAAAACGTATAGATTCCGTACCAATTGAATTTACACCTAACGCTTTAAATAACATGGTTCGAAATTGGGAACAGGATACTACTTTTGTTTTAAACGAAGTAATAAAAGGCAATTTTGATAAAAACTTTACAGCCATTGCAAATTTAATTGACGATGACAAAATCGGCATGCTAGGTCACTCTTATGGAGGAGCAACTGCCGCACAAATGTTAGTAAAGGATAATCGTATTAAAGCTGCCATTGATATGGACGGCGGATTGTATGGAGATCCAATGCCTAAAGACGACCCTCAGAAACCATTCATGTTGATGAATGCTGAAGCCACCATTCATTATATGAAAGAAGCGGAGAATCAAAAGACAGGCGGAATCCAAGATGAATTGTTTGAAATATCCTATTTAAGAAATAAAACCATTGAAAAACCTGGCGCGTACACAGTTGTAATTCCAAAAACAAATCATAATAGTTTTACAGATTTAGCCGCATTTTCACGTATTATTAATGAACCCGGTGAAGATGTAGCCGCAAATTATACACTCATTAATAAACTAGTAACTAGCTTCTTTGATCAAAGTTTAAAAGGGATAAACGAAAATCATTTAGAAGAAATTCAGAAGCAATATCCTGAACTTCAGCTCATTAAACACTAATAATCATTTATTTCCCTAGTCATGTAACCCCTCACTATGCTTGAGGGGTTACATGACTAGGGCGCTCAAAAAATAATATAAGTAAATGAATTAAAACAAATAACAGACAACTAAAATATATAACATAAAAATTGCGTAATTCATATATATGCAATATTACATATAAAAATTTCATTATTACATGCTATACTAAAAAAGGAGTCGACAATCGTTATTTTCTTCTTATTTTTAAAGCAATATGGATTATACCTTCTTAACACATTTGGATTGTACAAGTAAAAGAAGACATCTTAATTGATGTCTTCTTTTCTTATATTTTTATGAATGTTTTTGCCAAGATGCTCTCCAATTAGGAAAAGATGTTGGGCGTCTAGAATAAGCTGCCGTTCGTTGAAAAGAAAAAATATTACTTTTTTGAAAAAAGTGATATTTTTTCTTTCTCTTTGTTCAATTTAACTTTACTTTTCTAACAATAAGGCTATAGTTTGACTTCCTTCGTTGCCAGTTTCACCGGAAACATCATCGTAAATTTCTTTTACAGTAAACCCTACAGCAGTTACCTCTTTGATGAATAATTCTTTTGTGAAGAATTGATACCAAATGTTGTGAATTTCTATTTTATCATCGGTTACCACTGTTGTTTGTTCTAATGTTACTCTATCAGGATATTTGAGATTTCTCCCGATAGCTAAATAGCAATCCTTTGACCAGAAACCACCATTTTCATTCATACTCCAATATTGTTCTTCCTTGAACTGATCAAATTGATTTTGAGAGAAAACATCCAATAACAACTTTCCACCATCCTTCAGACTGTTCCAAATGTTGAAAAGTAATTTACTACGATTTTCAGGCGCAAGAGCACCATAATCACAATATATCAATAGGGCCAAGTCATACATATTTGAATCATTTAATTCCAAATAATTTTCATAACGATATTCAATATCATAATCTAACTTTTTTGCTTGTTCTTTAGCGTAACGAATTGAGTTTTCAGAGAAGTCTATCCCTGTTACTGTATAACCTTTTCTAGCTAATCGCTCACTATACAGACCTGGACCACAACCTAAGTCTAGTACTTTTTGATAAGATTTTTTGGGAGCTATTCGTTGGATAAAATCAATAGATTTATCAATAAACTGAAAACTCCTACTAGCTCCTTCAGTATCAGAGCTTAAATGAATCTCTAATAATTTTTGAGCAATATAAGGATCTTGCCAAAAAACATTATCAGTTTGTTCGAATCTTGAAGGTACCTGCAATTGATTTAATAAATTATTCATAAAAACTTCCTCCTAAAAATTTTAAACACAAAAAAACCGCAGAGCTTTACTCTGCGGTTAAAAAAGAGAATAAGTCCGTAGAGTAAAAAAATCAAATGGGCATACCGAATAAACACATAAAAATGCGTATTTCAGTTTGCTTCAAATTGATTTATTTACTCTTTTCCAGTCATAACAAAGTTCACGAAAATCAAACTTCTGCTATGCCGAACTTCTTCACCTATCCTTTTAGTGTTTGTATAAATATAACAGACCATAAACTACGAGGTCAACTGCTAGTTTAACCCATTATTCAAGGATATGTCCCGATTGTTGAGTAGAATGACTTGCATTTTTAAACAACTTTTTACATGTAGAGTTTTTTATGAATAGACACCTATAAAAAAGAAAGAGATATAACAGATCACTAAAATATATAAAATAACACATCATATAATTCATATATATGCAACAAAACATAAAAATATTTATTATTACATGCCATACTAAAAAAGGAGTCGACAATCGTTATTTTCTTCTTATTTTTAAAGCAATATGGATTATACCTTCTTAACACATTTGGATTGTACAAGTAAAAGAAGACATCTTAATTGATGTCTTCTTTTCTTATATTTTTATGAATTCCTTTGAGCAGATGCTCTCCAAGCACGAAAAGATGTTGGGTGTCCAGAATGAGCTCTTTGCTTTGCAGCAGCAACAGCTGGTTTTTCTTCAATAGTCTTTGGTTTTTCTTCCACAATCACTGATTTTTCTTCAAGAGTATTCACAGCTGTTTGCATTTTTTCCAGCTGTTCTTTTAAAGCTTGCTGTTCAATCTTTAAATCTGTAAGTAAACGTAAAATCATTTCAGAATTAGCCATAAAGATCCTCCTTCCCCCAATACACAGAATAAAATACAATATGTCATCAGCTGAATAGCGGTGACAAAAATAAGGTCGTCAACTCTCTTAAAATCTAAGCACCTTTATTTTTCAAAAGGACCTGCTCAAGATTATCCGTAAAAACATAAAGTGAATTAAATCCATTAATTAATGGTCTTTATGGAAGGAGGAGTTAATATGGGCTATGGCGGTAGTTGTGGTGGAGGCTGCGGTTTCGGCGGCGGTTTCGCTTTACTTGTTGTACTGTTTATTTTATTAATCATCGTTGGCGCTAGCTGTTGGGGCGGCGGATTCGGCTGCTAAGGGGAGGCACTCTTGAGAGTGTCTTTTTTTTATGTTTTTGGATGTACAGCCCCTCCCTATCCGTCGTTTCCCAGCGCTAAAAAAACAATGTTCTTGTTATCTTCTCCCTCGAAATTCGTACATTTTGAAATTGACATAACACTTCATGCACCACATACTGTTAACAACAGTATACTGTCGTTAACAGTATAAATCCAAATTCATTCTAGGAGGTATATCCATGAAACATACAGGAAGACATACAGGTGCATTTCTTTTGTTATTTCTAGCTGAAGGAGATAACTATGGCGGACAATTATTGCAAAAGTGCGAAGAAGAACTTCCCGTCAATCCAATCGATAGTGCCATTTTATATCGTACGCTAAAAAAATTAGAAAACGAAGGTGCGATTGAATCTTATGTAAGTACAGATTATCAAGACAAACCGAGAAAGATGTACAAAATTACGTCTGCTGGAAAAGAACAACTGGCAGATTTTCAAATGGATATTGAAGAAAAAATGAAGAACTTATCCTTTTTCCTGGGTAAATATAAAGACTTACAGGAATCCGATCATGATTAACGGCGTGATTCTTTACACGTTAGCCATTATTCTTACGGGGATTTCTTTTATGAAGGACCGCAGGAAAACGAAAGATGCTCTAATGAAGTCATGGAAAATGTTTCGCAACCTTCTCCCTGCGATGCTCTCCATCATGCTTTTCGTTGGCTTATCGCTTTCTATATTAACGCCGCCCTTTATTTCTTCTATCATTGGAGAACAGTCCGGATTGTTAGGTATTATGTATTCAGCAATACTCGGCTCCATTGCACTTATTCCAAGCTTCGTCGTGTTCCCACTTGGTCATACGTTAGTTCAACACGGTGCAGGCCTACCTCAAGTTGCGGCACTTATGTCTACACTTATGTCAGTAGGAATTACAACCTTGCCGATGGAACAAAAAATATTCGGACGAAGCTTTGCTTACGTACGTAATGCATCTGCTTTGCTCATGTCTCTTCTATTCTCCTATATCATTTGGATGGTGATGGTATGAAAGAACTAAAAAGATATCGCTTCTTTTTCGTCTTACTACTCGGACTTTTTGTATTAACTTTTATAAATCAATCTTTAGGGTGGCGTGCATTACAACTAACAGGGAATAGCATTTTAGATATGCTGTTTCTCCTCCCCCCTGTCTTACTATTTGTAGGGCTACTTGATCAGTGGGTGAAAAAAGAAACACTCATGAAATATATGGGTGAAAAATCAGGTATATACGGAATCTTGTTTTCTCTATTATTAGGAGGCATTGCAGCTGGTCCCCTCTATGTCGCCTTTCCAATCGCAGCACTACTCTTAAAAAAAGGTGCAAGCATTCGGTACGTCGTATTTTTCTTAGGCGTTTGGACAACTGCGAAATTGCCAATTCTCGTGTATGAATATTCTTCATTTGGAGCAACTTTTACACTCATTCATATTGGTTTCGGGCTAGTATTTTTCTATGTAATGGGGATTATCTTTGAGAGGTTTTATGATCAGGGAGAGTTGCTTCGGTATGATGTCACGGAGGAAATGTAAAAGACATCTTTAATCATAAAGATGTCTTTTTATATAAACCTTAATTTTCGTTCTGTAAAACCCCTGCTACTTCCACTCCCTTTTTCTCTTCTTTTAAGAATAGCGATACGATAAACGCAACAACAATAAAGATTAATCCAAGTGCAAATGCACCTTGGAATCCTGATGTTAAACCATTTAACTTCTCTACTGGGTCCATTGGATTTGCGGAGCTTTCCATATACTGAGTTGTTCCTGAAGACATTTTTGAAATAAAGATAGCCGTACCAATGGCGCCAGCTACTTGTTGCAGAGTATTAAACAACGCTGTTCCGTGCGGATATAGATCTGGTGTTAATTGATTTAAACCGTATGTTTGTGCCGTCATGACAAACATGAGTCCAACCATTAATACGCTATGCATGACAATAATTTGTACCATTGATGTGTCAGGCGTAATGCCTTTAAATAAGAACATTGCAATCCCTACTAACACAATGCCGGGAATGATAATAACTTTCGGACTAAATTTATCAAATAGTTTACCTGCAATTGGTCCCATTATAGCGCTAATAATACTTCCCGGAAGCATGATAATTCCTGATTTAAAAGCTGTAACGAGTAAAACTGTTTGCAGAAACATCGGTAATAAAGTCATCGTTGAAAATAACGACATCATCACAATGACAATTAATCCAACTGATAATGTAAACATCGGAACTTTAAATGCGCGTAATTCTAAAATTGGATTCTCAATTTTCAATTGTCGAACGACAAAAATACATAATGAGATAAGCCCAACAAGTAAAGCACCATATACTTTCGCATCGGACCATCCTAAGTCACCTGACGCACTAAAGCTATACACAAGCCCGCCAAATCCTAATGTCGATAAAAGGATAGATGGATAATCTACTTTCGGTCTTGTTAACTCTGAAACATTTTGAATGTACTTCATCCCAATCATAATTGAAATGATTACGATAGGAATAACAATATAGAATAACCAGCGCCAATTCAGTGAATCCACAATTACTCCAGATAATGTAGGGCCAATTGCCGGAGCTGCCATCATCACAAGTGCGATTAATCCCATTGTGGCACCACGTTTTTCAGGCGGACAAATAATTAAAATCGTATTCATTAATAACGGTGAAATTAACCCTGTCGCTACAGCTTGGACGATACGGCCGATTAATAAAACGGAAAATGTCGGCGCAAATCCCGCAATTAATGTACCAGCTAAAAACGTTACCATAGCGATCAAAAACATCTGTCTCGTTGTGAGCCATTGCTGAAGTAACGCTGTAATCGGGACTAAAACACCAACTACTAACATGTAAGCTGTAGAAAGCCATTGAATCGTTGAAGCTGTTACACCAAATTCTTTCATTAATACTGTTAATGCATTACCAAGTAACGTTTCGTTTAATAATGCAACCATCGCGCCTAGAAGTAATGCAATTAAAATGGGGGTATGTTTCAAATTAGAAGTATCAACTTTGCCACTTGCAGGGCTCTTAGTTGTCATATTCATTTACAAATTCTCCTCCTGTTTCTTACTTAAAAAGCTTTATATAAACACGAACACATGTAATATAATATACATATGTAGATTAAAAAGGGAGAATCAATTTTCAGCCACTGTATACTTAATCTACAAAAAAGGAGAATTGTAGATGAACGATAATGAAAAACAAATTGATTTACGTATTAGACGTACACATAAATTATTATGGGATTCCTTATTCGAATTAATGACGCAATCAAAACAAAAATATAGTACCATCACGATTAACCAAATTTGTGAACGCGCGATGGTACACCGAACAACCTTTTATAAACACTTTGAAGATAAAGATGCTTTATTAACATTTGGATTTAAACGATACAGCAAGATAGTTGCCGAAATACCTCTTTTAGATCGATTAAGCAAACCATTTCAAGTGATGGAACAATTCCTTCACCATGAAGAAATCGGTAAAATATTAGAGACACAAATGTCTGATGAACAATTCAATAGCCGCATTCAATATTTAAGCCACGAAACAAGAAAACAAGAAACCGAAGCGCTAAATCGCCTTTGTAAAAATCATACAATGCCAAACGATTTAATAACGGAATTTTATTCAGGGGTAATCAACTCATTAAGCTCATGGTGGTTTCAAAATGAAAGAAAATTGCCTGCAGCTGAAATGGATAAGTATTTCCATCAACTTATTAATCGGGATATTTTTCAGTTTGAAAAGGAATAAGACTACACCTTTTCAATCATGCAATCAAATTGACCACCAAATAGGAATATGATATATTTTCCGTAGAATACTATATAAGTATGACATCAAATAAAATGGCATATAATAAAAGAAGAGATGCGCTAACATCTCCTCCCTAACTGCTACCGTATAGGGTGGTGGTTATTATACGTTATTATTTTTTACGAAACCCACCCTTTTGCTTTGGTCTTATCAAGACCTAAATAAAAAAGAATTAAATATATCAGGCTCCTAACATATTGGTCATATCCAATATGTTAGGAGCCTTTATTGTTTTAGCAATGTTGTGTTACCGATTTCCATCAGCGTAACAGAATGTTTTGTTAAAAGGTGGAACAGAATAAATTTTTATCTGTAAAAGTATGCCTTTTTGAATAGCTGTTATATAATTATAGTGTTTTAATTATATATTTAGATTTCATAAAGGATGTGAAAACATGTATTCAGGCTTTAATTTATCGACTCATAATCAATTTAAAGTTTATCAAGATATTGGAGATACAATTTTTAATAATAATAAAAAAAAATTTATAGAAGATTTAGATTTTCATATTGATTTAGATGGAAATATAAATGGAACAAGCTTACAATCAACTTGGTTTCCTCAATTAAAATCTGATATCTTTATTTCTCATTCACATAAGGATGAAAATCAGGCAAAAGGATTAGCTGGTTGGCTCTATAAGGAATTTGGTTTAAATGCATTCATAGATTCTTGCGTTTGGGGTTATTCATTAGATCTCCTCAAACAAATTGATGAGAAGTACTGTTTAAGTGAAGACAAAAAAATGTATAGCTATGAAAAAAGAAATTATTCTACTAGCCATGTCCATATGATGCTTTCAACAGCACTTACTATGATGATAGACAAAACAGAGTGTATGATTTTTCTTAATACTCCTAATTCCCTTTGTACAACAGACATAATTAAAAACACAGAGTCTCCTTGGATATATTATGAGATTGCTATGACGAATTTAGTGAGAAACAAAAAACTATCTGAATATCGCCAAGGAATTATCCAAAAAGCACTATTTAGCGAACAAGCCTCACTAAATATCAAGTATGACGTCAATCTAAATCACTTATATGGACTAACTCAAACGGATCTCGATGTATGGAGTAGTAATTTTAGTAAAATGAAAGGTGAGCATCCACTAGATACATTGTATAGGAATAAGCAGCTTATTAAATAATCATACAAAATATTCAATAAGTGAGTATTAACAACTTATTAATACTGCAGTGAATTCATTGACAAAATAATTTGAAAATCTTTAAGTGATTTCATTAAAATTAGAGAGTTGGTAATAGAAATGAGCATATCAATAGGAAGTTTTGAACGAGCGGCATTAAAAGAATTGCGTAACAATAATCTAGCAATATTTGCAGGAGCTGGCCTTTCAAGGGGATCAGGCTTTGTTGATTGGCGAGGGCTTCTTAGGGATATTGCTGAAGAATTAGAATTGGATATTAATAAAGAGGTTGATTTAGTCTCAGTTGCACAATACCATTTTAATGAAAATGGTAGACAAAGTATCAACGAAGCAATCATAGAAGAATTCCAAAGAACAGCAACAAGAAATGTTAATATGGATATTTTATCTCAATTACCGATTGATACTTATTGGACTACAAACTATGATTCTATCATTGAAGATACATTAGGTGATGCAGGAAAAATAGCAGATAAAAAAATCGATTCTCCCCAACTGAAAAATTATAAACCGAATCGTGATGTAGTAGTTTACAAAATGCATGGCGATAAAGAATTTCCAGATGATGCGGTTATAACAAGAGATGATTATGAAAAATATAATGTAGGGAGAGCTGCCTTTACAACTCAACTAAAAGGAGAACTTATCGCTAAAACTTTTCTTTTTATCGGCTTTAGTTTTGAAGACCCTAATTTAGAGCAAATTCTAAGTAAAGTACGCATAGATTTATTAGGAAATAGCCCTAAAAATCATTATTGTTTCTTTAGAAAAGTTAACAGGGCAGATGAACATTACAAAAACCCTGATGGTTCAATTAATGAACAAAATTTTTATTATGATAAGGTCAAACAAGATTTAAAAGTAAAAGACCTTATTAGATATGGTATTAAATCGATTCTAATTGATGAATACACAGATATTACAAATATATTAAAGAATATTGAGAAAAAGTATAAAGCCAATAAAGTATTTATATCTGGTAGTGCAGAGGAATATGGGACGTACTCTACAGATGAAGCAACAGTTTTATTACATAATCTTTCTAAATCATTAATATCAAATAATCATCATATTATTTCAGGATTTGGTGTAGGGGTAGGAAGTTATGTAATCAATGGTGCACTTGAAGAGATTTTTGAAAATAAAGGTAAAAAAATTAATGACTACTTAACATTACGTCCCTTTCCACAATTTGAATCCGGAGGGAATTCATTAAAAGAACTTTGGACAGAATATCGTAAAGAAATGATAAGTGATGCAGGAATTATGATATTAGTATTTGGTAATAAACTAGAAAACGGAGAAATAGTCGAAGCAGGTGGAATGCTAGAAGAGTTTGGTATTGCAAAAGAGAATAATAAATACATAATACCCATAGGTTCAACTGGTTATGTCGCAGAAAAAGTTTTTGAAGAAATAAAAGACGATTTAGAGCAGTACTGGTATCTAAAAGATTCAATAGATATCCTAGGATCAAATAAAAATCCACAGGATATAATTTCTGAAATAAATAAAATAATTGAAGGAATTAGAAGAAGAGTATAAACATACCCACTTAAAGAAACACAGAACTGAATTTTTTGATATAAAAGGATTGCACTATTTCTGTTTTGTTAACATATTTGTGATGTAGTACTTACCATTTTTAGTGCTACATTTTCGGATTTATAAGCCCCTACCTAATATATTTTTAATTTATTGAGTAGGGGCTTACTTATAATTAGATCTTTATTTCTTTTTAGTTAGATTATAATTGCTTGTATTTTTACTTTTATCGTATGCATTATCAATATATTTATTTGGATCTTTAAGAAAATCTTCTTCATTAATTAAAGAAATATATGAACCTGTTAAATAGTTTACGATTTCACATTCATCACAAGTATATTCAGGAGGATTCTGATTGAATCTATTCTTGTGTATAATATCATAGAGGTATTGATTATTTGTTTGTATAGAGGTATGCCCATCAGAATTTGTAACTGAAGGTCTTAACCAACTATATCCACCATTGTATTTCATGACAACTCCTAGAATACCATTCGTTCCAGATTTGCGATCATTTCGTTTTATTTCTTTAAGTGAATATTCGATTTCCCAATCAATCCATTTACTTAGGTTCATATTCGGAGAAATTATAACGATAGTAACGGAAGTGGAATAAATCATATCCTTTAATCTATCTTTAATATAATCAGTTGTTTTATCAGACAGATCCGGTGATTCACTTGTTTCCCCTTGGTAATATTTACCCCCATCTCCTAATGCATTCACAATGGTATCCCTTAAACCCTTAGCTTCAGAGTATTTATAAGATATAAAAGTTTTATATGCCAAACAAATTCCCTCACATTTCTCTTTATAATTTTTTATTACATTCTCTCTAACTTAACCATATATTTTAAGGAATTAATGTTTAGCTAATTGGTTAATAATTTTTACTACAGTTTCAATTAGTTCTTTAGGAGTCTTATTCGTATCTCCCAAATCAATATACAAAGGTTTTAATTCTTCAATTCCGACATAATTATCAAAATCATCCATAACCTTTTTCCATAAGACCTTAGAAGTAAAGCCAGTTGCTCCCACGGGGATTGGAATTGCTCCATTCCCAACAGAAATATCAAATTCTTCCACCATGCCATTAGCATCGATTATTTCTTGAGTCTTAGTATCGATTTTATTTCCGAATATAAAAACAGCAATACCGACATTAGAAAGCATTTCCTTACGATATTTAGTCCATAATTGAGTTCTAGATAGTTGTCCAGTTGTAACCTGTGGGAATGGTCTGCACTTGAGCCTTTCTTCTACCTTGTTATTTTGGCCTGAATAGAGTTCCTCTAATGCGCCCGAAACGATACAACTTCCTAATCCCAAACCAAATCCAGAAACAATATTATTATTATTTTTAATGAGGGCCTTGCTTAATGATGTACTAAACTCAAAAGATACCTTTTCTCCCCATTCACCATAATCACTCGCACTTCCGGATACAAATATGTTTTTTCTGGTTACCAGTGAAGCTATATGTTTTAATATTTCTGTTACTTCAGGGTAATCATCAACTAAAAGAACCTTAATACTGTACCTTTTTAGATCTTTAATTTTTAATCCTTGTTTAATTGTTGCATAACGGAATTCTTCTTCAGTATCATAATCATCTATATTTACTTTTTTCATAAAGCAATAATGCGTTCTAGCATTTTCATTTAATAGTATTCTAATCTTACTTAGGATTTGAGATAAATTAGGGTCATCAAAACTAAAACCAATAAATAAAAATGTTTTAGATACCAAGTCCCCTCGCAGTGCGGTACCAAATAACTTCCTTTTTTGATCATACCCCTCATAGTCATCTTTGGTTAGAACTGCATCATGAGGCAAAGTACTGTCACCATGCATTTTATAAACAATCGCATCACTTCCTGGTACAGAATAGCTTAAATTTTCAGGCGTTATTTTTTTGTCTACTTTCTTACCTACAGCAACTAAATTAGACTCAATTAACTGGTCGTAATTTGTTGTCCAATATGTACTTATGGGAAGTTGAGATAGAATTTTATGATTATCAGTTGTTGTTACGCTCCTGGTAAATTCATCAATTAAAATTTGGTTTATTTTACTTCTTCCATTAAACTCGTTAACATGATATTGAGCTAGGGCTATTAAATCTACTTCCTGGTCTATATCTAGTTGTAAATCTTCGGCAACTTCGCGTAATAATTCTTTCCAGTCTACATAACCAGCTGGACGTGAAAGACCTGCTCCAGCAAATATGGATGCATTTGAGTCTTGAATAGCTTTTACATAGGTTCTTAAAAATTCCTGAATACTTGGATCATACTTCAATTTTTAACGCCCTCTCTCTGTATAAAAGTAAGACTAAAATAGCGGTCATTTTTATTTGCTTAATCCGCATAATACAATTTTATCCAATTAAATAAAGATATGCAACTTTATTGATTCATTTTAACCTATTTTCAAAGTCATATAAAAAGCTCCTTCATCCTACATGCTATATTTTAAAAAATTATTAAGGCTAGCTTTTAAGGATGCTATGGAGACGCAATTATAAATTTACAAATCCATAAGGAATATGTAGTTTATGATATTAGTTTATTAGATACAGAAATACAGATAAACACTATTCTTTCCTATGATTCTATAGAAAGAATAGCGTATTTTTTCATTTTAGAGGTTATTTTGTTCTGTTAGAGATATGGCGGTCCCATAGCTTGTTAAATTACATTCCAATTCCACACTTATAGTTGTTTATAAATGTTTGCGTAACTCACTTTTAATTGCTCACGTAACTTTTTATTTTCATCTTCTAATTTTTTCATACGGCGTTTTAAGGAAGCAATAACAGCATCTTTATTATTATTATCCATTTCTCGTTTCGTCTGTTTCGGGGTAGGTACTTGTGATTGCTGTTGCCTAAGCATTTCAATTCTATTTCTCAGTTCTTCTGTATTATAAAGTGTTGCTTTTGATACACCAGCTTCTTTTGATACACTGTTAAAATTTATGCTTAGATTTGCCCGTATAAGTCTTTTAATACCCGCATCCACCTTTTGGTAGGTAGATGCCTTCCTAGATACATGGATTTCCTTCAAGTGCTTTGCACGATTGTAATCCTTCATATTAGATACCTAACCTTCTTTTCATTCTTTCTTGTCTACCAAAAATAATGTCGCCCTTTTGGATAGTTTTCAAAATGTCTTCGTAACGTGTTAAGTTGCTCTTATATTTTTCTAGCATTTCACTACGTCCTTTTTGTTTTGCTAATTCCATAGTTTTAGATGTTGTTTTTATAAGTAACTCATATTTTTGTACATCTAATTCAGAAAATCCGATAGCCAAATCCCTACAAGGGCTTCCACCATTACAAGTTAGACATGGAGGCTCTTCCATATGAGGGCAATTGCCGTTTAGACGAGCGTGACATGTCCCATACGGATTATCCATTGCATTTAATTTATGATCTTGCCACAATGCATCTAAAATGTCACTAGGTATGTTTTCAGTTGCTGTAATCTCCTGTATTTCTCCATTTAAATTAAAACTAAATACTCCTTGATTAATTACAGATTCAAAAGCTTTTCTTTTAGTATCATCCAATAGTTTTGCGTATCTTAATGTCATTTCTGGAGAAGCATGAGCTAATAATTCTTGTACTGTTAATATATCTGCGCCACCATTCAGCATTTTCACAGCATAAGTATGTCTAAATTGATGGGTTTTAAAATGGAATAACTCACCATTTTCATCTACAATGTTTGTTTCAATTGCTAATTGATTTAACCTCCCTCTAATATAACTTTGCCCAAAGGGCCTTCCTTTTCTAGAACCACGATAACGTATAAAAATAAATCCTTCAGGATTATTATCTTGATTACTATTTTCTAATGATTTTTCAGTTAACACTGCAATCATGTCTGCTAATTCATGATCAATGGGAATACGATGTCCTTTTACATTAGTCTTCTCAATATTAGTCATAATAGAATATTGACCATTTAAAACCCTCAAACAATCATCCTTTAGGCACAGTACATCCGAAATACGTAAACCAGTTTTAAACGCAATCCAAATAACCGGGATGATTTCTTCATTTAGGCTGTTAATGTTAGTAAATAATTGTTCTAATACAAAGTCTGGGATGTAATCAATTTGATCAATAGGTTTTTTTTGAAGTTTCGGGAAATCTTCTCTAAAGATTAACATGCGTACATCAGTTTGAGGGGCGATGTCGTATTTGTATAGTTGTATATCATTCAAGAATTTAGAAGTTATGGTTAGGGACTTATATATATAGTGTTCAGGATGTGCATTCTTATTTTTTAAGTTTTTTTCACAACATTTCCGTAACCATTGGATGTATCCTTCTATGTGGCTGCGCTTTAATTTTTTAATATCTATCCATGTAGATTCTACGGAAAAAATATAGAGAAAGAAGTTCGATATATATATCATGTAGTTTATTGCTGTAGAAAACCTAAAATTATTTCCGTTCAACAATCTTAGTTTAATGTATCTTTTTGCTTGTTCACGAATATTTTCATGCTCAATTTTAGTGAAATCAATATAATGTGAAGCACTACTTTTGTTATATTTAAGTCCGTATTGTTCATGAAGAATTCTAATATCCCATCGGTCTTTTTGCCATTCCTCACGAAAATCCGCCAATATGAATAACTTTGAATATAATAGACGTAAAAACGCTGCGGCTTTAGTCTTTGCATTAGAGACTATCTTGCCGTATCTTTTTGTTTTACAAGTCGTACTTCTCCCTCTTTCATTGAGCCAAAATATCCATTCTCTTTCTGCACTTTCAATATCTAAATGAAGTAAGGATGAAAGTGTTGGATATTTTCGATTAATGAATGTTATTAATAGTCTTAAATACTGCTCGACCCCTTTAAATGCGGTATACATGTTCCATTCATCCCTGAAAATCCGTTGATAAAATATATATTTTACTTCCAAATTGACCGAGGGACTTTTAAATGAGAAGGAGATATTTTTAAACTTACTCTTTAAACTCATATATTTTTGTAATGAATCACTAAATTGTTTTATTTGACCAACACGTTCAACATCCCACATATCATTAATCAAGAAATACGGATCTTGAATTTGTTGTGTTACTACTGAACCATCTTCATGAATAGTTTTCTCTGGATATGTTAATAATTCTTGTTGTAATCGTTCATGAAACCCTCTTTCACCTGTAATTATCCGTTGAGTATTTTTCACATCCTTAGTCCTTTCCTTTTTTTATATTAAGCGCAAATGCTTCTTGTGCTTTCTGCCAATCTTTCCGAATTTCTTCATCAGAAGGATGAAGATAGAGGTTCATTGTAGTTTGAATATTAGTGTGTCCCAATCGTTCTTGTACCTGTTTAATATCCTTTGTCTCTTGATAATATAATGTGGCATGTGTGTGACGAAATAGGTGAGGATGAACAGCCAGACCCGTTTTTTTTCTTAATCGCTTAAATAGAGACTCAACATCTCCATATGTCATCGGTCTACCTTTATTTTCTCCCCGTAGTTTTACAAAAACAAAATTTGTATCAATATCTAGTTCATCAATAACTTCATATTGATAATCATCATACAAATCCATTAGGGATTGTGATATAAAAATCATACGTTCACCTGTTTTTAGTTTCGCTCCATTTTCTAACTCTCCTCGATCCGTTAAACGAATTTTATGCCCCTTATAATCGAATATAAAATCCTCCATAAATAAAGAAAGCACTTCTCCAATTCGCAAACCTGTTTCAAATAGAAGTTGGATAAGAAAGGAATCTCGAATATTCGTTGTTTCCAATATGATTCTTTTTACATCCTCTTTTGTCAGTGTATTAATTCTCTTACGAGGCTCTTTAACCTTTAAAACATTCTTTAGACAAGGATTATCTTTATTTATATGATGAAGAAAGCTCCTATATCGTTTATTTCCTCCGGTAAATACATATCGCATCAACATATCCTTTGTATTTTTTGATAACTCCCCATTACGGTATAAATAATCATAAAAGTTTGTAACTACTGTAACTATAAGGTTTATTGTCTTTTCGGTTTTTCTCGCCTTTATAGGCTGAATAGGTATGACTTTGTTATTTTCATATGGGCTCCTTATCCAACCTACAAATTCTACTAAATCCTCCAATTGTATCTTGTTATAATCTTTTTTGAATTCCTGTAAATACACAAAATATTGTTTTAACGCATAACAATAAGTTTTTTGAGTGTTACTACTTTTCCCAGTATTATCTAGATATTTTAGGTATTTCATTGCTGCGAATACTGGGATACCTGTGTCATCGATTAACATATATCTTTTACCTTGTTCTAAAGTGACTTCCTGTACATGCATAGTTAATCAACTCCTTTTTCACATTAAGTTAAAAACCTCGCTACACCTCCCGCTGCGAAATATATTCTCTACTATTCAACGAATAACTAACTAAATATTCTGTACATAATAGACATACTCCTCTATATCTGTATAAGGAGTCTATTATATAACAAGAAAGTGGATACTATGCTTTATATTAAACATAGTATCCACTAATAATCTTAGTACATTTAATCCTACGGCGCGGAGTGGGTTTTTTGTTGTCCTTATCTAGAAGTTGCTTCCGCAAAAAATACGCTGAAACTTCACGTACAGTCGCTTTGACAAACTCTTTTACAAGGTCAAACAAAAAGTCCATATTATCACCCCCTTTCCTTCCAAATGGAAAGAAGGGATAACCACCCACCCTCACAATATGCAGTTGACTTTATTTTATCAAATGATTGTAAAGATATTATGTAAATAAAACAAATGAAATTTTATATAGAAAAATATGAGTTTATATTATTTTCATTCTCTTCACTTAGATTACTTACTGCACATAGTCATACAGATTTTTCGCTAACAACAAACAAGTTACTGTAATGAAAAGGGCGCGAACATACCCGCTTCCTTTTTTTATAGCAAATTTGGAGCCGGCGATTCCTCCAGCGATTTGAGCAATCCCCATTATGAAGCCATACGCATAGTTTACTTGCCCTACATACATAAACATGAACAATGCACCAACGTTACTTCCTAAATTAAGAAACTTCGCCGTACCTGCTGCTTTTAAAAAATCATACCCAATAAATAAAAGAGAAAACATTAAAAATGAACCTGTACCAGGACCTAGAAATCCATCATAAAAACCAATAACAAAAATAAAAAAGGTAAAAATAATGACGTGTCGACCAGACAATTTTTTATGAGTGGAAATACTACCCCAATCCTTTTTGAATATCGTATAAATAGCGACCACACCGAGCATGATCAGCATTAATGGCTTCAGCACTTCTGGATTCATTAAATGAACGGTCCATGCCCCTATTATGGAACCTATGAAAGTGATTGGAAATAATTTAAAAGCCGATTTCAAATCAAGGTTACCAGAACGATAAAACACAATATTACTAGTTGCACTTCCCATTGTCGATGCTAACTTATTTGTGGCTACTGCACTTGCTGGATTCAATCCTGTAAATAATAAAGCTGGTAAGGCAATCAATCCACCACCACCTACAACTGAATCAATAAATGCAGCTACAAATCCAAAAACAATCAAAATCATTAATACAGATGGGTCTAAATAAAAATCCATACTAGTAGCCTCCCCTTTAGTCACTATTGTAATAGTAACTACCAATTTGCTAAATGTAAAGAGTTATTGTAACGTTGAAATATAACAGCAAACATCGGAGGACGAAAAAGTGGACTACATAGTGCAACAGCTTAAAAAAATTGGTTTTAATGAATATGAAGCTAAATCTTATGTATCTCTTGTGAAACAAGGGCCTGTCACAGCCTATCAAGTGAGTAAAGATTCGGGTGTCCCAAGAGCGCGAATTTATGAGATTTTAGGTAACCTTGTAGAAAAAGGAATTGTCATGAAAGAAGAAATAAATGACACCACTCGCTATTCACCTCTACCTGTTGAAATCTTTTTACAGAAGGCTCAATCAGAATGGCAGTCTACTTATGAAGGAATTAGTGATTCATTAAAAAAACTAGAAACTTCTGAGGAAAAAACGGATAATCGAGTGATTACTTTAAAAGACAATCAAACAATCATTAGCTACTGTCAAACATTAATAAAAAAAGCTGAACGACGTATTGTCATTTCGATGTGGGATGAAATGTATGAAGCGTTAAAAGAGGATCTAGCTGAGGTAGCTGATAAAGTAACAGTACAAGGCATTACCTTGCATGTTGAAAATCCTATTAAAAATCTAGAAGCCCATCGTATAACAACTTATACAGAAACCCTGTCTACAGAGCATTGGTTTATTTTATCAATAGATTCTAAAGAAATGATTTATGGACCATCACTTGAAGAGCGTAATATTGCTTTTTATACAGATGACCCCGTTCATATATACTTATTAGAGGATTATGTATGGCATGATGTTTTAGTGAATCGACTTGTCCGACGTAGCCAAGATGACTTGGAGCAGTGGATTACTGCGGAGAGACGATCTTTCTTTATGGGGAAATAAGGAACATATTCAAAAAATAAAGCATAAGTGAATACAGTGGAAAACTTATGCTTTATTTTATATGCAAAGTAATACTCAAGTCTTTTCACTATTTCCCCTCCACAAACCTCCCAAACTCCTTCAAAAACCGCAGCTTAAAAATTCCCACAGGCCCATTCCGATGCTTCGCCACATGAATTTCCGTCATCTCTTTCTGCACCGTTTCCTTATCGTAATAATCTTCGCGATACATAAGCATAATGACATCCGCATCTTGCTCAATTTGTCCTGTTTCTCTTAGATCAAATAAAAGAGGTGTCACCTTATAACTATGTGACACCTCTTTTTTAAACATTTAATGTAGAATTTTTATTATTAGATTTTAAGTTTGTTTTTCTTACAATTGCCGTTATTACCTTCATTAACAATAAGGGGATAATAGCTGCGTATATAATATATATAATTCCATATTTAATAATAACCCCCAATCCATCAGTATCTCTCATTATAAAAGTGACATAATCTACATTTTCAAACAGTTCAATAACATTAGTAAATAACCTAGTGGCCAGAGCTAAACACCCTAAATAGAATAAAAAATTCATAAATCTAGAATTAGCTTTCGTTACATACATGAGTATAAATGATATAACAAATCCTATATAAATATATGTAGCGTATTCAACCGCATACGCAATAACAAGAAATCCACCGATGAAAAAAGCTATTAAACCGGCTATTAAAATAGCTAAAACTAAAAAAAATGTCCATTGTCCAGTAGGTATTGGAATCCCAACTGAATGAGTATCGTTTTGATTCGATCCTACATCCCATGTATCGCTATCAGGATCTAGTGTATACCCTCTGTCATATAACTTATTTTCTGCTTCTCGACTTGCACTTGTATTCCCTTCGTAATATAGCCGTTCTAGCTCTTCATCTGACTTATTCGAGTAATCCCCCATAAACTTCCCCCTATCAAATATTTTTTTCATTGTATTATCTCATTTATATTTATAAGTTTAAATTATTATTTATTTAATTTTCTGTTTTTTTATTTAAAAAGTAGTTATCTAAATCAATCTAGTTCGTAATATAAATAATGGAGACAAACAAAACGAGAAAGGGTGAGTTATTATGCAGTATGCAACGAATAAAAATATTTTACAAATAATATGTGGTGTCTTGCTATTATTCAGTTTCTTTTCAGCATGGTACAATACCGGAGCATTTTTATTTTCACCTTCAGAACTTATGGGGTTTAGTCGCTTTCCTTTATTTAAATTATTCTTTGTACTTCCTATACTCGGTCTCGCACACATATATTTTGGGTGGATGAAAACTTATAAACCAATCCTCCACCTTGCAAGTACGATACTGAGCATCATATTAATATATGAACTCAATCGGATGGTTAATTTTGGAACATCAAATATAGATGGGGCTGCGAATGGCTACTATATGGCTGGATTAGCCATTTTAATTTCAATCGCAAGCTTTATTTTATCTAAAAAAGAGATATCCAATGTACAAACAACTGGCAAAGAAGGTTAACTATTACGCTATAAAATATAGAGGATTCAAATTGTAAAAAGGCACCTTAAGGTGTCTTTTTACAATTTGAATCCCACTAAAATCATACGTAACTTTTTCCTAACATAAACTTCCTCTCCAACTATTTCTTCCCCTCCACAAACCGCCCAAACTCCTTCATAAACCGCAGCTTAAAACTCCCCACAGGCCCATTCCGATGCTTCGCCACATGAATCTCCGTCATCTCTTTCTGCATCGTTTCCTTATCATAATAATCCTCACGATACATAAGCATAATGACATCCGCATCTTGCTCAATTTGCCCTGTCTCTCTTAAATCAGATAAAAGAGGACGCTTATCTTGACGCGACTCTACAGAACGAGACAATTGCGACAATGTAACTTTTTCCTAACATAAACTTCCTCTCCAACTATTTCTTCCCCTCCACAAACCGACCAAACTCCTTCATAAATCTCAAATTAAAACTCCCCACAGGTCCATTCCGATGCTTCGCCACATGAATCTCCGTCATCTCTTTCTGCTTCGTTTCCTTATCGTAATAATCTTCGCGATACATAAGCATAATAACATCCGCATCTTGCTCAATTTGCCCTGTCTCTCTTAAATCAGATAAAAGAGGACGCTTATCTTGACGCGACTCTACAGAACGAGACAATTGCGACAATGCTACTACACAAACATTTAACTCACGTGCTAATAACTTAAGTTTACGAGAAATCTCACTAATCTCTTGAAAACGATTGCCCTTATGCTTCGGATCGCCCGTAATAAGCTGCAAATAATCTACAATAATTAAAATCTTTTTATCACCGTGCTTCCTCTTTAACTTACGAGTTTGCATCCAAATATCTTGCACCGTAACCCCTGCATTGTCGTAAATCTCAAGAGGTAACTCACCAATCTCCGCAAACGCCTTACTCACCCTTTCCCAGTCTTCCATCGCAAAACGATGCTTCGGATTTTTCAGCCTACCTCCTGACACTTCACCTACGCAAGAAGCTACCCTTTTCAATAATTGCTTACTACTCATCTCTAACGAAAACAACCCAACCGCCGCGCCAGACTTCGCCGCATGCAGTCCAACATTTAGCGCAAACGCTGTCTTCCCCATCGAAGGACGAGCACCGAGAACGACAAAATCTCCTTCCTGCAATCCGCACGTCATTTTATTTAGCGATGTATAACCCGTCTCAATACCAGTAATCTCTTTCGCATCTTGATGAAGCTCTTCATATAAATCAACTAGCGCATCCTTCAAATCAAACTCACATACACAGTCCTTCTCCTCTAACTCACAAAGTGCCGTAATCGTCTCACCAATAATTTTCTCACTCTTCTCTGCAATAAGACGCTCTCCCATCTTGTGCCCAAGAACACCCGCCTGATACATTTTCCAGGCACCTCGAACAAGCCCCTCATAATATGAGAAGTTGCTAGTAGTAGGCACACCATCCATTAACCCTATAAAATACTCCATTCCCCCGATCCCCTTCAAAAACTTCGGATCCACTCTAGAAGTGAACGTCACAAGATCAATCGGTTGCCCCTCATCTTCCATCTTTCGCATTAACTGAAATATAGACTTA
Organism: Bacillus sp. BSL6; assembly: GCF_052928345.1. Lineage (NCBI taxonomy): Bacteria > Bacillati > Bacillota > Bacilli > Caryophanales > Bacillaceae > Bacillus > Bacillus sp. BSL6. Next base: position 755,976 of record NZ_JAVGCW010000002.1, read on the forward strand.
TGCACCGGCATAGAAAAATACTGCTCCGTCAAACGGCACTCCTTAATAAGCTCTCCATCAAGTAATAGAGAGCCTAACACCGTCTTTTCCGCCTCCACATTTTGAATACTCATGGACGCCACCCGCGTTCCGCTAAAAAGCGCTGCAACTCTTCCTCAGACGGCGTATTCTTCTCCCACTCCTCACACCTCGCCAAAAACTCCTCCGTCTCCACCGTACTAACAGACGACCCCTTCTTCCGGAAATTCGCAGCATCCGCCTCAACCTCAGACACTTTCGTAAACCCTTTCCCGTACCAACCACGCAAAATCCCCTTCACATAAGCCATCTTCCGATTTTTATTCTCATACGAAATTTGAAGAGCCTTCAGCACCAGCTCCTCTGACAAATCATTCATCCATGCATTCAATTCCTCCACCGTAAAAGGAGACAAACTACCAAAATGTTGCTCATAAAACGTGAACACCTTACTTCCCGTCTCTTCCTGAACAACCTCTTCTTCCTCTTCTTCCTCTTCTTCCTCTGCCTCCTCACAAGCCGGCTCTACATCATCCATAGCCAAATCACCAGGCATACCGAAATGCGCTAAAAGCATCGGAACATTCAGCTCCTCCTCTACGCACTTCTGAAGAAACATATGTACAAACTCCTTATTCTTCACACCCTTCAGCTCACGAAGCACACACTTCTCTACATTCGTATTCGTCACCGGATTATAACGAAGCCAATTCAAAACGAATAACTCCCGCGTATCCGCATCATAAAGAATCTTCCCATAATCAACAAAGCGCTGCACAAGCTTATCAACAGTCTCCCGATTATAACCAGTCTCCATCTCAGCTAACCGCTTCGGAAAAGGAAAAATCCCGCACTGCGTCGTCTTCGAACAAGTTAATAAGTAAACATAAAAATACCGCTCCTCCGGCGTCAAATCCAAAACAAAATCATCCTGCCAAAAATTCACCTGCACAGTACGATACACCGCCATCCTAATTCCTCCCGTCCTAATTCAAAAATGAAAATTTCCTCTTTGTACTATATATAGGAAGGAGGGCCAGGTTTTTGGCGTGTTATTTCAAAATTTTTTTCGACTCCTACTACGTTGTTTGTTGGTGTTTTTGTTTTGTTATGTTTTTTCTTAGTGATTTATTACTTGGTAGGGGCTTGTAAGGGGCTTAGGAGGGGCTAGTTATCGGTTACTTCGATTAGGAAGACTCGATTTGAGAAGCCACCTCGTTCTTCTGCTTTCTTTTACGGATGTTGTTGATTTCTTCTAGTGTTGAGCCTTCGTGTTCGGCTAGGGCGTTTATTAGTTCTAGTAGGTCTGATAGTTCTTCTAGTTTATGTTCTTTAGTATTTGCTTCTAGATATTCGGTTAGTTCTTCTTGTGTTTTTTTGCAGAGTTCTTTTATGTATTCGTCTTGGGATAGGATTCTTGTTGTGGGTGTTTTTCCGTTAGCTTTTATGATTTGTGGGATTTTGTCTCGGATTAGTTTGTTGTAAGTTGGCAGGTGTGGGGGCCGTTAATTTTTTCTTATATAAACATTATTTTCTTCTCCCTTATACGGCAATGTTTTTAAAATACTCCTTAATTGACTGCATAAGTCGTTATATTTCATCAAACACCCCAATTTCAAAGGAAAAAGACACCTGTTATGGGTGCCCACAGTTTTAAAATGTGATTGTATGACTAAGCTCATATGCGCTACCTTTTATACTAAAAGACTCTTTGTATGAACTAGTTGAATCATTTCATTTGTCTTGAAAAAATTTTAATTAAATTTACTATATTCCCAACGAAATAGTCATCTATTAGAGTATCTCTATGATATAAATTTCATTAATATTCCAGATTAGTTTAAGAGCACTTCAATAAAATTAATCTGCTATTTCCACACCTAATGTACCATTCATAAATCCATTTGCTTCAAAGTTTTTCTGTAATGCTCCTTCAATCTTAGTTTCAATACTAACTAATGAATTTTGTATTACAGTGCTAACAACAAGTTCTTGCTCTTGCTCTTGCTCTTGCTCTTGCTCTTGCATAATAGATTCTAATTCCAACTTAGTTTTTTTCCAATTTTCGATAACTTGTATTCGCAATTCATCTGCATTATTTGTAGAATCATTTTCCAAAATATCATTTTCATCTGCATATTCAGCTTCTAAATCTTCCAATTCTTCATCCGAATAATCATCTTCCAATTTTTGTTTATCCAATTTATTTGCATATACTTGATGAATTAAATTTAATAATGCATATCCTGCAAAAAAACAAATTGTAAAAGGACTATTATGCTTTACTTCCTTTAAATCTACCTGTCTTTCATCGAAAGAATTCCGTTTGATAAAGTTTACTCCCAAAATGTCAATACAATTTAATTCTTCATTAATGACTGCTACTATAGGTCTCGTACTATTTATAAATAAACTACCAAATTTATCTATGTATTTCTTCTTGAGATTATTATATCTTTCTTGTTTCTCCAAAGTACTCTCTTTTAAAGAGTTATCTTTAAGAAGATTTTCCATTAAAATATATTCATCAATTTCATTATTTACTTTAATATTTTTCTTTTCTAATCTCTCAAAAAGGTCCTCACACTTTTTGTGTAATGTTTCATACCTCTTTTTATCTTTAACTCGTTTTAAAGAAACATTAATGTACTTTTTCAACTTTTCGATACTAATATCTTCATTTGTGATATTATCTATTGCTTCATTAATAAACTCATGTAATTCATCTTTCTTTAAGATTATTCCTTCTGCATTAAAGGCTGTATACAATTTAGAAAACACTTCAAATACATTATAAATTGCATATACCCTCTTATTCGGATACAGAGAGATAGGTTTCCCTAGATGGTATAAGTTTTTCACCCCTGTTTCTGATTTTAAATTATGTTTCCCTAAATATTCATATCTTTTATGAATACTAAAGGATTTATCAAAAATAATTATCTGATGGCTTTTTACACCATTATCTAGTAATCTATGAATTTCATTTATTATTTCTTTTTTATAGTTTAAAAAAGAGATTTTATCGACAAAATCGGTAACCCTCCAAGATTTCAGATGCTCATTTTTATCTTGTATCAAAGTGAATTTGTATCTATTCGCCATTATTCTTCCTCTTTTCCAATTCTTCTTGTAATTTCTCTACTGTTTTTGTAGCTTCTTCTAAGTACTTAACTAATTCAATATTATGTTCCTTCAAACACCTATTTTTTTCTTGATATTTCATTTTTCCTTCTTGGAATTTTAATTTTTCCTCTGCTTCTTTTAAATATTTCTTATGATTTACTTCGGCTTTTTTCTTTTCTTTCATCAATGCATTTACACTATATACATCACTTGTTTTAAATGACCATAAAGTTATAGCAATACCAATAAGCAATAAAGCATTTGTATCCACTTTATTTATCAAACCTTCTAATACATCATAATATTTAAAACCACTTGCTAAAAAAGCAGTGATTATCATTAAAATTCCAATTAAAACATTAATTTTTCTAAAAAACTTTATAGTATGATCGTTCATTTTACTTGTTACAGAACCTTGATTCACACATGAAACAGTAAGGAAAAATGCACCGATATTAATTACATTGAGCTGAAAATTGTCAAAGTTATAAAACCCTATACCAAGTAATACTCCTAAAAACATGAGTATTATCGGGGCTGAATTTTCTTTAAAAATCATTTTATCCCTCCTATACTTATATAGTTTATTTTTTACTTATCAATTTTCCTTAATTGAAATAAAGTGATATTTATATCCTTTTTTGTGTATCCTTATTAATCATCATCCTTAATAAGGATATATTTCCTATAATAGAAAATATAATTATTTTTTACAAAAAATCCAGATACTAGAATATTATTTTACATTTTACAACTTCCATAATAATTAATACCTTGAATAAAAAAGAAAAAGACACTTGTTGTAAGTGCTTTATTTTATGATTATTTGATTTGCCGGTTACATCATTCTGTTCTTTGATCACTATATATAGTTGCTCTACTTATTTTTTATCTCCGCAATTCTCTTTACTGTCATTTTGTTAATTTCCTACTGCTAAATAATACAATTGCATATTTCAAACCTTAATTTTTTCTGTTTTTCACCCCTACCTTTTACTTCCATTCTACCAACATTTCCACTTATTTACTAGATAAGAATTTTTGCTTTTACATCGCCAAACCTTAATAAATCTCCTAAACAAAACTATATATTAGTATGGATTTATTTGCATCGATATCCTTATCGAAAATAGCAGCCCTTATAAAGGATACAAATTAAAAATACTTAGAGAAAATTCTAAGACCTCGACACAAGTATTTTTAACTGTTCTTGTATATAAATGTAGGTACTAATACCGCTATAAATACCGTATATTATATTCCTTATGAAAATTCGCTTAGAGTGCATAAGATGGTGTGCTTATATTCTGCTCATCATACAAATCAAATCAACTCACCTCTATCTCTCGTTCTTCACTAGTAATTCACCTTGTATACAATTATTTCACATCGCTAAGGCATTTTCTTAGTATTCCTCACCTTGATTCAGCTTCTCTTTCAACACGGTTACTCTATGCTTTTTTAACCTCGCAACTGTTGATGCGGTTAGTAGTATTTTAAAACTTGATTATATCTTTTCTCTAAGCAAGAACGTCTTCCCATCATGACTTAATGTTTGGTTAATGGTTAAATGTCCTTTTTCTAAATCAACATCTTTCCACCATAACTTAGCAATTCATCCCTTTCATATTCCAGTCATAAGAACCAATGGAGGGAACCAGGAGGCCCTGAGGTGTTTAGTTTGGAAACCCCTTCATTTTAAGAAGTCCTTGTTGCAGTCAACTCCAAAAAGGACTTCTTAAAATGAAGTCCTTTTTGGAAGTATAACTATATATCCAAGTGTTAAAATATGGTTTCACAGCCTAGTTTTCAACTATGGCTTGCTCATTCATCAATTGTGGTAGTAGCCAGTCTCTAAGATCCATTAAATTTTGATTTTCTCTTGTATTACTGGCAATTAAGTTAAACATTGGCTGTATTTTTCTGTTAAATAATTCTACTTCCTGTTCGGATGGAATATAAATCTTTCTATTTTTAAGAAGGGGCTTTTGCAAATGTTTTAGCCCTGTCCCCTGGAAGAACTTCACATTAAGTTCTGGCGTAATAGATTTTAGCATCAGGAAAAGATAATCTTCCATCCCATTTTTCGCAGTAATACACCATGTATCAGTGGAATAGGCAGATTTCCCGACGTAAAACTTAACGTCAGCATTACCCTAAGTCTTTAAAATCAACTTTCAAACTAAATTCTTTACTATCCACAACAGCGTAAAAAGCTCCGCCAAATGCGATATCTACTTGAAACTCATAGTCATCTATTTTAATAGGAACGTCTTTTTTGTATACAAATGAAGGAACGTTTTCAAATGATACGGACTCTACTTCACTCCCCCTATATGTTGCGTACGCAATGACTTCCCCAGCAGGGCTATCAATAATGAAATTTTGTTTCTCACCTGTCACTTCAAACATACCTGTCTCAATTCCGACTGTAATAACAGCGATAATGCCGTGTCCACACATCGTACTCCATCCTTCATTGTGCATAAATAACACACCAAAATCAGCGTGAGCACTCGCAGGCGGAGTAATAATACAACCGTACATACCGTGATGTCCTCTCGGTTCATACATAAGAACCTCGCGAAGATGATCCAAATGTTCTATGCAATATGCACGTCTTTCTAGCTGCGTTTCTCCCTTTATTTCTGGCACGCCTCCTGTAATAATTCGAAGTGGTTCCCCAGCTACGTGAGCATCAATTGTCGTATACACTTTACTAACCTTCATTTCCATCTCTCCCCTTTATGTTGATACTCTTTTTATTGCAAATATCATGCCAACGCATAGGGTATAAATTTGTATACATTGTTTAAAAAAGCATACACTACTGTCTATTTTTTTATACACGATCCAGAAGCTATTTTATGGAACCACTTGATACAGCCAGGCTTATTATTTTCACTGGAAAGTTACTTCCATCCCCAACATATACTGTTCAAAAGCAAAAAGGAAGTGATCCAATGTACTACGGAACAAAAGGCTGGTACGTAGCTGAACTAAAAAAATTAGGCGTACGTTATCATGAAGGACGCAAACTAGAAAGTTACCGCGGACACATCTTGCGCAATTTACTACTTGCACAACAAGAGAAATTAAAAGAACAGTAATATACTAATGTAACGATATCGACGATTCTCGGAATATATCAGCGATTTCACACAATATATCGGCGATTTTTTAAATTTATCGACGATTCGACATGGAATATCGACTTACCGACAATTTTCGCCAAATCCCTCCTCCATTCCACCAACCAATCACACATCAAACCACCATAAAAAAAGGTCACCCAAACGGGTGACCTTTCTTCCTTATTCACAAACAAGAATTTGTCTAGAAAATGTTCCTTTTTTTGTAGTGCAGTGATCTGTAATTTCAAATCCTGCTTCATGAATCATATCGTCCATTGTTTCCATTGTAACAACGACTACCTTTTTAGCAATGCGGCGCGCGCTTGAAAGAATGGAGAGCTGATTTTCTGGTGTTGCGTGCGTAAATAAGTCATATGGCATGTCGATAATTGCGACGTCGTAATTATCCGTAATCTCCTCGATTGGGCCTTTCGTTATCTTCCCATCGAATCCGAAGTGTGCAATATTTTCTCTCGCTCCAATCGCAACGAGCGGGCTTATATCTCTACCAACGATGTTAATTCCCATCGAAAGAGCTTCTACTACAACCGTTCCAATGCCACAGCACGGATCAATCGCTCTTACTCCCTCTGGATTTGGCACCGCAATATTTGCAACGGATCTTGCAACGCGTGTGCTAAGAGATGTCGAATAGCTACGTGGTTTTTTTATATGATGGTACCAAACTGGCTTACTCTCTACATAATGTCCAAAATACCAACGTCCGCCTAATGGAACAATACCAAAAGTACGCTCTGGATTGCGCACATCTGCTTCCGCATCAATACAATCTCCAATACGTCGTTCAATGATGCGTCTTTCCGCATACTCTATTTTATTTTCTCCCTCAAGATCATTGATTTTCACGAAGATAACTTTAAACGTCATTTCTCCTAATTCAATTTCCTTTACTTGTTCCAAAATACTTTCTAAGTCGTCTCCTTCATACATAACCTCAACGCGCTCTTTCATAAAAGGACTTCTACTCGGGTCAATTTTGACATCACTTTTCAAAATATTAACGTGGGACTCCATTCCAAAGAACGAGCGCATTTCCAAGTAACATAAAGCACGCTCCTCCTCACGAAATGCATACGTATATATACATGCAGGTGTTTTCCTATGATTATTCAATCTATGATCATCCTCTATATCGTTATAATTACAATACTTTCTTATATAAAATTAAATGATATCACATGCCTGAAATAAAGAGAAACGTTAATAAATAAAAGAGACTGCCTATTGGCAATCTCTTTTAATGTATTAACGGAAAGAAGATACGTTATTACCCTTTGCTTCGTAATAGTCTAAAATACCTTGATAAATTGCTTCTGCTGCACTTTGTTTCTGTGCTGATGTAGCGAGTTTATTTGCATCATTCTTATTATCTACAAATGCTAATTCTGCTAATACAGCTGGCATTGTATTATATTTTATTACGTACCAATTATCCTTTTTCACACCACGGTCATATGTCCCAAGTGCTGCTACAAGGCGTTTTTGAATTTTTTCTGCTAATAAGCGACTGTCTTCCGTATGTGGATTCGTTGATCTTGTCGGTGCTGCTGCATAATAGAATGTTTCTGTACCGTGTCCATTTTTTTCATCCGAACCGTTACCGTGAATACTTACGAAAATATCACCCTTATTTTCATTAGCAAATTCTACTCTTTTTCTTAAAGAATCACTAGAATCTACTCCTGGGCGTGTATCGTTCGTACGTGTTAACTTAACAGTAAATGGTGTCTTTTTCTCAAATAGTTTTTGTAATCGTAAAGATGTATCTAATACGATTTGACTTTCTTTCTCGTAATAACCAACATTACCCGAGTCAATTCCACCGTGACCTGGATCAATAATAATTGCTTTACCTTCTAAGAAGTTCTCTTGTTTTACTGGGTTTAATTGATTTTTATCAACCCATTGGAAACCAGCGCCTACGCGGATACGAATCCAACTTCCACTCTCTTCCATAACCGTTACTGTTTGTGCATTATATGTACCTAGCACTTTAGAACTATGTGAAGCTGTTTCATAAGTAGTAAATCCTTCATTAATCGTTTCTGTTTTTTCTGTTAGAGGTGTCCACTTCTCACCTTTACTTGTTACAATTTTTAACCAGCCGTCTGCTCTTTGTTCTTTCACTACAACCATTTGTGGCTTATGCTGAACATCAGTAATACCAGATGATAATGATGGTTGATGATATGTAATAAAGTTTCTGTTCATATACATTCTTTTTGATGTATCTGTTTTATTTTGATCAGCCATCGCAATAAACTGAGCTGCTTCTGCACGAGTTACAGTTCCTTCAGGCTCCCAGCCATTTCCCGTACCTTTAGAAATCTCTAAAGCTACTAAAATATTAGCTTGTTTCTTACCCCAATGAGGTTCCAAATCTTTAAACTGTGTTGGAAGTTCTCCAATAATTTTCTTATCTAATGAGTATGCTTGTACTAACATAGATGCCATAGATGCACGGTTAATTTGGCTTGATGGATTAAATTTACCAGTACCATCTCCATTAATTACACCTGCTTTTTCCACTGCAGCAATGTACGGAGCTGCCCAATGGTTTTGTGCATCTTTAAAAGATGGCTTTGCTTTTGGATCAATTGGTAAACCAAGAACGACTGCTAAAATCTTTGCAGCTGACCCTCTATCTACTGCTTCAGATGGAGAAAACGTTCCATCTGGCTTTCCATCAAGCGCCTTTTTTCCTACTAAATAATCAACTGATTGTTGCGCCCATGTAGGAACATCCGAAAACTTCTTCGTTGCTGCGAAACTACTTACTGGAGACGATAATAAACTTGCGGCTAAAATACCTGCCGCGACTGCACGATACTTCATAAAAAATAATACTCCTCTCGACAATCATCTTTTAATAACGCGTAATCTTAATATATAAATTTCAGCAAATCCAAACAAAAAAAATTAGTGCGCCTCTATTATTTTATAATACTCGAATTATGTAGTAAACCTACTTTCTTAATATTGTAAAATAAATTACAATTAATTTACTCTTTGTTAAATAAAGTCGATTTCTCTGCACACAAAAAATAGGCTACTAGAGGTAGCCTATTTCTTTTCTTATTCTGCAATCATCTCTGATAATACATATGCATAAACAAGTGCTTCTGTATGAGCAATCGAACTTTCATGTGTACGCTCAAATGCATGAGAAGAATCAATACCTGCTCCAATTAATGCATGCTTCACATCAAATCCAGCGCGAATTGCAGCTGATGCATCCGATCCATAGTACGGATAAATATCTACTTTATATTCAATATTGTTCGTTTTCGCAAGCTCTACTAAATGTTTACGTAGTGCATAATGATACGGACCACTAGAGTCTTTTGCACAAATAGATACTGTATACTCGTCAGATGCTTGTCCATCACCTAGCGCTCCCATATCAACCGCTAAATATTCAACCGTTTCTTCTGGAATGTTAGAGTTACCACCGTATCCAATCTCTTCATTGTTAGAAATTAAGAAATGAGTTGTATATGGTAATGTTACGTTTTCATCTTGTAATCGCTTAATTAATTTTAATAGAATCGCAACACTTACTTTGTCATCTAAATGACGTGATTTTATGTATCCACTCTCTGTAATTTGAACGCGCGGATCAAATGAAACGAAGTCTCCTACTTCAATTCCTAATTCACGTACTTCATCAGCTGAAAATACGCGCTCATCAATGCGAACCTCAATATTTTTCTCATCGCGTTTCGCCTCACCTGCATCTTTATATACATGTACAGACGTTTGATGCATTAAAATCGTTCCTGTATACGTCTTACCACTTGATGTTTCAATTTCACAATATTCCCCTTCTACAGAGTTCCAGCGAAATCCGCCAATCATAGAAAGACTCAGACGACCATCTGGCTTAATTTCTTTTACCATCGCACCTAACGTATCAACGTGTGCTGTTAATAAACGGTGCTGTGCATCATTTTTCCCTTTTACCGTTAAAATAAGAGCGCCTTTATTGTTACGCTTCGTTTCTACATTCCACTCACTTACATAGTTTTCAATAAAACGAATGATTTTCTCTGTATTTCCAGACGGACTTGGAATAGAGACAAGCTCCTTAATCAATTCCATCGTTTCTTTCGTATGATGTGCCATTGTTATTTCCTCCTCATTTTCCCTATTATTTAGTATACCGAATTTACTATAAATCCTCTACTCATATAGCTTAATTTTCTAAATTATAGTAAAATTCACTTTAACAAAAAACATAGCGTTATTCATGAACACTATGTTTTCTATAAATCTATTCTTCTGAAACATCCAACAAGTAAATACCTCTTTCAAACCCACCGCGCTCTATTTCTTTTTGCTTACGAAGACGTTCTACATCTTCAATTGTTGCACCTTCTGCACGCGCTAATGAGATGATTACTTCCAGTGCATCCGCAAGAGAATCAAGCGCATGTTCGCGCTCTTTCATAGAAGCAAATTCACGAATTTCTTCTGTTCCAATTTTTGCTAAAGCTTGTATGTATGCTTGTCCTGTTAATTTTTGTGCCGTATATGTTTTTCCAGACATTAAAATCTTCTCTGGAACACGATCTCTTACTAACTTGTTATATGCTGACATCATTCATCCTCCTATGTTTAATAGCAGCCGAGCTCTGCCTTATAAAATAACCACTCTTTTTTCACACAAGCACTTAACATATCAATTCCTGATCCGTGTGCCCTTACTGCCGGAAAGAAATAATGCTCTGGTTCTTCTTTCTTATCGCCATATAAGGTTTGGTACTCATCAGGAATCGCCTCTTTTTTCACATCCCGTTCTTTCTCCACTTCACCTGAGAAAGCAACAATTGGATGCCCTTCAAAGAATAGTGCAGTTCGTACCGCAAGAGATGGTGTACTATGCAAAGCATAATATGTAAGTAAAATAATAACGATAACACCAATAATTTTCTTCATATATTACTCCTAAAAAAAGTGCTAACACAATTATACTAAAATGTGTTAGCACTTTCTCCCCTTTACCTTAAATTAACCGTTAGTAAAACTATTACTACACTTTATTCTCCTTTAAATGCTGGCAAACGTTTTTCTAAAAATGCAGCAATGCCTTCTTTATGATCCGCTGTTTGTCTCATCGCATATTGACCGCGTTTTTCAAGCTGCAATGTTTGTTCTAAATTGGAGCGATTTACTTCACATAAAATTTGCTTCGTTTGAATCATCGCTTTGATTGGCTTTTGTGACCATTCACTAATTTTTTGCTTCACAGCCGTTTGGAAATCTTCGCCAATTACTTCATCAATTAAGCCGATATCAAGCGCTTCGCTCGCTGATAATTTCTTTCCTTCCCAAATAATTTGCTTCGTCATATTTTCACCAACGCGCTTTTGAAGGAAGAAATGGCCGCCGCCATCGGGAATTAAAGCGATTCCAATAAAGTTCATCGCAATAATGGATGATATATCTGCCATCACATAGTCAGCTGTTAGCGCAATGCTTAATCCAAGGCCAGCAGTTGGTCCATGAATCGCACTAATAACGAGCTTTGGCATCGTATATAAAGTCACAACGACTTCAGAAATAGTATTCATAATACCATCAAACTTGCTTTCATCATTACTTGAAAGCATCGATTTAATATCTCCACCCGCAGAAAAACCACGGCCGTTCCCGCATAACACAACAATGTGTGCAGAACTCTCCGCTACTTCTTTCAGCTTTTGTAATAACTCTTTTAACGTTGGCTCATCTAATGCATTTAACACCTCTGGGCGATTGACCATAACCGTTGCAACGTGCCCTTCATATTTCACAATGACAGATTCTGTTTTACTTGTTACTTCCATTATATATACCCCTCTTTTCTACACAAAGATTATACTTATATAATTATAGAAAGGATGTGAAAAACCCTTCTTTTTTCTTAATTTTCTGTCTAATAATCTCGTAATTTGTATATCACCACCTTGCATAAAACATACAATTTCGTTGAAAAATATAGAAATTAAAGTCGGTTTATCCCGGCTCTTCATCTATTTACCATTACAATAAAATGGTGTATTCTTAAGTCTGATATAAAAATTAAATATAGAAATTCATTCCCCTTCCTATTATATAGAGGGGTGCTGAAATAAAGGAATGAAGAAATGGAGGAACATATGGTTACTAAGTTAAAACAGACGGATAACTACTTCCCGCATTTCCTACTGCTATTCATCGTGTTTCAACCAATTTTAGATTTATTAACGTCTTTTTCAATCTATATATTACACATGAGCGCAACAGTCGGAATCGTAGTCCGTTTCGCCTTTATGCTTCTTGCATTAGGTTATCTACTTCTTCATCATAAACAACAAGGCGCGAAAAAGTACATGCTCTATTTATGTTTACTCGGAATTGCACTGGCAATCGGTCTTGTAAATAATATGATGGTTAAATCTCCAGTTTCATTTGGAGAAGAAGTTAAATTTATTTTAAAGAGCATATATCCAATTGTGCTACTGTTTGGATATATTATCGTCTTTAAAGAGCTAAAAAATAAAGAATATGTGTTTCATAAAATCATTACATATTTCTTATATGCAACTTTAATTTTAAGCATCACAATGATTATCGCAATGCAAACTGGCACTGATTTCCCAAGCTATCCTCACTCAAAAATTGGCTCAAGAGGTTGGTTCTTTGCTGGAAATGATTTAAGTGCTCTCTTCGCGATTATGTTCCCAATCGTTGTCTTATATTCGATTTATAAAACAACTTCTTTCTCGAAAATATATTACTGGATTCCAACAATACTTGCGATGTATGCAAGTATTATGGTCGGAACAAAAGTTGGATATGGTGCAATTGTGCTAACATTAGGCGTAGCACTTTTCTTCTCGTTCATTGAATATATGATAAACCGTAAAAAAGAAAAAAAAGGATTCACATATCTTATAAACACCATCGTTGCAGCAGTTGTACTAGGAGGTTTAATTGTTCTTACACCGCATACTCCTATCGCAAAAAATATGGGAATCCACATGCAAATATACGAATACAAAAAATCAGTACAAGAAGAACAGGATAAAAAAGAAGGAAAAGTAATTAAAGAAAATCCAGAGGATGCAAAAAAACACGCAAAAGGTGAACTAACAGACTCTGAAGTGAAGAGTTTAATTTATAGTGATCGGGACAAATTCTTAAAAGTATACAAACAATACTATAAAGAAGCACCGCTCTCACAAAAACTTTTTGGAATGGGTTACGCTGGTAACTACACAGTTAAAATTAAATTAATTGAAATGGACTTCCATGACCTATTTTTCGCCTTTGGAATTATCGGTTTCCTTATTTACTTAATACCACTTCTATACTTCGGTATTAAACTATTCATCCGTATGATCACAAACTTTAAGAAAATTATAACTGTAAAATATATGCTATTATCTAGTACACTCATCCTATCACTTGGCATTGGCTTTATGTCTGGTCACGTATTAACAGCGCCATCTGTTAGCATTTTTTTCATCGTTATACTTGCCTACTTAATTGTTGATTTAGAAATAGAATAGAAAGAAGCAGCATCTATTTGGATGCTGCTTCTTTCTTATTTCAACCCTTTATCGCCTCCATATTCAACAAAAAAACACTTAATTGCCCGCTTTTTTTACGTATGAAATTAGAAACCGTTTATATGGAATAATTATTTTAATCGAATTATTAACATGCTAAAATATTAAAGGCACTATTATAAAAAAGAATATATAATAGATATGTCGTTTTTTTTACGAAATGTATTTCGAAAAAGTGAGGAGAGTCCTTTGGTATTTAGTAGTTCGATTTTCTTGTTTATCTTTTTACCTCTCGTATTATTTCTCTATTTTATAGTGCGTGCCGAGCTACGTAATTTCGTATTACTTGCATTTAGTTTAATTTTCTATGCATGGGGCGAACCACGTTTCGTTCTTTTAATGCTCTTTTCCATCGTATTAAACTACTGCTTCGGCCTACTCGTGCATCATTATGATAAACGAAAAAATATGAAAGTCACATTTTTAATTATGGCTGTAGTCGGAAATATACTATTACTTTCTTATTTTAAGTATATTTCATTTTTCACAGACATTTTAAACAACGCATTGCACTTATCTATTCATGTGGAACCTATTCCACTACCAATTGGAATTTCATTTTATACATTCCAAGCGATGTCCTATGTCATCGATATATACCGTAAAGATGGGGATGTTCAAAAAAATCCACTTAACTTAGCGCTATATATCTCTATTTTCCCTCAGCTTATTGCCGGACCAATTGTTCGTTACAATATTGTCGCTGAGCAAATTAAAACGCGCATCCATTCTTTTGAACGATTCACAGAAGGCATTCAAATTTTCGTTCTCGGACTAGCAAAAAAAATATTAATCGCTAACCAAGTTGGATTTGTCGCTGATAAAATCTTTGCCTTACCACCATCTGAAATGAGTGTTGGAACGGCATGGATTGGTATTATCGCCTATACCCTGCAAATTTATTTCGATTTCTCAGGATACTCTGATATGGCAATCGGACTTGGAAAAATGTTCGGATTTGATTTCCCGAAAAACTTCAACTATCCGTACATCTCTAAATCTATTTCAGAGTTTTGGAGAAGATGGCATATTACACTCGGCTCTTGGTTCCGCGATTACATATATATCCCGCTCGGCGGAAACCGCGTTTCAAAACTGGCGAATTATCGTAACCTTTTCATCGTATGGGGGTTAACTGGTTTATGGCACGGGGCGAGCTGGACATTTATCGCCTGGGGCTTATATTACGGCTTTATTATTTCAATTGAAAAAGCTGGATTCGAAAAAATATTAAACAAACTATGGAAGCCGCTGCAACATGCATACGTATTACTAATCGTTATGATCGGTTGGGTCTTCTTCCGAGCTGACAACTTCGCTTACTCTTTCCAATATTTAAAAGCGATGTTCGGCATAGGTGGCCAATCTTTCATCGATGACAATACGATGTTATACGTACATGAATACATTATCGTATTTCTCATTGCCTTTATCGCAGCGACACCAATTTTAAAACGAATGAAAAACATACTAGAACTTGCGCCAAAAACGTATATGTTCACAATGCAATTTGTACGTCCTATATTATTACTAACATTATTTATGATTTCGGTTATGTACTTGATTAACTCAACATATAATCCATTTATTTATTTCAGGTTTTAACTGATGTAGGAAGGAAACGTTATTATGAAAAAATTGGGGAACCTCATCCTGTTTATCGGTTTTCTCACCATTATCTTTTCATTTGGCATATTATCGTTACTCAAAACAGACCGAGACATTTCACCAGTTGAAAATCGGCCGCTCGCTCAAAAACCAGCACTTACGAAAGAAGCTCTCCTAACTGGTAGCTTCTTTAAAGATGTCGAAACATACACAAATGATCAACTAATCGGACGAGATGAGCTTATTAAAAACTATACAATTGCTCAAATTAATATGGGCAAATCTCTCATTAACGACATTATTTTAACTGATGATAAATGGCTCCTGAAAAACCCGGCGTGGACAAAAAAATATAATGAAATTGACCAATCCATGCCCGCTATAAACGATTTATCTCAGTTTTTAAAAGAACAAAACGTTGAGTTTTACATTGCTTTACCACCGTCAAAAACGAATGCATTATCATTTAAATTACCTTCTCATATTCATACATATGCACAGGAAAATTTAAATTACTTTCTAAAGAAGCTTCCAGCAGACGTAAAGCCAATAAAACTGATGGAACACTTTAAACAGAACTATACAAACGAAGAAATACAGGACATGTATTTCAAAACAGATCATCATTGGAATATGGACGGTGCCTTCTTAGGCTACCAATATATAATGAACACAATTGGGCAACAATCTTCTATATATAAAGGAAAAGAAATAAAAAAAGAAGATTATATTCGTACATGTGCGCAAAACAAACATTTAGTTGGAAGCTTCAACAACCAACTATACCAACTCATAGATGCAAATGGTGAAAAATTGTGCTATTACACACCGAAAGACGGTTTCAACTTCACAAGCGTAACCGCAAAAGATGTGCAAGGTACCGTTCACCAAAACTTAGATGAAATATACGGCGTAGAAAAACAAAAAGATACAACATCATACGCAGGTTATTACACAGATGACTATCCAGAAATCGTCATCGAAAATAACAACGCACAAAATGAAGTACGCGCCTTAGTCCTAAAAGACTCATTCGCAAACGCAATCGTGCCACACTTAGCACAAAGTTTCAAACACACATCTATCCTCGACCTACGTCACTATCACGAAAAAGATGTATATCAATACATTCAAGACAATAACATTAACATGGTATTGTTTATGTATAGTGATTCGAATTTGAGCGGGGATATGTTTAAATTTAAGAAATAGAAAGAAGGCTCTTGTAAAAATACAAGAGCCTTCCTTCTATTAAAAAATCAGTGGGAATTCATCCCACTGATTTTTCTTTATCTATAATCGACTTATAGATTTGGGTTATTAAGAACGTTCACGTGTACAGCTTGTGAACCAATTTCGCTTGTTAGAACATCTTTCTCACCTAATACTTTGAATACTAATGTACCTTTGTCAGTGTACTTAGTAGTTAAAGTATTGTAAATGTCTGGATTGAAGTTTGGAAGTACAGAATCACTTGTTTGAGACACTGTTACATGACCAAGCTCTTGATCGAATAAATCGAAGTGAGCATTACCATTTGTATCAAGGTAAAGTTTACCTTGGTTTTCACCAGACTTCACAACGCGTACTTTATGTTGTGTTTCTTTCGTTAAGTTAATACCTTTTACGATATCATCAAGGTTACTCTTCTCAAGCTCTAATACAGTACCGATGTTAATTTTCTTCTCAACGAAGTTTTCTGTTTGAACTGGTTTGAAGTTTACAGATTTAATAGCAATCTTCTCTTGAACGATTTCAATTGTCGCTTTACCAGCAGTTGCACCATTTTTCGTTAAGTGGATATCAACTTTACCTGGTTTTAAGCCTTTAACAACAACTTTATTTCCAACAATCTTAGCTTCAGCTACAGCTGGATTTTTAGATTCAACTACATAACCTTCTAAGTTTTCAGGATCAGAGTATACGCGATCTGAAGTGTACTTAGATAATTGATATGCAACTGTGTTAGAAACATTTAGGTCAAGTTTTGTATCAGGTGACGCACCGTATTGACCTACTTTAGATACAAGTTCAAAGTTTTTGAATGCAACGTTACCTTCTGTTACGTTCACATATAATGAACCTAAAGTTTCACCGTTAGCATTTTGGAAGTGAACAGTTCCTTCGCCCACGTCATTACCTGTAACACCAATTGTTTTTGTACCGATTGAACCAGAGTCAGTCGTTACTACATCTAATCCACCTTCTGCAACTACACCTGTTTTCGGAAGAACTTCTTTAATTGCAGTTGTGTTAGCACCAAATGGATCGCCATATTGGTCAGTTGTTACGAATGTAACAGGTAATGTTTTGTTTTGAACAACTTGTAATTTATCTGGGTTAGCTTTTACTGATACTAATTTACGAGAATCAGTTGTTACTTTAAATTTAACATCTTTTGTAACGTCGCCTACTTTAATAGTAAGTGTAGCTTCACCAGCAGCTTCAGCTGTAATGTAGTTGTTTACTACAGAGATAATACCGTGATTTGAAGATTTAATGCTAATTGAGTTTGGATCAACTACTTTATCTTCTCCAGCAATTGTAGCAACTACGTTATGGATTTGTGCTTTTTCACCAACAACTAATGTTTGGCTGTTTAGTTTGAAGTCTTTTCCAGTCAATTTATTACCGTATACTACACCGTTTTTATCTGCATCTACCGCAAATGCAGTACTCTTAATTGCAGAAGCTGGTGTATCAAGGTTTTTCACTGAAATAATACCAGTGTTAGAAACGGTTAAACCACCGCGTTTTGTAACTTGTACTTCTACTTTATAGTCACCGTGTGAAAGGCCAACACCAAGTTTACCTGTAGCAGAAGTTGCCTCTCCATTCTCAAAGATGTACGCTGGTGAACCATCTAAATTATTTGCTACAAATTTGACGTCATGGTCTGCTAAGTTTAAGTATTCAACATCAGCGTTACCTTTTTCGTCATTTAATTTGAAGGCAACTGCTTGACCAGCACGATCATCATCAAATGTAAGTTTTTCTACTTCTAATTTTTTCACTTCGTATACAAATTTCGTTACGAATGATTGATTTTTCACTTTTACAGTAAGGTTTTTATTTGGAGCAACTTTACCACCAAGTGTTACAGTTGCAGAAGTACCGTCAGCACTTGCTTCGATTGCAACAGCTTTGTCTCCTTCAAGAGTTACATCATCAGCAGAAAGTTTTTCTAAACCAGTACCTGTTAATGTTAATTTCGTTGGTTCTGAAACTTTCACATCCGTTACATACGCTTGTGCATTATCTTTTTTGCCATACTTTTTATCTGCTACTGCGATAAATTTAGCTGCTTCTGCACGAGATACAGATTTATCTGGCTCCCACTTATTTCCTCCTGTTCCTTCAGAAAGTCCAAGGTGGATTAGGATATTAGCTTTTTCTTCACCCCAATGATCTAATAAATCTTCAAATTTTGTAACTAACTCGCCGTTAACTTTATCTTTTAAGTTATAAGCACCTACGATCATAGAAGCGAAAGAAGCACGGTCAATCTTTTTATCTGGAGAGAAGTTTTCTTTTCCATCTCCTCTAACTACACCCGCTTTTTCAACCGCTGCAATGTATTTTGAAGCCCAGTGATTTTTAGCATCTTTGAAAGATGGTTGTGCACCCTCTTCAACTTTTAAGCCTAATGTAATTGCCATAATTTTTGCAGCAGAAGCACGATCAATATCTTCAGCTGGAGCGTATGTACCATCTGGCTTACCTTCGATTGCACCTTTATCTACTAAGTAATTGATAGAATCTAATCCCCAATGATCAGCTGGAACGTCTGGGAACGATTTACCTGCTGCTGCTACTGGAGAAACAACACCTGCTACCATTGCTGCTGTCATTGTACCTGCGATTACTTTTTTGTAAGAGTTAGTCTTTGCCATTTTATAAATTTCCTCCTTCAGGAATATGCTACTAGTTTCATATCATATTAAATTTGAAAACTAGCTAGATAAAAAAGCCATAAAACAATAAAAACATAAACAAAAACACTATTAATGAAAAGTAGTTCACATAAAAAATGATACAAACCGTTAGATGTAAATATAAGGTTTGAATACCATTTCCTGAAACAAGTTCATCATACTATACAAAACTATTCGTTATCAAGAACTTTATCAAAAGAAGATTCGACACATTCTGATAATTCAGCCTTTTCATCGTACTATTAGAATATCGATAATGTTTAAATATAAAAATGAATAAACTGTTTCCCTATAAACCACTCTCAATGCGCTTCGTATATTTTTCATATCGAATACACAATTGGAATTATAGCACATATTTCCACTTCATCACCTAAATATTTTTTACAAAAAATACAATTTTCAGACTATATTCGACTGAAACTATTTCATTTCGACATTATTTTCTTCTTTTCGAATGATTTTTTAACAAAAAAAGGTGTGAATTTACAAATAATTTACATATTAATGAGGTATTCTTCTATTTTTGAAAGCGCTTTTGATTTGTTTCTCAATAAAGCTAACTATTAATCTGCAAAATATAATTTATTTTTCAGAGCTCGTTTTATATAAAAAAAGAGCCCACATGTTGTGGGCTCTTTCTATTGAAATAAATTTCAATTAGCGAGTTGCTGTTACTGGTTTGAAAGCAACAAGTTTATTTTTATTAGCAGAAGTATCAGCTGTATTTAAAACTACTTTACCTTCAACTTCTTTAGCTTTAACTGTTACTGTACCAGTTGCTAAGTTAACATCTGCTGGAGCTGTTACTTTAAGAACTACGTCTTTAGAAGCTTCAGCTGTTTCATCAGCTTTTGTCGCAGTTAATACTACACCGTTTAGGTCAATTACAAAATCAGTTGCATCAACGTTTACAGCTTCAGAGAATGTTAAAGTGATTTCTTTAGCATCAACTTTTGTAATTTTAGCTGATTTGAATTCAGGAGCTTTTGTGTCTACAACATTTACTAATAAGTTTGTTGTACCCATTTTTACTCCGTCTTTATTTGCAACGTTAGCTACTGTGAATTTCACTGTTTCTGATTTTTCAAAAGTGAATGTTTCTGGTAATTCAATTGTTACTGATTTTCCATCAGCATTAACAACGATTAAAGTACCTTCTGGTAATTTAGCACCAGCTAAAGTGTAGTTGTTTACATTAGAAGCTGAGTCAGCGCCTTGGCCACCTTTTACTTCTTTATCAAATGTTACTGTAAACTTAGTTTTGCTATCTGCAACACGCTCAACTTTAGTTGCTTTTGGTGCTACTTCATCTTTTTTACCTTCTTCTTTTTTCTCTACAACTTTTACTTCTTTAGTAAATGCTGCAGATTCATTACCAGCTGTATCTTTTACAAATCCTTTTGTAGCAGCAACTTTATAGTTACCCTTTTCTTGGAATGTTAAAGTGATAGCTTTTTTATTATCCTCAACTGAAGCAACAGCTACTTCTTTAGTTACATCTTTACTTGTATCTAAATTAATTACACGAAGTTTTCCTTCTTGTGCATTTACTTCTTTATCGAAAGTAAATGTTGCTGCTTTATTTTCATCAGCTACAACTTTTACCAAGTTAGGAGCTACAACATCTTTTGTAACTTTTACTTCTTTAGTTACTTTATTACCTACGTTGTTAGCTGCATCTTTGTATCCAACAAATTCAACTTTAAGGTTTGCAGCTGTTTCTTTGTCCGTAAGGGCTCCTGGTACTGTAACAAGTGCTTTTGTAGTATCTTGATCAAGAGCAATTGTAGCACCCTCTACTACTTTATCACCTTTTTTAACTACTACTTTACCTTGTGCAGAAAGCTCTTCTGAGAATGTAACTTCTAATGTAGCTACACCATCAACAAGTTCTTTCACTTTAATATCTTTAACTTCTGGAGCTGTAACATCTTTTTCTACTTTGTAAGTAGCTTTACCTTCGTACATTTCCATTGTGTTACCAACTAAATCTTTAGCGCCAGTTACGATTACGTTAAATGCTTCACCGTTTTTAACTACAGATGCAACATCAGCTTTTGTTAATGTAACAGTATTCTCTTCAGGCGTAGCTGTGAATTCCTTACCGTTAATAACAACAGTAACTGCATCTTTGCTTAATTTTTCACTGAATACAACTTTAACATTTCCGTCTGGAGTAGATACTGTAGATACAGTTGGAGCTACTTCATCGTTAAAGAAGATTACTTCTAATGCTTTTGGAATGTCTTTTCCATCTACAGATTTAACATCTTTAACATGTGCAACATAAGCTTGTTTATTTACAAGTGCATTTTTTAATGTAATAGTTGCTGATTTTTTATCTTTGCTTAACTCAACTTTTTCAATATCAAGTTCTTTTGAACCTTCTACAACTGCAAAGTTTGCAGCAGTTACATCTTTAACTTCAGTACCGAACTTAACTTCGATCTCTTTAGCGTTGATTTCTTTAATAGACTCAACTTTAGCTTCTGCTTTTTGTCCGAACTGCATGTCAGTCTTAGCAATGAATTTAGCAGCTTCTGCACGAGTTACAGATTTATCTGGCTCCCAACCATTACCAGTACCATTAGTGATACCTAAAGCAACTAAGATGTTAGCATCTTTTTCACCCCAGTGATCTTTTAAATCAGAGAATTTAGTTTCTAATTCTCCGCTTACTTTATCTTCTAATTTGTATGCTTTTACAATCATTGATGCCATAGAAGCACGGTTAATTTGATTGCTTGGATTGAAGTTACCAGTTCCATCACCTTGAATTACACCAGCTTTTTCAACAGCTGCGATATATTTAGCAGCCCATGAATCTTGAGCATCTTTGAAAGATGGTTTTGCGCCATCTTTAACTTCTAAACCTAATGTAATTGCCATGATTTTCGCAGCAGAAGCACGATCGATTGCTTCAGTTGGAGCGAATGTTCCGTCTGGCTTACCTTCGATTGCTTTTTTTGCTACTAAATAATCAATGTATTCTGCACTCCAAGAACCAGGTTGAACGTCTGGGAATGTTTTACCTGCTGCTGCTACTGGAGATACAACACCTGCTACCATTGCTGCTGTCATTGTACCTGCGATTACTTTTTTGTAAGAGTTAGTCTTTGCCATTTTATATATTTCCTCCTTAGGAATGTAATACTAGTTACATAATGTTTTAAATAGATATTCTATTTGTTTTTGAAACTAGTAGATATAAATGTGGTTAAAGTATTCATTGTACAGAATAATAGAATATCCCGTATTAAAGATATCATAAAGAAATCATACACTCTTTTCATCTAATTTAAAACCTTAAATTCGACAAAAAAGTGAATTTTCACAATTCGAAACGATCGTTTTTTCGACTTTTGTTTTAAAGAATCCAGATTGCAAAATCTGAATATTTTAAATGAATAGAAAAACGCGTCTGAATTACATTTATAACAATCTTCTTATAACCATTTACAACTATAACAGAAAAACGTTTCCAATTTCAATATTTGACTATAAAGATATTACGACATTAATCGACAACTTATTTTTCTATGATTCGACATTTTTATTACCATCAGATTTCCCAAAATTACCATACCTATTTTTTTATCATTTACTAAATAAAACGTTAAATACAAACATTCAATATATATTAATGTTAGGATTTTTAAACATACATCTTATCTCTCAAACTTCTTTCTTTATGAGCATACATTTACAATCACTTACGTAATTCGACATTTTTCTACAAATTCATTTTTTCTTTCGACATTTTCTTTTTCAAAAAATAAAAAAGAGGATGTCCTCTTAAATTAAGATCCCATTCCTCTTTTTTTGAACTCTTTTGAATTCAAGTCACTTATGATGTATCGAGACGCTGTTGAAATTTGCTCTCGTAATTCTTCTACTCTTTGTTCCAATGTTTCTTGTACATATTCTTTTTGTTCTAATTGCTTCGTTGCGACATTATACAAAGTTTCAGACGTCCAATCACCATCTACGTTTCCGATAATCGGCTGATTTACTTGTTGTAAAAATGAATCGATCTTTGGATCATATGAAATACCGACCATAGGAATATTAGCAACCGCAGATAGTATGAGTGCATGCAGTCTCATACCGATTAGAAGCGAACATTCCGACAAAATTGAAATTTTCTCATGAATATCGAGCTTATACGGAAGCATATGAGCTTCTTCTCCCATTAAATTAATAATATCGCGTGATGCATTTTGATCAAATGGTCCATGCATTGGTACGAATAAAATATGGTATCCATCACGCTTAAATTTTTTCAGCGTATCTGCTAGCTTCTTCATATAATCTTCTTTCGCGTCCCAATACCTCACACTAACTGCAATTACTTTCCCTTGAATCGCATGTTTTTGCAACCACTCCGACTTCATTCCTTCTGGTTGACATGCCAATACTGGATCTGGAACTAGTTCGATATCCTTCTTAATACCAATTTCTTTTAAATACAAAAATGAATCTTCATCACGAACTGATATATATTCCGCTTTTGATACTTGCCATTTCACTAATAAACGATTTTGTCTTTTCGTAATTG
This sequence comes from Bacillus sp. BSL6, assembly GCF_052928345.1. Classification (NCBI taxonomy): domain Bacteria; kingdom Bacillati; phylum Bacillota; class Bacilli; order Caryophanales; family Bacillaceae; genus Bacillus; species Bacillus sp. BSL6. The sequence continues at coordinate 779,974 of NZ_JAVGCW010000002.1, forward strand.
GACCAATTCCTTGCGCATAAATATAATACGGCTTCTTCAAAAAACGAGCAATTCGCATAATACCCGTATAGTACAAAATACTTTTAATACTCGTTTTATCTTGAAGGAGGCTTCCTCCTCCGCTAATTAAGCCATTACTTCTCTTTATTTCCTTATAAATTGCTCTTATATCCCAGCGATTTACTGCCTCTACACCGTACATTTTTCTTGTATAGTCGGGGTCATTCGAAAGTACAACAAGCTCAAGAGTAGGATCCTCTTCATGTAGCGCTTTAATAATTGATTGCAAAATTGCTTCGTCCCCAACATTATAAAAACCATAATATCCTGATAAAACTAACCGCACTCTTAATCTCCTCCAACATTTCGCAATCAACTTTTTGTCATTCAACAAATCGCTATCAACTCTTTAATAAGAAAAGTTGGATAACTTTAAATTGATTTCTTTCCCAAACATATAAATAGCCATACTCATTTATGGATAAATTTACTTACGTAAAAATGGAATTTGCTTTTTGGATATCCAGTTCAACTTTAATGCGCATATGCCATATATAAACAAGGCCACACAAAACGCTACACCGCTATATATTATTGCAATAAGTCTAGAATCTACCACATTTATGAACGTAGATGTGAAATATAATCCTATACCTACTATACTCGATACTCCAATTACAGCAAAAAATCTACCCATTCGAATCGAATAAGCCAATTCTTTTCGAATGTATATATAATTTACGATACAAATCATGATATATATGATAAGTGTACTATAAGCCGCACCAGTTATGCCAAATTGACTTACAAGTACTATATTTAATATGACTTTTACAAAACTCGCTCCAACAACTATCCACGCCGCTTGCTTAGAACGGTTAATTCCTTGCAAAATTCCTATTGATAATACCATAAGTGATGTGAAATACGAACTACCAATTAAAATAGCTAACATTCCGCTCCCTTTCGCATCTGTAAACAATCCAACATTTAACGGGACTGCAAGTGCCATGAGCCAGATTGTTATCGGCGTTGTTAAAACATGGGCAAGCTCATTTGTTCGTTCAATTGTTTGTTTTGCTAACGCTACATCCTTCTTTGTTAATGCAGCCGTTAACAACGGGATTAACGGAAATACCATCGCACTTGCAAACACGACAATTAATTGTGTAAACGCAAATCCACGACTATATATACCAAATTGTTCTTGAATCGTTGTAGTGGATTCATGCAACATATGTGGAATCGTTACAGAATCAACTAAATTTAACACCGGCATCGATAATGCTCCAACTGCAATTGGAATCGAGACCTGAAGTATCTTTTTTGCATTATCTTTAAAATCTTGTAGTGAATATGTATTACTTTTATAACGATATATACTTTTTACATACTTCATTCTCAAATAGATAAGTGACGTAATTACTCCAAGGCAAGAACCAATCATTGCGCCGCCTGTTACAACATCACTCTCTTTATTCCAATATACAAATAAAAATGCAATTGCTAACATAAAGAAAACACGAATGAACTGCTCAATTACTTGTGATACCCCGGTAGGAATCATATCTCCAAAACCTTGGAAATATCCTCGATATACCGCCATATATGGTGCGATTAATAACGCAAACGAAGTTACGATTAATGGAAGTCTTGTATCTTGTCCACCAAGCATATTTGCAAACATACTTGATCCAATCATAATAACTGAAAATCCAAGCACTCCAAATATTACTCCAATAATAGATGCTGAAGTAAATAGTTTGGCAATTCCGTTCTCGTCATTCTTCTCATGAAGTTCAGCGATTAATTTTGATATAGCTAGCGGTACTCCCGCTACTGATAAAGTTAAAGCTATCATATACACAGGAAAAACAAGGCGAAAAATCCCCAGTACTTCATCTCCTGCTATATTTTGTAATGGGATTTGAAAAAAACTTCCCAACACTTTCGATAGAAACGTTGTAATCGTTAAAATCGCAGCGCCTTTCACAAACTTATTATTCATCTTCTAGCTCTTTTCTTTCAATATATAATTTCCATACATATTACAACATAAAACGAGATAGCTATATTCTTCTCTTTTTTGAAAAATTTCACTTTATCTCATTTAGCTATCATACCAAATTTCTTATATATTGAATACTCTCTTTCTTGCTAGGGTTTAAATATAGTGGGTGCAATAACTTCTTATTTCTATCCAGTTTTTTCTTCAATTTACTACTTCTACTTATTCGGGATAAACATGTGCTATAATGTAGCTATTGTCAGTAAGAGGAGTGTTTACAACATGCTGAATTCGGTAAAAAAGCTGTTAGGAGATTCTCAGAAGAGAAAACTAAAAAAGTATGAACAACTTGTTCAAGAAATTAATAATCTGGAAGAAAAACTATCTGATTTATCTGATGAAGAATTGCGTCATAAAACGATCACATTTAAAAACATGCTTCGTGACGGAAAAACAGTGGATGATATAAAAGTTGAAGCGTTCGCTGTTGTACGTGAAGCAGCAAAACGTGTACTTGGATTACGTCACTACGATGTACAGTTAATTGGTGGCCTTGTACTATTAGAAGGTAATATTGCAGAGATGCCAACTGGTGAAGGAAAAACATTAGTTTCTTCTCTTCCAACATACGTACGTGCTCTTGAAGGAAAAGGCGTTCACGTTATTACTGTAAACGACTATTTAGCAAAACGAGATAAAGAATTAATTGGCCAAGTTCATGAATTTCTAGGTTTAAAGGTTGGATTAAATATTCCTCAAATCGATCCTGCCGAAAAGAAACTTGCGTACGAAGCTGATATTACATACGGTATTGGAACAGAATTTGGCTTTGACTATCTACGTGATAATATGGCCTCTTCAAAAAATGAACAGGTACAACGTCCTTATCATTTTGCTATTATTGATGAGATTGATAGCGTTTTAATTGACGAAGCAAAGACACCTCTTATTATCGCTGGTAAAAAATCAAGCAGCTCTGATTTACACTATTTATGTGCAAAAGTTATTAAATCATTCCAGGATACTCTTCATTACACATACGATGCAGAATCGAAATCTGCTAGTTTTACAGAAGACGGTATTACAAAAATAGAAGATTTATTTGATATCGATAACCTATATGATTTGGAACATCAAACTTTATATCATTATATGATTCAAGCATTACGAGCTCATGTCGCTTTCCAATGTGATGTTGACTATATTGTACACGATGAAAAAATTCTACTTGTAGATATTTTCACGGGTCGTGTTATGGATGGTCGCTCTTTAAGTGACGGTTTACACCAAGCTCTTGAAGCAAAAGAAGGCTTAGAAATCACTGAAGAAAATCAAACACAAGCATCCATTACAATTCAAAACTTCTTCCGTATGTATCCAGCACTATCCGGTATGACAGGTACAGCAAAAACGGAAGAAAAAGAATTTAACCGTGTATATAACATGGAAGTTATGCCGATTCCGACAAATCGTCCGATTATTCGTGAAGACAAAAAGGACGTCGTATACGCAACAGCCGATGCTAAATATAAAGCTGTACGTGAAGATGTTCTAAAACACAATAAACAAGGACGCCCGATTTTAATTGGGACAATGTCTATTTTACAATCAGAAACCGTTGCTCGTTACTTAGATGAAGCAAATATTACATATCAATTATTAAATGCAAAAAGCGCAGAACAAGAAGCTGATTTAATCGCAACTGCTGGACAAAAAGGTCAAATTACAATTGCGACGAATATGGCCGGACGAGGTACTGATATTTTACTAGGTGAGGGTGTTCACGAACTTGGTGGATTACATGTAATCGGGACAGAACGCCATGAATCGCGACGCGTTGACAATCAGCTAAAAGGTCGTGCTGGTCGCCAAGGTGACCCAGGTAGCTCTCAATTCTTCCTTTCTTTAGAAGATGAAATGCTAAAACGTTTCGCACAAGAAGAAGTCGAGAAATTAACGAAATCACTGAAAACAGATGAAACAGGACTTATTCTAACTTCTAAAGTCCATGATTTTGTAAACCGTACACAATTAATTTGTGAAGGTAGCCATTTCTCCATGCGTGAGTACAATTTAAAGTTAGACGATGTAATAAATGACCAACGTAACGTTATTTATAAATTACGTAATAGCTTATTACAAGAAGATACAAATATGATTGAAATTATTATTCCAATGATTGATCATGCTGTAGAAGCCATTTCTAAGCAATATCTTGTAGAAGGTATGCTTCCGGAAGAATGGGATTTTGCTAGTTTAACAGCAAGTCTAAACGAAATTTTATCAGTAGAAAATATGCCATCATTATCAGCAAATAATGTACATTCACCGGAAGATTTACAATCCGTTTTGAAAGAAACATTATCTCTTTATAAAGAGCGCGTAAATGAGCTAGATAGCCATACTGATTTACAACAGTCGCTACGATATGTTGCCCTTCATTTCCTAGATCAGAACTGGGTCAATCACTTAGATGCAATGACCCACTTAAAAGAAGGCATCGGACTAAGACAATATCAACAAGAAGACCCTACTCGTCTTTATCAAAAAGAAGCTTTAGATATCTTTTTATACACATATGGTAATTTCGAAAAAGAAATGTGCCGCTATGTTGCAAGACATTTAGGTATTCCTGAAAACGTACAATAACGAGGTGAAAGATTATGTTATCATTCCTAAAAAAAGCTAAGAAAAAAGGAAAAGATACGACTGTCTCTAGTAATCAACTATTCGGACAAGAAAGCACAAATACTGAAAATAAAACTGTAAAACCAACGCTTTACTTCCACCCTAGCTGGGGGGCAGTAGGACAAGAACAAAAATACATTTATCAATTTTTACATAAAGAACTACCACGTTTAGAAGAATATCAAATTTCTTTATCTGGAATTGAGATTGAAAAGCGTGATAACGGTTATGACGTAGCTGTATTTATTCGCAGCACTGTTCCGAAACCAATTTCTTTCGAAGAAGTTACATTAATTCTTCTAAATAAAGAGAAAAAATTATGCGCGCGCAAAACATTCAACCTTTCTGCATTAGGAGATATTCCTGCAAATGTAAATATGCCGTTTATCTTTACATTTGAGCAAGATACAATTACAGATGCTGAATTATCGCAAACGGATTGGGAATTAGCGTTCGAACTTGAAAGTAAGCATGTATTAAATTTAGATCCATCTTGGGAAGCTCAGTTACCTGAAGCAAGCAAGGAAGCTTTACGTAATTTCGTAGACAATTTAACACCTCCAAATGATGGTGAAATTAACTTCCTAGGTCTGCAAGCTGCACGAAAAGAAAACGGCGATTTACATACAACGCTTCTTATTCGTAACGGTTGTAAAGACAACATTCAACTAGAGCAACTTCCTCTTCATATTGAAGATGCCACAGGTGCAGTTGTTGTTAAAGGCGCTTTCACATTACCGAACCTTGAAATTAAAGCGAACACTACAAAACCGTGGTCATTTGTCTTCCCTGCTTCATCTATATTAAAAGAAGATATGGATCTATCTTCTTGGAAAGCACTTGTACCACAAGACTAATCATAGAGATAGAGAGGCTCGCCTCTCTTACTTTTTTTCATACAAAAAGCCTGCTCAAAAAGATGGTCATCACACCTCTTTGGACAGGCTTTTTCTTTATGTAAAATTTATTTCGTTACGAATAAACGTTCAATATGATATTCAGCTTCTAATTTGCACATTTCATCTGCATGTTTTACTTTATTTCTTTTTAATTGCTCCACTTGTTCTTCGCTCGGTTTTTCATTAATAAGCTCGTTAATTTTTTCATTTACTTTCATTGCTAACGCTTGATGGAAATCTGGATGTCCTTTCAACTCGTCATCTACTTTATTAATCCAAGTTGATTTTGTGTATAAATACTGTTTCCACTGTTCAACAAATTGTTGCATATCAAACTTTTCTTCGTTCCATTCAATTTCTTTCATATACTTCTCAAAAGAAACAACAATTGAGCGTGTAATCCCAATCTTCACTCCGTGTGGTAACTGTTTGTACATCAATTATTCCCTCCAGCTTAAAGCTCTTCCTTCTGACAAAAAAGGAATCTCAAAATTCATATACATTACTATAATATCACATACCTAATCTAGAATGTTACTATACTGCTAAGAGGAATAAATGTCAACAGACTCATAATATCTTGATATACAGATGTTACAAACAACAAAACACCCTTATATAAGGGTGTTTCTTCATATAGTTTCCGTTTTTACAAATAGTAATTTATCTTTCTGCTCATTACTCGCCATCACTACTAACGTCTTTTTAATATGAGCAGGTACTTGCTCTAGCATTACACTCAATCCCGACTTATCCGACTGCTCAATGAAATTTAATAACGCCATAGCTCCTGATACATCCATATAGCGGGCATCTTTCATACGTAAAATAATAGGTGACTTCACATCTTGTAAAGTAGTAAAAATACGATCTACTGATAGGAAAGAGAGCGGTCCCTGAATCGTATACGTCGCTTCCTTTTCTTTCACAATAGAAGCTTTACGTTCTTTACATTTCACCATATATATAATGAACGAAAGAATAATTCCGAATGCAACAGCAATCATTAAATCAAACTTCACTGTGACAACCATCGTTACGAGCATAACAATGACATCACCTTTTGGTGCTACATGCATTTTCTTCATGCTTTCCCAATCAAACATGCCAATACCAGTTAAAATTAAAATACCTGATAATACTGCAAGTGGAATGTATTGTACGACCGATCCAAGTCCCATAATGAAAATAAATAATATCACACTATGCATACATGCTGAAAGCGCCGTTTTACCGCCACTTCTTATATTAACGATAGATCGTACAGTCGCACCTGCACCTGCTAATCCGCCAAACAATCCGCTCATCATATTACCGATACCTTGTCCGACCAGTTCTTTATTACTTTTATGACGTGTGCCCGTCACATTATCCATTACGACCGATGTTAACAACGAGTCAATCGATCCTAATAAAGCAATACTAAGCGCTGGTAAAACAAGTTCTGCTACGCCTGTTCCACTTAAAGATGGAATATGAAGCGTTGGCATCGCTTCTGGAATCGTCCCAATCTTTTCAATCACCTTATTTAATGACAAATTTCCGATAACCGGTAACCTCACTGTAAGCCCTTCTAAAGCAGAAGAAAATAAAGGAAGCATAGCTGTCACACCTACTAATGCGACTAAACTAGATGGGATTGCCTTAATCCACTTTCCGGAAACAATCATGACAATAATCGTTAATACGACGAGTAGAAAACTATTTTGCACATGTTTCATTTCACCTAAAATAATAATTAATGCGATACCGTTCATAAATCCTGAAACGACAGGATACGGAATGTAACGAACGTACGAGCCAAGCTTACATACACCGAATAAAATTTGAAATAGTCCCGCCATCATAAATGCTATAAAACTCGCCTCTAATCCGTGCGTCGCAATAACCCCTGTTGCGATAACCGTAATTGGTCCAGTTGGCCCTGTAACCTGCCCAGGTGTACCACCAAATAACGCCGCAAATAAGCCTGCAAAAATTGCACCATACAATCCGACTAGTGCTCCCTCAGATGTTCCCGTTGCAGCAATACCAAATGCAATGGCAAGTGGCAACGCAACAATTGCAACAGTAAAACCAGCTAAACATTCCTTTGCTATTTTTTGAAACATATAAATAACCACCTTCACATTAAGTCCACGTTCCATTGTACACCTAAAAAGATACATTCGTTAGTCCACTTTTTACAGTATCGTGACGTAAACGCATTCAATTACAAGTACCTATCGCATCTTTGGAAACCATTATAACTGTGCTATAATGGATAAATTAAATCTTTTATTATATATTTGGAGGCACTATGCTAACTTTTGAAGAAAAATTATCGATCATTGAATCTTTCCCAGAATTAGAAAGAAAAAACGTATCATTAAAACGTGTGAACTTTCACTTTGAAGAAAGTCGTTTAGATAAAAAGAACGTTGTTTATCACTTACATCCAAATGGAAACGGATTTGTATATGCAAGTGGTATTAAAGGTTACAAAACGGATGATAAAGGTATGGTTAACATCCGCGAATTTTCGGCAGATGAATTACGCTCAGTAATCGAGCAATCAATTGAACTACTTTCACAAGAAGAAGTAGTAATTCCTGCAGAGCCTGCGAAAGAAGAAGAATGGCAAAACGAAGACGGTCATATCCTTACTCTTATCTCAGAGGATGATATGTGGAACGTGTACGCTGGTGTAAACTTAGACGGTACATTCAACTCTTATCCAGAAGCTGCAGAATACCTTGATGAAGAAGGTTTTTCACGTAAATAAAAATAGAAAGTGGGCATCCCCCACTTTCTATTTTTTTGCCCCTTTTAAAGACTCTCTAAGCACAAACTTTTGTAATTTTCCACTCGCATTACGAGGCAGTTCATCCACAAATAAATAATGACGAGGACGTTTATAATCTGCTAATTCATCACTTTCTTTACAATATGTTTCTAAATCTGCCTCTGTAATATGTTCATCTTTCTTTACAACGACTGCCACAACACGTTCTCCCCATAATTCATCTGGCTCACCGAGCACTGCAACATCCAATATACCAGGATGACTATGAAGGAAATCTTCAATTTCACGTGGATAAATATTAACGCCGCCACTAATAACCATATCATCCACGCGATCTGCGACGAATAAATAACCATCTTTATCGAAGTAGCCTAAATCACCAGAGTGATACCATCCTTTATACATCGATTTTTCATTTGCTTCTTCTCGGTTATGATAACCAGCCATCATAGTTGGGCCGCGCAAAATAATCTCTCCCACTTCATAAGGAGGCAATACATCATCTGGTTCTGCCGGTGCATCTTCGCTTGGTTTTACAATTCGAATTTCATGACTAAAGCATGGCGTGCCTGCTGAACCAGCTTTCGTAATTTGATCTTCTTCTACGAGAAACGCAACAACTGGTCCCATTTCTGTCATTCCGTAAATTTGTACAAGATCAATATAAAGACGTTCTTTGCATTCTTTCACTAATGCTGGAGCCATCGCCGCTCCTCCATATATACCGATCTTCATTGACGTTAAATCATACTGCGTTAAATCTTTTTGCAATAACATATTCCACATCGTCGGTGCTGCAAAAAATGTCGTAATCTTCTCTTCTTGAATCGTATGTAAGACTCTATCCGTATCAAAGTGATGTAAAATAACATTCTTCCCACCAACTTGAATGCGCGGTATAATTCCAGCATTCAACTCACCGCAATGATATAACGGTGCTACAACAAGCCCAATACTATCTCGATTATATTTTAGGAAATACGTACAAATCATACTATGCTCAGCCATTTCGCGATGACGATGTAATACACCTTTCGGATGACCTGTCGTACCGCTTGTATACAGCATAGAACAATAATCCATTTCACCAATTTCAATATCTACTTTTTTGGAAGATGCTTCATTTACTTTTTCATGGTAGGAGCTAGCATAAGAAGGTGTATCGTCTTCTACATACCAAAAAGACGAATTCGGAAAATCTCGTTCAATGATAGCCACGGTTGGCTCAACTGCTTTTTCAAAAACAACTACTTTCGAGGATGCGTCCTGGAGAATATAAGATACTTCTTTTGCTTTTAAGCGGAAATTGATCGGGTTAAAGATCGCTCCAATTTTTGCACAGGCTAAGTAAACGTTTACAAATTCACGGCAATTATATAAGTAAACAGATACCGTATCGCCCTTTCTTACCCCTTCTTCTAATAGAGCATGCGCCGTTTTATTTATTTGCTCATCCCACTGTTTATACGTCCAGCGAATATTTTTTTCTGGTTCCACTAACGCCTCTTTATTCGGATACTTACCAACAGCTAAATCAAATATTCTCCCTATCGTCATGTACATGCCAACAATTTCCCCCTTTTCTCTTTCATAAATCTATCATTTCGTCCATAAGTAGACATTGTCCTTTAATGATTTGACTAATTTTTCTGATTATTATCGACATAGTTTTACAAACAGTTCTGGTTTTAGCGGTAAGTGAAATTATATCGGCGATTTTTCGAATATATCGACTTACCGATAAAAACTGACAAGATAAAAAAGAAGCTGTCCCGACTCGGAACAGCTCCTTTCTTCTTATGCAAATAGCTCTTCTAAAATTTTCAGTTTGTCTTCTGTATATTTTACGAAGCCATCGTTATATGATTTTGGATCTTTCGGATTCGCAAAGTGCGTAATTGCTCCCGTTTTCGGATGAACAAATTTACTTGATGCACCACAACCAAGTCCGATAATTGATTGTACTTCTTCCATAATGACAATGTTGTAAATACTTTCTTGCGTCGGCATTGCATAACCAACGTTCTCTAAATTACCTAAAATATTCTTTTGACGATATAGGTAATATGGTACGTAATTATGCTTTTGCGTCCACTCTTCTGCTTCGTGCATCATCGCTGTAATTTCTTCGCGACCTGCTACTTTATATTTACGTTTGTTTTGCGTCATTTCAGAAGCACGTTTAAATGATAACGTATGAACTGTTAATGATTCTGGCATTAACTTTTCTGTTTCATCTAGCGTATGCTTGAAAATATCTAACCCTTCACCAGGAAGACCAATAATTAAATCCATATTAATATTATTCATTCCCATTTCACGAGCTAAATGATACTTCTCAATTGTTTCTTCTACAGTATGATGACGTCCAATTGCTTTTAATGTTTCTTGATGGTATGACTGCGGATTAATACTAATACGGTCAATGTTCCATTTATTTAACACTTCTAGCTTCGCTGGCGTAATTGTATCTGGGCGACCTGCCTCAACTGTTACTTCACGCACATTTTTCACATCTGGGAACGCTTCATACATTTCTTCATACAGCATATCCATCTCTTCTGCTGTAATACTTGTCGGTGTACCGCCGCCGTAATAAATCGTCGTAACTTTTACACCTTTTTCTTTTAAAAACTTACCAATTTCACGAACTTCATAATGTAAACCACCTAAGAATGAATCAACAGAGCCTTGACGTCCGTTAATTGCATACGCCGGGAATGTACAGTACGCACACTTTGTTGGGCAGAATGGAATACCGATATAAATACTTACTTCCTCTTTCAAACGATATAAATCTGGAACTACCGCTAATTGACAATCAACGATACGTTGAAGAAGTTCAATTTTCTCTTCATGAATTAAATAACTTTCACGAAGTTCTTGGTGTGCTTCTTCTTTTGACATACCATTTTGAAGCATTTTATGAAGAAGTTTCGTTGGACGAACTCCAGTTAAAATACCCCAGCTTTGTTCAATACCAGTTAACTGCTGAAGAACAGAAAGATATACATAAGAAACAACGTGCTTCACTTGCTTCATACGCTCTTTTTCATCTGTAAAAGCAGATAAATCTTTTGCGAATGTTTCTTCATACACATTTCCAGTCGCAACATCTGTTAAACGAGCTGATGCTTTCACATTCTCTTCAATGTGTATATCAACGATAAGATTTGCTTCCTCTTGTTCAAATCCAATCGTACTATCTTCAAAAAATAAGCCGCCAATATTTTGTAGCGGACGTAAAAAACGATCATCTTGTAACGTTTTAATTGAAATTAACAACATTATCACCTTTTCATTTGCAAACTCTCTTTAGTTTACTTGAAGGGCGTTTGCAGGTCAATACAGAAGGTTTTACCTTATTTTCATATCCTATTTAAAACAAACTGAATATTGATTTTTTCATGAACTTTCCCTAGTTGTATAGACATTAGAATATACTCTTGTTACAATCTAGAACGTATTAGTACTTGCTACTAATTTAAATACATATAAAGGAGGACTCTTAACACGACATAAAGACTATCACGTGTTAAAACAACTATGAAAAAAAAGTTTTACAATATTTTAGCACTATCTTTAGCATTACAAACATTTGTAGCACCTATCCATTCATTCGCGGAAAGCATAGAGAAAACTGCGGAATTGTCTATGGATGAGCAAGCTTTAAAAAGCATTGAAGAACATGCAAAACAGCATAGACATGACGAAGAAAACGACCTTGAAATCTCGGGTGAATATCTTCTCCACTTATCAACAAAACTTCCACTATACGATTCAAACGACTTAAAAACGAAAACAAATATTGAAATTGCTGAACCAGTAGTAAAAGCAACGAAGAAAAAAGGGAATGCATATTACATACAAACTACGTTTGGTGCTGGCTGGGTTAATAAGGAAAGTAATAGTTTAGAAGTACAAGAGATTCATACACTCTCGAATCAAAAACTAATTGTAACAGAAGAAGCATCATTATATTCCTTCCCTTTCCAATCGTTTAAAGAAGAAACGAAATTACAGCCACAAACAGTAACTCCTACTGAACAAGCTGGGAATTGGTTTAACATTCAAATGAACGGAACTGAGAAATGGATTTATGCTCCTTCAGCTACATTCGACGGTACGAAAGCATCATTATTTGAAAAAACAGGTGCTATCGAAAAGAGAAGCGCAACTTTCTTCAAAACACCATCTAATTTACCTACAAATAACGTTTATGGTGTTACATTTAAAGAAATGATTGTTCCAAAAGGGAATGAAAATATTCGCCCTGGCTACGCAATGGAACCGAAATACATTACAATTCATGAAACTGCTAATACAAGTAAAGGTGCGAACGCTTTAAATCATGCGAAGTACTTAGATAATCAAGCTCGCGGAAATACTGATCGTTCAGCGTCTTGGCATTTTACAGTAGATGACAAAGAAATTTATCAACATCTTCCCCTAAATGAAGTTGGGTGGCATGCTGGAGATAAAACTGGAAACTATGAATCTATCGGAATTGAAATTGCTGTGAATAGTGATGGAAATTATACGAAAGCGGTAGAAAATGCGCGCAAGTTAGCTGCTTTCTTAATGAATGAATTAAACATATCTCTAGATCACGTTCAAAAGCATCAATTTTGGAGCGGAAAAAACTGCCCTGCATTTATGATTCAACGTGGACAATGGGATGCTTTCTTAAAGGGCACGAACGCTTACTATAACGAACATCGTAAAGATGTTATGCCGCCGCCAGAAGTCCCTCATGAAAAAGACGACATTACAGGTGGTTGGTATGAACAGGACATTCGTCAATTAGCTGCTAGAAAAATCATGTTCGGTGATGGAAATGGTTCTTATTGGCCAAACCGTCTCGTAACACGAGCTGAGTTTGCAAATTTAATGTCGAGAGCTTTAAAACTACCTGCTGGAAATGCTAAATTTACAGACTTAAACGAGGCACATCCATCTTTAGTAGATGGAATTAAACGTGCTGCTAGCGCAGGTATCATTAATGGTCGTGGGAATAATAAATTTGATCCCAATGCTACAATAACACGTGATGAAGCTGTTATTATGATTGACCGTGCATTAGAATATAACTGGATTTATAGAAAAGAAGTGAAATTACCATTCACTGACCAACACTTAGCATACGATAAAAAAGCATTACAAAATGTTTACGCATACGGAATTGTAAAAGGTAACGAACGAAATGAATTCGTACCAAAAGGCACAGCAACACGCTCTGAAGCAGCCGCATTTTTAAATCGAATGCTTAAAGTTATTGAAGCTTAAACAAAGAAAAACGTAGCCAAAAGCTACGTTTTTCTTTTATCGTTTCGGTGTATTTTTATGATTCTTCAAAAACGGAAGCGGGAATTGCTTGCGGAAATGCTCTTTAATCATATACTCTACGCCGTTCTCACTATTTGAACGTGTAATCCAGTCGGCCGCTTGTTTTAATTCTACAGGCGAGTTCCCCATCGCTACACCAAGCCCTACATTTTCAATTACTTCTAGATCTTCTAAACTATCTCCAATCGCAACCATTTCGTTTAGCGAAATATTTAAATGCTCTCCAAGCAATTGTAATCCGCGTAATTTTGATACATTTTGCGGCAAAATTTCTATTCGTTTTGAATCACACTCAACGTACTCTATATCTTGAAATGCTTTTCTTAATGTATTGAGCCCTCTTTCTTTTTCACCTTTCGTTTGGAAAAGAACATCAATTTTTGGTGCCGCTACTGGATGATCACGAAGCGCATCACCTAATGAATCCACAAATTGAACTGGATAAAATAACGGATCTGCACTCGATAACACCGTACGCGCAATTAAGTTTGGTGTATTTCTCTCGCGATTTCCGATTGAAAACCGTTCATGAGAAATACGGACGTTACAGTCAAAATGCTCTAACACTTGCACAATGTTAAATGTCTTCTCTTCCGATAATCTTCTTTGAACGTACGGCTTATCTAACGTTGCTGAAACGAAAGCACCACCGTGTGTCACTAATATAGAATCTAATTTTAACGCCTTTGCTACTTTATGAGCGGACTGAAAATTACGGCTCGTAAATAATGTAACGTATACATCTTTTCTTTTTACAAATTCAATTGTTTCACGTAATCCTTTTGCAATTTTTCCGTTGTTGTATAGTAGTGTCCCATCTATATTAAGAGCTAGTAAGCGATAAATCATGTCGCACTCCCCCTCTTCGCTGTTGTACTCTATCCATAATTTATGAAATAAATGTAGCAAATAGAACGAGTTAGAATTTCTACTGAAAATTTGGTTTACTATATACATATACACTTAGTAAAGGAGATAGTACAATGCAGGCACCTCCTTCCTTTTATGAAGGCAATACGTTAGAAGTCGCAAAAAAATTACTCGGACAGAAACTTGTTCATATTGTAGACGGAATAAAGCGAAGTGGAATCATTGTTGAAGTAGAAGCATACAAAGGTCCGGGTGATAAGGCCGCACATAGTTACGGCGGCAGACGGACTGATCGTACAGAAGTCATGTTTGGTGCGCCAGGACATGCTTACGTATATTTAATTTACGGTATGTACCATTGTTTTAACGTCATTACAGCACCAGTAGGCACCCCGCAAGGTGTTCTCATTCGAGCCCTTGAGCCGGTAGATGGAATAGAAGAAATAAAACTAGCGCGCTACAACAAAACAGACATTACAAAAGCGCAATATAAAAACTTAACGAACGGACCTGGCAAATTATGTCGTGCCCTTGGAATCACTTTAGAAGAACGAGGCGTATCATTACAAAGTGACACATTGCATATTGAACTCGTCCCAGAAGAAGAACACATATCATCACAATATAAAATAACAGCAGGGCCTCGTATTAATATCGACTATGCAGAAGAAGCTGTACATTATCCGTGGCGTTTTTATTATGAGGGGCATCCGTTTATTTCAAAGAAATGAACGATATCAACGATTTTTCAAATATATCAACGATTCGACATGAAATATCGACTTACCGACAAATGATGACAATTACGAATAAAAGAAGACTGTTCCAAAATGGAACAGTCTCTCCCTTTTACTCCGCACCTTCCGCAGTCGCAATATTATCCTCTAAGTTTTCTCTAGATAATTCAGCCGCCATAAAGTCAGCTGTTTCTGGAAGTGCTAAATGCATATGAGCTTTTTGACAAATTTGGATTGTGCAGTTTTCAACAACATAATCAAAAACGTGCCCGCCTCCGCTTCTTTCATCATCAATATAATGTAAGTGGAAACCAGCTACACCAATACCTTGCGCATAATCTGGTGTCCAAAATCCAGCTAGCGTACCTTCCGTATTTTTAAAGGAAAAGATTGGTTGTGATTTCGTCACTTCAACGAGCGGTGTATACGGTTTTTCTTGTTTTGGAACAGTTCTCGTTCTTACTTCGCGGAATGTACCATCCATTCGAATACCGTAAAATAAGTTTTTACTCGGCATTAATTCATGTAATAATGCTTCCACTTCTTCACGATTCATCGGATGCTCCACTGTATAACTCATTTCTTTTTCAAAAAACGTTACAGTCGCAAATGGTGTTGTTTCTTCTGGCTCTACTTTTTCTGCTGAACCGTCTGAACGTAAATGATAAAATTCGTTATCAAACGCAATCATTTCACCATCTAACTGATCAAATGTGCCGATACCGAAATCACCATGTTTTTTCAAATCTTCAAAGCTAATCACACCATCATATATACCATCTAATAGCGCAAGCATTGTAGATGTTTGATATACTTCGTTATTCGTTTTCGTTCTTTTTGCATCAATATCAATTAATTGCGCAACCGTCATCTCAAATCTGCCTCCATTAGTTTAATTGGTTTGGTAATAATTTTTCGCTTAATTTAATGTTGTCACGATAGTCAATTGGAATATCAATAATGACAGGGCCGTCTGCTGCTAATGCTTCTTTTAATACACCTTCTAATTCATCAGGCGTGTTAACGCGAAGACCTGTCGCACCGAAACTTTCTGCATATTTTACAATATCAACATCACCGAACTCTGTCGCTGATGTTCTTCCATATTTCATCATTTGTTGGAACGCAACCATATCATACGTACCGTCTCTCCATACAAGATGTACAATTGGAGAATTTAAACGTACCGCTGTTTCTAATTCCATCGCTGAGAATAAGAAACCACCGTCACCTGATACGGAAACTACTTTCTTACCTGGTTCTACTAAAGTAGCAGCAATTGCCCAAGGAAGTGCAACACCTAACGTTTGCATACCGTTACTAAATAATAATCTACGTGGTTCATAAGAACGGAAACATCTTGCCATCCAAATGTAATGAGAGCCGATGTCACACGTAACAGTTGTATCATCACTAATTAAAGAACGAAGTGTACGAATCACTTGAAGCGGATGTGTAACACCTTCTGAAGCACGATTTGGAACTTCTGCTTGTTCTGATAATTTCGCGCGTAATCGCTCTAACACTGCTTCTGATTTCGTACTTAATACAAGTTTCGGTAATTTCTCCGCGATGCTATTTACAGTTAAAGCGATATCACCAATTAATTCACGCTCTGGTTGGTAATCGTGGTCGATATCTGCTTGATGGTCATCAAGATGAATAATCGTTCTGTCTCCAAGTTTATTCCAGAATTTCGGATCATACTCAATTGGGTCATAACCGATAGAAATAACAAGATCTGCTTCTTCTAGTAAAATATCACCTGGTTGGTTACGGAATAATCCAACGCGGCCGAAGAAATGATCTTCTAACTCACGTGAAATGGCACCAGCTGCTTGATATGTTTCAACGACAGGAAGTTCTGTATCCGCAATTAATTCACGAACAGCTTTCGTCACTTCATTTGTGCTTGCTCTCATACCGAGTAAAATAACCGGCAATTTCGCTGCTTTTATTTTTTCTACTACGTATGTAATATCATGTGTGGGAGCGATTCCAAGCTGTGGCTTAGAAAGCGCACCGATAGACTCTACATTCGTTTCCGCAGTCATAACGTCTTGCGGAAGACTTACTAAAGTAGCGCCTGGATTTGTGGAAGTCGCACTTCGAAATGCATTTGATAATGCTTCTGGCACATTATCAGGATGCTCTACTTCTACGCTATATTTTGTGATTGGTTCGAATAGTGCAGCATTATCCATAGATTGGTGCGTACGTTTTAATCGATCCGTACGTGGAACTGCACCAGCTAAAGCAACAACGGGATCACTCTCCGCATTCGCAGTAACAAGACCTGTCGCTAAATTTGATGTCCCTGGTCCTGAAGTTACAAGACATACGCCCGGTTTTCCTGTTAATCTACCAATCGCAGCTGCCATAAATGCTGCGTTTTGTTCATGACGACATACAATTAACTCTGGTCCTCTTTCTTGCAGTACATCAAATACAGAATCAATCTTCGCTCCTGGAATACCGAAAACATGTGTAACACCTTGTTTAATTAAACAATCAACAACAAGATCTGCTCCTTTTGTTTTTGTCTTCACGTCGTTTGCTTTTACACCTGTACTCAAACTAATCATTCCTTTGTTTCATAATTTGTGTAATAAAGATTTTAATTTCACCTGGTTAATTAATGTGGTGAAGTATTATTTATCATTATATTACAAATACATTATTTTTCCAACAATATGAATATGACATTATTTTGACAACCACTAGAGAATACGCTTACAACCCTTTATTTATCCTAAAATAATATTTTTATACCTCTTCTAAAAATACACAAAAAACTTCCATCTCATCACGGTACCAAAATGTTTACAGTACCTTGCAAAGAACACTACTAAATGATATATTTGTAAATATTGGAACACCCATTAATTGGAATAACATTCGTAGTTAGTATATCCCCCTTTCAAAAAAGAGCGGATTCTCAGCTATAATTCATTATTTTATAAAGGGAGGTGATCGCAATGAACAAAAGTGAATTTTTAAGCCAACTTAGTTCCTCTCTACGGAATATACCTAATTCAGAAAAGGAGGATATTATCTCAGAATACGAAACTCATTTTATTAGTGGTAAACAAGATGGCAAATGTGAAGAAGAAATTGCTAGAAAACTAGGAAACCCTAAAACGATCGCGAAAGAAATTAATGTTTCCTATGCAATAAGCAATGCTGACAGTAAACGAAGCTTTAAAAATATGCTAACCGCACTATTTTCTGTTATGAACTTAAGTGTTTTAAACTTTGCCTTTATCTTTGTCGCCTTTTTCGTACTACTCTTTTTATTACCTTTTCTTCTAGCACTGATCATTGCCACTCCAGTATTAATTATTTCACCTATTTTATTAATAGGATTAGGATTCTTTAAAGGGTTTCATCAAATTAGTTATTCCGATGTTTATAATGTGTTCATCGCTTTTTGCGTCGGTTTACTCATATCCGTCATATCTTACCAAATGGGCAAACATATATACGCACTTTTAGTAAAGTATTTGAAATGGAATATTGCTATTTTACAAAGACATTAATGAATAAAAAAGGAGATTAAAATGAAGAAATATACTTTATATTCACTCATGCTACTTACTCTTTTATTTCTATCAGCTTGTTCAAACAGTGCACAACCTAAGGAAGAAAACGATGTACAATCTATTAAAGATGTTACGGTTAAAATTCCTGAAACTATATTTACTTCCTCAAAAAAGAATGAAACGATTAACGAAGATGAAATGAAACGAAGTATAAAAACTTATTTAGATTATAGCGGAGAGTTATACGAAAACATCGTTCCACTTTCGTCAGCCATGTCTGACGAGAAGGTTACTGAATCCGACCGAGAGAAATTACAAAAACTAATAGATTTAGCTCAACAAAACGATGCGAACTTCCATCATTTTATTAGTAACAATACGATTCCTGCTGATTACAAACAGCCTTCGAAGGAAATTCATGATTACATTTCATCGTCTACGGCACTTTCAGTAGAATTAGAGCAAGAACTAGACAAACTCGCTGAAGATGGCAACTTGTTCAAAACCGATTTTTCTTTTACAAAGCGCTTTGAGAAAGTGAATGGAAGAAAGCAAAAAGAGATTGAAAAGTTTTTGAAGGAGAAGAATATTGAAACGGAGTATTTTAAAAAATAATTCAAGTTTGTATTAAAACATAAAAAAGGACCTTCATAAAGAAGGTCCCTCCAGAATTAACAACAAATAACAACGGGCAATAAAAATCTCTATACCGACAACATATAGTATTTTTATGATTGGAGTAACTCATCCAAAAAGTTAACCTTTACTTTATTAACAATAATAAAGGTAACAAACGACAAATTATAATACAGTGAATTCTTTTGCCGTGTCTCAAAATAATCGACTGTATTATAAATTAATTCTATTTTTTATGTATAATTGAATACGACTACCCAACCTAATAAAAGGCAATATATTAAGCTGTCAGTCCTCGCGAGTTTTCTGTTTGCCTTTAATGTAACTATACTATAGTTTATTCTTTATATCACCGAACACTTTTCTCGTACAAGCGCATTTCTCCTTGCGTGACCACCGCAATTTATTGCATCGGACCTACTAATGTCTACTCTAATTTCCCTTTATATTCTCCGAACACTTTAATTCATAAATCCTTTTATAACTAATCCCTAAATAGTGAAAAGGAGCATCTATTTAAAGATGCTCCTTTTCACTATTTGCCATTTCACTCATTAGCTGGAACATCACTTAATGACCAAGTAAATGATGTTTCATATGATGTTGCATACTTCGTTGTCTCACCAGGTATATCCAATTGGATGCTTGATTCTTTTGTCTTATCATTTCCAAAACGATACACATATGTTGCTTCTTCTTCCCCAGACTTTCCTACAAGAACATTTTGTGCTGCTCCTGATCCATCTGCTGTGACATCAAAAGAATCTTTAATAAGGGATAACCCTGGCATCTGTACACTCGAAATGATTTCTGCATTATGGAATGTAATTTTCGCTCCTGTCAATTCTCGACCTTGCTTATCTTTTAATGGACCATTTTGTCTTACTGATAGCGTCCACGATGACATATTGGCACGATTATCCGTTACCTGTACATAATTCATTTTTGTAGAACCATCTTCTAACTTTTGTCCTTTTGCAAAATAACTTTCGTTCTTAGAAGAAATGAATTGCTCTCCAAAGTTTAAAGAAGATGCAAAGTCTAAACTTAAAGGACCTTTTGTACCACCTACCGGCTTCTTATCTGGCGTTGTTTCATCTATTGGATCAACCGGTTTCTTCGGATCTTCTGGATCAATTGGTTTTGTTGGTTCATCATATGGCTTAACTACTAAAGCCGCTTTATCTGCAATTGTAATGCTTATCTCATCGCCTATTTTGACAGTTCCATCAGCTTCAATAATTGGCTTATTTCCTTTCACAATTGCTTCATTTATAAATGTTTTCCCAGCACCAGAACGTAACACTTCTGTCTCAAATATTAATGCGTATTCTTCTACATGCTTCATATCACCAATTTGAGCTAGTAATTTATTCCCTTGCACAAGAACCGGAATGCTTGTCCCTTGCTCTTGTCCATTTATTAGTTTTACTACTTTTCCGCTTCCTTCTTTATACTGTAGATACGCTGGTAACGTATCTTCTATCATAACGTTCTTAAGAGAAGACGCTATTTCTTCTTGTTTCAACCGCACAGTATACTGAATCGTATCTCCAAACTTTACTTCCCCGCCGTTTACATCGATATGAGATTTTTCTCCACTTAACTTCGGTTCTTTCGATTGAATAATTACTGTTGCTGGATTACTCGGATCTGGCTCGAATTCTCCCCCTCCATTCGGAAGATCAATTTTTGCTTTCACCGTATTGACTACTGCTTTTTCTATTGCTTTCTCATTCAAGACAGCCTCAAATGTTATTGTAGTTTTTTGTTCATTAACTAACTGACCTAATTGAAATATTAGCTGCCCTTCTTTTTCATCTATTGTATATTTCGCTTCTGGTATGCTCATTTGAATCGATGCCTTATCTACTGTAATACCCTCTGGCAATTTATCAAATACATTTACATTGACACTATTAGCAATAGAACCTGGAATTGTATTTTCCACAGTTATCGTATATTTAACACGATCACCTATATGGTATGTATCGCCACCATCTACTTTTTCTACTGCCTTGTTTAGTTTAATAAATGGATTCAATGGTAAAACTGAAAAATCAGCTTTACTCTCTTTTGTTACAACTTTATCATCTGGTTGCTGATATGTTAACTTTGCCGTATTGCTAACTGTTTTTTGCATTGCAGAAGGTAATATTTTTACAGGGATTTCTACTGTTACACTCTCATTTTCTTTAAGAGATGGAATCGTATAAGATAACTGCTTCTCTTCATGCTGAGTTGATATTTCCATATTATCTGGTTGTTTCGTTATCTTTATATCTCCCGCTGGTTCAATCCCTTCTGGCAGCAAATCTTCAATCCGTACATTTTTTGCCTCTGAATGTATAGTATGATTTTCAACCTTAATGGTATAGTCCATAAACTGACCCGGGAAAACTTTTTCTGCGCCATCACGTGATTTTACTGACTTTTGAATCGACACATCTGCATCAGAATATTGTATTATAGTCGACGCTACATTCGTCTGTTCCCATTCCATATCGACATCAGCAGCTGTATCAAAATACCTAATAGATGCTTGGTTTTTTACCTCACCTGCCTGCATAGCTTTTACTGGTATAGTAAACTCAATCACATCATCTATATCCAGCTCACCTGGATATCGCATATGACTGTAACCACTTTGAGCTGAAAATTGTAGATTAACAGCTTGCGTTTTCCCTGTTTCTGCACTCTTTACTCTCGCAGTTGGTTTTCCATTCTCAATTACTTCCTCAGGTAATACATCTTTTAAGCTAATCATTTCTGCTGGGAAACCCCCGACATTTTTAGCTGTAACTGTATAGTTAAACGTATCGCCCACTTTTACTTGCTTAGGTGCTTTCTTTTCATAATCTAAACACGCCTCTGTTCCAAAGTGAACATTATCTATAAAGTTCCCTATACTACTATTCACTCGTGGAGTATAGAACCCTAAGTATATATCTCCACTATCCGGAAGCTCCTCTGCCGGAACTTTCACATTTCTCTCTACCCACTGCCCCGTCGCTCTATATTCAGGAGATTTATAGATTGTATTAACTACTTCTCCCCTCATACTAGAACCACTTCCACTCGTCTTAATTTGCGGGGTTCCTGCACCACTTACGATATGCATAGTTTCAGCTGGTGATGTTTGACGTTGTTTATGGTATACACTAATATGTATATCCTTTTTAGGATTTGGCACGGGAATCTTCGTATATAAAACGCCACCTACCGCTGCATTTAATTCAGCATATTGATTCCCCTCTTTTGCATCACTATATCCAAGTGATTTATGCTGAATTTCAATTAGTCTTCCAGATTGTGCATCTGGATATCTTCTTTTCAAAGCATCTGGTACTTCTTTGTTGTACTCAGTTGTCGTTAATCTTCGAAATGGTATTGTGTCCCACCCAGGCACCTCTTCTGGTGTAAAAAACACATCTCCTCTTTTCCACAATGGCTTTTCAAATCCACCATTAACAGTTCTCACAGGATGTCCACACATCTTCCCGGGTAAATCGTCATCCACTTGTTCAATCATATCCTGTGCCATGGCAGTTGGAATTTGAATATTACTTACTGTAGATAGTAACAGTAACATAACAAAACAAATTTTCATGAGTTTCCTTAGCACATTATTACCTCCTATCTTTCTCTATTTATCTAGCATCCTCTTATTCGCTTTTACGTATACAATGAAAAATCTGAGCAAAGAACTATTTTCTCCATCCATTGCTCAGATTTTTTACATGTATTACATTTTTACTTTTGTTCTTCTTTTTTTGACTTACGGCGTCCAAGGAAATAGAAGAATATCGCAATTAAAATTAATAATACTCCTCCGAGCACATAGTACCATGTGTAATCCTTTTTAATTGATACATCTGATTTATTATATTTCTTTGCTGTATCAGCTTTAATAACAAAATCTTTCGTCCAAGTCCATGTTTTCCCTTTTGACTCGGCCGTAATTGTAGCTCTATATTCTCCCGCTTCTAATGGCTGTCCTTCTAACTGAATTGGATAATTAAAATTAGAATTAGGTGCCATCTGCATTCCTTTTTTTTCAGAGTGATACAATACTTCAGATGATCCCTTACGTGAAATTTTCGCATCTATCGATAGCTGATTCACTAGCATCGGCTTTGTATTTTGAATATTAGCGTTAATGACATTTCGAGCATTCATTTGTCCCGGAGCTACATCGTTTAATGTTAAATGAGGTTCTACCTCATTATCATTTTCATTCAACACTAACCCAACAACATAAGAATAACGATTTTCTATGGATACGTTCTTTTTTTGTTGTGGCTTATTATCTTTCTTCTCTTTTTCTTGTAGTGAAATACCACCTAATAAAATACCATCGAATTCTTCCTCTGGCATTTTCACTTCCACTGGTAATTCAATTTGCCCTTTTGCAGGCACTGTAATTTCATTAACAGTTTTCACTACATCTGTAATTGGTAGCTTTAATGTTTTATCATGTTCTTTCACTTCCATGCTATAATCCGCAATACCATTTACATTTGTTACTGCTACATTAACTTTCGATTCGATTGTAACAGCCTGTTTTGTATCGTTCGTCAACACTATCTTCAATGTTTGTTGTTGACCCGGTTTAACTCTTAAGTCAAAATACGTTTTATTTTTATCACGTTGATTTTCTGGAATAATTGGCTTTACTGCAAAATTTAATTCTGCTGCTAAAGTCTTAGATTGATAGGCACCACCCAATCCAATCATAAATACAGTCAATAATAGAATCGATACTATTTTTTTCACATATTTCATTTCATTTAAACACCTTTCCAATTTAGAACGCAGGGCATAGAAGCAGAAACAATATATTTTTTTATTTATTCATGTATTTGATAACTCTCACATTAATAGCATTTATTCAGCAACATATATTTACCCTTGTTCAGATTGACCCACTTCATTTGCTGGTACATCTGATAAAGTCCATGTTAATGTCGTCTTATACTCATCTGCATATTTTGTTGTTGCACCAGGCACTTCTAATTTAATACTTTCAGCTTTCGTTGCATCATCACCAAATTTATATACGTACGTTCCAGCACCCTCGCCAGCTTTTGCCTCTACTACATTTTGCACTGCACCTGTTCCATCTGCTGTTAAATCAAATGAAGGCATTACTTCGGATGGCTTAGCTGATTTTGAAGCTGTATTTACAGTACCGTTAGTAAACGTAATTTTCGCACCTGTTAATTCATTACCTTTTGAATCTATAAATTGACCATTTTGTTTTACTGATAATGTCCAACCAGCCTCTGTTCCGCGGTTATCTGTTACTTGAACATAGTTAGGTTTCTCTTGTCCATCTTTAAATTTTTGCGTTGCTGCAAAATATGTTTCATCTTTCGTTGAGATTACGTTCTCCCCAAAATCAAGAGAAGATGCAAAATCAATGCTTAATGGACCAGTTGTTCCTGGCTCTGGTTTACCATCTGGATTTGTTGGATCAACTGGTTCAACTGTTGTATTCGGATCTGGATTTTCTGGGTCAACAGGGCCAGTAATACTTTCGTTCGCTTTAAACTTTACAATTGCAGTTGAATCTAATGTTTTCGTCTCTTCTGCAAATGCAGCTGCTCCCCCAAATGATAATGCTGATACTAATAATGCGGATGTCGCTGTTACTTTTATAAATTTCATATTCATTCCTCCATATACTATATTTATTAGTTATTTGCTGGCGTATCTGATAAAGTCCACGTTAATTTTGTAGTGTACGCAACTGCATCCTTCGCTGTCTTACCAGGAATCGTTAAAGTTACTGCTGTATTTTTCTTTACCGCTTGACCGTCAATCGTAACATCTTCAAGAGAGCCGAAGCGTCCTACCCAAGTCCCCGCTCCTGAACCGTTTTTTGCCTCCATTACTAACGACTCATCTCCATTTGGATTCAGTTCAACCGGCTGTGTAGTTGGTTTCGTAATACCTTCTGCATTACTTTCTGCTTCAATAGTACTGATTTTAATTTGAGCACCCGTTAACTCTTTATTTTGTGTTGCATCATTTTTCAATTGACCTTCTTGCTTTACTTTCAAAGTCCAGCCTGCGTTTGTACCTCGTTTATCAGAAACTTGTACATAATTTGCAGTTGCTTTTGTACCGTTACTGTAAGTTTGTGGTTCTGCATAATACACTGCATCCGCACCAGTAATTTTATTTTTACCAAAATCTAAAGATGATGCATAATCAATACTTAGCGGTCCTGCTGTTCCAACATTCGGCTTGCCCTCTGGGTTTGTTGGATCAATTGGCTCAACCGGATTATTTGGATCTGGATTTTCTGGATCGACAGGATTTGTTACATCCATATTAGGCGTAAATTCCACTACACCATTCGTTTTATATTCGGCTGCTGATACAGGCATCCCTAACTCCGTAACTCCTAGTACTGCAACACTAGCAAATGCTGCAATTCCTAATTTCATCTTGTTCATAATCTCTCTCCTTAAATCTTTATATTTTTATTAACCATGCTAAAGTAGCCATTCCATCTCATTCGAGAACTACCTTTAACAAGTGAATAAACGATTGAATAAAAATACCTTCCTCATAAAGTGGAACTATAATTAGTGGGGGGTTGCGGGCAGTTAATCTCTGAACTAACTTCTTTGCTCCAGCCCAATTTTGAGGTGGGTTTTTTACTGCCCACAAATAGCGGGATAAACTTTTCCATTTTGGAGACCAATCCCTATTGTAGCTATCCTTCTTGAACACCAAAACGAAAAAAAAGGGCGTTATCACGCAAAAAAACATTCGCGATGGCGCAAAAACATAAAAAAAACGAGAGAGACAAAAACAATGAAATCGTTTTTGTCTCTCTCGTTTTTACAACTAACTTCTTCTACTATACCAGTCTTCTCCCCTTGTAATTTCCTACCTTTGTAACTAACATTACTACTGCAATAGAAAGAATAAAGAAACCTATAATTTGAAGTAAATTAGAGGTTTCCCCACCTGTTTTCGGTAATATACCACTTTTAATATTCTTATTCGCATCTATGTTAGCATCATCCGGTTTATTTGGATTTGTAGTCGGAGAAACATCGCTATTAGAAAACGTAATTCCAGCTTCCGAACTCACACTTTCTGCTAAAATTTGTTCCGGGGAGCTACATGCGATTAAAAGCGAAAAAATCGCTATTAAAGTGTAACTATATTTTTTAATCATTTTATCTCCTTCCTTTATATTCTAATATCAGAAATTACATGTTAACATCCTAATTTACTACTTATATCATATAATCCCATTTCTAGATTAACTATGAATTACTAATATCGAAACGAAAAGAACACGCATCACCACGCAATTCTATTTCGGTGTAATATTTGAGAAAAACTTTATCTTACAAAAAGCCCTTTCTATAAAATTAGAAAGGGCTTTTTACTTATCTATTTTAAATTAAAAATTTATGGATGGGATAAACCATAGTTCTTTCGCCTTTTGTACGGCTTCCATTCTTGATGAAACTTGTAACTTATGAAATATATCGGTCAATTTATATTCTACCGATCTTTGACTTAAGTTTAATATTTCCGCAAGCTCTCTATTTGTTTTTCCTTTACCAACTTCAACTAGAATCATCTTCTCTTCATCATTTAAAGAAACTATATTTTTCATTTCGCCTTCTATATTTATATTAGACGCATTTTCTACTACCCTTAACTGCCTTACAAGTTGATAAGGGAGAACTACTTCTTTTTTCACAGCATGACGGATTGCGTTTATCACTTCTTTCTCGGAAGAAGTTTTACTTAATACACCAAGTACTCCGTTATCCATTAATAAATTATAATGTGCAAACACATCAAACCCTGTAAAAATAAGAATAGCTGCCTCTGGTTGCACACTAAGTATATATTTAGAAAGCTCTAAACCATTTATTTTCGGCATTTGTAAATCTATTAAATATACATCATACTGCTTATTTTGTATGACTTCTCTTATTTCTTCACTATCATGTAAAACCTCAGCTTGTATATCATCATATCTTTCAATTAATGCTTTCGTTCCTAAGCCAACTGCAACATGATCATCTACAACAAGAACAGAAATCATTTTCTCATCCCTTCCACATTTAAAGATTGCATTAATTAATGCTTTTTCATACTGATTTTAAGCTTCAATCCATTATTCGCCTTTGAATCTATTGAAATTTCTCCATCTAAACTATGAATTCTAGTTACAATTCCAGATAAACCTAAACTACTATAAGAATGATTTAATTCACCTAAATCTAGCCCTATTCCTACCCCATCATCATCATAAGTTAATTTCAAATATCCATCTTGTTCATACAATCGAATTGTAACTTTAGACGCTTTCGAATGCTTTAATGCATTATTCAATAACTCCTGAATAATTCTATAAATTGCTTGTTCATATTCTACATTAGGTAGGATAATATTATCTTGAATTTCATAATAGAAGAAAAATGTAGCTTTAAGATTTACTTGCTTAAATAAATCTAATAATGCTTTTTTTAAACCTAATTCATATAAAAATGGAGGACGTAAATTATTACATGTTTCACGAATGACATAAATATGATCTAAAACATCTTCATATACTTCGTTAATTATAATTTTCATATTAGCATCTGGAATATCTTTATGATATGCCTCTAATTTCCTAGATAAGCGTATTTGGTCTTGTAATACACCATCATGAATATCACTCGCCAAATTCGCTCGCTCTTTTTCAGACAAATTAAATAGTAACTTTGAAAGCCACATCGGAGGCTGTTTCGGTTCATTAATCGTTTGCAGTTGATTCACTAAATCTTCCACTTGATGTGAGCATTCTAATAATAAATCAGCATAACTACATAGTGTCTCTAACCAGCCAATTTCTTGAACATTCAAACCTCTTCTATTATTATGTTTACATAGCAATACAATCATTGTTTTTGCTGAAATGGACAAAACAAATACAAAGTGATCTTCTAATTTTATAATTGAACCAACATTATATGTCTCTAACTGATATCCATTCAATTGCTTTAGCACATCTTCAGAAACAACTTCATCACCAATAATTCGGAAAGAACTATCCCCTTTACTCACTTCGATGCAACATATTTCCTCTATTCTTAATACATCAGTAATCTCTCTCTTTATGCTAACAATTAAGTTTGAAAACTTATATTCATTTTTTGCCTGATGTAAAAATCGATGTAAACTAAACTGATAATTTTTCTGAGAATGATATAATTTTTTCCTTAATTTAAAATCCAAATAATCCTTTATAAAGAAAACAAGCATTAACGATACAAATACGATACAAGCAAATCGAATGATATCTAATATGTTATCACTCGTATTGTGAAAAATTATAATTCCTAATATAACGAGGAAACCAGTTAAACATATAGAGAGCAAAGCATAATACTGAACTCTACGAATGATAAAGTTAAAATCAAATATTTTCCCCTCAATAATCATATAGAAAATACAAATTGGGACCAATAAAAAAAAGATCGCTACCATCTCAACGCTTATTATTTCTTTTTCATCTATCAAATTAGGAATTAAAAATAAGAATATAAACGGCATCGCTGATATGATTGCACTCATAATAATAATTCTTATAAACTTAAAGTAATAACTTTTTCTACTTTTAAAATAAAATCTAAACATAACATACACTGTTAATAAAAATAAAAAAGAACTTAACACTATAATGTACTTCGTCGATAAATCATTATATTTTAAATAGATAAAAATAGTTAAACAAACCAAAATGAACGCTATCATATTTATATAGATTAATTTTGTTTTTGTTATAAACCTTATCTTCAAGGTTTTCATAAACATATCCATAAATTTTACAAAAAAGACAACTGAGTACATTAAAGAAATGGCAACTACAATATACGCTATTAAATCTTTTCTTAGTCCTGCCATAATACTAATGTAACTCATCCCTAAACAATGAAGAAAATAGATTAAATCTTTCGTTCCTGCATTCAAATGCGGAGCACGTATTAAAATATATGTCGATATAAAAAAGCATGTTAGAAAAAACACAGTTGGTAAAAAAAGATGGTAAACCAATTGCTGATCATACGGACTATAATCTACTTTATACTCCTCTATTGTTCCATTTTTCTTTACCGTAATATTATTTGCCCTCTCAGTAGCACAATATAATGCAATATTAGAGTCATCATTAGGTGGAATACCATCTATTTTTTCAATAATATCCCCCACTTCTATATCTTGTTCTGCTGCCCAGCCATTCTTTGCAATATTATTAATCACAAAATGATTTCCTTGTTCCTCTATCCCAATCCCTACCCTAGGATATAACATGATTTCGACTGCAAAATAACTAAATAAACTAAGCGATAGTAATGTCACAATCAATTGATATTCATACTTAAATACTCGAACCACTTTCGTACAAAACTCCTTTTTAGCTAAAGTACTAACTCAATTTTTCATATCTTCTCATCAGAAATTAATTAAAGTAAAAGATGCGATTTAATAGTTAAAAGCGCAAAAAATATAGTTATCCTCTAATACAGAATAACTTTTACATTATCATCCACATTTGTTAGGTGGAATTCATCATTTATTTTATAGATTTCTACTTTATTAGTTGCAATGCTAATATTATTTATCCTAATTTTCAACTCATTTATAAGTAAAATTCCTACTACCTCAGAATTTTGATAAAAAAAATCACTTTCTATCATCACATGTACCGACTTTCTCAATGCTATTTCAGATTTAAAGTGATATAAATCGATAAAATGCCTCACAGTTCACCTTCCTCCTCTTTTTCTAATATGTAATTTTACAGAAAAACCTTAGTTAATACTAATGAAAGTTTATTCATATTTCACCGAAAATTAATTGCGCTTCACCGAAAAAGAATATTCGTATATAGAAATATATCTATTTTACACGCAGTTTCTCTTGTTCAAAGTGAAAAATTTGAATGTAAGCTCTTTTTTCTAAAACAAAAAAACGCCCCATACAAGGGGCGTCTTCCACGATTACGCTTGTTGTTGCGCGCTATATAATTCTTCAAGTGGCTTCATGATAATTTTGTTAACGTCGCCGATTACA
The DNA here is from genome assembly GCF_052928345.1 of Bacillus sp. BSL6. Lineage (NCBI taxonomy): Bacteria > Bacillati > Bacillota > Bacilli > Caryophanales > Bacillaceae > Bacillus > Bacillus sp. BSL6. The sequence continues at coordinate 810,588 of NZ_JAVGCW010000002.1, forward strand.
ACGTTTAGGCGTTGCTCAGTTTCCATTAATTTTGTAATTTTAGCATCTTGTTGAATGCGAACTACAACTTCTTGTGCTTGTTGGTTATCTTCTTCAGTGATTTCTTGGCCTTGCATCATTTTTTGTTGTAGGCTAAGTTGCATTGTACGGAACTCATCGAATAAGTTCTTTGAAGCTGCATCAGCTTGAACTGCTGCGTAGCTCTCTTTTAACGTTTTGAAGTCATCGTTTTCAGCGATTGCTTTTTGTAATTCATATGCTACATCATGAATGTTTTTTGTCATTTTATTTTTCCTCCTTTAGAAGGCTAGCGCTTTTCTCTCGCACTGCCTTTTACGTGCATTTACATACGCACCTCTTCTTACCATATCAAACTATGCAAGAGATGTGAAGAAATTTCACTTTTATTTGTATGTACGTATTTTATTATTTAAGAAACAACAGTAATAAACCTTGCACGATTCCAATCATACCGCCTAATAAGGCACCTAAATACGTAATCATTTTTAGTTCATTTTTTGTAATGGACAGAACTAAATCTTCTAGTCTCTCCGTTGAAAATGTAGACACTTCTTGCTGGACAATTTCTGCAAGATGTAGATTGTTTAGAATGCTCTCTACGTTTTCCGTCCCCCACTTCAAGCCTTTCGTTACTACGCCTGGAACTACCTTTTCCATAATTGTTTCTCGAACTGGCTCACATACTTGCTGCACAGATTGATTTAAAAACTTACTCACTGTTTCCTCCACTTTAACTGCAGACAATATGGAGCTTACAATCATTTCTTTTTCTACAAACGTTTCTACTTCTTTTACATCTCTTCCTTTTAACTTTTCCCACTCTTTTTGCAGTACTTCAGTTAAAAGCTGCTTTGTGCCATCCTGCCCTAAAAACTTAATAACCTCAGGCTGCACACGATCCACTACACTTACATTCCCTAAAAACATTCCGACTAAGTTAAGTAGCGTTCCCCTAGAAGCAAAGAAATCATCAATCATTTTTGAAAGACGTGCTTTACCTTCTTCACTCTCAAAAAACTGAGTTGCTCGCCCTAAAATAAATGCCGAAACATTTGGAATCGCATTCTCTATTTTCTCATGAACAGAATGAGGTAAAGCTTGTTCCCATGTATATGTATAGTACTCTTCTAAAAATGCCTGAATCTTTTCTGTAATCACCTGTTCGATTTTCTCAGTTGCTTCTTTTTCTACATGCGCTACGTCCCATTTTTCTAACATGTGTCGCAGTGACTGTTCATTCGTCATTACTTTATCCACTTCTATTTGTGCCCAGTGGATTAAACCTTTTTGAAACTCTTCATTCGTTAACTTCTTGCCGATTCCTTCTGGAGTTAACAAATGTTCTACAACCATTTTCCCTAATTGAACAGCAAGCTCATCGCGGCGCTTCGGAATTAATCCTGGTGTAAATGGCACTTGAAACTTCCCAATATACATAGGACGATGAGGACGAAATAACATTTTTATCGCTAAATGATTTGTAAATCCTCCAATAATTGCTCCGAGCCCTGTCGTCGTTAACATACTTAACCATATATTCATTACAATCAACCTTTCGCTTCTCCAAAACTATAGCATATCATCATACGGACAAAAGTATAATGGTATAAAAACGTATTTGCAATATATAGCTTCGCCTATTATGCCAACATTTTGTTAGTAAAGGAGTGATTTCGTTGGTTCTCGGTATTTTAACTTCTCACCCTCATTATGAGCAAACGTATTACACCGAAATCGCTAAACGCGCTCGGCTTTATCATAATGTCGTTGCCCAGTTTACGCCATTTGGTATTGATCCTAAAACAGATCTTGTTTCTGGTCTGATTTATGATACGGATACAGGAAAATGGAAAGAGCAAATATTCCCTATTCCTTCTTATATATACGATCGTTCTTCTTTTAACGAGGAAACAAACGTCGAAAAAGCAAAGTCAATTATTCGCTCATTACACACTCGTCCTTCCACTACCTTTTTAAATAACACACTCATTGACTTAAGCGAACTACATGATGTATTTCTCACGAATAAAAAATTATCTCCTTATATACCAAAATTTGAAATAGCAACGATACAAAATATTTTCAAACTGTTATTAAAAACAAAAGATATTATTATACGTCCTACTAACGCACATTCCAATGAAAGTTTGTACCGGGTCGTTTATAAAAATAAAACGTTTCATGTTGATACGATAAATGATGCCTACCATACTTCTACTCCAATTAAACGGACTGATGAATTTATATCTTGGTACAAATCTCATATACGATCAGCACGTTACATCACGCATACAATGCTGCAACCTCCAAATCAATTAACATACCCACTCCATATTCGAACTGTTTTGCAAAAAAATAAAGAACATGAGTGGAACGTTATCGGTCAGTTTATACAAAAAAGTTCATTTCCGAATCAACTTTTACTATCGGCACCAGAGGATTCCTCGCTGCATGCATTTTCAAAAATTAAATACGTACTATCTAGTACCGGTGTACAATTATTACAAGACGCTTTACAAGACATTATAAATGAAGTGTTTCAAACGCTAGATGCATCTTATTCTTCATTATTCGAGCTAGAGCTTTCCACAATTATGGATCAAAAGGGGGCAATTTGGCTTATGTATGTCAACACGATTCCCCCGTACGAACATTACATTCGTCATAGTGACTCATTAGCAGAAAAAATATATCACGGACCATTACAATTTAGTCGCTTTACACCATAAAGAAAGGGGGTAAGTCTATTTTGAAAGAGCACATATATACGTTAAATATTTCAGATGAACATCCAAATAGTATTACTTTACCTTATATTTTTTCCATCACACCACCAATTACATCCCTTTCCTTCGGCCTACGCCATGTTGCAAGTGAAGAGGTAAAAATTCATTATTCCTTTACTCGCGAAATCATTATTGGAAAACAAATTGCAGAGAAACTTTTACTGCCTCATTCCACTACTATCCATGCATTCACTCAAAATGAAACGATTATTTTCGGGCCATTAATCGGGATTTTTACAACTGGTTTTAACGATGACGCTTCTAATCCTTTAGGGAACCGCTCAACTTCTCTTAGCGAATTACTAACGCCGCCATTCACCTTGCAACCATTTGTATTCGTTTTTGGTGTACAACATATAAACTGGGAAGACGAAACAATTGAAGGATATTTCTTTCAAGAAGAACAGTGGATAAAGAAAAAAGTACCTTTACCGAATGTCATTTACGATCGATTACCCAATCGGAAAGCCGAAAATTATAAACCGATCGTAAGAGCAAAAAGAAAACTAGAGCATGACTATTCGATTCCATGGTTTAACCCAGGTTTTTTTAATAAATGGGAAGTGCATCAACTTCTTATGAAAGATGAATCCATTATGCCGTTATTACCAAACACAGAAACATTTCAGCACTTCGAACAAGTGGAACGATTTCTCGGAACGTATAAATCCATTTATATGAAACCGATTCATGGTAGCTTCGGTAGAAACATTCATCAAATATTTTATTCCCAAACAGAGAATTGCTACTACTGTCGTTATCGTGAAAACGAAGAAAATAAACTAAGAAAGTACCAATCATTAGAAACGCTTTTGAACCATGTATTAAAAGGGCATGATTTAAAAAAATTTATTGTACAACAAGGTATTTCCTTACTTCGTTTCGATGGGCAACCTGTTGATTTCCGCATTCATACAAATAAAAACCATTTTGGCCAATGGATGGTCAGCGCAATCGTCGCAAAAATTGCTGGCAAAGGTAGCTTAACAACGCATGTAAATAGCGGTGGCGATACGAAATTGCTGCAAGAACTTTTTCCTGATTCAACGAAACAAATTCAAATTGAAAATAAATTAAAACATACAGCCTTACAAATTAGTTACGCACTCGATGAACAAGTAACCGGGAATATTGGCGAAATCGGTTTTGATATCGGTTTAGACACGCAGGAAAACCCATGGCTCTTTGAAGCAAACTCTAAACCAGGGCGAACTGTATTCCAAGATGCCAAGTTAAAAGAACAAAGTGAACTAACGCGCCAATTATTTTACGAATATGCCATCTACTTAACTGAACACTCTTTGCGCGATACAAAAGAAAAAATGTCTCAAATAAAATCAGAGACTTCCTCAAACAACGAGCATATTCCGTCTCCTATGATTCACTCACAAATACAAAAACAAAAACTTCCACCTCATTCATAAGGTGGAAGTTTTCTATTTACACAAGTTTTACTACAAACTCTGTTTCCACGTTACATACTCCGCAATAAAAAATATGATTGCAATATTCATTTGAATTATTATGTGTCAATCCATCTACTGCACTTAATAATTCTTGGTCCATATACGCACTATAATCGTCTATGTAATCTACAGCCTTCCCATAATCTTGGAGTATACTTTGGCAATTTTGACAAGAATATGTTTGTGATTCTAATGCGTTGCAAAGCGGGCAAATTCCCATCACGATTCCTCCATATAATTGTATCTAGCTACGTATAGGAGCGGCTTGCCCCGTTCTTACTTACATTTACCTCAAAATAGCAGGATACAAAAAGAAAATATATTTCATATCGCTCTTAGTTTAGCCTTCTTTCTAAAAAATACAACGATTACTCTTATTTCATAATTTACGAAATCCCTAAGATTTTTTTACAAAATTTACAAATTATTATTTCGTATATCTTTCTAGGTAACATCCATACTATGAGTACAAACTTAATTACCGATGGATTAGCGCCAAACGGGGCGATAATCTGGTTCAACTCCAGCTAGTCCAACCAAAAAATTTTTATAACTCTAAGGAGGATATATTCCTATGGCAAACCAAAATTCTTCAAATCAATTAGTAGTACCAGGAGCAACAGCTGCAATCGACCAAATGAAGTACGAAATCGCTCAAGAATTTGGTGTACAATTAGGAGCAGATTCTACAGCTCGTGCTAACGGTTCTGTTGGTGGCGAAATCACAAAACGTCTAGTTGCAATGGCTGAGCAAAGCCTTGGCGGATTCCACAAATAAATATATATGGCAAAAAGGTCTCAAGGCATATGCCTTGAGACCTTCCTTCATTTATTGCAACATTTGTAAAAACTTCTTCGTACGTTCTTCTTTTGGATTTGTAAATACATCTTCTGGTGTACCTTGTTCGACAACGACACCGCCATCCATGAAAATAACGCGGTTTGCAATTTGATGTGCAAAGCGCATTTCGTGCGTTACAATGACCATCGTCATACCTTCTTTAGCAAGTTCTTTCATGACTTTCAGAACTTCTTGAACGAGTTCAGGATCAAGTGCTGACGTCGGTTCATCAAATAGTAACACTTCCGGCTCCATCGCAAGCGCGCGTGCAATTCCAACGCGCTGTTGTTGTCCGCCTGATAATTGGAACGGATATAAGTCCACTTTATCTGCTAGACCCACTTTTTCAAGGAAATAGTTTGCTTTTTTCTTCGCTTCTTCTTTCCCCATCTTTTTCACTGTAACGAGCCCTTCCATTACATTTTGAAGTGCTGTTAAATGCGGGAATAAATTATGGTGCTGGAATACCATACCTGTTTGCGTACGAAGATTGACAATATCTTTCTTCGTTACTTTTTGAGAGAAGTTAAGCTCTTTATTACCGATACGAATATTACCAGCGTTTGGCGTTTCTAATACGTTAAGGCAACGCAGGAATGTCGTTTTACCAGATCCAGACGGCCCGATAATAACAACAACCTCGCCCTTCTCAACTGTTAAATCTATATGCTTTAGTACGGTATTATCTCCGAAACTTTTTTGTAAGTGCTGAATTGAAATCATAAAAACAAAAACTCCTTTTGTAAAAGGATTATTTTAATGTGTAGCGTTCTGAACGCTTTTCTAACATCTGTTGTACGATTGATAATAAGAAACAAATAACCCAATAAATAAGACCTGCTTCAAAATAAACAATTAAAAACTCGTAGTTCATTGCCGCAATTTCCTGCGCCTTTCGGAACATTTCTGTTACTAAAATTAACGATGCTAATGAAGTATCTTTCACTAAGCTAATAAATGTATTCGAAAGCGGCGGAATTGATACGCGCGTTGCTTGCGGTAAAATAACACGTTTTAACGCTTGCGGATATGTCATCCCAATTGTATAAGCTGCTTCCCACTGCCCTTTCGGAATGGAAAGGATAGAAGCACGAATAATTTCAGATGCATACGCACCGACATTTAATGAAAATCCAACAACTGCTGCTGTATATGGCTCAACTTCAACATTAAGAGTTGGCAGACCATAGAAAATAATAAATAACTGTACAAGAAGTGGCGTTCCGCGAATGATAGATACATAGATACGAGCAATCCATTGTAAAATACGACTACCTGAAATACGTGCAAGCGCCGTTAACGTTGCCAGTATAAGACCGATAATAAATGTAATAAGCGTTAATGGAATTGTCGTAAAAACAGCTTCCTTCAGCATAGGCATGAAGGAAGTCTGCATAATATCTATCCAAGTAGACAATCGATCTGAAATCAATGCACTACTTAGATACATTTTCACCAAACCATTTTTTCGTTATTTTGTCATACGTACCGTCTTTTTTCATATCTTCTAACGCTTTATCTACTTCTTGTACAAGCTTAGTGCTACCTTTACGGAATAAGAATCCACTTTCTGAAGCTTCTTTTTCTGTATCTACAATTTTAATTTTCGCATCTTTTTTCGTTTCTAAATAATTTAACACTGATAATTTATCATTGATTGTGAAATCAACGCGTCCTGAAGCTAATAGTTCTGCTGCTTGGCTAAATCCTTCTACACCAACGATTTCCGCACCATTTTTCTTAGCGATATCTGCATAGTTACTTGTTAAAGATTGTGCTCCTTTTAATCCTTTTACATCAGCAAATGTAGCAGGTTTATCTTTATCTTTTGCGATAACTAATGCCGCTGAAGATGAAACATACGGTTTAGAGAAGTCATATTTCTTTTGACGGTCTTCACGAATACCAACTTCGTTTGCAACCATATCGAAACGTTTTGCATCTAAACCAGCAAGTAAGCTATCCCATTGCGTTTCTTTAAATACAGGTTTTACGCCTAAACGTTTTGCAACTTCTTCTGATAGTTCAACGTCAAATCCAGTTAATTTATTGCTTGAATCGTGGAACGTAAATGGTGGGTATGTACCTTCTGTACCAATTACAAGTTCACCGCTTTGTTTAATCTTTTGTAACGCGTCTTGACTAGCTGTATCTTTTTTCTCTTCTTTACCGCAGCCGGCTACAATCCCGATCGCTAATGTAGTTACTGCAAGCACTGAAAATAATTTCTTCATGATGGTAATCCTCCAAGTATTCTGATAGGAATTTAAAAACTATATTGATTGTATGCAATCTTGAACAATTTTTCAATGAAAATGTTCTTATTTAGTTTATCCTTTTTCTTCATAATCAAACAAAAAGGAAAAATAATGCTACATACAAAAAATAAGTAACATTTTTTAATATAGCATTTATTGTACGAAAGGTAAAATAATGCTACATACAAAAAATAAGTAACATTTTTTAATATAGCATTTATTGTACGAAAGGTAAAATAATACTTCTTATTTAATTGCCGTGATTCACTAAAAAAAGAACTTGTGAAAATCACAAGTTCCTCCCCATACCTATTAAGCGCTCTGATTCCCTTCCATTTGCGTTTTGTACATATCGTAATAACGCCCGCGCTTTTTCATTAATTCATCATGAGACCCTTTTTCTAAAATCGTCCCTCTATCAAGCACGATAATTTGATCTGCACTTTTAATTGTTGAAAGACGGTGGGCAATAATAAATGTCGTTCTTCCTTTTTTCACAACTTCTAGCGCTTGTTGAATCATCGCCTCTGTTTCTGTATCGATACTAGATGTCGCTTCATCTAAAATTAAAATGGCTGGGTCAAAAGCGAGCGCCCTAGCAAACGATATAAGCTGACGTTCTCCGGTTGAAAGTGTACTTCCTTTCTCCGTAATTTCTTCATTTATATTGTTCGCAAATCTTTCAGCACCTACATCACGCAATGCTTTTACAATGCGCTCTTTTGAAATATTTTCATTTTCTAAATTAACATTAGATGCTACTGTTCCGCTAAATAAAAACGGATCTTGCAATACGATTCCCATATGTTCACGAGTTGCTTGTTTCGGCATCTCTTTTACATCATGACCGTCAATCGTAAGCTTTCCTTTTTCAAACTCGTAAAACTGAAAAAGTACATTCATAATGGAACTTTTTCCTGAGCCAGTATGACCGACAAGTGCGACTGTCTCGCCTTGTTTCGCTTCAAATGAAATATTTTTTAACACTTCATCTTTTCCATTATAAGAAAACGACACATTATCAAACTTCACATTTCCTTGTAAGCGAGGTATACGTTCTTCTTCTACTGCTTCCCCTTTTTCCTCTAACAATTCAAAAACACGTTCTGATGCAACGCGCGATTGTTCTAAGTTAGCAAGCTGATTCACCATATTTGTAATCGGTGAGAATAATCGTGTTAAATAATCAACGAACGCATATAGTATCCCTAGAGAAATAACGCCTGTAGCACTTAATGAAGCACCACCGAAATACCAAATCACACCTGTGAAAGCGATATTTCTTAATACACCTACTAAGTTATGAGAAGTTGCTGCATTTAAATTCAAAATTTTATTTTGATACTTAAAATAATCGCCATTTAATTCTTCAAATTCTTTTTTCGTTTCACGCTCTTGACGGAACGCTTGAATAATTGGCATCCCTTGAATGGATTCATTCACTGTTCCGTTAATATCAGATAAACGCGAACGCATTTTATGATTGTATACAGACGCGTACTTTCTATATAAAATAGCCCAAACAATTAAAATTGGGATGATGAGTAAACATAACGTCGCCAATTTTACATCAAGTAAAAATAGCGCAGCGAATATCCCAATAATATAGATGATACTTGAAACGAATGTTGCAAGCACCGTTACATATAAATCACGAATAGCCTCTGTATCATTCGTTACACGCGACACAATTTTCCCTGCTGGTAAATGATCGAAATAACGAATTGGCAACGTTTGAATATGAGAAAAGACATCTTCCCTCATAATTTGAATAATTTTGTTCGCTGCCTTCTGTAAGAAAAACTGCTTTCCGTATGCAAACAATGATACGACTACTAATAAAGCAAAATAGCCACCACCAAGTAATAATAGTCGGTTTATTTCTGGTTTATAAAACGCAAACACTTCTTCTTTCGTCAATGCTTTCGCTTTATACACTTGCACCGCCTTACCATTTTGAACGGTAATCATATCACCTTTTACAGTCCGTGACCCTTCCGCATTTACTTTATTCGGTACAAAATAATATTGAAAACCGACTTGCATCACGCGTACTTCTTTTCCTTTTTTCTCACCTTCCTGGAAGCGATCGCTTCGCTTATAAAAGGTGCCATTATACGAAACAGCCTCTTCACTCTTTTCTGTTTCATACCAAGGTTTCTCTATTCCAACGATATGATCATCAATCATCGTTTTCGCGACGAAAGGACCAGCAAGCTCTGCGATGACGAAAATAAATAACATTAGCATCGCTGCAAAAATCGTCCCTTTTACTTTCATTGCGTATTGAAACAATCGTTTTGAAACGCTCATATTTTCACCCCACTATCCGCACTTTCACTTTCTCCCTGTTGTCTTTCAAACTGTTCCGCATACCAGCCTCCCTTTTGGATAAGCTGATCATGCGTACCTTCTTCTATTACTTCTCCTTCATCCATCACGAGAATCCAATCCGCATGTTGTACGGCAGATAAACGGTGCGTCGTAATAATCGTCGTCTTTCCGCCTCTTTCTGTTCTTATATTTTCAATGATCGCTGCTTCCGTACGAGCATCAACAGCTGATAAAGAATCATCTAAAATTAATATTTCCGGATTTTGAATAACAGCTCGCGCAATCGAAATCCTTTGTTTTTGCCCTCCTGATAAAGAAACACCTTTCTCTCCGACGAGCGTTTCTAACCCTTCTGGTAAAAACTCTAAGTCTTTTTTAAACGCTGCAATTTCAATCGCTTTCTCGAGTTCCTCTTCAGTCGCTTCTCGATTTCCGAATAAAATATTTTCCCTCGCTGTTTTTGAGAATAAAATATGTTCCTGCGGTACATAACCAATCCACCCAAGCACATTTTCATTCGTCATTTTATCTAATGTCACATCAGAGACTGCAATATCTCCATCTCCAAGCGGATATTGGCGAAGAAGCTGACGTACGAGCGTCGTTTTTCCGCTTCCTGTTTTTCCAACAACCCCAAGCGTTTCCCCTTGTTTTAATGTAAACGAAACCTTTTTTAAATTTGTTTCAGTTGATGAAGGATATGAAAAGGTAACATCATCAAACTGAATATAATCCGGCTCTTGTACAAGCTTTGGATGTTTCGGATCCTTTACATCTGGTTCATACGCTAACGTTTCATTTACACGGTCGAGTGACGCATTTCCTCTTTGCATAACATTGATTAATTCACCAATTGCAAACATCGGCCAAATCATCATCCCTAAATACACGTTAAAGGAAACGAGTTCACCAAGTGTCACCTTTGATTGGAATACAAGATATGCGCCATACACTAGACCAATTAAATAACTAAGACCGACAAGCATTTTCACAGTTGGTTGGAATAGTGCATCAATTCTAGCTACTTTCATATTCTTTTCGTAGACGTCATCTCCTAACTGATGAAATCTTTCTTGATCTGCATTTTCTTGTACATATGCACGAATCACGCGCACACCAGCGATTGACTCAAGTACTTTATCATTCATATCACCGAACGCATCTTGCGCAACTGTAAATCTTTCATGCAATTTCTTTCCATATATATTCATCGCATACGCCATAATTGGAAGCGGTATAAGCGCCGCAAATGTAAGCTCCCAACTAATTGTAAATCCCATCATAAAGACAATCGTAAGCATATATAAACTCGAATCAACGAGCGTTAATATACCGAAACCAGCTGTCATAGCAATTGCTTTTAAATCATTTGTCGCTCTCGCCATTAAATCACCAGTACGATTTTTTTGATAAAACGTCGGCGTCATTTTAAGTAAATGTCCCATAAATTTAGAACGCATCGTCTTCTCTAGTACGAATGCTCCGCCAAACAGTTGATGTTGCCATACGAAAGTGAGACCATATCCAATGATTGTAACTCCTATTAAAATAAGAATAGACTGTATAATAGCTTCGTTCGATAACGTTCCTGTTTTTATATTATCTATCGTAACCCCTAACACTTTCGGGGGGATAACTTCCACTATATTCACAATTAAAAGAGCTCCAATGGCGATACTATATCTCTTCCAGTGCTCCTTAAAAAACCACTTTAACTTTAGTAATACTGAAAACAATGTAATCTCTCCCTTCTCGTTCTCGTTTATCTCTCATTTCTTTATCCGCTATCCAGACCCATTACATTTACATTTCGTAACCCATACAATCTCATCACATTTTTCCACCTTCCAAAGTTTTATTTAGTAACATGGAAAATAAACAAAAAAAAGCATACCGCCGCTTGACGATATGCACAAAAATGCATAAAAGCGTACGTTACGATATACGCAACGTACGCTTTTTATAAGACAAAAATGCCCTATATATCCGCACGGGTTGCGTAATGATATAAATGTTTTCTGCCATTTAACAGAGCTAAACCCATTACATTTACGATTACAATCATTACGCACACCCCCTTCATTTATTTTCCATTTATAATCTTATAACTTTATTGAGTATTCTGTCAATTGTTTTTTTACAAATTGAATAAAAATATATGATCCATCATTTCGAAAGAAGGGAATGTTCTGTAAGAAAGGGCATACAAAATAAAAACTTCATAAGAAATCGTTTTCACAAATATTTCATTTGAAAAATGTTATCAAACCCCATACAATCACCTTATACTCACTCTTACAAGTTGCTATTTTAGGAGGACTAATCATGACAACTAGCAATACGTACAAATTTTATTTAAATGGAGAATGGAGAGAAAGCTCTTCAGGAGAAACAATCGAAATTCCATCTCCATACTTACACGAAGTAATTGGACAAGTACAAGCAATTACTCGCGGAGAAGTAGATGAAGCAATTGCATCTGCAAAGGAAGCTCAAAAATCATGGGCTGAAGCTTCTCTACAAGATCGCGCAAAGTATTTATATAAATGGGCTGATGAGCTCGTAAATATGCAAGATGAAATTGCCGATATCATTATGAAAGAAGTCGGTAAAGGATATAAAGATGCGAAGAAAGAAGTTGTTCGTACAGCTGATTTCATTCGTTATACGATCGAAGAAGCTTTACATATGCACGGAGAAAGCATGATGGGCGATAGCTTCCCGGGCGGTACAAAATCAAAACTTGCGATTATCCAACGCGCACCACTTGGTGTTGTATTAGCAATCGCACCATTTAACTACCCAGTAAACTTATCTGCTGCAAAACTTGCACCAGCATTAATTATGGGTAACGCTGTTATTTTCAAACCAGCAACTCAAGGTGCAATTAGTGGTATTAAAATGGTGGAAGCACTTCATAAAGCTGGCCTTCCAAAAGGTCTTGTAAACGTAGCGACAGGACGTGGTTCTGTAATTGGTGACTACTTAGTAGAACACGAAGGCATCAATATGGTATCGTTCACAGGTGGTACAAACACAGGTAAACATTTAGCGAAAAAAGCTTCAATGATTCCACTTGTATTAGAACTTGGTGGTAAAGACCCTGGTATCGTTCGTGAAGATGCTGACTTACAAGATGCTGCAAACCATATCGTAAGCGGTGCATTCTCTTACTCTGGTCAACGTTGTACAGCTATTAAACGTGTACTTGTACACGAAAACGTAGCAGACGAGCTTGTTGGCTTATTAAAAGAGCAAGTAGCTAAACTATCAGTTGGATCTCCAGAACAAGACAGCACAATCGTTCCATTAATCGACGATAAGTCTGCTGACTTCGTTCAAGGCTTAGTTGACGACGCTGTAGAAAAAGGTGCTACAATCGTTATCGGTAACAAACGTGAGCGTAACTTAATTTACCCAACATTAATCGACCACGTAACTGAAGAAATGAAAGTTGCTTGGGAAGAGCCTTTTGGCCCAATCCTTCCAATCATCCGTGTTTCTTCAGATGAGCAAGCAATTGAAATTGCTAACAAATCAGAGTTCGGTCTGCAAGCAAGTGTCTTCACTAAAGACATTAACAAAGCATTTGCAATTGCTAACAAAATCGAAACTGGTTCTGTTCAAATTAACGGACGCACAGAGCGCGGTCCTGACCACTTCCCATTCATCGGTGTAAAAGGTTCAGGTATGGGCGTACAAGGTATCCGTAAGAGCCTTGAGTCTATGACACGTGAAAAAGTAACTGTATTAAACTTAGTTTAATCTTATATAAAGAAGCTGATCTAATTTTAGGTCAGCTTCTTTTCTATATAGATACTTCCCAAAAACGAAGTATTTCGTTCTACTTCCGATTTGGTTTTCCAAATCGAACTAAAACATGCCATAATAATTTTAATTCCTGAAGCACTTCTTCATAAGTTCCACGATCACTCCAAGATAATGGATTGCGTTTCAAATCCGCTACAGCAGAACCGATTATATTTGCATCGATACAATGATTCCGTGCAATGCGTCTTGCTAAAGATGGCATTTTTGAACCTCTAAAATCCATTGGAACGTCGTCTACCATAAGTACAAAACCTGTATGCCAATACAAATCAATAGCATACTTCAGGCAAATTTCTTCTAAAGTTCTTCCTACATCCGTACCCTTAATTGAAATGACCTTAATCCTTTCAATTAAAAGTGCATTTTTTCCTTCTTATGCAACTAACCTAATTTATTAAACAAAAAGTACTTTCATACAGTCTAATTACAGATGCGAGCATTCTTTACGGGTAAATCCACACATTCTACAGAAATGTGATATCCTAGCCAACGCTCAGCAATATGTTCAAATGATAAGGCAGAGCCTGTTGTAAAAAAGCGATGCTCAGGATTCAGATTGTCAGACAAAATTCCTTTATGCTGTAAAATTGTGCTTAACTCTATCGCTGTTTCTTCCGCAGAGCTAATAATCGTTACATCTTCCCCTAGTTCCTTTTTAATATAGGACTCTAAAAGTGGATAATGCGTACATCCGAGAATTAGCGTATCTATATTTTCTTTCATTAATGGCAGTAAAGCTTGTTTCACTTGCTCGGTTACATATGCTGTATCTTCTAATTGATTTTCTACAACTGTAGCTAAAGTCGGGCACGCGTGACTATGCACTTTCAAATATGTATCAAGCTCATGCAATGCTTTTTCGTACATATTAGATTTTATCGTACCTACAGTTCCAATTACTCCGATTTCCCCTTTCTTCGTCACTTTAATAGCCGCTCTCGCTCCCGGATGTATAACGCCAATAACCGGAATAGAAAGTGCTTCTTGCAACGCAGCCAATGCAGCAACTGCAGCAGTATTACATGCTACAACTAGAGCTTTTAACGGAAACTGTTTAAGGAACTCAACCATTTCAAATACGAAAGATTGTACCTCTTCTACACTTCTTGGCCCATACGGACAACGCTCATTATCACCAATATAATAAATGCTCTCTTTAGGCAATTGTCTTATAATTTCGCTCGCAACTGTTAATCCCCCAACTCCCGAATCTAACACACCTATTACTGAATGTTTATGACATACAGCCATATACTTCATCCCCTTTTCAATCATCTAGCGCCAACAACATTTATTATATTATGAAAATTCAATATTACATAATAATCCCTCTTACTTTTAATCACAAACTCTTCTCTATAATCTGATTATTACTATATCCATTGACGTATAAAAATTCATTTGTTACTCTTAAATACGTTAAATTAATATTTAAATCCTCATTCGTATCTCGGTGAGGTAGAGGTTGCAATCATTAAGAGTATCATTTCAGGAGATGTAGTGGCATTGATGAAAGAATGAGAAAGGAATGATTGCCGAAGTAAGCCCGTGTCCACCATGCACGCTTGCTGGGTCTGCTACTTAATAAGTGCAGAACTGTCACAAACGTTTCGTTTGTGGAGAGCTATCGAGAGGTATGTCGTGGGTTTCTTATAAGATAGAAAGCATGTAGCGGCAAATTACGTGCTTTTTTTGTTTTGTTTGGGACTTCTCTTCCTGACTCAGGAAGACATACATATCTCCTCGCTTGACTTGGTTATACTAACTTTGGAGGTATTTTCTATGCAACAAAAAAAATGGGGCTTTTGGGTACTCACAGCTTTCGTTGTCGGTAATATGGTTGGCGCTGGGATTTTCATGGTGCCAAGTACGTTGGCACAAACAGCAAGCCCTCTCGGTGTCACTTTAGCTTGGTTAACAACAGGGTTTGGTGTTTTAATGCTAGCTCTTGTTTTCGGTAATTTAGCAATTCGTCGTCCTGATTTAACGACAGGACCACAAAGTCATGCATATGCTTTATTCTCAACACCAAAAAAGAAAAAAATGGCTGGTTTCAGTATGGTATGGGGATATTGGGTTGCAAACTGGGCAAGTAACGTTGCCATCATTACATCATTTGCGGGATATTTATCACTCTTCTTCCCAATTATGAAAGATACACGACTACTATTTTCAATCGGTTCGTTTAACGTAGAAGTCGGAAAACTAATTACATTTACGATTTGTTCCATCTTACTTTGGGGAACTCATATTATATTAACAAACGGTGTAAGCGGAGCTGGAAAGCTAAACTTCTTAGCAACAACAACGAAAGTAACTGGATTCCTATTATTCATCGTCGTTACGTTATTTGCATTCGAAGCTTCTAAGTTTGGACAATGGTACACGCCGATGATCGATAAATCAGGTGTATCACACGGCCTTCTTTCACAAGTAAATTTAGCTGCTCTTACAACGCTTTGGGCATTTATCGGAATTGAATCAGCCGTTCTTTTATCAAACCGTGCTGTTTCTCCAAAAACAGTAAAACGCGCAACAGTTGCTGGATTACTTATTACAGTTGCGATTTACTTAGGAATTACAATTTTAACAATGGGTGTACTTCACGTTGATACATTACAAGCCTCAGAACGTCCGTTAGCAGATGCATTAAATGCTGCAATGGGTCACGGCGGCGGGAAACTGATGGCATTACTTGCTCTTACTTCCCTCTTCGGTTCCATCTTAGGCTGGATTTTATTAAGCTCAGAAGTACCGTATCAAGCAGCAAAAGAAGGTTTCTTCCCTTCCTTCTTCGCAAAAACAAACAAAAAAGGAAGTCCAATTTATTCATTACGATTAACAAACATTATGTCGCAAGTGTTCTTATTCTCAACATTATCAGGAACAATTGCGGAAGCTTATACATTCGTTATTACCGTATCAACACTCGCCTATCTCATTCCATATCTCGTTTCACCAATCTTCCAGTTAAAACTAGTCGCTACTGGTGAGACGTATAAAAATGAAATGCGGGCAAGAATTACAGATGGTATAGTCGCAGTAATTGCACTTTGCTACGCACTATGGGTTATTAAAACAGGCGCAGCCGATATAAAAACGTTCCTTCTCGGAATTGGTTTATTCGTAATCGGCTTTGCTTTCTATCCATTAATGAATCGTGATCAGAAAAAAAATAACGAAAAGAAAAACGGGCAAGTTGCATAACGCAATTTGCTCGTTTTTTCTTTTCTAAAAACATATATAATAGAACAAAGAGGTGAAAAACATGTCAATCGAATCACTATGGAGCAACCGTTTCCAACAACATATGCAAAATATCATTACATACTTTGCACGTATGATTAACGGTTTACTATATAGCTTTATCTTTATTTCATGCGTTGGCGCATACTACTATGCTCAGTTTCTAAAAGCAGCTCCTTCTAAAGGAATATCTTTACTACTCATCACGATTGTACTTACATTCATTATAACGAGATGCCCTATCCGTACATTTATTCAAAAACCTGACGCTGTCTATTTACTAGCACTAGAAGAGAAATTAACATCTTATTTCAAAAAATCTCTTCTATATAATTACATCATTCAGCTTTTCCCATTATTATTTACGTTCCTTATTCTCGTTCCACTTGCAATGCAATCATTACAATTAACTGTACCTTTCTTATGTACAATCTTTATCGTTTTAATGGTTACGAAAGCTTGGAACATATACATACATTGGATGTGGCGTGATAGTCACGAAAAAAATATATGGCTGATTATTCGTATTGCTTGTAACGCCCTAGTCATTTATATGCTGTTTTATGTAGCAAATGTTCTCATATTAGGTGGATTACTCTTACTACTTGCTTTCCTACTTCTATACACGAAAAAACAGCCTACAAAACGAATACCGTGGGATTACATAATCGAGCAAGAAGAAAAAATGAACGTTCGTTTTTATCAATTTGCTAGCATCTTCACTGATGTTCCGCAACTAAATAAGCAAGTAAATAAAAGAAAATGGCTTACAACTTGGATTGAACCTTTATTACATAAAAAACGAGCAACATTCTTCTATTTACATACACTCGCATTTTTACGCGGGAATGATTATTTCGGTATATATATTCGCTTAGGCCTGATTGGTGCCTTCGCCTTATATTTTATACCAAACATATACGTAAAGGGCGCTATCGCTTACATCGTCCTATATATGATTTCTATGCAGCTCCGTTCCCTATGGAAATATTTTTCGGGAAATATTATTGTAGCATTATATCCAATTGATACTGAAAAACGACTGAATCAATTTCTTCACTTAATCTTTATATTGCTAAGCATTCAACTTGTTGTATTTTCAATTGTTATACTCATTGCTACTGTACAATTTTTACATAGCCTTATCATTATGATTATCGGGTTACTTTGGATCAAATTTATTATTGTACCAAAAACGAAGCAACGTGTTTCTTCGTTTTAACGAAAAGAGTTATCTTAAAAGCCAAGGAGAAAATAAACGATCTCCTTGGCTTTTTTATTTTCCTTCCTCAAACAAGAATCACCAGCACAATCGATATTTTATAATTTTACATACAAAAACGATAATACATGTTTACGTCCTAATAAAAAGGGTATCTATTAATTAACAGCGTAAAGGAGGGGCCTATATTGTGAATAAAAAAATGGAACAATTGAAGCACCACGTTACCGACAATCAACGCAAACATGCTTTAACAACAAACCAAGGAGTAAAAATAGCCGAAGATGAATTCTCTTTAAAGATGGGCTTAAGAGGCCCAACCTTAATGGAGGATTTCCACTTTCGCGAGAAAATGACCCATTTTGATCACGAGCGAATTCCCGAAAGAATTGTTCATGCACGCGGAGTTGGCGCTCATGGTTATTTTCAGCTTTATGAATCGTTAGAAGCATATACGAAAGCAGATTTTCTTACTAATCCTTCCAAGAAAACACCTGTATTTGTACGGTTCTCAACCGTTCAAGGTTCTAAAGGATCAAACGATACAGTAAGAGATGTACGCGGATTCGCCACAAAATTTTATACAGATGAAGGTAACTATGATTTAGTGGGTAATAATATGCCAGTATTCTTTATCCAAGATGCTATAAAATTCCCTGATTTTGTCCATGCAGTTAAACCAGAACCACATAATGATATTCCTCAGGGAGCTAGCGCTCATGATACATTTTGGGATTTTGTTGCGCACAATCCCGAGTCTACTCATATGGTCATGTGGCAGATGAGCGACCGTGCTATTCCGCGTAGTTTACGAATGATGGAAGGTTTTGGGGTTCATACATTTCGACTTGTTAATAAAGAAGGAAAAGCCCACTTCGTAAAATTTCACTGGAAACCTACCCTCGGAGTTCATTCATTAGTATGGGATGAAGCTCAAAGAATTGCTGGGAAAAACCCTGATTTCCATCGTCAAGATTTATATGAAGCAATTGAAAAAGGGGATTATCCGGAATGGGAGCTTGGATTGCAGCTAATTCCAGAAGAAGATGAACATGCATTTGATTTTGATATTTTAGATCCAACGAAATTATGGCCAGAAGAAGAAGTTCCTGTAAAACTAGTTGGTAAAATGACACTCAACAAAAATGTTGATAACTTCTTTGCAGAAACGGAGCAGGTAGCTTTCCACCCTGGCCATGTCGTACCAGGTATTGATTTTTCAAATGACCCTCTTCTGCAAGGAAGATTGTTCTCCTATACAGATACACAATTATCTCGTTTAGGAGGCCCTAATTTTCACCAAATTCCTATTAACCAGCCCGTATGTCCTTTTCATAATAATCAACGTGATGGCATGCATCAAATGCAGATTCATCGCGGTCAAACAAGCTATCATCCTAATGGCTTAAATAATAATCAACCAGCAACCGTGCAAGCTGAACAGGGCGGATATGAGCATTATCAAGAAAAGATTGATGGACATAAAATTAGAGGTCGCAGTAAAAGCTTCCTTAACTTTTATTCGCAAGCTAAACTTTTCTACAATAGTATGAACCCTATTGAAAAGCAGCACATAAAAGATGCATTTTGCTTTGAAGTTGGGAAGTGCAAATCAGACATGGTGAAGGCAAATGTAATTGCTCTTTTAAACCACGTCGATCGTCAATTAGCAAAGGAAGTCGCTAACATGATTGGAGCCCCTTTGCCTAAAGAAAATCACGAAATAAATTCGGATGCAAAATCACCTGCACTAAGTATGTCCAACACTATTTTTAAAGCTAATTCCAAAAATGTGGCAATTCTATTGAATGGTGACCCAAGCGTCTCCCTTCTGTCCGAATGGATTCAAGCTTTTGTACAACACCGAATGAACTATAGCATCATAGATAATAAAATTCATCAATTCAATGATTCCATTAAAGTAACGGATACTTATACAACAGCAGACTCTGCACTTTTTGATGCGGTATTAGTGTTTAGTAGCGAATCTGTCATTCAACCCCCTGTTTTAGAATTTGCAGAAACTACTTTTAAACACTTTAAACCGATAGCCTATGTCCTTAGTAATCCTCATACTTTGGACAATAGTAAAATTAAATTAGATGGAGCAGGAATTTACAACTTAGCAAACACTTCAATTGAATCATTTATAGAAGGCATTGCCCAAGGACGATTTTGGAATCGATAATATAATATAAGGAGCGGATTAGAATGAGTAAAAAAATTGCTACTTTAATAACAGATTATTTCGAGGACACAGAATACACAGAGCCAGCAGAAGCTTTTAAACAAAAGGGATATGAATTAACAACTATTGAAGCAGAAAAAGGGAAAACGGTACACGGTAAGCAAGGAAAAAGTGAAGTTGTAATTGATAAAGGTATCGATGATGTTTCTCCAGAAAACTTTGATGCGCTCTTCATACCGGGTGGATTTTCCCCAGATATACTTCGTGCAGATGAGCGTTTCGTTCGCTTTAGTAAAGCATTTATGGATGCGGAAAAACCGGTTTTTGCTATTTGTCACGGACCCCAATTACTCATCACTGCACAAACACTTGAAGGACGCGATGTGACTGGATATAAATCTATTGAAGTTGATTTAAAAAACGCTGGCGGAAACTTTCACGATAAAGAAGTAGTCGTATGCCAAAATCAGCTAGTCACAAGTAGACAACCTGAGGACATCCCAGCTTTTATTGAAGAATCGTTGCGTATATTGAGATAGTTATTAAAGATTAATCAAAGTAGCTATTTAGCTACTTTGATTAATCTTTTTATTTGTATGAAAAACAAAAAAGAACCTTATTTTAATGATCTTTTCATCCCCCCTCTTTTCTCTCCCTGGAACTTCTAATCACTTTTCATAAGCAGTTCTCATATAGTGAAAATGACTATACAATTCCTATCCATAAGTTAAATCATGATTTTACACATATATAAATACAAAAGATGGGAGCCTTATTTATGAATAACAATCCACCTTCAACGCCCCCAAATCCAACGGAAACGAATAATAATGAAGTGAGCTTACAAACGTTACGCGTCATCGGACTTATTGTACTAATTAGTGGCTACATATTAGTCACTCTTTCTGAAGTAGGAACGTTAAAAAATCTTTTACTACAACCGAGCACTACTCCAAATTTAGCTGAAGTTGATCCGTTTTAAAAGCCATATGAAAAGCGATTTCTAGCATCGCTTTTCATATCGTTTTATCCAATCTGAGAAACCTCCCCCTCATACTTCTCTCTCCCAATCGCCTTCATAAATAATAAAATACTGCTCATACCAACGATAAAGTACAGAGCACTCATGCCCCAAGATGCGATAAATGAACCTAGCATAACACCCAATGCCCCGTTCATTTTTGCCACTTGAAAGACCATTCCGTTAATCGCCATATATGAACCTCTCGCCTCATTTGGTACCATATCTGCCATAATAGATTGACGCACTGGCACATACATCATCTCGCCTACCGTTTGGAAAAGCCCTGCAATTAATAAAATCCATAAACTATTGCTCGTTCCGAGTATTGTAAATCCAATTGTATAAATGAATAAGCCTACATATAAGATTTTCAAATCGTTGAAGCTTTTCAGCAATTTAATAAGAAGTGCTGAACATAATACAACTAAAATTGTATTCTCTGCAGAAATCCAGCTCAGCATGCGAATACCTGTTAAATCAAACGTAACACCATTCCCGAATAAAAAGTGCACCGTTTCAAATTCCTTCTGCAAGCGTACTCCTAAATAATTATTAATTTGAAACTCTAACGATAATGTACATATACTTGCTGCACAAAAAATTAAAAACGCTCTATCTTTCATTACGACTTTATAACTATCCGCCATATCTTTTAATACATTTTTCTTCTCCACCGTTTTCCGTGCTATATACACTTCTTCCATATATACAGCCATCACATATAAAGTAATAACTGCAATCACTGTTAATCCGATAAACAATTGCAATCTATAGTTCTCAAATAGTAATCCGCCAAATATCGCTCCAATCGCAATGGATAAATTAATTGCCCAATAGTTAATGCTGTACATCACTTTTCGATTTTCAGGTGTACTTACATCAATTAACATTGCCTCTGTCGCAGGGTTCATAAGTCCAGATCCTAAACTATTCACTAACATAAATACAAATGTTAGCCACGGTGAATCTACATAATCGGAATTCGCAATCCCCATACAAACAATGGAAATGACTTGTATACTTTGACCGATAATCATAACCTTTTTACGACCAAGCCGGTCTCCAACATATCCACCGTATAAACCAATTACTAACGAAGCTATGACATTAATAAGTAGTAACGCACCAGCAATCGCACTACCTAACTTTATTGAAAAATAAATCGCCATAAATGGAAAAATCATCGTGGATACAGTACGTGTTAAAAACGAAGTTATAATTCTAATTTTTATATTTCGATGCATACTCCAAAATCCCATTGTTTCCCCCTCCTTATGCTTACTTATTTTACTTTGAAAAAAAGGAAGAAAAAGGTTAGAATATTCTAAAGAGTTTCCCCTTTTATGATAGAAGGAAGTGTATATATGAAAATTATGGACTATTACATTAGACTAAGACTACATGCACAAGATCAACAACATATGCGAAATAGCTTACAAGAATTAGCGGATGTTTTATATTGCAGTACGAAAAACGTAAAGATTTTATTAAAGAAAATGAGCGAGGAACAATTAATTAGCTGGACTCCAGGGCGAGGACGCGGAAATAAAACAGAAATTCTATTTATACATAATTTCGTAGAAGCGATTGAGTCCTATACAGATGAAATGTTAGCGCGAGAAAAATTAAAGGACGTTTTTCTTCTTTTAAAAGAACCCCTACCCCTTGCACTTCAAAAAAAGATAGAAAATAAACTACATCATCATTTTGGATACGAACCTTCAAATGATATGTACGACATATTAAAAATTCCTATATCGAGAAAGATATTCCCCTTAGATCCGGCTTTTGTGGCTGTAACTACAGAGAGCCATCTTACGAATCAAATTTTTGATACGTTAGTCGTTTATAACGATGTTACGGAAAAAATGGAGCCACACATTGCGCATACGTGGGAATTAAGTGAAGACGGGCTGACGTGGACTTTTTATTTACGAAAGGATGTATATTTTCATAACGAAACAGTTTTAACTTCTAAAGATGTACAATTTTCATTTGAAAGACTAAAAAAAGTTCATTCCCCTTTCGAATGGTTAACAGAAGAAATTGTTCAAATTGAAACACCATCACCACTGCAAATACGGTTCCATTTAGCAAAGCCCAACCTTTTCTTCTTACACTATGTAAGTTCCATACAACTAGCAATTTTACCGCGTGATGTGAGTATCGAAAATCATCATTATATAGGTACTGGACCTTTCAAACTTGCTCATTACTCTGAAGACAATATCGTACTCGAAGCGTTCACTCATTATTTTAAAGAGCGCGCGTTATTAGATCGTATTGAATTTTGGGGTATTCCGGATCATGTACAAATCGATGCTGATTATGAACTACCAAATGAAGAAGAAAATGAAAGGCATGATATACAAATAGAAGAAATAGGTTGTATTTATGCTGGCTTCAACTTTACAAAACCTGGTCCTCATCACGACATTTACTTTCGAAAGGCTTGGAGAGAACTATATGACGTTGAAATGATACTTCGTAACATAGAAGGAAGACGAACAATTGCTGCATCAAGCTTTTTCCCTGAAAGAAGCCGCCAAGCTACTAAAAGGTCCTACTCTTTAGAAAAAGCGAAAGAGTATTTAAAAAAGAGCACTTATAATGGAGAGACGATACATATTTACTTCTTCGCATTTAAAGATAGTGCAAATGATGCATATTTCTTAAAAGAACGATGTGAAAGTTTAGGTATACAAGTAGAGCTTCACCCATTTCTCGTTTCAGATTATATGAACCGTTCTATCGATCAACATGCCGATATTATTTTCATGGGAGAAGTGTTTGCTGCCGATCATGAACTTGCATTCTTAAATGTATTTAAAAATAAAAGTTGCTTCGTAAACCGGTTCATGGACCCGCACTATGAAAAACAAATTAACTGCTTACTTGATACATTTTTATTAGAAGAAAATAAAGAAAAGCGCTACGAGCTCATGTATGAGATCGAAGAATTTTTACAAACAGAACACATCATTTTATTTAACTATCACGTTTTGAAAAGAAAGACATACCCTTCTTCTTTAAAAAACGTAACAATTGATTCATTCGGTTGGGCAAATTTTGCGAAGTTATGGATACAGCCATCCACTTATTAAATTATGTGGGCTTTTATAAAAGGAGAAAAACATGAAACGTATAAACTTATATTTTATGAGTTTATACGCTATTAGACTTCTCCATATATGTGCATCAATTTAAAAATTTTATAATGTCCCCACAAGATAAAATCTATATTTTTTCTTGTGAGGGTATACACGCAAAGCAACTAAATCTTTGGCTTGTTATTTACTGGTTCGTTGCACAAACTAAACAACTTTAAAGAGCCATTCCACAATAAAAAGTAGAATGGCTCTTATATTTTTATATCAAAATTTATATTGATTCTACAAACACAAAACTTAGGGGCATAAATATTAGTAATTGTTTTTATGAAAGTATTAGTATGACAATGGAGAGTTTAGAGTAATACGAAGTTTCACCCGATTAAACAATAAAGTGCCCCCAATTATTAGCATTAAATAATTCATTTTTTCGTTGATCATTACTATGAGTATGGATACGCAATATATTCTTTTCCAAAGTACAAAAAATCCCTAACATATTATATATGATAGGGATTCATTTCATAATCATTTTATAAATTGAACCTTGATAACTCTGATAAGGGGTTTTATTACTTCGCAAAACTCTCAGCTAACTGTTTCTCTCTCCACATAAATGTAATAGCGAGACCAACTATTAAGACAACTCCTGAAAATGCATATGGATAATGAATATTCATATCAAATAATATTCCGCCCATCGCTGGTCCTGCTATATTTCCTAAACTCGTATAAGTCGAGTTCATACCAGCAACGAATCCTTGCTCTTTTCCAGCTGCTTTTGATAAAAATGTCGTTAAAGCTGGGCGAAGCAAATCAAATGCAAGGAAAATAAAGCAAGTAACGAGAAGTACAATCCAATAATTAAAGACTACAGTTGAAACGAACGCTAATACTGCACCTACAATTAAACAGATTTGAATTAACACTTTTTCACCGAACATATCAACTAATTTACCAAACATAAATACTTGCACAACTACCCCAAAGATTGAACTAATTGTAATAATTGCCGCAATATCTTTCGGTGTGAACCCAAACTTATGATCAGAAAACAGACTAAACACAGTTTCATACGCCGATAAACCAAATGCAAGGACAAATACGATAATAAATGCGATTGCATACATTGGATGTAATGATTTCTTTAAATCTCCAATAAAACTTGATTCTTTCGTATTAGAAGAAATCTCTGCAAGCTCTTCTTTCGTTAACGGCTCTTTTAAAATAAAAATCGAAATGACACATGCTATAAAAGCAATTGCTGCTGCAACGAAAAACGGCACACGTATACCGTATTCTGCAATAAATCCGCCGATTCCAGGTCCTATAATAAATCCGGTACTAATAGCAGCAGATAAATATCCCATCGCCTTTGGACGTTCCTGTATAGATGTAATATCCGCAACATATGCCGTAACACCAGGCATAATAAACGCAGCACTAATTCCGCCTAACACCCTCGCTGCATAGAGCATCCATACATCTGTTCCTAATCCAAACAGAAGCTCTGAAACACCAAAAATAAATAATCCAATGATTATCATTTTCTTTCTACCATAAAGGTCGACCCACCGGCCTGTAATAGGTGAAGCAATAAGTTGAGCCATTGCGAATACTGCAACGAGATACCCCATCGTCTTCCCTGTTAAATGCATATCATTCATAAAAGACGGCATAACCGGAATAATTAATCCAATCCCTAAAAAAGCGATAAATATATTACTCAAAAGAATGACCAATACCATCTTTTGTTCTTTTATCGGTTTCTTCACTTTTAACACCTCTTCCCGTAAATTCCTCTCAAAAAACAATGCCCAAGAAGCTTTTTCTTTATCCTGCTATTTATGGGCTAATAATGAGTGAAGATGTCCCACTCATTAGAATTTCACTCTATCCTTCCACACATACATACGCATTAGGTGAATGACTATCATTCAGTTTTCCTCAAAAATGAACCTACCTTTTCAGACAGGTTCATCCCACTATTTCTTTATATGTAGTGCATGTGTTAAAAAATCTAGTACTTCTGCCTTTTGCAAATCCACTTGCTCATCATCTTTATGATCATATAAATAAACTTGTTCCGCTGCTGATTCAACTAGAGCGATAAATAACTTCGCTGTTCGCTCTGCGTGTACCGACTCACGAATTTCACCCGCTTCTTTCGCCTCACCTAAAAATTCACTTAGCCACATATAAAGAGGCTCATACACAGCTTCCCATTCTTTTATATGTTCTGTAGATGCAAGACCCGCATACATTAAAGCTTGTATTTCACGATATTCCTCTATGAAGTGAAACACCGCATCTATTACTTGCGTTACTTTACTTAAGAAAGACGCATCGTTTTGCACTTTTTCTTTTACTGCAAGTATCATCTTTTCAACCATCACTTCTGCTATTGCAGGCATAACAGATAACTTAGAAGGAAAATATAAATAGAAAGTTCCTTGTGCAATGCCAGCTAATTTCACGATATCAGAAATCTTCGTTTTTTCAACGCCCTTTTCCTGAAATACTTCAATCGCTGCATAGACAATTTTCTCTTTTTTATTCATCATCTAAACCCTTTCACACGCGTATTGAATGACTGTCACTCATTTTATAGAATAACTAGCTGTACTGTCAATTATCGTGTACTTTTTATAATAAAAATCTCCTAACGACTTGTTAGGAGATACAGTATATCTTTACGAAAGAGCCTTTAATCCTGTCACTCCGCATACAATAAGAGCCACACTAATGATACGCGCTTTACTTTTCGACTCACCAAACAAGAACATGTTTAATAAAACGGCTCCCGCTGTTCCAATACCAATCCAAACCGCATACGCGACACTTACTTGTAAAAATAAGAAAGATGTATACAAGAATGCGAAGGATGTAGCAAAGCCACCTATATAAAGTGCCCCATTTGCTAACGTTTTATCTTTACTATACATTTTAAGACCGATCACACCGACTATTTCACTAATTGCAGCACAAAATACGAAAAACCAACCCATTTTTAAGCAGCTCCTTCCACAGTTTCTTCCTTATTATCAGCTAGCTTTAAACCGATAACGCCGGCTACAACCATCACGATAAAGAATAATTTTCCTACACTGAAACTCCCGCCAAAAAGGAAGACATCCATTAAGAAAGTACCTACCGTACCAGCTCCGGCGAACACAGCATATACGGTCCCTGTTGCAAGATGTTCACACGCTTTAGAAAGGAAGTGAAAATCAACAGCGATAACTCCTAAAATGATAATCCAATGCCACCAAGTATTGGCCGTATTAAAACCAAACACCCAAAAAATTTCAAAGATACATGTTAATATGACATATAACCAAGCTTTATTTTTCATACCTCTCACCTCTTATGACTGACTATCAGTCATTTTGTTTTAAAAAAATATGCTCTTTCATCACTACTATATATAAACAACTATCATCCTCATTTACCTTTTGTATTTGTTCCGTTTTCAAACTAACTACATCCTGACACAGAATATGACTGAATGTCATTCATATGTATTGTACATGAATATTTTAAAAACTGTCAATGCCGAAAGTTTATTTAAAATTTCTTTCATCTGATTTGTATATTTCCTAATAATCTGTCAATACTGCTAGTAACATAATATTTTCTCCACTCCCCCTTGGAGAGATCCCTTGAATAGAGCAGTTAGCTTTTGCTAGCTGCTCTTATTTCTTTTGCTTCATCCAACGTACCGAATCATCGCCACCTCATCACAATAATCTACCTTTGGACAATGTCTACAATCAATCCATACCTTCTCTGGTAACGCCTCTCTATTCACAAAATCAAACCCGCACTTTTGAAAAAATTCCGTTTCATATGTTAAAGAAATAACTCTGCTCACTTTTATTTTCGCTGCCTCATTTATTACATGGTTTACTAACATACGTCCGATACCTTTCCCTGCATAAGTATGCGAAACGACTAACGATCGTACTTCTGCAAGGTCCTCCCCTAATACATGTAAACCAGCAACTCCGACGATTTCCCCCTCTTTTTTCACAACATATAAACATTGTAAATATTGATAGAGAGACAAAAGAGAACGCGGTAAAACCACTCCCTCTTTTGCATAAACTTCAATGAGACTATAAATTTCTTTCACATCACTCGTAACCGCATTACAGATTTTCATATGCTATCCCCTTGCCCCCGATATTAATATTTATAACCCAAAATGAATTTTAATACATAATTTTATATAATAATACATCTCTCTTTTCTTCTCGTCAATCACTTTATACAAACAAAAAACCAAGCAATCTAATCGATGCTCGGTTCCTCATTTCGTATCGGTAATACCGTCGAATATTTAATTTCACGTAGTGCTAAACTCGTCTGTATCCTTGTAATACCAAGCTTATTTAGCTTTCTAATAAACTGTTCCAGCTCTTTACGATCACGATTTGCAACCTTTAATAAATAATCATACTCCCCTGTTAAACAGTGACATTCTAACACTTCCGGCATCGCTTCTAATTCTTTTTCCAACACTTCAAGTTTATCCGATTGATGAATATTCGTACTCATAAAAATGAAGCATAACAAATCAAAACCAAGCTTTTCTTGATTTAAAATAGCTACTTGCTTATCAATGAATCCTTCTCCATCTAATCTTTTTATTCTCGCATGCATTGCAGCTGGTGATAAATTAACACGTCGTGCAAGCTCTGCATTACTTACTTGTGACTCCTTCTGCAATATATCTAAAATTTGTACGTCTAGATCATCCAACACTTTAATAACAGACGACTCCATCGAAATCCTCCTTTTTATTACCGATGATTATTCGAAAAAACACCTTATAACTTATATAAAACTGAATATTTTTCTGTGAATTTCATTTATAACAAAACATTTTATCGACTTTTATTCATTATACAAAATAATATATTACACAATAAAGAAAAATGCTAAAATTATTTACAATTCACATTGATTACAACAAAGGGGATTTTAATATGCCTTATTTTTATGTATTTTTACTATTACTAACGAGCTTATTATGGGGAGGAAACTTTGTCGTTGGAAAATCACTTGTTGATCACGCATCTCCAATGACACTTACAAGTTTAAGATGGATGATTGCGATTGTTTGTTTATTACCAATGGTATGGTTTAAAGAAAAGAAAATCATTCCACCACGCGCTGCGATACTTCCGTTAATATTGATGGGAATTTCAGGGGTTGCTCTTTTTAACATCTTTCAATTTCTAGCATTAGAAAAAACATCCGCAACAAATGTAGGGCTTATTTCTACATTAAACGCGATTTCCATTGCACTATTTTCTGTCTTATTTCTAAAAGAAAAAGTAAATACACTTCAAATTTTATCTATGATTCTTTCATTCTTCGGGGTTATCCTCGTCCTATTAAAAGGTAACTTTACCCTTTTATTTTCACTACATTTTAATAGTGGCGATTTATGGATGATCGCGGCTGTTTGTATTTGGGGAATGTATTCTGTTTGTAGTAAATGGGCAACAAAGACAACAACACCACTTATGGCGACGCTATACTCTGGTATTTTCGGCGTTATTTTATTACTGCCATTTAATATAGAGAGCTTCACTGTTACAAATATAAATACTTCTTTCATAACTTCACTTTTATATACAGGGCTTATTTCCACAGTTCTTTGCATGGTATTTTGGAATATTGGCGTACAAAAATTAGGAGCAACTACATCAGGTATTTTTCTAAACTTCAACCCCATCTTCACAGCTATTTTAGCATTCCTTTTCCTCGGAGAAGAATTAACGTGGATTCAAATTTTAGGGACAATGATCGTTGTGACAGGATGTTATTTATTTTCCCATTTCAAAACGGTTACTGTTCAGCCAACTAGAGCTTTAATGCGAAAACATTCTTAATCCAAAAACATCGCCACCGAAGTGGCGATGTTTTTATTTACGTTTCATTTCTTTCACATACTGCTTTTCTTCTTCTGGCGATAAACGTTCTGTCGCCTTTCCAGTATCACCACCTTGAATTTCCCACAAAAAGTTATGCTCCTCAACCGTTTGTGAAAAATCCCCTTTCTCCCAGCGCTCCAAAGTAGAAAGTAACTCTGACTTATATTTAAAATTCGTACTGCTTTCTACTGCGTTCTTCGCACCACGAATTTCCTTATTTGTCATTTCAATAAATCCCCATTTTTCAGAGGATTTCACTTTTTGATGTACCATCCTATGCATTGTAGAAATAATTTCAGCTTCACTAACTTGTTGCTTCTCTTCCTCTGCTTTCTTTCCTTGTTGTCCCATTACTTTTTGTGCTTTAAGACTCTTCTCCTCTTCTTCTATATAATTAATACCTTTAGTAACACCGAATACAGCTCCTATCGCAATTACGATCACTGTAATTGTCCCTATAATCCATTTTTTCATATTATGTATTCCCCATTCCCCTAATAATCACATAAACAAATGGAATCGCCTGCACACAGTCGATTCCATTTGTTTCCTTATTTCATTTTAAACCTTAAGCGCTTCTCGCACAATATAACTATCCACACATTGCTTGAATTTTATGATTTTTCCATTTTCAAGTTGCCATACATGAACAAATTCTGCTTCAAATGATTTTCCTGTTTCTTTATAAACTCCTGAATAAACACCTTCAGCAATAATTACATCTTTTTCACTTACTTCATGATACGTATTTACA
Source organism: Bacillus sp. BSL6 (assembly GCF_052928345.1). NCBI lineage: Bacteria > Bacillati > Bacillota > Bacilli > Caryophanales > Bacillaceae > Bacillus > Bacillus sp. BSL6. The sequence continues at coordinate 841,614 of NZ_JAVGCW010000002.1, forward strand.
CTTGCTTTATAAGCATCCCATTCTGATCCTAATCGGCTAAATACATTTTCCATTATTGCTTCTACACCGATATAAGTTCCCCCGTACGGGAATCCTTCTGCCTCTGTCCATTCTACTTTTTCAGAGAGGGCTTCTGCTAAATGTTTTGCATTCGAAGAAGCTGATCCTTCATATGTACTTCGAATAATTTCTAAATTTGATTTAGACATGTTACTTCCTCCCGTTATATTTATTTTTCGCACAAGATGTAACCAAACATGTTACAACTTGTGCGAAAAAATATTTAAATTATTTTATTCTTAATCTAAGAGTTGTAATTATTATAGTTACAATAATGATTCAAGTCAACAATTTATAAATAGAGTCTACTGCGTTTTCATTACTTTCTCTTTTATGAAACGGTCTACATATCCTTCTGCTTTTACAACGAATAAATATGCACCCATTGCTAATAATGCAAGGTCTAATTCATATCCTGGATTCTTTCCATCTCCTAATAATCCTGCTGCTCCATTTACCTTTACGATAGCTCCAGCTAAAATAAGAGCGAATAACAATCCTACATATTTTACGCCTAAACCGATAATTAATAATATACCACCAACTAATTCAACTGTTGCTACGCCATATGCAAGACCGCCTGGTAAGCCAATGCTTGTAAACCAGCCTGCTACATTATCGATACCTGATTGAAACTTCGCTAAACCATGTGCAAAGAACGTTACTCCTAACACGATACGAATAATTAAGTTACCAATGTATTGATTCATTTTGAACTCTCCTTTTTGTTTTGTTATGGTGAACTTTTATTTACAAGTCAAAACAATACGATATTTCATTTCATTCGTCAAATACTTTTTTAAAGAAAACAAAAAACATTATCCCTTTTACGGATAATGTTTTCTTACAAAATAGCGCTAATGCAAGCTTTTACTCTATCGCACAAAAAAGTTGAAACATTTTTCCAGCACCAACATACGGCAATAAAGATATATCCTCTTCTACAACGATGCCAACAACGTTCACTTTCTCATCTGCAGGTAAATCATGTATAGCAACTTGCATCTCTCCTGCATATCTACCGTACAATTCATTATCAATTGTAACGCTGCCTTTCTTTCTTAAAATTGCATTCATCGGCTGTAAGATCACTTTATTTTCTTCTCGTGATTCTACAGAACGAATGACATCACGCGCTGGATCTAGTCTATTTGTATGCACTTGTTCTACCATTTTTAACACTTCACTTTTCTCTATCAATGGCTCGTATCGCAGCGGAATAATTCCTCTACTCGCACTCGCTATTTCTTGTACACTTTCTATACTTCCGCTTATATCCCCGATTAACACTTTATCGACACCACAATCTTGTACAAGTTCTAAGTACGCTTCAAGCGGGCGCATATAGCGGTGCTTTTCTAACGTTGGTAAACCTTCACATAACGGACCGCGTTTTTCACCATCTCCCGGAATAAATGCCATCGTTTTTATTCCACACTCATGTAAATATTGATTTTGCTGTTGCAAGAAGGACTTTGCTAGTCCTGTTTCTGGACGCGGATAAAAATTATGCCATGCTTCTACATTCTCTACCCGTATCTTTTCAGTGATTAACTCTTTCCAAAATGAATCTGTAATCGTACTCGCATTTAAAGCTACTTTCATTTTATGGGATACACGTGCGATTTCTTTCGGCGTGATGCCATAGTCCATTCGTAAACCAGTAATTCCCCACTCTACTAACTCTTCCACATTTTCGTACGTCATTCCTAAATGGTGTAGCGATTTTGGGGAAACATCAACCATTAATTCCATTTCATTTTCAAGAGCCTGTTTCCCAAGTGTTTGAATTAACTCTTTATACGTATTTGGATCATCTTCTGGTATATGAAGTGATGTAAAAATAGATAAAAATCCGTTTTTCTTCGCTACTTTTAGCCATTCTTCTTGCTTCTTTACTCGTTCTTTTGCAAGGTAAATTGAAACTCCAATCATATGAATCTCCCTTTCTATGAATAAAAAAAGAGAAAGGAATCCCTTTCTCTATATGTTTTCTGCCATTTCTTCTTTAAATCCGAAGAAGTACGTAAAGATGAATCCGAACGTATATGCCACTACTAATCCAAGGAAATATAATAAATATTTATTATCAGCAATTAACGGAATTAATGATAATCCAGATACACCGATTCCGAGTGCAGCTGTTTTCATAACTGCTTGGAATGCACCGCCAACTGCTGCTCCTAAACAAGCTGTAAGAAACGGTTTTCCCAGTGGTAATGTAACCCCGTATAATAACGGTTCACCAATTCCTAAAAATCCAACTGGTAATGCCCCTTTAATTACGTTACGAAGTCGTTTGTTTTTTGTTTTTACAAAAATAGCAATCGCTGCTCCTACTTGCCCAGCGCCAGCCATTGCAAGTACCGGTAATAAAGGCGTTACGTGCGTTTGATTAATAAACTCCATATGAATCGGTGTTAAACCGTGATGTAATCCGACCATAACGAGCGGTAAAAATGTTCCAGCAAGTACTGCTCCCGCAAACGCTCCGCCAATATTTAAAATGCCATTAATTCCGTTTGTAATTCCTTCAGATAAGAAACCTGCTACCGGCTGAATTGCTAACATCGTTACGATACTTACGACTAACACAGTAATAAGCGGCGTTACAATAATATCAACTGCATTTGGTACAGCTTTTCGAACTTGTCTTTCCACTACAACCATAAGCCACGCTGCAAAAATAACTGCAAACAATCCGCCCCGTCCGGGTACGAGCGCTTCACCAAATAACTTTACGTTCGCCATCGCCGGATTGAAAATTAAAATACCAGCAATTGCCCCAAGAACTGGTGTCCCGCCAAACTCTTTCGCTGTATTCCAGCCCACTAAAATGCCTAAGAATGTAAAGATACCGCCGCCAATAAGTAGTAACATTTGTAGCCATGTTGCATTCGAATCAGCGCCTGCGTTTTTCGCAAAGTTAGCAACCCCGTTTATAATACCTGACGCAACAAGACCCGGAATTAACGGAATGAAAATACTTCCTATTTTTCTTAAAAAGTTTTTCACCGGTGTATTATTTTTCTTCTTAATCTCTGACTTCATCTCTTGCCCAAGATCTTCAAGGTGATGATCTGCCACCTCACCAATTCGCAGTCCCGTTAAACCTTCCATCTCTGCTGCTACTTTATTTACCGTTCCCGGACCAACGACAACTTGAAGCGTCTCATCTTCAATAACGCCCATAACCCCTTCAACCTTTTTCAAAAGGTCCATGTTCACTTTACTTTCATCATGAAGCGTTAATCGTAGTCTCGTCATACAATGAGCGATGCCACGAATATTTTTTACTCCCCCAAGTTGCTCCGAAATTTCTTTCGCCATTCTCTCTTCTTTCCTCATAATAGAATCCCCCTCCCTATTATTTATAGTGCCTTCTTCACAAACCCTTTCGCTTCTTTTAGTTTCTTCAGTGCTTCCCCATACTCACACTGCAATAACACCATAACAATCGCAGCTTTCACGTTACGTTCTGCTTTTTCATAATGCTCTGCCGCTACTTCATAACTAACCCCTGTTGCTTCCACAATAATTCGTTTTGATCGTTCTATTAACTTTTCATTCGTAGATTGAACATCTACCATTAAATTTTTATATACTTTTCCAACACCAATCATAGAAGCTGTTGAAATCATATTCAGTACTAATTTTTGCGCTGTACCAGCCTTCAACCGCGTTGAACCTGTTAAAATTTCTGCGCCTGTTTCTACTTCCACATTTAGTTTTGCATATTTACTTATTTCAGCATTTTTATTACAAGAGATACTAGCTGTACTCGCTCCTACGCTATTCGCGTACTTCAAGCCGCCAATTACATAAGGAGTTCGGCCACTTGCCGCAATTCCAATCACTGTATCTTTCTCGTTTAATCCAATACTTTTTAAATCTTCTTCTGCTAACTCTTCGCGATCTTCGGCACCTTCCACCGCTTTAGTAAACGCTTTCAATCCACCTGCTATAAATCCTTGCACCATTTTATCGTCTGTGCCAAATGTCGGCGGACATTCCACTGCGTCCAAAATACCTAATCGGCCACTCGTACCAGCCCCAATGTAAATTAATCGGCCCTCTTCTTCGAAAGATTTAATAACAGTCTGCACAACTTTTTCAATCTGCTCTATTTCATTTTCAACTGCTAATGCAACAGTTCGATCTTCTTCATTCATACTTTGCAAAACTTCTTTTATGCTCATCTCATCTAAATTCATCGTCTTCTCATTGCGATGTTCTGTCGATAAATTTTCTAACATATTCCCACCTACTTTGAAATTTAATTTCATACTTTCATTATAACTTCAAGAAATTTAAAATCAATATCACTTTATTATTTTATGAAATTTCATTTCTTTTCATGACGAATTTATGTCCGTCCGTATGCAAAAAAGATGGGTTTCCCCATCTTCTCATTTCAGCTTCCGTAATCGCAAAGCTTCTTCTCTTGTTTCCATAAATTGATCTAGCACTTTATTACCAATGCGATTAAAGGTAATCACATATAGAGCATCTATCATGTTCAATTGCGTCATTCTTGAAGCAATACTTGCAATACGATGATCTTGTTCTACATCTGGCATACAAAGACGAATATCCGCCTCTTTATATAACGGTGATGATTGATCAAGCTTTGTAATCGCGATAACTGTTGCACCCTGTCTCTTCGCATATTGCGCCATTTCAAGTACATCTTTCGTACGACCAGATGTTGAAATCGCCACAAATATATCGCCTTCTTTTAAATTCGTCACAAGCGGCAACATCATATGAAAATCAGATAGCATCATCGCTGTAAATCCGAGCCTTGTAAATTTATAAGCTCCGTCCATCGCCGGAGTAGCTGATCCGCCTACTCCGTAAAAGATAATTTTATCGGCATTTACAATATGATTTGCAGCTTTTTCAAGTTCTTTTTTATCTATCGCCGTCACGCTCGCCTCAATTGCAGCTTTATTCACATACGTAACTTTATTAAACAAGTCGTACGGGCCATCTTCCGTATTCATCACTGAAAAATCATTAATATTATAATCAGCAATCGTTAATTCACGAACGAGAGCGATTTTAAATGCTTTAAAGCTCCCAATCCCAATCGACTTACAAAAACGAACAACACTCGCCTCACTTGCGCCTGCATTCGTTGACACTTCTTTCGTCGTTAAGTTCGGAACAATCTCTGCATTCTCCATTATGTACATGGCAACCTTCTTTTCAGCTGGTGAAAATTGATCCATATTACTTTCAATTTTAAATAGTAATGTTGAAGCTTTCACTATTTAACCTCCACTTCTTACGGTTGCGTTCACTGATTTTCTCTTGCTTCAAGAAGGTAAAAACCATCATCGCCAGGAGGATGAAACACATTTACAATGCGATTCCCTTTTTGATAAACAGTTCTTTCCCCTTCTGTCCACTTCTTTTCCCAACCGTTCATCCAAATCGCAACATCAGGTAAAAAAGCAGTATATTTCAGCTTCTGATCGTACTCACCATCTGCTTCTTCCGAGAAAATAGAAACCGGAAAATCTTTCACTTTTGATTCTTTCCATGCAGTAAATGGTATGCACAATAAAAGAAGTATAATTACACCTATAATCTTTCCCTTCGTAATCCTCAAACACATCCCTCTCCTTGTCATATCACATACATAGATTTTACCATAATTACAAACCTTTCATGCCACATGACTATTGCTTTTCCAATAAAAAAAAAGCTTACCCACATCAGATAAGCTCTTCCTCTCTATACAAAATACTTCTTCAAAAGCGGCGGGGTAATAATCGTTGTCAATATAACAACAATAACAATCGCTGTGAAATTTTCTTTCGCTAATAAATTCGCCGTAAGTCCATTCGCTGCGATGATAAGTGCTACTTCTCCGCGCGACACCATTCCCGCACCGATACTAATAGAAGATTGAAGGTTGAATCCTGTTAACCTTGCTCCTAAACCTGAACCAATTAACTTTGTGAAAATCGCAATAAGCGTCATGATGATAATGAACCAAAGCTGGCTTCCGATACCTTGAAATGTAATTTCCATTCCGATACTTACGAAGAACACCGGTACAAATATTGCATAAGCAATCGGTTCAATTTTATGTTCTACTTCGTGCTTATACTCTGTTTGAGAAATGGCAATTCCGGCTGCAAATGCTCCAATAATGCCTGCAATTCCCATCATTTCACTGTAATAAGAAAAAGAGAAGCAAATAATAAGAGCCGCGCTAATTAACGCTTCTGTTACACGAAGCGGCACGAGCATTTTCATAATCCAAGGAACAACTTTCCATGCAATAAAAACAATGCTAACAAAGAAGATAATTTTCTTTACGATAACAAGTGTTATATTCACATCTTGCGTTCCTAAAAAGCTCATAACAAACGCTAATAAAATAACGACGATGACGTCATCAAATACGGCAGCACCTAAAATCGTTGTACTTTCTCTCGTATTCATTTTCCCTAAATCTCTTAGCGTCTGCACTGTAATACTAACTGACGTTGCGCAAAGTAATAATCCTAAAAAAATGGCATGAGATTGTATTAATCCAAACAGCAATCCTGTTACATAACCACCGATGAAAGGAAAAATAATTCCACCAGCTGCTACTGCAAATGATGATTTCAAATTCCGATTTAGTTCTTCTAAATCTGTTTCAAGTCCAGCCATAAACATAAGGAGTAAAACACCAATCTCACTCAGCTCATCAATCAGTTCAGAACTATTTATAATACCAAGTACAGCTGGACCGATAATAATACCGATAATTAATTTACCAAGTACAGAAGGCTGGCCAAGCCTCACGCTAATATCACCAGCTAATTTCGTACAAAGTAAAATGACGACAAGTTCAAAATAAAATAACATAACATCTTCTCCTACTTTAACTTTAATCAGTGGGGCGTTAACCCTCGTCCATTCCTGCAAGTAGTTTCTCCTATTCATCCGCATTTTATTTGTCATATTTTTATTTGACAAAATATTCTGAATTATATTAAGATTAATCCAGCAATTTTAAAAAACTACGCACCATAACTGTACCTCCATTTCCTTACATACTCTTTTCTAGTGGGCTCATACTACATTCGCAGTTATGGAAATGAAAAACGGGGGGAGAGTCCAAAGTGAAATCATTATTACGAAAAAAGGCGATTACTACTGAATCACCACGACAACTACAAAGAACATTAACCGCACTTGATTTAACGTTTTTAGGAATTGGCGCCGTAATTGGGACAGGGATATTTGTATTAACAGGTATTGTTGCAGCGAAACATTCTGGTCCTGGTATTATGCTATCATTTCTTATTGCTGCATTTACTTGTGCTTGTGTAGCCTTTTGTTATGCCGAATTTGCTTCTTCTATTCCTGTCTCAGGAAGTGTGTATACTTACGCATACATGACAGTCGGTGAAGTCGTCGCCTTCATCGTCGGATGGTGTTTAATGCTCGAATATTTACTTGCCGTTGCAGCAGTAGCTGTCGGTTGGTCTGGTTATTTACAATCTTTACTACAAGGATTTAACGTCCATCTTCCCGCCATAATCGCCTCGGCTCCTGGCGTAGGAAAAGGTGGTCTCATTGATTTACCAGCTGTTTGTATTTTACTACTCATTACTGGACTTTTAAGTTTTGGTATACGCGAAAGCGCACGCATTAATAATATTATGGTTCTTATTAAGTTAGCCGTTATTATCGCCTTTATCGTAGCAGGTGCAAAATATGTAAAACCTGAAAATTGGACACCGTTCATCCCATTCGGATATGACGGTATTATTACTGGGGCTGCTACTGTATTCTTCGCCTTCTTAGGATTTGATGCAATCGCAACCGCTGCGGAAGAAACGAAAAAACCACAGCGTGATTTACCAATCGGCATTATTGGCTCTCTTCTTATTTGCACTGTTTTATATATGATCGTATCTTTCGTTTTAACAGGTATGGTTCCTTATACACAATTAGATGTTTCTGATCCAGTTGCATTTGCCTTACATTTCGTTGGCGAGGATACAATTGCAGGACTACTCGCTGTTGGAGCGATGACTGGAATGACAACCGTTCTCTTAGTCGTTATGTATGGACAAGTTCGCGTTTCGTATGCGATGAGCCGTGACGGTTTACTTCCAAAAGCGTTAGCACGTGTAAATAAAAGAGTGAAAATCCCTTTATTAAACACATGGATTACTGGTGTTGTTGCCGCTTTATTAGCAGGACTTTTAGATCTGCACGTATTAGCGAATTTAGTAAACATCGGGACATTAACAGCCTTCACATTCGTTTGCTGCGCAGTACTTATTTTACGAAAAACACACCCTGACTTAAAACGCGGATTCCGCACACCTTTCGTACCTGTACTACCAGTTGTCGCAATTCTTTGCTGCTTATATTTAATGATCAATTTGTCTAAAACAACATGGATTAGCTTTGCCGTTTGGCTTATAGTCGGATTATGCTTCTATTTCTTCTATTCTAGAAAGCATAGCCATTTAGCTACCGAAAAAACGAATGATGAACAGAAAAAAGCATAACAAAATAGCTCGCCGTTTTAGCGGCGAGCTATTTTTCTGTACTATTATATTTTTTCGTTAACGATTGTAAAATGAAAAATATGCCGATGCAAGCTGTAAACGATGCCCAATTTCCTATTGGCGTTGCGTATTTCACAATTCCAATACCTACAAGTAATAGGAAAATAATCACCTGATATATGAGCTTCCACTTTTGCATATATTCCCTCCTTTACTTCGTTCCCTTCTTTTTCTTCTTCCATGCATTTAAACTATCAAAGAAGAAATTAATAAATAACGTGCCTAAACCCGCTAATAAAAACGTCATTAAAAATAGAACCCATATACTTTTTTCTTTTAAGAAATAATATCCTACAAGGAGCACAACCGCGATCCATACATATTCAAGAATTCTTTTTAGCTTTTTCTCTTCCAAATTATTCGCTCCTTCATTCTATGCTATTTTTAGTATAACAAAAAAGAAGCCTATCATGATAAGCTTCTTTTCTTCTCTCTTATTTGTTTATGCTTTTTTCAACAAGTGAAATCGTATACTCTAATGTACGATTCATCGTTTCTACTTGTGCATCCTTTACTTTTACATCTTTCACTACAGCTTCGGCCACTGTAATTTTTTGACTCAGTGCTTTCACTGAACCGTCCGTTACATTTGCAGCTTGCGCTTTTTTCACTACTGCTTTTGCAGATTCAATATTGATTTGTAATTTTTCTTTCGGTGTTTTCGGTTGTTCTACTACTTTAGATTGTACAAATGTTACATTAGCTGTTTTTAATTCGTTATACGTTTGAACGATTTGCTCTCCCGTACTCCCTACATTTTCAAATGCTTGCTTTGCATTATTATAGCTTTTCTCTAATTCTTGAAATGCTTCCTTTGAATATTGACCTGGCTTATCACCAAACTCATACGTACCAGCTAGCACTTCTTTTACTTTTCCAAGCTCTTCAAATAACGCATTTACTTGCTCTAATTTCGTACGGTTAGAAAACTCATTGTACGCCGCTAATACTTCTGAAGAACTTAACGCTTTACTATATAATCTTGCAAGCGCGATTTGTCCATTTAACGGAATACCGCCATTTCCATTGCTATCAGGATCCGCTCCAAATGCAAATGGTACGTTCGGATGAGACACTTTCCCTTTAGCTGGTTGGCTATTTACTTTTTTACCATCGACATAAATAGCTACTTCACTTCCGTTATACGTTCCTGTTAAGTGATATGTTTTATTTGCTTCTAATTGAACACCAACGCGTTTATAACTGCCACCAATATGAGCCCACAATTCAACATTTCCACTTCCTGTAGATTCAAAACCAATTCCGCCGCTCTCTGTATTTTGTAAAATACCTTGTCCGCGAATTTCATTCATTGAAAATACAGTTTCTAGCGTGAACGTATTTGCTACTTTCTCTTTTTGTGCTGCTGAAAATGGAAGGTATCCAAATGTATTAGCTTGTCCATTCAATTTCATTACATTTGTTTTTAAAGCTTTATCGTATGCAATAGATACATTTCCTTTCACATCGCCCTTCGTTCCAAACGATGAGTTATCTTTAAATGTACCATCTAAGAAATTCACATCAAAAACATCTGCCTTTGGCACTTTTACATTCGGATCAATATTATCTTTTTTCGTAGTAACTTCTGCCGTTAACGGCTGCGCACTTTCATTACCGAACGAATCGATTGCAACTACTTCAAGCGTATATGTTTTTCCACCATCTAATCCTGCAAGCGTAAACGTAAGATCTTTTGGCACTGGATCACGATAAAACTCTGAGAATGCTAACAATTTATTCTTTATTTCGCCCGTTTGCTTATCTCTAGCTTGTACACGATAAGAGTGAACAAGAAGGTTATCCAGCGCTTGTGGGAATGTTACTGTTGCTGCATTTTCTGTTACATTTGATACAGCGAGCTTTGCATCCTTAGCAAAGTAAGGTTTTTCTTTATCACGATCTTCTACATGTGTAAAAGTTTCTTTCTTTGCTGGTAATTTAATTTTCCAAGGCTCACCTGTCCAAGAATTTGTATGGAAATCACGACGGTTAATCGTTACTTCTTCATCATCTACTTCTACTAATAAACCTTGGCTTAATGTACTAGCTCCTGGCGGGATATTCCCCTGTACTTTACCACCTTCAACTTCCATGTAACTTATAGAAGATGTACCAACGGATGTAAAGTCTTTTTGATGAATCGATCTTGGATCATCTAGCGGATAATGTGAATGACCTGAAAACGTAATAGCCTGCGGATATTCTTTTAATACCGCATTAATTTTTGCACTATCTTGTGTTCCCCATTCATGACTACCGTATACTGTCTCTTTAATGTGTTGATGTAAAAATACGAAAATCGGTTTTTCTGGGTCATCTTTTTGTGCTTTCGCCATCTCTTCTTTTAACCAATTAATTTGCTTGTCTGAATAATATCCGTGTGTTGTCCCATTTTCTGGCGACATAACAAGGAAGTGATACCCTTTCACCACTTTATGATAATAAATCGATTCCATTCCTGTTTTTTCTAAGAAACGCTTCTGTGCGCCCTCTACAGATAAACCGTTCCAATAATCATGGTTACCAAGAGAATTCATTCGCACGGCATCTTTATTTGCATTTTCATTATACACTTGCATGAAACGATCATATTGTTGTACCGATCCTGAATCAGTAAAATCTCCCACAATTACAAACGCATCTTGTTTAGGTGCAAGTGTATTTAGTTGCTCGATTGCTCTTTTCCAGCGAAACGTATCATCTGTTCCACTATTCTTAATATGTACATCACTTACAACCGGAAAAACGATCTTCTTCTCACTCGGTGCCTTTTCTTGCTTCTTCTCTTCCGCTTTAACTGATGTACCCCACGGAAATGATACAAATGCTAATACAAAAACCATTAATAATCCAATAAGACCTTTTACTTTGCGTAAAGCAGTTCTGTCCACGTGTATCCTCCTCATAATAATCGATTCATTACAAGGGCTATTTTATCTAAAGCATATTAATGTCGTTTAAATAATAAATGAATTTTATTAGATTCTTGTAAATATACAGTTAATTAAAGGTTAAGTCCAACATTCTTCTTACTATTGTGTATACAACCACTTTTTGTCTAAAAGAGTCTGAGCATTCTTTTCCCATGTTTATTCACATATAATCTTTTCTATAACATGAATAATAATTTAAGTTTTAAGCCTGTTAGACAATCTTAATTTTTAACATTTCCTTCTTTTTTTAACACATCGGCCATGCTTCTACATTTAATAGTAGTAAAAGACTACTTAAAAAGGAGGGGGTTGTATTGAAGAATAAAAAAAACATTGGCTGTTTTGCTCCTTTGTCTATCATTTGCCCAGATCCTTGTCCACCTCCCCCTCCTCCAGATCCAGATTGCGAGCGAGTAACAAATGAATTTGCAGGAAATTTCCTTATAACGAATAACAACATTCCCTCCGCCAAAGATGAATCGCAATCGATGATAATGTGGCAAAGTGATGGAATGCTGCCCCTGAGCACTCACAAGACATAGTTGTTTCCCCTCTCTTTTATATTCCCTATATGTGTATGTCCCTCAGAGTCTTTTGCCTGTACGATTCATCTATTTTCAAAAAATATACAAATATCAATGACTAGATAGATTCCGTGCTGTTCCTTTTTTTCATAAATTTATAGGTTAATATACCACCGACAACGATAACGACGACTAGTAATATCGGTAGCATATATTGCCCCACAACATCCGCCGCTTTTTCCCAATGCGGACCTAATTTCATTCCAAAATAGACATATAAAGTTGTTAACGGGAACATTGCTACAAATGTATATATACTAAATTTCCATATGTTCATTTTCGCCATACCACATGGAACAGAAATAAGCGTTCGAACGCCAGGTACAAAGCGTCCAACAAATGCTACAACTGATCCATATTTCTCAAAGAAATCATCTGCTTTTTGAATTTGTTCTTCTTTAATAAAGAAGTATTTCCCGTACTTTATTAATAGAGGACGACCACCGTAATAACCGAGTGCGTATAACGTTAACGGTCCTGTCGTTCCGCCAAGTGTTCCAGCTAATACAGCTAGCCAAAAATTCATATCCCCCTCATACACCCAATATCCAACCATAGGCAAAACGACTTCTGCGGGAATAAATTCAAACGTTAAAGCCAATACAACTCCAAAATAAGAAAACTGCTTTAAAAACTCAATTATATCTACAATAATTTGCTCCATATTTTAACTCCTATCCTACGTTCACATTATGCTTTTCTTGTAATTGAACTGGCGCCATTTTTACAATTCGGTTCAAAATAAATAACACAATCCCAATATCATCTAAAATACCGATGAACGGTAAGAAGTCTGGAATTAAATCGAGCGGCATCGCTACATAACCAACTAAAAAAGCAATGGATAAGATTTTCTTCTTTATTGAAACCTCTTTTGAAGTAAAAAAGTCAAATAGGAATGGAACAAATCGGCGAACATGAAATACAACTCTTAATCTACTAATAAGTTTTTTCATTTTTATATCTCCTCTCCTTGTATACAAAAAGGCCCCTACCAAATATGGTAAGGGTCCTAAAAAAGACAATAAGGGGCCTTTACCATTGCTGGTAAAGGTCTCACTAACAACGAAACGTTGCCAATAAAGCCGAGGGTTTCTCCCTGTAATGACGACTTTACTGTAATAAGTTACTCCCCTTTATATACACAATTTTATACAATCACATTAAAATATTTTAGAGGGCTTGTCAATATATTTTATATTCCAATCCCTTCTGCTTACCCTTCCATAAAAAACAAAAAACGCATAGGAAATTTCTTACTATCTCATAATATACATAATCATTTTTGAATGAAAGGAGAGGCTTCATTTGCATACAGTATGGAAAGGTGCACTTTCACTTGGACTATTAAATATAGGAATTAAACTATATAGCGCCGTAGATGAAAACGATATAAAATTTTTAAGCCTCCATAAAGAATGCTTAACACCTATTAAATATAAAAAATTCGCTCCCGATTGTACAGATGAAGAAGTCGATGATAAAGATATTGTAAAAGCCTATGAATACGCACCTCATAAGTACATTATTATGGATGAAAAAGAATTATCTGCGTTGCAAAAAGCTCACGAACCACGATCTATTCGTATTATATCTTTTATCCAAAATAACGAAATTGATTCTGTTCTCTATGATCGTTCTTATTTTATAGGCCCTACTCCAGGACACGAAAAATCGTATCTATTATTAAAAGAAGCTCTTGAACGTACGAATAAACTTGGTCTTATCCATATTTCCATTAGAAAAAAACAACATTTAGCTATTATCCGTAACTTTGAAGATGGACTTATGTTGCAAACTATTCACTACCCTAATGAAATTCGCGATATAACAAATACGCCTAACTTACCAAGTAATGAAAATTATCCTATCCAAAAACAAGAACTCACCGCAGCTATTAATTTAATTCACCACCTTACAAATCCTTTTGAACAAGAAATGTATACAGATGAGTATAAAGAAGCCCTTACCGAATTAATCGAAGAGAAAATTGAACAACAAGAAAAAACGGAAACAATCTCTCCTACTCCAAACATCATCAATATCATGGAGACATTACAGGCAAGTATTGAACAAGCAAAAATAAAAAGAGAAAATAAAACAGAAAAAGAGGCCAAATAAAATTGACCTCTTTTTCTTTAAAGCGGATTACATTTCGGCATTTCAAGTCCAGATGATTGGGCTAATTTTAATAAATAATAACATTCTTCTCTTGCCATATGATCTGCCATTCTCGCTGATAATGCACTTAATATTTCATTTGATAACTCCAATTCTTCCACTTCATGTAAAAAATGCGAAAATAATTTTAATTCAAGTGAAACATCTTTTGTAAACTTCTTTAATGCAGGAAAATGATGAAGCTCTGTTCTTAAATACCCCGTCATTTCAACTGCCTTCAAATAAAACTGTTCAAAGTGCTTCTCGAATTCTTCACTTTTCTCTTTTAATCTTTTTTCAACAAGATCTAACCCACCAGAAATAGAGCCTGCATGACCAGCTGCATCTGTTAACCAAACGAGATGATAATGCAGTTCATGAAAAACAGGTGGAATTTCCCCCTTCTTCAAAAACTCTAAAACCGTTATATACTCTTCCACTTCGTTTACCATATGATTAATAAAAGTCGGCGTAAAATGAATAGTAATTTTTCCTTCCAACTGTTTCTGTATAATATTTAATTTAAACATTCGTATTTCCTTAGCGGCTTGTTCCGCCTCTTTGGAAAATGCCACAAGATTCACATTACGAACTTTATTTAACAGATTCGTAAATGTTTCAACAAAATAAGTAGCTTTTTTTATATCTTCTTTTTCCTTTGGGGCTAACGCATCAAGTAAAAATTGCGAATGATCACTCAGCACTTTTAGCCAAAATTGATGCTCAAACAACGCACTTTCTTCATAATTTCTCTCCACCAAATCCCCTCCGTTTATTCATCCTTCTCCACCACTTGAAGTTTATATCCATCTGGGTCTTGTACTACAATACTCCTCGCACATTCATTTTCTGTATATAAAATTTCATAAAACGCTAGCTTCTTTTTCAATTTCTCTATGTTAGAAATCGTAAATGTTAAAGCCTCACATGAATCTGTAACACTTTTTTCCCGCCCACCTAACATGCGATTCATGACAAAACTAATTCTCGTTGAATCAGAATCATACCAAACCCCCGTTACATCTAATTGTGGTCTTTCTAAACTAGGTTTGATTCCTAAAATCCCTTCGTAAAAATACAACGTTTCCTTTAAGTTTTTCACTTCCAATACAACGAATTGTTTCACAGTCTCCACATTCATTCCCCCCGTACCTATTACTTTTTTATATGTGTCATAAATGCTCATTATGTCTGAATACAATATGTAGTAATGAACATGTAAGGAGGTTTATTCGTGAATAAATATATGAGATCATTCGTGCCCTATCATAGTCCTCAAGATCCTTGCCCTCCTATCGGAAAAAAATATTACTCTACTCCTCCTAATTTATTTTTAGGCTTTCAACCGCCAAACTTACCACAATTCACGCCAAAAGAAGCGCTACAAAAAGGGACTTTATGGCCTGTTTTTTATGACTATTATGAAAATCCTTATAAAAAAGGGCGGTGACTACTGACGTGACTCAATCGCTACCAGAAGAATATTATCAGCTGTTACTGGAGCTTCAAGAACTAGACTTTGTACTAGTCGAACTCACTCTTTATTTAGATACACATCCAGATGACACTGCTGCTATTAATCAATTTAATGACTTTTCCTATAAACGAAGAGTATTAAAACAAAAAATGGAAGAAAAATACGGGCCACTCCAACAGTTTGGAAATAGCTATTCTAATGCCCCTTGGGAATGGAGCAAAGGTCCTTGGCCATGGCAAATATAAAGGAGAGAAACTATGTGGATTTATGAAAAAAAATTACAATACCCTGTTAAAGTAGGAACTTGCAATCCAGCACTTGCAAAATTATTAATTGAACAATACGGCGGTGCAGATGGAGAATTAGCTGCTGCACTCCGTTACTTAAATCAACGTTATACAATTCCTGACAAAGTCATTGGCCTACTTACTGATATTGGTACAGAAGAATTTGCTCACCTTGAAATGATTGCTACAATGGTTTATAAGCTGACGAAAGATGCGACTCCTGAACAAATGAAAGCTGCTGGTCTTGACCCTCATTACGCTGATCATGATAGTGCACTCCACTACCATAACGCTGCCGGTGTTCCATTTACTGCAACCTATATACAAGCTAAAGGTGATCCAATTGCCGACCTATACGAGGATATTGCGGCTGAAGAAAAAGCACGCGCAACATATCAATGGCTTATTAACTTATCAGATGATCCAGATATAAATGACAGCTTGCGCTTTTTACGTGAACGAGAAATCGTCCATTCACAACGTTTCCGAGAAGCGGTTGAAATTTTAAAAGAAGAACGTGATAAAAAAATATTTTTTTAAAACACGTATCCTAGGGATATGTGTTTTTTTACGCTATAAGTTAAATCCTTCCTATTAAACATATAAATAGTATATTTATTCGATTTAATGCATTATTTTTTAATTTTTTCAAAATTCCCTATTGCTTTCTAGTCATCAGACCTTTAAAATAATAACAGTTACTCGACAAATTATTTGAATTTTCGACAAAAACACTCATTAGGAGGATTTTCTTTATATGCGTACAACTTTAAAACCAGCGCAAATACTTTCGATTAGTTTACTACTATTCGCAGTTTTCTTCGGTGCTGGTAATATGATTTTCCCGCCCCTTCTCGGCCTTTCTTCCGGAGAAAATATGTGGATTTCCATTACAGGATTTATTATTACAGACGTCGGTTTATCTTTACTAGCTATCGTCGCTGTTGCCCTTGCCGGTGGTAGTTTTAACACTTTAGCAAGCCGTGTTCACCCAAAATTCGCAGCAATATTTGCTATCATTATTTATCTTTCAATCGGCCCACTATTTGTTATTCCACGAACTGGATCTGTATCTTACGAAATTGGGATTGCACCACTTTTCCCAGACCAATGGTACTCTATGTTAATCTTTAGTGCGATTTTCTTTACAGTCGTCTACTTCTTATCATTAAATCCATCAAAATTAGTAGATCATATCGGAAAAATATTAACACCAATTTTACTTGGAATTATTGCCATTATGGCAACAAAAGCGATTCTTTCACCAGGAACATTTGCAGAACCTGTTGGTGACTATAAAGAAATTCCGTTTTTCAAAGGATTTCTTGAAGGATTTTTAACGTTAGATGCAATCGGTGCACTCGTACTATCAACGATTGTTGTAAATGCAATTCGCCAAAATGGTATACAAGAGAAGAAATCAATTGCGAAATATACAATTATTTGCGGAAGCATTGCCGCTCTATTTTTAACAATTGTGTACTTCTTACTCGGTTATATCGGGGCTTCAAACGGCAACTTAGGACAATTCGAGAACGGTGGTCAACTATTAGCAACTGTTATGTATCACTTCTTTGGGACAAGCGGTAATGTTTTATTAAGCATCGCCATTATCTTCGCTTGTTTAACGACAGCAATTGGTGTTGTAAGTGCATTCGCCAACTATTTTGCAACAGTACTAACAAACGTTTCCTACAAAAAGCTCGTACTATACGTTTGTATTTTTAGCTTCGTGATTTCAAACTTAGGATTAAGTTTATTAATCAAAATTACATTACCTGTATTAATTATTTTATATCCAATTACAATCATTTTAATTTTCGTATCATTTATTGATAAATATACGAAACGTAAACCTTCTGTCTACATCGGGGCAATGATCGCAGCATTCCTTATTAGTTGTATTCATGCACTTGATAATGTGGGAATGATACCAAACTTTATTGCTAATATTGTACACACCATTCCTTTTTATAACTTAGGAATCGGTTGGATCGTTCCAGCAATAATTGGTGGTATAATCGGATACTTTATTCCGCAAACAGAAGCTGAAGGCGAAGTTTCTACAAAATAAAGAACAGAAGCAAGCATGAGATACATGCTTGCTTCTTTTTATCTTCTACCATTAAATACCGTATTTGTATACGAACGAACGGTTAACATATAGTAACCAAAGTATATTATGATATACACCCCTATACTCCCTAGTAAAGGAAGGCTATATTCAAACATTCCTGTAAAGCCCATCAAACTTAGAAATGCAAAGAATGTATGAACAATCGCAAGAAATAATGGTACTAAAAATATCACACCTACTTGCTTTCTTATAGACTCTCTTGCTTCCTTTTTCGTTAGTCCGATTTTCTTTAACATACCGTACGCTGGACGCTCTGCCATCGCTTCTGTTATTTGTTTAAAGTATAAAATACACCCCGTTGCAAGAATAAAAACAATCCCTAAAAATATACTAGCAAACAATAACACTGCGCCATCTTGCAATTCAGATTGGCTCGTCTCTTCAAATGATTGTAATTTCGCTTCTACAGAAAGGATATTCGCTAGATTTTTCGTTACCTCTGCATTTCCATTTCCTTCAACAATAAATCCACTTACTGTTGAAATAGCTTTCCCTCTTTGCAACTTATTAAATAACGAATCTTGAACAACAAGTCCAACTGGTGCAAGTTTTGCGCTAACAACTGTTTCTTCGCGGTGATCAGCAATTATTACCTCTCTCTTCATCCCTTCAAAGGACACATTATTTCCTTCAAGTGAATTCTTTTCGATGTTATATGATTTATACGGATCTAATAAAACAACTTCCTTTTCAGAACCTAAAACAGCTTTTTTATTACCTAATATAGAAGCTGCTTTATTATAATCTGACTCTTTTATAACTTGTACATTGCCATCACTAATTAAATATCCTGTTAACATACTCGAACCATCTATATTTACTTGCCCCGAAAACAACTCTACTTTTGTTTCACCCTTAATGATTCCTCCATGTTTTTGTATCTCTTCTCTAACTTTCTTATTTAATTCCTTCCCAGTGGTTACATATTCATAACTAACTGGATTCATAAGTGTTGCTGTTTTCTTTGCTCCATAATACATACTAGAACTTATACCAATTGTGCATAGTGTTACCGCACTTAATAAAGATAGTAAAGCTAACATCTTTACGTTTCCTTTTATTCTAAAGAACAATGAAGAAACCGATAAAATGTTCGTTCCATTCCAATATTTCGTTTTATCTTCCTTGATTGTATGGAGTGATTTCACTGTATATTGCTCAAATAGTAAAAACGTACCTTTTACAATACAGCCAAAAATAAGTAGACCTGTAATAAAAATTGCTCCAAATCCAAAAACTTGTGTAAGTAGCGCAATGATATAACCTGTAATTAATAAAACAATCGCTCGTTTTGCCTTCTTACTTGAATACGTAGGTGCCTCTTCTTTTTGATTTTCACCATATAGTAATTCAACTAAACGATGCTCATAAATTAACTTTTTACTTTTCCATGATGCAATAAAGAAAATTGCTCCTATCGTTATAAGAACTTCTACTATAGATAAAAATGAAATCGTAAATGTAAAAGTAAATGCACTTCCCATTAACTTTACGAGAAACCCTGCGCACATATTCGCTATAAATAAACCAGCAAGAATACCTAACACACTTGCCGCAGCACCAACTAATAATGTTTCATAAAAGAGTAATTTCGCAATCTCCTCTTTACGAATACCTAATAAACTGTATAGTGCAATTTCTTTTTTCTTCTTTCGTAAAAAGAAGCTATTACAATAAAAAATAAATATCGTTAAAAAGATAATCAACAATATTTGTGCAAACGTAAATGTCGTTTCCACCTTATCTGATTCTTTTAAAAGAGCTACTACACTTTCATTTCGTTTAATCGATACGAATGTAAAATAAATAATAATGCTGCCTACTAATGAAATAAAGTATAGAAAATAATCTTTCATATTTCGTTTTATACTACGTTTTGATACTTCTAAAAAATCCATCGTATACCTTCACCCGCCCTCGTATTTCTCTATACATGAAGTGTATACGAAATTGTATTTCTCCCCTATCGATTTTCATTACATCTCTCTTACGATATTGTAATATAATAAAATAAAAAGAACCTAGTCTCCTAGGTTCTTTACATCGTATGTTTAAACGTAAACAACTCTTCTTTTGAATGCACAGCAGATTGTTCCTCTTCTACAATGTCCTTCTTTATCTCTCCTCCCAACCTTACTTTCATCATCGCCTCTTCTATACTTTTTACAATCATATTTCCTGAAAAAATAGTAAGTCCAAAAAATGTAATAGGAACGAGAGGAATCCACGGATTCACTGTTAATGACCTATAGTATACTCCAATTAAACCTGACCATTCATGCGTATAAGATTCCACCTCTTTTATTTGTCCACCAAACATTACAGTCCCACCAAAGAACACTTCAAGTAATCCTAAGTGCAGTAAAATAGTAAGAGTCTGCGTAAACTGCTGAAGAAATACGAGTATAAACGGCATATAGAGATGCGGAAAAAGATGCTTTATAACAATATGTCTTCTCGATCCACCTAATATGCGCGCGGCATCAACAAATTCTTCCGTTCGCAATTTACGAACTTCCTTCGCAACATACAGTGCAATAACTGGCATTACAAGCAGTACAAGTAATACCACTTGAAACGAAGCCCTTTCAAAAAAGGTTGTTGTCTCCTCTCCGCTTCCAAATGTATTTGCAGATTGAAGAAAAAAATACGCAATCATAACTGTCGGAATAACTGTAAAACTATCAAAGAAAGCCTCAATTTTTGAAAATCCTCTTTTTATATACGTTCCGAGTACGACACCGAAAAACACACCTATTACCATTCTAAGTGCCGCAATTAAAATAGATATACCAATCGTCCACTTCGCGCCCTCAATGACTAAATGTAACAGGTCATACCCTTTCCGGTCTGTCCCGAGTAAAAATTGTAATGAAGGTGGAAACGGTGGCACTTGTGGATTTTCATCCGCATCATATTGCAATGTAACTTGTCTAATATGTCCATCATTCCATAACGTATTTCCGATGCTCAAAAGAACTAATAGGAGAAGAAATCCAATACTTATCCAAAATCTTTTATCACGTTTTATATACGTCCACATATTATAATCTCTCCTTCATCGCAGCCGGAATGAGATAATGAAACAATTTAAATAAAATAAAAATCGGAATATATATAAGAAGCACACTAACAATGAAAACCTCAACTCTAATACCGAAATACGATTTCAAAAACATAAAAATACCACCCGTATTAAAAATCCATTCTATAATATATAAATTAGATAACATAAAAAAGATATTCGTTTTCGCAAAGAATAATGTACTAAGCAACACATTTCGTAAAATATGACGATTTAAAATATGAAAGCGCCCCAGCCCTTTCGCCTTAGCAAATAGTACATAATCTTTTTCTAGTTCATTTTCAAAACGAAGCACGACCATTTTTACAAACATAATCGTAGTCGGGATGCTCAAACACAATATTGGCAACCCCCTAATCGACTCGCCTCCAATTGAAGCAATTTGAAAAGGTAAAAAACCTGTTTGTTTAAAAAACCATACAACTAAAATTTGTGATACTAAAATAAGAAGAATATCTGGAATGGATTCTAGGAAGATAAGAAATGATTTAATTCGATGTTGTATACGCGGTGAACTACTCATAGTCACATAAACAATACAAAATGCTACAAATAATGAAATGAAAAAAGCAGCTAAAAATATAACAATTGTTTCTTTATAATGGACAAACAACTGCGGAAATAAAAATTTATCTCCCACATATTTAAAATTGGAGATGTCCATTAAATTCACAAACACTTCTTGTAAACTCTTTATGTACTGTGATGCATGCAGCTCAAATCCATAAAATAGTTTCGGCAATGTCCCTAAACAAATAATACCCAAAATCGAAATAAGAAATTGAATCGTCACTTCCATCCCATTCAAAAATACTTTTTTGATCATTTTCGCCCTTCTCTCTCTATAATTTACCCTTTAATTTTATTCTTAATTTTCTGAATTGTAAATATTTAATATATAAAAAATCGCTAGGTTATGACCCTAACGATTCTTTATGTAACTGTTTTTCTCTTTTCGCAAATGGCATATACAAAATAAAACATCCAATAAGCGCAGCTATTTCTAATGAAATAATATAGTAAGGATGCGGCCCTAACATATCGAGTAATGAAGCAGTTTCTGGCTTATGAGCTAAAAACATATAATTACCGCCTGTTTTGTAATTTACAAACGAAACAATTGGAATCAATATGTTTAAAAATATCATTGTGCGTTTAATAGATTGTACTGTCGGACGATATCCTTCCACCCAAGTCATAAAGAGTGGCGCCCAAATGAGCAATATATGCGCGATAAAATATTCAATGAACCGAAAATGCGGAAAAGCATACTGCAAGTTTGGCGTTAAAATGGCTTGTGATGCACCAATAATTCCTGTAAAAAATACAATCTCATATATACGGTAACTTTTCGTTATGATCATAATTGACGCTAACAACAAACTAATCGTACACAACTCGAATGGTAATGAAGTAGCTAGCTCAAAAATCCCTGCTTTCCACTCCCACATATGAAGTCCAATTTCACTCCCTATAAATAGAAATGCAATCGCATATCGAACCGTTATATTCCACTCATTTTGACGTAATACATCTTGGTATTGATATAAAAAAACGATTCCCACCAACAGAATAAATAATATAATGGCATGTTGCCTTGAGTAGGGAATAAACGGTTTTAATGGATGCGCACTAAAATAAGCTTCCATCTTCCTTCCTCCTCTCCTTCATACAATATTATTGTAAGAAAAAAAACAAGCGTCAATTCATTTGCTTAAACTAAGACAACCTCTACCTTACATTTACATATTCATACCTTACAAAACTGTAAGGTTATTGTAAGCTAAAACGATTTGTCAGATTCTTCACCTCTTCTATACTGAATGTAGATACTAAAACGAACGAAAAGGTGATAAATAGATGAAGAAGAAAAATAAAGTGTTAATTACTAGTGTAGTAGCAATCGGAATTGCAGCTGGATCATACTTTGCATTTGCTGGCGGCGGTTCAGAAGTAGCAATGGCATATAGCGGATATAAAGTAACAGAAAAACAGATTGAAAACGCGCAAAAATTTGGCGGTGAAGTTATTCCAAACGGCATCGAAACAATTTCATTTGATCCAACAAAAGGAACGTATGAATTAGCTGTAAAAAAAGGCGATGAAGTAAAAAAAGGGCAACTCCTTTTTAAATACAATGACCCTGCTGCTAAACAAGGTGTAACAGAAGCAGAAATGCAAAAGAAAATCGCACAAAAAGAAGTAACATTGTTCCAAAAACAAATTGATGCAGCGAAACAAAAATTACAAAAAGATAAAAATGCAGGTCTTCCTGCTGAAGCATTAAAAGCATCAGAAGTCGAAGTTGGACAATTAGAATCACAACTTGAAATGAAAAAGTTTGAAATAGAAAAAGCTGATGAAATGATTAAAACGGCAAAAGAGAGAGTAAGCAATCTTTCTGTAACAAGTCCTGCTGATGGCGTAATTGATGATATCGTAAAAACTGCTGATGAAAAAACAGGTATGAGCGGTATTACACTTCGTCACGCTGGCCCATTTAAAGTAAAAGGTCAACTTTCTGAATATGAACTTGCTAGTATGAAAGTTGGGCAAGAAGTAACTGTTTCTTCAAAAACGGTCGCTGGTAAGACTTGGACAGGAAAAGTAACAGAAATCGGTTCTACACCATTAAAGAGTATGGACGAAAACAAAACAGTTTCTAACTATCAATTCACTGTCACATTAGATAATAGTGAAGAATTACAAAACGGCTTCCACGTTTACGTAACGAGTAAATCTGGCGAAGCAACTGGCACAATTGTTCCGAAAAGCAGCATCGTGAAAAAAGGTGACAAAAATGTTGTCTTCGTCATAAAAGACGGTAAAGCGAAAGAACAAGCAGTTACTGTTGAATTCGAGACAGATAGCGAAGCAAAAGTTTCTGGAGTGAAAAAAGGAGAACAAATTATCTCTAAACCGGAAAAAGACTTAAAAGATGGTATGGAGGTTGTCGTTGAATGATTAACTTAAAAGGCATCACGAAATCCTTCCAAAATGGTGCAGAGTCCGTTCAAATATTACACGGAATTGACGTAACACTGAACCAAGGAGAATTCACTTCTATTATGGGACCATCTGGTTCTGGTAAATCAACATTAATGAACATTATCGGTTGTTTAGATAAACCAACGACAGGTACGTACGAACTAGCTGGGCAAAACATTTCAAACATGTCTGAAACAGAACTTGCACATGTTCGTAATAAAGAAATCGGATTCGTATTCCAAAACTTTATGTTATTACCGAGACTTTCAGCACTTCAAAATGTAGAGCTCCCTCTTATTTACGCTGGAGTCGATAAAAAAGAAAGGCGCGAGCGCTCATTAGCTGCTTTAACAAAAGTAGGTTTAGCTGATCGTGCTACTCACCTGCCGAACGAACTATCAGGTGGACAAAAACAGCGTGTCGCTGTTGCACGCGCAATCGTAAATAACCCGAAATTTATCTTAGCCGATGAACCGACGGGGGCACTTGATACGAAAACAAGTACACAAATTATGGACCTCTTTTACGAATTAAATAAACAAGGCTCAACAATTATTATGATTACCCATGACCGTGAAATCGGGGAAGCTGCAGCACGTCAAATTGTAATTCGTGACGGAAATATCGTCCAAGATTGGAGAGGTTAATTTTGAACACGAGTGAAAATATACGCATGGCCCTTTCCTCTATCTTTGCTCATAAAATGCGTTCTATTTTAACGATGTTAGGTATTATTATCGGTATTAGTGCCATCATTACTATCATTTCAATGGGTGATGGTACAAACGCAAAGTTTAAAAAAGAGTTAGGCCAAGGAAAAGATAACGAAGTAACGATTTACTACAACAATCCTGACTATGGAACAGATAATGCCAAAATTACAGCTGATATGCTAAACCGACTGCAAACTGTACCAGGCGTTAAAGATGTGTATCCAGATGTAAGTATGAAAGTAAAAGCATCTGCTGGTTCAAAAGATGTAAATCTTGATTTAAAAGGCGGAACAGGCGCCTTTATAACAGATTCGAAGATAAAATTAGTTCACGGTCGTGAATTAAACGACAGTGAGCTAAACCAAGCAATCCCTGCTGTTATATTAAATGAAGAAGCTTTCAATAAATTATTTAGTGGTTGGGAATCAAATCAATACACAGATATAAAAGGAAAGCCGTATAAAATAGTCGGTGTATACGAAACGAAAAACGACTTCGGAATGCCTATGCCTGAAGGTTATACATCACTTGAAAACGCGCCTGTCATTTCAGGAGTAACTGAGTATGACTCTGTCAGATTAACAATGACCTCTCCGGCCGAACGTAAAAGTGTAGAAAAACAAGCCGTTTCTGTTTTAAACGAAATGAAAGCTCCTAAATTTGAGCACAAATTCGAAGCACAAGATTTAGGTGAATTTACGAAGCAATTAGATGAATCAATCGGTATGATGAAAATGGTATTCGGTGGTATTGCCGCTATCTCCTTACTTGTTGGTGGTATCGGTGTAATGAACATTATGCTTGTATCTGTAACAGAGCGTACACGTGAGATCGGTATTCGTAAAGCTCTTGGTGCAACGCGTGGTAAAGTATTAACACAATTCTTAATTGAATCTTGTATTTTAACAGGACTCGGTGGTTTCATTGGTTTCATGCTCGGTATCTTCTTCGCTTGGATCGTCTCCATCTTTGCCGGATGGCCACTCGTTGTCTCAAAAGAACTTGGACTTCTTGCAGTAGGTATCTCCATGTTAATCGGTATTATATTCGGTCTACTACCAGCTAACAAAGCTGCAAAACTGGATCCAATTGAATGTTTACGATATGAATAAACAAAAACGTAGGAGTTTACACTCCTACGTTTTTTATTTATCTATTAAATCATGTTTCTTCTATTATATATGTTTCACGTTATAAACATCTTTCATTATTTTAATCTACTAAATCTATTATAGAATCCTATTATTGCAAAAATACTATGTGAAAGTCGAAAATCAAGGCGTAATTTTTTCCATACCTCGACTTATTTTGTAACAATTATAGCGATATTTTATTAAATTTCACCTCATTTTTATTTCTCCACAACTAAAATAGTTATTTTTACATAACTACTTTTCTGTTCCGACAGCAAAATACGTCATTTTTGTAATGATTACGAAATAATTACGTAATACTATAGAAATAATATTAACCTGTCAGAAATTGAAATACTACCTTTTTTATGCATCACATGCTCAAACCTCCCCTAAAAACTATAAGAAAGCGCTTTTAGGATATTACTGGAATTATTACAAAATATTAATGACCCGTTACGAAAGCTTTGTAATTTTATGTTTTTCGCAAATAAGAAAATAATGGTTGCTATAATGAGGTCAACGAAAACAAATGCAATGGAGGCTATTATGAAAAAATTTATGGGTATAGCAACAGCAGCGGTTTTTGGTCTTGGGATTTTCACAACATCTGCTAAAGCAGAAACGTTTGTAACGACTGATGTACTAAATGTACGAGAAAACCCAACTACTGAATCAAAAGTTGTAGGAAAATTATTAGATGGATATAAAGTTAACGTTTTACATACAGAAAACGGATGGTCAAAAGTAAAATTGAATAGCGGTAAAGAAGCTTTCATTAGCGCTGACTACACAAAAGACACTTACTACGTAACAGCTAACGTATTAAACGTACGTGCTGGTGCAAACACAGACTCAGAAATTCTTGGTAAATTGAAACAAGATGATGTAATTGAAACAACACACCAAGTTGAAAATGATTGGATCCAATTTGAATATAACGGAAAAACAGCTTACGTTCATGTTCCTTACTTAACAGGTAAAGCTCCAGTTAAAGTTCAACCAGCAGTAAAAGTTGAAAAAACAACGAAAGTTCAAGATACAGCTAAAACTGTAGCAGCAACTAAAACTCGTGAAGTAGCTGAAATGCAAGCAAAAGCTAAAGCTCAGGAAGCAACTAAAGCTCGTGAAGCAGCTGAAGCTCAAGCAGCGGCTAAAGCTCGTGAAGCAGCTAAGGCTCAAGAGGCAGCTAAAGCTCAGGCAGAAGCTAAAGCTCAAGAAGCAGCTGAAGCTCAAGCAGAAGCTAAGGCTCAAGAAGCAGCTAAAGCTCGTGAAGCAGCTAAAGCTCAAGAAGCAGCTGAAGCTCAAGCAGCGGCTAAAGCTCAAGAGGCAGCTAAAGCTCGTGAAGCAGCTAAAGCTCAAGAAGCAGCTAAAGCTCAAGAAGCAGCTGAGGCTCAAGAAGCAGCTAAAGCTCGTGAAGCGGCTAAAGCTCAAAAACCAGCTACACAACAACCTGTTGCAAAAGAAACTGAAACAAGTGCACCATCATCTTCTCGTGAGTTACGCGTTGTAGCAACAGCTTACACAGCAGATCCACTTGAAAATGGTTATAAAGCAGGCGACCAAGTAAAATCAGCTTTAGGTCACAACTTAACAGCTAATCCAAACATGAAACTAATCGCAGTTGATCCAAGTGTCATTCCATTAGGTTCAAAAGTATGGGTTGAAGGTTACGGAGTAGCAATCGCTGGTGATACTGGTGGAGCTATTAAAGGAAATAAAATCGACGTTTTAATGCCAGACAAAGGTACATCAAGTAACTGGGGACGTAAAACAGTTACAGTTAAAGTATTAAACTAGTTTGTAAAAAAAGAGTCAGTCTCATTGAGGCTGACTCTTTTTTATAATTCTTACATTCTCTCTTTCTCTTGAAAGTAAGTAATATTATCTCGAAGCCATTTCCTCTCCGACACAAACAAGTTTCCACGTTTTTTGTACACTTTATCAAATGTCTTTAGAACTTCTTCATGATTAGCAAACTTATGTAAGAAACGAAGAGCAATGAGGATTTCTGATTCATCAATAGACTCTACTTGATTTTTACGTCTTCTAGAAACAACTTTCGTTACACGTTCGCAAATTGGCTTAATCGCCATTTCATCTCCATATGCATAAATAGCTCGAATGGCCTCATATTTCACCATGACACTTCTATCAGATAAAGCATCAATATAAACTATTTGTAAGTCTGTTCTTCCGATTTCTGCCAAAGTCTCAATGGCTGCCGAACGAATATAAGCACTATCGCTGTGTAAAAGTTTCGTTAAAGATAAAATTGATCGCTTTGTTCCAATCTCATGTAAAGTAGCACATATATTTACAATATCATCTCGATTCTCTTCCACTGTAAGTAACTTCAATAAGGCATCTTCTGCTTCTAACGATTTACACAACTTTAAAGCAATGACAGCGGAATAACGAACTCCACTATTTTTATGATATATGTAAGGAATAATTTTATGTGCATTGCTCGCTTCAGATAATTTACTTAAATCTATAAGCATACTATCCAACACTACCCTGCTTTCTTCACTTTCTAACCGATTTATCAAATAATCTGCAATATACATCTCTCTAGTATTTATTGCAAGTTGTGTAATTAAAAAATAAAGGCTCGTTTTTATATATACTTTTCGTGCTTCCGTTACTTTCTCTTGGAAACAAGAAAAAAGCGATAAATCATTTAACTCCCTCGCTTCTTCATACGCACATTGCCGAATACCTGCTTCTTCATCATCCATCCGCCTTAATAAATCATCTATATACTCTTCCATCTCCTTCTCTCCCGTCCAAATTAAGTCTATCTCTTTGCATTCTATATACGATAGACTACCATTTCAACAGAAAAAAAGGATGCCACAGCATCCTCTCCTTCTCTCCCCTATTCCACACAAGTAAACTGCGTCCAAGCTCCTACATAATCTAGTAAGAATAACTCTTCTTCTGCAATTGTACCGACAATATTTTTCCGTTCATCTATCGGCATTTCTTTTAGAATGATTTGTAGTTCACCTTTATACTTACCAAATGAATTGTTTCCAATTACAACTTGCCCTCTTTCCTGTCGTACACTTTCGCGCACCGGGAAGTCATAGTCTTTGTATTTCTTACGTACTTCTGTAGAACGTACCATATATTCTGTTATGTCGCCGCGTCTTACGTGTAACTCTTGCAGTGTCGCCCTCTTCTCTACTTCAGTTACTTCGTCTACAAAGTTTACTTTCAGCTGTAACATGTAACGATTTAAGTTTCCTAGTTTCTCTAACTCTTCTTCACTCGCATAAGCATTTCCGATAATAACGTCATCAATAAGCCCTGTCGCCCATAAATGTTTCGCTTGTACCTCAATCGGTAAGTTACGATGCTCTTCTAATGTACATAATCCGTCGTTAATATCCCATGGGCCGATGTTAGCTGCATGCGACGTAATAAATGCTGCTGTGCGAATACCATACTTTTTAAAGCGTTCACTACAGCGAATGAAATAGTCATACGGAAGTCCAGTAAATTTTTGCGGATAGAAGTTATGACAACCGATTAAAGCTGACTTATTCGCTTGATGCGAAAGAATATTTTCTAAGTACGCAATATCGTTACTTACGTTTAGCTCAATTTTTAAGCCGTACGGATTATTCGTCATTTTCGCTTCAGTTAATCCGTC
This sequence comes from Bacillus sp. BSL6, assembly GCF_052928345.1. Classification (NCBI taxonomy): domain Bacteria; kingdom Bacillati; phylum Bacillota; class Bacilli; order Caryophanales; family Bacillaceae; genus Bacillus; species Bacillus sp. BSL6. Next base: position 871,426 of record NZ_JAVGCW010000002.1, read on the forward strand.
AAACCCTAAATCTAATCGAATACCGTCTGCACCTAACTCTGCGAAGAATGATAGATCACTATAACTAATACCGAGCTGATCAAAGACAGCTGGAGCTACATCTAAAATAACTTCCATATTGTTATCTTTCGCATGATGAATAATTTCTTTAAATTCAGCTACAATTTCTTCTTTCGGTCGATTCACAGACAATAGGCATGTGAATATTCTTGAAAAACCGTGGCGTGCCGCTGCCGAAATGTATGCCATATCTTTTTCTTTCGTTGAATGCTCTGGATAAAGTGAAATTCCTAATTTACGCTCCATGCTTTTGCATCTCCTTCACACGTTGTATTAATGCCATGCTCGTAAATCTATATTTTGCAGATAAACATGTTGCACATAAAATCGTTGGTACAATAATTACGTACGGTGATTGTAAGCTTAGCATTACATAGGCACCCATTGAACTACCGATAAATACAATTGATACTAGTAGTAAAACTAATAAAGATTTACTTTGTACCCATTTTGAATAATGTGCAATACACTGCCCCGCTACAAATGTAATTAAGATGATAATTGCTCCGAGCATTTTTCTTTCTCCTCTCCTGCTAATTGTTGTTTCTCATACATTTTGAAGAACGGATAGTAAATAACGAATGAGATAACAAAGTTAACAAGTACAAGTACACCAGCCATAATTGTCCAGTCCGTACTAATAATCGCTGCAATTGGTGCTAACATCGTAAATGGCAGTTTCGCCATCATCATCGGAATCATACCTGAAACAACTGCGAAATATGATACTGTCGTTGTCACTAACGGTGTAATAACGAACGGAATAATTAAGATTGGGTTCATTACAATTGGTGCCCCGAAAATAATTGGTTCGTTAATATTGAATAAGCCTGGCACGAATGATAATCTACCTAACTCTTTTAAGAACTTAGATTTAGAGAACATAAACATAATTACTAAAGCTAACGTTGAACCTGATCCACCAATCCATACGAACCATTGAATAAATTGCTCTGTAAATAAGTTTGGTAATTGATGTGCATTTCCTGTAGCTGTGAATACTTCCATATTTTCAAGAATTGCAGAATCCCACATTGGACGAATAATCGGTCCTAAAATCGCAGGGCCATGTATACCGAATGACCAGAAGAATACGATTAAGAATACTGTTAATAAACCGCCGAATAAATTATTTCCTACTAATACTGATTTTAGTGGTGCGATTAAATATGTGATTGTTGTATTTACATCAAATTTCAAACCGTAGCGAATACCCCAGAATAAAAGAATAACTGCTAACGTTGGAATTAATGCTGCAAACGAATTTGAAACTGCTGGTGGTACACTATCTGGTAATTTAATTGAGATATTATGCTTAATCATAAAGTGATAAATTTCTACTGCAATTAAAGCTGTAACAATTGCGCCGAATAAAGATGTTGCACTTAATGTTCCTACTGAAATATATCTACCTGCATCAATAACACCTGGTACGGCTTTCGTAATTTGAATTGGTTCAACTGATGCTAGTAAAAAGGCGAGTACAGATAATAACCCTGCACTTAACTGATTGAGCTGATAAAAGTTCGCGAGCGAAGCCCCTACCCCAAATGCTGCATATAATGCCATTAGTCCTACCGTAAATCGGAATGGAATATCTAAAATATGGCGAAACGGTGCAATCCACTCCATATATGCATCAATTGGTAAGTTTAAAAAGATAACGAAAAATGATCCGACAATCGTTAACGGTAATGTAGAAATAACCCCGTTTCGAATTGCTAATAAATGTCGCTGTCCGGCAATCTTTTGTGTTGTTGGCATAATCTTTTGTTCCATAAAACTCATAAAACCATTCATCAAAACCCCTCCTCTTTCTCTTTTCTATGAAAGAATGAAATAAAGTTATAACATTATAATGTTTATATTTAAAAAAATATAATTATGCTAAAACTAATTGTTCTGCTTGTTTCAATACTTTCAAACCATCACACATGCCATAATCTCGTTGGTCTATAATCGCAACTGGTATATTGTATGAATTTGCAAGAAACTCTACGGCTGGAAATAAATATTTCACTTGCGGACCAATTAAAACAACATCAGCATTTTTTATTTCCAGTTTCACAAGTTCTGAATCAACTGCTTTAATTTTATAATCCTTCCCTTGTTTCATTGCCTCTTCTTGCATTTTTCTTACAACCATACTCGTTGACATGCCTGCTGCACAACATAATAAAATGTACATCTTATACTGTCACTTTCTCTTCTATTCGTTTATGAAGAGTGATAAATTCTTCAGCAAGTTCTTTCACTGTAATTGCATTCATTAAATGATCTTGTGCATGCACTAACAGTAAACTGATTTCTGCATGATTTCCTCTTGCTTCTTCTTGAATTAAGTCTGTTTGAATACGATGAGCTGCTGAAATTTCTTCCCTAGCAAGTGTCATCTTTTCACTCGCACTCTCAAAATCTCCTTGTCTTGCAAAAGCAATTGCTTCAAGTGACGCGCTTCTCGCGTTGCCACCATGTAAAATTAACGCAAATGGAGTTTGCATATTAGTCATTTTAAATTCCCCCAAGCCATCTTTTTTCTATATTGTTATCTTATTATGAAAACGCATACAATTAAACATAAAAAACTTCCGTTGTGTAACGGAAGTTTTTATATACTTCTCTTATAACGATAATAATATCTCTTGAAAATCTTCAACCACTTCAGCCTGAGCTAATTTCTCTATCGTATTTTGATTAGACATAATATCATATAAAAAATCATAAAGCTTTTGTAAATCTTCATTATTATTGCGCTTTACACTAAATAAAATAATAACTTGTACTTTCTTATCTCCCCAGTCAACCGCTTTATTAAGTGTACAAAACATCAAAAATGTTTTCTCACTTAATAACTGCATCGGATGTGGAATCGCAACTAAATTCCCAACTGCTGTAGGGGATGTATTCTCTCTTTCCATAACAGAGTCATAAAAGTGTTCTGGTACATAGTTTTTCTCAGCGGCTTTCTCACATAAAAATTGGATAACCTCTTCCTTCGTAGAAGCAATATGATTTAAAAAGATTAAATCTTCCTTCATATATTGCTGTACACTATTATTCACATGCGTAAACAACTGCTGACCAATTGACTTAATCTCTTTATCATCAAATATTGAGTTTACTTTTATAACAGGCACAGGTAAACCACTTGGTATATGAATCGTACTAATAATACAATCTATCTTTTCTTTGTAGAGATCTTCTACTTTCAATTGATAATAGCCTGTAATCCCTACAATCTCTAATTTATCTCGGAACTGTGATAAAACTTTATATTTCAATAGCTGGGCGCTTCCTTGACCAGTCGCACAAACTAATAAACATCTCTTCTTTTGATTTTGTTCCTGTAAACGGCTCATCGCTCCGCCGAAGTGAATGGCAATATAACCAATTTCACTTTCCGGAATCGGCTCACCTGTATATTCACCAATTATATCCCCAACGAGAACCGCAATTTCAAAAGCATACGGATAATTCTTTTTCACTTCTGCCAAAAGAGGGTTTCTCGTATTTAACTTATACTTCAAACGGTTTAATAACGTTTTTAAATGAACACCAAACCCGAATAATAATTCTTCATCATAATAAAAAATAAGATTCCGTTCTTCCGCTACTTTAAAAAGAATATGTTGCATGAATGCATATAGATCTTTTCCTAATAGTTCTTCCACATTTTCATAACGATCTTTCGTTGTAACAGCAGTGCTTAATAAATGCATCGTCACATATAAAACTTCTTCTTCTGGGAATGAAAAATGCAACTCTTTCTCTAACTCTCCTAAAATCTCTTTCGCAATTGTATATTCTTTCTTTATTATAAATTCAGCTTGCTCTACATGTAGTCCTTTCATATAATGTTGATCTTCACAACGCTTTAATGCAATTGCAATATGAATGACTAAATTATCAATTTCTATATCTGATAAATATATCGCTCCTCCTTCGATATACTTTAATATAATCGAACGGATAAGCGGTATATGAGGTAACGATAAGTATGTATCACTCTGCTCAAATTGCTCATGAAACGGAGTATGGTCATAACGCGGTAAACCATATTGTGATAAACAAGAACGAATATGAAACTCCTCTCCAACAATACGTATACCATAATAAGGTCTCTTTTCAATTTGTAATTGATAGCGACCACATATATCTGTAACATCTTTCATAATTAAATTTACAGTCGATTTACTTACATAAATCTCCTCTGCTAACTGTGAAAGCTTCACATATCCCTCGGTGGTTAAAATACGTTGCAGAATGTACGCTATCCTTTCTTCATAAGAAGTTGGGATTTTTTCTGTCTGTTTTTGAAATAGACTCACGCAAAACTCTTCAAACTTCTTCGCTTGTATAATTTCTAGTTCATATCCAGTCCCTCTTTGCGATTCAATTTTCGCTCCATTTTCTTCCAATATATCATTTAATAATTTTATATCTTTTTGAATCGTCTTCGTTGATACATGTAAACGGTTCGCTAAAAAAGCTCGATTTAACATCGATTTCTCTTCTAAAAACTCCTCTAAAATAGAAACTAATCGCTGATGCACCTTTGTCATAGCTCTTCCTCTCGCAATTTATATATAAAAAGGAAAAAGCTGCTGAGATCAGTAGTTTTTTCCTTTTTTTAACTTATCTATTTCTTTAATGTAAATCCGAATTTATCCCATGCTTGCAAATAATCTAATAAGAAAATCTCTTCTTCTACAATTCGACCAACTACATTTGTTTTTCCTGTATTCACCATATCTTTTAATGCAATTTGCAATTCACCTTTATATTGGCCATATTGCTCATTATCAATTAGAAGATCGCCGCGCTTAATTTCACGTGTATGATGAGGTTTAAACTCTTCTTTTTTATATTTCACACGGCTTTGTGTAGAGCGAATCATATATTCAGATACATCCCCGCGATAAAAATGAGGTTCGTCTAATACGATAATTTTTTCTAGTTCTGTCGTTGTATCATATAACTCTATATCAAATGTTTGTTTCTCTTTATTTAATGCACCTAGTGCTTGTAATTCTACTTCTGATGCATAAGCATTCGCAATAATAACATCATCAATTAATTCTGTTGCAAATAAATGCTTCGCTTGTGTTGTCATTGGTAATTCACGATGCTGCTCTAACGTACATAATCCTTCTGTTACTGGCCAAGGTCCATATGTTGCATCAAATGATGAAATAAAAGCAGCCGTTCTCATACCGTAATCTTTAAATTGTTTCGAGCATTTCATAAAATGATCATATGATAATCCAGAATAACGATGCGGATAAAAATTATGGCAACCAATTAAATTTTCGCGATTTGGTCTATGACTCATAATGTTATCTACATACTTCGTACCGTTACTCATATTGATCTCAATTTTTAAGCCATACGGATTGTACGTCATAATTGATTCTTCTAATCCTGAGAAACCAACATCTAAACGAATACCGTACGCACCTAGTTCATGGAAAAACGATAAATCGTTATATGAAATACCTAATTGCTCAAAAACAGCTGGACTAATATCAACTAACACTTGGAATCCTAATGCATTTGCATGAGAAATCGTTTCTTTAAACTCTTCTATAATTTTCTCTTTTTCACCATCTACAGATAATAAACATGTAAATACACGAGTAAATCCGTATTTACTTGCTAATGTTAAATACTCTTTATCTTTCTCTACTGTTGAATGTTCTGGATAAATAGAAATACCTAATCGTCTCATATGTACACGCCTCTTTCTTCATCATATTGTAAACCTTTTCAAATATATGTAGCGAAAAAGTATATATCCCCTTCTCATTCACTACTTTTTGAATCCGCTTTCTTTAAAGAAAAAACAATTTCTATCATTCATAACAACTACCAGTCTATACATCTATACTTTACATCTTTTTTTCATAGTTGTGTAGTCTTTCCACAAATTTGTCAGTTTTTTACCTCGAAAATTGTTGTACGTTTTCAAGGCACCTTCCTTGACTGTTACATTGGCCAATACATATACTCGAAAGAAAAGAGAAATTTTTTATATAGGGGATGAATACATGGGAGAAGCAATACTCGTAAAACGAGAACCGTTATGGACGAAAGAATTTGTCGCGCTAATTCTAGCAAACTTATGTATGTTTTTAGGATTTCAAATGTTAATTCCGACTTTACCTGTTTATGTGAAAGAAATTGGAGGTACAAGTTCCAATATTGGATTTGTTGTCGGTATGTTTACTGTTGCGGCACTTTTTGTTAGACCGCTAACTGGAAATGCCTTGCAAAAATTCAGCAAAAAAATCATTTTAATGATCGGTACTGCTATTTGTTTACTCGCTATGGGTAGTTATCTTTTCGCTTCAACTGTTTTCCTATTGCTTGCCGTTCGAATTTTACACGGAGCTGGTTTTGGTATTACAACGACTACATATGGAACTGTCGTTTCCGATTTAATTCCGCAAGCTCGCCGCGGTGAAGGCATGGGATATTTCGGTCTTTCTGGAACGATTGCAATGGCGCTCGGTCCACTTATCGGACTTTGGCTTATGCAAACATATAACTTCACGATTCTTTTTTTATGTGCACTTTCCTGTACAATTGTTTCATTAATATTAACGAAACTACTTCAAATCAAAAAATCGCCGCAATCACCACAGCAAACATCTGGTACCTTCCTTGATGGATTTATTGAACGTAAAGCTTTACTTCCTTCATTATTAATATTATGTATTACATTAATGTACGGGGGAATCGGAAGCTTTATTACGTTATTTGCTACGGAAGTCGGCATTGCTGATATAAGCCTCTTCTTCTTATTTAATGCACTTGCAATCGCTGTTACTCGTCCATTTTCCGGAAAGTTATATGATGCGAAAGGTCATTCCTTCGTAATTATCCCAGGAGTTATTATTACGTTTACAGGGATTATTTTATTGTCGTATACAACTACCATTCCAAGCTTAATTATTGCAGCAGCATGCTACGGAAGTGGTTTCGGAGCGATTCAACCTGCACTACAAGCGTGGATGATTGACCGAGTAGCACCGCACCGACGAGGAGTCGCAACAGCTACATTCTTCTCAGCATTTGACCTTGGAATTGGTGCTGGCGCGATTATTTTTGGATTCATTGCACATTTTACAAACTACGCAACTGTATATCGTTATTCCTCTCTACTACTTATTGCTTTCCTGTTCATTTACATTACAAGTGTAAAAAAACAAAAGCATGGTGATAAAAATACGGAAAAAGCTGCTGGATAATTCCAGTGGCTTTTTTACGTATTTTTGATTTTATAAAACTACATGCATTTTCCTACATATTTTTTTACCTTTCATCAAAAAATATACGATGAACTCACAGACGATTTCCTTCATATACAAATGAAAAACACTATTCTAAAGAGTGTGATTTCTTTACAAAAATACGATTTACAAAAGATAAAAACCAATAAAATACAGCTGTTTCTTTAAAGAATTGTAAACTTTTTATCCCTTTGTAAATTTAGTGTAAATTTTACTGATAAATCGTTTACAGTGGCTCACGGTTTAGTTAATAATTACATCGTACATGAAATTTAAGGAGTGGAATGCGTGGAATACAATGTTCAAGATATGATCTTCCAGTTCATTGGTGGATTAGGTATTTTCTTATTCGGAATTAAATACATGGGCGATGGACTGCAACAAGCTGCCGGAGATCGTCTTCGTGATATTCTAGATCGCTTTACAACAAACCCACTGATGGGTGTACTAGCAGGTATGTTAGTTACCGTATTAATCCAATCAAGTTCAGGAACAACTGCTTTAACAGTCGGACTTGTAAGTGCTGGGTTTATGACATTAAGACAAGCAATCGGTGTTATTATGGGTGCGAACATCGGTACGACAGTTACTGCATTTATTATTGGAATTAAAATCGGAGAATATGCTCTTCCAATTATGGCAGTTGGAGCTATCTTACTATTCTTCTTTAAAAATAAAAAAGTACATTCTTTAGGTCAAGTTATATTCGGTTTTGGTATGTTATTCTTCGGTTTAGAACTAATGAGCACAGGTATGAAGCCTCTTCGCTCTTTAGAATCATTCCAAGAATTAACGGTTAGCATGAGTGATAATCCAATTTTAGGTATTGTTGTTGGTACAGTCTTCACTTTAATTGTACAAAGCTCAAGTGCAACAATCGGTATTTTACAAGAACTATTCGGTCAAGGTGCAATCGATTTACAAGCTGCCCTTCCTGTATTGTTTGGTGATAACATCGGTACAACAATTACAGCTGTATTAGCAGCAATCGGTACTTCAATTGCTGCAAGACGCGCAGCATTAGTTCACGTTATCTTTAATATTGTCGGTACAATCATCTTTACAATTTTATTAATACCTTTTACAAATTTAATTCAATACTTCCAAACGTCATTAAACTTAAATCCAGAGATGACAATTGCATTTGCACACGGAACATTTAACGTAACGAATACAATTATTCAGTTCCCATTCATCGCTGTATTAGCATGGATTGTAACGAAAATTATTCGCGGGGAAGATGCTGCTATTGATTTCAAACCGCAACATTTAAATCCAATCTTTATTGAACAATCTCCAGCTATTGCTTTAACTGAAGCACAAAAAGAGATTATTCGTATGGCTGAGTTTTCATTACATGGGTTAAAAGAAGCAAACCAATTTTTAAACACACAAGATAAAAAACACGCTGACATGGCTACTCAATTAGAAGGAGCTATTAACAACTTAGATAAAAAAATTACCGAGTATTTAGTTTTACTATCAGAAAAACCACTTTCACCGACAGACTCTGAGAAGCATTCAGTCCTAGCAGGTGTCGTTGGCGATATTGAACGTGTCGGTGATCATGTAGAAAACCTTGTAGAACTTGTTGATTTCCAAATTTCAAACCGTGTTTCCCTATCAAACGAAGCACTAGCTGAATTAAATGAAATGCTTGAGTTAACGATTTCAACATTACAAGACGCAGTTGAAGCTTTAACAAACTTCGATACTGAACTAGCTCAAACAGTTATTGCAAAAGAACGTAAAATCGATCAAATGGAACGTGTTCTTCGTAAACGTCACGTATTACGTCTGAATGAACGTAGCTGTTCAGGTGATGCAAGTATCATCTTCGTTGATATGGTAAGTAACTTAGAGCGCATTGGCGATCACGCTGTAAATATCGCTGATGGTGTTTTAGGTGAACAAGGTAAAGTCAATTTAAAACAATCATTATAATAGGAAAGAGACGCTTACGTTAGCGTCTCTTTTTTCATTTCATATTTACAACCGTTCTACCTTTTAACTTTCCTTGCAATATAAGTGTAAACTTCTCATCTAGCTCTTCTAATGTACATTCTTCTGTATAAGATTGTAACTCTTTATTTCCCCATTCATTTGCTAGGAGCGTCCATACATCCCTTCTCACATCGGCTGGACATTGCACAGAATCTACCCCTAACAGGCTTATGCCTCGCAAAATAAACGGATATACCGTTGTTTGTAATTCCTGTCCTGCCACATTACCGCATGTCGTTACGCACCCGCCATACTTTACCGTTTTTAAAGCCGTTTCTAACATATGTCCACCTACAGTATCGATAACCCCGGCGTATATTCCTTTAAGCATTGGTCTTCCTGATTCATCATTCAATTCTGCGCGATGAATCACCTTTTTCGCTCCTAGACGTAGTAGCATCTGTTCCTCTTCCATTTTTCCTGTCGCTCCTACTACGCTAAACCCTAACTTACTTAAAATACTAACAGCTACACTTCCTACGCCGCCTGTAGCACCCGTTACTAGTACATCTCCCATACTTGGCGTTATACCTGCTCTAATAAGCTTATATACTGATAAAGCAGCTGTAAAACCTGCTGTGCCGTACATCATACTTTCCTTTAATGACATTCCCTCTGGTAAAGGGACAATCCAAGATGCTGGCACGCGAATATATTCTCCGAAACCACCAGAAGTATTCATCCCTAAATCATATCCCGTTACAATGACTTGATCTCCTGCCTTAATGGTAGCATCTTTACTACTCACAACCACTCCTGCTGCATCAATTCCTGGCGTATGAGGATATGTTCTCGTAACACCTTTATTACCAGTGGCTGAAAGAGCGTCTTTATAATTTAGTGAAGAATAATGAACCTGTATGAATACGTCCCCTTCAGGTAAACTACTTACTTCTCTCTCGACAACGTTTCTTACAAACTGCTTATTTTCTGTTTCGTTCACAACGATTGCTCGGAATGATGTATGATTCATTATGTTCTCTCCTTTATCCGTCAAATTCTTCTTTATTATATAGAAGAAACAAGTAGACCTATTCATTTCTTCTTGGCTATATTTCAACAAATCTTACTTCTCTATTACTTTCTCACAATACATATTTTCATTTCTACTAAAAAACCTTATACTTATTCTACATCTGAAAAATAAAATATAGAATATCTGACTTTTTATAAATAAATTGAATTTTTACGAAATGTAAATGATTTGTAATGTTTTTTTTCGCTAAATTTCATTATAATAAGTGGATATGAGTGTCGTATTTCAATCCAAATGAAGGAGTACAGGAAATGGAGCAAAACCCATCTTTGCAAGAAAATACACGCAGTAACCCGAAAAAAAATAAGAAAAAAATAAAAGTTATTATAAGCGCTATACTATTCGTTTTATTAATAGGCGGCGGTTATACTTGGTTTTTAGTAAATAAAGCATCTTCTGCTGTTCGAAATGCCGCACATGATTTAGCGCGCGGTGATAAATCTGATTTACGTGATAGAGCTGTAAAACCTATTACAAACAATGTCTCTGTCTTAGTAATGGGTGTTGATGAAAGCGATGTCCGAGGAAAAGAATATGGTGAAGCTATTAGAACAGATGCGCTGTTGCTTGCAACGTTTAATAAAGATAGCAAAACTGTAAAACTATTAAGTATCCCACGTGACACATATACTTATATTCCAATAGAAAAGAAAAAAGATAAAATTACACACGCTCATGCATTCGGTTCTGCTAAAAATGGAAAAAATGGTGGACCACAAGCAAGCATTGATGCAGTTGAAAAATTAATGAATGTTCCTGTCGATTATTTTGTGAAATTTAACTTTAAATCATTTATAAAAATCGTCGATGACTTGGGCGGTATTGAAGTTGATGTACCAGTTGAATTTACTGAGCAAGATAGCAATGATAATGCAGAGGCAATTCACCTAGAAAAAGGTGTTCAAAAGTTAAATGGCGAAGAAGCTCTTGCTCTTGCTAGGACAAGACACATCGATAGTGATGCAATGCGTGGACAACGTCAACAACTCGTTATCGAGGCTATTTTAAAGAAACTAACAAGTGTTGGTTCTGTAACAAAAGTTGGCAACATCATTGATGATATTAACGGACAATTCGTTACAAACTTAACATTTGATGATATGCTTTCATTCTATAAGTACGGATCGGATTCAGAAATCGAGAAATTACAAATTCAAGGTGACGACTGCTATATGGAAAAAGGTGACGATACATGTAGCAAATCCGCTGGTGGCGGCCGAACGTATTACTACAATCCAGATAAAAAAGAATTAGCAAAAGTTACAAACGATCTTCGTACTCATCTTGGATTACCTGCATATACAAAAACAGACTCTGATTCGAAAAAAACAAGTACAGAGAAAACAAAAGAATCTAAGTCTGAAAATACAAGTGAACGCGAATCAAGTAACAATGAAATGAAAAATAAAAATAGCAATGAAGATACAGAAACATCGTCTAACGACAATGAATAATAAAGAAGCAGTTCTCTATGGAGGTAGAGTACTGCTTCTTTTTATTCCGTCACAATTAAAAATCAGAACTTTCTAACTATCTTTTTTAATATTTTTAAATTATAATAAATAGTAGCAATCTATTCCAATTATCAGGGGGCTCATACATATGAAAGCTGCAGTAAAACATAACATCTCAGATTTTAAAGACTACTTAAAATCCAACGATATATACATGGAAGAAAATATAGATGAAAATGATGGTTCTGTTCATTTTTCAGTAGGATTAGAGACAGAAGCTGGCGCAAAAATTCAACTTATCGCTGCTTTCCAAAACGAACATCCTACTGTAGATATATACTGCTTCAATGTTGCTCACGTACCTGATGCAACAGCAACAAATGATATTTTGCACGTTATTAATGAATTAAACACATCTTATCGATTTGCAAAATTCACATTAAACAAGCAAAATGCAATTGATATTTCAACATCTCTTGCATTCTCAGAACCAAACTTTAATCCAGCACTTGTCTTTGAACATACGAGAATGCTATATAAATTAGCAAATGACGAATACAAAAACTTAATGAAAGTGATTTGGGCATAAATAAAAGGATGGGCTGCAAGCAGCGCCATCCTTTTATTTCGATATCATATCAATCCACATTTTAACAGCAGTTCCTACAATCAAAATCGATAACATATATTGTAGTGCTTTTTGATTGATCCTTTTCCCAACTCGCGCTCCAATCGGCGCAGCAAAGATACTTGCAATCGCAATAATAAGAGCTGGCATTACAACTACTTGCCCAGTTATTACTTTTCCAGTTGTAATCCCTACTGAGGAAATAAACGTAATAGCTATAGATGTTGCTATTGTTGTACGTATTGGCAATTTTAAAATGACTAGCATAATCGGAACTAAAAGGAACGAACCTCCAGCACCTATAATACCTGATGCTCCGCCTACACTAAACGCTAACAAGCTTGCTAACCATTTATTATATTTCAGTTCATCACCATTATTTCGTTTCGGTACGAACATCATAATAGCAGCAATTGTTGCTAACGCTGCATAAACAACATTGACCGTATGTTCCTCTAATGCATTAGCACCAAAACTACCTATAAAACTTCCTATTAATATACTAGCTCCCATATACACAACGAGCGTTTTATCCATATCATTACTTTTCCGATAAGCCCATGCCCCTGCAAAAGTTGCAAAGAATACTTGCACCGCTGTAATACCACTCACTTCATGTGCAGTATAGCCAGTAAATCCTAGCAATACCGGAATGTATAAGATCATCGGATAATTAATAATCGCACCGCCAATTCCAACCATTCCTGATATAAACGATCCTATAAACGCAATTATAAAAAGTAATACGACTAAGCTCATCTTACATCCCCTCCCTTCTAGAAAGAAGATGAATTAAATGAATAAGTTCACATTCCCATCCGAAGCGTCTGCTAAATAAGCTCCTACTCCTGCAAACTCTACCCCTTCCATAATCTCTTCCTCTTTTAACCCTAATAAATCTACTGTCATTTGACAAGCTACAAGTTTAATCCCCTGTTCTTTCGCCAAATCAATTAAATCTGGTAACGGCATCGCATTATGTTTTTTCATAATACCTTTAATCATCTTTGGTCCCATACCTGCAAAATTCATTTTAGATAATCCCATCTTATCAGCGCCGCGTGGCATCATCTTTCCAAACACTTTTTCTATGAAAGTTTTCTTTACCTCTACATGTTCATCTTTCCTTAAAGCATTTAATCCCCAGAAAGTATGAAAAATAGTTACCTCTTGATCATACGCCGCTGCACCATTTGCAATAATATAAGCAGCCATCGCTTTATCATAATCTCCGCTAAATAAAACGATTGTTGTTTTCTTCTGTTGTTCCATGTTGTTCTCCCTCCAATTACCTATAGGGGTATTTTTATTTTTATAAAAAATTGCTTCGCCCTATTCTACTTGCCCTTCCCACGCTAACATACCACCTACCATATTGATTGCTTGAAAACCGTAGCTCTCTAAAAATTGAACAGCTCGTGCACTTCTTCCGCCAGAACGACAAACGATAATATACTCTTTCTTTTTATCCAACTCATGCATACGAAACTCCAATAGTCCTAGTGGAATGTTACACGCTTCTGGAATTTTCCCTTCAGCTACTTCTTCTACTTCACGTACGTCTACGATATTTACTGCTTCTTTACGTAACAATTTTTCTTCTAATTCTTTTGCTGTCATTTCTTTCATTTTACATTTCCTCCTCACAAACCATTCATACCGCCTGAAACATTGATAACGTGCTGAAATCCTAATTTTTTTAACATTTTCGCTGCTTGTTTACTTCTCATTCCACTCTGACAAATAACGATTACTTCCCTATTCTTATCTAATTGATTTGTCTTACTCGCTAAGTCATTTAGCGGGATATTTTGAAATCCTTTCATATGATTTCCTCTATATTCACCTACTGTACGAACATCGATAAAGTACTTTCCCTGTTTTCCTACTATACTTTTTAATTCTTTTCCGTTTATATTTTGAACACCTTTCACAGGTAAAAAACGTGAAATAACAAACCATGCAGCAAGTACAATGAAAAGCGTACTTAATATTGTGTTCATATAATCAACCTCTCTACATTTATAAAAATACTATGCCTTCTTAATCCAAAACTTCAGCACATCGCCTTCCTCTTCATGCTTTACGATATCATGGCCACTTTTATTTGCCCACGCTGGAATATCCTTAACTGACCCTTTATCAGTTACCTGTACTTCTAACACTTCTCCAGTTTGCAAAGTATCCATCGCTCTCTTCGTTCTTACAATCGGCATTGGACATGCTAAATCTTTCGCATCTAATACTTGTTTTACATTCATCATCTATTCCTCCATTTTTCATTCATTCGTTTATTTATTTGTGAACTGCACAACGATTTGGACCAATCTCCATTTCACGCTCTTCATCCATACTCGGGTGAATTTTACCCATATTCGTTTGACGGATTTCTTCATATGCATTTGGCTGAGGTGGTAAGTTTTCTGTTACAACTTTACGGAACTCTCCCTCATCCTCAATATTTAATCCTGCATTATGCTCAAATAAATCTTTTAATTTTGCACTAACAATACCACTTTCGTCCATTTCACTTATTTTTGAATAATGAGCCGGTAACACAATTAAATTTTGAGATAGTTCCTTATATCGGCTATATAAAGTATTACGTAAATCACTTACCCAATCTTCAGCCTTCCCAGCAAGATCTGGACGCCCGATGGAATCTACAAATAAAATATCGCCTGATAATAAATAGGAATCATCTACAATAAATGACGTACTTCCAATCGTATGCCCTGGTGAGTATAATGCGTCAATTTCAATTTTAGTACCCCCCACCGTAATAACAGATCCTTCAACAAGCGGTTCGTATGAGAAAACAACTTCCTCCGCATCTTTTGGCGGTAACCAATACGTACCACCTACTTTTTCCGCTAACTTACGTCCTCCAGAAATATGGTCTGCATGTAAATGTGTATCCATTACATTCGTAATCGTAACAGCATGCTCTTTCGCAAATTCTTCATACGCTTCAACTGTTCTTACTGCATCAATAACTGCTGCTTCACCGTTTGAAACGACCATATAAGATAAACAGCCTTTTCCAAGGCGGTTAAACTGGTACATACTTCCGCCATTTTTTAAATCTCCAACTTTTATAGGCTTTACATATTCACTCCAAGCCTTCATACCACCAGCTAAATAATAAATATTTTCTAATCCAGCCTCTGTTAACTGCTCTGCCACAAATATAGAAGACCCTTCTTTTGCACATACTACTAAAATATCTTTATCTTTAGGTAATTCACTTACAATTTGATCTACACCATCTAACAAATCAAAATACGGTTTATTTATAGATGAGATTTGTTTCCCTTCAATTTTCCAATCTTCATAATCCGTCTCATTACGAACATCTAAAATAAACAACTCTCCGAATAAAACTTTCTCTGCAACATCTTTTGCTTGTAATGATTTAACTTCCATCTTCTTACCCCCTGAGGTATATTTTTATTTAAAAAAATTTAATTCTCTATATTCCCTTGCCACTCTATCATACCGGGAATAACATTTTTCACATTTGTATAACCTTTCTCTTTCAACATTTGGCAAGCTACATCACTGCGGTTACCAGTTCGGCAAACAACATAAATTTGCTTCGTCTTATCTAAGACTAGACTTTCTAGTTCACCTAACGGCATCGAAGTAGCAGCTGGAATATGACCAAAAGCGAATTCCGCTGCTTCACGAACATCTAATACAGTACACTCTTCACCACTTACTAATATCTCTTCCAACTCTGTATTCGTAATTGTATGAGGAAATTTCACAACCTCATTCACTTCATGCTCATGTGCTTTTCTAACGTAATGCATCAAAATATCGCCCTCGTGTTTTGTACCGATATATTGATGCCCTACTTTATTCGCCCAACTTTTTATATCTACAGTAGACCCTTTATCTGTTGCCTTAACTTCAATCACTTGCCCTGATGCTAATCCTTCTATCGCCTTCTTCGTTTTCACAATCGGCATCGGACAAGCCAAACCTTTGCAATCTAAACTCATATCCACTTTTATACTCATAGTCGATTCCTCCACAACTTATATACATATACCTGTAGGGGTATAATAAAATGTTTTTGAAAATCTGTCAACACTTACGTTTGACAGATTATCGGCTTTTTACAAGTAATTGAACAGCTTCTTTAATTAATTCTTCATTTGAACCATTACCACTTTCAAACTGTTCACGTAAACATTGCTCTAAATTTGTTCCAACAACGAGGCCAATTGTACGATCAAGTGCAGAACGAGATGCCGTTAACTGTGTAATAACCTCTCGGCAATCTTTTCCTTCTTCCATCATACGAAGCACGCCACGAACTTGACCTTCAATACGTTTCAATCTATTTTTCATATCTTGATTATATTCCATTGTATAATCACCTCATTACCATTATGTCACTATTTATAACTTATGACAATATCTTATACCCTATAGGGTATTTTGTAAACCCCTATTTTAAAATTTTATTTTATACATTCACAAAACACAAAGCGAAACCTTCATCTATAGGCTTTCATCTTCCACCAAATTTTGAAGTGGAAGATGAAAAAATATCAATATACAATACGTTCTGGTAATACTGTCCCATACAATTTAAAACCACCATCTACATTCTTTACCTTATATCCTTTTTCCATTAACATGCGTGCTGCAACATACCCTCTCATACCGAGTTGACACGTAATATATATATCTTTATCTACTGGCACTTCCTCCAAACGATCACGTAATTCATCTAACGGAATGTTAATAGAGCCTTTAATCATTCCTTGCTTTAGTTCATTAGGCTCTCGAACATCAATAAGATATCCACCATTTTCAACAATACGATCTATCTCATGCCATTGTACTGTTTCCACAAAACCATCTACTATATTACTTGCTACATACCCTACCATGTTTACAGGGTCTTTTGCAGAAGAATATGGCGGGGCATATGATAATTCTAAATCTGGCAAATCAAGTACAGTTAAATTTGCTTTTATTGCCGTTGCGATAACATCGATACGCTTATCTACACCGTCACGTCCTAGAGCCTGTGCTCCGTAAATTTTCCCACTATCTTTATTAAAAATTAATTTTATTAGCACTGGCGTAGCATTCGGGTAGTATCCCGCATGCGAATTTGCCTGCACATGTACTACCTCATAGGGTATATTTAATCGTTTTAATATTTTCTCATTTACTCCAGTCAAAGCAACTGTTAGATCAAAAACTTTAGCTACAGAAGTTCCGAGCGTACCTTTATATAAAGAATCCGTATGACCATGAATAATATCTGCTAACATACGACCTTGACGATTAGCCGGCCACGCTAAAGGAATCATCGTTTCTGTTTCAGTAACAAAATCTTTTACTTCAATCGCATCACCAATTGCATATATATGTGGGTCAGACGTTTGAAATTTCTCATTTACCTTTATCGTTCCTCTAACTCCTAGTGCTAACCCTGCATCCTTCGCTAAACTACTCTCTGGTTGTACACCAATTGCTAAAATAAGCATATCTGTTTGTATAACTGAGCCACTTTTTAAACGTACAACAGCCCCGTTCTCTTCTAACGCATCTACACCATCTTCAAAAACGAGCTCAACATCGTGATTTTTCATATGCTCATGCACATATGCTGCCATTTCATAATCGATTGGTGGCATTACTTGATTCGCCATCTCTACAAGAGTAACCTCAATCCCGCGTTCTCTTAAGTTTTCAACCATTTCCACTCCAATAAATCCGCCACCAATAACCGTCGCATGACGTGGCTTCTTCTCATCAATATACGCTTTAATACGATCAGTATCCGGTACATTCCGTAACGTAAACAACGCCTTCGCTTCTTCAATACCTGGAATAGGTGGAACGATTGGTTTTGCCCCTGGTGAAAGAATTAAAATATCATATTGCTCGTTATATGTTTCATTTGTCGTTACATTCTTTATCGTAATTGTTTTCTCTTCTTTATTAATCTGTACTACTTCACTCAATACACGTATATCTAGATTAAAACGCTTCGACATTCTTTCAACAGTTTGTACTAATAATTTTTGTCTTTCTGTAATTACGCCGCCAATATAGTATGGTAACCCGCAATTTGCGAATGAAATATATTCACCGCGCTCCACCATAATAATTTCATCTTCTTCACTTAATCGACGAAGCCTTGCAGCTACTGATGCGCCGCCGGCAACTCCGCCTACTACAACTATTTTTCTGGACATATTTTAAACCTCCATATTATTTATTATTTAATTTTCTCATGTATCACATACGAAAAACCTATACCTGTATGGGTATATAATAAATTATAAAAAATTTAATTTCAATCCATATGTCTTTCTTTCACAAATTTGAAACAAAAAAGAACTTAGATCTCTCTAAGTTCTTTTACGTATAGTTCTATAGCTTTCTGTACGATTACATCTGCTGTATTTTCCTCCGGTGGCATCAATAAATTCGTAACCGGTCCATACACTACAGGGCTTAATTCCACTTCATATCCACCATATGCGAATTCTTCCTTCGTTGGTAAGTAACCAATATATCCGTTCGTATATCCACCAAAGAAAGCTAGTTCATTTTGAAGACTCTCTTTCATTACTAACGCAGTCTCTGAAAAAGGTTCCATCGGTATACCTGAGAATATACCCTCATTAATTTGAAACAGTTGCACTTCTAAATCAATACGTAACTGCCGAATACCTTGCTTATATTTCTCTAAAACGATAGTAAGCCATTCATCCGTATTCACACCCCACTGTTTCTCTGCTAATTGAGCCATGCTTCGTATCTCATTCATTTCAGGAATATCTTTCAACTTCATTTGCATCGTACTCGAAACTGTTCTTACATTTACAATTGGGCTGTATGTAACTGTTGGCAACATCGTTAATACATGTCCACTAAGTGTGTAAGCCATTTTCTTTAATGCTTCCCTTGAACCGCGATATTTCGCATTTACATTACCAGCAGCACCTTGCACAATCATAACAGGACAGTTTACAATTTTCTCGAGAATCTCTCTCGTCATTCCCGGATAATCTGCTGATAATACATCACTATCACCTTTTAAAACATTCGGATGTGCAGTACAAAATACTATAATTCCAGATAAACCCCTCGTTTCAGCATCCCTTATCGCTAACATCCCAATTCGTTTATCTACAACACCCCCTATATTTGTTCCCATCTTTGCTCTTCCATCAGATGTTCTCTCTCTTCGGTTTACTCCAATATCACCTGCCGTAACACCCCAGCCCACTTCACATTGCTTCAAGTTGTTATTCGCAGTAACCGCACCGTGCACTACATTATTTAGTAAAATCGTTTTATACGACTTTACTAAAGGTTGCTTACCAACCGTTTCCGGACCAGAGTGTGTATGTGTATAAACAACAGTTATTCGCTCAAATGGCACATGAAGCCTACTTGCTACTCGCTCACGAATCATATTCGTATCTTCTACTAACATTCCAATATTATCAATACTTATAAACACAGTTTTCATTTCATCTTTTTCAAATACAAAAACTGTCCCATAAATACGCTCTTCAAT
The DNA here is from genome assembly GCF_052928345.1 of Bacillus sp. BSL6. Taxonomy (NCBI): domain Bacteria; kingdom Bacillati; phylum Bacillota; class Bacilli; order Caryophanales; family Bacillaceae; genus Bacillus; species Bacillus sp. BSL6. The sequence continues at coordinate 891,461 of NZ_JAVGCW010000002.1, forward strand.
ATTATTTATTCCTGTTTCTCGATGGTATCCGACAAAATCAATACCTATAGGCGGCGTAATATCCACCTTACATACCCCTACTTTGCTCATTTGAATCTCTCCATTTCTCTATGTAACTCCCTTTTTCAAGAATAGCATATTTAACCTTGTTCCAAATAAAAAGAACGAACATAGCATTCTATGTCCGTTCTTTCCTTCACACATACTTCCGATGCACCATCTTCCCATCATAAGAAAACACAACACCCTTACTCTCCACAATCGACTCCATATGCACTGTTCTTCCCCACAGCTGATGAAGATATGGTAATACCTTTTCTAAGTATTTTAAATCGAGCTCAATTCCTTCGTAACTATGTTTAATGTACAATTCTCCATTCTTTAAGTAGTCTCCATCTTCTACTACTAAGTACGGGAAACCGCCATTTGTACGCATATTTACGAGCTGATCACGTACATGTTCCCACTCTTTATCTATTACTTTATATTCTTTTCCTTGGCGCTGGAATAAGTACATATCTTCTCTCATTACGAGATCTTTATTTAAGTAGTTTCTTAAAAACGATACATCCCATTCGATTTCGCGTACTTCAAAGATTTTGTCTCGACCAGATCCTGGTTTGACACCTCGTCGCTTCATTTCTTCTGTCGGGTTGTTGTAACGTTCTTCAATATCTTCAAACATTTTAATACCGAGGTAGTATGGATTAATGCTCGTTTTTGATGGCTGTACAACGCCTGCATTTAATTTCGCAAATTCAATTGCTTCATCAGATGTTAAGTCCATTTCGCGAAGTATGCGTTGATGCCAGAAGGATGCCCAGCCTTCGTTCATGATCTTCGTTTCAAGCTGCGGCCAGAAATATAGCATTTCTTCACGCATCATCGTTAATATGTCTCGCTGCCAATCTTCTAGCTCACGACTATATTCTTCAATAAAGAGAAGTAAATCTTTTTCTGGTTGCGGTGGGATTTTCTTCTTTTTACGTACATTGGAGCGTTCCTGCTTTTTATTTCGATTATCTAAATTCCATAAATCATCGTATTGTGATGCCTTTTTCTTCTCTACTTCTTCCTCTTCTAAATCATCAATACTCCACGCCAGTTTCGGACGCATAAGCGACGGGTCAATATGCTCTTGAATAGCAAGTACGGCATCTAAAAATGTTTCTACCTCTTCTTTTCCGTATTTATGCTCATATGCTTTCACCCGTTCAGCTGTTGCTGACATACTTTCTACCATATCTCGCTTCGTATTTGAAAAACGAATATTATTTTTAAAGAAATCACAGTGCGCTAACACGTGTGCTACGATTAATTTATTTTGAATTAACGAGTTCGTATCTAATAAAAAGGCATAACATGGATCAGAGTTAATAACGAGTTCGTATATTTTGCTAAGACCTAAATCATATTGTAATTTCATTCTGAAAAACTGTTTTCCAAAACTCCAATGTGAAAACCGCGTCGGCATCCCATATGCACCAAATGTATAAATAATTTCCGCTGGACATATTTCATAACGCATCGGATAAAAATCAAGCCCAAATCCAGTCGCAATTTCCGTAATTTCCGCAATCGCATATTGCAGTGCTTTATCGTCACTTGCTCTCATTATTTTCCCTCCTTACACTTTCCCTTAAGAAAGTGTATGATTGAGAACAAGCTTTCATGAGGATTGATTGCATAATAAAAAGACACCCTCATAAAAACGAGAATGTCTCATCTATTAACCTTCAATAATCTCCATCTTCTCCGTAATCGGCGTACGAGCTTTTCCTTCTGGCGCTTTATCAAAATAGCCAAGGTGAAGAATTCCAACGATGCGTTGACCTCTAGTTAAACCGAGTCCTTCTATAAATAGTGGATTGTAGTTTAATCCGCCTGATTTCCAAACACAACCTAATCCACGTTCCCAAGCAAGAAGTTGGAAGTTTTGCATAAATGCACATGTTGCAGCGTAATCTTCATCACGTTGAATTTGACGTGGATCTTCATTTATATATACAACAATTTGTGCAGGTGTGCTTAAGAAACGATCCGATAAAATTTTACCGCGTTTTGCTCTTTCTTCTTCTGTGAAAGAATTTAATACTGCGTCTACTAATTTCTGACGGCCTTCTCCAATGTATAATTTACAATTCCATGGTTCACGGTGTTTATGATTCGGTGCCCATGTTGCGTCATTTAATAGTTCAATTAATAACTCTTTGTCTACTGCTTTATCTATAAATGTACGAACAGAACGTCTTTCTTTAATTACATTTGCGATGGAAGTATATGTAGTCATATTTTTCTCTCCCTTATTTTTATCTATATGTATACGTTTATTGTTGATATTGATTTTCAATTTCGATTATACCTTAGTTTTTTACTATTAATCAATGTTTTATGTTGGAAAACTCCCAAAAACTTCAGTTCATACTGTGAATAAAAAAACTTGATTTGTTCACAAGTATTTCACATTTTATGGAAATGATATGTGTACAGTTTTCCACATTATCTATCTAGGAGGAGTTTATATGTACAAAAAAATCGCAGTAAGTATGACTATGGCAGCATTATTATTCGGTGCAACCGTCTTCCCCACTTTCGCTGCTACGCCAAAAGAAGTAACATTGCATCATCATAAACCAATTTCAGAAGAAGAAATGCAATCGCTCGAAAAACTCGGCTATAACAAACATGAAATTTGGAAAGCTGCCCACATTGCAAAAATGAGTAATAAAGAAATAAAAGACGTTTTAGCTTACTATAAGCAAAATAATTCTTGGGAGAAAACAGCAGAGTATTTCGGGGTAGATCCAAGTAAGTTGAAAAAGCATCATATGAATAAAGAAACAAAAAAAGCACTACTGCAACAATTAGCAAATATGCAAAAATCTACACCAGACGGGCTAAAACAAAAAATGAAAGAATATAATATCGGATTACGTCAGCTCACGGTATTAACAATCATCTCTCAAAAAAGTAATATTCCCCTTGATGATGTGCTAAAAATGAAAAAAGACGGAATGGATATGAAACAAATTGCCGAAAAATTAAATGTAAAAAAAGAAGATATACGAGCTGAAATGATTAAATTAGTAAAGTCGATTAAAGAAAAGAAAACAAATTAATACAACAAAAGGAAGAGTTTTTTTATACTCTTCCTTTTGTTTATGAACTTTCAATTTTTAAGTATAAATTCCCGTCTTTCCCAAAAACTAACACAAGCAAATGATATATGTTAGGGGGTGGGAAAATGTTTCATTTATCATCTAAGAAATCAAAAAAGACTAATCAAAAAACACTTTGTTCTATTCCAGAATTTATACAAAGCATGACAGAATCTAGCGACTTTGTCTCTTATAACGTACTTGAAAATGAAACATTATGCTTGTTTTATTATAAATCTGTAGTGGAAGCACTTATTATTAAACAATTTATTTTAACTCCTCTAAAAAAGGAATCGGATCGAATCCAAAACATCTCTGATTTATGTAATATCGTCTCTATTGAAGATATTATTACCTCCCCTTCTATTGATGATATTCGTGAGAAATTATTAGGGGGATATATTTTATTACGCTTAAAAAACAATTCGAATCCCGATCAATATGCTTTAATTCGTGCCGAAAGTACTGTTTTAGGAATACGATTAAATAACGATACAGAAAATGAATATAGCGTAATCGGGCCTAAAATCGGTTTCGTTGAAAACCTTGATACAAACATACACTTATTACGCCGAAATATTGTCACAGAGCAACTCATATTTAAAGAAGTGACCGTCGGAACTATGTCAAAGACGAAAGTAGCAGTTGCTTATATAGAAGGAGTTACAAATGAACAATTTATCAACACCGCAATACAACGGCTAGAAGACATTGACTTTGATGTCCCATTTGACGCAACTATGATTGAGCAATTTATTAGTGATAATAGCAATTCACCTTTTCCTGTTCTATTACCTACAGAACGATTAGATCGGGCTGTATTTGCGTTAATTAACGGTGAAGTTTTAATTTTAACAGATGGCTCTCCGTATGCTTTATCAGGACCAACAACGTTACTAGATTTTTTCATTTCACCAGAAGATTATTATTTACCGTGGATGATTGGATCGTTCTTTCGCATTATTCGTTTTTTCGGAGCTATATTTTCTCTTTTTTCCTCCGCTATTTATACAGCGGCTTTAACATATCATTATCAAATGATTCCTGCCGATTTACTAGGCCCTATTATTTTCTCGAGAGCTAACGTACCTTTCCCTCCTATTCTAGAAGCGCTCTTTTTAGAAATTACAATTGAATTGCTTCGTGAAGCGGGAGCACGTTTACCGACAAAAGTTGGACAAACGATTGGAATTGTTGGTGGGATTGTAATTGGACAAGCATCGGTTGAAGCAGCTTTAACGAGTACAATTTTATTAATTGCAGTTGCTTTATCCGCCCTTGCATCTTTCACAACACCGACTGTAAAGATGTCTTCTACTATCCGGTTGTTACGCTTTCCACTTATTCTTTTAGCTGGCGCATTCGGAGGATTAGGCCTTATTGTCGGATTCGTATTTATTTTAGCTCATTTAATTAAATTAAAATCACTTGGATCACCTTATTTATTACCTTTATATCCATTTCGTGGTTTAGGTACAGCAGAAGGTTTTCTTCGATTACCATTTAGTCAAACGGCACAACGGCCTTCTTTCCTTAGACCGAAATCAAAATGGCGCTATAACCCAAACAAAGTGAAGCAAAAACGTGATGGTGATAATGAATGAAAAAACTTTTCTTGTTCCTTATTATACTCTTTTTTGTTCTACAGACTGGCTGTACACAAACGTATATAGTGGATACACAGCGTATTATTCATATTGCTGGATTTGATATTACAAAAAACAAACAATTCCAAGGAACTATCTTATTCCCAGAATACACGCATGGTGTAAAGTCTAAGCCTGAGACGCAATCAACATCTGCTCGTTCACTTGAAACAATCGCTTCACGATTGAATGCTAAATCTCCTCACAATGTTGTTGTAGGTCAAATGCGTGTCGTCTTATTTGGAAAGGCTCTAGGAGAACGTGGAATGGGAGAAATTATTACTAACTTACAACGTGATCCAAATATAGGACGTGATGTACAACTAGCAATTGTAGATGGATCAGCTGAAGAGCTTTTAAATTACGGAAAAAAAAATGGTTCTTTATATATTGCTGATTTACTCGAGCAAAATATAAGAAATGAGAACATTCCACAAACTGAATTAAACATTTTTTTATATAATTATTACTCTTCTGTATGTGATGCCTATGTTCCTTATATTAAAATGGACGATAATCATTCTGTCGCTGTCAAAGGACTTGCCTTTTTAAAAGGCGATAAAGTCGTCATGTATACGAATAAAAGACATTCTGTTTTAGCAAAATTACTTATTAATCCTACGAAAAATGGACGTTACGAAGCAGCAATAACAAAGGATAAACATAAAGGTATGGTCGTTATACAAAACTTAGCTGGGAAAAATAAATATGATATAGATCAAACTGGCGACATACCAAAAGTAAAAATCCATTTAAAATTAAACGGTTTAATTAAAAACTCTCCTAATTGGATTGATTTAAGAAAAGAAACAAATATCAACTATATAAAGAAACAAATTGAACGAAATGTTGAAAAAGACTGTGAAGATTTAATAAAACAATTTCAAAAAAAGGAAATTGATCCTTTAGGCATACGCGATGAAATTAGAAGTCATACGAGAAAATGGAATATAAAACAAATTCGAAATATGTATAAAAACGTCGCCGTAGATATAAATTTGGATCTTAATATTGTACAATCTGGAATCGGGGAATAGTGAGGTGAAATAAGCAATGAATACAATGAATAAATCAAAGACAGTCTCTCCATACTTTGCCTTTATTTTATTACATTCGCTTCAAATTGGAATAGGAGTTCTTGGGTATCAACGTGTAATTTTAAAAAACGCTGGTTATGATGCCTGGATTTCTCTTATTATTGCGGGGATTGCAACCCATATTGTGTTGTTTTGTATGTTAAAAATGTTAGAAAAAGATGGAGATTTAATTAGCATTCATACAACAAGTTTTGGAAAATGGTTTGGCTCTATATTTTCTGTCATTTTCACTCTTTATTGCTTATTATTTTGCCTTACTGTTCTTCGTACATATATGGAAGTGATACAAGTTTGGATCTTCCCTACCATTAAGTTATGGAAACTTACCCTTATGTTTTTATTAGTCACTTACTACATTATAAAAGGTGGCTTCCGTTCTGTGACAGGGATATGTTTTTGGGGTATTGTACTTCCTCTTTTCGTTGTATTCTTTTTAGTCTATCCAATGAAATACGCCCATTTCCGTAATATTTTACCTATTTTTACACATTCACCTTTTGATATACTTATATCTGCAAAACAATCTGCATTAGAGTTTCTCGGTTTTGAAACAATTCTTATCTTCTATCCATTTATTGAAAAAGGTAAATCTTTAAAAAGATGGGCTCATGCAGGAATTTTTTTTAGCATTTTGATTTATGTAGTTTTAGCTATTGTATCTTTTATGTATTATAGTGAAGGACAATTAAATCATACTATTTGGCCTACTTTAACGATGTTAAAAATAATTAAAGTTCCTTTTATTCAACGGTTTGAATATATTATTATTTTTGTTTGGTTTTTAATTATCTTGCCGAACCTTTGTTTAACCATTTGGTCATCATGCCAAACGATGAAGCGTTCATTTCATATTTCATTTAAATTTACATTACCGTTTTTTATTTTCATCGTTTTTACAGCTTCTTTATTTTTTAAAAACCGCGAAAGTATCAATACATTAAATACAGTCCTATCTCAAGCTGGCTTATATATTGTATACGCTTATATCCCGGTTTTATTTCTATTCCATTCACTACGATGGCATTTCAAAAATCGGTCAAAAAAATCTTCACCCGACACACCATAATCTCTGATACAATTTGATTAATACATTTGTAAAGGGGACAAGCGTATGAAGAAATATGTATTTTCTTTACTTGCAGTACTGAGTTTAATTCTTGCTGGATGCGGAGCTACTAGTACAAATGAAAAAAAATCATCTGAATCAAAAGAAGAGCACGACCATGCATCGCACACTCAGCAAGCTGACATTCAAGAGAAAACAAAAGGAGTCGACACACTTCCTACCTTCCTAGACAAGCTTGATCCACAAATGAAAGACATTTACACTGTCGCTGGACAAAATGCAGAGCTATTAGATTGGATTCCATGTTACTGTGGTTGCGGTGAAAGTGTAGGACATAAAAATAATAAAAATTGCTTTATTCGTGAAATTAAAAAAAATGGTGAAGTTGTTTGGGATTCCCATGCAACAACTTGCGTCAATTGCCTAGAAATTGCAGTTGAATCTGCTTCGATGAAACAAAAAGGAAAATCAACGCTTGAAATTCGTAACTATATCGACAATAAATACAAAGAAGGATACGGAAAACCAACACCTACGCCAATGCCAAAAGCTTAAAAAACGAGGAAACACCTCGTTTTTTTTCATTCACTTTTTTTCTTAACAAATTCTTTCAAGTGTATTTCTCCTTACTTATCACACACTATATATAACTCTCGGTAAGGAGGGTACACAGTGCAAACATATAACGACTATGATAAAGCTCTCTATTACACGTATTGCTGTAATTGGGATAAATTACTCGTTCTCATGGTTCAAACGAACGATCAATTATTTTCTAAGCGTATTGAGCATTTTTTACACGCTTATCAATACAGTAAAGAACTGCCAGAAGTTGATAAACAATTGCAGCTTCTATTTCAATATATTGACCACGCATCCCAAAAGTCACATATAGAAGAAGTAGAGCAAATTCAAATGTAAACTATAGCGCTATTCTCTTCTGGAGAATGGCGCTTTTTTAAAATGTTCATATCAATAAAAGTTTCTCCTTATAAAACTTTTATTGATAAACATATTTTTTCTTTCTTTTCTGTGCCACTTCATACTATAATTTAGTATGTAACTATTATAAGTGAGGTATAAAATATGGGACGAGAAAAAAAGCAAGAATATGCTTTATTTACCGCATGGGGAGCTTCTTTTATTGCAACACTAGGAAGTTTATACTTTTCCGAAATCATGAAATTTGAGCCTTGTGTCCTTTGTTGGTATCAACGCATTTTCATGTATCCATTCGTTTTATGGCTCGGTATCGCTGTAGTAAAAAAAGATTATCGCATCGCAAGTTATTCTTTACCGATCGCAAGTATTGGTGCTTGTATTTCTTTATATCACTATGCAATTCAAAAAATCGCAGCATTTTCAGCTGCAGGGGCAGCTTGCGGCCGCGTACCATGTACGGGAGAATACATAAACTGGTTCGGCTTTGTGACAATCCCGTTTTTAGCACTTATCGGCTTTATTACAATCGCTGTTTGTAGCTTTATTGTCATCAAAAACAAATAAGGAGATGAAAGAATGAAAAAAATGCTTATATTTGGCGGTATTATTATCGTCTTATTTGCGGCAATCTTTGCTGTAACACAAATGGAAAAGAAAAGCGCATCGACAGATGAAAAAGGTTACTACTCAAATAAAATTTCTCTTGAAGATCTCAATAAAAATATAGAAGATAAAAAAGAACAAACGATTTACTTTTATCAAACCTCTTGCGTTCATTGTCAAAAGGTCTCTCCTATTGTTGTACCTTTAGCGAAAGATTTAAATGTTGATATGAAAGTAATTGATATTGAAAATTTAAACGAGCCTTGGGATAAGTACGATATTAAAGGAACGCCAACGATTATTCATTTTAAAGATGGTAAAGAAGTAAGCCGTATTAGCGGAGAACAATCAAAAGAAAAGTTTAAAGAATGGTTTGAACAAACGAAAAAATAACGAGAAAAGGAAACTCCTTCTACACATGAAATGGACGTAAAATTCCAAACTAATGTATAAGGAGGGGGTTTTATGCCAGAAGTAAGATGCTCTGTTTCCAATTGTTCATTTTGGGGACAAGGTAACTTTTGTCAAGCAAGTGCGATTATCGTTCAGCCAGATGCGGATGAAACTGGTCAAACTGAAAATGAATCGTATACAAGTGCAGTTTTAACGAACGAGACGCTAGAAAGTTCTGTAGCAACAAGTGTAGAGACTTGTTGTCATACATTTAAGCCAAAATATTAAACATAAAAAGCATACGACTAATCGTATGCTTTTTTACATTCCCCTCCAAAAATCATGCATAATAAAAAAGTACAAAATAACGAGAACGGCTGTCCCGCATAACGTAATACGCCGATATATACTTTTCTCCCCTTCCCTTGCCTTAACAAACGCCCAAATAAATCCGAAGAACAATATTAAATCAACGTATGGAACATAAAACGAAAAGACGAGAAACGCATACAAATACACGATAAATAAACAGGTCGTTACTAAGAAAACTTTAAACGCAAATTCACTTTTCATAATGTAACCGCCCCCTATCTGTACTGTATTATATTCAGCAAAGTACAATAGTTGCAGTTAAACTCAAAGTAGAAATAAGCTACCGTCTATAATACGGTAGCCTATTACGGAACATTATATTTTCGTTTATATATATTACTTAAAGCTGAAGAAGGAATTTGCTCATAACGAATTTTTTCTCCTGTTTCATCCACTATATACAAATTGTTTCCTATATAATATATTCCATCTTTTCGTTTTGAGTACACTGCATACCTTTCGTTTGGCAATACCATTTTCACTTTCGTTAGCTGTCCATTCGGTTCTTGCCAATATATATCGGCGCGATCTACTAACGTAAGCATACCAATTTGCTCTTCTTCTACTTTACGACCATTCCAGCTCACAACACGATAACCAAGCTTATTCGCTTCATATTCGGGGCTCGTATGAAAACGAGAAATGATTACTTTTGTTTGTAAATGGACTCGATCATATAACCACTGTATATCCCTGTCATGCATGCGAATACACCCATTTGATTCCCTACTTCCAATCGTCCATTCCCGATTTGTCCCATGAATCGCATATTCATTCTTATCTAGCCCAAGCCATCTCGTACCAAGGGGGTTATTTGGTGCACCCCCAGCTATTTTTTTTCGATGGTATTCTTTATTTTTATATTTAGTTATAATACAAAAATTACCTTCAGGCGTAGGTGTACGATCTCTTCCAGTTGTTACAGGGAATGTTTTTGTATAATTTCCATTTTCAAAAAAAGACAACTGGTTTGTCGTAAGATTCACTAATATTAAATGATCTGTATTAGCAAAAGCACTAACCGGTAGGATGAAAAATAATAGTATGATGAAACATAACTTTTTCATTTATATCCCCCTAGCGCTCACTATAATAAGTGGAATTAACTTTACTTTGCTCTTATAAATGAAAACTATCCATTTACAATAACGCCCCCATTTACATGTATCATTTGCCCGGTAACATAGGATGAATCACTAGACGCTAAATATACATATGCTGGCGCTAATTCATATGGTTGACCAGGTCTTTGCATCGGAACATTGCTCCCAAACTGTGATACTTTTTTCTCATCAAAACTTGATGGAATAAGTGGTGTCCAAATTGGTCCTGGCGCAACACCATTTACACGAATCCCTTTTTGCACTAACGATTGAGAAAGCGATCGTGTGAAAGCAACGATAGCTCCTTTCGTTGCGGAATAATCAATTAACATTTCATTTCCTTCATATGCAACGATAGATGCCGTATTTATAATGACATCCCCTTGCTTTAAATGAGAAAGTGCTGCTTTCGTAACATGAAAATAAGAAAAAATATTAATACGAAAAGTCTTTTCTAACTGTTCTGCTGTAATATACTCTAATCCTTGCTGCGGATATTGCTGCGCGACATTATTTACTAAAACATTTAAACTACCTAGCTGCCGGACAGTCTCTTGTACAATATCTTTACAATGCTGTTCATCACTTAAATCACCTGGCAACAATACACACTTTACGCCTTCTTTCTCAATATATCGTTTCGTCTCATTTGCATCCCCCTCCTCATCTAAATACGCAATCGCAATATTTGCTCCCTCTTTCGCAAAAGCGATAGAAACAGCTCGTCCAATTCCGCTATCTCCACCTGTAATTAATACACTCTTTCCTTTTAACTTTTCGCTTCCTTTATAATTTGGATCTTCAAACTGCGGTAGAGGATTCATTAATGATTCAATGCCAGGCTGTTTATTTTGATGTTGCGCCGGCATTGTTACAAAGTTTTTCTGCTGCGGCATAGTTTCTTTCAACTCCTTTTTCTTATAATGTGCATAATAAAAACTGAAATTCGCACATCATATTACGATTAATATTCGAATTTAAGACACAAAATATGAATTGTTGTAAACTTTTTATGCAAAACTATTGCAAAATAGTTAAAAAACGAATATTATATATAACTGTTGTGAAAATTATTCGTAAACAGAAAGGATGTTTATATGTTTAACCTTTCAAAACATAAAACTTCTATTAAAACTGAAATTATGGCAGGTATTATTACCTTCTTAACAATGGCATATATCATTGTCGTAAACCCTGTCATCCTTGGGGATGCAGGAGTTCCATTCGAACAAGCATTTACAGCAACCATTATCGCTGCTGTTGTCGGAACATTATTTATGGCGATCTTTACAAACTTACCAATCGCAATTGCACCAGGTATGGGATTAAATGCTTACTTCTCTTACTCTGTTGTAAAAGCTCATGAAGGCATGACTTTCGCAATTGCATTCTCTGCTGTATTCGTAGCAGGTATGATTTTAATTTTGTTATCATTCACATCTTTCCGTACAAAATTAATGGAAGCAATTCCTGAAAACTTAAAACATGCAATTACTGCTGGTATCGGGCTTTTCATCGCCTTTATCGGTTTACGTTTAACAGGTATCGTTACAAAAAATGAAGCAAACTTAGTTGGACTTGGTGATCTTCACTCTGCTCCAGTACTACTAGCATTAGCTGGACTTGGAATTACGATTGTTCTTATGTCTTTAAATGTAAATGGCGCACTATTTATCGGTATGCTATTAACTGGTATTATTGCTTTCTTCACAGGACAATTAACATTCTCAAACGGCGTTACATCAATGCCTGGATTACCAGAAGGAATTATCGTTTCAAATCCAATTACTGCTGTATCTGACGTAATTAACTATGGATTATACGGCGTTGTATTCTCATTCTTCCTTGTTACATTATTCGATACAACAGGTACATTACTTGGCGTTGCTCAACAAGGTGGATTTATGAAAGATGGAAAGCTTCCAAAAGCTGGACGAGCTCTTCTATCTGACTCATTCTCAGCAACAATCGGTTCTATGTTCGGAACAACACCATCAACAGCTTACATTGAATCTTCTGCTGGCGTTGCAGCTGGTGGTCGTACTGGTTTAACAACTGTTACAGTAGCTGTTCTATTCGCTCTAGCAGCATTCTTCGGACCTTTAGTAAGTGCCGTTTCTGGTGTATCAGCTATTACTGCACCATCATTAATTATCGTTGGTAGCCTTATGATGGGTTCAGTTCGCCACATCGATTGGGACGCATTTGATGAAGCATTCCCAGCATTCTTAGTAATCTTAAGCATGCCACTTACATCAAGTATCGCAACAGGTATTGCACTTGGATTTATTTCATATCCACTTATGAAAGTGGCAAAAGGTAAATTCCGTGCTGTTCACCCACTTGTATATGTATTTGGAATTTTGTTTGCTTATCAATTGATTTTCTTACCACATTAAAAAAGTAGAGCATCGGATTTCGATGCTCTACTTTTCTTTTATAACAATCATTCAAACTATAACGGTCCCTCCAAAATATGAAGGAGCTTATAATCTTTTAATATTTCTCTTCTACCTGTAATTCTTTACTATACTTCTGAATGAAAACTGAAGAAATAACCATTACCATCCCTACGCTACACCCAATAAGCTGATCCAGTAGCATTTCATCATGAATGAACCAGCGCAGTAAAAATACACCACCAAAAATAAGCATCATGGTAAATCCAGTATGTCTAAGACCTTTATATACATTTTCCATATGTATCACCTCTCCACATACCTTTTATCCATATTATACCACAACCTAAAAACGTGTATAACCAACATTCAGTATTGAAACCAATAATAAAAAAGACTGCAGAGAACTCCATCTCCACAGCCTAATACTTATTTTTGCAAGAACGCTTTTAAATCTGCAAACTGTCTCTTTGCATCTTCATAGCCTTGCTCATATAGATTTTGTAGTTTTGCTGTATCTTTTTCCATACGATCTACTTGAAGCGGTACTTCTGGACGAATAACAAATAAATTACCCGCTTGTTCTTCTTTTTCAATGTAGTGAAGTGTTTCATTATACACTTCATAGCGATTTAGCATCGTGTTAACAAGATTCGGATATTTTTTATAAGCTTTCGCAGCAATCCACCCAAATCTTGATTTTTTCTTTGCGTAACCGTGATTTCTTGTTAAAATTACGACTGATTTTTCAAATCCATCTTCCTGTGCTTTACGAACTGGAATTGGATCTGAAATCCCGCCATCTAATAATTGCTTACCACGATAATTTACTACTGGTGCAATGAAAGGTAATGAACTAGAAGCTTGTAATAAATTTAGTGCATCGTCATTCGTTCCCTCTTTTTCAAAATAAACAGACTGTCCTGTTTCACAATCCGTCGTTCCTACAAGGAAACGCTCTGGGCTATTAAAGTATGTTTCAAAATCAAACGGCACATGCTTTTCTGGAATTTCATGAAAAATAAAATCCATATCAAATAGCTGACGTTTTCTCCATAAGTTTTTATACGATAAATATTTCGGATGTGATGCATAATCAATATTTACTGTTTTATTTCTATTTCTTTGTCTGGAAAGATACGACGCTGCATGACAAGCACCAGCTGATACACCGATTACATATGGAAAATATAAATCTTGTTCCATAAAATATTCTAATATCCCGCCCGTATATACACCACGCATACCGCCGCCTTCTAATACTAACCCTGTATTTTCAAGCATGTTACTCTCTCCTCTATATATATTGACTCTTTAATTATTCACCATGTTAAGTATCTGTTTCTATTATATATGAGTTCTTTCAGAAATTATATTTAAAAGACTTGAGAAAACGGAATTTTTTCTTCCAATTATATTTCCAAATGATCAGAGACATCCTTTATAAACCTCTGAATAAAATCTTGTTCTTCTTTCGTATATCTATCTAAGAGTAACAGCCACTTTTCTTCAGCTTGTTTATGCAATTTATCATGAGCTTTATATATTTCATTTCCGCTTTCCGTTAAGCGAAAGAAAATTTCTTTTTGATTGTCTAACATTTGCATCTTCTCAACGAATTTCTTTTGGAACAACTTTGTACAAACTTTAGAGATTGCACCCTTCGTCATTCCCATTTCTATCGTAATTGCCGTTACATTCATCAGACCATTTTTCCCGATACACTCGATTACATGTAACTCAGATAAAGACATACTACTTACACCTGTCTCACGAAGAAACTTCTCATTTTGTCCTTTCAAATGTTCTTCTCTTTTATGCAAAAGTGTACGAATGTCCGAAAGTATTTCCATTTGTTTCGTTGCACGCTTCAATCCGTTCGCCTCCTAAGTTTCCAAAGAAACAATTTAACTATATACCATTTTAAAACCATTTTTTCATCTTTACAAGTGAGAAAATCATGTTAAAATAAATTTAGTTTCTAAGGAAACAAAAAACACAAGGAGGTTAACAAGATGAAAAAATCTAAACTAACTTTCATTTTATATGTTGTCTGTATGAATGCCTTACTTGGTTCCTTCGCTCAAAATATTTACACACCTATCTTGCCCATGATTCAAGGTTCTTTTCATACTTCTCTTTATCTTGTAAATGTAACAGTTTCACTTTTCACGTTCATTCTTGCGATTATGCAGCTCGTATATGGACCTTTCATTGATACAAAAGGGAGAAAATCTGTCCTTATCCCTAGTTTAGTCATTAGTACAATTGGTTCAATCGGATGTGCTTTTTCGGCAAACATTTATTTATTTCTCTTTTTTAGAGCTGTTCAAGCTATAGGAATAGCGGCTATACCTGTAGTTTCAGCAACGATTATCGGCGATTTATTTGAAGGAAAAGAACGCGGAGAAGCGATGAGCCTATACCAAATGTTACTTGCCCTCGCACCTGCGATTGGTCCTCTCATTGGTGGTTATCTCGGCAGTATAAATGGCCACTTATCCGTATTTCTATTTTTATCTATACTTGGCATTCTCTTATTAATGATAAACATTTCACTACTTCCAGAAACAAAACCTACTGTAATTAAGCAACCGCAAGCAAAAAAGAATTACTGGTTTATCTTAAAAAATAAAACTGGATTTTCTATTACTCTTATTGGCTTCATTCAATTTTGTATTTACTTTTGCTTTCTCGTTTTTTTACCGAGTATTTTAACAAATTCATTTCATTTAACTGTAAAGGAAATTGGTCTTATGTTTGTACCAATGTCTCTTTCTATCATGCTGGGAAGTTTTTGCTACAAGTTTTTGCAAAAACGCCTCACAACAAAGCAAACTTTATTTATTACGAGTTTCTTCAATATTATATGTGTCGTTTTATTCTCTTTCACATATAGCATTAATATCTCATTCATCATTATCGTTACATCTTTGTACGGTTTTAGTATGGGACTTTCTATGCCAACTCACACTACTTTGTTAACGGAAGAATTCGTACAAGAACGCGCAACTGCTATCGGTATGTACAACTTCATCCGCTATCTTGGTATGGGCACAGGGCCACTTATAGGTGGATTTCTTTTATTTAATCAAAATTACTTTTGGATTTTCTTCATAGGTGCAATTACATTTCTACTTATCATTTTATATGCAATGAAAATGATACATTTTCATGCTTTACTAAAAGCAAAATAGAGCCCCCGAAAGGTCGGCTCTATTTTAAACTCGTTGATCCGCAACAATATGAATATCAATATGCTTCGTCTGTCTCATAATTTCATTCACAATCGAACCTTTTCGAATTTCTTCCCACCGCGTTCTCGCTGATTGCCCAAGTAAAATTTGCGTTACTTGTAATCTTTTCGCGACTTCAATAATAACGTCTGCTGGCTTTCTCCCTTTCGACTCTTCTAACACAAACCTTGCATCAAATTGATTCGTGAGCGCCTTCCACTCTTCAATCGTTTGCTTTTTACTAGCTGAAAGAGAATCTATATTTTCTCTTTCAACATTTAATACATACAATTCAGCGTATAACCGATCAGCCATGCGCCATCCCCGTCTTATTAATTTCTCTGCCGTTGAACTGTACTGTACGCAAACGAGAATTTTTTCTTTCACTCCAATCGGTTCTATCACTGTTTGACTAATCTTTTCGTCCATATCGTCAGCGACTTCACGAAGTGATAATTCTCTTAGTGCTCCTAAATTATTAAGCGTAAAGAAATTTTGTAAGCTTTGCTGAATTTTTTCTTCTTTATATATCTTTCCGTCTATTAACCTCTTCCGAAGTACTTCCGGCGTTGCATCAACGAGCTGAATTTCATTCGCCTTTTGCAAAATAAAATCTGGAATACGTTCTCTTACTTTCACATTTGTAATTTGAGCTACAATGTCATGAACGCTTTCTAAATGTTGGATGTTAAACGCTGATAATACGGATATACCGGCATCTATCAATTCCTGTACATCCATATAGCGTTTCTTATTTTTAGATCCAGGAACATTACTATGCGCAAGTTCATCCACCACAACAACTTGCGGTGCACGTTTTATAATGCCTTCCACATCAAGCTCATAAAATACTTTTCCTTTATACTGTATTTCTTTCAAAGGAACTTTTTCTAAATCAGCAATTGCTTCTTCCGTCTCTTTTCTCCCGTGCGTTTCAATTAAACCAATTACAATATCCATACCGTCCTTTTTCATCTCTCTAGCATCATAGAGCATTTTATAACTTTTCCCTACTCCTGGAGCAGCCCCTACATATAGCTTTAACTTCCCACGATTTTGCTGACGAATATATTCTAAATATTCCTCTGGCGTTCGCCTTTGAAACGTCGGTTTATAGTCATCCGCATACAAAACACACACAACCTTTCTTTCGAAACAACACTACCTCAATCCGTTAGATTGAGGTAGCACTGTTACTATTTCAGTAGTTTCTGTAATTCTAAATTTAACTTTAAGACGTTTACGCGGGTCTCTCCAAATAAACCAAGTGCCGCACCTTCTGTTTGATCTTTAATCAATTGCTCTAGTGTTTCTTTCGGAATTTTCGTTATTTTTGAGATACGCTCTACCTGTACGGAAGCTGCCTTCGGACTAATGTCAGGATCAAGCCCTGAACCTGAATTTGTCACTAAATCAATTGGCACTTCTGTAACTGGTACGGTGGGATTTTGTTTCTTCCACTCTTCAATACTTTTCTCTACTCGTTTCTCTAAATCTGGATTAGACGATGCATAGTTATTTGAACCAGATGCCTCTGCTTTATATTCAATACTAGAAACACGCCCATGAAAATAACGTGGATTTGTGAAATTTTGACCGATTAATGTAGAACCAATCACTTCATTTTTATCATTATATATTAGACTTCCATCCGCATTATCCTTCATTACCGCTTGTGCAATACCAGTAACAATAAGCGGGTATACAAGTCCGCACAACACTAAAAATGTAAAAGTAATGCGGATAATCGGTGACAGTATATTTTGTTTCTTCGCCATCTCTTTCCCCTCTTCCTTATATGAACAAGCCGACAATCATATCAATTACTTTAATTCCAATGAACGGTACAATCACTCCGCCAAGCCCATAAATAAGTAGGTTTCGGCCAAGTAGTGCATTCGAACTCATCGGTTTATATGCGATACCTTTCATCGCCAATGGAATGAGTAATGGAATAATAACTGCATTAAATAGTAATGCTGATAAAATCGCTGACAGTGGTGATGTTAGTTTCATAATGTTCAATGCTTCCATTTGCGGAATCGCAAGTGTAAACATTGCTGGAATGATTGCAAAATATTTCGCTATATCATTTGCAATACTAAACGTCGTTAACGCACCACGTGTCATTAACAATTGCTTACCGATTCCTACAACCTCAATAATTTTTGTCGGGTTCGAATCTAAATCAATCATATTGGCTGCTTCTTTCGCAGCTGTTGTACCACTATTCATGGCTAATCCAACGTCAGCCTGCGCTAATGCCGGCGCATCATTTGTACCATCACCTGTCATCGCTACAAGTTTCCCTTTATCTTGCTCTGCTTTAATAACTGCAATTTTATCTTCTGGTTTGCACTCAGCAACAAACTCATCTACTCCTGCTTCTTTTGCAATGGTTGCTGCTGTTAATGGGTTATCCCCTGTACACATAACCGTTTTAATCCCCATTTGACGTAACTGTTCAAAACGTTCACGCATACCAGGTTTTACTGTATCTTTTAAATAGATTAAACCGTAAATAAGATTATTCACTGCAACTACAAGTGGTGTTCCGCCCTCTTTTGAAATGAAATCTGCTTTTTGATTTACATCTTTCGGAATTGTTCCACCTTGTGACTGAACCCATTCAATCACGCTACCGACAGCACCTTTTCTCACTTTCGTTCCGTCCTGTAAATCAACACCACTCATTCTCGTTTCTGCTTTAAATGGAACAAACTCACCTTGTTCTGCAAGTTCTCTATTATATGATATAGATTTCGCTTGCACATACTCGATAACAGATCGACCTTCTGGTGTTTCATCTAAGACTGAGCTAATAGCAGCCCACTTTCCAACTTGCTCAATCGTTTCATTTCCTACAGGTAATAATGTATGAGCCATTCGGTTCCCGAAAGTAATCGTACCCGTTTTATCTAAAATAATTGTATTAATATCACCCGCAGCTTCTACTGCTTTGCCCGACATCGCTAACACATTAAACTTTGTCACCCGGTCCATCCCGGCAATACCAATTGCTGATAATAATCCACCAATTGTCGTTGGAATTAAACAAACTAACAACGCGACAAGTACAGCTGTATCAATTTGAAATCCTAAATAATTTGTAAAAATCGGTAACGTCACAACAACGATTAAGAAAATAAGCGTTAAGCTCGTTAATACTGTATTTAAAGCAATTTCATTCGGTGTTTTTTGACGAGCAGCTCCTTCTACTAAAGAGATCATTTTATCAATAAAGGATTCACCAGGATTACTCGTAATGACAATCGTAATCTCATCACTTACAACCATCGTACCGCCTGTTACGGAACAAAAATCACCGCCCGCTTCTTTTATTACAGCTGCTGATTCCCCTGTAATTGCAGATTCATCAACAGACGCTAATCCTTTAATGACTTCACCATCACTTGGAATCATCTCACCTTGCTTTACAATAACAACGTCACCTTTTCTAAGATCAGTTGCTGAAACTTGAACGATGTCTCCATTTTCTTTTACAACATTTGCAAACACATCTTTCTTCGACTGCTTTAAAGAATCAGCTTGCGCTTTCCCCCGTCCCTCCGCTAATGCTTCTGCAAAATTAGCAAATAAAACTGTAAATAAGAGAATGAAAGAAACTGTTATATTAAACCATCCTGGTACACTACTAGAATGACTTGGAAGAAACGATAAAATGAACGTAATGATAAATCCAATTTCTACAACGAACATAATCGGATTCTTTATCATGACTTTTGGATTCAATTTCGCAAAGGATTGTTTCATCGCATGTGTTACGATATCACGATCCATCGTTTTCGCTTGTCTAACTTCATCTTCTACAACATGTATTTGTGACTCATTTACTCTTTTTTCTTTTACTACTACCGGTCTCATCATTTACCCTCCATTACTTCAATGTAAGAAATTCTGCAATTGGTCCGAGTACTAACATCGGGAAGAATGTTAATGCACCAACAATTACAATTGTTCCGATGAAAATGCCGCCAAATAAACTATTATCTGTACGGAACGTTCCGACTGTTGCTGGCACAACCGTCTTTTCTTTCAAAGAAGCTGCAACAGCTAGCATCGTAATTAAACTGAAATAGCGCCCTAAAAACATAACTAAACCAGTTGTAATATTCCAAAACGGTGTATTATCCGCTAATCCTTCAAATCCAGACCCATTATTCGCAGCTGACGAGGTGTATTCGTATACCACTTGCGTTAAACCGTGGAAACCGGAATGAGAAATAGCATCCGTCCCTAAACTTGTTGAAAGAGCTAATGCCGAAAATCCTAAAATGAGCAATGGATGAAATAATATCGTTACCGCAATTAATTTCATTTCCTTACCTTCAATTTTCTTACCTAAAAACTCTGGTGTCCGTCCGACCATCAATCCAGATATAAAGACTGCGATAATCGCATACATAATAATGTTCACAAAGCCTGCTCCAACGCCGCCGTATACTGTATTTAACATCATATTTACGAGCGGTACTAACCCGCCAATTGGTGTTAACGTATCATGCATCGTATTCACGGCTCCGGTTTCAGCAGCTGTCGTTACTGTTGCGTATAGTGAAGAAAATACTGTTCCGAACCTTACTTCTTTTCCTTCTGTACTTCCTTGTACATGTTCAATACCCATTGCATTTAATGCCGGATTCCCATTTAGTTCAGATGTCGTAATTGTTATAAATCCTAGTAAAAACACCATGAATAGTGATACAAAAAGGATGCGACCTTGTTTTTTATTTCCTACCATTCTTCCGTACGTAAATGGAAGTGCTGTTGGCAATAACATCATAAGCATCATTTGCAAAATATTACTCATTTGCCCTGGATTTTCAAAAGGATGTGTAGAATTAGCTCCGAAAAATCCACCGCCGTTATTTCCAAGTTCCTTAATGGAAACGAATGATGCAACTGGACCGCGTAAAATACTTTGCTTCGCGCCATCAATCGTTTGCGCCGTAACTGCCCCGTCTAGCGTTTGTGGTACACCAAATGCGACAAAGACTAGTGCCGCCATAAATGCGATAGGAAGAAACACTCTCGTTAATGCTCTCGTAAAATCAACGAAAAAGTTACCGAGTTCTTTTCCAGCAAGCGCTCTTATAAATGCCATAACGAGCGCTAACGTCGTTGCCGGTGCTGCAAACATTAAGAATGTAATTCCGATTAATTGTGATAAATAAGATAAACCATTTTCACCGCTATAATGCTGTAAGTTTGTATCAGCCATAAAACTAATTGCTGTATTAAAAGCGAGCGTAGGCTCCATTCCTTCAATGTGTGCTGGATTTAATGGCAATACTCCTTGTAGTCTGAAAATGAAATATACGACAACAATCATAAATCCGTTTAATAAAACTAATGATAATGCGTACTGTTTCCACGTTTGATTGTATTCTTTTACACCTGTAATTTTAAAAATAAGTTTTTCAAAAGGCCCGAATACTTTATCTAGCTTTTTACTACCTTGAAAGGCTTTCTCTAAATAAATTCCCGTTGGCTTTGCCACAAGAATAAACAATAGCATTGTAATAACGACTGCAACCCAGATCATAATGAATGACTCCCCCTAATTAAAACTTTTCCGGATTTAATAATGCATACACTAAGTACACCGTAATTGCTGCAACAATAACTGATAAAACAATCATCATGATTGCTTCCCTTCTTTCACAACTTTATCTGACCAACTTGCAAGACTTATCATCGATGCAACTAACACAACAAAAATCCCGATCATTACAACATCTAACATGGCTATTCCTCATTTCTAATTGTTAAAATTTACCATTAAAATATTAAAAAAGAACACTGAGCTCTACTCAGTGTTCAAAAAATGAACAACAAAAAGTAAACCTCCTCTCTAAACGCTTACGAGGTTAGCTGTCGGATTCGGGCCTAAAGAGTAGCCCTACTTTCAAAACTGAAAGATTCACCCCAAGTGACGATGCACAAAATTGGTTCCCCCGCTCCATTTCTGGAACTCAGCGATTTTAGGTTTTTTTGGAAATTTTATGAATGATTTATGAGAGTAAATATACTCCTCTATATTTCACTTGTAAAGAGCTAAATTACTGAAAATAAGAAAATATCCATCTATTTAAACGCTTACATTAAGTATTATTAATATTATCCCATCTATTTTCTCGTCTTTTCTTGCTTTTTCATAGAAATGATCTTTTAAATACGAAATAAAAAGAGCGAATGACATGAAGTGCATCGCTTGTTGCACTTAACATTCGCTCTTTTTTTCACTATTTATTCTCCTCGTAAAAAAGTACGTAAATTTCTCCCGCGAATATAAACTTGTGACAATTCTGCATGTAGTTGCTCATATTCGATAACATCTGTTTTTAAATATAAAGCGTCTTTTGATGGCAGTATGATATAGGGCTTTGGAAAAATGGGGTCGAGCATCACCAATTCTTGAACTCGCTCTATCGATACCGCCCAACGATTCGCTATATCTCCTAGTAACAACACCTTCATCTTCTTTTCACCCACCCTATTCAAAAAATAAAAAAGATATATTATCACAATTCGTAAACACGACAAATGCAGCTCCAATTGTTTCATAGAGCCTCGCTGGATATCGTTTATTCCTTGTAACAACAGTAATAGGTGCTTGAAAAGAAAAGCGAATGTGTTCTGTGAAGAAGCTAACGATTGGGAGCTCATCCCCTAGTAAAATTACCTTCTTAATACACTCACAAATACTAGTAAAATCTTGCTCCTTACTACAACTATACGTCCAATCAAATCCACAATTCCTCACTTCGGCCGCTATCTCTTCATTTGCTGTGAAAATAATTAACTCATGTTGATATGCTACTAAATCTATTAAACTATTTACCTTGCTTTCCTCCCCAACACAAATAAGTGTTAGTTCCATGTACCTCATCCTCCTTAGCATAAAAGAACTCAAACGTAGATTAATATTCCCTTATACTAATCGGACCGATGAAGTGATGTATCCATCGTGGCACCGTCCTCTCTCAAGACGCTTACGAAGTTAGCTGTCGGATTCGGGCTTTGAGAGTAGCCCTACTTTCAAATTTGAAAGATTCACCCCGAGTGACACTGCACAAATTGGTTCCTCCGCTCCATATCATTGGACTCAGCGTATTACAAAAAATATATTCTGGCTGATATATTACTCCTGTATTTTGAA
Organism: Bacillus sp. BSL6; assembly: GCF_052928345.1. NCBI lineage: Bacteria > Bacillati > Bacillota > Bacilli > Caryophanales > Bacillaceae > Bacillus > Bacillus sp. BSL6. The sequence continues at coordinate 914,659 of NZ_JAVGCW010000002.1, forward strand.
AAAGTAAACAGAAAAAAAGCCAGTTATAAAACTGACTTTTTTTTCTTTACACTTGTTCTTTATTCATTTTGTATGCAAAATGATTCGTCGGTCCATGACCACTTCCAATATGCAACGGCTCTTCAATTGCTATACTAATAAATCGTTTTGCCTCTTGAACTGCCTCTTCCATCGAGTAGCCTTTCGCAAGCCCTGCTGTAACCGCTGAAGCAAATGTACAGCCGCTTCCGTGTGTTTGCTTTGAAGGAATTCGTTCACTTCTAAATTCAATAAACTCTTCTCCATCAAAGAGTAAATCAATTACTTCATTACCTTGATATTCTGCATGTCCGCCCTTCATAAGTACATATTTCGCACCTAATTCATGCAGTACTTTTGCAGCTTCTTTACTATCTTCAATGTTATGAATTTCCAGCCCCGTTAACACTTCTGCCTCAGGAACGTTCGGCGTTACAACTGTTGCTACTGGCAATAAATATTCTTTTAACGCTTGTACTGCTTCTTGTTGTAATAATGATGCACCGCCCTTAGCAATCATAACAGGGTCTAGTACAATATTATTCCAGCCAAATTTATTAATATATTCTGCTACAATTTGAATAATTTCGCTGCTAAATAACATACCTATTTTTACAGCATCTGGTGTTAAATCCGTACCAATTGAATTCAACTGTTCCGTAATACCTTCTAACGAAACTGGATATACCCCTTGAACGCCAAGCGTGTTTTGAGCAGTAATCGCCGTAATCGCCGTCATTCCGTACACACCAAGCTCTTGGAATGTTTTTAAATCTGCTTGAATGCCGGCACCGCCACCGCTATCAGATCCTGCAATTGTTAAAGCTTTATTTACTTTCATCCCACTCATCCTTTTCTATCCAAAATAACGATGATAAACTGTTTTTGCTTCACTTATATCTTTCGTTCCATGTACAAGTACACGACCATCTTTAAAAGCAACTAATCTCTTTTCTTCCACAGAAAATGATAATAAATATGGATTTACATTTAAATCATTTACACGATCATTCAGCAGCTCTTTGTATCGTTCAAAATCTATTTCCTCTTTATGGGGTGGTCTAATTTGAACTGTATTTCTCCCGCATAAAACTGCTGTTTTCGATGTATTTTCTTTGTTTAAATAAGGATATAATGCATTCTCTCCGCACGAAGGGCAATTATGTTTACGAAGCTTTTGCACATTCATACATGAATATTCATTCTTCCATACATCAAACGATACAAGTCCATCTCGAAGTGATTCGTAATCTTCCACTAACAGTTTAAGAGCTTCCGTTACTTGATGAGAAACGACGAGAGATACAGCAGGTGATATAATCCCCGCTGTATCACATGTCGCTCCGCCAAGCGGAATCGATTGTAATAAACAAGATAAACATGGCGTTTTACTAGGAAGGATTGTGTAAGAAAGGCCGTAACTCCCTACACATGCTCCGTAAATCCATGGAATAGAATATTTTTGTGCTATATCATTCACAATGAAACGCGTTTCGAAATTATCAGTTGCATCAATCATTACATCAACGTTTGTAACGAGTTCTTCTAACTCCTCAGCTGTTACATCTTGAACGAGCGCTTCTACTCTTACTTCACTATTAATCTCTTCTAGACGCTTCTTCGCTGCTACAGCCTTCGGAAGATTATTTTCCACATCACTCTCTGCATACAATTGCTGCCTTTGTAAATTACTCCAATCGACATAATCCCGGTCAACAATCGTTACTGTGCCAACACCTGCTCTTACAAACATTTCTGCATTTGCACTACCTAATGCACCTGCGCCGATAATGAGTACATGCTTTTCTCTTATTTTTTGCTGGCCTTCTTCCCCAATCGGAGAGAATAATTCTTGGCGAGAATATCGATTATTCAACTACGCTCATTCCTTCTAAAGGACTACTTGCCGTTGCACAACGTTTGCGTGCAATACGACCTGCTTCAAATCCTAAACGACCTGCCTCAATACTTAATTTCATTGCTTGTGCCATTTTAATAGGATCTTTTGCCCCTGAAACAGCTGTATTTAATAACACGCCATCTGCTCCTAATTCCATCGCAAATGCCGCATCAGCCGGGCTACCGATACCAGCATCAACGATAACTGGTACTGTCGCTTGTTCAATAATGAAGCTCAAATTCAATGGATTTACAATACCAAGTCCTGATCCAATTGGAGATGCTCCTGGCATAATCGCATGCACGCCAAGTTCTTGTAATTTACGTGCTAATACAACATCATCAGATGTGTACGGAAGTACGATAAATCCTTCTTCTAGTAACATTTCAGATGCCTTTAACGTCTCTACCGGATCAGGTAATAACGTTCTATCATCACCAATAACTTCTACCTTTATCATGTCGCAAAGCCCTGAAGCTTTTGCTAATTTTGCAATACGAACAGCTTCTTCAGCATTTTTTGCTCCGGCTGTATTCGGTAATAACGTATATTTTTTTACATCAAGTTTCTCTAATAAATTAGGCTGCTTTGCATCAAATATATCCATACGACGTACTGCGAACGTTAAAATTTCTGCCTCAGATACATCAATTGCCTTTTGCTGCACATCAAAATCAGGGAATTTGCCTGTTCCTAATAAAAGTCTAGAATGAAATGAAAATGGTCCAATGTTTAACATAATCAACCGCCTCCTACGAAAGTTACAATCTCAATTTGGTCTCCATCAAAAACAGATGTATCTGTATGATCATCTTTTTGTAAAATATCTTTATTACGCTCTACTACAACAATTCTGTTATCTAACTCTAAATGTGTAAGTAGCTCAGCTACTGTTTTCACACTCTCTGGCACTTCAATTTGATTACCATTAATTTTTAAATTCAAACTTCCATCCCCTTTCTAAACTGTTTTAGAAAGCAATAAATCTAGCAAGTGATTCTCCTGCTTTCCTTCTATTAAATCAGCCATATATTGACCAGAAACAGGACTTAATAAAATGCCGTTTCGATAATGGCCTGTGCAAGCATATAAACCTTTTATTTCTTCATGCTCTCCCATATAAGGAGCTTCATGATTCGATTGTGGTCTTAATCCTGCCCATGCACTTTCCCATTCAGCTTCTTTTAAAGCAGGCAATATTGTATACGCGCGCTCTAATATAGAAGTAATACTTTCTGGTTGCACAGTTTTATTGAACGTACGAGGCTTCATCGTTGCTCCAATTACGTAACGTCCGCCGCGCTTTGGTGCAATGTAAAATCTTTCTTGGAAAATAGGTGCCTTTAAAAGTGGTTTTCTACTTCTTACCGCTACTACTTCTCCTTTAACTGGATATGTACCCCATTCGCGGTGAAAATAACCTAGTAACTTCGTGCTCCATGAGCCACCTGCAATAACAACTTTCTCGCAAGTGATCATACCTTCGCTTGTCACAATTCCAGTCACTTTCTTATTTTCAATACGAATATCAAACACTTCTGTTTGCTCATATATATCCGCACCGGAAATTGCCGCAGAATGCGCGAATGCTTTCGTAAGCTCTGGCGCAATAACATGGCCATCTTTCGGATAATATACAGCACCTATAATTGACTCAGATAGATACGGCTCTTGCTCTCGTAAACGATCTCCCCTTAGAAAGTAAGAATCTTCACCGGTTTTCTGCTGCCAATCCATAATATGAAGAATTCTTTCCTTCTCCTCTTCATTTTGAGCAATGCGATAAATGCCTTTCTCTTCATACCCAATATCAATTCCTGTTTTTTCACGTAAAACTTCTGCAAGTTGTGGAAATATAGCACGGCTTTCTCTAGCAAGTTCAAATAGCGGGTCATACTCATCCCATTCTGCCTGCACCCCAAGTAAACCAGCGGCTGCTTTCGAGGCTTCAGATGCAATCTGTTGCTTCTCTACAATCGCTACTTTATGCTCTCTTTCTGCTAGAAAATGTGCAACTGAACTACCAATTACACCACCGCCAATTATCGCTACATCATACTTCTTACACATGTTTTTCCGCCCACTTTCTTATTGATTCCTTATAAGATTTCGCTTTGCTATACGGGTTACTACTACTTATAATCCCAGACATAACAGCAATACCACTGACGCCGTTAGTAAGAACATCTCCAGTGTTTTCCGGAGTGATTCCTCCAATTGCTGTAATCGGTATGGATAAACACTTTGCAATGTCTGAAATTTCTTCAAGCCCTCTCGCTGGCACACCTTTTTTACAATCTGTCGGAAATACATGACCATAGACGAGTGAATCCGCGCCATTCTTAAATGCATCGATCGCCTCTTCTAAAGAATGCACAGAATAACCGACATGCAAATAAGAAAACTTTTCTTTCACTGACCTTACATCTGCGCTTCGATATCCTAGCTGTACACGCGGAATGTTTAATAAAATAGCAATATCAATTCGATCATTTATCACTATTTTTGATGCTGGAAAGCCTTTCTTCAAAAGACTTTCCACACCTTCATACAATTCCTTCGTACTTTTCTCACGCTCACGAATATGCAAATAATCAATTTCACTTTCAATTTGCATCGCTACATTCACTAACTCTTCGAATGACATGTGACCATTTGAGATTACATGAAGCTCATTTTTCATATTCATTCGCCTACTTTAAAATGTTTTCGAATAACTCATTGGCCGGAACGATTTCTTTCGTCATTCCTTTATCTTTCAACCATTTATTTTGTTTCTCCCATGACTCTTTTGAATCTGATAAAAATGGTTCATCCTTTGTTTCCATTTTCTCTAATAAAATTTTCATACTTTCTTTTTCAACTTCTGGTACAAGTGGGAAGTTTTCTTTTTCCTGATGATTTAATAAAATATTTAATGCTTCATCTGGATTTTTCTTCATGAAATCATAACCTTTTTTCGTACCACGTAAGAAAGCTTGCAAAGCTTCTTTATCTTTTTTCAATGTTTTATCACCTGTTACAAATACGAGTTCATGATAATTCGGTACACCGTAATCTGCTGGATTAAAGTATGCTGGTTCATGACCTTCATGACGCATAACAGGTACTTCATGGTTAATGTATGCCCCTGTTACCGCATCCACTTTTTTCGTAATTAATGCTGGTACTAAATCAAAACCAACATCGACTACTTTCACTGTATCTGGATTACCACCAGCTTCTTTTACCATCGTTTTTAAATACATCTCACTTAAAGGTGTTCCAGAATATCCAACTGTTTTACCCTCTAAATCTTTTGGCGATTGAATGCCTGCAGACTTCAGCGATACAACATGATTTAATGGTGAACGTACGACAGCTCCAATTGATTTCACTGGAATTTGTTCATTTGCTTTTGCCATGACAACATCTGGCTGATAATATAAGCCAACCGTTACTTTTCCTGCAGCTGCTAACGTTAATGGGTCAGTCGGATTGGAAGGGAATTTAATATTCACCTTTACTCCTTCTTCTTTAAAGTAACCTTTTTCAATTGCCGCATAAATAAAGCTATGTACCGCATTTGGGTACCAATCAAGCATGACCGTTATTTCTTTTTCTTTTTTATTCTTATCTGATGCTGAATTACTCGAACATCCAGCAATCATTGCAACTAATAATGTAAGCACAAAGATGCGTTTTAAAAATTTCATGAATGCTTCCTCCAACTAATGAATTTCTTTTCTAATACCGAAATAAGTACGACGAAGAAAATAGCTAATAATGATAACAATACAATGGGTGCAAATACACCTGCCCCGTCTAATTGCGTCATCATTCTCTTACTGAAATATCCTAGCCCCGCTTGTGCACCGAGCCATTCACCAATTGCCGCCCCAATTACACTAAGCGGTACTGCAATTTTTAAAGCTGAGAAAAAATAAGGAAGAGCAGACGGCAATTTTAATTTAAGAAAAACATCTTTTTTCGTTGCCCCATACGTAACTAAAAGCTCTTCCCATTCTTTTTTCGTACTGCGCAGTCCATCATACGTATTAACCGTAATTGGGAAAAACGTAATTAAAACCGTAACAACGACCTTACTCCAAATCGTATATCCAAACCATAAAACGAAAAGCGGAGCAAGCGCTGTAATAGGAATCGTTTGTGAGGCAACTAATAATGGATAAAATGCTCTCTCCATCCAATTACTCGCATTCATTAACATCGCTAGCCCTACCCCAAGTACGATAGAAATAGCCACCCCTATTAAAACGACATATAATGTTGCTGGCAAATGAACCGTAAATAATATGTCTTTTAGTTTCCATATCTTCATTACAATTGCAGACGGTGACGGTAAAATGTACATTTCATCTACAATTCTTGCGCCTACTTCCCAAAGAGCAAGTAAAATACTAGAAAGTGTAAGAGCAGGTAATAGCTCCTTCAACCGGTTCATCATGCGAGTACCTGCCTTTGCAACATACTAAGAAGCTCATCTTTCAGTGCTAATACTTCTGGTTTATATAAATCTTTTCTTGTCCGATTACAATCAAGCGGTACAATCCTCTCGGTTAAAGTAGTTATCGGTTGATTTTCTACAACTAAAATTCGATTAGAAAGAAACAATGCTTCTTCCACATCATGAGTGATAAATAAAATTGTTTTTTCCCACTCTTTCCATTGTTCAAACAACCATTCCTGCAAAGATGCCTTCGTTAAAGCATCCAACGCGCTAAACGGTTCATCTAAAAGTAATATCTCTCCGCCTGTTAATAAAGTTCGAATGAAAGATACGCGTTGCCTCATACCACCAGATAAATCTTTCGGATATTTTGTCTCATACCCTTGTAAGCCAAATTTGTGTAACAGTTCCTTTGCCTTTATTTGTGCTTCTTTCTTCTGTACACCTTGGCACTCTAGCGGCAGGGCCGCATTCTCAATAATCGTTCTCCATGGCAGGAGCATATCTTTTTGGGGCATATACCCTACAGGATGGCTCTTTGTTTCTGTTAGTTCTATCTGTCCCGTACTCGCTTCTTCTAAACCTGTAATAAGGCGAAATAAAGTACTTTTCCCGCATCCACTCGGTCCGATAATGCTTACAAACTCTTTATCTTGTATAGAAGCATTTAATTCATTAATGATTGGCTTCTCATCATAATGAAAAGAAACATTATGAAACTGTAGTATGTTCTTGCTCCTCAAATCCCCACATCTCCTTACGGTAGGACATATCCCAGAATAAATATTCAAATCGACTGGAATATAGGAAAATCTCCTCTAATCGATCTAGCTCTTTTTCAGACTTTCCAACTGCCATTTCATTTAATAAATCGATTAACCAAACACAAAGGTTGCCATATTCTTCAGAGCTATAGCCTTGAATCCACTCACCAAAGAACTCATGATCTCTTGCTCCAGGAATATCATTTAAACGCTTTCCAATCTCCCAGTAGCTCCACATACACGGAAGAAGTGCTGCTATTAATTCCGCAAGTGTGCCATTTTGAGATACAGACATCATGTAATTTGTATAAGCTAAATTTTTAGCAGATGGCTTTGCAGACTCTATCTCCTCTATAGAAATTCCAAGTCTTTTTGCATACTGTTTATGAATTGTCATTTCTCCATTTAATATCCCATCAATTTGTTCAGCAAATTTCCCCATAATTTGTGGATTTGTTGCCTTTACAACACCGATCGCATATAACTTTGCATAATCTAACAAGTATAAATAATCTTGAATAATATAATACTGAAACTTATCTTTTTCTAACGTACCATCCCCCATACCTACAACAAATGGATGATTATGACTCATCTCCCAAACTGGTTGTACAGTTTCTAATAATCTATCGCAAAATTTCATTTCTCTATCCCCTTTCAATTTATATATCTAAATAAAAAACCACTTCTAAATAAGAAGTGGTTACAGCAAATAAAATTATAATTTATTCGTTGCTCCACTTCCCTTCGCTAGTATTATCTAGATCAGGTCTGTAAGGGTTAAGGATTATTCCTCTCTCAGCACAACAAGCACCCCTAGTGGTTTCAATATGAAATTTTCAAATAAAAAAGCCCCGTTTCTATACGCAAAGAAACGGGGACTCATTATTAGTGTCCGAATTGCTTCCCTACGCTAGCATAATCTAGATCAGGTAATAAAAAGGATCAAAGACTTAAGGTCTTACTCTCAGCTGGCAACACCAGCTCTCCTAGCAAACTATAAAATTATCACTGTCAGTATAACACCGTAATAAGACATCATCAACTGTTTTAATTTTCTCAATTGTCAACAAAATAACAAAACCATATAACACTTATATTCTATCTTAGAAATTATTATCCTCAAAAAATTTATTTTTATATTGATTTCATATTACATTTATGTGAATACACCCACTATATTATATCTTTATACTATAATAAAATTACAACTATACAACTAGAGGAGGTCTCTATTATATGAATATGAAAGCTACTGCTTTAACAGCAACTACTGTCGCAATTGCTTCTTTACTTCCTTCTATGGGAGAAACAAATGTACAAACAGCCAACGCTGAACAATTATCTAATGTGAAAACTGGATATGTCAAAGTCGATCAAGTAGCCTTACATACAAAAGATAACGCAAATAGCTCATCAATTGATACAATTCGCTTTAATACGAAAGTGAATATACTTGAAACAACTAATGGCTGGTATAAAGTATCTGTTAATAATAAAGTAGGTTACGTACAAAAAGATTCTATTCTACTAAAAAACAAACTTCAATCTAATAATCAATATATCGTCAATGCCAATGCATTAAACGTTCGTTCTGAACCTAATTTAGAATCTTCAATTTTAGATGTATTACCAAATGGGAAATTCGTTACTATTCAAGAAGAACAAGGTGAATGGTATAAAATTTTACATAATGGCAAAACAGGTTACGTACAAAAGGCATTCGTATCTAATGGTTCACAGCCTTTAGTAAAAGGCATCACAGTTCAAAATAATACGAAATACACAGTTGCAACACCTAAACTTAATGTGCGTAGCAATGCTAGTACAAGTAGCACACTACTTGGTTCATTACAAAATGGTACACAATTACAAGTAGTGGAAACTGTAGGAACTTGGTATAAAATTCGTTTTGGCACAGGATACGGATATGTGGCAAAGCATTATGTAGTGCAAAATCAAACGCAATCACAAGCTCAAACAGCTCAACCTACTTCCATTCCAGCCGTTTTCAAATTCCCTACTCAAGGAAAAATTAGCTCAACATTTGATATGCGCTGGGAACAAATGCATTATGGTATAGATATCGCAGCTCAGGGTAATGTCTCTATCCAGGCTGCTGCGGCAGGTAAAGTCGTGAAATCATATTATTCAGCTAGCTATGGCAATGTTGTGTTCATCGCCCATCAAATAAACGGGAAATTATATACAACAGTCTATGCTCACATGAAAGATCGCACTGTACAAGCTGGTGATCAAGTACAAGCTGGACAATTAGTAGGTCATATGGGAAACACAGGTCATTCATACGGGCAACATCTTCATTTTGAATTACACAATGGAGAATGGAATTTTGAAAAAACAAATGCAGTAAACCCACTGCCATATTTAGTTAGGTAAATTGTATGCCACGCAATATCAATATACCTCTCTTAATTGAATACTTAGCCTTTTTAGGCTTAATCTGTTGCTTAGTAATTTATAATACAAATACTGTATTTTTATCTATTATCATTGCTTTTGTTGCTTTAGAAATTATGATGGAAGCTTTTCAAGTTCAACTAAAACAAAAAATTGCCCATATTTATAATGCCATCTTTCTATTAAGTGCTTTAATAACAAATATTATTAGTAATGGTTTTTATTTATCTACCGTATTTCCCGTATTTTTTATGGCTGTTTTATTATTCATAGCTAGATACATTCATGTCCCTAATAACAAAAAACACGAACAAGAAGCTTAGAAAGAGGAGACACTGTGTACCAATCTTTCAAAGATAATCCGATAAAATATATATTGAATTTATACAAAAAAACAAATACTTTTTTTGGTATACAAGGAAGCTATACGGCACAATTTCTCCTTTATGGAATGTTATTTCTCGTCTTAATTACATTCTCCTTGCTTTACTAATAAAAAAAGGATCTCACAATTGAGATCCTTTTTAATTTATATAGAAAGTGCCCTTTATCCACAAGCATATTTTTCATAAATAAAGCTAAGATTATATTTTTTCTCTAAGCTCATTCTTTGTTCATCATCACACCAATAGAACAGAATATCATGAATCGTTGCATAACGCTTATTTTTAAGAAACAGTTTAAAGAAAGATGGTAAACAGTCATGTAATTGTATAAATATATAATTGCGTAATATTTCTTCTTTATATTTAATGCCCTTACAAATATACAATAATTCTTCACAATAATATGCATGTTGTGGAACTTGGATCATTTCAAAAAATGGCACATATGATAATAACTTTCCAATAAAATGATCATATCGATCCATTATCCCTATCGTCATATGCTCCATCATATCTTTCATTACATATAAATAATCATCTACATGAGTAGTCTTGAGTGGGTCTAATCGATCTGAAATTTGAGAAAGTACAGCCCTTTGGCAAGCTAACACCGCTTGACTAGGTCCATAATATGATAGAAAGTCTGTACACTTACGATACTTTCGTAATAAATCATATGTATATAAGTCATAAACAAAAGTATTACAATACATCGCTAAACTCATCATATCACTATTTAATTGCTCTTTTGATAGTGACTTAGCTCTCTTACACATATAAAAAAATGTAAATTCTAATACTTCTTTATGGGATAATAAATGTTTACAGTCTGTTATACATTTCTCATTAAATTTCACTCTATCCCAAATTTCTACATCTCCATCAGTTAATTCACCAATACGATATTTAATTATTAAATAGTTTAAAGCAACCGCCTGCGTCAAAAGGTCCCACGTTTCATATTCCAATGAAGTATGAACAAACTCAGCTAGCCCTTGAGTTACCATAAAAGTATTCGCTTCTTCATACCAACCAATTTCTTGGCATAAGCGAAGAATACGTACTAAAGTTGGAATTTCGTCTTTATGAAATTGCGGTAAATTCTTTGCTTTATTCATTCCATATACGATAAATGCCGCTAAATTTTCTTCTTTATAAAATTCTTTTTCTTTCCACACTAATATAGTTCGTTCTTTCCCTTCACCTTTTGGATGACAAGGTACAAGCAAAGAAAATAATTCAGCGAAATTATTTGGTTCTATATATGTATCTGTAACCAAATTCCAATTTGGATCGCGCTGTACAGCCTTCATATAATTCCCCTTCCCTTTTATCTACATAGGAAATATTAATCCATTATCACATCATTAACAATAAATATTGTTATATTCGAAATCAATCATAATACTTATATCTATCAGTATATCATTTTTTCTCTTATTTATAATTAGGAATGACAAATTTAAATAAACTGTCGAAATTACTAACTGTATACTTATTATATAATGGCTCAGATACATCATGCTAACATATTAGCTTAACCCTATATACTAGAATAATGTATCTGATTTTTATACGTAACGTATTACACTAATTAAAGTCTCACTTCATTCCGTATGCTCTGATATTTCACTTAAAGCAAATCCCGCTTGATCATCTGCCGATTCTTTTATAGCTAAATCTCCTAGTGCTAACATCCCAACGAGTTGACCACTCTCAACTACTGGCAATCGTCTAATTTGATACTGTGCCATTAACTCTGTAGCCTTTTCAATAGGATCATCTGGAGAAACTGAAACAATGTTTTTTGTCATTACATTTGTAATTTTATTAGATCCAGGATGTTTTTCAGCAATCCCTCGAACAACTAAATCTCGGTCCGTAACAAGACCAACAACTTGTTCATTTTCAACGACCGGGATCAATCCAATCGATTCTTCTTTCATCTTTACAGCAGCTTCATATACATTGTCTAACGGTGTACACTGTACAATATGAGTGCTCATCAAGTCTCTCACTCGTGTCATTTGTATCTCCTCCTTTTTATACATACCATAGCTTTTCCTAAATCCCTTTATTTATTTCAGGAAAATCAGTTGATAAAGGAGAATGAACGCACAATAAAAAAGAGTCAGCATATTGCTGACTCTTTTTTTATGACCCGTACGGGATTCGAACCCGTGTTACCGCCGTGAAAGGGCGGTGTCTTAACCACTTGACCAACGGGCCATGGCTCCGCAGGTAGGACTCGAACCTACGACCGATCGGTTAACAGCCGATAGCTCTACCACTGAGCTACTGCGGAATAATATATGGTGGGCCTAAATGGACTCGAACCATCGACCTCACGCTTATCAGGCGTGCGCTCTAACCAGCTGAGCTATAGGCCCATATACTTTACAGGGGCAGTAGGAATCGAACCCACACTGGAGGTTTTGGAGACCTCAGTTCTACCTTTAAACTATGCCCCTAAAGGATGCCGACTAGAGGACTTGAACCCCCAACCTACTGATTACAAGTCAGTTGCTCTACCAATTGAGCTAAGTCGGCATAAAAAAATGGTGGCTCGGGACGGAATCGAACCGCCGACACGAGGATTTTCAGTCCTCTGCTCTACCGACTGAGCTACCGAGCCAAACATAAATGGCGGTCCCGACCGGGGTCGAACCGGCGATCTCCTGCGTGACAGGCAGGCATGTTAACCACTACACCACGGGACCATTTGGTTGCGGGGACAGGATTTGAACCTGCGACCTTCGGGTTATGAGCCCGACGAGCTACCGTGCTGCTCCACCCCGCGATGATAAAATATTTACTTTAAAAGAAAATGGAGGAGGTAGAGGGATTCGAACCCCCGCGCGACTCTCGCCGCCTGTCGGTTTTCAAGACCGATCCCTTCAGCCGAACTTGGGTATACCTCCATGAAGGAAAAAATATTTTATTATTTATGTCTAAACCATTTTAAAAGAAAATGGAGGAGGTAGAGGGATTCGAACCCCCGCGCGATTCTCACCGCCTGTCGGTTTTCAAGACCGATCCCTTCAGCCGAACTTGGGTATACCTCCGAGACATATAATAAATAAAGTGGAGCCTAGCGGGATCGAACCGCTGACCTCCTGCGTGCAAGGCAGGCGCTCTCCCAGCTGAGCTAAGGCCCCATGTTTTTGGGAATATCGGGAAGACAGGATTTGAACCTGCGACCCCCTGGTCCCAAACCAGGTGCTCTACCAAGCTGAGCCACTTCCCGTTAATAAAAAGCGCGCCCGAGAGGAGTCGAACCCCTAACCTCTTGATCCGTAGTCAAACGCTCTATCCAATTGAGCTACGGGCGCATATGGTGCCGAGGGCGGGGGTCGAACCCGCACGGTGGTCACCCACCG
>NZ_JAVGCW010000003.1:0-601069 GCF_052928345.1 Bacillus sp. BSL6
CTAAAATTGCGAATGACCTTCGCTTAATGGCATCAGGTCCACGTGTTGGTTTAGCAGAAATTATGTTACCGGCTCGTCAACCAGGTTCATCTATTATGCCAGGGAAAGTAAACCCTGTTATGCCAGAGGTAATTAATCAAATTGCGTTCCAAGTAATTGGTAATGACCATACAATATGTCTTGCTTCAGAAGCAGGTCAATTAGAATTAAACGTGATGGAACCAGTACTTGTTTTCAACTTACTACAATCAATTAGCATTATGAATAACGGTTTCCGTGCCTTTACAGATAATTGCTTAAAAGGAATTGAAGCGAATGAAGATCGCTTAAAAGAGTATGTTGAGAAGAGTGTAGGAATTATTACAGCCGTAAACCCTCATATCGGTTATGAAGCAGCAGCTCGCGTTGCGAAAGAAGCAATCGCGACAGGGCAATCCGTTCGAGAACTTTGTGTAAAAAATGGTGTATTGTCACAAGAAGATTTAGAGTTAATTCTAGATCCATTTGAAATGACACACCCAGGGATTGCAGGAGCAACTCTTTTAAAGAAAAACTAAAAGAAGAGGGGGGACAAGCCCCTCTTTTTTGTTTACAATATAGAAATGCTATATATGAATAGAGGTAGGGATGTTATGAGTAAGTTTACAGTAGCTTCTAATGGTTCATTAGAAACGACATTAAGAGGAGTAGAAGTATTATCAACACCACTTTTAAATAAAGGGGTTGCTTTCACGCAAGAAGAAAGAGAAGAATTAGGTTTAAAAGGGTTATTACCGCCAGCAGTTTTAACGTTAGAAGAACAAGCGCGCCGAGCATACGAACAATTTTGTTCTCAGCCGGATGATTTATTAAAGAATGTATACTTAACAGCGTTACATGATCGAAATGAAGTATTATTTTATCGTATTTTAACAGATCATTTACGCGAAATGTTACCAATCGTATATACACCAACTGTCGGTGTAGCGATTCAAAGATATAGTCATGAATATCGTAAACCACGTGGTGTGTATTTATCAATTAACGATCCGTCAGGTATTGAAGAAGCATTCGCCAATATCGGTGCAACAGCAGAAAATATTGATTTAGTCGTTGTAACAGATGGAGAAGGTATATTAGGAATTGGTGACTGGGGCGTTGGTGGTATTAACATCGCAATCGGAAAATTAGCTGTTTATACGGCCGCAGTTGGAATCGATCCTAGCCGCGTATTACCGGTAATTTTAGATGTAGGTACAAATCGTGAAGAATTATTAGACAATCCATTTTATATTGGAAATCGTCATCCTCGTATAACTGGTGAAGCTTACGATGAATTTATTGATACATTTGTACAAGCGGTAAATAAGCAATTCCCGAAAGCACTTTTACATTGGGAAGACTTTAGCTCTCGAAATGCACGAAAAATTTTAGATAAATATCGTCATGATATTTGTACGTTTAATGATGATATTCAAGGTACAGGTGCAGTTTCGCTTGCGGCTGTATTATCGGCAGTAAAAGCTTCTGGTGTACCGCTAAGTGAACACCGCATTGTTGTGTTTGGTGCTGGTACGGCTGGAATCGGTATCGCAGATCAAGTTAGAGATGCGATGGTCCGCGCCGGCTTATCAGAAGAAGAATCATATAAGCGTTTCTGGTGTATTGATCGTAACGGGTTAGTTACAGATAACATGGAAGATCTTCTTGATTTCCAAATTCCATATGCAAGAAAAGAAGCGGAAGTAAGTGAGTGGAAGCAAAATGGTGTGATCGGACTTGCTGAAGTTGTGAAACATGTGAAACCGACAATTTTAATTGGTACATCAACTGTTGCAGGCGCATTTAAAGAAGAAATTATTAAAGAAATGGCTTCTCACGTAGAAAGACCAATCATTTTACCGATGTCGAATCCGACGCCACTTGCTGAAGCAAAACCAGCCGATTTAATCGAGTGGACAGAAGGGAGAGCATTAGTTGCAACAGGAAGTCCATTTGAACCAGTTACATATAACGGTGTAACGTATGTGATTGGACAATCAAATAATGCACTTATTTTCCCAGGACTTGGTCTTGGTACAATTGTCGTACGTGCAAGCGTTATGACGGACGGAATGTTCGCAGCAGCAGCTGAAGCAGTTGCAAGTATGGTGGACACAAGCCAGCCAGGAGCACCTATTTTGCCAGAAGTTGAAGAGTTACGTAATATCTCGGAAATGGTAGCAATTGAAGTAGCGAAAGTTGCCGTTGCGGAAGGTGTTGCGAGAGAGAACTTAAGTGATAACGATATTAAGATTGCAGTGAAAGAAGCAATCTGGGAGCCGGAGTATCGCCAAATAAAAGCGGTAGAAAAGGTTAGAATATAGAAATAAAGCCCGTTTATAATATAAGCGGGCTTTCACTTTTATTACTGAAAAAAGAGTATAGGAAGTGGCACCTTTGAATTGGAATCAATTATGGAAGAAAGATATATCTCTTTTAATTATATTAATGGTTGTTGTTCCGATTGCTGGAGAGCTTAATTTTCATCCTTTTAACGATACGTTTCGTGTTAGCTTTGGGACGCCGTTATTCTTCTTTTTATTACTATTTTTAAGAAGAATACCAGCAGCTGCTGCGGGTATTCTTGTCGGTATATGTGTAGTCTTATTCCGAGTATGCCTTGACTGGGTCATGCAAGGCTCATTTCATATGACAGAATCATTTTATTTGCGTTATCCTGTGTTCTTTTATTATTTTATTTATGGAAGTCTTTTTTCACTTTGTAGGGTGAATAAGTTTCATCAGAAGCCAATTGTTATTGGGTGCCTTGGAATTTCAATTGAAATTGTTGCAAGTATGTCGGAACTTGCGTTTTATCACATGTTAGTACTAGGTACAACAATAACAATTTCTGAAGTAAATAAACTCATCATTATTGCTATTTTCCGTAGCTTCTTTGCACTTGGCTTTTTAAATATGATGAATTTATATGAAACGAAATTAAAAGAATCACAAGTTAGAAAAGAAAATGAAAAAATGTTCATGCACCTTTCAAATTTATATGTAGAATCTGTTCATTTGAAAAAAACGTTACAAAATGCAGAATTAATTACACAAGAAGCGTATCAATTATATCGGAATTTACAAGCGAATGATGATTCCAGCAGTAAAACAGCATTGAAAATAGCAGGAGAAGTGCACGAAATAAAAAAGGATAATCAAAGGATTTTTGCAGGATTATCTAAACTGTTATTAGATAAAAATGTGGCTGAATACGTAGAAGGTCATGAGCTTACAGAAATGATTGTAAGAATAAATGAAAAGTATGCTGAAATGTTAGAGAAAGATATACGTTTTTCTAAACATATAGAAGGTGAACACGCTGCATATCATGTGTATACAGTGCTATCAATTTTTAATAACTTAGTTGCGAATGCAGTTGAAGCAATTGAAGATAGAGGTCTCATTCGTATTAAGTTATATAAACGAGAAAAAAATGTAATCTTTGAAGTAATTGACGATGGCCCTGGTATTGCACAAAAGTATAAGAAATTAGTATTTAAGCCTGGGTTTACTTCAAAGTATGATCAAACAGGAACACCGTCCACAGGTATTGGACTTTCTTACATAGATGAAATGGTAACAGAGCTTGGCGGAGAAGTAAGGTTAGAAGACAATGAAAATGGGAACGGGTGTAAGTTTATCGTTTGTTTACCGGAGTGCAGTTTAAAGCGGGAAGGGGAATAGGTTTGTTTTATTATATCGTAGATGATGATGAAGTTTTCCGTTCGATGCTTTCGCAAATTATTGAGGATGGTGATCTTGGGGAAGTAATTGGAGAATCGGAAGATGGAGCGTTTATTGAAGCAGAACAGTTAAATTATAAAAAAGTGGACATTTTATTTATTGATTTACTAATGCCGATGAGAGACGGCATTGAAACAGTTCGCCACATAGCATCTTCATTTACTGGGAAAATTATTATGATTTCCCAAGTTGAATCGAAACAGCTCATTGGTGAGGCATATACACTTGGTGTGGAATATTATATTACAAAACCACTAAACAAAATAGAAGTAGTATCTGTTGTACGAAAAGTGATAGAACGTATTCGTTTGGAACGTTCTATATATGACATTCAAAAATCATTGAATAATGTGTTTCAGTGGGAAAAGCCGCAAATGCGTAGCGAAACAGTGCAAGAAGGAAAAAAGATATCAGATTCAGGACGCTTCTTACTATCCGAACTCGGTATTGCGGGCGAGAACGGAAGTAAAGATTTACTTAGTATGCTGGAATATTTAAATGGACAAGAAAAGGCGCAAACATTTGAATTTGGATTTCCTGCGTTGAAAGATATTTTTCACCAAATTACACTGAAAAAATTAGGGGAACTAGCTTCAGAAGCAGATATAGAGAAGGAGAGAAAAGCATCTGAACAACGTGTAAGAAGAGCAATTTATCAATCATTAAACCATTTAGCTTCTCTTGGACTAACAGACTTTTCAAATCCGAAATTTGAAAGTTATGCTCCGAAGTTTTTTGATTTCACTGTAGTTAGAAAACGGATGACAGAAATGACAAAGGATGGGGTAGCGACTTCTGGCCATATACGAATTAATACGAAAAAATTTATTCAAGTGTTGTATTTTGAGGCGAAACGACTGATGGAGATAGAGTGAAAAGGTGCTTATAAATAAGCATCTTTTTTTGTTAAATCAACATTTTATATTTTCTCGTGAAGCATGTAAAATGTTAAGTAAGAGAAAATGGTTTTACATTAAGGAAGTGTTAAAACAATGAGTTTTACATTAAATAAATCGATTATTAAAGAAGTATGTGGAGAAACCTCATATAAAAGAGGCGAAGCTTATTATAAATCAAATAAAGTAATCGTGAATTACTATGATGAAACGAAAGAAATTTGTGAGGCGACGGTAAAAGGGAACGAAGATTTCCATGTTACAGTAGAAAAAGCTAAGAAAGGTGATGTTGTTGCGAGATGTAGTTGTCCTTCGTTAGCGTCTTTCCAAACGTACTGTCAACATGTAGCAGCTGTATTGATACAAATAAATTATAATCAGCAAACGGGTGGAATGGGCTCTATTAGTAGCAGAAATGATCAATTAACAAACGGGATGTTTCAGTTGTTTGCAGATAAACCACTGAGGCCAAAAAGTAAACAACATCGGTTTGATACACGTGAAATATTAGATGTTGCGTTTATATGTTTACCAGTAGCGACGAAAAGCGGTGGGGCTCTTCTTGGAATTCAGTTAAAACTTGCGAAAACATATTTTATAAATCATATTAGAGAATTTCTTTCTAAAGTGGAGAAGAGAGAGACTTTTCATTGTTCCAATGAATTTACATATACGCCAGATGTACACAGTTTTAAACAAGAAACAGACGCGATTATACAACAACTCATTAAAATATATCATAATGAAAAAATATATGAAGATGCACTAGAAGTACATGCGAAACAAGATGAAAGCATGATATTTATACCGCCAGCTTCGTGGAATGATATGCTCTCTGCACTTTCTAGAGCCGAGTATGTACAGCTGAAACAAAATGAGCAACTGTTTCAGGGATTACACATTTCAAAAGGGTTATTGCCATTACATTTTGAGTTTACGAAAGGGAATAATGGCGGGTTTACCCTTCATATAGACGGTCTAAATCGTGTTCGAGTTATGGAGATGTATAACAACGCTCTTTACGATGGGAAATTATATCATTTACCCATGGAAGATTGTATGCGACTTATTGAATTGCAAAAGATGATGAGTCGCTCAAATAGCAATCAGTTTTATATTCCTGAAAATAAGATGGAACATTTCGTAGCGAAAGTTGTGCCTGGATTAATGAAACTTGGAACAGTGCGCATTGATGAAGTCATATCCGATCGTGTTGAAACGCCATCGTTAAAAGCAAAGCTATATTTAGATCGTGTGAAAAATCGTTTGCTAGCAGGTCTTGAATTTCATTATGGAAACGTCGTGATTAATCCGCTAGAAGAAGACGGGCAACCTTCTGTTTTTAATCGTGATGAGAAAAAGGAAAAAGAGATTTTAGACATTATGAGTGAAAGTGCCTTTGCGAAAACAGAAGGCGGTTACTTTATGCATAATGAAGAAGCTGAGTATAACTTTTTATATCACATCGTTCCAACGTTAAAAGGTTTAGTTGATATTTACGCGACGACAGCAATTAAATTACGCATTCATAAAGGTGATACCGCACCTCTTATTAGAGTGAGAAGAAAAGAAAGAATTGATTGGTTATCATTTCGTTTTGATATAAAAGGAATACCAGAAGCTGAAATTAAAGGTGTATTAGCGGCTCTTGAGGAGAAACGTAAATATTACCGATTAGCGAATGGTTCTCTATTATCACTAGAGAGCAAAGAGTTTAATGAAATTAATCAGTTTGTAAAAGAATCAGGTATTCGAAAAGAATTTTTACATGGGGAAGAAGTGAATGTTCCGCTTATTCGGAGTGTAAAATGGATGAACGGACTTCATGAAGGTAATGTTTTAAGTTTAGATGAGTCTGTTCAAGATTTAGTTGAAAGCATTCAAAACCCGAAAAAATTAAAATTTACAGTGCCACAAACTTTAAATGCTGTAATGAGAGAGTATCAAGTATATGGATTTGAGTGGATGAAGACACTCGCCTATTACCGTTTTGGCGGTATTTTAGCAGACGATATGGGACTTGGAAAAACGCTGCAAAGTATTGCTTATATAGATTCTGTTTTGCCTGAAATTCGAGAGAAGAAGCTGCCTATATTAGTCGTTTCACCGTCCTCGCTTGTTTATAATTGGTTTAGTGAATTGAAAAAATTCGCTCCACATATTAGAGCAGTTATTGCAGATGGAAATCAGACAGAACGGCGAAAAATTTTAAAAGATGTAGCAGAATTTGATGTCGTAATTACGTCATATCCATTACTAAGAAGAGATATAAGGTCGTATGCGAGGCCGTTTCATACGCTATTTCTTGATGAAGCACAGGCGTTTAAAAATCCGACAACGCAAACTGCAAGAGCAGTGAAAACAATTCAAGCTGAATATCGTTTCGGACTAACAGGAACGCCTGTAGAAAATTCATTAGAAGAGCTATGGTCTATTTTCCACGTTGTATTTCCAGAATTATTACCAGGAAGAAAAGAGTTCGGTGATTTAAGGCGTGAAGATATAGCGAAGCGCGTAAAACCTTTCGTATTAAGACGATTAAAAGAAGATGTATTAAAGGAGCTGCCAGATAAAATAGAGCACTTACAGTCATCGGAGTTATTACCAGACCAAAAGAGACTATATGCTGCTTATTTAGCGAAATTAAGAGAAGAAACGTTAAAACATTTAGACAAAGATACGTTACGTAAAAATAAAATTAGAATTTTAGCTGGCTTAACGAGATTACGACAAATTTGCTGTCATCCCGCTTTATTCGTTGATGATTATAAAGGGAGTTCAGCTAAATTTGAGCAACTGTTAGACATACTAGAGGAATGCAGAAGTACTGGTAAGAGAATTTTAATCTTTTCTCAATTTACAAAGATGCTGTCCATTATTGGTCGTGAATTAAATCGTCAAGCGATTCCATATTTTTATTTAGACGGAAATACACCTTCGCAAGAACGTGTAGAGCTATGTAATCGATTTAACGAAGGGGAAGGGGACCTATTTCTCATTTCTTTAAAAGCTGGTGGTACGGGGCTTAACTTAACGGGTGCCGATACGGTTATATTATACGATTTATGGTGGAATCCAGCTGTTGAACAACAAGCAGCAGATCGGGCATATCGGATGGGACAGAAAAATACGGTACAAGTTATTAAGTTAGTGGCTCACGGAACAATCGAGGAAAAAATGCATGAACTGCAAGAGAGTAAGAAAAATTTAATTGCTGAAGTGATTGAGCCGGGAGAAGAGAAATTATCATCCATCACGGAGGAAGAAATTCGAGATATTTTAATGATCTAATAAAGAAAGCTATGCCTTCAAATATATGAGGGCATAGCTTTTTCGTTGTAATAATTATATTTTGTTTTGTACAAAGTAAAGAAACTAAATGTTATTTCTTTGTACCTTTACTTTTGTATGGCTTTGCAGCTTTCTTCTTTTTTGCACTTGATTGCCAACGGTTCCACCCTTTACTTCCTGTACCTTGTCCTACACCTTTTTTCGGTTTTGCTTTCGTTTTACTCATATAATCACTCCGTTATATAAAAATCTAATTTGATAATAGTCAATGATTTAGAAAATACTCTTTATAAATGACTATGTTTGCTTTAAGGAAAACAAACTGCTTGAATGCTATAGTATATCATGAATTTGCAAGTAAACTGAAAGGAATTACAAAGAAAATGAAAATAATACGAAATACTGCGGATTCTATATTTCGAACGATTACATTAATCGTCGTATATACGTTAGTTTCAGTTAGTGAGACGTTTTTTAGAATACCTAGGAAAAAGAAGTAAAGAAGGTATATTGGAAACAATCAATAAAGCCGTAAAATAAAGAATTGAAAAATATTTTAAAACTTTTTGTTGACTTTCTTTATTTTTTGTATAGAATAATCATTAATAAAATGTTTCAGAGATGTGACAACAAAACGACTATGAAAGGACGAGTAGTAGTAGGACGTAGTCTAAGCGAGTCAGGGGTGGTGTGAGCCTGATACGAAGCCTATTATGAAGAACCTCCTGGAGTTGCTAACCGAAATCCTTTACAGGAAAGTAGACTTAGCCGGGAACTTCGCCGTTACAAGAAGAACAGTATCGAGATATTTCATCTCCGTATTGTATAAGTGAGCAACCTCTGTTGCTAATTTGGGTGGTACCGCGGAACCAAAGCCTTTCGTCCCAGTTTTTTGGGAAAGAAGGGCTTTTTTTGTTGGCTTCTTTTCACAACATCCAAACATTTTAGGAGGAAACCACCATGTATCAATCATTAATGACAGTAAGAGAGACTCAAATCGCAATTAAGGAAGTTAAAACATTTTTCGAGGATCAATTAGCAAAACGACTTGAACTATTCCGCGTATCTGCACCATTATTCGTAACGAAAAAATCAGGATTAAACGATCACCTAAACGGTGTAGAACGTCCAATTGAATTTGATATGTTACACTCAGGAGAAGAATTAGAAATTGTGCACTCACTAGCGAAGTGGAAACGATTTGCACTGCATGAATATGGATATGAAGCTGGTGAAGGTTTATATACAAACATGAACGCGATCCGTCGTGATGAAGAACTTGATGCAACACATTCTATTTACGTTGACCAATGGGATTGGGAAAAAATCGTTCAAAAAGAATGGCGTACTGTAGATTACTTACAAAAAACAGTACTAACAATTTATGGAATATTTAAAGATTTAGAAGACCACTTATTTGAAAAATATCCGTTCCTTGGGAAGTATTTACCAGAAGAAATTGTATTCGTTACTTCTCAAGAACTAGAAGATAAATATCCAGAATTAACACCGAAAGATCGTGAACATGCAATTGCAAAAGAACACGGTGCAGTCTTCATTATCGGAATTGGTGATGCACTTCGTTCAGGTGAAAAGCATGATGGACGCGCAGCTGATTATGATGATTGGAAATTAAACGGTGATATTTTATTCTGGCACCCAGTACTACAATCTTCATTCGAATTATCATCAATGGGAATTCGTGTTGATAGTAAATCACTTGATGAGCAGTTAACGAAAACAGGTGAAGACTTCAAACGTGAGTACGATTTCCATAAAGGGATTTTAGAAGACATACTACCATTAACAATTGGCGGTGGTATCGGACAATCGAGAATGTGCATGTACTTCTTACGTAAAGCGCATATTGGTGAAGTTCAATCTTCTGTATGGCCTGACGATTTACGTGAAGCTTGCAAGAAAGAAAATATTCATCTATTTTAATAGAAGAGAGAGAATAGCTTAAATATAGAGCTATTCTCTCTTTTTTTACTGTGTAAACGAATGGTTTACAGTGAGTTTTACTAATGGTTTCTTTCTTTTATATATCTTTTTATGTAATAATTTGTTAAAGGAGGGGACGTTATGAGCTTAGGGGAGCAGTTAAAAAAATTACGAGAGTCAAATGGATTTTCACAAGAGGATGTTGCTAAAAAGATTGGTGTGACGAGGCAAGCGGTATATAAAGTGAAACTTTAATCAGTGGGCGATTTATCCTACTGATTATTAGTTGAACCAATCGGGCTTTTATAGGCAGTTAATCGCATCTGGCTGCCTTGATTATGCTTAAAAGCTTTGATGAGATTTACTGCCTGTTAAAGCGGGGTAAATGGGAAAATGATAAAAGTTGTCCTGATATTGATAATTTCATTTTACTGAGCGAAATGTATAATGTTACGCTAGATGAGTAGTTGATAAAAGGGAATCAAGATTTCAAAAAGAAAATACATAGTGATGCAGAAGATGAGGATTTTGAGAAAGAGAACGAGTTTGGTTTTTATATTGGATTTGGTTTACTAATTATGAGTGCGTTCATTGATTATGAAAAAATACAGGTGGTTGTATTAGTAATTGCACTATTCATGATGGTTTTTTATTCGGATGTGAAGAAAGTTATTTTGAATGAGTTCAGATCGTTTTTTAAAAGAAAAGATATATATGACAAAAAGTGAGAAGAGTAAGTTATATTTCCTAGGAAAGAGTATAACAAGAAACTAAATTGTTTTATAATAATTTTAGGATGTTAATAGTATGTTAAAAAGCTCAAACAAGTATAACCCCGTTCTAAAGCTAGGGCGGGGTTCAAAATCTAAGTTTTATTAAGTGTAAAGTTCTTTCAAATATTTTTACTTTAGTAAAGACTTCTTATAAAAAATTACTTATTTATTACCGAGTTCTTCCGCTAAACCGATTAAAATGCCTTCAGTTCCACGAATGTAGCAGAGACGGTAAGAGTTCTCGTATTGAACTACTTCGCCAACGAGCTGAGCACCATGCTTAGTAGTAAGCCTAGATACCATTTCGTCAATGTCTTCAACGGTGAACATGACGCGCAAATAACCGAGGGCGTTGACAGGAGCTGCCCGGTGATCTGCTATAGCAGGCGGGGTAAGAAATCGCGAAAGTTCAATTCGGCTATGGCCATCTGGAGTTACCATCATAGCAATCTCTACGCACTGCGAACCGAGTCCAGTTACGCGACCGGCCCATTCACCCTCTACAGTGGCACGCCCTTCGAGTTTTAACCCAATCTCCTCGAAGAAAGAGATTGTATGATCAAGGGATTCTACAACGATGCTAACATTGTCCATTCTGAGTAATTTATTTTTTGACATTGTCTTTATCTCCTTATATGTAAAAGTGTATTATCTAATCATCTTCTTAATTATACTATTAAAAAGTTACAAATTCCTTTCAAACAAAAAATAGCTTGTCACAGTATAGGAAAATGTGACAAGCTGTTTTTAAGTATGTCATATAGTATCTTGTTAACAAACAATACCGCGATTTCCCCGAAAAATGTTTCTACGCTGTATGCTCTTAAAGGGCCCGATCGTTGTATAGAATGAAGTGTATTATTTAAATGATAAATACATTTCTTATTACTCTATATGCAAATAGCTTTCTATTTATATAGGAAGGAAGTAGATTCATATAATTTGTTTTAAGTTTTACTAGTAGAAATTAGCTCATCTGCACTAAAGGCTCAATTTTCGCCATAAATGATTGATGCAGCGCCTCGACACCTGTTACTAAATGAAGGCGGTCAATAACGACAGACACTTTAATTTCTGATGTACTTACCATTTTAATATGAATATCTTCTTCTTTTAAAGTAGTGAACATATTCGCAGCAACACCTGGATTAGAGACCATACCAGATCCTACAATTGATACTTTTGCTAAATGATTTTCATATTCTACTGATTCATAGTGAAGTGCCTCTTGATTTTGTTCCAATACTTCTAATGTTTCTCTTAAATCATTAGAATGGATGGAGAAGGAGAGATGAACAGTTCCTTCATTTGTAATACTTTGAATGATGATATCTACATTAATATGTGCCGCTGCTAATGTAGAGAAAACTGTTGAAAGCGAGCCTTGTTCCAATCCTTTCACTGTGATGCGTGTAATATTATCTTCAAATGCAATACCTTTAACGATTGATTGTTGTTCCATGTTACATTCTCCTTTTACAATTGTTCCATTTTCTTGTTCCATACTTGAGCGAACTTCTAAAATGACATTATGATTTTTAGCAAACTCAACAGCACGCGGGTGTAATACACCAGCACCGAGGTTTGCAAGTTCTAACATTTCGTCATAAGAAATTTCATCTAATTTATAAGCATCTTTTACAACTCGTGGATCCGTCGTATATACGCCTGTCACATCTGTGTAAATATCACATTTTTTAGCTTTCAGTGCAGCAGCTAATGCAACAGCAGTTGTATCAGAACCACCGCGTCCAAGCGTTGTAATTTCATGGTTTTCACTAACGCCTTGGAAGCCAGCTACGATAACAATCGTACCTTCAGCAAGATAAGATTGAATTCGATCTGTATGAATGTCAGTAATCCGTGCACTATTATGTACAGATTCTGTCGTAATACCAGCTTGCCA
Organism: Bacillus sp. BSL6; assembly: GCF_052928345.1. NCBI lineage: Bacteria > Bacillati > Bacillota > Bacilli > Caryophanales > Bacillaceae > Bacillus > Bacillus sp. BSL6. Next base: position 12,579 of record NZ_JAVGCW010000003.1, read on the forward strand.
TCCTGTTAATGAAATTGCGTTATAACCTTTTGCTTGTAGTGCCATCGTTAATAATGAAATAGTCACTTGCTCTCCTGTTGATAGAAGCATATCCATTTCGCGTTTACTCGGATTTTCTGTAATCGCGTTAGCGAGTGCGACAAGTTCATCTGTACTTTTTCCCATTGCCGAAACGACAGTGACGATACTATGTCCTCTTTCATATTCTTCAATAATTAAATTTGCTACATGTTGAATGCGTTCAACGCTTCCGACAGAAGTGCCACCAAATTTTTGTACAATCGTTTCCATTACGAATTCCTTCTTTCATCCATTTTTAAGAATAGATTAGGACATATATAAATCCCAATATTCCTGTAGTTACCAGAGAAAAACAAAAAACACCATCTCAAATAAGTGAGGATGGTGCTGTTACAGGAAAAGGGAAACAGAAAACGGAGCTAATAAAAAAACCGCCAAAAAAGGAATACCATAAAAATGATATCTCTTTTTTGTAGATAGCTCTTCATATGTACACGTCTGTACATATGACAGTTCTGTTTCTATTCGAAAACAGCCCCAATCGATACATACAGAGAAATATATCGATTTCGGCAATACTTCCTTTCATCTAATTTCATAGACATCTCTGTGTCTCCATTAGAATACTCATAAGTATCGCAACCTCTATCTCACGTTTTAGGCGAGAGTGTTTGATTTATGAAGTTGTTGGTAACATTTGTTTTATAATAATTTATATTTTTCGAGGAATCAAGTGTTTTGTATATATTTTAAAAATTCTTTCTTTTTGTTAGAAAGTTTGTGAAAAATGTAGCAAAATAAATTTATTACATGTACATTAAAATTATAGTGCATTGGAGGTGGAGGAATGAAGGGGAAAAAGCCTATTTATGTTTCGGCAGAAATGAACACAACAATGGAGAAATTATGGAAATACACGCAAGAACCACATATACATACAGAATGGGATGCTCGCTTTACTGAAATTTTGTATGTAGAGAAAAAAGAAGGAGAACCACAGAAGTTTTCATATAAAACAAAAATTGGATTTGGACTTGAAATAGCTGGGGAGGGGGAATCGATAGGTGAGATAAGAAAAGAAACAGGAGAACGGATTTCTTCTTTGAAATTTTGGACGGATAATACATTATCTCTTATTCAAATAGGGCGTGGTTATTGGAAGTATACACCCCGTAAAGAACACATTCATTTTGAGACGCAATATGATTATGATACGAGGTTTGGTCGTATAGGGAATGTAATAGATTTCTATATGTTTCGGCCGTTATTAGGCTGGGCAACTGCTTGGAGTTTTGATGCTTTAAAATTATGGTTAGAAAAGGGGCTTCATCCTAGGTTGCTAATTAGAAGAACAATGACATATTGGCTCGTATGTTTTTTATTTGCATTTGTATGGATGTATCAAGGGATCTTCCCAAAAATAATTTTCAGTCATCCAGAAGAGATGAAGATGCTTTCTGCGATTATTGGTTCAACTGGAAATAGTATTGCAATTCTTAAAGTAATAGGGATGTTAGAAATTATTTTTGGTATCATATGGCTATTTCCAGTTCCAAAACAAAAATTATTTATACTACATATTTTTATGTTAATAGCTTTAACGATAGTGGCAGGATTTACGAATATCGTAAGCTTTACAGAGCCGTTTAATCCAATTACATTAAACGTTTTACTAATGGGGGTATCGATTGTCGGTTATATAAATAGTTTTGATTTACCAAGTGCAAAAAATTGCAAGAGGAAGAGAAAGGGATAATGTATGGCTAATATGTATGAAAGACTATTAGGGGATTCTTATAACAAACTTCATCCAAAATTACAGAAACGCTATGAGATTACAGAAGAAAATAGCTTTACTGGAGAAGGAAAGATGGATGAAATTTACGGAGGTTCTTTTTTCGTAAAATTGATATTAAAAATTGCATCGAAGTTTCGAATGTTTTTCCCTGAGCGTGGGAAGAAAGTGCCATTTACAATACATAATACTGCTGAGCGAGATGAACATGGAAATGAACTTGTGCGGTGGAATCGTACTTTTTACTTTCGTAATAAGAAAAGATATTTTAATGCGGTAATGAAATTCGATGGAAATGAAATTGTAGATTATTTTGGTGAACCACATTTACTCGTCTCTACATTGGATTTTTATATTGATGAGTTAGGGGCAATGCATATCTCTTCAAAGAAACAATGGTTTTACATGTTTGGAAGAAAAATCTCTTTACCGAAATTTTTATACGGAGAGGCAAACATTGTTGAAAGTTATGATGACGAATTACAATGTTTTCGAATTCATGTTCAAGTACAAAATCCGTTAATTGGTTCGCTATTTTCATATAAGGGAACATTTGTGGAGAGGAAATAAATGATATGAAAAATATAATAGTTGGGCTTGCTTGTTATATTATTTTTCTAATATGTGAGTGGTCAAATGTAAACCCAGTTGAAGCAATTATTTTATTATCTATTTTGTTATGTATACCGATGTCTTTTTGTATTATTGATAAAAGAGCACGAAATGGATCGTATGTATTATTTTATAAATCCGTATCGTTTTTATATCCGATAGCAGCGATTTGTGCAATGTTAGCTTTCGTAACAAATCAATATATCTTTGCGATAATTTGGTTTGTATATACGGGGATCGTTGCGTTATTTGGTATAAATAGATTACTAGAAAGAGGATGGACACCGTTAGAAGAGACAGCTATCGATAGTGCGTTTATTTATTTGTTTTTAGGTGGTTTTTGGTTTTTTGCTTCTGTAGCAAAACTCTCCATTATGCACTTTAGTTCTGACATCATTTTGCTTACCGCTGCACATTTTCATTACTCTGCATTTCTATTGCCATTATCAGCTGGTTTAATAGGGCGGAAGAGAGAAAAGAGCAGTAAAGTATATGATGCAATTATGTTTATTATAGTCATTTCACCGATGACAGTTGCGATTGGAATTACGTACTCAAGGGTATTTGAATTTTTTGCAGTGTTCCTATATTTATGTGCGATTTATGGGTATGGAATTTATGTTTGGCGGGCGAAATTTAATGCTATCAGTGCAAAAATCCTCCTAATCATATCGTCTAGTACGCTCATGGTAACAATTATGTTTTCACTTATATATTCGTATGGGAATTTGAAACATGTAATGACGATTACAATTGCTCAAATGGTTTGGATTCACGGTGTTGTTAATGGAATTGGAGTAGCGTTGCCGGCATTTGTCGGCTGGATGATTGAAAAGAGTGTTCCGAACTATAAATATTACGGGAAACCAATGAGCAGATTAAGAGGAGAGGCGACAGTTGGTGAAGCATTTTTACATAACAGAAATGTAATAGATAGCAAGGAATACAAAGGTTTAGTTGATAAAATGAATGATTTCCATAGTGGGATATTTGATAGGGCCAAGATTCCTGTAAGTATTATTCGTTTTTATGAAAATACAACAGAGTATGAATTACAATCGCATATTAAATGGACTCGCTGGTTCCGCCCGTTTGCATTTTGCTATGAGAAAATGAGTAAGCGTGTAGGACAAATACATTTAGGAATGGGCGGCAAGTGGGAAACGATGCACGGCTCTATCATAGGGATAATGGATGAGAAGGATGGAAGGGAGAGTGTAAGAGCTTGGTTAAGGAAAAATGAAGCAGGAGCATCTATTTTTGTAGCTCTTTACTCAAAACATACGTATAAGAATGAGACATATATGAATATCGCATTGCCTCTACCATATTCGAATATGACGGGGGTTTTAAAATTACGTAATGATAATAATAATTTAATTATTACTAGTAAGCTGAGAAGAAATGGTAAGGGAGATGAGGGGATCTATATACATACTCGTTTCTTTACAATCCGTTTACCGTTAGCTGAGACGTTTATTATTAAAGAGGGCACCAATCAAATGTTAGAAGCTAACCATAAAATGTGGATATTTGGAGTTAAGTTTTTAGAAATTGATTATGAGATTAAGAAAATAGAGGAGAAGTAAGAAAAGCTTGGAGAGATTCCAAGCTTTTTTTACGTATGGGTAATTGTCATAGCGACTTGTTTATCTAAGTCTTTGTCCCAAACACGTTGAATTTCAAACGTACCTTTTTCAAAAAATAATGGAAATCTTTCTTTAAACCAATCTTGCATAGGAAGATTTAGTGCTGTATCGATTGGTACCCATAATAATTTACCTTCAGGAGGATTCGAAAGGAGTTCACCTTCAAATGAATCTGTCCAATAGTTAAATACCATATAACGAACATTTTCTTTCGGATTTACGTATTCATCTAATCCCTTAAAGGTTAAAGTTGAAACAAGTAATCCAGTTTCTTCTTTTACTTCCCGTTTAGTAGCTTGAACGATACTTTCTGGAAAATCTACTTTTCCGCCGGGAGCGATGTAACCAGGGAAGCCAAGGTGATTGGGGCGCTGTATTAACAATACTTTGTTATTCCGCTGAATCATACACATTGTATACATACGGTGCTCTATATCTTTCCAATTGTTGCTCATATGAATCTCTCCTCTTAATAAAATCTTATAGTTTTTAACTATAGTTATGTATGACAAAAAATACAATAATAATACAAAATTATACAATTTTCAATTGACTATTACTAATTTTCAGAACTATAATTAGTCTGTTACATAAATACATCGTACTTGAGAGGGGAATATATTCTATGAAAAATAGAATAATCGCAGCAGGAGTAATTGCAGCTAGTATATTATCTTATTCATCTAGTAGTTTCGCGCAAACGAAAAAATTTCCAGATGTCCCAGCTAAACATTGGGCGGAAGACTCTATTTACTATTTAGTAGAGAAAGGTGCAGTTACAGGTAACGAAAAAGGAATGTTTGAGCCAGGAAAAGAAATCACTCGTGCAGAAGCAGCTACAATGATGGCTAAAATCTTAAACTTACGAATCGATACAAATGCTAAACCATCTTTCGGTGATTCTCAAAACCAATGGTATACTCCATTCATCGCAGCCGTAGAAAAAGCTGGCGTTGTTAAAGGGAAAGGAGCGGGCGTATTCGATCCAACTGGGAAAATTGACCGAGTTTCAATGGCAGCGATGCTTGTTGAAGCATATAAATTAGAGGCAAAAGTAAAACAACCAGTACAAACAAAATTTGCAGATTTAAATGATAGTTGGGGGAAAGATAAGGCCAACATTTTAGTAGAATTAGATATTTCACAAGGTGTAAATAAAACAGAGTGGTTACCTAATAAAACTGTAACGAAAGCAGAAGCAGCGAAGTTTATTGCAAAGTCAGATTCTCTTAAAATAGGTAACCCTTTAGTAGAACAGGTAATTATTATTGATCCGGGCCATGGAGGAACAGACCCTGGGAAGGCAACGCAAGGATTACATGAAAGTGATATTGTATTAGATACATCTAAAAGATTACAAAGTTTAATAGAGAAACAAACTCCATTCCGCGTGATGTTAACACGTGAAACAGATATTCGCCTTGATGAAAAACAAGGAGAAGACCTTAAAAAGCGTGTGGATTTCGCAAAGGAACATAATGGAGATATTTTTGTAAGTATCCATGCAAATGCTTCTCAAAAACATGATGGATATGGAACAGAAACTTTTTATTATAAAGGATCTGAAAAGAAAGAATTAACTGAACGTGAAAAAGATAGTTATATGTTAGCTAATAAAATACAAAAGAGATTAGTTAAAGCTCTAGATACAAGAGATCGTGGTGTAAAACCAGAAGATTTTTATGTACTAAGAGAAAATGAAATGCCAGCAGTACTAACGGAGCTAGCATTCTTAGATAATAGTACAGATTATGAGAAGTTAGCTTCAGAATCTGGAAGACAAATAGCTGCTGAGGCAATTTATGAGGGGATTTTAGATTATTATGAGTGGAAAGGCTTTGATGTTTCTAAATCCCATTTAACAAAATAATAATGTTGATTACTAAGCCCATCGCCTTTATAGAGATGGGCTTTTTATGTGATTTTATGTAATTTTGTATCGAAATAAAAAGATATATCGTATTATGTTGATTATAAATAAAATAATGGTAGATTAGTTGATTTTTATCACGTATACTTTTACTGTTGACTATTTAAGAGTTTGTTAGTTTAATAGGGAAAATTATACGATAAAGGGAGGCAAGTTAACACGGGACAAGCATATAAAAAACGTGTTAAAAAATTTATGAAAAAAGTTATTTCTAATGTGTTAGCAGTGACAGTCGCGCTTCAAGTAGTGATGGCTCCAGCAACTTCGTTTGCATCTACAAAAGAATTTCCAGATGTTCCAAAAAATCATTGGGCACTTGAAGCAATTAATGATTTAACGTCAAAAGGGATTATTGCAGGTTACGATAATGGTAAATTCGGCTTCGGAGATGTTGTAACTCGTGAGCAAGTAGCAGCATTAATGTATCGCGCATTAAAACCAGAAGCAAAAAGTGATTATAAAAATCCATACTCTGATATTAGTGCAGGAACGACAATGTTCCCAAAGGAAATTTTAGCATTAACAGATATGGGGATTTTCGTAGGTGATGATAAAGGAACGTTTAGACCGAAAGAATCATTAACTCGTGCTGAAATGTCTGTTATTTTGCAAAGAGCATTTAAATTAGAAGTAAAAGCACCACATACATTTAATGATATAGATGCATCATATTGGTGGGCAAAAGAAGCAATTAGTGCATTGCAATCTAATGGTGTATCAATAGGGAATGAGCTTGGAGGATTTGATCCATCAGGTGTATTAACACGTGAAAGCTATGCACAATTGTTATATAGAGCGATGCAAATTAAAAAGGATGTTCCTGCTGAACAACCATCATATATTAATCTAGATGTGACATTACCATCTATCGTAACAGCGCAAGAGATTGATAATTATATTCAAAGATTCCATCCAGATAGCCCGTTAGTTGGAATTGGACAAGACTTTATTAAAGCGCAAAATGAGTATGGTGTGAATGCACTATACTTAGCTGCACATGCAATCTTAGAATCTGGTTACGGTAAATCAGAAATTGCATATCGTAAACATAATTTATTTGGTTTAAGAGCATATGATCGTGATCCATTTGCATATGCAAAATATTTACCGTCATACGGACTAAGTATTTCATATAACGCTGATTATGTAAAAAAGAACTACTTAGAAGATGGTGCAAGATATTTCAAAGGTTACACATTGCCAGCAATGAATGTTATGTATTCAACAGATACAGCATGGGCTGGGAAAATCGCTAATATCATGGAACGCATTAAGCCTTTTAATAAAGCAGATTACCAAAATGCAAAACGACTACCGAAAAACCCTAATACATTAAATGTAGAAGTATTAAGTGAAGCGATTCCATATAAAGATTATGCAAAAGATGCAAAAGCTACTGTCCAATCGGTAGGATCTTACTATCAAGTTCCATTCCCGTTTAACAATCCAATTAAGAGTGTACCAAATGTGACACAAAATGAAGTTGGAAAACTAGAAAATGGTACAAAAGTAAATGTATATCGTGAAGATCCAAATGGCTGGGTAGAATTTTCATTTGAAAATGCGCAAGAAAAATATTGGACATTGAAGAAGAACTTAAAATTATAAATAAAAAAGGTGTTTTCACTTATGAAAACACCTTTTTTATTTATATTTAACATGTAATATTTTTAGATTCAGTATGAGTTTCTTTTTTATGTTTTTACCAATAATTAAACCGTTTCATATATAATTAAAAGTGTTGAAGATTAAATTTTCTGTTTTTTTATTGTTAACTTAATTTGAAAAGAGGAGAGGTATATGCAAGGGGAAATACCAACAGAGAAAAGTTTAAGTTATATCGGTAAATTGTTATTGCCGGTTAAAGCGTCACCACATTTTAAATTTTTATGGATCGGGCAATTGCTTTCGACTTTAGGTAGTTCGATAACGATGGTTATTTTGCCAGTCGTTGTATATTCATTAACTGGATCAACAGTTGTAATGGGAATGACTATGGCAATGTACATGCTTCCTAATATTCTTGCGTTACCGTTTGCGGGATTAATCGTAGATCGAATGGATCGAGTGAAAGTAATGTTATTTACAGATATAGTTCGCTGCATATTAATGCTATTACTTGCAACACTTATATTTATGGATGATTTAACAATTCCGCTTCTATATGTCCTCATAGCATTATATGGACTTATGGAAGGGATATTTCAGCCAGCATATGCGGCTGTAAGAGCGAAAGTATTTGTACCAGAAATTCGAAATGCAGCTAATGCATTAACGCAAATGAGCAATCAAGGTATACGACTAATTGGACCGGCTCTTGGAGGATTAATCGTTTCAGTTGCATCTGCTGGAATAGGGTTTGGACTAGATGCAGTAACATATTTGTTATCATTTTTTTGTTTATTATTTTTAAGGGAAATAAAGTTTAAAAAAGTAAAAACGATTGAAAAAAGAAAGATCGATTACAAACAAGAGTTTATGGAAGGTGTTTTCGTTTTAAAAAGTCATCCGTGGCTATGGATTACAATTTTAGTTTTTTCTTTTATCAATATTTGTTATGCAGGAATTATTGTCGTATTAATTCCATGGTTATTTAATGTTCATCATCATTTTGAAGCATACGTGTATGGATTAGGAATGGCATCCTCTGGTGTTGGAGCTGTAGTTGCTGCGCTAATATTCGGCGGGAGAGAACGGTGGTATAAGCGGGGAATACTTGCCTATGGTGGTGTTTTAATAAGTGGTTGTGCGCTTTTAATAATGCCGTTTATTGCTTGGGCACCTGTTTTAATTGTATTAATGGCAATTGAAGGGTTCGGTATGATGATATTTGGACTCATTTGGGAAACGAGTTTACAAGAGCTCGTGCCAGAAGAAGCATTTGGAAGAGTGGCAAGCCTTGATATGTTAGGTTCATTTGCTTTATTGCCACTAGGTTATGTAGTTGTAGGATGGTTAGCTACTGTCATAGGTGGCGAGATAACGATTATAACATTAGCTATTTTAGTACTTGTAACAATTGGAGTAGCATTATGTGTGCCGAGTATTCGAAGATTTGATTGATGATATAAGGGAAGGTGGGAACGACTTATATGCTTATAAAAAATTTGAACGATATAGTCGCAAAGGAATGGGACAACCAATATACTTTGCAGGAAAAGATCTTTGAAGCAAAAAATTTCACAGTCTATATTGCTACCCATAGAGAAAATAAGCTAGCATATAATCAACTAGTATTAATAAAACATTTTTGTAACGAAAAGCCTTCCGTGCATATTTGGCATAAGAAAATTAGCACCGATGCAACAAAACTGGACATCACAAAAGAAGTGACAGAAGCCATTCAAACTGGTTTTGTAAATGAAGAGTAAGCCCTAATTAAATTAGGGCTTACTCTTCATTAAATACAAATGTTTGTTTCAGTTTTTTACTTTCATTTACTGGATGGCCGTTGTAAGAAAAGTTCTTTTCTTCCCAAGTAATCACAACTTTAAAATTATGGCTATTAAAGTCTAATGGGAATACCATGTAGTCAAAGCTTGTATGACTTTTAGAAATATTTTCATTAGGTGTAGTAGGTTTAAAGGTAGCTTTAGAGGTAGGATTGTTATCAAGTATTTCCACGGATACGTTTGATACATCATGACCGATGTTTTTTACGAGTAAACTATATGTATCAAATACACCTTGTTTTGGCTGGATTGCTTGCTTGTTTACGTTATGAGATTTATCAATTTCGATATACCATTGTTTAGACTTTGATGCAATTGGTAGTGATTGAAATGTGTATGCACTAGCTTGTATTGGTAGTGCTAAGCATATAAGCGTAAAGAGAGTTAATATTTTTCGTTTCATTTTTTGAGAGCTCCCATTCTTTAATGAATTTGTTTGTTATTTTCTTCTCTTTTTGAGATAATATACCATGCGATTTAGGGGGGAAGATATATTGAAAGAACTCGTAAGTATGGGAAGCGGTATTTTTCTACAATTGTTATTTTTGTATATATTTATTTCTGGAATGTTATTAGATTTGAATCCATGTAATGCAGTAATTGTGTATATAAGTATTGAGGTACTAAGCCTTATCGTTGGAATGGATTAAGTTACGAATAATCAAGTTACTCTTACTGTTATGAGGGGGATGTTTTTATTATAAAAAGAATATACTAAAAATTCTATAAAAACCATTTAGTTAATTTGGTTAAATATGCTAGAATAAATTGAAAGCGTTTTCTTATATGGAAATAGGAAAGCATTTTCTGTAAAGGGGAGGGGATAGTAATGATTACATTTTTAGCATCAATCGTCGTATTGATAATTGGTTATTTTACATACGGAAAGTTTATTGAAAAAATATTTGGAGTCAATTACAAAAGAAAGACACCGGCCTATGTGAACCAAGATGGCGTAGATTATGTACCTATGGATAGGCGAAAGAATTCTATGATTCAATTATTAAATATTGCAGGTACTGGACCTATATTTGGGCCAATATTAGGTGCTTTATATGGACCAGTTGCCTTTGTTTGGATCGTAATAGGGGCTATTTTTGCAGGTGCTGTTCATGATTATCTTACAGGGATGATTTCTATTCGAAATAAAGGGGCGCATATTCCTGAATTAGCAGGGAAGTTTTTAGGAAATGCAATGAGACACATTGTAAATGTTTTTTCACTGTTACTTTTAGTATTAGTAGGAACTGTGTTTATTACAACACCAGCATCATTACTTGATATTGTATTGCAAGGGAAAGTGTCAATAACTATTATCCTAACTGTTATTTTTGTATATTACATTTTATCTACAATCTTGCCGATTGATAAAATCATAGGGAAAATTTATCCGGTATTAGGTGCATTATTGCTAATAAGTGCTATTGGCATAGGGGGAATGATGATAATAAAAGGTTCTCCAATCCCAGAATTAACGTTTGAAAATATGCATCCAGATAATGCGCCGATTTTTCCATTATTAATGCTGACAATTACATGTGGTGCTTTATCAGGATTTCATGCAACACAATCACCAATTATTTCACGGACACTTCAAACTGAAAAGCACGGCAGATATGTATTTTTTGGCATGATGATTGCGGAAGCGATTATTGCGATGATCTGGGCAGCGGCCGCGATGAGTATTTTCTCATACGGTGAATTAAATGAGTTAATTAAATCAGGTACACCAGCTGCGGTTGTAAGCGAAATCTCGAAGACAATGTTAGGTGCTGTCGGCGGAACGATCGCTGTTATCGGAGTAATTGTATTACCAATTACATCTGGTGATACCGCATTCCGTGCGGCACGTTCTATCATTGCGGACTATTTTAACTTTGAGCAAACGAAATTGAAAAACCGCTTAATTATTGCAATTCCGTTGTTTGTAATTGCATATGGTTTAACGGAAATTGATTTCACACTATTATGGAGATATTTCTCTTGGGCTAATCAATCGACTGCAGCAATTGCGTTATGGATTGGAACAATGTATTTATTCATAAAAGGAAAGCCGTATGTTGTTTCCTTAATTCCAGCGATATTTATGACGCTTATGACTGTTATTTATATTTTAAATGCGAAAATTGGTTTTAATATCCCGTTAAACACATCTTATATTATAGGTGCAGTTATTACCGTTATATTAACTGCTATATTCTTTATGAAAGCCATGAAAAATAAAAATGAGAATATTGAAGTAGATGTGCAATTAGAGAAGGAAGCTGTGTAGAGATTTTTCTACACAGTTTTTTCTAATGTGAAAAAATTTCCAATAATATGTTAAAATAACATTGTCATACAACAAGGGGGATTTGTTTTATGGAAAATGGAGTTCTTGCTAAAGTAGATGTAACGAAAAGAATTGAATCAAAATCTAAGTACAATAAGAAACTTGAAAAATATCAAAGGCGCTTATTAGCGTTGCAGCAAATTGTAAAAGAAGAAAAAATTGCAGTTATGCTCGTTATGGAAGGCTGGGATGCGGCTGGAAAAGGTGGGGCGATTAAACGAGTGACGGAACACCTTGATCCGCGTGGGTTTCAAGTAAATCCAATTGGAGCACCAGCACCTCATGAAAAACGATACCATTACTTGCAACGTTTCTGGCGGAAGCTACCTCAGTATGGGCAAATTACTATTTTTGATCGCTCATGGTACGGCCGTGTGTTAGTGGAGCGTGTTGAAGGTTTTGCTACAAAGGAAGAGTGGACGAGAGCGTATGACGAGATTAATGATTTTGAAAAACTACTAACAGATGATCATTATATAATCGGGAAGTTTTTCTATCATATTAGTAAAGATGAACAGTTAAAGAGGTTTAAAGATAGAGAGAACAATCCTTTGAAAAGATGGAAAATTACAGATGAAGATTGGCGTAACCGTGAAAAATGGGACGAGTATGTTGAAGCGATGGAAGAAATGTTTGAAAAAACAAATAGACCAAATGCGAAATGGCAAATTATCGCGAGTAACGATAAATTATACGCTCGTTTGAAAACATTGAAAGTGATTATTTCGTTAATTGAAGATTACCTTTTAGAACATAATATAGAATTACCTTCGTATTATTATGAGATGAAAGAGGGTAAGACAGAAGATTTTAAAACGAATTAAGATGTAGTTGTAAAATAGTACAAAGTTTGTTTATGAAATATAAAGTAGAAATACCCTGTAATTTTGAACAATAAAATTACAGGGTGTTTTTTATTTAGAAACATTTTACAAATAACAGAATAAGGTATATAATCAATAATCATATTAATAATGTTAATATGATTATTGATTATATACTATGTGGGGGTCTTATTTTGAAAGGAAGAGATGTTGTTTTAGGCTTACTAATGGAAAAAGAATTATCTGGTTATGATATTAAAATTGTGTTTGAAGACGTATTTACTCATTTCTTTGATGGAAGTTTTGGAATGATCTATCCAACGTTACGTCAGTTGGAAAAAGAGGGGAAAATAAAAAAAGAAGTTGTTATGCAAGAAGGGAAACCAAATAAGAAAATGTACTTTATTACAGATGAGGGGCGTGAAGAGTTTTATCAATACATGCAAACGGATGTAGAGAAAGATGTTTTGCGTTCAGATTTTTTAATGAGGATGTATTTCGGTAATTATAGTGATGATAAGGCAATTAAAAAATGGATTGAGGATGAAATTGAAAAGAAAGAAGCATATATTACGGATCTTCGTTTGAAATATGAAAAGTGGAGAAACGGTATTACTTTTGTCGAGGAAATTTCACTCGATGTAGGTATTGCATCTTATAGTGCTCAAGTAGAGACTTTGAAAAGAAAACTAGAACAACTAGAAGCAAAAGAACACGATAAAATGGAAGAATGAAAAACACGTTCATTATAAATAAAGGGGTAGATGAACATGGAGCAATCAAAGGGTATTAAGATTGTCTTTTTAATGTGCTTAGGTATATTTCTTTGTATGATTGATACAACAATTATGAATATAGCTTTACCGGCGATACAAACGAGTGTAAATACTTCATTGGAAAAAATGTCTTGGGTATTAAATGTTTATACAATGACAATAGCAGTACTTGCTATCCCGCTAGGGCGGATAGCTGATATCTTTGGAAAAGCAAAGATGTATATTCTTGGTCTGGTGATTTTTGGTGGTGGATCGGTACTTTGTGCTTTTGCTAATACAGGGGATTTTCTTATCTTTTCTCGCTTTATACAAAGTGTAGGGGCAGCGATTTTATTTCCAACTAGTATGGTAATTGGTGTATCAGCTATGCCGTTAGCTAAGAGGCATGTTGCACTTGCAATTTTAGGCGTAACACAAGGTCTGTCAGCTGCAATGGGACCAGTAATAGGTGGAATTATTACACAAAATTTTGGTTGGAGATGGGTGTTCTTCGTAAATGTTCCAATTTGTATTCTTGGAATCATTTTATGCTGCACTATGTTAAAAATAAAAAATGAAGAACGTATTATCTCAAAAATAGACTGGGTAGGACTACTATTAAGTAGCTTAGCAATTTTTTCTTTTACTCTCATATTAGTAAAAGGTAATACATGGGGATGGCAAAGTAATATAGCTTTGTTTTGTTATGCAATTAGCACTATTTCTCTTATTCTATTTGTTTTAGTAGAGCGAAAGATTCATAACCCCATGGTGAATTTAAATTTATTTAAAGATCGAATGTTTGTCGGAGCATCTATCGTTGTCATATTAAGTAATGTATTTTTAATTGGAGTTACTGTATTGCTTCCGACGTTCTTGACGAAAATACAAGGTCGAACGGAAATTGAAGCAGCTTTTTTAGTGACACCTATTTCAGCAATGATATTTTTTGTCTCACCAGCTGCAGCAACTTTAATTAAAAAACTCGGAAAAGTAACTATTATTTTGTCAGGCTTTCTTGTTATGGGCTTATCTTATTATTGGCTGCAAATGATTGATGTTAATTCAACAAATATAGAAATTATTATTCCATGTATGATACTAGGTGTTGGGTATGGTTTAGTAGTAGGTCCAATTACAGTTTTAAGTGCTTCTTCGTTTGAAGGGGAATTATTAACTGCTTCTCAAAGTGTCGTGTCAATGTTGCGGCAAGTAGGTATTGTTTTAGCGGTCGCAATATTTGTATCTAACTTAACTCACAACTTAACTGTAAATAAAGAGAATGTATATCGTTATGCAGAAGAAAAGGTGCGTAATATTCATGTAGGTAATACTCAGCGAGCGGAGATATTACAAATGACAAAAGAAAAAATAGAGAATCAAAGTATAGAAACGAATGTAGAAAAGCATCAAAATGAAAAATTTGTAGGGTTACATAAAGAGAAAAAAGACGAATTAATCCACCAAAAAGTAGATGAAGTGTTAAATGCTGTTCCAGTAGAATATAGAGATATAAAAAGAGAAGAAGTTATGAATCAAGTGACAAATGAAGTTGAAAAACAAGAGGAAAGTATAAAGAAAGAAGTACTCGCATTTTCGAATGATGTAAACCATTATGCTAAGAATCAGATGGCGATGAGTTTTACAGATTTATATAAAGCGAGTGTGCCAATTATTTTAATTTGTGCTTTAGTAAGTTTGTTATTTTCGGAAAGAAAGGTTTTGAGTAAAAAGAAAAGTGGAAGAGTAGTAGAGGAAGTGTAAAAAAACAGGCTAATAGCAGCCTGTTTTTTTGTTTTCCCCTTACATATTGTGAATAGTAATATTTTTAATATAGCATAAGAGAAGTCGAGTTTGGTTAGAAAATTTTTTAGAATGAAAGAGATAAATAGAAAACGGCATTGAATATGTAATGTTAAACATAGTACATTAACAAGAGGGTTTAATTTCAAAGGGAGGATGAAGAATTGTTACATAAGGCGGGGGCTTTAATAAGTAATCGTATGTATACAGAGGAAGAGCAACAAAAATTATACAAAAGAACGTTAATAATCGTAAGTATTTCACAAATGTTCGGCGGAGCTGGGTTAGCTGCTGGGATTACAGTAGGTGCACTTCTTGCGCAGCAAATGCTTGGGACAGATGCATTTGCAGGTTTACCGGCTGCTATGTTTACGATGGGATCTGCGATAGCGGCTTTCTTTGTTGGGAAGTTATCGCAAAAGTATGGTCGCCGCGTAGGGCTTGCAGCGGGTTTTATAGTAGGTGGACTAGGGGCTATTGGAGTTGTATTGGCAGCTTTAATAAATAGTATTATTCTTTTACTAGTTTCTTTACTCATATATGGCGCGGGCACAGCTACAAATTTACAAGCGCGTTATGCTGGAACGGATTTAGCGAATAAGAAGCAAAGAGCAACTGCCATTAGTATTACGATGGTAATGACGACTTTTGGTGCAGTCGCAGGTCCAAATTTAGTAGGTGTAATGGGAAGGTTTGCTCATTCAATTGGAATTCCTGAACTTGCTGGCCCATTCATATTATCAGCGGCGGCGTTTATACTGGCGGGTCTTGTCCTTTTTGTTATGCTACGTCCAGATCCGTTACTTATTGCTAATATGATAGAATCATATAAACAAGAACATACATATAAAGGGCAAGCGGTAATAGAAAAAGCGAAAGAAAATAAAAGAGGCATTACAGTTGGAGCTATCGTAATGATACTTACGCAAATCGTGATGGTTGCGATTATGACGATGACGCCAGTTCATATGGGACACCACGGTCATGGATTAAGTGCAGTAGGACTTGTAATTGGTTTTCATGTGGGGGCAATGTATCTTCCGTCTCTTGTTACAGGAATGTTAATTGATAAAATCGGTAGAACTACGATGAGTATAGCAGGCGGAGTAAATTTACTAGCAGCAGGTGTCATAGCTGCAATAGCACCAAGTGATTCTTTAATACTATTAATCGTTGCTTTGTCTTTACTTGGATTAGGGTGGAACCTCGGTTTAATCAGTGGTACTGCTCAAATTGTTGATGCAACTATACCTTCCACACGTGCAAAAACACAAGGGAAAATAGATGTGTTTATTGCGTTAGCTGGAGCTTCAGGCGGAGCGATGTCAGGTATGGTAGTGGCGAATTCAAGTTATGCGGCATTATCATTAGCTGGAGGGGTTTTAGCTTTCATGCTTATTCCTGTTGTGATATGGTCTCAAAAAGGAGAAAGAAATTAAAGAAGAGGTTCTAGTTATTGACTAGAACCTCTTTTTCATGCATTTAACTTAAATCCCACTCCACAATAAGACCTAAATGTGTAAGACCACCACCAAATCCGTACAGTAAAAGTGTGTCTCCGTTACTTAATTTTCCTTCTTTTCTAGCTAAATCTAGAGCGAGTGGAATAGAGACAGAAGATGTATTCCCCATATATTCCACGCTCGTTAATGTTTTTTGTATTGGAATTTGAGATTTTTCACAAATAGATTCAATCATGCGTAAGTTAGCGCTATGAGGAATGAGCCAGTCTATATCATCTTTTTGCATATTTGCGGTATGTAATAGTTCTTTTATACCTGCTGGTACTGTGCGTGTTGCCCATTTATATACTTCTCTCCCATTTTGAACGATTTTTTCATTTGTTTGTAGTTGTGTGCCATTCATAGTGGTAGATAAATTTGTTCTGTATAGGTGAATTCCGCCGTCACCGTTTGTGCCCATATGATACGCGATAAAGCTCGGTTTGTTTTCATCTCTTTCTAATAAAATAGCTCCAGCACCATCGCCAAATAAAATGCAGGTCGTTCTATCGGTGTAATCAGTAACTTTTGATAATGTCTCTGTCGCTACGACAAGTACTTTTTTATGTGATCCAGAAGTAATCAAGCTATTACCGACGTGCAAGCCATATGTGAAACCAGCGCAAGTGGCATTTAAATCAAATGCCATTGTATGAGGTATGTTGAAGTATTGTTGTATTTGGCAAGCAACACTAGGGAAAACGTAATCAGCAGTAGTAGTAGCGACAATGATACAGTCGACATCTTCTAAGTTTTTCTTATATGTTGTACATAAATTTTCAACTGCTTTAATGGCTAAGTTTGAGGCGTATTCATCTTCGCTAGCGATTCTTCTTTCCTTCATTCCTGTTCTTTGTACAATCCATTCATCATTCGTATCGATCATTTTTTCTAAATCATGATTTGATAATATTTGTTCTGGAACATGAGTACCAATTGCAGTAATACGGGATTTAGAATTCATAGGAACAGCTCCTAACTTTATTTTATAACCTGATACTAATACCAGGTTATAAAAATGTCAATATAGATTTTTAGTGTATTGAACGACTTAGCTTACTATGGAGGAATTTAGCGAGTGTTGTAAAAATAATATACGAGAAGTTTCTAAAATTGATAATGAAGGGAGTTGGGCTCCTTGAAAAGAATTTTACGTATGTTGCCTTTTGTCATTATTTGTAGCTTTATTTTTATTATTTTTCCAGAGAAATCTTATGCTTGTGATTGTATTAACGTATCAGCAGAAGAGGCTTTTCAAAAAAACGATGTAGTGTTTGAGGGACAAGTAATTGAGGTTGGAAGGAAAGAAGGAGGTGGAATTGAAGTATTATTTGAAGTGAAGAAAATTTGGAAAGGGACAAATTCTTCGCAAATTATTGTATATACAAATGGTGGTGATTGTGTGTTTCATTTCGTGGAAGGAGGAGAGTACTTAATATATTCTTCTCAAAGAGGATCTGAAAAACAATTACACACAAATAGTTGTAGTGGAACGAAGAGATTAGATGAGGCAGGGGCGGACAAAGTGGCTTTACGTCAAATTGCAAAAGAGTCTGTTCCAACGAAGAAAGTGGATTTAAAAGGGGAGATGGTGAGCGGTTTCAGTTGGTGGCAAGTTGCTATCATTTCCATTTGTCTATTATTAATCATTGTTTTTGTTGTGAGAAGAACTCGCAAAAAATGACGATTAAAGTAAATATATAAAGATTTTCTTTCTGTTTCTATAGGTGGTTTAATCTTGTGAAAGCGAATTACTTATGCTACACTTTATGTAACTTAAAATGAACGGAGGGGCTTCCTTTGATCTTAATCAGATTACGTCTCAATACTTTGTGCCAATAATTGAATAGCGCTCAAAGGCTCTGTCTGTGTGCAGAGTGAACGGGATTGGTCTGCCTATTTTAAAGGAACCCTTTATTAAGCTTATATGTGAAAAAGAGGGAGGGACGAATACGCCCTCTTTTTGTTTTGCCTTTATAAATAGAATGGGATTGTATAGGTGAACACTTATAGTGGATACGCATACGATCTTGGGACTTTTTAACTATGAGATAGGATGAAAGCACAACTTTCTTCTATTTCTTTGGTGAACCCTTATCCGTTTACGAAAACACAGGCAGCGACCTGTGTTTTTTATTTTACGTAATCGAAATGGAGGAATAAATATATGGAAGAATTATTACAAAGAGCAGTTTTAGTTGGAGTAAATTTAGGTAATGAGGATGATTTTGCATATTCGATGGAAGAGCTAACGAATCTTGCAGAAGCTTGTGATGTAGAGGTAATTGGACAAGTGACGCAAAATTTACAACGTGTAAATCCATCCCATTATATTGGAAAAGGAAAGATTGAAGAAGTAGCAGCCTATGTAAATGAAGTAGGTGCGAATATGGTCATCTTTAATGACGAATTATCGCCTTCTCAAATTCGAAATTTAGAAGCAGATTTAGATTGTAAAGTAATTGACCGTACCATATTAATTTTAGACATTTTTGCGCAACGTGCGAAAACGAAAGAAGCGCAGTTGCAAGTAGAAGTGGCCCACCTTCAGTATATGATGCCTCGTTTAATTGGTCTTCGTGAATCGTTAGGAAGACAGAGCGGCGGTGTTGGTACGAAAAATAAAGGTGTCGGTGAGAAGAAATTAGAGTTGGATCGTCGTAAAATTGAAGAACAAATTTCAGTTTTAAATAAAGATTTAGAAGCTCTTGTTGCGCAGCGTCAAACGCAGCGAAAACAACGTAAGAAAAATGAAATTCCTGTTGTAGCATTAGTAGGTTATACGAACGCGGGAAAATCAACGACGATGAATGCGATGCTTGAAATTTACAATGGTACAGAAGAAAAACAAGTATTTGAAAAAGATATGTTATTTGCAACGTTAGAAACATCGGTGCGAAATATTGATTTACCAGATAACAAATCATTCTTATTAACAGATACAGTTGGATTTGTAAGTAAATTACCGCATCATCTTGTGAAAGCATTCCGTTCAACATTAGAAGAGGTAGCGGAAGCAGACTTACTTATTCATGTTGTAGATTACGCAAATCCAAATTATGAACAGTTAATTGATATTACAAATGAAACGTTAAAGAAAATTGGAGTAGAAAATATTCCAACAATTTATGCTTATAACAAATCAGATATGGTAGATGTTGAAATTCCGAAAGTACAAGAAGACCGTGTTTATTTATCAGCGAAGAAACACGTTGGAATTGAAGAACTTGTAAAAATGATTCGCTCACACATCTATAAAGAGTATACGAAGTGTGAAATGTTAATTCCATATGATCAAGGACAGGTAGTTTCTTATTTCAATAATCATGCGCACGTTCTATCTACGAGTTATGAAAACGAAGGTACGAAACTAGAAGTAGAATGTAAGACGAGCGATTACGAAAAGTATAAGCGTTTTGCAATTTAATAAAAAGGCGATCCTAATATGTTTTAGGATCGCCTTTTTATTATTCTGTAATAGAAGCCCATTTATAAGAATAAATTCCTGCAAATGGACGAATAACAACACCTTTTACGGTTGGACGTTCTAAATATACAAGCCCTGATTGGAAGATTGGAGCAATGGCTGCATCATCTTCAAGTAAGATTTTCTCAGCATCTTGGAACGCTTTCCAACGTGCTGGTAAGTCCGTTACTAAAGTAGAGCTCGTTTTTTCAATTAATTCGTCGTATTGTTTGTTTGAGTAACTCATCTTATTAAACGGTCCGTCTGTGACGAACATATTTAAAAATGTTGTAGGATCAGGATAATCTGGTCCCCAAGTAGAAAGTGAAATTTCAAAATCGCCATTTCCTTCACGATCTAAAAATGCTTTTACTGGAAGTGGGTGTAATGTGATTTTTAGTCCAGGTAAGTTTTTCTCCAGTTCACCTTTTAAAAACTCACTAATTTTTTTATCGTTAGATTCATCAGTTGTTATGATTGAAAGAGAAGCGTTTTGTAAATTTGTTTCTTTTTTCGCAGTTTCCCATAGTGTTTTAGCTTCTTTCACATTTGTTTCTACTTTTACATGACTTGTACTGCGAAAATCTTTATTGTCAGGTCCTTTTACGAATCCTTTTGGAACGAATGCATTCGCAGGTATAGAACCATTGTTTAAAATCGTTGTTGCGATTCCTTGTTTATCAAAAGCAAGCGAAATAGCTTTACGAGCATTTTTGTTTGCTAATAAAGGATTCTTTTGACTAAATCGGAAAAATGTCACAGAAGGACGTTCCATTTTCTTTAAGCTTGGATCTTTTTGATATTTATCAACAAACTCTGAATTGATCGTAATACGGTCTACTTGTTTACTTTCAAATAAATTAACGGCTGTTGAAGTATCTTTTACGATATTTACATTAATTTCATTTAGCTTCACATTTTTATTATCCCAGTAGTTCGGGTTTTTCGTCATTTTGTAACTTGTATCATGTTTCCATTCACTTAATTGGAACGGCCCATTATAAACTACATTTGCAGCTTCAAGCCCGTAATTTTTCCCTTGCGCTTCTACTATCTTTTGGTTTTGAGGATAAAATGTTGCAAATCCCATTAAACCTAAAAAATATGGAACAGGGTGTTCTAACTGTACTTCAAGAGTTTTATTATCAATCGCCTTTACACCAAATGAATCAATTGGTAATTCTTTTTTATTTATTTTTTCAGCGTTTTTAATATCGAACATAATATGTGCGTATTCAGAAGCAGTTTCTGGATTAACGGCACGTTTCCATGCATATTCAAAATCATGGGCAGTTACTGGATCGCCATTTGACCATTTTGAATCGTGTAATGTAAATGTATATGTTTTTCCGTCTTCGCTCAGTTTGTATGATTCAGCTGCTGCCGGAACAGGTTTGTTATCAGGACCAGGCATATATAATCCTTCCATTACGTTGTTTAATGCAGCGTAAGAAAACCCATCGGTTGCGATAGATGAATCAAGTGTAGAAATTTCCCCAGCTTCTACAATGTTTAACACTTGTTTCGAAGATTCTTTTTTCTTCTCTCCGGTAGTTGTTGCCTCTTGTTTTTGACCACATGCTGTTAAAAACATAGATAATGTGATTGAGAGTGCAACGATTCCCTTTGTTTTTTTCTTCATAGTTGTCATCCTTTCCTTCATCTCTGCCTTAGTATAAAAGAAAATATAGAAAATTTCTATAAATAAATCCGATAAAGCATATAGAAAAAATATATTATTTAAAAGGTGATATTTCTGGAAAAAGAAATGAAACCAGTATAGAATAGAAATGTTTCAAAAGTCAGAATTTATTACACCTACTGTAATAAATATATATTTTGTACAGGAAGGAGAAATACACATATGCAGGCAGTTTCGCAAAAAAACAGAGTAGAAACACCGACAATATATCGAATATTATTTGCGATTAGTTTCGGTCATTTTTTAAATGATTCGATGCAAGCAGTTGTGCCCGCGTTGTTTCCTATTTTGGAAAAAACGATGAATTTATCCTATATGCAAGTAGGGTGGATTGCGTTTGCGTTAAATATGACATCATCGATTATGCAACCGGTTTTTGGTATGTATTCGGATAAGAAGCCGTCACCATTTTTATTACCGCTCGGTATGTTTTCGAGTATGCTTGGGATGATTGGACTCGCGTTTGCACCGAACTTTATTATTGTTATTATTTCTGTTTTATTTATCGGATTAGGTTCCGCAGTCTTTCATCCAGAAGGCGCCCGAGTTGCTTATATGGCAGCAGGGACGAAACGAGGTTTAGCGCAAGCGATTTATCAAGTGGGAGGAAATACAGGTAATTCTCTAGCTCCTATTTTTACAGCTTTAATTTTCGTTCCGCTTGGGCAAATTGGTTCTTTAGGTTTTACGGCCTTTGCGGTGGTAGGAATTGTATTATTAATTTTCGTATCAAATTGGTATAGGAATGAATTAGCGACTGGCGCTGTGAGGAGAAAAAAGAGGGCTGCGCTTGAGGCGGAAAATGCGATTGTAAGTACACATATTAAATTTGTTATTTTACTTCTTGTTTTTCTTACTTTTGTACGATCTTGGTACGGTGCTGGTATTGGGAACTTTTATCAATTTTACTTAATTGAGCATTACGGTTTATCGATAAAAAATGCTCAGTATTTCGTATTCGCATTTATGATTGCTGGTGTGTTAGGAACCTTCTTTGGTGGTCCATTAGCAGATCGATTTGGAAAGAAAACAATTATTGTATTTTCAATGCTAGGTTCAGCCCCACTTGCACTTTTATTACCCCACGTTTCGCTCGTATGGGTCGTACCGCTATTTTTATGTATCGGTTTTATTAGTTCAAGTAGTTTTAGTGTAATTGTTGTATATGCGCAAGAGCTTGTTCCTGGAAAAGTAGGAATGGTATCTGGATTAATTGTAGGGCTTGCGTTTGGACTCGGCGCTTTAGGATCTGTAGTCCTTGGGAAATTAGCGGACATATATAGTCTACAATTCATTATGTTACTATGTAGTTGTCTACCATTAATTGGACTTACTTCTTGGTTATTACCAAGTGATAAGAAAACGATAGAATAGGGGATGCGCCATGAAATTATGTGAAAACGTAACAGAATTAATAGGAGATACACCTGTCGTCCGATTATCTAAATTTATTCCAGAAGACGCAGCAGATGTGTATGTAAAACTAGAAATGTTTAATCCATCACGCAGTGTGAAAGACCGTGCTGCCTATAATTTACTGCACGTTGCAGAAGAAAATGGTCTCATCAAACCGGGAGATACAATTATTGAACCGACAAGTGGAAATACAGGAATAGGCTTAGCAATGAATGCAGCCGCAAAAGGATATAAAGCGATTTTAATTATGCCAGATAATATGTCAAAAGAGCGTATAAATTTATTAAAAGCATACGGAGCAGAAGTAGTTTTAACACCGGCAGAACAAAGAATGCCAGGAGCAATTGCGAAGGCGTTAGAACTGCAAAAGCAAATACCAAATAGTTTTATTCCACAACAATTTGAAAATCCAGCAAACCCGAATATTCATCGTTATACGACTGCACTTGAAATTTATGAACAAATGGATGGAAAGCTTGATGCATTCGTAGCAACGGCTGGAACTGGTGGAACTATTACAGGGACTGGTGAAACGTTAAAAGAGAAACTACCAAACTTATATATTGCAGTAGTAGAACCGAAAGGATCTCCCGTTTTATCAGGCGGTGTGCCAGGTCCTCATAAACTAGTAGGAACAAGTCCGGGGTTTATCCCGAAAAATTTAAATACAGAAGTGTATAACGAAATTATTCAAATTGCAGATGAAGAGGCTTTAACGACAATGAGAAACTTAGCTAGACAAGAAGGTTTATTAGTAGGGCCGTCTTCCGGAGCTTCTGTTTATGCCGCAATTATGATTGCAAAACGATTAGGCGCTGGTAAAAAAGTTTTATGTATTGCACCTGATACAGGTGAGCGTTATTTGAGTATGGGATTATTTGAATGAAAATGATAAAAACACCTTACTCGTGAAATTGTTACGAGTAAGGTGTTTGTTTTAGGTTGTAAAGAGGGGGAGAATAACAATGAAACTATTAAAACCAACACATGAATATAGTGAACAAATTAAGGAGTATCGCGATGCGTTTTTACATGCTGATGAACAACCACACGGCAGTAGTTCTTTACAAAATTATGATTCTCTCGATGAATGGTTTGAAAAAGTGAATATACAAGAAGTGGGGGAAAACTTAAAAGCTAATAGAGTACCATCTAGCCAATTTTTAAGTTTTGAAAAAGGGGAACTTATAGGTTTTGTAAATATTAGACATCGACTAAACTCAGAATTATTACGAGAAAGTGGTCATATTGGATATAGTGTCCATCCAAATAAACGTCGCCAAGGTTACGCTACGAAACAACTACAATTTGCATTGGATGAAGCACAAAAATTAGGATTGCAGAAAGTGTTAATAACTTGTGATAAAGCTAATATCGCTTCGGCTAAAACGATTCAAAAGGTTGGCGGTGTGTTAGAAAATGAAGTAGTTTCTTCTCATACTGGGGAAATTGTACAACGTTATTGGGTAGAAATATGATGTAGTGGAACTTTGAAAAGGGAATACAATGTGTAATATCGAAATAAGTAAATGAAGTAAGGCTGTAATGCAATTATAGGGGGAAATGAAGTGGGATTAAAAGAGAAAGCAATAGAAATGTCAGAGATTTATAGGAAGAACCCAAAAGTGGAGGCTATTATTTTAGCCGGTTCAGTAGCTAGAAAGCTAGAAGATGAACATTCAGATATAGAACTACATATTTTATGGTCAATGCCACCAGAGAATGAGGATCGTAAAGGGCCTATTAACTATATTGGTGGAACAATTTTGTCATATCATCCTTATGAGGAAGAAGAATGGTCGGAAACGTATTTGACGAAAGAAGGAATTAAATTAGAGATTAGTAACTTTTTAACAGAAACAGTAGAGAAAGTGATTTCGGATGTGGTGGATCAATATGATATAAGTTATGAAAAACAATGTATTGTATCATCCGTGCATGACGGTGTTAGTTTGTATGGAGAAGAGAAAGTACATGCATTAAAAGATAGAGTGGTAGCATATCCAGAAAATCTAGCGAAACGGATGATTTCAGAAAATCTTTGGTTAAGCAATCGCTGGCATAATCGAGAGGCGCTTTTAAAACGAAAAGACTGTCTTATGTTATATGATGTTATTTGTGAAGCACAAAGAAATATATTTGGAGTCTTATTTGGTTTGAATAAAATGTATGTACATCACCCAGCGTTTAAATGGATGCCGAATAATGTGGAACGAATGAGTATTAAGCCTGAAAACTTATATGAGCGTATGGCGAATGCGTTAATAGGGAAACCGGAGTATAGTGTACAGGAGTTAGAAGTGTTAATCGAGGAGCTATTACAGTTAGTAGAACACCATGCTCCGGAATTAAATATTGCTGAACAGCAAAAGCGTATTCAATATGTGAAGTAAAAAAGAAGGGATGTAACAATGAGTTACACCCCTTCTTTCTTTTTATTTAATCAATTTACCTAGTACTGGTAATCGTTGAATCTTATCACCGAGAATATGTGAAGCAAGTCCACTTGTTAATACGAATAAAAGGTAAACAAACCCTCCAGCGGCGCCACATATAACGACAATGAGAAGTGATTCCATATAAGTTTGTCCAGGAATTAACCATGTTAAAATTGATTTTAATGCCATCACAACAGCAGACATTGCTGCGGAGTAAATTGTAATAAGAAATACTGTTTTTGCTGTCTCACCAATTTTAAATTTCGCAAACTTAACGATGCAGTACAACATAATACTATTGGAAACGAGGTATCCAAGAATGGTTCCAAGTACAGCACCGTGTCCGCCAAATAAATGTAAGAGCGGTGTATTTACTACAACTTTAACGAGAATTCCGGCTGAGAATGCAATCATTGTTTTTCTTTGATAATCGATTCCTTGTAAAATAGCTGCTGAAACTGTGAAAATCGCACTTAATATAGCAGACGGTGCGAATGAAATTAAATATTGTGATCCACCAAGTGCGATTTCAGGATTTACATAAACCATGCGGAATGCATCGTAAGCGATGCTAGCAAGACCAAATGCAGCCGGGATTGTGAAGAATAACAAGACTTGAAATATCTTTGAAATTTGTTCTTGTAATTCTTCTAATTTCCCGCTTGTATAAGATTTCGTTATAGCCGGAATGATCGTTAAGGAGAATCCAGTTGCAAGTGAAGCTGGAATCATAATTAACTTTTGGGCATAGTTCGTTATATAAGCGAAAACTGCATTTGCTGTTTCTAACGGCTCTCCCATCGCTCTAAGGACATCAGCTACAGTATATTGATCTACTAACGTGTAAAGTGGAATTGCGATGCCGACAAATACAATTGGGATTGCATAGCGAAGTAATTCTATATAAATATTTTTTAATGGGATATGGGATGTTCTTGATTTTAATTCACCTTCGGGAGGTTTTAACCCATTATATTTTTTCCAGTACATCATTAAAATAGAGACACTTGCAAGTGCTCCGATAACAGCTCCAAACGTAGCAACTGCAACAGAAGAGGCTACGGAACCTCCTAATAGTTTTGAGACGATAAAGCTACCAACTAAAATGAAAACAACACGTGCAATTTGTTCCACGACTTGAGAAACAGCACTTGGTTTCATATGTTGAAAACCTTGGAAATAACCACGTGTAACACTCATAGCTGGTACGATAATAAGTGCAAAACTTAATGCTCGCATCGTAAGTGTTACGTCAGAGATAAATTGTGGATCTGGCGTTTTCGAGCGAATAATAAATTGTGATATGTATGGTGCTCCAATAAATAAAACTAAAAACCCTAAAAATCCCATAAACAACATTAATTTTACGCTAGAGTTGTATAATTTTTTGCTTGTACTATAATCACCAAGCGCATTATGCTTTGCAACAAATTTGGAAACGGCAATAGGGATACCGGCAGTTGAAAAGCTTAATAAAATTCCGTACCAAGAGTATGCATATCCATATAAAGCGACCCCTTGTGTTCCGACTAATAGTTGAAAAGGGAAGAAGTATATAAAACCTAATATACGTGAAATCATTGTTGCGCCGCTTAATAAAGCAGTTCCTTTTAAAACTTTTGAAGTAGACAAAATCCTTTCCTCCTACTCGTGCTGTCTTACGTTTATCGTATATTACTATAAACCTGTTAGAGTAGTTAATATAGTATGGAACATAAATATTCTAATATTATTCACTTAAAAGTCATATTTTACATTTTCAAATAGAATGTAATACGTAAAAATTCAAAATATAAGTTGACACTATTTTTAATGTGTGATAAAAATGATAGTAATCAATTCGGAAAATAATATTTGGGCAATGAAAGGGTATAGTAGTGAATATCTCCCTATTACAGAGAGCTGATGGTTGGTGTGAATCAGTATATAGATTATTCATGAAGTTCGTCCTGGAGCATCTTTCATAAATCTCACATTATGAGGAAATGAAAGACGGTAGTTTATACCGTTATCAAATAAAGTGGTGAAGATTGTTTCACAACTAGGGTGGTACCGCGATATTTATCGTCCCTACGTATTTACGTAGGGACGTTTTTTATTTAGGTCTTACTTTGTTGTGGCTTCATAACTAGGGTGGTACCGCGATAATTTATCGTCCCTACGTATTTGCGTAGGGACGTTTTTTATTTAGGTCCTAACTTTGGTGTATCTTCATAACTAGGGTGGTACCGCGATATTTTTGTCGTCCCTACGTATTTACGTAGGGGCGTTTTTTATTAGTAGAGAGGAAGTGAATGTATTAGAAAAGAGTGTGGATAGAACAATATAAATACCGAATTGTAAAACAGAAAAAGATAAAGAGAGGAGATTAACAAATGAATTCACAGCAATGGACATCGAAATTAGGTTTCGTATTAGCTGCGGCAGGTTCAGCAATTGGTCTAGGGGCTATTTGGAAGTTCCCGTATATGGCCGGAATTGGAGGGGGCGGCGCGTTCTTCCTTATTTTCATCGGTTTCACATTATTAATTGGTTTACCGCTATTATTAGCTGAATTCGTTATCGGAAGAAGTACACAAAAAGAGGCTGTTGATGCGTATAGAGAAATCGCACCAAAAACATTATGGCCATGGTTAGGGAAATTAGGGATTGTAACATGTTTCATATTACTTTCTTTCTACAGTGTTGTAGGAGGCTGGATTTTATTATATTTATGGAATGCAATTACAGGTAGACTATGGGAAGGAAATGGTGCATACGAAGCTACGTTTGGTGAAATCATTTCCAATCCGTATTTAGCAGTAGGATCACAGCTATTATTCATCCTTATTACTATTTTTATCGTAAGTAAAGGTGTACAAAATGGTGTTGAAAAAGTAAATAAATATTTCATGCCAGCACTATTCGTTTTATTCTTTGTATTAATCGTTCGTGCACTTACGTTAGATGGTGCAGGAGAAGGGGTTCGTTTCTTCTTACAACCTGATTTCTCACATGTAACATCAGAAGTTATTTTATATGCGATGGGACAATCGTTCTTCTCACTATCAGTCGGAGTAGCAGTAATGGTAACGTATAGCTCATACTTACCGAAAGAGGAAAGTTTACCGCGTTCAGCATTTTCTATCGTAGCTTTAACGCTTGTGATTACATTACTTGCAGGACTTGCAATTTTCCCAGTAGTGTTCGCATTTGGAATGGAACCATCTCAAGGACCGGGACTATTATTTATCGTACTGCCAGCTATTTTTAGTAAAATGGCATTCGGAAAATTCTTCTTCATCGTTTTCTTACTACTATTCTTCTTTGCTACTATTACATCAGCGATTTCGATGTTAGAAATTAGCGTGGCATCTTTAACTGCAAAAGGTAAAGGGAAACGTGAAAAAATGGCTTTAATCGTAGGTTTATTAATCTTCGTTGTAGGAGTACCATCAGCATTGTCATTTGGTATATTAAGCGATCTGAAGATTTTCGGAAAGACAGTCTTTGATTTAGCGGATTATGCAGTTAGTAACGTATTAATGCCACTTGGTGTTTTATTAGTTTCTATCTTTGTTCCTTTAAAAATGAAGAAAGATGTATTAATGAAAGAGCTTGGTGTAAGTAAAAATAAAGGCTATAAATTATTCGTATTATGGTTATTCTTACTTCGCTTCATCGCACCAATTGCGATTATTATCGTATTCTTAAATGTACTTGGCATTATTTAAACAAAAAGGTAGCGTATCATTGTATGATACGCTACCTTTCTTACTTTGTACTTTTTTGTAGTTCGTTTACTGTTACGAACTGATAGCCCTTCTTAGATAAAGAGTCTAAAATACCTTCAATGGTCTGTAAACTTTCATTAGACTCATCATACATAGAGTGCAGTAAAATGATAGAACCTGGTTTTACATTTTTATTAACATATTCAATTTTATCAGCAGCAGATTTATAAAAAGTATCAGGTTCAAGGTCCCAGGTGATTGTTTCGATATTGTTTTTATTTAAATAATAGGGCAGACCAATTAGCTTTTTCCCGTTAGGTGGTCTAAAATCAATGGCGCCTGTAAATCCTGTTTGGCGGATTAATGCATTCGTTTTTTCTATTTCTTCTTTAATAAAAGAAGGTGTTTTAAAAACCATTCTGTTATGAGAATATGTATGGTTTCCAACTTGGTGTCCAGATTGTACGATAGATTTTCCTAACGATAGGTTTTTCTCTAATTCATTTCCAATTAAAAAGAAAGTAGCTTTTGCATTGTATGTATCTAGTAGCGGTAATATTTGTTTTACATTGTTAGTAGGGCCATCATCAAAAGTTAAAGCAATCACCTTTTCATTTGTTTCTACTCGATTTGTTAAATCTCCAAATAATTGAAAGCTTCTTGCATTCATCAATTTGTATGTTCCGAATAATGCTACAGTAATAATGAATAATGTAATGATTGTAATGATTATTTTCTTTTTCATAAAGCAACCTCACTATAGTTTTTGATTGGACTAAAAAGTATTATATCAAACTAAGTAATTTCATGCTTTAAAAAGGATGTGGATGCAAGGGGAAGGAATTTATCATATAATGTAATGAAAAAGGTATATTAGGAGGTGTTTACATGGCGATTATAATTCAATTGCCAGACACTGCAGCGTCTCATGCAAAGCCAAGTATGGAAATGGCGATACTTTGCGTGAGGTAGACAGGTAATATACAATTCATCGCCAAAATGAGCTTGTATCATTTTTTGTATTTGGCTTTGCACCTTATTGAAATGAACCATAAAAAATAAGGGGCGAGCAGAAATGAAATACGTAAAAGCTAAGGCAGTTTTACCAGAGAGTTTAATTACTGAAATTCAAAAGTATATACAAGGTGAAACAATTTACATTCCAAAACAAGAAACGAAACATTATAAATGGGGGACACGATCTGGAGGAAGAAAACAGTTAGATGAAAGAAACAAAGCCATTAAAGAAGCGTTTAAAAGCGGAATTGCTATTCATCAACTTGCAGAAGAGTATTTTCTTTCCGGAGAAACGATAAAAAAGATTGTGTATTCTAAATAACAGGAAAAGAGTCTGATTCATATTACTTTGAATCAGACTCTTTTTGTTTTATATGTATTGGATATATGAGATGTGAACGGGCATGATAATAGAAAAAAATGTGCCGTTTTTTTATTAAATGGTATACAGAGCACTTGAAAAGTAGAAAGGTGAACATATATGAATCATATTGGACAAATAACGATAGAGCTTTTAATTGGTTTCTTTGTTCTATTAATTGCTACAAAAATACTAGGGAAAACACAAATATCTCAGCTAACACCTTTTGATTTTATTTCTGCTATCGTCCTTGGTGAGCTCGTTGGAAATTCAATATATGACCCTAAAATTAAAGTGTGGTCTATTTTATATTCAGTATTTGTATGGGTAATTTTAATTTATACAATAGAAGTGATAACGCAAAAAATAAGAGGAACAAGAAAGTTTTTTGAAGGATATCCTTCCATTATTATCCGTAATGGAAAGATTGATCGTGAACAATTAAGTGTAAATCATTTGGACATTAACCAATTACAACAAATGCTTAGGCAACAAAAAGATATATTTTCAATCCGAGAAGTTGAATATATGATATTAGAACCTAACGGAAATATAAGTGTTCTGAAAAAAAGTAAATACGAATCTCCCACTATAAATGATTTAAGTTTAAAACATAAGCCTGTATACTTACCAATTTCATTAATTAGTGATGGAAAAGTAGTGAAAGATAATTTGAGAGAAGCGGGCTTTGATGAAGGATGGCTGTATAAGCAAATAAAGCAAAAAGGAATTACTAAATTTGAAGACGTGTTATATGCGGAATGGAAAACAGATGATGGCTTCTTTTGTCAGGAAATGGAGCGGTAAAATATAATCGATGTATGTAATATTCGTTTCTAAGTTATCTTTTACATACCAAAAAGCCAAATCATTGTATACAATAAGATTAGATCAACAATTTGTATGGAGTGATAAAGATGGAAGCTTTTATTAGAAGTGATCAATATAATTTTATAAAATCACAAGCTTATATTTTAGCGAATGGGCACGCAACGGCAAATGATAGAGGTGTCATTCAAGCGTTAAAATCATTAGCAATTGAAAAGATAATACATGTATTTGAGAATTTAACGGATGAGCAGAAAGAGTTAATCGATACGGTATTAACCGTTCAAAATAGAGAAGATGCAGAATCGTTTTTAATGAAAATAAATCCGTACGTCATTCCGTTTCAGGAAGTTACAGCACAAACATTAAAAAAATTATTTCCTAAGGTGAAAAAATTAAAGCTTCCTGATATGGAAGAAATGGACATGAAAGAATTATCTTATTTAAGCTGGATTGATAAAGGGTCAAGCAGGAAATTTATTATAGCAAAAAATGATAAAAATAAGTTTGTTGGTCTGCAAGGAACGTTTCAAAGTTTAAATAAAAAGAGCATTTGTTCTTTATGTCACGGACATGAAGAAGTAGGGATGTTTTTAGTTGAAATTAAAGGTGATATACCAGGAACTTTCGTGAAAAAGGGAAACTATATTTGCAAAGATGCCGTGGCCTGTAATCAGAATATGAAATCACTTGATAAATTACAGGATTTTATTGAGAGATTGAAGAAATAAAATGGAAAACCTCTAGTGCTTAAACTGGAGGTTTTTTATTTAAGAAACGGTAATAGATTTCTTTTTTAAAAGATATAATTTATAAATAAAACATAGGAGAGCTAAAGAGATGTTTAAAAAGTTTTTACTTTCTTTACCGGATGTTTTACTTATATGTATTGTTATCTACATAACATACACAACTACTCTTAGTTTTGTACAGATGTTAGTAATTTCAATTACAATCGGAATCGTTGGTGGTCTTGTTATAAGAATTTGTAAGGATTTATTTGCTTTTATGAAGTGGACAATTAAACAAAGGAAGTCTTGACTATGTTTAATTGCTATACTAGGAGGAAACGAAATGACTAAGAAAAAGAGTAGAGTGAAAAACGAAATCGCACTTTGGACATTAACAGCGGTTGTTCTCATCATTGTATGGTACTTTTTTCAACGATAAAAATGCATCGTACTAAAAAGGTACGATGCATTTTTATTATTTTTTTTGCCAATTTTCTTTTATAAAGTCTTCACGGCCAGATTCTTTTTGCTCAGTAGCATATTTTTCTGGGTTCTTTTTATAGAAGTGTTGATGGTATTCCTCAGCTTCATAAAAAGGTGCAGCTGGGCGAATTTTAGTTACGATTGGCTCTTTAAACATACCGCTTTCTGCAAGAGTTTGTTTTGATTTTTCAGCAAGCTCTTTTTGCGTTTCGGTATGATAAAAAATAGCGGTGCGATAAGATGGACCACGGTCAAAGAATTGTCCGCCATCATCAGTTGGATCGATTTGTGGCCAATATAAATCTAGTAATTTTTCATATGGGAAAATAGAAGGATCAAATGTAATTTGTACAACTTCTAAATGACCAGATGTACCCGCTTTTACTTGTTCATATGTTGGGTTTTCTACATGACCACCTGCATAGCCAGAAAGTACTTTATGAATACCAGGAAGTTCATCAAACGGCTTTACCATGCACCAAAAGCAACCGCCTGCGAAGGTTGCGAGTTCGTATGTTTTTTCGGACATTGTTGTAATCCTCCTAAATATATATGTTTTATATAGTATTATATAAAAAGTTTTATTGCGCAATAAAAAAGATTCGAAAATATATGTATTATTAAAAATATTTTTAAAAAACATGTTGACAATGAAAAGAACAACGTCCTATAATACGTTTAACAAATGAAAGTTAATTAAGAATTTTCTAACTTTATATGTTGTATATGCAAAGAAGAGGAAAGTAGATGATTATGATCGTTTCAGAGAGCTACTCCAAGGCTGTGAGAGTAGTAACAATCGAGTCATTGAAGATCACCTCGGAGCATCGCTTGCGAAAGGGAAACTGAGTAGAGGGCGACGGCATCGTCTCCGGTAAAAGGACGGGGGTCTAATTGGACCTACAGAGCTTATATTTCGTGAGAAGTATAAGGAAGCTGAGTGGTAACGCGAAACTCTCGCCTCAGCAATCAAAGCTACTAAATTGTAGTAGTTGATTGCTGAGGCGAGAGTTTTTATTTTTAAAAATAAGAGAATGCGTAGAAGAGGAGAGTAAATGATAAAAATTGTTTCAGAGAGCTACCCAGATGCTGTGAGGGTGGTAACAATGTCATCATTGAAGATCACCTCGGAGCACTACTTTTGAAAACTAGTAAAAAGTAGCGGAGTTGTTTCCGATAGAAAAACAAAAGTCTAATTGGACTTGCAGAGCTTATATTTCGTGAGAAGTGTAAGGAAGCTGAGTGGTACCACGATTCCCTCGTCTCAGCAATGGATTGCTACAAGTATGTATGTAATCGATTGTTGAGACGAGTATATTTTTAAGATTTATATACTGAATATTCTGTTAAAAAATACTCATCTCAGCAATCGATATAGAAATAGATTGCAAAAATAGAGAGAAAAAAAGAGGAGCGATGTGAGATGGGAAATCAGTACATTTATATGAATGGGGAATTTGTAGAAAAAGAAAAGGCAGTTGTTTCAGTATATGATCATGGTTTTTTATACGGAGACGGTGTATTTGAAGGGATTCGTAGTTACGGTGGAAATGTATTTTGTTTAAAAGAACATGTAAAACGATTATATGAATCGGCAAAATCTATTTTACTTACAATCCCACTGACGGTTGACGAAATGGAAGAAGCAGTTTTACAGACACTTCAAAAAAATGAGTATGCAGATGCTTATATTCGGTTAATTGTTTCAAGAGGAAAAGGGGACTTAGGGCTCGATCCGAGAAGTTGTGTGAAACCGAGCGTTATTATCATTGCAGAACAATTAAAATTATTCCCTCAGGAATTTTACGATAATGGACTAAGTGTCGTATCTGTTGCATCAAGACGTAATATGCCAGATGCATTAGACCCACGAATTAAGTCAATGAACTACTTAAATAACGTACTTGTAAAAATTGAAGCGGCACAAGCAGGAGTGCTAGAGGCACTTATGTTAAATCAACAAGGATATGTTTGTGAAGGATCTGGAGATAATGTTTTCGTTGTGAAAGATGGAAAAGTGTTAACACCGCCTTCTTATTTAGGAGCGCTAGAAGGCATTACGAGAAATAGTGTTATCGAGTTATGTGAGCGACTGAGTATTCCGTGTGAGGAAAGACCATTCACTCGCCATGACGTATATGTAGCGGATGAAGTGTTTTTAACAGGAACGGCAGCTGAATTAATTCCAGTTGTAAAGGTTGATTCAAGAGAAATTGGAGATGGGAAACCAGGAAGTGTAACGAAACAATTGACTGAGGAATTTAAAAAGTTAACGAGAGAAAGAGGCGTACGTGTTCCAGGGCTGGCAGAAAGCTTACTGTAGGTAGGGAGAGGAGTTAATTGAAATGAAGCAATATACAACTTATGAGAAATTGCAGTGTGAAGAAGGGACAGGAGCTGGACACGTTATTCAATGCTTAAAGAAATTAGGCGTAACGACTGTTTTCGGTTATCCGGGCGGAGCAATTTTACCAGTGTACGATGCGCTATATGAAAGTGGATTGAAGCATATATTAACTCGTCATGAACAAGCTGCTATTCATGCGGCTGAAGGTTATGCAAGAGCTTCTGGAAAGGTCGGGGTAGTATTTGCTACCTCTGGCCCAGGGGCGACAAATTTAGTTACGGGCTTAGCAGATGCTTATATGGATTCGATTCCTTTAGTTGTCATTACAGGGCAAGTTGCAACACCACTCATTGGAAAAGACGGGTTTCAAGAAGCTGATGTTGTCGGAATTACAGTACCTGTTACGAAGCATAATTACCAAGTTCGTGATGTGAATCAGTTATCACGTATTGTACAAGAAGCTTTTTACATCGCCGAAAGCGGGCGGCCAGGACCAGTATTAATTGATATTCCAAAAGATGTTCAAATTGAAAAGGTAACAAGTTTTTACAATGAAGTAATTGAGATTCCAGGGTACAAACTAGAGCCTATGCCAGATAGTATGAAACTGAAAGAGGTAGCTAAAGAAATTTCAAAAGCGAAACGCCCACTTCTTTATATTGGAGGAGGTGTCATTCACTCAGGTGGATCTGATGAACTTATCAAATTTGCGAGGGAGAATCGTATTCCAGTCGTGTCAACTTTAATGGGACTGGGTGCATATCCGCCGGGAGATCCATTATTTTTAGGAATGCTCGGTATGCATGGAACGTACGCTGCAAATATGGCAGTAACAGAATGTGACTTATTACTTGCTTTAGGTGTTCGCTTTGATGATCGTGTAACAGGAAAATTAGAACTCTTTTCTCCCTATTCAAAAAAGGTACATATTGATATAGATCCTTCGGAGTTTCATAAAAATGTAACTGTGGAATATCCAGTTGTTGGAGATGTGAAAAAAGCGTTACACATGTTGTTACATATGCCAATTTGTACACAGACAGATGAATGGCTTACGAAAACCGAGGAATGGAAAGCGGAATACCCTCTTTCCTATATTCAAAAAGAAAGTGAGTTAAAACCACAGCATGTTATTAGCTTAGTAAGTGAATTAACGAATGGTGAAGCGATTGTTACGACAGAAGTAGGACAGCATCAAATGTGGGCTGCGCATTTTTATAAAGCGAAAAACCCGCGGACTTTTCTAACATCAGGTGGATTAGGAACGATGGGATTTGGCTTCCCGGCGGCAGTTGGTGCTCAGCTTGCAAAAGAAGAAGAACTCGTTATTTGTATTGCAGGTGATGCTTCTTTTCAAATGAATATTCAAGAACTACAAACAATTGCTGAAAATAACATCCCTGTAAAAGTATTTATTATAAACAATAAATTTTTAGGGATGGTAAGGCAATGGCAAGAAATGTTTTATGAAAATCGATTATCAGAGTCGAAAATTGGATCGCCAGATTTTGTGAAAGTTGCAGAAGCTTATGGAGTGAAAGGGTTAAGAGCGACAAATTCAACTGAGGCGAAACAAGTGATGTTAGAAGCATTTGCTCATGAAGGACCTGTCGTAGTTGATTTTTGTGTAGAAGAAGGTGAAAACGTATTTCCGATAGTTCCACCAAATAAAGGGAATAACGAAATGATTATGAAGAGGTGGGAAGAATGAGTCATACTTTTTCATTAGTTATCGATAACGATCCAAATGTCTTATTACGCATAAGTGGAATTTTTGCTCGGCGTGGTTATTATATTTCTTCATTAAATTTAAATGAAAGTGAAATGGAGTTAACGGCAGTTTGTACAGAACAAGAAGCAATATTACTCGTCGGTCAGTTGAAAAAGTTAATCAATGTACTGCAAGTAAACAAATTATAAGGAGTGTATGGAGTATGAAAACATATTATGAGCAAGATGCAAATGTAGAGTTATTGCAAGGGAAAACAGTTGCGGTAATTGGCTATGGGTCTCAAGGTCATGCACAGGCGCAAAATTTACGCGATTCTGGTGTGGAAGTTGTAGTTGGTGTTCGGCCTGGTAAGTCTTTTGAAGTAGCAAAAGCAGATGGATTTGAAGTGATGTCTGTTTCAGAAGCAGTTCGAACCGCGCAAGTTGTACAAATGTTACTGCCAGATGAACAGCAAGCTCATGTGTATAAAGCAGAGGTAGAAGAGAATCTTCGTGAAGGACAAATGTTACTTTTTTCACATGGATTTAACATTCACTTCGGCCAAATTAATCCGCCAAGTTACGTAGATGTAGCGATGGTTGCGCCAAAAAGTCCAGGTCATCTCGTTCGCCGTGTATTTCAAGAAGGAAATGGTGTTCCAGCATTAGTCGCAGTACATCAAGATGCAACGGGCACCGCATTACATGTAGCGCTTGCGTATGCAAAAGGTGTAGGGTGTACACGTGCAGGTGTAATTGAAACGACATTCCAAGAAGAAACAGAGACGGATTTGTTTGGTGAGCAAGCGGTACTTTGCGGAGGTGTAACTGCACTTGTGAAAGCTGGTTTTGAAACGTTAACAGAAGGCGGATATCGCCCTGAAATTGCATACTTCGAATGTTTACATGAATTAAAGTTAATTGTTGATTTAATGTACGAAGGTGGTTTAACGAACATGCGCCATTCTATTTCAGATACGGCAGAGTTCGGAGATTATGTAACAGGATCGAGAATTGTTACAGATGAAACGAAGAAAGAAATGAAACGAGTACTTACAGAAATTCAGCAAGGTGAATTCGCGAAGAAATGGATTTTAGAAAACCAAGCTGGGCGTCCAACGTATAATGTGATGAAAAAAGCAGAGCAAAATCATCAGTTAGAAAAAGTAGGAGCAGAGCTTCGTGAAATGATGAGCTGGATTCATGCACCGAAAGAATTAGTAAAGAAATAGAGTAATAGATTGTAAGTGAAAAATACGTAAGAGGGGATTTGACAAGATGAGAAGTGACATGATTAAAAAAGGTTTTGATAAAGCGCCGCATCGTAGTTTATTAAAAGCAACTGGTTTGAAAGATGAAGATTTTGATAAACCGTTTATAGCTATTTGTAATTCTTTTATTGAAATTATTCCAGGTCATAAGCACTTAAATGAGTTTGGGAAACTTGTTAAAGAAGCAGTACGTGCAGCAGGTATGGTTCCCTTTGAATTTAATACAATTGGAGTAGATGACGGTATTGCGATGGGGCATATCGGTATGCGTTATTCGCTTCCGAGTCGTGAAATTATTGCAGATTCAGTGGAAACGGTTGTAAACGCACATTGGTTTGATGGCATGATTTGTATTCCAAACTGTGACAAAATTACACCAGGTATGATGATGGCTGCACTACGTATTAACATTCCGACTGTGTTTGTTTCAGGCGGCCCGATGGCAGCAGGAAAAACATCTAAAGGAGAAGTTGTCGATTTAAGTTCTGTTTTCGAAGGAGTAGGAGCGTATCAATCTGGGAAAATTTCAGAAGAAGAATTAAAGGATATTGAAGATCATGGCTGTCCATCTTGTGGTTCTTGTTCCGGTATGTTTACAGCGAACTCTATGAACTGTTTATGTGAAGTGTTAGGTTTAGCTCTTCCTGGTAACGGAAGTATTTTGGCTATTGATCCGAGACGTGAGGAGTTAATTAAAGAAGCAGCAGAAAAATTAAAGATTTTAATTGAAAGAGATATTAAACCGAGAGACATCGTAACAGAAGAAGCAATTGATGATGCGTTCGCGCTTGATATGGCGATGGGCGGTTCAACAAATACAGTGTTACATACATTAGCACTCGCACATGAGGCAGGACTAGATTATGATATGAGCCGTATTGATGCCGTTTCAAGGCGTGTACCACATTTATGTAAAGTAAGCCCTGCTTCCAATTGGCATATGGAAGATATTGATCGTGCAGGCGGGATTAGTGCAATTTTGAAAGAGATGAGCCGAAAAGAAGGAATACTTCATTTAGATCGTATTACTGCTACGGGGCAGACGTTAAGAGAGAACATTGCTCATGCAGAGATTAAAGATAAGGAAGTTATTCATTCTCTTGAAAACCCTCATAGTGAAGAAGGTGGATTACGTATATTAAAAGGAAACCTTGCGAAGGATGGGGCAGTTATTAAAAGTGGGGCAACTGAAGTAAAACGATTTGAAGGACCATGCGTTATTTTTAATTCACAAGATGAGGCTCTTGCGGGTATTATGCTTGGGAAAGTGAAGAAAGGCGATGTAGTTGTTATTCGTTATGAAGGACCAAGAGGCGGTCCTGGTATGCCGGAAATGTTAGCACCAACGTCAGCAATTGCTGGCATGGGATTAGGTGCAGATGTTGCGCTATTAACGGATGGTCGTTTCTCTGGTGCTTCACGTGGTATTTCAGTAGGGCATATTTCACCAGAAGCAGCTGCGGGCGGAACGATTGCACTTCTTGAACAAGGGGATATCGTTTGTATCGATGTTGAGGAAAGGGTGTTAGAAGTAAGAATTAGTGATGAAGAATTAGATAAGCGTAAAAAAGAATGGAAACGACCAGAACCGAAAGTGAAAACGGGATGGCTTGGGCGCTACGCACAGATGGTAACGTCGGCGAATACAGGTGCAGTCTTAAAAGTCCCAAATTTTGATTGAGCCAATATAAAAGAGATAAGGATGATATGAAATGGTGCAAAAGGTAAAGGAGAGAGTGAAAATTGAAGATATCTTAATGGCTCATAATTGCATGAAAGATATCGTTATTAAAACACCGTTACAACGTGATACAGTTTTATCTGAGAAATATGATTGTGACGTTTATGTAAAAAGAGAAGACTTACAATTAATTCGCTCTTTCAAAATTCGTGGTGCGTATAATCTAATTCAAAGTTTACCGAAAGTGCAATTACAAAACGGTGTTGTTTGTGCAAGTGCTGGTAATCATGCGCAAGGAGTAGCTTATACGTGTAATTTATTGAAGATTCCGTCAAAAATTTTCATGCCGACGACGACACCTAAACAAAAAGTGTCACAAGTACAATTTTTCGGTGGTGATTTCGCAGAAATTGTATTAGTTGGTGATACATTTGATAGCTCTTTCCAAGAAGCACAGCGCTATTGTGAAGAAAATAGGATGACGTTTGTTCACCCATTTGATGATCCATATGTTATTGCTGGTCAAGGGACAGTCGCAGTTGAAATTATGCATGATATGGAGAAAACGGTTGATTATATCTTTACAGCAATTGGCGGTGGTGGATTAGCATCAGGAGTTGGTACATATGTGAAAGGTGTTAGTCCTGCTACAAAGATCATTGGTGTAGAGCCAATGGGAGCTGCATCTATGAAAGAGGCTTTTCTTCAAAATGAAAATGTCGCATTGGAGAAAATAGATAGTTTTGTTGATGGGGCAGCTGTTAAAAAGGTAGGAAAGTTAACATTTGAAACGTGTAAAGATGTAATTGATGATATTGTTTTAATACCAGAAGGAAAGGTTTGTACGACGATTTTAGAACTGTATAAGAAAAATGCAATTGTAGCTGAACCGGCTGGTGCGCTATCTATTGCAGCGCTTGATTTATATAGAGATGAAATAAAAGGTAAAACAGTTGTATGTACGCTAAGTGGTGGGAATAATGATATTGATAGAATGCAAGAAATGAAAGAACGTTCTCTTATTTACGAAGGGTTAAAGCATTATTTCATCATTGAATTCCCACAGCGTTCAGGTGCGTTAAGAGAATTTCTTGATAAAGGATTAGGAGCAGAAGATGATATTACTCGCTTTGAGTATATTAAGAAACATAATAAGGAAAATGGTCCAGCATTAGTCGGAGTAGAATTAAAACATAAAGAAGATTACGAGCAATTAATTACCCGTTTTAAAGAAAATAACATTCAATTTATGGAGCTTAATAAAAATCCTGTTTTGTTTGATTTGCTTATTTAATGGAAGGAAAGAGTTAGCACCCAAATAAAAAAGATAGATACAAGCGAGGAAATATAATGCTTGTTCTATCTTTTTTATAGTTAAACTAGATATTCATTAAATTCAAGAAGAATAAAGCTAGCTAACCAAAAGAGTATCGCAATACGAATGATTACATACATAGTAAATTCAAAGGTAGTAAGTTTTCGTTCCCGTTTTAGTTTTTTTAGGAGTCTAACAGAGAAAAGTGAACATAAAAGTAGAACGGCTATAGACATTTTATAAATATTCTCTAACAAACTTACATTTTCTAATAAATCTTTTAGCATGTTCATCACCTATTCTTTAATGTATATTACAGGAAAATAGATTATGCGCTGTTTAGTTTCGTCTGTTTTTTATTTTTCCGGTATCATCAATTTCTACATCGCTTGAAACTTCTTGTAAATATTGTAGAGCTTTTCTCTTTTCTTCCTCATTTACAGGGGAAACTTGGTTGTTACGGATGATATAAGGATTGAATGACATTTGGACATCCTTTCCTTTAAAAGTTAAAGTTAATACACCAGTTTCAGCACTTTTTCCGTTCACATAACTTGGGAATAAAAAGTTTCCTAATGAGTAAGCGACAGGAACGTTATTATAATATTCAAACCCTTGTAACCAATGTGGATGACTTCCGACAATCGCGTCGGCTCCTGCTGTAACCATTTTATTTACATATTGTTTTTGATAATCTACCGGACGATTTGATTTTTCGACACCCCAATGCATATAGACAATTAAATAGTCTGCATCTTTCTTTTGCTCTTTAATTGTTTTTGTTACAAGATTTAAATCATACCCGTTCGCAACGCCAGGTTTATTGTCATCAGCTACCCAAGTAAAATCAGGCATAAATCGGACGAATGAAAGGAATTTGAATTTTTTTCCTTTTACAGTCATTTCTCGTGCAGTATATGCATCTTTTGCATTTTTTCCGGCTCCAATGTAAGGGAACTTTAATTTTTCTACGTGAGAAATCGTGTCTAATAATCCATCTTGTCCATAATCAAGTGTATGGTTATTCCCAATATTTACGATGTCATATCCAGTGTTTTTTATCGCTTGAAGCGTGGATGGATCACTTTTAATCCAAAACAGTTGTCCAGGAGCTTTCTTTTCTTTCGTTGTAAATGCTGACTCTAAATTAACGAAAGAAATATCAGCTTTTGTTATTTCTTCTTTTACATGCTGGAATGGATAATCAGCCCCGTTTTTTTCGATTACCGGACGTAATTGCCAATCGAACATTGTATCACCAGAGAAGGTGAGTGTAATTTCCGGGTCTTCTATTTTCTTGTCGCTTTTTGAAGTAGTTTTACTAGATTTGTTTTGGAAATCGGGTTTGTCTGTCGCCTTTGAAGTAAAAGAGTGGTTAATTAATACAACAATTGGTGTAATACAAAAGGCTATTAACAAAAATCGTTTTAGTAAAGTTTTCATAAATACCTTCCCTTTTGAGTTTATCTCGCAATTAGATTAGCAATGAGTCTATAAAAAAGTAATTGGTGTATGTACAGATACAAAAAAATGCGGTTTATGTAGTGAAAAACATTTGTTAATATTCTCAATATTAAGTTAACATATAGATAACCTGTAAATCAATGTGTAAACCAAAATATAGAAATAAAGAATTCGAAGGGTGAAGAACGAGAAATGGTTATATTAGGAGCAGTTGTAAATGGGGTTTGTATTATATTTGGTACTTTACTAGGTAAATTATTTAGTAAGATTCCAGAAAGTATGAAGGGAACGATCATGCACGCAATCGGTTTAGCGGTTACTGTGCTTGGACTTCAAATGGCATTAAAAAGTGAAAATTTTCTAGTTGTCATTTTAAGTTTAGTAATTGGTACGGTCATTGGGGAATGGTTACAATTAGAAGGAAAGTTAAAACAGTTAGGGGATTGGCTAGAAAATAAAGTTGGATCAAAAGGGAAAGGGAGCATATCAGAAGGGTTTGTAACAGCTACACTTATTTTTGCAATTGGTGCGATGGGGATACTGGGTGCACTCGACAGTGGTATTCGCGGAAATCACGATATTTTATTTACGAAGGCGATTATCGACGGATTTATTTCTATTATATTAACGACAACTCTAGGGATTGGCGTAGTATTTTCAGCGATTCCAGTAATTTTATATGAAGGTGGCATCGCAGTTTTTGCAACACAAATTAATAGTGTTGTCCCGAAAGAATTAATGAATCAATTTATATTGGAAATGACAGCTACAGGCGGTATTATGATAGCTGCTATTGGATTGAACTTACTGGGATTTATTAAAATTAAAGTCGCAAATTTACTTCCAGGTATATTAGTAGTTGGAATCATTGTTTCACTTATTTATAGTTACGGTTTAATAGTAAAGTAGGGGAAGGAAATACATATGGAGGGATTTCAATTTACAAAACGTGTGCATAACATATTGAAGATTGCAGCAGAAGAGGGAGAAAGTAATATCATTCAACCAGTTCATTTATTTATTGGCATGTGTAAAGAAGGTACTGGCGTATGCAGCGAGTTGTATATGTATTTGTTTCGTAACGTGGGTACAGATTTTTTAGAAAAGCTTTCAATACGAAAACAAAATGATTTAACGAATCAAGAGTATAAAAAAATAGAGCATTATAAGTTATCATATAAGACGCTAGAAGTTTTACAAATAGCGAAAAAACGTATGGAACGTTTTCAGCAACTATTAATGAACGAAGGACATGTTATATATGCACTCTTTCGCGTGGATACGTTTATTGAAAATCCACAAATACAAAAAGAGATATTACGTATTGTAGAAGAGCCAAGAGATTTAGCGGTTGATTTAAAGTGTTTTGTTCCTGCTTATACTCATTTAACTTGTCATGTTAGAAAGGCTAACTCTTCTGATTTTGGGAAATTAGTAAGTTTTGTTAGTGAGGAATTCGGTGAACGTTGGTTACATTCGATAGAGTACGGATTTCGTACATATAAAGAAAATGTACCTATTTATATAGCAGAACAAGAAGAAGTGATAGTAGGTTTTGCTTGTTATGACGTAGTGAGAGGAAAGAAAGGATTGTTTGGTCCAATGGGCACGGCGAAACAAAATCGTGTGAAAGGTATAGGGAAGCAATTGTTACATTGTAGTCTGCATAGTATGAAGCAAGAGGGTTATGAATATGCAATTATTGGGCAAGCGGGCCCAATTGAGTTTTATGAGAGATGTTGTAATGCACGTTTAGTACCAATCATGGGTTATTAACCAACTTCATTTAGGTGGAGTTGGTTTTATTATGAAAAAAATGTGGGAATGTAGTGATTTTTATTAGAA
Organism: Bacillus sp. BSL6; assembly: GCF_052928345.1. Taxonomy (NCBI): domain Bacteria; kingdom Bacillati; phylum Bacillota; class Bacilli; order Caryophanales; family Bacillaceae; genus Bacillus; species Bacillus sp. BSL6. The sequence goes on from NZ_JAVGCW010000003.1 coordinate 57,042, forward strand.
AATAGCGGGTTTTGTAGTAAATCTTACAAATAAAGCAAATTACTAAACTTTTTACAAGAAAGGGTGTAGAATGGGTATCTAAAGAAAGAAGGTGTGAAAATGGCCAGCTGGAAACGAAATTTAATGATTTGTTGGCTAGGTTGTTTTACCACTGCAGCCGGTATGAGTTTAGTAATTCCTTTTTTATCTTTTTATATTGAGGAATTAGGTGTGACGGGCACTTCTAGTATTGCACAGTGGTCGGGACTTGCATTTGGTGTAACATTTTTAATGGGTGCGATCGTATCACCAATATGGGGAAAGCTTGGTGATATACATGGACGGAAATTGATGCTAATTCGTGCGAGCCTTGGTATGGCGATTATTATGACGCTAATGGGGTTTGTAACGGATGTGTATCAGCTAGTCGCACTAAGATTTTTGATGGGAGCAGTATCTGGTTTCCTTTCAACAGCGATGACATTTATTGCAGCAGAAACTCCGAAAGAGCATTCAGGTTGGGCGATCTCCACAATTTCAACTGGTGGCGTGAGCGGTTCTTTACTTGGACCGTTACTTGGAGGTTATTTATCTGAGTTAATTGGAATGCGTCATGTTTTTCTTGTTACAGGAGCTTTTTTATTCCTTTCCTTTCTCATCGTTTTTTTCTTTCTACATGAAGAAAATCACTCTGCTCAAGCAAAAAAAGTACAAACGAAAAAAGTATGGACGATGGTTCCAGCTAAACATTTGATTATTAGTTTGTTTGTCACAACATTTATTATTCAACTTGCTAATATGTCTGTTCAGCCAATTGTTACATTGTACGTGAAAAATTTAGTTGGTCCTCAAACAGCGCATATTGAAACAATTGCAGGCGCCGTTATGTCAGCGACAGGATTAGCTGTTATTTTGGCAGCACCAAGATTAGGACGATTATCAGATCATATCGGTCCTCAAAAAACGTTAGTTGTAGCGTTGTTTGCTGCAGGAATTATTTTTATCCCGCAAGCATTTGTAACCTCAGCTTGGCAACTATTAATTCTTCGATTTTTATTAGGTATCGCACAAGCAGGATTATTACCTTCCGTACAAACTCTACTAAAACAACATACACCAACTCATGTAACGGGACGAATATTTGGGTATAATCAATCGTTTCAGTTTTTAGGAAATATGATTGGACCAGTACTTGGTGGACAAATTGCAGCACATGCAGGCTTCCAATATGTTTTCTTCTCTACATCATCACTATTATTTATTGCGTGCATTTGGGTTTATTTTCATAATAAGAACGAAGAGGTATCAGAGAAACAACATTTGGAAGTTAGTTAACTAGGTGAATGAAAAAGAAAAGGATGAAGCAATGATTACTTCATCCTTTTTATTTAAAATTGGAGGCAAAGATAACTTAACGTACCAAGCTCGTAACTGCGGTGAATGACTTCACCACTATTTTCACCACTTCCCATAGCGATAAATAAAGGAACAAAATGCTCTGCTCTTGGTACAGCTAATTGAGCATGAGGGGCATTTTTCTCCCAATGAAATAATGCATCTTTATTGTTAGTCTGCATATGTTTTATAATCCAATCATCAAATTCAATTGCCCATTGTTCGGGTGTACTTTGATTCCATTTCAGTGCTCGTAAGTTATGAACGGTAACACCGCTACCGATTACTAAAATATCTTCTTGTCCAAGTCCTTTCAATGCTTCTCCAATCTTAAATTGTTCTTTTGCAGAAAGGAATGGATTTACTGATATTTGTACGACAGGAATATTTGCTTCTGGATACATACGGTGCAATAGTGTCCATGAGCCATGATCTAAACCTCTCGTCATATTATGATGGACTGGAATACCTTTATTTTTAAATTTTGTTTCTAACATAGATGCAATGCTAGAAGAGCCTTTCGCACGATATTTAATTTCGTATAGCTCAGGAGGGAAGCCTCCAAAATCATAAATTGTTTCATATTCGTTATCTGATGAGGAAATTGTTAATACTTCACTTTCCCAGTGAGCAGTGAAAATAACAATTGCTTTCGGTTTATATGTTTCTCCAAGCGTTTTTAAAAACCTTGTATATTCTGTATCTTGAATAGCGAGCATCGGTGAGCCGTGTGCTAAAAATAATGATGGCATCATAGTAGAAACCTCCTAAAAATATAATAGTTACTTTATGTAAGTAACTATATAATTTTATCTATAGTTCGTCAACATATTAATTTAAGAGCTAATTAGAAAAGTGAGTCATTTGTCATAATGAAGGCAATTGCATATAATACATAATAAGAATAATGAATATTCATTTTTTGAGATACATAATAGAGTTGGGAGCTGACGAAATGAACGTACAGGAAAGTTTCGTTACGGCAATGGATGGATCGGAAATTTATTTACGTAAGTGGTTACCAGAAGGTGAACCGAAAGGGATTATTCAAATTGCACATGGTATGACAGAACATGCAGGTGTTTATACAGACTTTATTGATGCGTTATTAGAAGCGGGATATGGTGTTTATGCGCATGATCATAAAGGTCATGGGAAAACGGTGAAGAGAGAAGAAGATTATGGTCATTTTAAACCCAATGTAGGTTGGAATGAGGCTGTATCTGATGTTATCTTTGTATCTGAAACGATAAGAAAAGAGCAGACATGCCCGTTATTTTTACTTGGACATAGTATGGGTTCTTTTTTATCAAGACGTGCTGTACAATTGAAGGGTGAATTGTATGATGGATTTCTTATTTCAGGAACTGGTGGAAATCCAGGGCTTTTAGGAAGTATCGGTCATAAAGTAGCGACAATTGAGATGAAATTACGCGGGGAAAAAACGAAAAGTCCGATGCTAAACTTTTTATCTTTCGGAAACTTCAATTCACACTTTAAACCAAATCGTACAAAATTTGATTGGTTATCTTCAGATAATAATCAAGTAGATAAATATATTGCGGATCCATTATGTGGATTCATTTGTACGACTAGTTTTTATCGAGAATTATTTTCTGGTGTATTAGAAGTAAATAAACTAGAAGAGTTCAAGAAAACACCGCAAAACCTTCCAATACATATTTTTTCAGGAGATCGTGATCCTGTGGGGGATATGGGGAAAGGTGTAAAGGAAGTATATGAGAATTATAAAAAATGTGGCGTGAAAGATGTAACACTGCGTTTATATGAAAATGGAAGACATGAAATGTTCCATGAAGTAAATCGAGATGAAGTATTTCAAGATTTGATTTCGTGGTTAGAAGAACATAATAAATGAGAATGAAAGCTAAGTCCAGACTGTTTATAGTTTGGACTTTTTGTTTGTAGGTGTTGCAAGTATTTACTGATGTAGTGTTCATATCATTTTTACATATTTGAAGGTAGGTTATATTCTATATAATTAAATAGATAGAAAGCCTTGTGCAAATGAGGAGATAAATGTATAAAATTAATAATCAAATTTTTTATAAAGCAACAGAGGCCATTCATAATAGTAGTATAATAGTGAATGAGGTGTTAATAGAATGGAAGATAAAACATTAGGTTTACTATTAGATGTTGTGGGGGAATTATTTTCAGATGAAATTTCAATTGCTGTATCGAATACGAAAGAATATATATACTATCGGCCAAGTAAACGAATTGATTTAAAGATTAGTGTCGGTGATCCTATAAAGGAAGGAACGATTGCTCATAAAGCAATGGTGACAAACCAAAAAACCTCTGAGTTTATGAATCGGGATATTTTTGGTATTCCTTATCATGGTATGGCCGTACCATTCTCAAACAATGGAAAGCTTGAAGGTTGCGTGACAGCCATTTATCCAGCTTTAACGGACGGAAAATCAGTCGTTACTTTAAAAACAACGGACGGCTGGATTCCGGTTCCTTTTTCAAAAGTCATGTATTTAGAGGCGAAAGATAAAAAGACGTATGTAAATGCAGAAGAGTTAACAGGGACACATAAATACTCGTTACAAGAATTCGAATACTTACTTCCGAAAGATTCATTTATTAGATGCCACCGTTCCTTTATTGTAAATGTGAATCATATTCAAGCGATTTATCCTGATACGCATTCTACTTTTTTACTTTCTATGGATAATGGAGAGAGGGTTCCAGTTAGTCAATCATACGCTAGTTATTTTCGTAAACTTCTAGGATTCTAAATTATTCTGCTTTAGAGACTAGATTTGCTGTTTTGTCTGAATTTTTGCCATTGTATACTGAAATCCCTATTTAGATACTGTTAAAGTGTAAAATAATTATGAATATTCATAGGGAGAGGGATTACATATGGAGAATAATTTGGATAGAATTAGGGATGAACGTCTGAAAGATCGCGTAGTTACACCTGAAGAAGCAGCTTCATGGATTGAAAGTGGAATGACTTTAGGCTTAAGTGGGTTTACACGTGCAGGTGATGTAAAAGCAGTCCCATTTGCGCTTGTAAACCGAGTTAAGAATGATACATCTTTTAAAGTAAATGTTTATACTGGTGCCTCTTTAGGTTCTGATGTAGATAAATTATTTGCGGAAGCAGGAATTTTAGGGAAAAGATTGCCTTTCCAAGCTGATGCGACTATGCGAAAAGGAATTAATAACGGAGATTTTTTATTTGTGGACCAGCACTTATCTCATACATCAGAGTTACTTCGCGCTGACGTTATGGATGTAGATTTTGCTATTTTGGAAGCGGTTGCGATTACTGAAGATGGCATGATTATTCCAACAACTTCAATAGGAAATTCTTTAGCGTTTTCTTTAAATGCTAAGTCCATTATTATTGAAATGAATATGGCTCAATCCACGCAGTTAGAAGGACTGCATGATTTATATGAACCAGGTAAACAAGGAGAAAGACTTCCAATTCCGATTGTGAAAACGGATGATCGAATTGGAACGATTGGCATTCCAATCGATGTTGAAAAGGTGAAAGGGATTGTGTTTACGAACCAATTAGACTCACCTTCGACAATTGTTCCTCCGGATGAAGAAACTGTTATTATGGCACAGCATTTAATAGAGTTCCTTCGAAAAGAAGTCGAAGTAGGCCGATTAACAAATCGTTTAGCACCGTTACAATCAGGAATTGGCTCAGTGGCTAATGCTGTTCTTCATGGAATGTTAGATTCGGAGTTTGAAGATTTAGAAGTGTATTCTGAAGTTTTACAAGATGCGGTCTTTGATCTTATGGATGCTGGAAAAGTCAATTTTGCTTCATGCTGTTCAATCACACTCTCTGAGGAGAAAATGCAAAAAGTATTTTCCAATTTTGAAAAATATCGTGACAAATTAATGATGCGCCCGCAAGAGATTTCTAATCATCCTGAAATCATTCGTCGCCTCGGATTAATCTCGATTAATACTGCTTTAGAATTAGATATATACGGAAATGTGAACTCTACTCACGTTTTAGGCACAAAAATGATGAATGGTATCGGTGGTTCTGGTGATTTTGCGAGAAATGCTCGCCTAGCTATCTTTGTTACGAAATCGATTGCGAAAGGTGGCAATATTTCAAGTATCGTTCCTTTTGTTTCACATGTGGACCATACGGAACACGATGTAGATGTTATCGTCACTGAACAAGGGTATGTTGATCTAAGAGGACTGGCCCCAAGAGAAAGAGTGGAATTAATTATCGAGAATTGCGCACATCCAATGTATCGTGATCAGCTAAGAGCTTATTACGAAGAAGCTAAAACGAGAGGTGGACAAACTCCTCATGTTTTAGAAAAAGCTTTTTCTTGGCATACGAATTATGCTAAAAATGGAACAATGCTTGAAGCGGTAGTAGAAACTGTATAGGTGTGTATCGTTAGAAATAGTAAAACGAAAGATTGAGTTTGAAAAAAATTTTAGAAGAAGAAAACGCCAACTTTCAAAGATGGCGTTTTTTTCTTTAAATACATTGCTACAGGCCGTACTGATTATAATAAAGATTTATGAAAATAAGAGGGTTTTTTAATTACTTTTCGAATCATTTTAATAGTTTACATATCGAAGGTGAGGAGAAAGAATCATGAAGATAAGAGAAGCGTTATTAAGTGAAGCAAATGAATTAAGTGAACTCGCACTACAATCAAAAGCGACGTGGGATTATAGTGAAGAATTCATAATTGCCTGTAAGGAAGATTTAACTATTACAGAAGAGTATATAAATAATAATTTTGTATATGTTTTTGAAAACGATAATACGAAGATTGGATTTTTCTCATTTTTACGTAATGATAAAGCTCTCGATTTCCTGTACATTCATCCTCGTTACAAAGGGAAAGGCTACGGGAAAATAATTTGGAAGTATGTAATAGAAAAGCAAATGAACTAGGCTTAAAAAGTTTTACGATTGATAGTGATCCGAATGCAAAAGGATATTACTTGAAAATGGGCGCACAGTTAATCGGAGAGACACCATCAACGGTCTTTAAGGATCGTTTACTGCCTCTTTTGAAATATGATGTGTAAAACTATTAATAGTAGGGGAAGATTAGAGTGGATGATGTAAAGGAAAAAAGAATATATGAAGCATTAATAAGATCGTGGTCGATTGAAACAAGTTCAAAGTGGACGACTGAGAATCCAGCAAAGGGACAGTGTGGTGTAACGGCTTTGGTCGTTCAAGACATATACGGAGGAGAGATTAAAAAGACAAAAGTAAGAGAGGCGTGGCACTTTTATAACTTTATAGATGGACAGAGGTTTGATTTTACAGAGGCTCAATTTAATGAAAAACTGAATTATATGGATATAGAATCAAATCGAGAAGAAGCATTTGCAGATACAAATGAAAAACAATATTGCATGTTGAAGAAAAAGATAACGAAAGAATTGAAATTATCTTTTGACTCTTAATCTTTAATAAGTTACTATAATGGTGGTAACTTATTAAAGGGATCTTCATAGAGTTGAAAGGGGAAATACTTTTGAAAACAACTTATGTAAACGCTACAATCGTAACGATGAATGAACAAAATGAAGTGATAGAAAATGGATATATCATTGTAGAAAATGCTCAAATTATAGATGTGAAGAGCGGAGAATTCGCTAATGATTTTGAAGTAGATGAAGTAATTGACATGAAAGGAAAATGGGTTTTACCAGGGCTTGTCAATACACATACACACGTTGTAATGAGTCTCTTAAGAGGTATTGGTGATGATATGTTATTACAGCCGTGGCTTGAGACAAGAATTTGGCCACTTGAAAGTCAATTTACTCCAGAACTTGCGGTTGCTAGTACGGAATTAGGATTACTTGAAATGGTGAAAAGTGGTACAACATCTTTCTCTGATATGTTTAATCCAATTGGAGTAGATCAAGATGCAATTATGGAAACGGTATCAAGGAGCGGGATGCGAGCTGCTGTTTCAAGAACTTTATTTAGCTTCGGAACGAAAGAGGATGAAAAGAAAGCAATTGAAGAAGCTGAGAAATATGTGAAGCGTTACTATAACGAAAGTGGTATGTTAACTACGATGGTTGCACCGCATAGTCCATATACATGCAGTACAGAACTGTTAGAAGAGTGTGCACGTATTGCAGTAGAAAATCAAACGATGGTTCATATTCACCTTTCCGAAACAGAGCGTGAAGTACGTGATATTGAAGCGCAGTACGGAAAACGTCCAGTAGAATATGCGGCAAGTTGCGGATTGTTTAAACGACCAACAGTGATTGCACACGGTGTAGTATTAGATGACAATGAGCGTGCATTTTTAGCGGAACATGACGTTCGAGTAGCTCATAATCCGAATAGTAATTTAAAACTAGGGTCTGGTATAGCGAATGTAAAAGCGATGTTAGAAGCAGGAATGAAAGTAGGAATTGCAACAGATAGTGTTGCATCTAACAATAATTTAGATATGTTTGAAGAAATGCGCATAGCGACTTTACTACAAAAAGGTATTCACCAAGATGCAACAGCGTTACCGGTTGAAACAGCTCTTACACTTGCAACTAAAGGAGCGGCTGAAGTAATCGGCATGAAACAAACAGGATCACTTGAGGTTGGAAAGTGCGCTGATTTCATTACAATTGATCCGTCTAATAAGCCTCATTTACAACCAGCAGATGAAGTATTATCGCATCTTATATATGCTGCTAGTGGAAAAGATATAAGCGATGTAATTATTAACGGAAAACGTGTCGTTTGGAATGGCGAATGTAAAACGTTAGATGAAGAGCGTATTATATTTGAAGCAAGTCGATATAAACGAGGTTTGCAAAGATAGGTATTTTTAGGCTGTGGAGAAAGACTTCTCCACAGCCTGTTTTTGTGTCTGAACCTTTTTTATTAATAAAACAGAAGAGAATGATTTAGATAAAATCACTAGTTTCAAAAATCCTTCACGTAATAATGATTATATGAAGGATTTGAATGTTTCTTATTTTTTTGTCTCGTTGACCCATTTAATAATGTCCTGGATAACGTACTCAGGAACATTAGCAGGGATTTCATATTCACTAGGGAGACTTAATTCCCCATCACCCTCCGTGAAGAAATGATTCAATTTTGGGTATTTATTGAACTGAACATTCCTACGGTTTGAGAGCCCTTCCTGCCATTTTGTATATTCATTTTTTACTGTTACTTGATGATCGCGTGCTCCTTGTAGAATCAGTAAAGGCTCTGTTCGTAATCTTGCCTCTTCAACTGGACGCCACCTAGAAACGTCATACATAAAATGAGGTGACGCAAAATTGTAGCCAGCTGGAGGGTGGTCAGGATTGAAAGTAGGATCCTGGATAAAAGCGACTTGTCTTTTTAGCTCATCGATTACTTCCTTTGGTGCTCCTAGGTATTGATTCTGATCAATAGCAATGTCAGTCAATGGGCGTGCAGGTGGTGCGAGTAAGATACTTCCTCTAACAAGTGAGGAAGGTGATTTGCTTAGTATACGCGGCATTGCGCCAGCTCCTAGACTATGTCCAAGAATGAAAATATTATTTGGATCAATGCCTTCCTGCTGCGCTGCTGATTTTGCCGCATATATGGCATCATCTGTAGTATCACGGTCTAACGTAACAGGTTCTGCACTCATCTTTAATGCGTGTTCTAAGGTGCGTTTTTCATAGCGTAACACTGCAATTCCGTTGGACGAAAGACCTACCGCAAGATCTCGTAAGATTTTTGTTCCCAGATATGTACTATCGCGATCATGGATGCCAGCACCATGAACAAGAACAACTACGGGTACCTTTTCACCAGGCTTATGTTTCGGAATGGTTAATGTGGCTGGTAACGGATAGGTAGAATTTCCAATGACGATTTCACGTTCTTGATAGGAAGCAGGTTGATCATATGTAGGCTGCGGGATAATATAAGATTCCGGAGGCGTCCTTACCCCAATTTCATCTACTTTCCCGCCAGGTGTGAATTTAAGGAGTAACGGTATGGTAGTTCCTGAAATTTCCACCGTCTGATGGACTAAGTTTCGTTCTTTTATTACGGGGATTCCCATGCTTTTTATCGCGCTCCAGCCACTTTGTGTCCACCAGTTTTGTAATGTGTTTGCTGTAAACTTGGATTGAAAAGCAGCAGACGTTAACTGAAGTGCCTCTGCATACTTATCTTGCTGGAGATATTCAAAAAATAATGATGTACGCTCCGTTAAAGAGCCTCGTTTCTTTTCTACAGATTGTTCCTCACGTGTATCTGCGTGAATAGCTGTTGTAAGCGGAAAAGATGAAATGCCTAAAGAAAAGAGCAGGGTAAAGGAAAGTACTGATTTTTGTATTTTCTTTTTTTTATTCATGTTTTAACCTCCAATATGTGATGGGAAAAAACAGGTATGATAAATTAAGGTTCTGTTGTAACAACGTCTAAACCATTGATATGTTCATCTAAAACCAACAGTTCTGGTTTTGTCGTAATCGCTCTAGTAACTCCTAACCTCTCTTTCTTCACTTTATATTTTGACTATACGAAACAAAGTTCTCGTTTTTCTTACTTGATCCTTACAAAATCCTTAAGTGTATAAGATTTGTAAAATATCACTTGCTAATTGACCTGAATTTCAAAAAAAAGCGGCATTTCTTAATGGAGATAAAAAAATATCCCAACCAAACTGTACCTATATGTCTATTAAGTTAATTATGGGGGGATTTATATGAAACAGAAGAAAAGTTAAAGCAAAAAGGGAGGTATACAATAGGAGATGTTTTTTAAACTTGAGCGAACAGCGTAGATTATACAATCAATCTTTAGTGATCCTTTTTAAAAGGGTCACTTTTTTCTTGAACGAATAAATATTCAAAAGAATGTCGCATCTTTCTGTTCATATTTCTGCTATAATATATAACGCTTTATAATATTTTATATTTAAGGAGAACAACTCATGAAGCGAAAAAAGAGCCATTTAATGGTAATGGCACTTGTTACATCCTTATTATTAACAGCTTGTAATAATAAGGAAAATAAAAGTGATAAAGAGGCAAAAAAACAAGTATTAAATGTAACAGTATCAGAAGAAATTCCTTCTCTTGATACAGCGAAAACGATGGATGGTACGTCAGCGCACGTTATGCAGAACATATTTGAAGGGTTGTATGTATTAGATGATCAAGATCAGCCGATTCCAGCAGTAGCAAAATCGTTTAAAAGAAGTGAAGATGGTAAAAAATATACATTTGATTTGCGTAAAGATGCAAAATGGTCAAATGGAGACAGTGTGACAGCAAATGATTTTATGTTTGCATGGAAACGTGCAATTAATCCTGAAACAGCGTCTCAATATGCGTATATGCTTTTTTACGTGAAAAATGCAAAAGAGATAAATAAGGGAACAGTGCCTCTTGCTGAACTTGGGGTTAAAGTTATAAATGATTATAAATTGGAAGTGGAACTTGAACAGCCAATCCCGTATTTTTTACAGTTGTTAGCGCTACCTATTTACTTACCACAGCATGAATCATTTTTGAAAGAACAAGGAAAGAATTATGCATTGGAACCTAGTAATCTCATATATAATGGGCCATTTGTATTAGAGAAATGGAAGCATGAACAAGAGTTTCAATTAAAGAAAAATGATACATATTGGGATGAAAAGAAAGTGAAGTTAGACGAAATAAACTTTCATATTGTAAAAGACACAATGACGGCTGTTAATTTATACGAAGCTGGTAATTTAGATAGGGTACCTATTAATTCTCAATTTGTAGACAAGTATAAAGGGAATAAGGAATTACATATGTCGAGTGATTCTGGAATTGCTATGCTACGTTTTAATGAAAAAAATAATGCATTAGCAAATAAAAAGGTACGTCAATCTATTTCATTAGCGTTAAATAAAGAGGACTTCGTTGCTCACTTTATTAATAACGGGGCAAAACCTGCCAGTGGAATGGTACCAGTTGGTCATGTAAATAAAGAGACTGGTAAGGATTTTAGAAAAGAAAACGGAAATCTTTCTTCATATGATTTGCAAAATGCGAAAAAGATTTGGGAAGAAGCGAAAAAAGAGCTTGGAGTAGACCAAGTAAACTTCGAGTTTTTAACATTTGAACAAGATAATGCAAAACGTATGGCAGAATATATAAAAGGTGATTTAGAAAAGAATTTACATGGATTAACGATACAAATTAAACAACAGCCATTTAAGCAAAAATTACAGTTAGAACAAACAGGTGATTACGATATAACTATGGCAAATTGGGGACCTGACTATAAAGACCCAATTAGTTATTTAGAGCTATTTACGATGGGTAATCAGAATAATAAAATGAATTACTCTAATTCTCGTTTCGATGAATTAATAAAGAAAGCGAAAACTGATTTTGTACTAGAACCAGAGAAGCGATGGGGAGCATTGCTAGAAGCTGAGCAGGTATTATTAGAAGATGCAGCTGTAGCACCGCTGTATCATATTGGTTCAGCATATGTACAAAAGGATTACGTAAAGGGAATTGAAAAGCATCAATTTGGTGGTGTTTATACTTATAAGAATGCTTATATCGCTAATGAATAAATACAAAAAACCTTACTTTTTAGAAGTAAGGTTTTTTACACATGAATTCTATTAAACCGATTTTAATAAAGCGTAAAAATTCGTATCATATGGGATATCATCTTGATACATATAATTTTTTAGAACGCCTTCTTTTTTAAAGCCTAATTTTAATAGTACTTTATTGGAAGCTTCATTTTCAAGAAATACAATTGCCCCGATCCGTTTTAAATGAATCGTATGGAAACCGTATGATATAACCTCAGAAACAGCTTCAGTCGCATATCCTTTTCCCCAGTGTTCAGGCAAAAAGGCATAACTTATATTGGCTCGTTTATGCTCAGAAGACCAATCGTGAAAACCAATGGTACCGATGAGTTCTTTCTTGTCTTTTAATTCGATTCCCCATTTTATACCGCTTCTTGCATTGTAACTCAACTTAAAGTTATGAATGATTTGTTTCACTTGATCAATATCTTGTAACGGTTTTTGGCCATAATAGCGCAGTACGTCAGTATTAGAGAAGCATTGTAGTATACCCGGTGCATCTTCTTCAGTAAGTTCTCGTAAAATGAGTCGATCAGTTTTCAAAATAGGAAACATGCTTTCACTCCATTTCTTTTGAAACTAGAATGTGTTGTTATTATATAATCTAGTCTGAAAATAAAGATTATTCAAGGGGGAGTATGGTTTTAATTTATGATAAAATGGATTGTGGAATATATTTCAAAAAGAGGTTTGTATATGGAGAAAAATTCAATTTTAATTGTAGATGACGATCAAGATATTATTCGATTTATGAACGTGAATTTAATGCAAGAAGGTTTTAAAGTTTTTAGTGCTCATAACGGAGAAGAGGCTTTAGAAATTATAAATAATAATAGCATTCAACTTGCTATTTTGGATATTATGATGCCACAAATGGATGGGATAGAATTGTGTAGACGGATTAGAGAGAAACATAGTTTACCAATTATATTTTTAAGCGCCAAATCATCGGATGTAGATAAAGTTATTGGATTTAGTACGGGAGCAGATGATTATATTGTGAAGCCGTTCAGTACAATTGAATTTATCGCAAGAGTGAAAGCCCAATTAAGAAGGTATACATATTTCAATCAAAATGCTGTCCAAGTAATAGAAAAGAAAATAAACATTAGAGGTTTAGAAATAGATGAAGTGTCGAGAACAGTAATGTTATATGGAGAAACAATCAATCTTACAAAAACGGAATATGAAATTTTGTTCTTAATGGCAGCTGCAAAGAATCGTGTATTTACAATTGAAGAAATATATGAGAGCGTTTGGAAAGAAAGGGCCTATGAAAGCAATAATACAGTCATGGTTCATATCGCAAGATTAAGAAATAAAATTGAAGAGAATCCAAAAGAACCGAAGTTTATTCAAAATGTTTGGGGAGTCGGATATAAAATTGAAGATTAAATCATTACAAGGCATTAGAGCTAAGTTTTTTATCGCATTCATATGTAGCATCTTGTTAGCGACTGTAAGTATAATAGTGTTTCAAATTTTGGTTGGAAATATATATAGTCAGGTTAATGTTTTAGAGGAAAAATATTCATTTTTATATTTTATAGTTTTTTTGATTTTTACTACAACATACTTTGCATTCATGACAAAAACGCTGATGAAAAGGTTGTCTCAAATTAACAAGAACGTGAAAGAAATAAGTGAAGGCAATTTTGAAATACATATACCTATTTCGAAAAGCGATGAGATTGGTGAACTAGCGGCAAATGTTAATAGAATGGCGAAAAGCTTAAAAGAGTCTATCGAGAATGAAAAAAAATCACAGGAAATGAAAAATGAAATGATTAGTAATATTTCTCATGATTTACGAACGCCAGTAACATCTTTAATCGGTTATGCAGATCTGTTAGGAAATAAACTTCATTCGAATGGAGAAGAATGTGAACAGTATGTAAGTATATTAAAGCGAAAAAGTTATGAATTAAAAAATCAAGTAGATGATTTATTAGAATACTGTCAAATAAATTATAGAGAGATTGAATTACATAAAGATGAAGTAGATATGAAAGCATTAATTGAACAAATCATGATTGACTTTGTACCACAATTAGATGATGCTAATATGAGCTTTTATATTAAAAGTGATGAAGTGCTGCATGTAGAAGTTGATGTAGCACTTATAGTGAGACTATTTGAAAATGTAATAGGTAATAGTATTATGTATGGAAAAGATGGAAAGGAAATTGCAATTGAAATTTCCAATAAAACAATGAATGTTGAAGTAGAAATTAAAAATTTTGGACAATGTATTCCGGAAGAGGACCTTCCTTACGTTTTTGAGAAATTTTATCGTAGTGAAAAATCACGTAGTTCTTATACTGGTGGGAAAGGAATGGGGCTTGCAATTTCAAAAAGTATAGCCGAGCTCCATCAAGGGGATCTAACTGTACGTAGTAACGATAAAGAAACAGTTTTCACTGTGAAATTACCGCAGTATAAAAAAGTAAGAAAGTCGTAAGTATTTCTTTTATATGTCGTAATTTTTACTTTGTATCATTGAGAAAAAGGATATGAGAGTAGGGATGCGACATGTGGAAGAAATTTTTATTAGTGATTATAGTTTCTTTTTTAATTATAAGTTGGATCTTAGTTTATGTAGCTAATGGTGTTACATCAGTTTTTGTTTGGTGGAGTATTCAGGCTTTTAGTTTTATTTCAGTTTTCCTCTTGGTAGGATCAGTAATAATATTTTTTTGGAAAGGCATTTTTAGAAAGCGGATAGATAGAACGCTATTTTTAATCATTCTGTTTTCTATCATTGGAGCTTGGCCTGTCGGTTGGTTTGCTAATATAGGTAGAATTGCTTACCCAGCAGATATACAATCTATGAGTCCTAAAGCAGTAGTTCGTTTTCCTTTGAATGAACGAGCATTAATAGGCTGGGGTGGTGATTGGTTAGAAATGAACTATCACGTTATAAAACCGAATGAACGATGGGCATATGATATTCTCATTCCACCTGCTGAAGTGAAAAGTAGTAAGTTAGAGGATTACGGTATATATGGAGCGAAAGTAAGGGCACCAGCTTCTGGGACGGTTGTATCAATCAATAATGATGAAAAAGATTTAATTCCCGGATTGGATGATTTTCAGTCAATGGCAGGGAATTACATATATTTACGGATAGATGAAACAGAGACATTTTTGATTCTTGCCCACTTAAAGAAAGGGTCCATTAAAGTTAGAGAAGGACAACGTGTAAATGAAGGAGAATTTCTTGCTCAAGTCGGTAACTCAGGAAGTTCAAGTGAGCCGCATTTACATATTCATCATCAAAGGCAAGATCCGTCCAAGGTAAGTATGTTTTTTGCGGAAGGATTGCCACTTTACTTTCGAACTGAAAATGGTGTCATGATGCCAGAAAGAGGGACATACATAAGTGGTAACTAGAAGAAAATCATTTCATTCAAAAAAGGTATTCCAAATTAAAATTGGAATACCCTTTTTTCATTACCCTACAAATGTTTGATACAGTAAGAAAATATTTAAAATGATAACAAGTATAGCAATGATCCAAGCGATAAAGGTGGTTATGCGGTGATTAACGAGTGCACCCATAATTTTTTTACTACTTGTAAACATAATAAGTGGTACTAATGCAAAGGCAATACCGAATGATAAGACGACTTGACTCATGACTAGAGCGTAAGTTGGATTTACACCTAAAGCGATAATAACTAATGGTGGAATCATTGTAATAAATCGGCGTAAGTATAACGGAATATGCATTCGAATGAAACCTTGCATAATAATATCACCTGACATTGTACCGACAGAAGAGCTAGATAGTCCTGCTGATAAGAGACCAATTCCAAATAAAGCAGCTGATACAGGACCGACTAAGTTGCTAAACTGGTTAAAAGCGACATCAAGATCTTCGACATGCAAGCCGTTTTTAAAGAATAGTGCAGCAGCAACAATTAACATACTTGCATTAATTGCTCCAGCGATAATCATTGCGATAATGATATCAATAAACTCGAAGCGGAAAATCTTTTTCTTTTGTTCATCATTTGTTCCGACTACGCGGCGTTGTGTTAAGGCGGAATGTAAATAGATTGCGTGCGGCATAACTGTCGCACCTAAAATTCCAGCTGCAAGTAATATACTGTCTACACCTTGGAATTGCGGGATGAAAAGTCCTGAAAGTAGAGGACTTAATTCCGGTTTTGCATAAAAGACTTGTACACCAAAAGCGATAACAACAATAAAAATCATTCCTGTTATAATCGCTTCTAATGGACGGAAGCCTCTACGTTGAAATTCAAGAATAATAAATGATCCAGCAGCTGTAATTAAAGCAGCTGGTAACATTGGAATTCCAAATAATAAATACAATCCGAGTGCTGCCCCGATAAATTCAGCTAAATCAGTCGCCATAATAACGAGTTCACCTTGTATCCATAAGCCGATGGAAACAGGTTTTGGGAAGTTTTCTCGAGCAATTTCAGGAAGGTTTCTACCTGTAGCGATTCCTAATTTAGCTGATAAAGTTTGGATTAATACAGCCATTAAATTAGAAGCGAGAATTACCCAGAGTAATAAATATCCATATTGTGATCCAGCGGCAATATTTGTCGCGAAATTGCCAGGATCAATATAAGCGACTGAAGCGATGAAAGCAGGACCTAAGAATGGTAATAGCCTTTTTAAGCCTTTCGTTTGTCCGCTTAATGCTAAATGCGCTGATTGAACAGTTGTACTTTGAGAAGGGACATGTTCATCTTTTGATATATCTTTATTCATAGTCGTTTTCCCCTTTGAAATGTTAACTTGATGAAATTATTGTAAGTATTCTTATTCTTTATTTCAATACATTTAAATGTACTAGGTTATATTTTTTATTTGAACACAAATGTTTCCTTAGTGCAAATTATATGCCTTTATACAATGAATGGTGTGGTGTTATTAAAAATTGGGAGTTTATGGTGTGATGAGGCGGGGAAACATAATGAATTAAAGGGCTGTTTTTGAAATTTATGTGAACATAAAGCCGATAATACAGCATATTAATTGATGGAATTGCATTTGTATGATATATAATATATTGGGATTACAACATAACCACAGTGTTTTGGTGTGTAATCTTGTTTTTTATTTTTGTTAACTGATAGAAAATAGTATAAAGAGAAGGAAATGGGATTCATTTTCTTATTATATATGTTTTGATATGAACGTTAACTTATACATGATTTTAAAAATTAGATAGGTGGTAGAAATACATTGGCAACTACAAAACCATACAGAGTATTACTATATTACATGTACACAACAATTGAAAACCCAGAAGAATTCGCGGCAGAGCATTTAGAATTTTGTAATTCACTTGAGTTAAAAGGAAGAATCCTTGTAGCTAAAGAAGGTATTAACGGAACTTGTTCTGGTACTGTAGAGCAAACAGAGAAATACATGGAAGCAATGAACAACGATCCACGTTTTGACGGTATCGTATTTAAAATAGATGAAGCTGATGGTCATGCATTCAAGAAAATGCACGTGCGTCCTCGTCCAGAGTTAGTTACACTTCGTCTAGAAGATGACATTAACCCACACGAAATAACTGGGAAGTATTTAGAGCCAAAAGATTTTTATGAAGCAATGAAACAAGAAGATACAGTTATCATTGATGCACGAAATGATTATGAGTTTGATTTAGGTCACTTTAAAGGTGCGATTAAACCTGATATCGAATCATTCCGTGAATTACCAGATTGGATTCGAGAAAATAAAGAAGTACTTGAAGGTAAAAAGATTTTAACTTATTGTACAGGTGGAATTCGTTGCGAGAAGTTTTCTGGTTGGTTAGTTCGTGAAGGCTATGAAGATGTAAGTCAGCTTCACGGCGGTATTGTAACGTACGGAAAAGACCCAGAAGTACAAGGTGAGCTTTGGGATGGACAATGTTACGTGTTCGATGAGCGTATCGCTGTACCAGTAAATCAAAAAGAACATGTTATCGTTGGTAAAGACCACTTTACAGGTGAACCTTGTGAGCGCTATGTAAACTGTGCAAATCCAGAATGTAACAAGAAAATTTTATGTTCTGAAGAAAACGAAGCGAAATATTTACGTGCATGTTCTCATGAATGCCGTGTAAGCCCACGTAACCGCTATGTAATACAACATGAATTAACAGAAGAACAAGTAGCTGCTGCATTAGAGCAAATCGAAGCAGGGAAGTAAGCTAGAATAATGTAAAAAAGTACTTCAAACTAAAATTTGGAGTACTTTTTTACGTGTGTTTTTTGTCGGTTTTTGTCGGTAAGTCGATATATCTTAAAAATCTCTGATATATTTCGAGTTGCGCTGATATAATCGGAAAATCGTCGATAAAAATTTAATTTACTGAAACGTGTACTACGTATTTGTAATGTGAAAATAACCTACTTCTCATCATCTTTCTCTCTCACAGCAGAAAGTACAGTTTGTTTTACCCATGCTTTTCTTCGTTTATGTTGTAGACTCCATTGGTATAAACTTTGCGCACCTAAAATAAGTGAAATGACTATGCCGCTAATTGCTATTAACAGCGCGAAAAATTCAAGTGGCGACGAAATTTTGTTTGAATCGGTGTTTCTTAACAGATCAATCATAGTAAACCCTAACATTTGGCCTACTACAGAGTAGAGCGTTAAAATTAATAGTAAAAGGCTATCTTTTTTTGAAGCAACATTTTCTTGATATTTAAACAAACTATCAAGATTTTGTTTTGCATTCGAGTATAGTATCTCAATGTTAAAAAGCTTTCTTAAGCGGAAGAAAATATCTTCACTCTGTGATTGGGATACTAGCTCTAAAGAAAAGTAATTCGCCGTAAACGAATTGATTGAATAAATTAATTTTTCTATTTCATTTGTATCTTGTTCAATGTTTAATTCAGCATAAGCGTTTGCCATTTTCAATAAAACAATTTTATGAAATAGATTTAATAATAAAGCGTAATAAAACTCCCCATACATTTGACTCGCAAGTTTAGTAAATTCGCGTTCTCCTTCATTTGTTACACATGTGAATATATGTTCTTCCATTATGAAATAGCGATTCGGAGCCCATCTTTGGTAAGCGTGTTGTTTTAAATAATCATGAATATAAGGCAGATTATTTGCACTCACATATGCCTTGCCATCACTTGTTAACCCGGAAAGACTAGAAGTACGATAAACATCCACTTCATTCAGTTCCATATCTTCTTTTATAGATAATAAAGTTTGTACGTACATTCGCTGATCTTCAAAGAAAGGAAAGGTTTGAAAGTAAGAACTTCTTAATCTCTTCTTCTCAAAGAAATCTGTTATGCCATGAAATAAATAACCAAAAATGAATCTTTCCACTTGGGAATACTTTTTTCCATTACATTCAATACAAATAGTCTCGTTTGTATCATTTTTAGTTTCAAGTACACGGAAACGGGCCGCAAATTCAATTGCTTCTGATAATGTCATGTTTGGAGCGGTTTCTACTTCTGTCCGAATTGTTAAGAAGCCAAGCTCATAAGGACAAAGTGTTACGTCAATAGAATGAATGTTGAATGGAACGGAAATAAGATTTGTTGTTAAATGTCCAGTTAAGTTAAGATCTTTAGAATAGCGCTGCAATCCTTTTTGATGCTCTGAGTGAGGAAAGAGTATTTTATTTGTAAATGAAAGATAATATGCTTCCATATTTTGATGTGAAACTTGAAACTTTCCGTAGTATGTATTTTCATTTTCAAGATGATCGAGTCGAAAAGGGTGAAAATCATTTTTCTGTAAGAAAGGGAACATATTTTGTTCATATCCAGTTTTAAAAGAAAACGGGAATATAAATTGAAATATAGCTGTTGTTACATCTTTTTCCTCGATTGTATGTATTGCCTCCATTTACATTGTTTCCTTTCCAAATATGCTATAAAAACAACATGCCCAAATTCATTTGAAAATAACCCCTGTTTTATACTTGATTAAGAATGAAAATTCAGCTTATTTAGTAGGGGACATGTATAATGTTATGTATACTGAATGTTATAAAATTGTATTTTGAAAAGGGGGATGTTGTATGCGTATTTTAGTATTAGGAGCGGGAGGCGTTGGAGGATTTTTTGGGGGACGCTTAGTAGAAAAAGGAGAAGATGTTACTTTTCTTGTTCGTAGTAAACGGAAAAAACAATTGGAGGAAAGAGGGCTTGTAATCCGAAGTGTTAACGGAGATTTTTCCTTTCAACCGAAATTAATAACGAAAGAAGATCGAACTGCTCCATTTGATGTTATTTTATTTTCAACAAAAGCGTATCACTTAAACGAGGCAATTCAAGATTTGAAGCCGTTCGTAGGTGAAAGTACTGTAATCATTCCGTTGCTAAATGGTATTGCTCATGTATCGCTATTACAAAAGGAATTCGGTGAGGAAAAAGTAATTGGCGGTTTATGCTTTATCGAGACGACGTTAAACGATGAAGGAGAAATTGTACAAACTAGCGCTGCAAATAGACTTGTGTTTGGAGAAATGAAGTCTCAACATGCAGAGAAAATAAAGCATATTTCTAAAGCATTTGCAGGTACAAAATCTAGTTTTGTTTTAAGTGAAAATATTACGCAAGATATGTGGCATAAATATTTATTTATTACTGTAATGTCAGGTGTGACAACATTAATGCGTGCACCAATAGGACCAATCCGTGAAAGCGAAGGTGGACACGATTTTATCCAAAACTTATTTGAAGAATGTATGCAAATTATGAGATGTATAGGAGCTCCAATTCAAGATAATATTGTCCAAGAACATATGAAAACAATTGATAAAATTTCGTATAATATGAAGTCATCGATGCAGCGTGATATGGAAAAAGATTCGTCTATTGAAGGCGAGCACTTGCAAGGATACTTACTAGATGTAGCAAAACAATTTTCTATAGAAGCACCATTATTAGGAGCAGTATATCAAAATTTGAAAGTGTATGAAAAAATGATCTTGAATAGATCTGCAATAGAATTGGATGTATGAAAAAATAAAAAAGAAAGCAATATATAAGTGTATTGCTTTCTTTTTTACGACAAATTATTTGTTTCTTTTTGTTCTATCTGTCAAATTTATTTCCTGTTCACGTTTACCGTATAATTGATTAATTTCATTTGCTAATGCATCTAAATAGGAATCGGAAAAAATAGGTTTCTTTTCTTTAGACATATGGGTCTCCTTTATCGATTTTTTAGTATTCATTATGTATATTTACCAGCGGATTATGCGCAATCATTTTAATTTTTTCTTTTTCAAAATTTTTGTTTACATTTTGAAAATAAAGGAGTATTATAATCCACAGTTTCAATTTTCTAAATCGCTGAAACCGCATGGTGCGGGGGACCCGTTCTTATGGATTAGTTCTTAATCCAATGGGGTGAATCCTTGAAAAAGGTAGGGCTACTCATAGGCCCGAATCCGACAGCTAACCTCGTAAGCGTTATATTGAGAAGGAAGGTGGAGCTTGTGCGACAAAAAAAATAATGTCTACAAGTCTATTTCGTTATGGCTTGTAGACATTTTTTGTTTTCTGAAGAAATCGTTTATCCGCTGTAACTAGCAGAAAAGTTCGTACAAAATTATTGGAGAGTGGACAGCATTGGTTTCATCTATTAAAAGATTTTTAATTGGAAGACCGTTAAAATCAACTGAGTTAGGAGAACAAAAGCTTAATAAAACGAAGGCACTAGCAATTTTATCTTCTGACGCTTTATCATCGGTTGCTTACGGTCCAGAGCAAATTTTAATTGCATTAGCAGGCGTTGGAGCGATCGCTTATTGGTATTCCATTCCGATAGCTATTGGGGTATTAGTATTATTGACAGCCCTTATTTTATCTTATCGACAAATTATTTTTGCTTATCCGCATGGCGGGGGCGCATATGTTGTATCAAAAGAAAATTTAGGGATGAATCCAGGGTTAATAGCTGGGGGATCTTTATTAGTTGACTATATTTTAACTGTTGCAGTAAGTGTGTCTGCAGGTACAGACGCACTCACATCAGCTTTTCCTAGTTTACATGCACATAATGTAATCATTGCGATTATATTTGTTATATTTATTACCATCTTAAATTTAAGAGGCGTAACAGAATCAGCTTCTGTTTTAGCATATCCTGTTTATTTATTCGTTTTAGCACTATTTATATTAATTGGTGTAGGGATATATAATATTTTAACGGGTCACGTTTCGCAGGCTCTACACACGCCGATTGGAACACCGGTTGCGGGAATTAGTTTGTTTTTACTGCTAAGAGCATTTGCTTCAGGAAGCTCTGCTTTAACAGGTGTTGAGGCGATATCTAATGCAATTCCAAATTTTAAAGATCCTGCACCTAACAATGCAGCGAAAACATTGCTTGCAATGGGTGCATTACTTGCAGTTTTATTTTCAGGAATTGTGTTCTTAGCTTATTATTACGGAATTTCTCCAAGTAAAGAAGTAACAGTTGTTTCACAAATTGCTGAACAAACATTTGGACGTAATTTCATGTACTATTTCATACAAGGTACAACGGCTTTAATATTAATTCTTGCTGCTAACACAGGATATTCTGCGTTTCCGTTATTAGCAGTAAACCTTGCAAAAGATAAGTTTATACCGAGAATGTTTATGATTAGAGGAGATCGCCTAGGTTACTCAAACGGAATTATTATACTTGGAATCGCATCGATTATTTTAATTGTAGCTTTCCAAGGGCAAACAGAGCATTTAATTCCGTTATATGCAGTAGGTGTATTTATTCCATTTACACTTTCTCAAACGGGTATGGTATTAAAATGGCTTCGTGAAAAACCTGAAGGATGGGCTTTGAGATTAACGGTCAATTTAATTGGTGCAGTCATTAGTTTTATCGTAATGAGTATGTTCTTTTTAACTAAGTTCGCACAAGTTTGGTCAATCCTTATTTTCTTACCTGTTATTATCTTCTTGTTCCACAGAATTAAGAAGCATTATGATGCAGTAGGTGACCAACTAAGTTTAAAAACTTGTGAACGGATTGTACCGATTGAAGGAAATGTAATTGTCGTTCCAGTAGCTGGTATGACGCATGTAGTAGAAAATTCATTAAACTATGCGAAGTCTCTTTCGGCAGATCAAGTTATTGCTGTATATGTCGCTTTTGACAGAGAAGAGGAAAAGAAATTTGAAGAAAAATGGAAGAAGTGGCAACCTGAAGTAAGGCTTGTTACATTACATTCTTATTATAGAAGTATTATTCAACCGCTAACAAAGTTTATTGATACAGTACAATATAAAGCGAGTGAATCAAATTACCGAGTTACTGTCGTTATACCACAGTTCATTCCGAAAAAAGGTTGGCATAACATTCTTCATAATCAATCTAGTTTACTTATTCGTGCGTATTTACTTTATAAAAGAAATGTTGTTATTACGACAGTTCCATATCATTTGAAAAAGTAAGAAGGTTTTTTAAGGATAGCTTTACGTAAGTAAAGCTATCCTTTTTGTGTATATTCTATGCATAATTGCATATCGGTTATAAAAGTATATTGATATAATTTTTTCGCCTCGGAAAAAGTAGAGGTTTTCGTTGTGATATATGGATATTTCAATTGAAAAAGTGAAGCGGATTATATTTTGAAATAAGGACATAAAAGCTTGAAAATAAAGGGAATGAAAATACTTCTTTACGATAGATAAATAGCTGTGTTTAAATGACCTTACAGTACAAAACTTATATGAAAAGAAAACGTAATTTCATATTTACATACGTTATTTAGTTTAAAATGAATAATATTTTTGTGTAATATATTCACTGTATCAATGTGGAAAATAAGATGGAATAGAAAAATTATGCAATGTTATTCATACTAAGTATATATGAAAAGTTTTATAACAATAAGTAAGTACTGTAGCAATAAAATTTTGGAGAGGTGGTTCGTACATGGATCGCGATGAGAACGTTCTCTATTTTAACCATCTCAAATTATGTGTAAGAAAATAGAATAATAAAATGCGATAGTAATAGTTGCTAATACATAGGAGGAGTTAAAGTGAAAAAGACTTTAATTACAGGGTTATTGGTTACAGCAGTATCTACGAGTTGTTTTGTTCCTGTAAGCGCTTACGCAGAGGAAGGGCAAACAGAAGTGAAAACAGTATATGCACAAAATGTAATTGCTCCAAATACATTATCGAATTCAATTAGAATGTTAGGATCACAATCACCACTTATACAAGCATATGGATTAGTTATTTTACAACAGCCAGACATTAAGGTAAATGCGATGAGTAGTTTGACGAATCATCAAAAATTTGCAAAGGCAAATGTAAGAGAGTGGATTGATGAATATAATCCGAAGTTAATCGACTTAAATCAAGAGATGATGAGGTATAGTACTAGATTTAATAGCTATTATAGTAAGCTCTATGAACTAGCAGGAAAAGTCAATGAAGATGAACAAGCAAAAGCAGATTTTACAAATGCATATGGAAAATTACAATTGCAAGTACAAAGCATCCAAGAGAGTATGGAGCAAGATTTATTAGAGTTAAATCGATTTAAATCGGTATTAGATAAAGATAGTAATAACTTATCAATTAAAGCTGATGAAGCAATAAAAACACTGCAAGGATCAAGTGGAGATATTGTGAAATTAAGAGAAGATATTAAAAGAATTCAAGGGGAAATTCAAGCTGAATTAACTACTATATTGAATAGACCTCAAGAAATTATTAAAGGTTCTATTAATATCGGTAAACAAGTATTTACAATTACAAATCAAACTGCACAAACGAAAACGATTGATTTCGTTTCTATCGGTACTTTAAGTAATGAAATTGTAAATGCTGCAGATAGCCAAACGAGAGAAGCAGCTCTTCGCATTCAGCAAAAGCAAAAAGAGCTATTACCACTTATTCAAAAATTATCACAAACTGAAGCAGAAGCGACTCAAATTACATTCGTTGAAGATCAGGTAAATAGTTTTACAGAACTAATTGATCGTCAAATTACAACATTAGAAACGTTATTAACGGATTGGAAAGTTTTAAACAATAATATGATCCAAATTCAAAAGAATGTTGAAGAAGGCACGTATACAGATAGTAGTTTACTTCAAAAACATTTTAATCAAATTAAAAAAGTAAGTGATGAAATGAATAAACAAACAAATCAATTTGAAGATTATGTTACAAACGTTGAAGTACATTAAAAATAAGTAACGATATAGGGAGAGAAGAAAAATGACAAAAAAACCTTATAAAGTAATGGCTCTATCAGCACTTATGGCAGTATTTGCAGCAGGGAATATTATGCCGGCCCATACGTATGCAGCTGAAAGTACAGTGAAACAAGCTCCCGTACATGCGGTCGCAAAAGCTTATAATGACTATGAAGAATACTCATTAGGACCAGAAGGCCTAAAAGATGCAATGGAAAGAACAGGTTCAAACGCTTTAGTAATGGATCTGTACGCTTTAACAATTATTAAACAAGGTAATGTTAACTTTGGAAATGTATCGACTGTTGATGCTGCTTTAAAAGGAAAAGTGATTCAGCACCAGGATACAGCTAGAGGAAATGCGAAGCAATGGTTAGATGTATTAAAGCCACAGCTTATTTCAACGAATCAAAATATCATTAACTATAATACGAAATTCCAAAACTATTATGATACTTTAGTTGCTGCGGTTGATGCAAAAGATAAAGCGACACTTACGAAAGGGTTAACTAGATTATCAAGTAGTATTAATGAAAATAAAGCGCAAGTAGATCAGTTAGTAGAAGACTTGAAGAAATTCCGAAATAAAATGACGTCGGATACGCAAAACTTTAAGGGTGATGCAAATCAAATTACATCTATTTTAGCTAGTCAAGACGCTGGAATCCCACTTCTGCAAAATCAAATTACAACGTACAATGAAGCGATTAGTAAATATAATGCAATTATTATCGGTTCATCAGTTGCGACAGCTCTAGGGCCAATTGCAATTATCGGTGGTGCAGTAGTTATTGCTACAGGTGCAGGAACGCCGTTAGGAGTGGCGTTAATTGCAGGAGGCGCAGCGGCTGTAGGCGGTGGTACAGCTGGAATCGTATTAGCGAAGAAAGAGCTTGATAATGCACAAGCTGAAATTCAAAAAATAACTGGACAAATTACAACTGCTCAATTAGAGGTAGCAGGATTAACAAACATTAAAACACAAACTGAGTATTTAACAAATACAATTGATACTGCAATTACAGCGTTGCAAAATATTTCAAATCAATGGTACACAATGGGATCAAAATACAATTCTCTACTTCAAAATGTAGATTCAATTAGTCCAAACGACCTTGTTTTCATTAAAGAAGATTTAAACATTGCGAAAGATAGCTGGAAAAACATTAAAGACTATGCAGAAAAAATTTATGCTGAAGATATTAAAGTAGTAGATATGAAAAAAGCTTAATTAAATACGAATCGTTAGAGCGTTACGTATTGATGAAAGATTTGAAGCTCCTGTTCAGTTGTGAGCAGGAGCTTTTGATATCCTTATAAAGAGAATAGGTGGAAAATATGCAGAAACGATTTTATAAAAAATGTCTTTTAACGTTAATGATTGCTGGGGTGGCAACGAGTAATGCATTTCCTTTACATCCTTTTGCAGCAGAACAAAATGTAAAGGTGCTACAAGAAAATGTGAAAAACTATTCTCTTGGACCAGCTGGATTCCAAGATGTAATGGCACAAACGACATCAAGCATGTTTGCAATGGATTCATATTCAAAATTAATTCAAAATCAACAAGAGACGGATTTAAGTAAAATAAGTTCGATTAATAGTGAATTTAAAGGGAATATGATTCAGCATCAAAGAGATGCAAAAATGAATGCGGCATATTGGTTAAATAATATGAAGCCTCAAATTATGAAAACGGATCAAAATATTATTAATTACAATAATACTTTTCAATCGTATTATAATGACATGTTAATAGCGATTGATCAAAAGGATAGCGGAAAATTAAAAGCGGATTTAGAAAAGTTGTATGCGGATATTGTAAAGAATCAAAATGAGGTAGATGGATTATTAGGAAATTTGAAAGCTTTTCGCGATAGAATGGCGAAAGATACAAATAGTTTCAAAGAGGATACAAATCAGTTAACAGCGATATTGGCAAGTACGAATGCAGGTATTCCAGCTCTAGAGCAACAAATCAATACATATAACGATTCGATTAAAAAGAGTAATGATATGGTTATTGCTGGTGGCGTACTTTGCGTAGCTCTAATAACATGTCTTGCTGGCGGACCGATGATTGCCGTCGCGAAAAAAGATATCGCAAATGCAGAACGAGAAATCGCTAATTTAAAAGATAGAATTTCTGGAGCGCAAGCAGAAGTCGCAATTTTGACAGATGTAAAAAATAAAACAACAAATATGACTGAAACGATTGATGCAGCAATTACAGCACTGCAAAACATATCAAATCAATGGTATACAGTAGGGGCAAAGTATAATAATTTACTACAAAACGTAAAAGAAATTAGCCCAGAAGAATTTACGTTTATAAAAGAAGATTTACATACAGCAAAAGATAGCTGGAAAGACGTAAAAGATTATACAGAAAAATTACATGAAGGCGTAGCGAAGTAAACAGTGGACTAGTTCTGCTGTTTATTTTTTTATCCTGTTTTTGTGAGAGGTGGACTTGTAATTTGATATATAAATTTCTGATCAAGTCTTTTATATTTAATGTTTTAATGAAAAAAGCTATACTGTAAGCAAAACTAAAAATTGGAAAGGAAATACTAGAACATGGAAAATTATCTATTATTTATCCTTACAGCAATGTTAATCATAATGATGCCTGGTCCTGGTTTTGCACTAGTTACAAAAAATACTATCTCGCATGGTAAAAGTGGTGGGATAAAGACAGTTTTAGGAACGATATCTGGAATGATGATTCATACAATAATGGCTACGTTAGGACTCTCTGCTATTCTAATGAAATTTGCTATGTTATTTACATTTATAAAATGTGCTGGGGCTTTTTATTTAATTTACTTAGCTGTAAAGTCAATTAAAAGTGCCTTACATAAAAAAGAAGATATGTCAGGTCCAATAGAAATGGACTCTAAGAATATTGGGGCAATTAAAAGCTTTAGACAAGGATTTACTACGGCAATTTTAAATCCAAAAACTGCTGTGTTCTTCCTTAGTTTTTTACCTCAATTTATTGTAAGTAATCAAAATCATTTCCTCCAATTTCTTTTATTAGGACTCACATTTACGACTTTGACTGCAATATGGTATTTGCTTTATATCTCGCTAATACGCCAATTAAGAACTTTTTTAAGGAAAGAAAGAGTGAACCGTATAATGGAGGGTATTACGGGCGCAGTATTATTAGTATTTGGGGTTAGATTATTTTTCCAAAAATAAATATGTATATGAAAAAGAGAAATAATCAATAGTGGTTATTTCTCTTATTTATTCTAATACTATTTCACACCTATATACTAATTTGAGTTTTAAAAATGAGTTTCTCAATAATCCGACCTGTTTGCTTAATAAAAAGATTCTATATTATGGGAGGACAAGTCGCCCGTAAACGCCCAATTTGTGAGGGATGATAATCAGTAGGGGAGGGACAAACTCCCTATTGATTAAATTTCATTGTATATACTAAGCGGAGTAGAAGTTCAGGTATATAAAATTCAGTAGTCGAAATTTCTTGCATAAAGCTGTATAATGCTTGTAACGAAAGGGAAATACAGGAAAGGATTTGTATTGAGTTACTATGGATAAAGATAAACAACAATTAAGCGTTGAAGTTGCAAGATTATATTATCAATCAGATTATAGTCAGCAAGAAATTGCTAACAAATTAAATATTTCAAGACCGACAATTTCTAGACTATTAAAGTACGCGAAAGAAAAAGGATTTGTTCAAATTAGTATAGCCGATCCATTCGCTGATTTAGATAATGTCGGCAATTTACTGAAAGAAAAATATAACTTGTTAGAAGCACATGTTGTATTTTCCCCAGTGCCAGAATATGCAACGATTACAGAGTATATAAGTAAATATGCAGCTGAGTATATGGAAAAGACGGTTAAAAACGGTGATATCGTTGGTGTAAGCTGGGGAATGACGATGTATGAAATCGCTAGAAAAATCGTACCACAACATGTAAAAGGTGTAGAAGTTGTCCAGCTAAAAGGTGGTATTAGCCATTCGAGTGTAAATACATATGCAAATGAAACCATTGCATTATTTGCAGATGCTTTTCAAACGACGCCAAGAAATCTGCCTCTTCCAGTTATATTTGATAATGCAGTGACAAAAGAATTAGTAGAGCAGGATCGACATATTCATCACATTATCGAAATGGGGAAACAAGCGAATATTGCAATTTTCACTGTAGGAACAGTGCGAGACGAAGCGCTATTATTCCGATTAGGTTATTTCGATAAGGATGAAACAAGTTTACTCAAAAAACAATCGGTCGGTGACATTTGTTCACGATTCTTTGATGGGGACGGAAATATTAGTAGTGAAGAAATTAATAAGCGGACCATTGGAATTGAGTTAGAGGAACTGAAATTAAAGAAACGCTCTATTTTAGTTGCTGGTGGTAATAGAAAAATAAAAGCAATTGATGGTGCGTTACGTGGCGGATATGCAAATGTATTAATTATCGATCAGCATACGGCGAAAGAATTGTTACATTATCAAAAAGAAGATTAGAAATAAAAGGCTTTCTCAAGATATTCATTTTGAGAAAGCCTTTTATTTTGTTATGTATGAATTATGGGATTATTTTTGAATACAAATTGCCTTTTTTAAAATAATTATGGATATTGAGATACATACTACCATTGTTAATATAAAAAATTTGAATTTATATATGAAGTATTTCTTAGTTAGAATGCGCTTTATTTACTAGAAGGAAATTCCTTTTTGAAAAGAATGAACAAAATTTCAAAAGTATATTTACATTTGTTCAACTAAGAGTTAGAATGAAGTTGTTAAAAGATATGAGGAGTGAAGATAATGAACATTGCAAAGTTAATTGACCATACAATTTTAAAAGCTAATACTACTAAAGAAGATGTTATGAAAGTAATCGAAGAAGCAAAGGAATATAAATTCGCTTCTGTTTGTATTAACCCAACATGGGTAAAGCTAGCTGCTGAAGAACTAGCTGGACATGATGTAGATGTTTGTACTGTAATCGGTTTCCCATTAGGAGCAAGCACGACTGAAACAAAAGCATTTGAAACAAAAGATGCTATCGCAAAAGGTGCAACTGAAGTTGACATGGTAATCAACGTAGGCGCTTTAAAAGATGGCGACGACGAACTTGTTGAAAAAGACATTTATGAAGTAGTACAAGCAGCAAAAGGAAAAGCTCTTGTAAAAGTAATCATTGAAACTTGTCTATTAACAGATGAAGAGAAAGTACGCGCTTGTGAATTATCAGTAAAAGCTGGTGCTGACTTCGTAAAAACTTCAACTGGATTCTCAACTGGCGGAGCAACTGCTGAAGATATCGCATTAATGCGTAAAACAGTAGGACCAAACGTTGGTGTAAAAGCATCTGGTGGTGTTCGTACACGTGAAGATGCAGACAAAATGGTAGCTGCTGGAGCTTCTCGTATTGGAGCAAGTGCTAGTGTTGCAATCGTATTAAATGATGCAAAAGGTGCTACAGATAACTACTAATCATTAGTGAAGTCAAGGGCAATAGATACACAAAGTAAAGTGTATCTATTGCTTTAACAATTGAAAGAAATGTAAGCGGATACGAACACGGGAGGAGACGGCTTATGAAATACTTAATCGGTGTTTTTGGCCTCGTATTGATTTTAGGTATCGCTTGGCTTGCTAGTAATGATAGAAAGAAAGTCAAATATCGCCCAATCATAACGATGGTTATATTACAATTCATTTTGGGGTTTCTATTATTAAATACAAGTGTAGGGAATATATTAATTAGCGGAATAGCAGATGGTTTTGGAGAGCTATTAAAATATGCCGCTGACGGTGTAAATTTCGTATTTGGTGGATTAGTAAATCAAAAAGAGTTTTCATTCTTTTTAAGTGTATTAATGCCAATCGTATTTATATCAGCTTTAATCGGTATTTTGCAGCACATTAAAGTGTTACCTATTATTGTGAAATCTATCGGTCTAGCATTAAGTAAAGTAAATGGAATGGGGAAACTAGAATCATATAATGCTGTTGCTTCCGCGATTTTAGGGCAATCTGAAGTGTTTATTTCAGTTAAGAAACAATTAGGATTATTGCCAGAGAAAAGAATGTACACATTATGTGCATCTGCAATGTCTACCGTTTCCATGTCTATCGTTGGATCGTATATGGTGTTATTAAAACCGCAATATGTTGTAACCGCTTTAGTGCTTAACTTATTCGGGGGCTTTATTATTGCTTCTATTATTAATCCTTATGAAGTTACTGATGAAGAAGATATGTTAGAAGTACAAGAAGAAGAAAAAAAGACTTTCTTTGAAGTATTAGGGGAATACATTATTGATGGATTTAAAGTTGCGATTACAGTAGCAGCTATGTTAATTGGTTTCGTTGCTCTTATCGCATTCATTAATGCAGTATTTAAAGGTGTAATCGGTATTTCATTCCAAGAAATTCTTGGTTATGCATTTGCACCATTTGCATTTATTATGGGTGTACCTTGGCATGAAGCAGTTAATGCCGGAAATATTATGGCAACAAAATTAGTATCAAATGAATTTGTCGCTATGACAGATTTAGCACAAGGAAACTTTAATTTCTCAGATAGAACGACAGCGATTATATCTGTATTCTTAGTTTCATTTGCAAACTTCTCTTCAATTGGAATTATTGCAGGGGCAGTTAAGAGCTTAAATGAAAAGCAAGGGAATGTAGTCGCAAGATTTGGTTTGAAATTACTTTTCGGTGCAACATTAGTAAGTTTCTTATCAGCAACAATCGTAGGCTTATTATTTTAATAGATTCATATCATATAAAAAGGAATGGTGATTGTAATGAGAATGGTAGATATTATTGCGAAAAAACGTGACGGCAAAGAATTAACAACTGAAGAAATCAAATTCTTTATTAATGGTTATACAGACGGAAGTATACCTGATTATCAAGTAAGTGCACTTGCAATGGCAATCTTCTTTAAAGATATGACAGATCGCGAACGTGCAGATTTAACGATGGCAATGGTGGAGTCTGGAGAAACAATCGACTTATCTGCAATTGAAGGAATTAAAGTAGACAAACATTCAACTGGTGGTGTTGGTGATACAACAACATTAGTATTAGGGCCATTAGTAGCTGCTTTAGATGTACCAGTAGCAAAAATGTCTGGTCGTGGTTTAGGACATACGGGCGGAACAATTGATAAATTAGAAGCAGTAGAAGGATTCCACGTTGAAATTACGAAAGAGCAGTTCATTGATATTGTAAACCGTGACAAAGTAGCTGTTATCGGACAAACAGGAAACTTAACACCTGCAGATAAAAAGATTTATGCATTACGCGATGTAACAGGAACTGTTAACTCAATTCCTCTAATTGCAAGTTCAATTATGAGTAAAAAAATTGCAGCTGGAGCTGACGCAATCGTACTTGATGTAAAAACAGGTGCTGGCGCGTTTATGAAAACAGAAGAAGATGCAAAAGAATTAGCACATGCAATGGTACGTATCGGAAATAATGTAGGACGTCAAACTATGGCTGTTATTTCAAACATGTCACAACCACTTGGTTTTGCAATCGGTAACGCACTAGAAGTGAAAGAAGCAATTGATACGTTAAAAGGTGAAGGTCCAGAGGATTTAACAGAATTAGTACTCGTATTAGGAAGTCAGATGGTTGTACTTGCGAAAAAAGCTAATACATTAGAAGAAGCGCGTGAAATGTTAATTGAAGTGATGAAGAACGGAAAAGCAACTGAGAAGTTTAAAGAGTTCTTAAGCAATCAAGGTGGAGATAGCTCGATTGTAGACAATCCAGAAAAAATGCCACAAGCGAAATATGTAATTGATGTACCTGCTAAAACTTCAGGTGTTATTTCTAACATTGTTGCTGATGAAATCGGTATCGCAGCTATGCTACTTGGTGCTGGTCGTGCAACAAAAGAAGATGAAATCGATTTAGCAGTAGGATTAATGTTACGTAAAAAAGTGGGCGATGCAGTAAAAGAAGGAGAGCCATTCGTAACGATTTATGCAAATCGCGAAAATGTAGAAGATGTAAAAGCTAAAATTTATGAGAACATTTCTATCGCTGAAACAGCAGTGGCTCCTAAATTAGTTCATACAGTTATTACTGACTAATCATCATTACACTTACTTTGAGGGGGAAATAATATGGATAAGAAAAAATATATTGAAGAAGCAAATAAGATGTTAGCAAAAGCATATATTCCGTATTCAAAATTTCCTGTTGGGGCGGCGTTAGTTACGAAAGAAGGTAAAATTTATACTGGTTGTAATATAGAAAATGCTTCTTATGGTTTATGTAACTGTGCAGAAAGAACAGCAATCTTTAAAGCAGTATCAGAAGGTGAGCGCGACTTTAGTTACTTAGTTATTACAGGAGAAACGGACGGACCAATTTCACCATGTGGTGCTTGTAGACAAGTAATTGCTGAATTCTGTGATCCGAAAATGCCTGTATTATTAACGAATGTAAAAGGCGATGAAAAAGAAGTGACTGTTGAGCAATTACTTCCAGGTGCATTTACAAATGACGATTTAAAATAAGTTAAAAGCCATTTTGCAATATTAATTGCAAAATGGCTTTTTTGTTTGAAAATTGAATGTAATATTTTGTTCATATTCCGTTCATAAACTTTGCGTAAAATAAGTGTAGCGAATATGGAAAGTTTACAGCAGGAGGGATAGAATGAAGAAATTCTATAATGGTGCTTGTAGTTACTTATTAATTTATGATTTTGCTCAAAAAGTCATTTGAATAGATAGGAGTGGAAAGTATGATAGCACTTTTATCAAGTATTGTAGCAGTCTGTATGGCTGTTGGTGTCATGTTTCTTCGCTTTAAAGCAGCGAAAAAACCGGTAACGAAAAAGAAAATTATATTGCCCCCATTTTTTATGAGTACTGGTGCTCTGATGTACTTCTTACCAGCGTTTCGGTTAACGTCATTAGAAATAGTAGAAGCAATTACTGTAGGACTTATTTTCTCTATATTCCTTATTAAAACAACGAAGTTTGAAATAAGAAATGAACAAATATATATGAAACCGTCAAAAGCATTTATATTTATTTTAGTTGGATTATTAGCAGTGCGAGTAGTAATGAAATCGTATTTAAGTCAATCGATTGACTTAGCAGAGTTAAGTGGAATGTTTTTCTTACTCGCTTTTGCGATGATTGTATCGTGGAGAATTGCTATGTATCGTTCGTATGATAAATTAGAAAAAACAATAAAAAGAGCTGGAATTTCTAAATAGGAAATCCAGCTCTTTTTATGTTTTATTGAAATTCTTTTGCGCGGAACTCATTTGCTTAATTTTAAACGTATTTGAGCATCTTGTAATGCGGCTGGTGTAACGTTAAGACCATTTTGATCAACAATTTTTGTGTTTAATAAAATGGAATCTAAGCTTCCACGAAATGTTTGTGTATAGTTTTGACGTAGCATTTGTTGTTCTTGTTTTTCATCAACTGTTAATCCAGTTGCTTTTTCTTTTTTTGATAATTCATTAATACGGAATAAAATGTTTTTCATTTGTTTCACCTCTAGTTTGATTTAAATACATTAGTTGCTTACTAATGTATAGTTATTGTAACGTGTAATTTTAATTATGTCAACACCATCAAAAAAGGTTAAAAATTGACGAAAAATTGTAACAATAATAAAATGAATTGATTAGATAATTATTTTTTAATCATACATAGAACGCTAGGGGGATTATTATGAAATCAACATTTTTTGCTCAAAATAGAGAACGATTAGTAAAAACATTACCAGATGAATCTATTACTGTTTTATTTGCCGGACAAGCACCACATATGTCAGCGGATGCACATTATAAATTTGTGCCGAATCGGAATTTTTACTATGTAACAGGAATCAATGAACCAAATGTTATTTTTATGCTGAAAAAGTTTGGGAATAGTGTAGAAGAGACACTTTTCATTGAAAAATCAGATCCAGTAATGGAAAAATGGGTTGGGAAAACTGTTTCTAACAAAGAAGCAGAGAAGATTTCAGGTATAAAGAAAGTTGTATATTTAGATAGCTTTGAAAAGACGATGTCAAATATACTCTTCACAGAAAATGTGAAGCATCTATATTTGGATTTAGAGCGTCGTGAATGGAATGGTACAGAGACAAAAACATTAGCATTTGCTAAACATGTAAGAGAACAATACCCACACGTAACAATTGGTAATGTATATCCGAATATTTGTGAATTGCGAGTATTTAAAACAGAAGAAGAAATTGAAGTGATTAAAGAAGCGATTGCTGTAACGAAAGACGGTATTTACAATGTACTTAAGCATGCAAAAGCAGACATGATGGAGTATGAATTAGAAGCTCAGTTTGACTTCACACTGAAGTCATCTGGCATTAAGCATCATGCGTTTCATACAATTTTGGCAAGCGGGAAAAATGCTACAGTTCTTCATTATGAAGATAATGATGCACAAATTCAAAATGGTGATTTAGTACTACTAGATTTAGGTGCTCAAAAAGACTACTATAACGCTGATATTAGTTATACATT
The DNA here is from genome assembly GCF_052928345.1 of Bacillus sp. BSL6. Lineage (NCBI taxonomy): Bacteria > Bacillati > Bacillota > Bacilli > Caryophanales > Bacillaceae > Bacillus > Bacillus sp. BSL6. Next base: position 92,737 of record NZ_JAVGCW010000003.1, read on the forward strand.
CCCGGCAAATGGAACATTCTCTAGTCGCCAAAAACAAATTTATAATATCGTATTAAAAGCATTGAAAGAAACAACAGAGATTATTAAGCCAGGCTTAAAGTTCGCTGCATTAAATGAGCATGCTAAAAAAGTACTCGCAGAAGGGTGTAAAGCAATTGGTTTAATTCAAGAAGACGAAGAATTGTCTAAATATTATTATCATGGTGTCAGCCATTTCCTTGGTTTAGATACGCATGATGTAGGGACATATAAAGATAGAGTTTTAGAAGAAGGTATGGTTATAACAATTGAACCGGGTCTTTATATTGAAGAAGAATCGATTGGAATTCGTATTGAAGATGATATTCTTGTAACAAAAGACGGATACGAAAACTTGTCAAAAGATATCATTAGAGAAGTGGAAGAAATTGAAGCGTTTATGAGTGTAAATAATGAACATGTCAAAGGAAAACAAGCTGTAGTTAAATAATAAGAAAGTCATCACTAATTTATTTGAACTTTATCTCGAATCGTGGACAATTAAAAAATCCATGATTCGGGATAGGGTTCTTTTTATCTTCGAAATACTAATCTTTAATTATTAATCCTAATAAAGTCGCAAACTGAACAGCTTGATATGTAGATACTTTACATCCCCTTAAATCGCTCACTGAAACTGTCAGAGTATTAAAATTAGAAGAGCTAATATCGATCCCCTTCAGTGATGTCTGGTCAAAATTAGCTTCGTCAAGGCTACATAATTGGAATTCAACTTTTTTTAGTTTACAGTCAAAAAAATCTGCACTATTTAATGAAGTTTCATTAAATACAATCTTTTCTAGTTTAGAATTTCCAAATGCAGCTAAGTTCAAAATAGAATTCTCAAATTTAACATTTCCTAAGCTAGATTCTGTAAAATTAACCCCGATTAATTTACTGTTTTTAAATTCGACTCTGTGAACAGAAGAATTGCTTAAATTAACATTTGATAAATCACAGTTTTCAAAACAAACATCTGTAATATCAATATTGCTAAAGTCTGTATTCGTGAACTTACAATTCTTTATCACGGCATCATATAATCGTACTCTATCCACAGATTCATTTTCGAAAGTGGAATCGATAATTTCACACATTTCTAGTGTAGGATCTTCTTCATAAAAAATATCTTGAAAATTTTTTGAAGATAACTCTGGTGAAATTTTGGGTCTATCAATTTTCATGGTATATCAATCCTCTTCTATTTGATATATAAGTGTAATTTAGGTTTAGTGAATCCCCGAAAGGAACATTAGTTCTTATTATACACAATCATACGTTTTTTTGTGAAGAGGATTTTGGTTACCTTTTTCTAATTTAATAATCACAGTGTTATTGTTTCTTAAGAAATAAAGCCCTAATAAATAGGAGAACTGCTAATACATTCGTTACAGAGAAATCCTCTTGCATACCTAAAAGTATCGCTTCTTCTAAGGTTTCTGATTTAATAATTTTGTTTTAAGTGTTAGTGCATATGTTGTTTATACTCGTGTGAAGTTGAAGGAGTAAAATCGGGGAATGTTATGAATACCGAAACAATAATTACAACACTAATTGAAAGCACTAACAAAAAGCATCGGTGGATCACAGTAGAAAACCTTTCTGATAAAATTTGAATTATAAATGACATAGTAATCGTTATAGTAAATAAAAGGCTGATAAACAGTATACTATGAGCTTGTTGCGCATTTAGCATTTCTGTAATCATTGCTCCCATCATACTTGCCATTACCCCAGAGAACATTCCTTCTAAAGCAGTATATAGATGAAAACGTAGACCAACTAAAAAGCCGATACAACCACTAATTAAAATCGCAAGCAAAGTAGAATATAGCAATTCTCCTTTAAATAGAATACCTAAATAAAAACCTATACTTAAACCGATACTCATACTAAAAGACATAATAAATACCATATACTCCATTAGGGTACCCTTTCGTTTAGACATATATGATGTAATAAGAATCGAGATACAACAAAGCGTTAAGGCAGTTAACGTATAAGTAAACATCATGATACCTCCCTGTCCAATCATTCATTTCATCATATGTTCATATGGAGAGTACTTATGCTTATTTATATCTGCATATTATCTGCACAATTTAATAGAGGGGAGTTCGATATAATGTTCAAATATTGATGTGTGTTTTTAGTAGGAGAGGATCTATAAAAAACAGTACATTTCAATAACCATAGGTCATATTAGTTACAGAGGGAAAAGTAATGTTACTCTGAGAGAAATATATATAGTAAAAAATGAATAGAAAAGATGTTCGGCTTTTGAACGTCTTTTTTTGTGAATAAAAACGAAATAAGATAGCAAGCAGGGGAATGAAGCGGAGCTTAATTATTGGTTTTTCGAACAATAATAAGGTGGTCATAAGTTAAAACAATGTTGTATTCAGTGTTATTGCAAAGTTCATTTACAGCTTTGATGACTCCTGGGAATTGCTCAGTATAATCATGGAAAAGAATGAGTCCGTCATTTATAACGCGTGATACATAATGAGTGATGTCGTGTTTTACACTAGAATATTCATGATCACCATCAATAAATAATGCAGCAATAGATTTAGGACAATCATCGTAAGCTTGTGTACTAAACTTTTTTATTGGAATAACGAAATCTTGTAGACTATGGTAATTTATATTGAACTGAAATGAAGGATAATAATAATCAAGGAATGGATCAATAGCGTAGATTGGACGTTTCTTTTTGCTCATTAGAGAGCTTCCAAGTGCCAATGCAATGGTACTTTTTCCTTTATAGGAACCAATTTCAACTATATCGCCGTTTAAATGATCTACCATTGAAGGCAAATGCAATAGTGCAACTTGCTCATGCGGCGATAACCAGCCTTCGGTATGCTCTATAATTGCTAATAAGTCGTGTATACTTACAAGGTTTTTCATATTATCATCATCCTTTTCAAGTTTATAATAGCTTATGTTAATAGAAAAAAAGTGATATGGTTGTAGAGTTTAACTTTTGTACAATTGAATTCACATTTATGTTGTTTTAATTATAGGAGAAATAATATGTGAGTATCTCTATTGTGAACACATAAAGAATAAGCGTATAATATTATAGTTATCCCATTACTCGGGACAACCCGCGAATGATAAATAAGATTGTTGTTTTATCATCGCTTCTAAACAGATAGACAATGAAAGTAACAGTGGAATACAGATAGGGAGTTATAAAATGAAATTAATTATTGCCGAGAAACCAGATCAAGGTTTGGCTCTTGTTTCACAGTTTAAATATCGCCGGAAAGATGGATATTTAGAAGTAGAAGCGAATGAGTTATTTCCAAATGGAGCGTACTGTACATGGGCAATTGGTCATTTGACGCAGTTATGTAATCCAGAACATTATCACGCAGAGTGGAAAAAATGGTCACTTGATACGTTACCGATGATTCCTGAACGATTTCAATTTGAAGTAACAAAGTCGAAGTATAAACAATTTAACGTTGTGAAACAGCTGTTACATAATCCTCAGGTAACAGAAATTATTCATGCGGGCGATGCTGGGCGCGAAGGGGAATTAATTGTACGAAACATTATTAATCTTTGTAACGTACAAAAGCCGATGAAGCGTCTTTGGATTTCCTCTTTAACGAAGCAAGCTATTTACCAAGGATTTAAAAATTTGCTTGACGAATCAGATACAATCAATACGTACTATGAGGCGTATACAAGGTCATGTGCGGATTGGGTTGTTGGTATGAATGCATCGCGTGTGTTTAGTATTTTGTTAAAGAAAAAAGGAATGAATGATGTATTTTCAGCTGGTCGTGTACAAACACCGACACTCGCGTTAATCGTAAAGCGTGAAAAGGAAATAGAAAACTTTAAGTCAGAGCCGTTCTGGGAAGTGTTCGCAACCTTTAATATAGAAGGAAAGAAGTATGAGGGGAAATGGGAGAAGGATAGTGAATCCCGCTTAAAAGACCCTGATATGGCGAATAAAATTGCGGCATTTTGCCAAGGTAAACCGGCAGTAGTGAAGGAAATGAAAACGGAGCGTAAAGAATTTCAGCCGCCGCTTTTATTTAACTTATCATCATTGCAAGCAACGGCAAATAAAGCATTTAAATTCTCACCGAAAAAGACGCTTGATATAACGCAAGCACTATATCAAAAAGGAATTGTTTCTTATCCACGTTCAGATTCCAACTATGTTACACAAGGTGAAGCGGCAACATTCCCTGATATTTTACAGAAGTTAAGTCAGTTTGATGAATATAAAGGTTTATTACCAGCTCCGGTTGAATCGATTATGAATAATAAGCGTTATGTGAATGAAAAGAAAGTAACAGATCACTACGCCATTATTCCGACAGAGCAAGTTACAAACCCAAGCAGATTATCAGGTGATGAAAAGAAAATTTACGATATGATCGTAAGAAGACTTATAGCAGCTCATTATGAAGTTGCAATCTTTGACTATACAACAATTGTAACGCTTGTAGATGAACGTGCTGAATTTATTTCAAAAGGAAAACAGCAAATTCAAGAAGGCTGGCGTAAAGTTATTTTCCAAGACGATAAAGATGACGAAACCATTCTTCCAATTGTAGCTGAAGGTGAAGAAGGAAAAGTTGTAAAGGTAAAAGTGAAAGAGGGAAAAACACAACCACCGAAGCGTTATACAGAAGGACAACTTATTACGTTAATGAAAACAGCTGGTAAGTATTTAGAGAATGAAGAGCTTGAGAAAGTATTAAAGAAAACAGAAGGTTTAGGTACAGAAGCGACCCGTGCAGGTATTATTACGATGCTAAAAGACCGTAAATATATAGATGTGAAGAAGAACCAAGTGTATGCGACCGATAAAGGGAAAGTATTAATTACCGCAATCGGTGATAAAATACTAGCTTCACCAGAAATGACAGCGAAATGGGAGCAGCGCCTTGCAGAAATTGGTGAAGGCACGGCTTCACCAGCTACATTTATGGAACAAACGAAAAAGCTATCAGCTAAAATTATTGAAGATGCAGTGGAAATGTCTGAGAAGTGGGATTTCACCGGATTACATGTTGAATCGATTGAGCGAAAAGGATCGAAATTTACAACAGGTAAAAAGGTTGGAAGCTGTAAAAAATGTGACGGCGACGTAATTGATAAGTCAACGTTTTACGGTTGTTCTAACTACAACACAACGCAATGTGACTTTACCATCTCAAAGAAAATATTAAGTAAAACAATTTCACAAAAGAATATGACAAAGCTCTTAAAAGGTGAAAAGACCGATTTAATTAAAGGTTTTAAAAAGGGCGAGAAAACATTTGATGCGAAGTTAGAGTGGAAAGATAATAAGATTAATTTTGTGTTTGAGAATTAATTTGTTAAAAGAGCATGACATAAAACTGTCATGCTCTTTTGTTTTTCTTTTATATAAAATTTAACGATAAAAAAAAATCTTTAAATAATAATTTTTTATTGTAAAACGATAAAATTTGTATTAAAATCAAAATCATAATAAATGAGTGAGGTGCTTTTGTTAAAAGGTAACAACCTTATTTTTAAAATTAGAGGAGGTATAACTATGAACATTAACAATTTGATTGTTAAAAATATGGATAACCCCCATGAGTTGGAGAAGATGTATAGAAAAGATCCGAAAGCTTTTAAAAAAGCATTCTCACAAGCATGGGACCAAAACCCTGATTCTCAAGTTCTAGGTGCTTGGTATGAAAGGTTGCATTTCAAGGAGAAAGTAAATAAAGAAAAAACATCTTTGTTTCAAAAAGGTTTCTTATTCATGGGCCTTTTAGCTATTCTGGCCGGCATAAGCACCAGGATCATTTTCCACTTTGTTGAGCAGGAAGCAATTGCTCCAATTAACCTAGCTTTTGGTGTAATTCCCTTTATCGCTGCTTATTTTGTTTACAATAATACCCCGAAAAAAAGTATTATTTATTTCCTTGCAGCGTTGTTCCTAATTGCTGGGTTGTATCTTAATATGTTGCCATTAAATTATAAAGACAGCAGTATCCTTGCGTATTTACATCTTCCTATATTGTTATGGGTCTTATTGGGACTGGCATTTACAGGAAATGAATATTCAAAAGGTAATACAAGATTAGCTTATATTAAATTTAATTTGGAATATGCCCTTCTCTACGCTAGCATGGCAGTTAGCGGAATGATTCTAGCAGTATTCACCATGCGATTATTTAGCTTTGTTGACTTGGATATAGGAGAGTTCTATTTTAGTAATGTTGTTTTATTTGGAGCTGCCGCTCTCGCTGTAGTGGCTGCATACTTAGTATCATTGAATCTTAAACTTGCTAAAAATATTACACCATACATATCTAAAATTTTTAGTCCGCTTGTCTTGATTACATTGTTTATCTATCTAATAACGGTAGTTTGGGTCGGGAAAAATCCATTCTTGGACCGAAATTTCCTAATGGCCTTTAACGGAATACTCCTTGGTGTATTGGCTGTTACTATATTTTCTATCGTTGAGAGTGATTCAGATGAGAAAAAGAACATTTCAGACTATATAAATTTTGCCTTAATTGTTTTGGCGCTTATTATTGACACTGTCGCATTATCAGCCATTGTATTCAGACTTTCTTCTTACGGGATTACACCTAATAGACTTGCTGTTTTAGGGGTAAACATACTGATCTGGGCAAATTTAATTTGGATTATGTTTTCCTATATGTGTTTCTTGCAAAACAAATCAGGACCGACAGCTATCCAAGATGCCGTTACGAAGTATTTGCCAATTTACGGACTTTGGGCAGCTTTCGTTATATTTACGTTTCCTTTAATTTTTAATTAGAAAGGAACTGTTAATGTAACGACAAATTAATTCTTCTATAACGTATAAAATGCTTAGAGCCGATAATGATCGTTCATTATATAATTTCTCGACAATAAAAAACGTCCTATAGCAGGACGTTTTTTATTATGTATATTGCTGCTTCTTCTTAATAAGTAACAACACTTGTGAAACACAAGCAAGTACTGGCAGTTCAATTAACGGTCCAATAACGAGTGCAAGTGCAATAAGAGGCTCGTCAGGGAAAGCTGTCACAGCAATAGCAAGAGCAACAGGTGAGTTTCTTGCTAACGTTGTTAAGTTTAGACTTACTGTATCTTTATAAGATAAACGCATAACGTGCCCGATAAATTGTCCTAGTACAAAATTAATGATGAAGAACAATAGAACAGGAATGAGTAATAATAAAACGACATTCATATTTTGTAGTAAATATTTACCTTGTGATGCAAACATCGCTACGATTGCTAAACTTAAAAATACAATTTGGGCAGAGCTGAAAAACGGAATGAGTTTATTCTCGAGCGTTTCAGCTTTTTTCAGTTTATTCATAATGAATTTTGTAGCGTGTGCAAGTAAAAATGGTAAGACGATTACGATAACAATACTTTCTACTAAAACAGAAACCGCAACAGTCTTCATAACACCAGCGAATAAAAATAAATAAATGGGAAGTAGTAGTACTTGCAAAATTAAATTTACTGGTAAAATCGCTGTAGAAAGTGCTACATTACCTTTTGCTATTTCAGTAAAGATTAAGTACCAATCTGTACACGGAGTAACCATTAGCATAATAAATCCAACCCAAAGCGCAGGGTGATCTGAAAGAAATAGTGCTCCTAATCCCCAAGCGAGTAAAGGTGTCCATAAGAAGTTAATAGTAAGACTTGTTCCAGCAAATTTTAAATTGCGAAATCCATTTTTTATTTCTTTTAATGGGATGCTGAGGAATAATCCATATAGCATGAAAAATAAGAAGGGGACAATAAATCGCTCTGAATACATATGTATGAAATTAAATTGCCCGAGTATGATGCCGCATGTAACAGCAAAAAGAATAATAAAAGTTTGAATCTTTTCTATCGTGCTCATGAATGAATCCTTTCTAAATATGAATTTTCCTCTCTAATTTTATTATACAAGTAATAAGGCTGTAATTTGGTGTTCAATTGTATTTTAGTAAATGTTTTTAATTTGAGATTTATTTTTTTATTAAAAGTTACTTGACTAAAGTAAGTTACTATATTACAATCACTTACATAAGGTAATTAAATAACAAAAAGTTTTAATTAACTTTCCTTAAGGTATCAATTGGAACTTTTTATCCGACTTTAATGGGCAGTAAGACCCCCGCCTCAAAATTCAGCGAAAGCAAAGAAGTTGGGTGGGGGATCAACTGCCTATAAAAGTCCGATTGGTTCAACTAATAATCAGTGGGGGATGAAGAAAACCCCCACTGATTAAAGTTTCACTTTATTAGAATAAGAATTTTTATGATGATGAATAATGAATATGATAAGAAAGTTTAGGTGAAGAAAATGGGATTATTTAGCTCGTTATTTGGTAAAAAAGAAGAAAATCAAAAAGTAGAGGAGAATAAAACAATGTCAAAAGTATTATTTGTAAAAGCAAACGATCGCCCAGCGGAGCAAGCAGTTAGTTCAAAAATGTATGAAACATTTGTAAGTACTTATAAAGAAGCAAATCCGAATACAGAAATTACAGAGTTAGATTTATTTGCATTAGATCTTCCTTATTACGGAAATATTGCTATTTCAGGTGGATACAAACGTAGTCAAGGTATGGAATTAACAGCAGAAGAAGAGAAGGCAGTTGCTACAGTAGATCAATATTTAAATCAGTTTTTAGAAGCTGATAAAGTTGTATTTGCATTCCCATTATGGAACTTTACTGTACCAGCACCATTAATCACATATATTTCATACTTATCTCAAGCTGGAAAAACGTTTAAATATACAGCTAATGGCCCAGAAGGTTTAGCTGGTGGTAAGAAAGTAGTTGTGTTAGGTGCTCGTGGTTCAGATTACTCTTCAGAACAAATGGCTCCTATGGAAATGGCAGTTAATTACGTAACAACTGTACTTGGATTCTGGGGAATTACAAATCCAGAGACTGTTGTAATTGAAGGGCACAACCAATATCCAGATCGCTCACAACAAATTGTTGAAGAAGGTCTAGAGAACGTTAAGAAAGTAGCGGCGAAATTTTAATTAATTGATAGTAAAAATGGAAAAACCAACATGGATGACCATGTTGGTTTTTTAGTCTATTTCTATGTTAAAAAATGTATATTTATAAAATGAATGAAAAGTTTGAAAATAGTATTGCAAAATATTATATATCAAACTATAATGAGTTCAAGAATAGTTGATGATCGAATTAAATATTCAGAAAATTCAATTAGTTAAAATTGGAAATGATATAGGTTATTTTGAATGGAGGTTATATTATGACGAATAAAGTACCGTTTTCGTTCATAGTTGTTATTGGTTTAATGTTATTTGCACTATTTTTTGGGGCAGGAAATTTAATATTCCCAGCAATGCTTGGTCAATCGGCAGGAGAGAATGTGTGGATTGCTAACGCTGGATTTTTAGTAACAGGTGTAGGTTTACCGTTGCTAGGGGTATTAGCATTTGGAATTTCAGGTAAAGAAGATTTACAATCGTTAGCAAGTCGTGTACATCCAGTGTTCGGCATTGTATTTACGACAGTTTTATATTTAGCGATTGGTCCACTATTTGCTATTCCGAGAACAGGCAGCGTTTCTTATGAAATTGGTATGAAGCCTTTTGTACCAGAAGCTATGGGTTCTTCAGCACTCATTCTTTTTACAATTATATTCTTTAGCATTACTTGTTTTTTTTCGCTAAATCCCGCGAAAATTGTCGATATTGTAGGAAAAATCTTAACGCCAATTAAATTAACGTTTATTGGGATTTTAGTAGTATTTGCTTTTATTCATCCAATGGGAGAAATGCAAGCACCTGCAGAGGCATATACATCACATGCGTTCTTTAAAGGGTTCCAAGAAGGTTACTTAACAATGGATACGTTAGCATCATTCGTATTCGGTATTATTATCATCAATGCGATTAAAGAAAAGGGCGCAAAAACAAAAAAAGACATTATGATTGTTTGTGCAAAAGCAACATTGATTGCTGCATCTATTTTAGCAATGATCTATTCAGCACTTTCATTTATGGGAGCTTCAAGTGTCGCAAAACTTGGTCATTTAGATAATGGTGGTGCAGTATTAGCAAAAGTTTCAAACTATTATTTTGGGTCATACGGCGGAATTATATTAGGGATTATGGTTACAGCAGCATGTTTAACGACTAGTGTAGGACTTGTTTCAGCGTGTTCTTCATTCTTCCATAAACTATTCCCGAATGTTTCGTATAAAAAGATAGCAATCATCTTATCAGTGTTCAGTGCAGTTGTTGCGAATGTAGGTTTAACGCAATTAATTGCAATTTCTGTTCCTGTATTAATCGCGATTTATCCATTAGCAATCGTCTTAATTTTCCTAACGCTCCTTCATCCATTGTTTAAAGGACGAGCAGAAGTGTATCAAGGTAGTTTATTAATTACATTTATTGTAAGTGTGTTCGATGGATTGAATGCAGCTGGTATGAAGTTAGCAGTAGTAAATGATTTTCTTACTAAAATACTTCCAATGCATGAAGTTGGATTAGGGTGGATTTTACCAGCACTTATTGGCGGATTGATCGGGTACGTCATTAGCATTGTGAAAGCAAAAAATCAAGTTCAACCAGCAGCTAGTGTGGATAAGAAAATAGGTTAAATAAAAAAGTTATAGAACTTGTTTCTATAACTTTTTTTGTTACTATTAATAATAAGAGAAAATAAAGTAGTAGGGGAAATAAAATGAAAAAAACAATTGATCACATCGGCATCGCAGTGCGCGATATAGATAGTACGATAAGATTTTATGAAAAGGTATTGTTAGGAACATTAATAGATCGTTACGTAAGTGAGGCACCTGGTGTTGAAAGCGAAGTAGCCATTCTTGAAGTGGATGGAGATAGAATTGAATTACTTGCGCCTACGAATAATACGACGTCACCAATTGCCAGATTCATTAAACAAAAAGGTAAAGGTGTACATCATGTGGCATATCGTGTCGATGATTTAGATGTGGCCCTAGAAGAGCTAAAAGAACAAGGTATTCGAACCTTAGAGCATACACTTCGAATGAATAAACATGGCAGAAGATTAATCTATCTTAACCCAGCGGATACAGAGGGAACAATCATAGAGTATTGTGATTATCCGGAAGAGAAATAGAAAAAAGATATTTTTAAAAAGATGTTACGTAATAAAGTAACATCTTTTTATTTATGTATTTCACATTTTCTTCACAAATGATTCACGATAACTTTTCTTCTTCAGGAACTTACATAAATATATTTTATGATATAATAACAATCGACTTTAAAAATGTAAGTTGTATCTATACAGGTAGTTACTATTTTATTAGAAGTTTAGAGGTGAGAGAGAAATAAAGAGTTATACTGTATAGAAATTTATATTTAATTAGGTTAATATTTCGCCCGAGAATTAAACTTAGGAAGTTAAAGGCATGAAAATAGAGCGATGAGTAAGAAAGAAGTGAAATGATTGTGAAAGTAATGAGAAGGGTAGGGACATGGCTATTACTTGCATGTGTGCTTATTATATTGATACCGAAAAGTGCATCTGCTCATGCGTACGTTGTGAAATCAAACCCTACTGAAAATGAAACATTGAAGAAAGCACCGTCTGTTGTGAAAATCGAGTTCGATGAGGACATACAAGTTTCAAGTTTTAATACATTGTACGTGAGAGATACATCAGGTACAAGAGTAGATTTAAAAGATGCTCATATTGATAAGAAAAACAAAAAGTTATTAGAAGCAGGGTTAAAAGAAAATTTAAAAAACGGTCTGTACTCTATTCAGTGGAAAGTGATTTCAGCTGATGGCCATCCAATTCAAGGGGTTATTCCATTCCGTATTGGATTAGCAGAAGTGGAAGCAGACGGTATACAAGTGGAAGAGATGGGTTACGTCCCACAAATCGATATGATTATGGAACGTGGAATTTTATATACAAGTTTCTCATTATTTATAGGCGTGCTATTCTTTAATCTTATTATGTATAAAGGGAATGCAACTTCGGTCCGATCAAGGAGTAAGAACATAATATGGATCTCCTTATTTGGTATATTGATTAGCTTGTTATTTAATCTACCATTGCAAGCGAAAATAAATGCGGATGTTTCATGGCTAGAAGCATTCAATCCTTTACTATTAAAAGAAACGTTACAGCTTTCTGTTTTTAGTTATGTATGGATTACTCAAATGGCTCTAATTAGTTCGCTTATAATCGTTACGTATTTTGCGATGAAGCGTGAGAAGCTTTCGTCGTTTAAAGTGTGGAGTATTCCAATAGTATTGTTTATCGGGATACTTGTTATGAAAGCATGTAATAGTCACGCATATGGTTTAAAGTTTAAAGACATTGCTATTGTTATGGATTTTTTACATTTATTCGCAGCTTCATTATGGATTGGTGGTTTATCGTCCATTATTCTTCTGTTACGTAATGAGGATAACAAGTGGAATATGTATTGGGATACGATTAAGCGTTTTTCACCGTGGGCAACATGTGCTGTCATTGTGATTTTCATAACAGGTCTTTTTAACAGTACATTTTTTATTCCAACAATCCACTCGTTATTTGATACGAAGTATGGATTAGCTTTACTAGCAAAGATACTTTTATTCGTTTTCATGGGGATATTGGGAATTATTCATTATGTGAAAGGGAAAATGAGAGCGGAGCAAGGATTAGGTGCTACGGTGAAGGTAGAGTTTATCATTGGAATTATCATTTTCGTAATCGTAGCTTTTATGACAAATGTACAAACACCACCGATGCCTCCTACTGGACCTTTTACAGAGAGTAAACAATTAGATAATGGATATGAAATGACGCTAAATGTAAGTCCTAATAAAGTAGGACAAAATATATTCCATATTACTTTAAAGGATGAGAACGGACAACCTGTTACTAATATGGAACAAATTATATTAACGACTCAATCGCTAGATATGAATATGGGAAAAGGATCATTTAAAGTTTCGGCAGTTTCACCGGGAGAATATGAAGCAGAAGGTATGTATATTAACATGACAGGCAACTGGAATATACAAGTACATGGATTAACGAAGTCGCTTGATAACTTTGATACGGATTATAAATTTATTGTAGGTGGCAGATAAAGTGAAACTTTAAGCAGCTCTCATCAATTGGGCTACCCGGCAAATAGCGGGATAAAGAGTAGGTATAGATAAAAAGGAGCTAATAGAAAATGAAACGTATAAAAAAATTAGGAACAACAATGATCGCAACAGTAATTGCAATGGGAATTTTTTCGTTACCTGTTAGTGCGCACGTAACTGTAAAGCCAGCAACTTCTGACGTCGGCTCTTGGGAGACTTACACGATAAAAGTACCAGTTGAAAAGAATATAGCAACAACAAAAGTTACACTGAAAATGCCGTCTGGAGTAGAGTTCCAACAGTATGAACCAGTGCCAGGATGGAAAGTGGAAGAGCAAAAAGATAATGCTGGAAAAGTGAAAACTGTAGTATGGGAAGCAACGGGAGATGGGATTTTACCTGGTCAGTTCCAGCGATTTACTTTTGTCGCTAAAAATCCGGATAAAGAGCAAAAAATAGCTTGGGATGCATATCAACAATATAAAGACGGAGAAATTGTGGAATGGACGGGCGATGAAAAAGCTGAAAAACCACATTCACTTACAACAATTGCAAAAGGTACGTCATTAACAGGAGAACATGGTGAAGTGTCTAGTGTAGAAAAGAATGAAGGTACTAGTAATATGCAATTGATAGCAATTGTTTTATCTATTTTAGCGATTGTATCTTCGGTAGGTACGTGTGTTTTTATGGTACGTCGTAAAAAATAAGTAATAATGATAAGAAGGAGCCTACAATCAGTAGGCTCCTTCTTATGTTAATTTACTTCACTTCAACCCGCTGCCCTACAGCAAGTGTTTTCGGCTTTATATTTACGAAACAAATACTCACCACAATAAATAATAGTCCGATGAATAAGCTAATAGTAATGGCCTCATGTAAGAAAATTGAACTTACAATAATAGCGATTAGTGGAATAAGAAATGTATAAGCCCCAACTTTACTTGCTTCACCAGCTCCAACAAGAGTAAAGTATGCCAGCCATCCCATTGCAATAACGAAGAATGAAATAAAGAGTAGTACGCTAACAAATGGTATACTCCAAGCGATACTAGACCAGCTTTCAAACTCTGAACCAAATCCAATTAAGCAAAGTCCACCAATAATGAGCTGAAGTGTTACCATCCAAATGGAATTAACGCGGTGCCCAGTCTTTTTAATAAATACTGTTCCAAGTGCCCAGCCAATCGCGCATCCTATCGCGAGAAGGATTCCGATAATAGAAATATGTCCAGTTAAACTACTAGAGCTAATCACACCTACGCCAATAAATCCAAGAACAAGCCCGAAAATTTTTAACCCGTACATAGATTCTTCAAGCCAAATCCATGAGAAAATGCCGAGTAAAACTGGTTGTAGAAATACGATGGCGGAAAATAGCCCAGCAGGCATATATTGAAGTCCGACAGTTTGTAATCCGTAAAATATAATGATGTTAAGTAAAGAAGAAATAACGTATAAATGCCAAGTTTCTTTTAAGTGTAACTCTTTGTATTTCGGTAATGCGAAAAGGAGTAAAATGAATCCTCCAATTAAAGTTCGAACGCCTGCAAATAAAACGGGTGGTGTATAATGCAGGGCAAACTTAGATAAAGGCCAATTGATTCCCCACATAAAAACGAGAAAGGTAAGGATGATGGCCGTCTTAGTTCGAGAAAGCTGTGTCACGGTAAGACCTCCTTGTTGTTATTCATTTCACTATGATATGATATCGACTGTAATAAATAAAATGAATCTTTTTTATAAGGAGTATAAGTGATTAGTTATGACCATTACACAACTGCAAGTATTAATAAAAACTGTTGAGTTAGGTAGTTTTACGAAGGCTGCCAGAGTGTTAAACATGACGCAGCCAGCAGTCAGTCATGCCATTTCAAGTATTGAGTTAGAGTTAGGAGTTACGATTCTTATACGTGATAAACGAAAAGGGCTAATTGTTACGGATGTAGGAAACAGAATTCTTGTACATATTAGAGAGATTTTGAACGGTGTAGAGAAGATTGAACAAGAAGTTGCGATGGAGAAAGGACACGAAGTGGGGACGATTCGAATTGGGAGTTTTCCGAGTGCTTCGGCACATTTCTTACCGAAAATGATAAACCATTTTAAGGAGAAGTATCCGAACTTAGAGGTCGTTCTTTGTGAAGGAACAATTAAAGAAGTTGAAGATTGGTTAATATCGAGGGTTGTTGATATAGGAATTGTTATTTTGCCTAATAAAGAGATGGAGATAGTCCCATTAACGAAGGGAAAAATGGTTGCTATCTTAAGAGAGGATCATCCTCTTTGTAAGAAAGACTCTATTACAATTAGTGATTTAGAGAATGAACCGATCATATTATGTAAGGGCGGATACGAACCACCCATTATTGATATGTTTAAACAAGCCAACGTACCACTTCGGGCTGAGTATGTAATTTCGACCGTTACTACCGCTTTAAATATGATTCAAGAAGGGCTAGGTATTGCAATATTAGCTGAATTATCTTTAATGAATTTACCACAGAATGTGCAAACGAGAGAATTGGAACCGCAAGTATGGAGAGAAATTGCTTTAGCTGTTCCTTCATTAAAGGATTCTTCAATCGCTGTACAGCTATTTATTGAAGAATTTCAGGCGCTATTTGCAGAATAAAAAGGGGTGTCTCATATATCATAATGGGGCACTTTTTAATTTACTTATAAAAAATCTATGAAAAGGATTGACTTATTTTTTAGTTGTAACTATAATGATTACATCGAGGTGGTGATTACGATGAAAATTAGTAGCCGCTTTTCCATAGCTGTTCATATTTTATCTATTTTGAAAAACAATCCATCTTCACTTTGTACTTCAGACTATATGGCTGAGAGTGTCAATACAAATCCAGTAGTCATTCGTAAAATGATGTCGTACTTGAAACAAGCTGGCTTTGTTTACGTAAATCGTGGACCGGGTGGCGCGGGATTACTAAAGGATTTACATGAAATCACATTGTTAGATGTGTATCATGCAGTGAACGTAGTCGAAGAAGACAAGCTATTTCATATTCACGAGCAACCGAATCCAGATTGTCCAATTGGGGCGAATATTCAAGCGGTGTTAGAAATTATTTTAATTCAAGCACAATCCGCGATGGAAGAAGTTTTGAGAAATATTACGATGGGGCAGCTGTTTGAAACTTTGCAAGAAAAAATGAATGCTTAAATCATATTTATATTTTTTTAATATTAATGTAACTTATATGGTTACAACTATAAAGGTAAGGTGTAAAAGTTATGACTGTAAAAATGAAAGTATACTCAGATTTTATATGTCCATTTTGTTTTTTAGCAAAAGGTCCATTAGATGAAGTAGCGAAAGAAAAAGATGTAGAAATTGAATGGATGCCATTTGAATTACGTCCAAGTCCATATTCAAAAATAGATCCATGGAATGAGCCAGAAAAATTAGGTTCATGGGATGCTTTCATTCTTCCGACAGCGAAGAAGTTAGGAATTGATATGCGTTTGCCACGTGTTTCTCCGCATCCATATACACATTTAGCTTTCGAAGGGTGTCAATTTGCGAAAGAACGTGGACTAGGTAATGAGTATCATCACCGCGTATTCACAGCATTTTTCCAAGAAGAGCAAAACATTGAAGATATTGATGTGTTAACAAAATTAGCGGTAGAAGTAGGACTTCCTGAGGCGGAATTTAAAGATGCTTTAGTAACTCGTAAATATAAAGAAAAGCATCAAGAAGCAATTCAGCATGCATATGATGAAGCGAATATTATGGCTGTTCCAACTGTCATGATTGGAGATGAAGTCATTCAAGGGCTTGCTAGTAAAGAAACACTAGAAAGGGTCATTGATAAAGAAATTGAAAAGGATAAAACAAATTCATTTGAAGGTATGCAATGTAATACCGATGGATATTGCTAATTCGCTTGTTATGAAATAACAAAATAAATTATAAAACAAACATTTGGAGGAATTAAAATGTCAACAACTACAACAAACTTAAAAGAAGCAATCGTGAACCGCCGTTCCATTCGTAAAGTAACAAAAAATGATGCAATTACGAAAGAAAGAATTGAAGAAGTGCTAAAAACAGCTTTACACGCACCAACATCTTTCAATATGCAAAGTGGCCGTATGGTCGTATTAATGGATGGAGAACATGAAAAGTTTTGGGATATTGTAAAAGAAACATTAAGAGCCCGCGTACCAGCAGAAAACTTTGAAGCGACTGTAGAAAGACTAAAAGGTTTTCATGCAGGTGTAGGGACTGTACTATTCTTTGAGGATCAAGCAACTGTAGAAAAAATGCAAGAAAACGCACCATTATATAAAGATCAGTTCCCATTCTGGTCTCATCAAGGAAATGCAATGTTACAACATACTGTGTGGATGTTATTATCTGCTGAAGGAATTGGGGCATCATTACAACATTACAACCCAATCGTAGATGCTGAAGTGAAAGAAACTTGGAACATTCCAGCAGAGTGGAGCTTAGTAGGTCAAATGCCATTTGGTGAACCAAACGAACAACCAGCAGAAAGAACGTTCTTGCCTACTGAAGATGTAGTGAAATTTTATTAAGAAATATAATATGTAACGAGAAGGAAGTTGTGCTTAAAAACAGCTTCCTTTTTTGTAGTGGTGTTAATTTATGCGCGTTTAGGGAAGAAATATAAGAAATAATCCGGTGAGAAGGGAAGTAGAAAAATGAATGATGAGAAAAAATATACAGTGGTAGGTACTGATGTTGAGGAAGTAAAGCGTTTAAATAAAAATTCAGGGTTAACGTATAATCAAGTGAAAGAAATGTTAGCAAAGCAAATGCAAAAAAAGAAGTAATTAGATTGAAATCTTTCATTTTTTCATTTAGCATTTTGATTGGAGAGAGTTAAGTAAAAGGTAACTCTCTTTTTCGTATAAAGAAGCACCTTATAGAGTGGAGGAAGCAACATGAAGAAATGGGTGAAGGTAACGCTGTCTATCGCTGGAGGCATAGTCTTAGTAGCATGTGCCGGCGGATATTACGTGTATAAAAATTATTTTCCAAAGGAACCTGAGCGTATTGTATATGATAAAGAAAGAGTGCTACAACCGATACATAATCAGCTTAAAGGAATCAATATAGAAAATGTAAAGATAAAAGAAAAAGAAGTTGTAAATGCGACTGTAGATGAGCTTCAAAAAATGATTGATGATGGAAAATTGTCATATGAAGAATTAACGAGTATTTATCTCTTTAGAATACAAGAACATGATCAAAATGGAATAACATTAAATTCTGTTACAGAGATAAATCCTAATGCGATGGAAGAAGCAAGAAAGTTAGATCAAGAGCGAAGTAGAAACAAAAAGTCGAATTTATATGGTATTCCTGTCGTTGTAAAAGATAATGTACAAACGGCAAAAGTGATGCCGACTAGTGCAGGAACGTATGTGTTAAAAGATTGGATTGCAGATGAGGATGCGACGATTGTGAAAAAGTTGAAAGAAGAAGGTGCTTTTGTTTTAGGAAAAGCGAATATGTCTGAGTGGGCAAATTATTTATCCTTTACAATGCCTAGCGGATATAGCGGGAAAAAAGGACAAAATTTGAATCCGTATGGTCCGATTACGTTTGATACATCAGGATCAAGCTCTGGATCTGCTACAGTAGTTACAGCAGATTTTGCACCGCTTGCAGTCGGAACAGAAACGACAGGATCGATTGTAGCACCCGCAGCGCAGCAATCAGTAGTTGGGTTACGTCCATCTTTAGGTATGGTAAGTAGAACAGGAATTATTCCGTTAGCTGAAACGCTTGATACAGCAGGGCCGATGGCAAGAACGGTAAAGGATGCGGCAACGTTATTTAACATAATGGTAAGTTATGATGAAAAAGATGCTATGACAGAAAAAATGAAAGATAAAGAAAGAATGGATTATACGAAGGACTTATCAATAGACGGTTTGAAAGGGAAAAAAGTAGGAGTACTATTTTCAATAGATCGACAAGATGACAATAGAAAAGAAGTAGCACAAAAGATAAGAAAAGACCTTCAAGATGCAGGTGCAACATTGACTGATGATATTCAGTTAAACGCTGAGGGTGTAGATAATCTACAAACATTAGAATATGAATTCAAACATAATGTTAACGATTTTCTTTCAAAGCAAAAGAATGTACCGGTAAAATCGTTAAAAGAGATTATAGCGTTTAATAAAAGAGATAGTAATAGACGAATAAAATACGGACAAACATTAATTGAGGGATCTGAAAAATCTGCTATAACGAAAGATGAGTTTGAAAAAGTAGTGCAAACGAGTCAAGAAAATGCAAGAAAAGAGCTAGATAGATATTTAGTAGAAAAAGGTTTGGATGCTCTAGTTATGATTAATAACGATGAAGTTCTTCTATCCGCTGTAGCTGGTTATCCGGAATTAGCGGTTCCTGCTGGATATGATAAAAATGGAGAACCAATCGGTGTAGTGTTTGTAGGGAAACAGTTTGGTGAAAAAGAGCTTTTCAATATTGGATATGCGTATGAGCAGCAGTCTAAAAATAGAAAATCACCTAAATTGTAAAAGGTTAAACGAAAAAAAGAGCTCAACTGAAGTAAGTAGGTGAGCTAATATAAATAGAATCTAACAATATAAAAAGAAAAAAAGGATTCTTTCTAATTAGTAAGAAAGATTGTCTATAGAAGTTCATAAAATGTAATATATTCAATTTCCATCCATTGAAGGGGGAGGTTAAATCTTAATGAATGAAGTGAAAAATTTTTTTCGAAGTAGAGGGTTTCAACGGTTTCTCGTTTTAATAATAGTAGCGCTTGTATTATATGGATTAAAAAGTATGATCAATTTAATATTAATTACGTTTATACTGACATTTTTAATGGATCGATTTCAACGTTTTATTTCAAAGAAATTGAAAGTGAACCGGAAAATTGTTATCGCCTGTTTGTATATCATATTAGTTTCCTTTATTGGCACGACATTGTATAAATATTTACCTGTGTTAACGATACAAATTTCGCAATTGATTTATCAATTTAAATTGTTTTTTCAAAACCCGCCTGATAATGAAATCATTAAATATGCACTTTCGACAATTAACGGAATGGAAGTATCAAAGTATATAGAACAAGGTGTAGATGTCATCTATCAATCAATAGCAAATATAGGGAAGGTAAGTTTACAAATATTATTGTCTCTCATATTAAGCTTATTTTTCTTATTAGAAAAAGAGCGTATTATTACCTTTACTTCTAAATTTAAAGAGAGTAAGCTAAAGATTTTTTATGAGGAGATTGCATATTTTGGCGAAAGGTTTGCAAGATCGTTCGGTAAAGTAATTGAAGCACAGTTTTTAATTGCGGTTGTAAATTGTATTCTTACTGTTATTGCATTAATTGTTTTAGGATTTCCGCAGCTTCTCGTATTAGCTGTTATGATTTTTCTACTAGGGTTGATTCCAGTTGCAGGTGTGATTATTTCTTTATTTCCACTTTGTATCATTGCTTATAACGTAGGCGGAGTTATATACGTTGTGTACATACTTGTGTTCATTACAGTCATCCATGCTCTTGAAAGTTATTTTTTAAACCCGAAGTTTATGTCTGCGAAAACAAATTTACCAATCTTTTATACATTTATGATTCTCATTTTTTCAGAACATTTCCTTGGAATATGGGGGCTTATTATCGGGATACCAATCTTCATCTTTTTATTAGATGTACTTGATGTAAATAATGAGGAATCGATTAAAAAATAGAAAATAAACAAAAAGCAATCCAAAATAAATTGGATTGCTTTTTCACATATATGATTAAAGAACAGGAGCCATTGTTTCTTTCAACACTTGAACAGAGTGATCGAATTTTAATTCTTCGTCTTCACTTAATTCTACTTCTAAAATTTCACGAACACCGCCGCGATTTAAAACAGCAGGTACACCGATATACACATCTTTTTGACCGTATTGACCTTCTAAATATGCCGAAACAGTTAATACACTATTTTCGTCGTTTAAAATTGCCTTAGTAACGCGTAGAAGTGACATACCGATACCATAGTATGTTGCGCCTTTTCGTTCAATAATATGGTAAGCTGCATCACGAACGTTTATGAAGATTTTGTCTAAATCTTCTTGATTATACGTATTGTCTTTTTCAAGCAGTGTTTGTAGTTTTTGAATACCAACTGATACGTGACTCCAAACAGGAAGTTCCGTATCACCATGTTCTCCGATAATATAAGCATGAATGTTGTGTGGACCAATATTGAAGTACTCACCTAACATATAGCGGAAACGAGCAGAATCAAGTGTTGTGCCAGAACCAATTACGCGTTCTTTCGGTAAACCAGATTCTTTCCAAGTTACGTAAGTTAAAATATCGACAGGGTTAGTTGCGATTAAGAAGATACCATCAAATCCGCTATCCATAATACTGCGCACGATTTGTTTAAAGATTTTTGCATTTTTCTCAACTAAATCTAAACGTGTTTCACCTGGCTTTTGTGGTAATCCAGCCGTAATGACTACAAGGTCAGCATCTTTACAATCTTCGTAGCTACCTTTCCATACTCTAGTTGGAGCCGGAGCAAATGGAACGGCATGACTTAAATCCATTGCTTCTCCTTCAGCCTTTGCTTCGTTTACATCAACTAAAACAAATTCTTCAGCTACAGCTTGGTTAATCATGCAGTAAGCATAACTACATCCAACTGCTCCTGTTCCTACTAATACAACACGGTTAATCCCTTTTTTCATTTCAAAATTCCTCGCAATTTCATTGATTTTATTATGTAAGATAATACGTCTTACTTCTATAGATTCATATCTAGTTTATTACATTTTATAAAAGATATTCAAGTAATTGAAAATGTATCCGTGCAATTCTTTGCATGAAACATAGGAAGTAAGTGAACCGAATATAATTCAGTAAAATCCTTTGTAAAAGGGGAAATGGCATGGGGAACCCATTAGCAATGGAAGAAATGCTTCATATTATTCATGCAGGGCTTGTTAAAAAGAATAGCCCAAAACGAATTACGATTGCCGGTGCAGGGATTTCTGGATTAGTTGCAGGTTCTTTATTAAAAGAGGCTGGGCATGAAGTAACGATTATAGAAGCAAATAACAGAATAGGTGGCAGGGTGTATACGATTCGGGAGCCATTTAATGTGGGTTTATATTTTAATGCTGGACCGATGAGAATCCCTGATACCCATAAGTTAACCTTAGCGTATATTCATAAATTTAAACTACCTTTAAACCTTTTTATAAATAAAACTTTTGCAGATATCATTTATACGAATAACATTCAAACGAGATTGAATGTGTTTGAAAATGATCCAAGTGTACTTGAATATCCGGTTTTGGATAAAGAAAGAGGAAAAACGGCAGAAGAGCTAATGCTTGAGGTATTAGAACCAATACTAAATTATATTAAGAAGGATCCTGATAAAAATTGGCTTATCATTGAAAAAAAGTATAAAACGTATTCGCTTGGTTCATTTTTAATGGAGTATTATTCAGATGGTGCAATAGATATGATTGGGGTACTTCTTGATATGGAAGCTTATATGGGAATGTCTTTAATTGAAGTATTACGTGAAATGATTTTCTTTACTTCAACGACGAAATATTATGAGATAACAGGCGGAATGGATGCATTACCAAATTCATTTTTACCAGATTTAAAAGATAATATTTTTATGCCGTATAAAGTAGAAAAAATTATACAGGAAGATAATAAGGTAATGATGCAAGTAACAAATGAACAAAAGTTACATTCGTTTATGGTAACAGGCGATATTGCTATTGTCACAATTCCATTTTCAGCGTTACGATTTGTAGAAGTTCAGCCATACTATTTATTCTCTTATTTTAAAAGACGTGCAATTCGTGAATTAAATTATATTGCTGCAACGAAAATTGCGATAGAGTTTAAAAGTAGATTTTGGGAGAAAGCGGGACAGTGTGGTGGTAAATCTATTACTGATTTACCAATACGGTTTACATACTATCCGAGTTATAGTATTCATACTCCAGGACCAGCTATCGTTATAGCAAGTTATACGTGGGCAGATGAGGCGTTAACATGGGATAGTTTACCGGATAGAGAACGCATTCGTTATGCATTAAAAAATTTAGCGGAAATATACGGTGACATCGTCTATAGTGAGTTTGTTACAGGGGCATCTTTTAGCTGGAGTCAAAATCCGTATTCTTGCGGTGCATTTACAGCGTTCGAACCGGGCCAAGAACTCGAGTTATTTCCGTATATTACGCCACCATCTGGGAAAGTACATTTTGCAGGAGAGCATACGACATTAACACATGGATGGATGCAAGGAGCAATAGAGTCTGGAATTCGAGTTGCATATGAAGTAAATGAACAGTGAAGATATATTTACAAATCACGACTCTTTTAATAAAATAATAAATATAAATCGTAATTATTACGCTTTGAATATGTTTGAAATAAAGAAATGGATGGTCGATCAAATGAATAAAGTAGAAATTCATATATTAGGTGGCTTTTTAGGTAGTGGAAAATCAACATTATTACAAAATTTATTGTTAGCGGAGAAAAAGAAGAATAGAAAAGTTGCAGTATTAATGAATGAAATTGGTGAATACTCGGTAGATACAGATATTATTGGAAAAGAAAATGTTTTAAGAGAACTTCTGAAAGGATGTATTTGTTGTACGCTAAAAGAAGAGCTTGAAATACAGTTGCATTCGTTATATCAGCAAGAAAGACCAGATGTCATTTATATAGAAACGACAGGTGTTGCGCATCCAATTGAAGTGTTAGATGCATGTGTATCACCAATTTTAGCACCTTTCTTAGAAGTGAAATCAATAGTAGTCGTTTTAGATGCAGTAAGGTGGTTAAATCGAAGTATATTAAGTGCAAATGTTCAGCAATTATTGCATGAGCAATTGAAGTTTGGTAGCCATATTTTAATTAATAAATCAGATTTACTAACATTTGCGGATAAGAACAAAGTAATTGAAGAAGTGAAAGCAATAAATAATCATGCAAAATTGTTTGAAACAAAATATTGTAATATATCTTTAGAAGACATAGAGGAAGCTGGATTTACGAATGATGGGGAACATGAGACACTACATGTAAAACAGCATTTACATATACAAACGATGACGTATCAATTTACGAAACCGATTGATCAAGACAAATTATATGAATGGCTTTCGAGCTTACCAGATAGTATTTATCGTGTAAAAGGTTTTGTAAAATTCCATGGAGATAAATACCCGCACCTATTTCAATATTCATTTGGGGTACCAACTTTAATGGAACAAGACTTCGGTTTCCCGACGAACTTGGTAGTAATAGGGGAAGGGTTAGATAAGAAACAATTGGCTGAAGGGTTAGAGAAAGTAGAACTTAACTCTAATTAAGGTGAAAAGACTAACTTAAAAATAAGTTAGTCTTTTTGTATGGTCATTACTGAAATGAAACAGTATTTTCAATTGGATTGCAGAATATATATTGATTGTATGTCCGTTTCCATTACATAGGAAGGTGATTATATATTTGTGCCGAATGTAGAGGGTACTACAAGAGTTTTCCATTATCTATTGAATTAGTTAGTCATGATTACGAACAGGGGATTTTGGCGTGTTTGATTCTATCAGAAAGAAAAGTATGGGGAGGATCACAATGTCGATGAAAAAACGTAAATGGCTAAAAATGATGGCTACTGGTTGTGTTTTAGGTTCGTTATTAATAACGGCAGCTTGTTCAGGAAAGAAAACAAGTACAGAGGATGAAAAGACGATTAAGGTAGGAGTCCTTGCTTCTATAACAGGACCGCTAGAATCGTATGGAAAACAAACAGTGAACGGATTTGAATTAGGGTTAGACTATGCAACTGGTGGAACTGGGAAAGTAGATGGGAAAAAGATTAAGTTTGTTGTAGAAGATACAGAAACGAAAGCGGATGTAGCAGTTAAAAAAGCTACGAAGTTATTAGAAGAAGAGAAAGTTGATTTTTTAGTTGGATCGTCTAGTTCAAGTGATACATTAGCGGTTTTACCATTAGCTGAAGAATATGAAAAGATTATGGTTGTAGAACCGGCAGTTGCGGATAGTATTACGGGGAAGAACTGGAATAAATATATTTTTAGAACTGGAAGAAGTTCCTCACAAGATGCGATTGCAGGAGCAGCAGCAATTGCGAAAAAAGATGTAAAGATTGCGACATTTGCCCCAGATAACGCTTTTGGTCGTGAAGGGATTGCTGCATTTAAAGCGGGTGCGAAAAAATTAGGTGCGAACATTGTGAATGAGCAATACGCGGATACAAATTCAACAGATTTTACAGCAAATATTCAAAATATCATTAGCTCAAAACCAGATTATTTATTTATCGTTTGGGCAGGGGCGAATTCACCTTGGAAACAGTTGAAAGATATGAATGTGGAAGCGCAAGGTATTAAAATTTCTACAGGTGCACCAGATATACCAGCATTAAAAACGATGGATGCGTTAGTAGGAATGCAAGGTTTTTCTGTTTATTATCATACACTCCCGAAAAATAAGGTGAATGATTGGTTAGTGGAAGAACATAAAAAGCGATTCAATGGTGCGGTGCCAGATTTATTTACAGCAGGAGGAATGTCAGCGGCAATTTCAATTGTAGAAGCTTTAAAGAAAACAAAAGGTGATACAGATGTAGATACATTAATTAAGAAAATGGAGGGAATGGAATTTGATACACCGAAAGGAAAGATGAAATTTAGAGAGAAGGATCATCAAGCGATGCAGACGCTGTATTCTATCACATTGAAAAAACAAGATGGTGTTGATTATCCGGTGCCAGTGTTAGAGCGAGAATTAACGATGAAAGAAACAGAACCACCAGTTCAAAATAAATAGACTGAATTTTCTGTTGTTTGTGTATAAAGAGGGGTACACCCTCTTTATACGTATTTCTTTCATACTGAAAGCTTGAAAGGGAGGGATTTCGTGACACATTTGCTAGAAACGAAAAATCTTAGTGTATCTTTTGGCGAGCATCATGTTATTAAAGATGTAAATTTAACTGTACAAAAAGGAAAACTCATTTCTATTATCGGGCCAAATGGTGCGGGTAAGACAACATTATTTAATTTACTAAGTGGACAGATTTCACCCACAACAGGTGAAGTGTATTTTAAAGGGCAAGATATTACAAAACTATCGATTTCAGATCGAACACGCTTAGGAATCGGTCGCTCTTTTCAGCTTACAAATATATTCCCAGAATTAACGGTACTTGAAAATGTCCGTTTAAGTGTTCAATCATTCGTACAAGATTACTATAGTTTTTTCCCGAGTCCAGCAAAATTAAAGCAACAAGTTGGAGAGGCGAGACGTTTCTTAAAAACAGTATTACTTCAGGAGAAAGAGAATGTATTAGCGAAAGATTTGGCACATGGAGAGAAAAGAAAGCTAGAACTTGCGATGTTATTAGCTTTAAAAACGGATGTGTTATTACTTGATGAGCCGACGGCAGGTATTTCGGTTGAGGAAGTCCCAGCTATACTACAAGTGATTGAAAATATTAAGAAACATCCAGAGAGTACAATTGTACTTATTGAACACAAAATGGATATGGTACTAGGTTTGTCAGACCATCTAATCGTTTTATTTCATGGAGAGTTATTGGCTGAAGGTTTACCCGAAGAAATTATGAAAGATGAGCGTGTACAAAGTGCTTATTTAGGGGGATTATATAGTGGCACTATTACAAGTGAATAATATAGAGACGTATTTAGATCAGTTTCATATTTTACAAGGGGTATCTCTTGCTGTTGAAAAAGGAACGATTACTGTACTGTTTGGGAGAAATGGGGCAGGGAAGACTACGACATTACGTTCGGTTATGGGATTTCACCATATCGCACATGGTGAAATTTATTATGATCGTACACAAGTAAATGGATTATCTACACATTTAATTTCAAGGAAAGGGATAGGGTATGTACCAGAAAATCAAGGTATTTTTCACGATCTGACAGTAGAAGAAACATTCACTCTTGCTAGAGGTAAGGGCGAGGAAGCGGAAGGAAAAATAGAATGGATGCTTGAACTATTTCCAGATTTAAAGCAATTTTGGCACAAAAAAAGTGGACTCTTAAGCGGGGGACAAAAGCAAATGTTAGCAATTTCAAGAGCATTTATTAATAGTGATGGTTTACTACTTATTGATGAGCCGAGTAAAGGCTTGTCTCCTATTATGATAGAAAAGTTAATGATAGCCATTTTGAAAATGAAGGAGAAAACAACAGTTTTACTCGTTGAACAAAATTTTATGATGGCTAGTCAAATTGGTGACTATTTTTATATTATGGATAACGGGAAAATTGTTCATAACGGTTTTATGCATGAATTAAAAGAGGATAAGGAAATGTGTCACAAATATTTAGGAATCTCTTAACATGAATCCGGGGTGAGAAGGATGGATGTGTTAATCAATTTATTTGTAAATGGGATTTCAACAGGGATGCTCATTTTTTTATTAGCATCAGGTCTTTCGCTTATTTTCGGTTTAATGAGTGTTCTAAACTTTGCACATGGTGGTTTATTTGCGTGGGGAGCGTTTACAGGTGTTTGGCTATTTAATATGACAGGGAGTTATGTGTTAGCTTTAATTGGAGCAATAGCTATGGGAATGTTCCTTGGATTTATTTTAGAAAGATTCCTTATTAGACCGGTATATGGAAATCATGTTCGACAGCTTCTTGTTACGCTTGGAGGAATGCTTGTACTTAGTGAATGTATTAAAGTATTTTGGGGACCAAATCCAATTGGGGCAAAGTTACCGTTATGGCTACAAGGAAGTTTTACGTTCGGAGGCGTTATATTAATTAAATATCGTCTATTCGTTATCATAATTGGGGTTATCATATACATTACATTATTATTATTGCTCAAAAAAACAAAGATAGGTCTTATGATACGCGCAGGTGTAATGGATAAAGAGATGGTTCAAGCGCTCGGTATTAACGTAAAAGCGATATTTTCTTTCGTCTTTTTATTAGGAGCAGGGATGGCAGCGTTGGGAGGTTTCTTATTAGCACCGTATTCAGGTGTTATTTTCGCTGAGATGGGTATGCAGTATGCGATTTTAGCTTTCATAGTAGTAATCATTGGAGGATTAGGAAGCGTACAAGGTTCAGCAATTGCTTCTTTAATTGTCGGATTAGCTGGTGCTTTTACAGCGTATTTTATACCGGATTTATCACTTGCAATCAATATGTTAATGCTACTGTTTTTCTTAATCGTGAAGCCAAATGGACTTGTTGGTGAAAAGGGGTGAAATGGTGAACAGCACATCAAATCGAATTAAAGTATACTTCGGAGTATGTATGCTCATTTGTTTAAGTGTATTTCCATTCGTAAATGATTCACGGAGCTTGTTAATTTTGTTCACTCAAATCTTCATCTTTGCTATTTTTGCAATGAGTTTTGATGTATTGCTTGGGTATACAGGGATTGTATCGTTTGGTCATTGTATGTTCTTTGGAATAGGAGCATATGGCGTAGCGCTTTTATTTGATCGACAAGGAGTATCCATAACGAACTTTTTTATAGGGATAGTAGCTGCAATTATCATTTCAGCCATTGTTAGTTATATAATTGGTTTGCTTTCTTTACGGCTGAAAAGTCATTTTTATGCAATGTTAACACTTGCTATTTCACAGTTGTTTTTCGTACTTGCTGAAAAATGGCGTGGGCTTACTCACGGAGGGGATGGTTTTACATTTGGTGTACCAGACGTATTCCGTGATCGTTTTACGTTTTATTATGTAACACTTATATGTTTACTTATCATTTTTGTTCTGTTACGTCTTTTCACAAAATCTTCTATTGGAAAAGTATTAAAGGCAATTTCACAAAACGAGCAACGTGTGGAAGCACTAGGATATAAAGTTCTTCATTATAAAATTATTGCTAGTGTTGTTGCAGGAGTAGTAGCTGCGATTAGCGGTGGTTTATTTGTTATTACACTGCGCTTTGTTAATACAAGTGTATTTTCAATTGAAATGACATTAAATGCATTATTGATGACAATGATTGGAGGAGTTGGAACGTTAATAGGAGCAATTGCTGGAGCTGGAATTATTGAATCCCTAAAATATTATTTATCAGAACTAGCTACAGAGTATCCGATTTTTGAACGATGGACAATTATTCTTGGTTTATTGTACATTATCGTATTGCTAGTTTTCCCGAAAGGATTAGTTGGCACGGTTAAGGGTTTGAAGAATATGAAACGGAATAAGAAGGAGAAAAGTGCAGAAGTGGAGCAAAACGTGTGAAAAATCGATTGTATAAAATATGAAAATCCCTCTTTTAGATTTGTAAAGGAGGGATTTTTTATTAATTAAATAATTCATCAGGGATGTGTTTTAAAGAGTTTTGATTTGTGAAAAAATGGACAGTTAATTTCTCAATTTGAACATCTTCAATTGGTACCAATTTATCATTATTAATCGGTAAAAAGGCTATGCCTTTTCCGTCCTGAATATACTCTTCCATAAGCGAATAAGAATCTAGTTGTTGAAGTTGACGCTGAGATAAATTATTTTCTTTTAGAAATTGAATGGTCTTATTTCTAAAAGGGCACTTTTTGTCATTGCTAACGAAGAAGAGTTCCTTTGAATAGTCAACAGTACACTTTTCTTTCGCTTTTAATAAACCGATAGAAATTGAAGTAGAAAATACTTTTTTAAACGCTGTGTCCGGGTAATCCTCATAAGTAATGACCATATCAACTTTTTGTTGCTGCAATAATTTTTGCAAATGACTACTATTTTCTACATATATTTGATAATTCCTGAAATTTTCTTTAATGCGCTTACTTACATAATTAGTCAAAATCGATTGTGATGTCGCGATTATATAAGAAGAACCACACATTTTAATTTTATCTTTCGCTTCTTCTACTAGCGTTAATATTTGATTTGTGTAGTCTAGTAAAATGTCACCAGAAGGTAATAAGGAAACGCCTTTGTTATCTCTATGTAGTAAAGGTGTTTCTAATTCTAGTTCTAATTTTTTGATTCGCTCAGTTACGTTTGGTTGAACATATCCTAACTCTTTCGCAGCTTTACTAATAGAACCTTCGTTAGCTACAGTTTTGAATATAATAAGATCATTTATTTCCATTTATCACAGCTCCTTATACGATATCATTATAAATGATACTAAGCATAAGTTATACCTATTTTACGCTGGCCAGTCATCGGTTTATCATTGTGTATATAAGATGGAAAGTGAGTGATAAACATGATTGGAATGCAATATAAGGTCATTTTGCCAAAGGATTATGACATGGAGATTATTAGAAAAAGGGTAGAGGATAATGGGTATAAAACGGATGGTTTTCAAGACTTAAATTTTAAAGCTTATTTAATTACTGAGGCAAGTAAAGACGGGAATTTCTATAACTGTTATGCGCCTTTATATGTTTGGAATGGTCATGAAGGAATGAACAAATTTATCTTTGAAGGGTATTACGATAATATTTTACAATCGTTTGGGTGGCAACAAATAAATATAGGTGTTCCATTAGTTGTTAATTTAAAAAATAATTTTAAGAAATGTAGATATGTTGTTGAATATGAAGGAAGTATTTCTCAAAGTGAATCATTGATTGGGACTCAATCTACCATTGTGGATCAAAAGGTAGAAAATTGTTTAGGAAATGTAATAGTATATAATCCAGATAAATGGGGATATAGTAAGTTTAATTTTTATGAAGAAAAGCCTGATATGGTAACGAATAAAGGTACTACAGTATATGAGATTTTGCACATTTCACAATGATATCTTGTTGAATGCTAAATTAAGTAAAGGGGTGAAAATATATGCCTTTTGTAAACGTTTATTATCATGAAAATATATTAAATGAAGAAGAATTGAAAAAGATAGGTGAATGTATTCATCTTTCATTAATTAAACATTTTAACATCCCTGAAAATGATTTTTTTGAAATGTTTGTACCTTATCAACAAAATCATTTTTTATATGATCCATATTATTTATTAGAAAGAGGAGAAAAGAGAACAGAGAATATGATGTATGTTTCTATCACATGTGGACCGGGAAGAACGATAAAGCAGAAACGCGATCTGTATCAGTCAATATCTTTGAGGGTTTCTGAATGTTCTAGTATAAAAAGTGCAGACATTTTTATTACACTTAACGAGACAGCCGCTGAAAATTGGTCGTTTGGTCAAGGATTGGCGCAATTGGTAAAAGTGAAGGGGGAGTGAAATGATGAATGAATCCATTGAATATTGTATTCAAGAGAAAATGAGAGAAAAGGCACCTGCATTTGCTCATTATAGTGAAGAGATACTGTTCGAGGAAGTGTGGCGAGATGACACTTTAACATTAAGAGAAAGGAGTTTATGTACAGTGTCGGTATTAATCAGTCTTGGTAATACAGAGCAATTACCATTTCATTTGCGACTGGCCAAACAAAATGGAATTAAAGAAAATGAAATGATTGCATTAATAACACATTTGGCTTTTTATGTTGGTTGGCCCAAAGCAGTAGGCGCTTTACATATAGCAATGAATGATATGGAAAGTTAAGAATAACGATAAGAAAGAATTCATTTAAACATGAATTCTTTCTTATCGTTATTTATGTAATACTCTAATGAGATATTTTTCACTTTTTCTCTTGCTTTTTTATCACTTGCGTAGTAAAGTGATAGTAAGATTCACGATAGGAAGTGATCAAACATGCGTGATAATACGATAGGATCATTAATATGGTTACGTTTAATACGATTTACGAACCAAAGTAATCAGATGTCAAATGAGTTTTTAAAACGCTTTGATTTAACGACTGCTCAATTTGATGTGCTTTTGCAAATACGTACGTATCAACCACTAACACAAATGGAGTTAGCTGAAAAGGTAACTGTTACACAAGGCGGTATTTCTCGAATGTTAACACGTCTTGAAAAAGAAGGATATATTGTACGAAAACAAGATTGGAAAACGAAAACAATTAGTCTGACAGAGCAAGGGGAAGCGGCCTTAGAGAGAGCACTGCCAGAGCAGCTTGCATTTCAATCATCGTTTTTTGATGATGTATTAAATGAAGAAGAGCAGAAAATGTTATACGAGCTAATGACGAAGGTTCATAAGCATAGTGAAAAAAAAGAATTACCGCAAGAGTAATTTTTTTTTACACTATCAATTGACTAATCAAGTGATGTTGTAAGCAATAGGGAAAAACATTTGACTTACAAATGTTTTTAAAAGAGAAACTAATAATACCTCATCAAAGGAGAGAGTAATGATGGAAAAATACCGTATGAATACAAGTAAAGGAATGGAGTTTGGGTTATATTCAATTGGGGATCATGTTTTAAATCCACATAACGGAGAGAAAATTAGTGCTGAACAAAGAATTCATGAATTAATTAAAACAGCACAGTTAGCGGATGAAGCTGGACTTGATGTATTTGCTGTCGGTGAAAGTCATCAAACACACTTTACAACGCAAGCTCATACAGTTATTTTAGGAGCGATTGCGCAAGCAACGAAAAATATAAAAATTGCAAGTTCAGCAACGATAATAAGTACATCTGATCCGGTACGAGTATACGAGGACTTTGCTACAATTGATTTGATTTCTAATGGACGTGCAGAAATTGTGGCTGGTCGTGGATCTCGTATTGGGGGATATAGTTTACTTGGTTATGATGTGAATGATTATGAAGAGTTATTTGAAGAGAAGATGGATCTTTTATTAAAAATTAATAAAGAGGAACATGTAACATGGAATGGACAGTTCAGAGCACCGCTTGCGCATGCATCGGTTATTCCAAGAGCTAAAAATAATAACTTACCAATTTGGCGTGCAGTTGGTGGCCCACCAGCTAGTGCGATTAAAGCAGGACGTGCAGGTGTACCAATGATGATAACAACACTAGGTGGTCCAGCTATTAACTTTAAAGGATCAGTAGATGCTTACCGTGAGGCGGCTGCGCAAAGTGGATTTAATCCAGCGAGTTTGCCAGTTGCAACAACGAGTTTATTTTATACAGCGAAAAATTCACAAGATGCACTTAGTGAATACTACCCTCACATTAATGCTGGTATGCTTACGCTACGCGGTGGTGGGTATCCGAAACAACAATTTACAAATGCAATAGATTATCGTGACGCGTTAATGGTTGGTAGCCCACAACAAATTATTGAAAAAATGCTTTACCAATATGAATTGTTTGGGCAACAACGCTTTATGGCACAAATTGATTTTGGTGGCGTACCATATGATAAAATTGAGAAAAATATCGAGCTAATTGCTACTGAAATTTTACCGGCTATTAGAAAACATACAGCAAAATAAATTAAAAAATACCGAGAGTCTAATGGATTCTCGGTATTTTTTAATTTATTTTAGTTTGAAAAAATGACAAAAAAGTGAATTTTTAATCTGAAAAGAGGAGGTTATTTCCTATTTTTGAATAACAATATTTCATGTTTGAATTTTAGAAATACATTTTTCTCTTGACAAAAAAATAACGAAATTATCCATTGGTTAATAGGACATTTTTTCGTAGAAAAGTCAAGTGTATAAAGAGAGAAACGATTATTTTATTGATGCAAAGATAAGTCTCATATTAAAAAAACACATTTTATCGATGAGAAAAATCTAATTCAAAAAAATACCAAAAGACATATTTCAGACAAAATGATGTCAATAATACGTCAAAAATCAGCTGAATTTACTATGCAGGTATATTATACAATTCGATTAACGAATAAAACACTACAGAAATAGTGAAAAGGTAAAAAATAGCATTACAATAGTTTGAAAAACTGAAACTTCATATTTTTCGACAATACATACAAAATGTTTTTGTCTTTTCGTATTTCTTAATAATTGAGCTTGATAAGATTGCTTAATTAACTTTTATTATAAAAACTATGAAGGAAGTGATTGTAGTATGGAAACGCTTGAATTGGCACGAATACAATTCGCATCAACAACGATTTTCCATTACTTTTTTGTTCCGCTGTCTATTGGTTTAGCTTTTATCATTGCGTTAATGCAAACGTTATATGTGGTAAAGGGACAAGAAATTTATAAGAAGATGACGAAGTTTTGGACACAAATATTCCTTGTTAACTTTGCGGTAGGTGTAGTAACTGGTATTTTACAAGAATTCCAGTTTGGTATGAACTGGTCAACCTATTCACGTTTCGTAGGTGATGTGTTTGGTCCATCACTTGCGATTGAAGGTTTATTAGCATTTTTCATTGAGTCTACATTTTTAGGTTTATGGGTATTCGGTGAGGATAAATTACCGAAGCGCATTCACCTTTTATGTATTTGGCTCCTTTCAATTGGAACAATGTTATCAGCATTTTGGATTTTAACTGCAAGTGCATTTATGCAATCGCCAGTAGGATATGAAATGGCAGCAGATGGACGTGCACAAATGAATGATTTCTTAGCAATTATTCAAAATCCACAATTATGGGTACAATTCCCGCATACCATTACAGCGGCAATTGCAACCGGTGCATTCTTTATTGCTGGTGTGAGTGCATGGAAAATAACGAAAGCACAAGAAACTGAAGTGTTTAAAAAATCATTCCGCATTTCTATCATTGTTGGAACACTTACAACGGCGCTAGTATTATTCTTCGGTCATGCGCAAGCACAACAATTAATTAAGACACACCCAATGAAAATGGCAGCAGCTGAAGCGTTATGGAATACGAGTGAAGATCCAGCGCCATTTACAGTATTTGCGAAAATTGATGCGGAGAAGAAAGAAAATTCATTTGAAATTCAAATCCCGTATATGCTAAGTCTATTATCATATGATAAATTTAGCGGTCAAGTAGAAGGGATGAATCAAATTCAAAAGCAATATGAAGAAAAATATGGGCCTGGAGATTATATTCCACCAGTACACACGATGTTCTGGAGCTTTAGAGCGATGGTAATGAGTGGAACATTTATGCTTCTTCTAGGAGCGTACGGATGGTTCTTATCAAGAAAAGATCGTTTAGCTGAAAAAACTTGGTATTTAAAATTAATGGTGTATGCAATTTCACTACCGTTTATCGGTAATACAGTAGGATGGATTATGACTGAAATGGGACGTCAACCTTGGGTAGTTTTCGGTGTTATGAAAACGGAAGATGCTGTATCTCCAAATGTTACGTTCGGAGAAGTGCTATTCTCTTTAGTTTCGTTCACATCATTATATTTAATTATAGGTGGAATTACAGTTTACTTATTCGTTCGTATTATTAAAGGACATGAGAATAAGAAAGCGAAACAGGATTCTCAAAGCCATGATCCATTTGATAAGGAGGGTGAGTATGTTATCTCTTAATGAGTTGTGGTTTATTATTATTGCAGTTTTATTCGTAGGCTTCTTTGTACTTGAAGGTTTCGATTTCGGTGTAGGTATAGTTTCAAGGTTTTTAGGAGAAAACGATTTAGAGAAAAGAATATATTTAAATACAATTGGTCCATTTTGGCACGCGAATGAAGTATGGCTTGTTTGTGCTGGTGGCGCTATGTTTGCGGCATTCCCGCATTGGTATGCAACTTTATTTAGTGGGTTTTACATTCCGTTTGTATTTATGCTTCTTGCTTTAATTATTAGAGGTGTTTCCTTTAAATTCCGTGCGAAAATAGATAATCATAAATGGAAAGGCTTTTGGGATTGGGGTATGTTTTTAGGGAGTTTACTACCGCCTATCCTTTGGGGAGTTGCCATTGCTAACTTTATGGTAGGTATTCCAATTGATGAGACGAAAAATGCTGTAGGTGGATTCTTACAATTACTTCATCCATTTGCATTACTTGGAGGAGTTATGTTCCTTCTGTTATGTATTGTTCACGGATTGCAATTCCTTACTATACGTACAACTGGTAAGTTAAGAGAACGTGCACGTATTGCTGCACTGAAAATTGCACCACTTGCAATTTTCACACTTCTTATTTTTGCCGGTGTTGGATTATGGAAAACAGACATTTTCACTGGGCATGGTAAAGAATGGATTATGGTTCCGATTGGAGCTTTTGTAGCATTATGTGCGTCAACATTATTAAATAAAAGAAGAAGAGATGGTTGGGCTTTCTTTATGACAAGTTTAACAATCATTTTACTAAGTGCGAGTGTGTTTGCTGGCATGTTTCCACGTGTCTTAATTAGTTCGTTAGGGTCAATATACGATTTAACAATTTATAATGCAGCATCGGGAGATTATGCACTAAAACTGATGACGTATTTTTCAATTGCTATATTGCCATTTGTTTTGGGAAGTCAAATATGGAGTTTCTATGTGTTTAGACAACCTGTTAAGTCAGATAAAGATTTGGAGTACTAATGAAAAGAAAAAGAGGACTTCCGTCGTATCCTGGTAGCCGAGTTTTATATGTAGTGCTAACAATCATTAGCATGTTAGAAGCTTTTAGTATTATTGCACAAACGGTGTTTTTAGCGCGAGCTATTACGTTTTTATTTCAGGGAGAAGCAGTGCAATCTGTGTTAAATGAAACAGTTTATTTCGGAATCACGTTTGCAGTACGTCATTTGCTAGTTCGAATATCGCAAATATTAGTGGAACGTTTTGCTGAAAAAACAGGATCGCTACTGAGAAAACAATTAATAGAGGCGTATTTCACATTAGGTCCACGATATGTTCAAACTGCTGGAACAGGTCATCTGGTTACCTTATCGATAGAGGGTATTGAGAAATTTAAAACATATATTGAATTAACAATTCCTAAAATGATTAGAAGTAGTATCGTACCAGGACTAATTGTACTATATGTTTTTACGCTAGATATTGAGTCTGGAATCATTTTAGTTGTAACGATTCCTATCGTGATCATATTTATGATTCTTCTCGGATTAGCAGCGCAAAAAATGGCAGATAGTCAGTACGAGATATATCGTGTACTTTCGAACCATTTTGTAGATACGTTAAAAGGTTTAGAAACATTAAAGTATTTAGGGAAAAGTGAACAGCACGAAGGAAAGATTGAAAAAGTAAGTAAAAGGTATAGAAAAGCAACGATGCGTACTTTGCGAGTTGCTTTTCTTTCTTCTTTTGCATTAGATTTCTTTACGAGTTTATCAATTGCGTTTGTGGCAGTTGGATTAGGGATACGTTTAATAGATGGAACGATTATACTATTACCAGCCCTTACAATTTTGATTTTAGCTCCGGAATATTTTCTGCCGATTAAACAAGTGGGAGCAAATTATCATGCGACATTAGATGGACAAATTGCGATGGAGCAAATAGAAGGGATTTTGCAACAACAAAAAGGAATACAAAAGAAAGATTTAAATGAAGATATAGTATGGAATGCCTCTAGTAGCTTGAAATTACAAGACATCAAAGTTAATAATACTGAATCTGAAAAGGCTATATTAGAAGGAATTAATTTTACTTGGGAAGGTAACGGTGCTATTGGTGTTATTGGTGAAAGTGGTGCAGGCAAATCGACGTTAATCGACGTATTAGCAGGTTTTTTATCTCCTTCGAGTGGAAAGATGTTAGTAAATGGTGTAGAAGTTGATGGATCTACTCGTGAAGATTGGCAAAAAAATATCGCTTATATTCCGCAGCAACCTTATATTTTTCCGCTTTCATTAAAGGATAACATTCGTTTTTATGAAACAAATGCAACAGATGAAGAAGTTGAAAGAGTTATTAATGAAGTCGGCCTTCGTTCACTCGTTACATCACTTCCAAATGGGATGCACGAAAGAATTGGAGAAGGTGGACGTATGCTAAGTGGCGGACAAGAACAGCGTGTTGCTATGGCGCGTGCGCTTTTAAGTAAAAAACCAATCATTTTATTAGATGAGCCTACGGCACATCTTGATATTGAAACCGAATTTGAAATAAAGCAAGCGATGTTACGTCTATTTAATGGAAAGTTAGTATTTTTAGCAACCCACCGTCTACATTGGATGAAACAAATGGACCATATTCTTATTTTAAATAAAGGGGAAATGAAAGAAAGTGGGACGTATGAAGAACTTTTAGAGAATGAGACATTACATTTTCATAGGGAAGAGAGGGGAGAGAAATGAGTAACTGGGTTAAACCTTATATAAAACAAAATAAAGGTAGAATGACTTTAACTATTTTCCTTGGTCTTCTTGGAGTTAGTTCAGGAGCGATGTTACTTTTTATTTCAGGTTATTTGATCTCAAAATCTGCCCTTAGACCAGAAAATGTAATGGCTGTATATGTTCCTATTGTTGCAACAAGAGCGTTTAGTATAGGGCAAGCTGTATTTCATTATATAGAGCGCTTAGTCGGACATGATGTCGTACTACGTATATTAGAAAAAATGAGAACGAGGCTATATAGAATAGTAGAACCACAGGCGTTATTTTTCCGTTCTCGATTTCAAACGGGTGATATGTTAGGAGTGTTATCCGAAGATATAGAGCATTTGCAAAACCTATATTTACGTACAATATTTCCTAGCATATTAGCGCTAGTTGTTTATAGTATCTTCGTACTTGTTATCGGTGCATTTGATTTTGTTTTTGCACTTATTGTAGGTTGTATGTTAGCTATTATCGTTTTTCTTCTTCCGTTTGTATCATTACTTTTGATGAAGAAACATCATGTTACTTTAAAGCAAGGAAGAAACCGTTTGTATCAACAACTGACAGATGCTGTTTTTGGATTATCTGATTGGCAAGCAAGTGGTCGTAAAGATGAATTTATTAATGAGTATGTAAAACAAAATGATCAGTTGTTAAAAATCGAAAAGAGAGTGAAACGCTGGTATCATATTCGGGACAGTATCATTCAATTAGTAGTAGGTATTGTAGTTATTTCGATGATCATATGGACTGGGAATGAAGCGGCAAGTGAACAAATTGCTCCTACAGTTATCGCAGCTTTCGTATTAATGACTTTATCTGTAACGAACGCGCTTATTCCTATTGCAGATGCCATCGATCGAATACCGTCGTATGTAGAATCTACCCATCGTCTTAATGGCGTAGAAAGTGATAGTGTTTTACATGATGAAACGGATTTGCATGGAGAGAAAGATTATATTGAACCAAAACATGTAGATATTGAACTGAATCACGTATCGTATAGTTATCCAGATAGTAATGAGATTGTATTAAAAGATGTATCATTACAAATAAAAGCAGGGAAGAAAATTGCTATTTTAGGGAGAAGTGGGACAGGGAAATCTACTTTACTAAAATTGTTAACAGGGGCGTTAAGCCCAGTAAATGGCCAAGTTGTACTAAATGGTGAACGAGCTCATACGAATCTTTTATCTAAATATATTTCTGTATTAAATCAAAAGCCGCATTTGTTTGATACGACAATTGGAAATAATGTACGAATTGGCAAACCAGAGGCGACGGATGAAGAGATATGGAAAGCTTTAGAGAAAGCACAATTAGCTTCACATGTTACTTCTCTTCCAGACGGATTACAAACAAAAATGCATGAAATGGGAAAGCGGTTTTCTGGTGGAGAAAGACAAAGGGTTGCTTTTGCTAGAACTCTTATGCAAGAAACACCAATTATTGTACTTGATGAACCGACTATCGGTTTAGATCCAAAAACAGAATTGTCTTTAATTGAAACAATGTTTTCTGCAACGGAAGAAAAGACGGTTATTTGGATTACGCACCATCTTGTAGGAATAGAACATGTAGACGAAGTTATATTCCTTGATCGTGGCCAAATTGTCATGCAAGGTAGTCATAAACAACTTCTGAAAGAAAATGAAAAGTATCGTAAACTTTATGAGTTAGATAAAGGAATATAATTTGAATAAGCAATAATTGTAAAAATAGCTACGCCTAATGGTGGAGCTATTTTTTGTTTTGAAATAAATATTCTATTCTTTTTTTGATGGATGGCAAATGTATATGATCGTTACGAATGAAAAATGAATTTCATATTATACATATAATGGAGGGGATATACGTGAAGGAGCAGTATAAAATTATTGTTTTAAGTGATGAATTATCAAGGGAGAAGATTCAAAATACATTAGACAAAAATAAATGTAAAACAATCGTTCATCTTGTAGACGTTTCAGCTATTGTTCAAATAGAAAATTCTTTTCAATATATAGTCATTTGGAGAATGGACGCAGAAAAACTTACAAATGAATTGATAAATAGGGGCGTGCAAAGTACAAAAATTATTAATTTAACAAAATACATGTATGAATGGAGGAATAAATTAATTTCTATCTATCAAATAAATCCGGATCTTATGTCTTTATACATTTCTATGAAAAAAGCAAAGGGTGATCCGACGTATGAATTGTTTGCGACGGGCTTGTCTTATCCGCATTGTGGCATAAGTACAGAGCTCCTCTCAAAAAAGTCAATAAAACTAACACTTCCATCGCAAGATCTATACTATGATTATTTAATAGCATCACAACTTCTATCAAACAATCATTCCTTTCAATATTGTTTGATAGGAATAGCTTATTTCTCGTTTTATTTTGACATGTCGTTATCATCTGAATCATATAGAATTCACAAGGTATATTATCCATTGTTTCAAGACGGTCATCATACTGTAGTGCATTCTCATCTACCCACTGATGGGTTCTCACACCTAGATACGCCGAAACAGCTTTTTTCTATTTTTAATTTGCATTTTGAGTATATTTTATTAGATGAACTAAAAGATGAATCATTGATACTGCCCTGGATACACGCTGAATGGAATATCACTCCTCTTCACATTCCTTTTGAAGAACACGGAAAAATAAGAGCAGCTTCACATGCCAAATTATCATATCCTCATACTTTAGTTGAATATAAAAAGATTTTCGAAAAATATTTAGAACTACTGTTAAAACATGATATAAAACCACTAATTGTTGTATTCCCTGTTACTTCACATTATTTCAATTGTAGTAGTAAGAAATTAAAAGAAGATTTTTATAAAGTTATAAACGATTTTCAAGCTCAATATTCTTTTCAAATTATAGATTTATTTGATTCGCCATTATTTTGCGATGATGATTTTTATGATAGTGATCATATGAATAAAAAAGGTGCAAATAAAATGTCCGTGTTATTAAATATGTTTATTCAGGAACGAAAAGTATGATATTTCGTTTCATGTCTGCATAAAAGTATATAGGCTCCATTCGGTTACAGTAATGTGATTTTTGTGTCGCGTATATAAATAATATGCGAAGAGGTGAGAGAGTAAAATGAGAACTCGTATTGAAAGAAATGAAGAGGTGGTAGATCAACTTCCGTTGGTAAGTGTATTAATTCCTACATATAATCGTCCTCGCTACTTTGAAGAGGCGTTATGTAGTGTGCTGGAACAAACGTACTCTAATATAGAAATTATAGTTGGAGATGATAGTACGAATGATGAAACAGAAAAGGTGTTACAAAAATACTTATGTGATCATTCAAATATTATTTATATAAAAAACAGTTCAACTCTCGGACAATTTGAAAATGCACTCATGTTATTTCATGAAGCGAACGGTGAGTATATAAATTTTTTAATGGATGATGATATCTTTCATGTGGATAAAATTGAAAAAATGATGAAGTGTTTTTTCAATGATTTAGATAATGAAATTAAGCTTGTAACATCTCATCGTCAAGTAATTGATGAAAAAGGGAAAGAACTACGACATATTTATTCAACTGTCCGTTTATTTGAAGAGGATACGATTATAGAGGGAACAGAATTAGCAAATAGGGTAATTGTGGATCAAAAAAATTATATTGGAGAACCGACAACAGTTTTATTTCGTAAAAATGATTTACAAGAACCGTATGGGATTTTTGATAAGAGGAGGTATCTTTGTAACGTAGATATAGCTTCATGGTTATCTTTATTAAGTAAAGGAAAAGCAGTATATATAGCAGAGACACTGAGTTACTTTCGATTACATCCAGATCAACAGTTAAATGAATCTAATAAAATGATGGATGGATTAGAAGATTTTTCACATAGTATTATAGCTGGAGAAAAATATGGTTTCTTATCTAACGAAAAAGAGTTAGATGAAGCGATAACTAATTTTCTAGAATATGCAAGAAGGATAGTTCCGTCATCAATATTATATACATTAGACTATTACCAAAAAATTAGAGCGAAGAAAATAAACATAGAAAAGAAAAAACAACATATAAATAATAATTCTTCTTTACCGAAAGTAAGTATACTTATTCCTGCAT
Source organism: Bacillus sp. BSL6 (assembly GCF_052928345.1). NCBI lineage: Bacteria > Bacillati > Bacillota > Bacilli > Caryophanales > Bacillaceae > Bacillus > Bacillus sp. BSL6. Next base: position 135,095 of record NZ_JAVGCW010000003.1, read on the forward strand.
ACAATAGACCTTATTACTTGGAATTAGCACTCAACAGCGCTTTGAATCAAACATATGAAAATATTGAAATTATTATTTCTGACGACAGTACAAATGATGAAGTCAATGCGATGATTCAACCGTACTTACGTGAATATGAGTGTATTACATATGTTAAAAATGAAACGCCGTTAGTTGCCGAAAACTTTAATAAGTGTGTAGAACTTGCGAATGGGGACTATATAAACTTTTTATTAGATGATGATTTATTTCATCATGAAAAGATCGAGAGAATGATGAAATACTTTTTGACGTTAGAAAATATTTCATTTGTGACGTCATATCGTGAACTGATTGATGAGAATGGAGAGATATTACCACCTTCAACATTAAATATGAAAATCGCGAAAGAAACTACACTTTTTGAAGGAAAAGAATTAGGGAATTATATGTTAAAAAACTTGAAAAATGTAGTTGGTGAGCCGACAACTGTTTTGTTTAATCGGAATTTGTTTGACGGGAAGTTTGGATATTTTAAAGGAAAGGCTTATTCTGCTATTAATGACATTGCAACTTGGCTAGATATGATGAGGAAAGGAAAAGTAGTTTATATACATGAACCTCTTAGTTATTTTAGACAGCATAGTGGACAAAATCAAAAACAAATGCATTTTATTTTAATGACAATTGAAGAGTGGATTGAATTAATTATAGATGCATATAATAGTGGGTTTTTAAGCTCCGAAAGTGAGTATAAAGAGAGTTTATCTTATTGTTTAGAAAATGCGGGATTTATAGTTAAGGATGCAGTAAGAAATGGCGAACTAGATCAAATTTATAATGAAAAGATAAAAAAAGGCTTAAACAAGTTAGTTGCTCATATGTTCGAGAAAGAATGTTGTTATTGTCAATATTGCAATCAACAATTTGAAAAATTTTCACCTTGGCCAGCACATTATGATTTTCCGAAATATAAATTTGAAATGTGGAATAAAGATACAGGGATATGTCCAGTTTGTAATTCGATGGATCGTGAAAGATTGTACCGTGCGTACATTGAAACGGAAACGGACTTGTTAAATAGAAACTATACAATGCTTCATATTGCACCTGAAGCAAAGTTAAGAGATTGGTTTAACGAGTATAAAAATATTACGTATGTATGTGGTGACTTAGAACCAAAGGATCCATTAATGAAGGAAATTGATGTTACAAGAATTACATATGATAGTAATACTTTTGATGTAATATTATGTAGCCATGTGTTAGAACACGTTCCTGATGATGACAAAGCAATGCGAGAGTTATATAGAGTGTTAAAGCCAAATGGATGGGGAATTATTCAAGTACCAATCGTAATGAATGTAGATTTTATTATAGAGAATGAATTAATTGTAACACCACAATTGAGGAAATTAGCTTTTGGTCAAGAAGATCATGTGAGAATTTACAATCAATCGGGATTTATTCAACGATTAATGAATGCAGGATTTAAGGTAGAATTATATAACATAGCGGAAAAACAAGGAATGAAAAGTGCTAGGAAATTTGGATTATCTGAAACAGATATGCTCTATATTGTCCGAAAATGATAGGAAGGAATAGATAGATATGGAGAATATTCCTTTTTTACGTGCTTCAACTGTACCTGTAATTGAGTATTTGGATGAATTGAAGGAAATTGATACATCTCACATATATACGAATTACGGACCTATAAATCAACGTTTTGAACAAACAATTATGTCGGGATTTTTTCAAAACAGGGGAGCTGTTACAACAGTAGCAAACGCAACGTTAGGGTTAATGGCGGCTATTCAACTAAAGAAAAGAAGAAAGGGAAAGTATGCTCTCATGCCTAGCTTTACATTCCCTGCGACTGCCTTAGCCGCTATTTGGTGTGGATTGGAACCTTACTTTATTGATATTTCAATAGATGATTGGTATATGGATAAAACCGTACTTTTGGATAAGATAGAAGAATTAAAAGAAGAGGTTGCGATTGTTGTCCCGTACGCCACTTTTGGATCATGGATGAACTTAGAAGAATATGAAGAATTAGAGAAGAAGGGGATTCCGGTTGTCGTAGATGCGGCGCCGGGATTTGGATTAATGAATGGAGGGATGCATTACGGTCAAGATTTTAGTGGAATGATCGTATATAGCTTTCATGCAACAAAGCCGTTCGGAATTGGTGAAGGAGGGCTCATATATAGTAAAAACGAAGAAGATATACAACGTATTAAAAGAATGGGGAATTTCGGATTTGATACAAATCGTGAATGTACGATGATGGGGTTTAATTGTAAAATGTCTGAATACGCAGCAGCTATTGGGATTGCGACTATAAAAAAGTGGGATCAAAAATTAAAAGAACGTACCCGTATTTCTGAATGGTATAAACAGTTGTTACAAAATACTGGGTTAATGAAAAAAGGGTGGAAATTCCAAAAGACAGAAGCAGTTATTCACCAATTTATGCCTATCATTTGTCCAGAAGAAGTTCGCAACATACAAGTAATTGAAGAACTGAAAAAACAGAAAATAGAAGCTAGATTATACTTTTCACCATCTTGCCACCAACAAGTTCTTTTTAAAAACTATAAGTCGACAGATTTAACAAAAACGAATAAAATAGCAAAACGAATCGTAAGTTTACCTTTATGGGAAGGAATGACGAAAGAACTAGTAGAGCAAATTGTAATCTGTTTAGAGCAGAAGGTGGTGTCGGTAGATGAATAGTTTTTATAATCAAGAAGAGCTAAAGAAAATTGGATTTTTATCTGTTGGGAAAAATGTATTGATTAGTAAAAAAGTAAGTATATATAATCCAGGTGTTATATCAGTTGGTAATCATGTAAGAATTGATGATTTTTGCATTTTAAGTGGCAAAATCACAATTGGAAGTTATTCACATATATCAGCGTATACAGCGTTATATGGAGGAGAAGTTGGAATTGAAATGCATGACTTTGCAAATATCTCAGCTAAAACAATCGTATATGCAGTACTAGATGATTTCAGTGGGAATACATTAATGGGGCCAACCGTCCCGAATCAATATAGGAATGTGAAAACAGAAAAAGTTATTTTAAAAAAACATGCGATTATTGGTGCTAATTCTATTCTTTTTCCAAATGTAACTATAGGAGAAGGCACGGCAGTAGGTGCGATGAGTATGGTGAAAAAGAGTTTAGAAGATTGGTATATTTATGCTGGAGTTCCCGTAAGAAAAATAAAACCTCGTCAAAGAAAGATGCTAGAGTTAGAAATTGATTTTTTAAAAAACATTCATTCTTAACAAAAAGAAGGAATGTTTTTTATTTTTATGGTGCAGCAGAGTGTGTATATAAATGTATTATGTTTTAAATTTTGCTGACCAAGGCAATACTGAGCCATAGTGAATGTAAAGTTGGAGGGCGAGCGTATATGTTTGATGAGGATGGGATTGTTTTAATTATGGAACCGGCTGATGAAAGAAATTTGAGGAGATTTTTTTTTCAGTACCAAAGTCAGTGTATGAAAAGAAGGGGCTTACATTACACTATGGAACAGCTATAGGACAAGGATATACGGATATAATTGAAGATATTATTAGCGTACATATAGAAGTAGATGTTGTAACGGTAATCGGGCATGTAAGAGGGTAAATAGCTATTTGAAAAAAGGTTATAAGTAATGTAGCTAGAAGTTAGGATAGAGAAACTTACAGACAATTATAAAGACGAAGGGAGCCTAAAATGAAAATAAAATCAACTTTAGTAGTATTTATAGTTACAATTGGCTTAATGGGATGTTCACTAGTAGAACAAGGAAAGAACTCCATAGATTATGCTCAAAAAGCGACAGACTATGTAAATGAAATAAGTGCTTTTGCAAATGATGCACCAGCATTAGCTGAAAAGGCTGTTAATGATAGTGAAGCTCGAAAAGAATTAGAAGCGAAGCTTAGTGAAATTAAACAAGATATACCCGCTTTTAATGAATTAACACCGCCTGATGTAGCAAAGGATCTTCATCAGCAAATCGTCGGATATAACGAAAAGTTAAATACGTTAATTGATACGGCGATGATAAAGATAGAAGAAGGGAAAGTGAATGTAGAAGAGTTTAAAAACTCGGAGCTTATGCAGACGGTAGATCAAGTTCGAGATTTGAAAGAGAAGGTGCAAAATTTAGGTCAATAGTAAAAGGCTCCGTTTGTGATAAACGGAGCCTTTTACTATTGGATACAATAAACGATTACACCAACGATAATAATCATGTTGCCGATGAGTTTACGTTTCGTTATTTTTTCTCCTAGGAAATACCAACCGAAAATTAATATGATGATATAACTTAAGGATTCTAATGCTGATGCTTGTTTTAATGCCATGCCCTTCATGGCGATAACATTTAATCCAGCGTTAATTACAAATAAAGAGTAGCCGATAATAACATAAGGATTCACATATTCTTTTATTCTAGAATCGTATTGTTGCAAAGTAGCTTTTTTTAATAATATTTGTGAGTAATTAGCTAAAATTATCCCGAAAATAAATAATAACATATAACTATTCATCTTTTGTCACCACCACAATTCCGACGATAATAATAGCTGCACCAAGTAAATGATTCCACTGAATCGTATCTCCAAATAGAAATACTGACCAAAGCATTGACCATAGTATAATAATCCCGCGATGTGAATATGCTTTTGATATTTCGAAATGTTTAATTACTTGTTGCCATAAAATTGCATATCCAAATAAAAGTATAACTAGTCCGAAATAAGCAATAAAAAATGAGATGGAAGCAATGGGAAATTTAGCCGCCCATTTCATGTAAACCATAATGATAGAATATATCAAAAAAGCTACATGTAAAAATAAGTAATTTTTAATAGTTGGTTTCATTTATTCACTCTCTTTTACATATAAATATATATTTATATCTATCTTTTCCTAATAATAGATATTGGAACGTATTTTGTTTAATCTTTCACATTCCAAATTATATAGTATCATGGCTTTTATTGTAAAACAATAGAAGCTATGCATTCATTTTTTCCAAGGTTCTACAATATGTATCGTTTTATTTGTTGCATCCAACTCTACTTGAACACCGATAGGTATAGTAATCATTGGATGTGTATGACAACAATCGAAGTCAGCTAGAAAAGGAATTCTTTGATTTTGAAGTACTTCTAATAGTATTTCAAAAGGTTTTCGATTGGTACCACAATCATCAAATTGCTCGTGTTTTCCAAGAATGATACCTGAAATTTTATCGAACACACCGTTAATTTTAAGTAATGAAAAGCTTCTTTCAATAATAGCTGCATCTTTTGAACTGTCCTCAATAAAGAGAATATCGCCTTCTTGAATATGTGGCATATAGGGGCTACCCAAAATTCCTTGTATCGTGTTTAAATTCCCGCCAATAATACGCCCAGTAGCTTTTCCATCAATTACTGAAATCCAATTGTTTGGTCGAAGTTCTTTCTCCTTCGTCTTTTCTTCCCAATTAATAAATTCATCTGACCAAAATAATGGTTGTTTTATATGATAAGGAAGAGAATGATCATGTAGTAAAGTTTCAGCAAAATATTTGTATGTGCAATCAACAAAAGGTTCAAATTCGCCAAAGGAAGGGACGAGAGCTGGTCCATAAAATGTAGGGATGCCTGTTTTGGCGTAAATTCCTAGTAATAAAGCAGTTGCATCTGAATACCCAATCATTATTTTAGGGTTATTTAGAAAAGCATCATAATCAATATAAGGCAATAAGGAATTTGAATTCATGCCACCAATTGTTGACATGATACAAGAAACATTAGGGTTTCTTATTAAAGCATTTAGTTCCTCAGCACGCTCTTGTATACTACCCGAACGATAATAATCATATCGACCTGTTAGTGAACCTTCTAATATATGAAATCCTTTCTGTTGTAAGTAAGATTTCGCTCGTTCAAATCTTTTAGGAGAAGTGTAGGTTACTGGAGAAGAAGGTGAGTAAATCCCAATTGTGTCTCCGTATTTTAATGATTTTGGAAGTAGCATTTGTATGAATCCCTTCTATTAATAGTTTTATTCATAAGGATTTATCATTGAATATTCTTATATTTCAGTATTGTTATTGTAACATACATGCATTGAAATAATAATTGCTGTAGATGAATAAATATGCTTTTTACCTTGACGATATAAAGGGAAAGTTGTTATGGTTAAATGTGAGTGTATAAAAGGTTTGTTAAAGGAGTTTTGAAATGAAGCGGTTAAAATGGGGAAGGCTGACAGTCCTATTAGTCATTGTTTTAGGGATATGTTGGTTCTTATTCCAAGGAACTCAAAAGAGTGCAACAAGTATAGAGGGACAACCTTTACAAGTGGCAGAACTACCTAAAACAGGATTAGTTGAAAAAGTAGTCCCACCAAAGTACATACCACCGGAAATTGATGCAAAAGCAGCTATGATTATTGATGCGAGTAATGGAGATATTATTTATCAACATAATGAAAATGAGGCTTTTGCGCCAGCAAGTATGTCTAAGATGATGACAGCATATCTTCTATTAGAAAATGTACATAATGGGAAAGTTCGCTGGGAAGATCCGGTGAAAATGAGTGCGAAAGCGGCACAAACAGAGGGAGCGAGAATCCCAGTACAAGTTAATGACACATTAACTGTTAAAGATTTATATCATGCATTAATGATTGAGTCAGCTAATAATTCAGCTGTGGCTTTAGCAGAACATATGGCAAAATCGGAGAAAGATTTCGTTCAGCTTATGAATGCAAAAGCGAAACAGTTAAAAATGTCGGAACATGCTAAATTTGCAAATGCTTCTGGATTACAAGAGCCTGATGGAAGTGAAACAAAAATGACGGCTGGTGATGTAGCAAACTTGGCGTATCATCTTATAAAAGATTACCCAGAAATATTAGAAGTGACTCACTTACGTCAAAGTCAGTTAGCATTTAATAATATTAATGTTATAAGTACAAATGATATGTTAAACAAAAATAATAAAGCTTTATATATAGAAGGAATAGACGGATTAAAAACAGGATTTACAGATAGCGCAGGGTATTGTTTTACGGGTACAGCAAAACAAGGTGATACTCGTATTATTACAGTTGTTATGGGAACAAAAGGTAAAACAAAGCGTTTTACAGAAACGAATAAGCTAATGTCTTATGCATTTGGGTTAGTTAATTAAGTGAAATACTGAGTTGGATCATCATATAAGAAAGGCAATTTGTTGTTACGTACTATTGGTAACGGCAAATTGCCTTTTATTTTTTAGCACTAATAAAGTAAAAAGGTAAAAAATGTGAGTGTTATTATTTGAGTTTATTATTGTTTGTTTATATTATAAAGTTAGAAACTTATTAATGATAAGTTTTGAGGGGCATATGATGTGTACATAGGAAAAAGCCTCAAGTGAAAATTGGAGGGAATTATGATGGCAAAAGATTTTTACTCAGCGATTGAAGACAGAAGATCTATTTACGCAATTAGTAAAGAACAAGTAGTTTCTGATGAAAAAATTCAAGAAGTGATTTATCATGCTGTAAAACATACACCTTCAGCTTTTAACTCTCAGAGTGCTCGCGTTGTCGTCTTGCTTGGAGAACAACACGATAAGTTATGGGATATTACGAAAGAAACGTTACGAAAAATTGTACCTGAAAATAACTTCGCTTCTACGGAAGAAAAAATGAATGCATTTAAAAGTGGTTATGGAACAGTTCTATACTTCGAAGATAGTGAAGTGGTGGAAGAACTGCAAGAAAAATTTGCATTATACAAAGAGAACTTTCCAATTTGGTCTCAGCAATCCTCTGGAATGTTACAATTTGCAATTTGGACAGCTTTGGAAATTGAAGGGTTTGGTGCTACATTGCAACATTACAATCCATTAATTGATGAAGAAGTGAGAAAAGAATGGGGAGTTCCAGAAAATTGGAAGCTTATTGCGCAAATGCCGTTTGGTAAACCGGTTGTACCTGCAGGTGAAAAAGAATACCAGCCTTTAGAAAACCGTGTAAAAATTTATAAATAATGTAGGAACGAGTGGGGGAATTGTTTATCCCCCACTAATTATTATTTGAACCAATCGGGGTTTTGCTACTTATAAAAAGGTGAACAGGGATACAACCTGTTCACCTTTTTATAAGTAGTAAGGATTTTTTTGATAGGAATTTTTCATCTGATTTTTTAATTCGTTTTTACGTGTTTCAATAGTTGATATTTTTTGTAAGGTAATAATTGAAACGAATTGAAAAAAAGCATAGTACAGTTCTATATTTTTATTTATAGGATCATCTATTATGTTATTCATAAATATACCTCCCTTTTGATTCCACTATTTGCAAGCAATAAAACGCTCATCTTAAAATTCAATTGCTTTCCGTGTAGGGTAAATAAAATGTGTATAGATTAAGACGCTACTATATATATGATAATATAAATACCCTATAAATTCCATAGACAGTTAAAAATGGGTAGCGGAATGTGTACTTTCGTCAAATTAGAACAGAATTTTTGAAGTTAAATCTTACAAATCGTCAAATCTTTTAAAAGTGATAGATAGTATCAAAAATAGTTTTCTAAAAATATTATACTATTGATAAAAAAAGTGTTTTTTGTCATGATAAGAGTATACTTCATAGGAGGAACTATAATAGGAAATACATTCTTTGCATTGTGTTAGATGAATAGAATTTTTTTAAGTGGATAGAAAATATATACTAAGATAATGAATGGTATGTCGAATTTTCAATAAAATACATAAGAAATATAAAAAAAGCATTGCAAAAACACTGTGTTTAATGATAAAGTTCACATGAAGTTCACACGGATTTCACTTTGTTCATTTAAAATGAACTCTGTGTGAAAAATAAAACTCTTGTTAAAAAATGGAACTTAATGAATATTTTACTTTGATAATATTGTAAAGTATTAAGTTTATAAGTTTTTTTAAGAGGATAGTAGGGAAAGGAAGTAAAGACAACTTATGAAAAAAGTAATTGCAGGTTTAGCAGCAGCTTCAGTAGCAGGTGTTGCAGTTCCAGGTATGGATTCTGCTCATGCACAAGTTTCAAACGAAGCGCTAAAAGAAATTAATGGACAAACACAAACACAAACGACTGTAACTGAAACAAAAACTGTAGAAACAAAATCCGACTTAAAATACACAGTAACTGCTGATGTATTAAATGTTCGTTCAGGTGCTGGTACAGGACATAGCGTTATTTCTAAAGTAAAACAAGGTCAAGTACTACAAGTAATTGGACAAGAAAACGGTTGGTTCAAAGTAACTGTAAACGGTCAAACTGGTTATGTAAGTGGTGACTTCGTAACGACTGGTGGTAAAACAGGAACTACTGTTCAACAAGGAACTGGTACTTACACAGTAAACGTTTCTTCACTTAACGTACGTACAGGCCCAAGTACATCTCATACAGTATTAGGCTCTGTAAATAAAGGTAAAACAGTACAAGTTGTTGGTGAAGTACAAGATTGGTTTAAAATCAACTTCAATGGTGGAACTGGATACGTAAGTAAAGACTTCGTAACAAAAGGTGGTTCTGCTGTATCTAACGAAACACAACAACCAACTACAAACAACAATACTACTACAGTTCAAACTGGTGGTTCTTATGTTGTTAACACTGGTGCTTTAAAAGTACGTACAGGCCCAGCTACATACAACGCTGTAATCGGTGGTGTAACAAACGGTACAGTATTAAACGTTACTGGCGCTGAAAATGGTTGGTACAAAATTAACCATAACGGCCGCACAGGTTACGTAAGTGCAGACTTCGTTAAGTTTGTAAAAGGCGGAGTAAACAACGTTACAAATAACAATAACGTTACAAATAACGTTCAACAACCAGGTAAAGACGTACAAAAACCAACAACTGGTGGAGATACATCTTCAATCGCTGGATTCGCTAGATCATTAAATGGTTCACCATATAGAACAGCTGGTACAACACCTGCTGGTTTTGATTGCAGTGGATTCATTCACTACGTATTAAATCAAACTGGTCATAAAGGCGCTCGTCAAACAGTTGCTGGATACTGGAGTTCTAAAACAAAAACTAGCAATCCACAACCAGGTGATTTAGTATACTTCCAAAACACTTATAAATCAGGTCCTTCTCACATGGGTGTTTACTTAGGAAACGGTCAGTTCATTAGTGCAGAAACTGATGCAACTGGTGTACGTATTAGTTCTGTAAGTAACTCTTACTGGAGCAAGCACCTATTAGGTTACACAAAAGCATACTAAGAAAAAGTAGATTATATACTTTTCGTATAGAGAAAAGGCTTTCCAGGGAAACTTGGGAAGCCTTTTTATAGTTGAATAAATTGGGAGTATAGTAGTTTTTACTTTAACTTCCCGTTTAAAAATCGATCGTATAAGTCATGGAAATAGTTAGGGCGAAATAAATTTGCTGCATGTCCTGCTAACGGTATTTCTTTATATAAAACGTTAGGAAGAATGGACTTTAAATCAAAAAGACAAGATTTATAGAGATGATCATGTTCACCCATTACCCATAGTATAGGGTGGGGAAGTGATTTTAATTTAGATTTTAAATCGAATTCTAACCGATGACGTAATGATTGAGCAATAATTGATGAATGTAATTGCAATCCGAACCGATAATAAATATTTTTTGAAATGACTGCGAACGGATTTGCCTTTAGTATGCCACTTGGAAAAATGGTATTTGCGTATTGAGAGAGCCATTTAGAGTAATCGTCTCCTCGCTTCTCCCAAAACTTTTGAAATACGTTATATAAAAGGGAAGGGTTATTATAATGTCCACCAATATGACAAATGCTCAAAACTTTTTCTGGATGCATTTGTGCAAAAATGGTAGAGATATAACAGCCGTAGCTTAAAGCGCAAATATGAGCTTTTTGAATGCCTTCTTTTTCGTATAAATTCAATAATTGATCAACGAGGCGCTGTAATGAAAATTCGATAGCTTCACCTTTATCATCGCCGTGACCTAATAAGTCATATGTAATAATGTTGTAAGAGGCCGAAAATCGTTTATGCTCTTTTTTGAAGGCACGACGATTGCCAACTAATCCATGAATAAAAATGATTGTTTCCTTTTCGGAATGTATATTTGTTTGCAAAAAGGATACTCCTTTCAATAACTGGAGATTTATATAGTATTTTAAATTAGTTATTTATAATTCACATAGAATAATATTAAGTACCAGGTAATAATATCAGATGTTTATACCTGTTGTAAAGATGAGTTTTTATGTATATTTTGTAAAAATACAAAATGTGTGTTTACATTCAGTTTACATTTGTATTGTATTCTATTTTTAGAAAGAACAGTTTTGTTTAACACGAGGAGATGAACATGAATGGAAGTTAGAGATGAAATAAAGAAAAAAGGGAATTGGAGGCAGTTTTTACGCCTTATTCAAGATACAAAGCCTCCGAAAGGGATTCTTATTTTTGCGTTATTAATGAGTTTGCTTTCTACGGGAGCAAGTTTATTTATTCCGATGTTAACAAAAGGGTTAGTAGATAATTTTTCACTTTCCTCAATTAGTACAGGACAAATTGTTGGATTAGTTGCATTCTTTATTATGCAAACTATAGCTGCAGGATTGTCTATATATTTATTAAATTATATAGGACAGAAGATTGTAGCTGGACTGAGAGAACGTTTGTGGAAAAAGGTACTTATATTGCCAGTATCTTATTATGATCAAAATAGAACAGGCGATACAATTAGCCGCATGACAAATGATACAGGTGTTGTGAAGACATTAATTTCTGAGCATTTGTCAAACTTACTAACAGGTGGTATTTCAATCGTCGGATCATTAATTGTATTATTTGTTTTAGATTGGAAAATGACACTTTTACTTTTAACGGTTATTCCATTATCAGTACTGATTTTAGTTCCACTAGGAAGAAAAATGTATAAGATTTCAAAAGCGCTTCAAGATGAAACAGCTTCTTTTACAAGTGTGCTAACGCAAGTATTATCAGAAATTCGTTTAGTGAAATCTTCGAACACAGAAAAAAGAGAATATGAAACTGGAAATAAAGGTATCGAGAAGTTATTGCAATTTGGTTTGAAAGAGGGAAAAGTGCAAGCGTTAATTTCACCAGTTATGTCGTTTGTTTTAATGGCACTGCTTGTTATTATCGTAGGATATGGTGGGATGAGAGTTTCTAGTGGTGCATTAACAACTGGGGAACTAGTAGCGTTTATTTTATATTTAGTTCAAATTATAATGCCGATGAGTCAATTATCTATGTTCTTTACACAATTCCAAAAGGCGATTGGTGCAACGGAAAGAATTAATACCATTTTAGAATATGAAGTAGAAGATCATGAAACTGGTGTGAAAGTCACAAATGCTAAGCAACCAATCGTTCTTGAAAATGTACATTTCGAGTATAACGAAGAAGAGCAAGTGTTAAAGAATATTGATTTCACAATTGAATCTGGAAAAGTAACAGCAATTGTAGGGCCAAGTGGTAGCGGGAAAACGACGTTATTCTCACTATTAGAACGTTTTTATGAGCCAACTAGCGGTGCCATTAAATTAGGAAAAGATGCAATTACGAACTATTCATTACAGTCATGGCGACGTCAAATTGGTTACGTTTCACAAGATAGTCCGTTAATCGATGGAACAATTCGTGATAATATTTGTTACGGTGTTGAGGGGGAAGTAACAGATGAAGAAATTGAAAAAGTAGCAGCGATGGCATATGTTGATGCATTTATTCATGATTTGCCAAACGCTTATGCAACAGAAGTTGGAGAGCGTGGTGTGAAGCTTTCCGGAGGACAAAGGCAGCGAATTGCGATTGCACGAGCTCTACTTCGAAATCCACAAATTCTTATGTTAGATGAGGCAACTTCAAGTTTAGATAGTAAGTCCGAGTCCGTCGTTCAAAAGGCATTAAATAACTTAATGAAAGGCAGAACAACGTTAGTTATTGCACATAGACTGTCTACTGTTGTAGATGCAGATAAAATTATCTTTATTGAAAAAGGGAATCTTACAGGAAGTGGTACACATGATGAATTATTACGCACACATGACATGTATCGTGAATTTGCAACGCAACAATTGAAAATTAAAGAGGCGGCATTATAAAATGAATAATCAGTGGGGATTGTACTCCACTGATTATTCATTTTTAAAAGTTTTGTTAAGGATGCTAATTAGAAAGGAAATGGTTTCTTTGATACCTAACATTTTAATAGTAGACGATGATCCGCATATTAGAGAACTCGTTTCTGTATTTTTAGAGCGTGAAGGTTTTCAAACATATGAGGCAATTGATGGTCTAGATGCACTTCAAAAAATAAATGAAGTGAAAGTTGATATGGTTATTCTTGATATCATGATGCCGAATATGGATGGATTTGATGTATGTTTCGAATTAAGAAAGTACTATGATATTCCAATTTTGATGTTAACTGCTAAAGGGGAAACGTCTCAAAAAGTAAAAGGATTTCATCTTGGTACGGATGATTATCTTGTAAAACCATTTGATCCGATAGAACTAGTAGTGAGGGTTAAGGCGTTATTGAAACGTTACCAAATTACAGTGTCGCAATCAATTCAAGTTGGAACTGTACTGTTAAATCGTAAAATATTTGAAGTTACAATTGGAGAACAAACGGTTACGTTACCGTTAAAAGAATTCGAATTGCTCTTTACTTTAGGCTCTAAAGCGGGGAGAACTTGTTCGAGAGAGCAATTAATTGAAGATGTATGGGGATATGATTTTGAAGGGAATGAACGCACACTAGACGTTCATATAAATCGGTTACGTGAGAAGTTTCAAGAAGAGAAGTCGAAATTTAGTATTAAAACAATAAGGGGTTTAGGATATCGCTTAGAGGTAAGTAAATGAGAAAAAGAGAACGAATGAGTAAATTCAAGATGCTGAAAGTAACAGGAGCGATAATAGCACTCTTTTCTTTTCTTACTATTATTTGGTCTACAGCATTTTATGTATCATCTAGTATATTGGATGCCCTTGCAATACATTTATCTCCTTTTGTTACTTACCTCATTAGTGACATACTCAGTTTTATATTTATGATTCTTCTTTGGATATTAATTGCAGTATTAATGAGACCGAAGCGAGAGGCGATGATTTGGACTATTATTGAACCGATACAAAAAATTGCAAAAGGGGACTTCTCGGTAAAAATACGAAATGAAGAGAAATATGATGGGGAAATTGGTGTGCTCGTAAAAAGTATAAACGATATGACAGATGAACTGAATGCGATGGAGAAAATGCGCCAGGAATTTGTTTCGAATGTTTCTCATGAAATACAGTCACCATTAACTTCTATAAAAGGGTTTGCTAGAGCACTACAAGATACTAATCTTCCTGAGGAAAAAAGAGAGCATTATCTTACCATTATTGAAACAGAAACGACGAGATTATCTAAACTAAGTCAAAATTTACTGAAACTAACTCTTTTAGAGTCGGAAGAATATACACCAGAAAGAGTAACTTATCGATTAGATCAACAGTTAAAACAAATTGTATTAAATAGTGAACCGCTTTGGGGTGAGAAAGAAATTGAATTAGACCTTGATTTAGAAAAAGTGCATATAACTGCTGACCAAGAAAGTATGAGTCAAGTTTGGATTAATTTAATTCATAATAGTATTAAATTTACTCCAAGTAGCGGTACGATTTCAATCAAGCTAAAAGAATATGAGACATTAGTAGAAGTACGTATACGTGATACGGGAATTGGTATTTCAGAAGAACAAAAACAACATATATTTGAACGGTTTTTTAAAGCTGATTCTTCACGAAATCGAGCATATGGAGGAAGTGGCTTAGGATTAGCGATAGTAAAAAAAGTAGTCGATCTACATCAAGGAGAAATAAAGGTTGAAAGTATAGAAGGTCAGGGTACGGAATTTAGTGTGCGTATTCCGAATTAGAAAGAAAAGTAGTGTTAGGGGTTCTTCTAGCACTACTTTTTTCTTTAAAGGTACTTGTATTCTTACTATAGTTACCTACAAGTAACCTACGCACATGAAAGTGCATCATTGCCTTTTTACATAAACATAGATACAATTTTAATATAATACATAACTGAGATGATTAAGGAGTGTTATACTTGGCAGAATTATTACAAGGAAAAAATGCTTTAATTACAGGAGCAGGTAGAGGGATTGGTCGCGCTGTAGCGATCGCATTAGCGAAAGAGGGCGTAAATGTAGGTCTTTTAGCTCGCTCAGAAGAAAACTTAAAAGCTGTAGCGAAAGAAGTAGAAGCAGAAGGCGTAAAAGCTGTTATTGCAACTGCTGATGTTTCTTCATACGAAGAAGTGACTACTGCAATTGAGACATTAAAAAACGGTTTAGGATCTATCGATATTTTAATTAATAACGCTGGTATTTCTAAGTTCGGTAAGTTTTTAGAATTAGACGTTGCTGATTGGGAAAAAATCATTCAAGTAAACTTAATGGGTGTATACTATGCAACTCGTGCAGCTTTACCAAGCATGATTGAACAACAATCTGGTGATATCATTAACATTTCATCTACAGCAGGACAAAAAGGTGCACCTGTAACAAGTGCATATAGTGCTTCTAAATTTGGTGTTCTTGGCTTAACAGAATCGTTAGCGATGGAAGTTCGTAAACATAATATTCGCGTAACTGCTTTAACTCCAAGTACAGTAGCAACTGATATGGCTGTAGATTTAGGATTAACTGATGGAAATCCTGATAAAGTTATGCAAGCAGAAGATATTGCAGAGTTTATCGTAGCGCAGCTGAAATTAAATAAACGTACATTTATTAAATCAGCAGGACTTTGGTCTACTAATCCGTAAGGGATACATGTATAAACAAAAGAAGGGACATCTATTTTGTAATGAAGTAGATGTCCCTTCTTTATTTTTTGTATATGAGACAGAATTTTCGGTATAATTGAAAGCGAATAGTAGAAATGCATTGGAAAATTGAAGGGGATGGTATTTACATGAGTACGATTGAGAAATGGACGGCTGTTGATCAATATGTGAGTGATATATTAATACCGAAAGATTCTACATTAGAAGAAGTACTTCAAACTAATGCTATAGCTAATTTACCAGCACATGATGTATCGCCAACGCAAGGGATGTTTTTACAACTATTAGTACAAATTCAAGGAGCTCGTAACATTTTAGAAATTGGTACTCTAGGCGGGTATAGCACGATATGGCTTGCAAGAGGATTGTCATCTGAAGGACGAGTTGTTACATTGGAAGCGAGTGAAAAACATGCAGAAATTGCACGTAATAATATTGAGCGTGCTAATTTGACTGATAAAATTGAAATACGATTAGGATTTGCTTTAGATTCTTTAAAGCAAATCGAAAATGAGAAGTATGAACCCTTTGACTTTATTTTTATAGACGCTGATAAACAAAATAACCCCGCTTATTTTGAATGGGCACTGAAACTATCACGTCCGGGGACTGTAATTATTGGAGATAACGTAGTACGTGAAGGAGAAGTTATTGACAATACGAGTAATGACCCTCGCGTACAAGGGATACGTCGTTTCTATGAATTAATAGCTACAGAGCCACGTGTAAGTGCTACTGCGCTTCAAACGGTGGGTAGTAAAGGGTACGATGGATTTATAATGGCGGTCGTAAAAGAATAACGAAAGGAGATAAATAGAATGAAAAAGATGTTTGAAAAATTATAACATGTATCGTGTATAACGAGATTAGCTCGTGGACCTCCAGTTATACATAGCACTATATTATATATTAAAAAATTGGAGGCTATAAGTAGATGAGAACGGAAAAAGAAATGTTAGACTTAATTATAAATACAGCAAAAGAGGATGAAAGAATTCGAGCTGTCATCATGAATGGATCACGTGTAAATCCAAATGTGAAAAAAGATTGTTTTCAAGACTATGATGTTATTTATGTTGTAAAAGATATACGCTCTTTTACGTCTAATCATAATTGGATTCATAGGTTTGGAGAAATAATGATTGTACAAATGCCAGAAGAAATGTCATTAGTTCCACCAGATGGAGACGGGAAGTTTCCGTATTTAATGCAGTTCATGGATGGAAATCGGATTGATTTAACATTAGTTCCGGTTGATTTAATAAAAAAGTTCGTTGGACAAGATAGCTTAAGTAAATTACTTCTCGATAAAGATAATTGTATAGAAGAATTCCCGCCAGCAAGCGATAAAGATTACTTAATAAAAAAGCCTACAAAAAAAGAGTTTTTAGATTGCTGTAATGAGTTTTGGTGGTGTAGTACGAATGTGGCAAAAGGGTTATGGAGAGAAGAGCTTTCTTATGCAAAAGGAATGCTTGAAGGACCAGTGCGAGATATGTTCATCGTAATGCTAGAATGGCATATTGGTATGAAAACAGACTTTACAGTTAATACAGGTAAATTTGGAAAGCATTTTGAGCAATATTTTGAAGGGGAAATGTGGGAGCAATTTAAAAGGACATTTTCTAATGCGGAATATGAAAACATATGGGAATCATTCTTTGTCATGGGTAATTTATTTAGGGAAGTGGCGAATGAAATTGCTAACACATATGGGTATCGATATCCGCAAGATGATGATGATAAAGTGACGAACTATTTAAAACACGTGAAAACTTTGCCGAAAGGTAGTACATCAATTTATTAATAATAGTAAGCAGTAAGACTGTCCAAATTACGGACAGTCTTATTTTTGTTTATGAATAACAATTTCTCTAACAAAGTGCAGAGGAATCACATATGAAAATTTAGGGAGGTTTTTATCATGTATTATTTTTATTCGCCACAAATGTTTACTCCATATCAATGGGGACTAGAACGAAATGTTTCGTATGCTTATATGCCATATAACTCATTTTATTATGGAGACTATATAAACTCATTGCCGTACGTATATACCCCTCAAAATTATGAAGTACAAATGAAAGCAGATGAGCGTGGATCGTGGACGTCATTTTCTTGGGTTGAAAAATATGCGTACGCATTTTCAGGACCGTACAATAAAGCGGAAGTTGCTCTTACATTTGATGATGGACCGGATTTAGAATTCACGCCAAAAATATTAGATAAGTTAAAACAACATAATGTAAAAGCGACTTTTTTCCTGCTTGGTGAAAATGCAGAAAAGTTTCCAAATGTAGTAAAGCGTATTGCGAATGAAGGGCATGTAATTGGTAATCATACGTATAGCCATCCTAATTTAGCGAAAGTAAATGAGGATGAGTACCGTAATCAAATTATAAAAACGGAAGAAATATTAAAACGTATAGCCGGCTATGCTCCTAAATTTATACGCCCGCCGTATGGTGAAATACTTGAAAATCAATTGAAGTGGGCAACTGAGCAAAATTTTATGATTGTACAGTGGAGTGTTGATACGGTTGATTGGAAAGGGGTAAGTGCTGATACGATTACAAATAATGTGTTAGGGAACTCATTCCCTGGTAGTATCATACTTCAACATTCAACTCCAGGTGGACATTTGCAAGGATCTGTAGAGGCGCTAGACAAAATGATTCCGCAGTTAAAAACGAAAGGAGCACGTTTTGTAACACTTCCAAGTATGTTTCAGACATCGAAAGAAAGAAAGTGAATGTGTTATGAATTGGGAAAAATAGGGTCGTATCGTATAATAAGAGTGTAAGTTAGGGGGGATATAATTGAGCTATGCATTAGTAAACATAGGAATGAGCATATTGATTGGTGTTATATTTATACTTGCTGCACTTATTCTTCGAAAAAATCCACCAACGGATATTAACGCAGCATATGGTTACCGTACGAAACGATCTATGAAAAATAAGGGACTATGGGATGCGGGGAATAGGTATAGCGCAGAAGTGATGAAACAAAATGGATTCATTATGATGTTGATAGGAAGTTTTATTAGTATACTGTTTAAATATCCCCATACAACGTTAGCGATAATGATCTTTATGCTAGTACTAATCATTCGCTTATTCATACGAGTAGAGAAAAAGTTGAAGACACTTGAGCAATAATGAAAAATAGGACTCCCGACCGATATTAGTAGGGAGTCCTATTCTATTTACAAATCATTATTTTTTAGTAATTCTATTCCTTGCTCTATAACAAATTCATAGTATGCAATATCATATGGATAGATATCTTCAAATGTTATCGTTATCGGCTTATTGTTTAAAACAGAAATAGCTGTAAAAGATGAAATCTCTCTTTTTAATAGTTGTAGAAAAGAAGTTGCATGTACTTTCATCACATCATCTACTTCTTCACCTGGTGCGAATGGAAGTGGATCGATGACATTGTGAAAATACATATGGCAAAACTCGCGATCCGTAAGATTTGAAATTTCATAATCTATTGTAAAGATTCCTGTATATGCTAGATCAGTAGTTTGAAAGGAAAGCCCTAATTCTTCCTCAATTTCACGAAGGCCACCAATTTGTACATCTTCATCATGCATAATATGTCCAGCTGAAGTAATATCCCATATACATGGGGCGTCTTTTTTATTTTTAGAGCGTAATTGGAAATATAAGAACATATCTTCATCATCTTTTTCTACAAACCAACAATGAAATGTTTCGTGCCAATCACCGTCACGGTGCACTTCATCACGTAATTTCTTCCCAAGTGTATTTCTTTCAGAATCAAATATCGTTAACCACTCTGTCATTTTAATTCCCCTTTCTACAAATTTTATTATACAATAATCGTATTGAATTTTGGGAAAATAAAGAAAAAAAGGGGTCGTTATTAGTGGGAATAGAGAGTAAGAAAATAAAATCGATTATTTCAACAGAGGAAGAATTACGGGGAATATTGGGGCAACCAAGTGAGAGAGCGTTAAAGAAAGTTATTTCATCACTAGACCACCATTGTATAGATTTTCTATCCAAATCTCCTTTTCTAGTATTATCTACAGCAAATAAATTAGGAGAGTGTGATGCTTCACCGAGAGGAGATGCACCTGGATTTGTTTACGTATTAAACCATAATAAAATCATCATTCCAGAAAGACCAGGCAACCGCCGTATAGACTCCATTTTGAATATTATTTCAAATCCACGTGTAGGATTAATCTTTTTTATCCCAGGCCTTGGGGAGACACTCAGAATAAATGGCCGAGCGTATATAATAAACGACGAAGAAATTTTGCAAGAAATGCAGGTAAATGGACGCAATCCGCTACTTGGAATTGTGATTGAGGTAGAGGAATGCTATATCCATTGTGCAAAAGCTTTTATTCGTTCAAAAATGTGGGATCCAGAATCTTGGTTAAATAAAAAAGAGTTACCTTCAGCAGCAAAAATGTTGCTGGAGCATGCGAAAGTGAATGCTTTAGAAGAAGATGTTGCACGTTCTTTAGAAGAAAGTTATACAAAAAGATTGTATTAATAAAATTTTATTAATATAGTTTTCTGAGGTGGAGATGTACGTGGTTTAGAATAGGAAATGTATATATGAGGCATTGATTTACAAAGTGGAGAAATAACAAAATAGGTAAATCGAGCGACAGTTGCATAATGTTATTGTGAAATATAATAAAAAATGATTTTGAAAATTGTTAGTAAAAATAGGCTTGCTTTTTAAAAAGTTGATAACTATAATAAGTTAACAAATAGACATGAACGAAAAAGTAACGATAAGGACACGGAATCATTTTTACGGTTTACAGAGAGGGAAGCCAAGGGTGTGAGCTTCCTAACACGAGAAATGATTTTACCACCTTTGAACTTCAATAGTGAACGAGTAATCTAGTAATTATTGACGGAATCAGCCGTTATCTGAACTTGAGCAATCTAGAGAGAAATACGTCTAGGTTGGAACAAGGGTGGAACCACGAAAACACATTCGTCCCTTTCCTAGGGATGAGTGTGTTTTTTTATAGTTTTAGAGATTGAAAATTAAAAATAATTAAAAAATAGTATTGATTTTGTTTTTTATGCGAGTATAATGAGTTAACAAATAAACATGAACGAAAAGTAACGATAAGGACATGAAATCATTTTTACGGTTTACAGAGAGGGAAGTCAAGGGT
The DNA here is from genome assembly GCF_052928345.1 of Bacillus sp. BSL6. Lineage (NCBI taxonomy): Bacteria > Bacillati > Bacillota > Bacilli > Caryophanales > Bacillaceae > Bacillus > Bacillus sp. BSL6. The sequence continues at coordinate 156,146 of NZ_JAVGCW010000003.1, forward strand.
GTGAGCTTCCTAACACGAGAAATGATTTTACCACCTTTGAACTTCAATAGTGAACGAGTAATCTAGTAATTATTGACGGAATCAGCCGTTATCTGAACTTGAGCAATCTAGGAGGAGATACGTCTAGATTGGAACAAGGGTGGAACCACGAAAACACATTCGTCCCTTTCCTAGGGATGGGTGTGTTTTTTTATTATTTTGAAAGGAGGTGCAGTAACATGAAACGATTTGTACGTACGGAAATAACCACCACCTGCATGGTTGAAAAGCAGAGCAAGGTGATTGATAAAGATAAAAAATAAAATTGTAGGAGGAGATTAGAAGATGAATAACGTCATTAATGTTGGGGTGTTAGGATTAGGTACGGTCGGAAGTGGTGTTGTCCATATTTTGAAAGAACATTATAAAAAAATTGCACTTGATACAGGGTATGAAGTGAAGGTGAAGACAGTCGTTGTACGTGACTTAGAAAAAGAACGTGATGTTTGTATCGATGGAATCGTAGTAACAAGTCATGTTGATGAAGTTCTAAATGATTCAAATATTGATATTGTAGTAGAGGTAATGGGCGGAATTGAAGAAGCGAAGCATCATATTGTTAAGGCTTTACGAAATAAGAAACATGTCGTAACAGCAAATAAAGATTTAATGGCTGTATACGGTGCAGAGCTTTTGCAACTGGCGAATGATAATGATTGTGATTTATGTTATGAAGCAAGCGTAGCCGGGGGTATTCCAGTGTTAAGAGGACTAACAGACGGATTAGCTTCAGATCAAATTGAAAAAATAATGGGAATCGTAAATGGAACAACAAATTATATGTTAACAAAGATGAGTCAAAAGGGATGGTCGTATGAAGAGGCTTTACAAGAAGCGCAAAAATTAGGTTTTGCAGAATCGGATCCGACAGCGGATGTAGATGGGCTAGATGCGGCGAGAAAGGTAGCTATTCTTGCAAACTTAGGTTTTTCGATGAATGTTTCTTTAGATGATGTGCAAGTAAGAGGGATTAGAAAGGTTGAAAAAGAAGATTTACAAATGGCCGAAAAGTTAGGGTTTACTATGAAATTAATTGGGAAAGCGGAGAAACAAGGATCAGCCATTCATTTAAGTGTAGAACCTACTCTATTACCAAATCATCATCCATTGTCGAATGTAAATAATGAATTTAATGCGGTATATGTTCACGGTCAAGCAGTTGGAGAAGTAATGTTTTACGGACCTGGAGCTGGGAAGTTACCGACTGGTTCTGCTGTAGTAAGTGATATTATTTCAATCGTTAAAAATATGAATCAAGTTCAGAAAAATAAAAGTGCGTTAAAAGAACCGGAACCGTATGAATTACAAGGGGATGAAGAAGTTGTTTCGAAATATTTCTTACGTATCTCATTACGAGATGAACCTGGGATGTTGCAAAAAATAACAGAATGTTTTGTTAATTATTCTGTAAGTTTAAAAGAAGTTATTCAATTACCTTTAAATCGTGAACTTGCAGAAGTCGTTGTTGTGACACATCAAACTTCAAAGTATCAATTCGAACGAGTTTTAGGAGCGATAGAAGATGTCGCAAGTGAAATAAACAGTTACTACATTATTGAGGAGGAAAAACAATATGTATAAAGGACTATTAAACCAATATGCTTCTTATTTACCGGTAAATGAAAACACACCTGATGTGAGCTTAATGGAAGGAAATACACCCCTTATTCCGTTATTAAATATATCAAAACAATTAGGGATTCAGTTATATGGTAAGTACGAAGGAGCGAATCCGACAGGTTCCTTTAAAGATCGTGGTATGGTAATGGCAGTCGCAAAGGCAAAAGAAGAAGGTTCGGAGGCCATTATTTGCGCATCGACAGGCAATACATCAGCATCGGCTGCCGCATACGCGGCACGCCTTGGAATGAAATGTATTATCGTAATACCGGAAGGAAAGATTGCACATGGGAAATTAGCGCAAGCAGTTGCGTATGGTGCTGAAATCATTTCAATAGAAGGAAATTTTGATGATGCATTAAAGGCTGTAAGAAATATTGCTGCGGAAGAGCCGATTACGTTAGTAAACTCAGTGAATCCTTATCGAATTGAAGGGCAAAAAACAGCAGCGTTTGAAATTTGTGATCAGTTGCAACGTGCACCAGATGTTCTAGCGATCCCTGTTGGGAATGCCGGAAATATTACAGCGTACTGGAAAGGTTTCTGTGAATATGAGAAAGAAAAAGGTTATAAAAAGCCAAGAATTCACGGATTTGAAGCGGAAGGAGCAGCTGCTATTGTAAAAGGGCATGTAATTGACGAGCCAGAAACAATTGCAACAGCGATTCGCATCGGTAACCCAGCAAGTTGGTCATATGCAGTAGAGGCTGCTGAGCAATCTCACGGTGAAATAGATATGGTATCAGATGAAGAAATTTTACATGCGTATAGATTATTAGCAAAATCGGAAGGGGTTTTCGCTGAGCCAGGATCAAATGCTTCATTAGCGGGCGTAATGAAACATGTTCAATCTGGAAAAATCAAAAAAGGAGAAACAGTTGTTGCAGTTTTAACTGGAAACGGCTTGAAAGATCCTGATATCGCAATTTCTTCTAATACATTAGATATTGCAAGTGTTTCAAATAATATAGAACAAATTAAAGAGCATATTAAAGGGGTGATTATGTCGTGATACCATTAAGTATTCGTGTTCCTGCTAGTACAGCGAATGTTGGACCTGGATTTGATTCAGTAGGAATAGCTTTGTCATTGTATTTACATGTAGTAGTAAAAGAGAAGTCTGATAAATGGCAAGTGATCCATTCCTTTGAAGATTCAATTCCGACAGACGATAAAAATTTAATTGTTAGCACGGCATGTAAAGTATGTCCTTCTTTATCACCCCATATAATAGAAGTTACTAGTAACATCCCGCTAACAAGAGGTCTAGGAAGTAGTGCATCAGCAATTGTAGCTGGGATAGAGCTTGCAAATCAACTAGGCAAATTGAACTTAACGACTGATCAAAAAGTTCAAATTGCTACAAATTTTGAAGGTCATCCTGATAATGTTGCTGCTTCTATATTAGGAGGAACTGTAATCGGGGCACTTGATGGAAAGAATGTATCGGTTGTGAGAATTGAAAGTAAGGAATTAGGCGTAATTTCACTTATTCCAAATGAAGAGCTAAATACAGATGAAAGCCGTTCTGTATTACCAGATGTATTTCCGTTTCATGAAGCTGTTAAGGCTAGTGCAATAAGTAATGTATTAGTAGCTGCGTTATGTCAAAAGAAATGGGAAGTTGTAGGGGAAATGATGGAAAGGGATCATTTTCACGAACCGTATCGTTTAGAGCTTGTACCGTTATTACCATCTATTCGTAAATGTGCAAAAGAATTCGGTGCATACGGTACAGCGCTTAGCGGTGCAGGACCATCTATTTTTATATTAACGCCTTATGAGAAACGTCAAGAAATTGCTGAGCAATTAGCGAGAGTATTTACGTCTATGAAAGTGTGTGAGCTAGAAATTGATCATAGAGGGATTACTGTAAATAAAAAAGAACGTATAGAACTATAAAAAAGCTAGCATTGCTAGCTTTTTTTGTTGTAAATAGCTTTTCAGTTGGCATATAAAAGAAAAGTAATCATGTATAATTTAGTAAAGTGTGTATTCATTTGGAGGTGATCCTATGAAGCAAGAGTCACCAGAAGAAAAAAGAGAACGTATAAGGCAAAGTGAATTGAAAAATAATCCTACAGGTTCTTTAAAGGATGGATTAAACAGAGCTGAAACAGGTAGTCCAGTTGATATGGCAGGTGGTATGAATTGGAAAGGTACAGCGCTAGTAATTTTAGTGCTAGCTTTAGGCTATATTATATACACTTATTTCTTTAGTTAAGAAATAAGTGTTACAACTTAGAATGATTTGCCTTTATTCCGCGTTAACGGACAGTAAAACTCCCATCCCAAAATTCAGTTGGAGCAAAGAAGTTAGGTGGGAGATTAACTGTCCGTAAACGTCCGATTGGTTCAACTAATAATCAGTGGGGGATGAACAAAACCCCCACTGATTAAAGTTTCACTTTATTTTTAATACGCAAATAGAGCTAGTTTATGCTAGTTTTATTTTTTTGCCACATTCCTGTAACAAAGCCCTTGTATATTCAGTGGTGGAGGTGCAGAAGATGAAAAAAATGATAGCGATATGTCTTCTTACAACGATGTCATTTTCGACTTTAGTTGGGTGTGATGTAAAAGGTAGCAATACTGTTCAAGAGTCTAAAATAAAGAAATCGACGTATAAAGAGTTTACTTACGATGTAAATCCAGAGACTTTCACGTTAACTGTCGAACATGATGGTGTAAAGGAACAGGCGTCACAGCCCTTGCCGAAAATGAAGGTGTCGAATGTAAAAAAAGAAAAGGATCGAATATCTTGGGAATATCCAGATCAAAAAGTAAAGGTGAATGTAGAGAAGAAAAAAGATCATTTGAATATTGAAGTGGAATCGACTGGTGCAGAAAGTTTTACGTGGCCGAAAGTACAAGCTGAAAATTATACACTTCCGTTATGGGAAGGGAAGCAAATTCCGAGCAATGATGAGAATTGGAAGAAGTTTTTAAAGGATGATGCATATTCATTTGCTGAATCATTTTCTATGAAGTTTTTCGCGTTAAATGGTTCGAAATATTCGATTGTATATATTGCGAACAATATGTTTAATAATGAATTGAAATTTCAATCGGATCCGAAAATAGGATTTGAGTTTATACATGAATTCCCACGTATAAATAAAAATAAAACATATGGATTTCAATTATATGTGACAAATAATGGTGCAGTCAGTATTGCTAAACTGTATAAAGAACATATTGCTCGAAAAGGTGAATTTAAAACATTAAAAGAAAAGGCTAGAAAAAATAAAGAGATAGAAAAGCTTTACGGTGCAGCTCATTTTTATTTTTGGAATCAAAATGGCTTATCAGAAAGTAATGTAAATTGGCCAAAGCTAAGAGAGAAAATAAATAGCCCTTTGTTTAGCCATATAAAAGAGCTTATTCAAAAATATAGTTCAGAGCCTGGGGAATTGAATGTATTAGATCAAGTAAGTAAACAAGATTTCATTGATAAGTATCAAAAAAATGTTATTTTACGTTATATAAACGAAGTGTTATCAATGAAAGAATTTTATAAAGATGATATTTTTCAAAACGTTAATCAGGAAGCTAGTGTGCTATTAAAGAAAGGTGTAGGTCACTTAACGAATACAGAATTGTATAGCTTAAATAAGCATTTATTAAAGTCGCTACTCGGTGATGCGGTTGAAGAGGTAAGTAAATGGGGTAATGCAGATGGAACGGATATACTAAAGGAAATGAAAGAGGCAGGAATAGAAAAAGCGTGGATTGGTCTACCAAACTGGGAACAAGGATTTATGCAACCTAATTTCGTGACAGAAGCTAAGGAAATGGGGTATTTAGTTGGTCCGTATGACTCATATCATTCCATTCACGAAAAAAGTGATAAAAATTGGAACACAGCATCCTTTAATGACCCATCATTATACGAAGAGGCTACTGTAACGAAGAAAAATGGAGAAAAGGTGCAAGGGTTTTTAGGTAGAGGGCGAAAATTAAATCCAACTTTATCTCTTCCTAGTGTAAAAGAACGAATGAACGATATATTACAAAATGGACCTAAATATAATTCATGGTTTATTGATTGTGATGCGACAGGTGAAATTTACGATGACTATTCAGCGAAACATATAACGACACAAGAGCAAGATTTAAAAGCACGTTTAAAACGAATGGACTACATTGCGCAAGAAAAGGGGATGGTCGTTGGTTCTGAAGGCGGAAATGATTTTGCTAGTAGTACGATTGCATTTGCTCATGGTATTGAAACGCCTGTAATTAAATGGGACGATGAAGATATGAGGAAAAACAAAACAAGTCCGTATTATGTAGGCGGATATTGGTCACCGAATCAAAATGTTCCAGAAAAATATGCGAAACAAGTACCGTTAAAAGAAGAGTATAAACAAGTATATTTAAATCCTGCATATTCAGTACCATTATATAAATTAGTATACAATGATTCTGTAATTACAACGCACCACTGGGAATGGGGAAGTTTGAAAATAAAAGATGAGGTTGGAAACCGTATGTTATACGAATTATTGTATAACGTTCCTCCGTTGTACCATTTAGATGAAGTAGAGTGGAATAAGCATAAACAAGAAATTACGCAGCACCTGAAAGTTTGGAATGAAGTTCATGAAAAGGCAGTAAAAGAAGAAATGACGAACTTTGCATATTTGTCAGAAGATAAGTTAGTACAATCAGCTTCGTATGGAAAAAATATTGAAATTATTGTGAATTTCTCAAATGAAGAGATAGAAATACAAAAGACGAAAATAAAAGCAAAATCAGCTTTCATTATTAATAATGGAAAGCAAACTATGTATACACCAAACTGATGAAATTATAATATATGAATTTAAAAATAATTTTATATAAATAGTGACTTGCCAAAAATAAGCACGAGAGTATAATGTGAAATGGAGTACATATTGGATTTGCGTAGTAACCTTACAAAATTGTAAGGTAATTGAAAGGAAATTCAATATGAAGGTTAATAGACTTGCATTATAATTGGGAAAGAGAAAGAGAGGCGAATGGATATGAGCTCTGAATTAGAACAGAATACGAGAAGCAGTAAAAAACGTTCTAAAAGAAAGTCAATAAAATGGTTCATTTTAATTCCGTTTTTCCTACTTATTTTTGGTGGAGTAGGATATGGATCGTTAATATATAATAAAGCAAAAGCAGTAGTAAGTGATGCATATGCACAAATTGATAAATCATCGAAGCGTGATAAAGAAGTTGAACCTTTAAAGGATAACATTTCAATTCTAATCATGGGTGTTGATGGTAGTGAAATGAGAAAAAGTCAATACGGAGAAGCTGTTCGAACAGATGCACTTTTATTAGCAACAATTAATAAAGATGATAAATCAGTTAAATTAGTAAGTATTCCGCGTGATTCACGTGTATATATTCCATCTAGAAAGAAATTAGATAAAATTACACATGCACACGTATTTGGTGGTGTTGAAAGTACACGCGATACAGTGGAAAGATTTTTAAATGTTCCTGTTGATTATTATGTGAAGTTTAACTTTGAATCATTCGTACAAATTGTTGATTCACTTGGTGGTATTGATATCGATGTACCAGTTACTTTCACTGAACAAGATAGTAAAGACCAAGCAGGTATGATTCATTTAGAGAAAGGCTACCAACATTTAAATGGAGAACAAGCACTTGCGCTTGCAAGAACGCGTAAAATTGACAGTGATGCAATGCGTGGTCAAAGACAACAACTTGTAATTGAAGCAATTGCCAAAAAAGCGATGTCTGTTCAATCAATTAGCAAAATGGGCTCTTTACTTGATGCAGTTGATAAAAATATGAAAACGAACTTAACTTTCGATGATATGCTTGCTATTACGAAAAATATGGCAGGATCTAATTTAGAAATGGAAAAAATGCAAATAGAAGGTACGGATAAACGTATCGGAGGTATTTATTATTACATTCCAAATGAAAAAAATGTAAAAGACATTTCAAATAAATTGAATCAGCATCTAGGTGTAACACTAAAATCAGTTCGAAATGAATAATAAAAAAGATTGGCTTCTGCCAATCTTTTTTTATCGCGATTTGTAACTTTTCTGTAACGATTTTTTATTGTAGAAAAATTATACTCATATGTATGAGAATATTGGAGAAGCAAAAAGTAAAGAGAAATAATGAAAATCTGTAATGAGGAAAGATATTATATGCAGAAATGGATAGGCATTATGGGAATCATTTTTATATTGACTGGATGTAAAATGTCTGAAGCTCCAACAAATTTAATGGAAGCTCCTGCCAATGAGAAATGGATTAATGAACTAAAAGAGCAAATAGATAAAGATTTGCCTGTTAATTATCGATTGCTTACTCCAATGTCTAATAAAGATAAACAGATGATTTGGTCAATGGATTTTAAACAAGATAATAAGAAAGAAGCCATTATATTTTATAAATTGCCGAATGCAGATCATAGTGTATATTTAGCCGTATACGAAAAAAACGGGAATGGTTGGAAAACGAAGTCCACACATAAATTTAATGGTGGAGATGTAGATATTGTTGAAGTTGGTGATTTTACAGGAAACGGGAAACGAGAGTTGTTAATCGGAATCTCTGTAGACCGTGAATCGTTAAAACATGTTATGTATGTTTTTTCGGAAGAAAATGAAGATATGAGGGAAATATATAATCGGAATTATACGAAGTTATTCATAGACGATCTAAATAAAAATGGACTGAAAGATTTAAGTCTTGTTACGTATGAAAAAGATGAGAAGTTGATAGTTGAGTTCATTGAACAATTTAAGACGTTATCTGAAGCATCATTCGATCCATTTATAAATAGCATTCAAAGAATACAAATGGGCCGTATTTCTAAATCACTAAAGGCGATTGTAATTGATGCAGGAGTTGGTGCTCATTCAGGTATAACGTATGTAGCAAAATTTGATGAGAATCATTATGAGGTATTACCTATAGATGGGAAAGAAGATTTGTTCAATGAATATGTTGTAGAAAGTAAAGATGTTAATGAAGACGGCATTATTGAATTTGTTCGTACTGTGCGTCCAAAAGGTTGGGAAGATAAACCACATGGTGATAGTCCGCTCTTTGAACGTTACATACAGTGGAGTGAATCGGGGATTAAGCCAATTGAAGAAAGATATATCGATATAGAAAAGGGATATTATGTGAAAATTCCTAAAGAGTTAATAGGGAAAATTACGATATCAGATGAGCAAAAGGAATCAAATTCTCAAAAGTTTTTGGAGACAAGTACAAATGAAACATGGCTTGAAGTTCATATGTTTAAGCGGAAAGAATGGTTTGGAATAAAAGGATACAGCGCAGCAGTTAAAACGGCTTCTCACGTATATGCTGTACCGAAACAACCACATTTTGAAAAAGTGAAAATATATGTAAAGCCGCTAGCGGATTATCAACAAGAGTAGGGAGGTGGAAATGATGCCAACAATTTTAGTTTTAGAAGATGAAATACCTATTCGTAGTTTTATTGTCCTAAATTTGAAACGTGCTGGATTTTATGTATTAGAAGCCAGTACTGGAGAAGAAGCGTTACAAATTTTATGTGAACATACTGTAGATGTAGCTTTACTTGATGTAATGTTACCGGGAATGGATGGTTTTCAAGTTTGTAAAACGATTCGGAAAGAAAATAAAAAAATAGGAATTATTATGTTAACTGCGCGCGTACAAAATGAAGATAAGGTACAAGGGTTAGGAATTGGTGCAGATGATTATATTGCAAAGCCGTTTAGTCCAGTGGAACTAACTGCACGTATACAATCGTTACTAAGAAGAATAGAAGTACATGATGAAAAAGCGAATACTATTACATCTGGCCCGTTTTCTTTAAATATAATAGAAGAAAGATTATATAAAAGCGGACAACTAGTCGAATTAACCCCTACAGAGTATATGATATTACAGTATTTAATGAATCAGGCTTCAAAGCCAGTTTCACGTGATGAAATTTTAAATATGATTTGGGGAACGAATTATGTAGGTGAGACGAAAGTAGTAGATGTAAATATGAGGCGGTTACGTCAAAAGATAGAATGTAATCCATCAGAACCTGAATTTATTCTTACTGTGTGGGGAAAAGGATATGTGTGGAAGGAAAGTATAAGATGAAAAGAAAAGTGACTTTATATTTTATGACGGTCATTATACTTATGCTTGTATTATTTGAAGTCGTATTTTCAGTCTCCGTTTATCGATATTATTATAACGGTATTGTGCAATATGTAGAATCTCATGCGAAGACAAGTACACGATTTTTCTCTGAATACAATTCATTATACTTTATTCGTTTGCAAGAATATAGTGGTGACATCATTAGTAGTTTTGAATTAGAAGGAACAGAATTACAGTTAATTGATCGTCATGGTTCGGTTATACAATCTTCAAGTGGACAAAGGGTAGAAGGTAAAGTAGTTATTCCGTATTCATTACTAGAAGGAGAAATGTATCATCAAGTCACTACTACGAAAGACAATGTGAAACAATTGGAAGTAATTAGTCCACTAATTCATCAAGGACAAACGATCGGTGTTTTAAAGTATACGACTGTATTAACACATGTATATGCTAAGATTATTGAAATTATAATGTTTACGATTTCTGTAGGTATTGTTATTTCAGGAATTGTATTCTTAATCAGTAGACGATTAGCAAATTCGTTTGTGAAACCTATCGAATCTATTATTCATGCTTCTTCTCAAATTGCAGAAGGTACATTAAAGAAGAAAATTAAAGAAGATTATCCTGGTGAATTAGGTGAGTTAGCACATAGTTTAAATCATATGTCTGATAAAATAGAAAAAGCGGAACAGATGAAAAATGAATTTATTGCTTCTATTTCTCATGAAATACGAACCCCTTTAACTGGAATTAAAGGTTGGAGTGAAACGTTAAAAACGGTAGATCATTTAACGGAAGAAGAAATAAAGCAAGGCATGGGGATTATTTCAGGTGAGACAGACCGATTAATTCACTTAGTAGAAGAATTGCTAGATTTTTCAAGATTGCAATCAAATCATTTTAATTTATATAAACAAAAGGTGCAATTATACGATATACTAGAGGAGACGATTTGGCAATTAACTCCTAATGCTGAAGAGAAGAAAATGCAGTTCATCAAAACTATAGAACGAATTGAATTGATAGGAGATCGAAATAGGCTAAAGCAAATTTTCTTGAATATTGTTCAAAATGCCATTAAATATTCACATAAAAATGGTAAAGTATATATTGAAGCGACTAAAAATGAAGGACAAGCAGTCATAAAGGTGAAAGACGATGGGATTGGAATTGCTAAAGAGCATTTACCGTATATAGAACAGTCATTTTACCAGATTAATAATCATGCTACAGGTGCTGGTCTTGGTTTAGCTATCGTTAAAAAAATGGTGGAGCTTCATGGAGGTACAATAAATATTATAAGTAAAGAAGGAATAGGAACGACCATTTTGATAAAACTCCCATTATAATACATATAAAGTCTGTTTATATAGTGTAATAAAATAAATAGATGTATAATTATATTGGGTGATTTATATATAAGATTAATAGGGAGAGGAATTCGATAGAATGGAAAAAGCTTTTAAAATTAAACGAGTAGTATTCGTTTTAATAGCGATTGCAGCAGTAGCTATTGGGTATTTCATGTTTCAATCCATTACTTCACCAGCAAAGGCTGTTGCAAAACAAGAAAATGTAGTACAACTCGCAAGTGAACAACCAAAAGTAGAAATGAATAAAACGGCACCAAGTCGTTTTAATGGCAAGGAAAGAAAAGTTGCTTATCTTACATTTGATGATGGCCCAGGGAAATATACGGCTGAATTATTAAATACGTTAAAACAACATGATGCGAAAGCGACATTCTTTTTAATTGGAGCGAATGTAAAAGAGTTTCCAGATTTAGTGAAACGAGAAAATGCAGAAGGTCATTACGTAGGAATGCATAGTATGACGCATAATTTTGCAAAGTTATATAAAAATGGCGAGTATGTAAATGAGATGAAAGAGGATCAAAGCTTAATCACCAATATTATTGGGAAATCACCTAAATTAACACGTCCACCATACGGTTCGATGCCAGGATTAAATGAAGGTCTTCGAAATAAAGTGGTAGAAGGTGGCCTTAAAGTGTGGGATTGGACAATTGATTCATTAGACTGGAAATATAACAAAATGCAAGTTGATGCAGCTGCAGCACAAATTGCTCAAAATGTATTAACAAATGCAACAAAACCACAAGAAGTCATTTTAATGCATGATATTCATCCGCAATCTGTTGCTGCTGTGCCAGCAATTTTAAAAGGGTTAAAAGAAAAGGGTTATGAGTTTGAAGCTTATCATGAAGAAAGTCACTTCCCAGTGAATTTCTGGCATGATAACCGTATGTAATGGAGGAATGAACGTTGAAGTATGGAAAAGTAGCAGTAGTTGGAGCTCTATCAGTAGGACTATTAACAGGTTGCTTCGGTGAAAAACCAGAAGAAAACCTATATACAGCTTTTGAAACGGCGGCGACACAAGAAAAATCATTAGTTGATGAAGCGAAAAAATTAGAGAAGTTAGAGAAGGAAGGCCAAGAACTATATTCTCAAATTTTGCAAGAAGGTAAAGATCATAATGACGCTGTTATGAAGAAAATAGAGCAAGCTACTGCAAATGTAGATGACCGTGAAAAAGTATTGAAAAATGAGAAAGAAATGCTAGAAAAAGCTCAGAAAGAAACGAAATCCGTTCAAGGAAATATAGAGAAGCTTGAAGATAAAAAGTTACAAAAACAAGCGAAAGCAGTAGAAGAGTCGTATAAAAATCGTTATGATGCATTCCAAAAGATGAATGAAAATTATACGAAGGCGTTAGCGACTGAAAAAGAATTGTATGAAAAATTAAAAGTAAAAGAAACGAAATTAAAAGAGATTGGTGAAAAAGTTAAGGCTGTTAATGAATTAACTGTGGAAGCACAAAAATCAAAAGAGCAATTTAACAATTTTACAAAAGAGTATAATGACAGTAAATTAGCATTCTACAAAGATGCCGAGATTAAGATTAAAGATAAGAAATAAAGAAGAGTTTTAAGAGTAATAAAAAGCCGGAGAAACATTGTCACAAATGTTTTTTCGGTTTTTTACGTTAAATGAATAGAAAAGACTGGAATTGATATCATAAAAGAGTTATAGTGAATTATTCCAAGGGAAACATTGTAAAGTAAGGAGACTGGAAATATGTCATATGAATTTTTACTCAAATTAGGTTTAGCACTCTTTTTAGGATTATTCATCGGGATAGATAGGCAGCTAAAGAATAAACCACTTGGTGTGAAAACAAGTATGGTTATTTCTGTAGCAAGTTGTTTAATTACGATGGTTTCAATTGAATCCGTACATGTATATTCTGTTCCAGGGCATACAAATATGGATCCCATGCGTTTAGCTGCTCAAATTGTGAGTGGAATTGGTTTTCTTGGAGCAGGTGTTATTTTACGAAGAAGTAATGACGTTATTTCTGGATTAACGACCGCCTCTATGGTGTGGGCTGCTTCAGCTTTAGGTATTGCGATTGGAGCAGGATTTTATTTACAAGCGACGGTTGCTATGATTTTAATTATTTTAGCAATTAATGTACTTCCGCAACTTGTGAAAATTGCAGGACCGTATTCATTAAGACAAAAGGATTTATCTATAAAAATTACTGTAAAAGAGCATCATGAGTTGGATGGTATATTTAAGCAAATTAAAAATTTAGGTATGCATGTAAAACGAGTGAAGATTAAAGATATAGATAGTGGAGCATTTCAGCAATTGGAGATGGTTATTTTAGCTCCAGAAGATTTATATACAACTGAGCTGTATAGTTCACTAAAAGAGATAGATCGTGTTGTTTCAGTTGAAGTGGAAAGTAGATAATTGTAATAAAAAAGGGTGAAGTAAATTCACTCTTTTTTGTTTGTTTTTTTAAGGGGGAAAATTGATATAATGATGAGTAAACAAGGGGGGAGAGAATGATGGAGGTACGTATTAGAAGAGCGATAAAAGATGATATACCATGTATAGCAAAAGTTCACGCTGATAGTTGGAAAACAACATATAAAGACATATTCCCTAACGAGATTTTAGAAAATATAACATATGAGCAACGGGAAAAACAGTGGGAAAACATTTTTCAAAAAGAAAGTAACCATCAATTTAGATTTGTAGCAGAGACGTTAAATGGAGAAATAGTTGGATTCATCGATGGAGGAGTAGAAAGAACTGGTACATACAATTGTGAGGGAGAATTATATGCGATTTACCTTTTACAAGAGTATCAAGGAATGAAAATAGGACAAAAGTTATTTCAAGCTTTCTTATCGGATTGTAAAAACAATGATATGCAATCGCTATTAGTTTGGGTTGTTACGAATAATCCTTCTAAAAAGTTTTATGAAAAATTTAATCCAGAAAAAATGGATACGAAATTTTTAGAGCGAGTACAGGTGGAAGAGACGGCGTATTGTTGGAAGGATATAAATAATATTATTATGTAAACTACATGTTTGAAAGAGGTATACCAATTAAGGTATACCTCTTTTGTTTCACTCGAATGGTTTGGACATAATGCGAAAGATATATGAAAAGAAGAAATGAAAGTACTAACAAATAGAAATTTAGAAGTAGTAACTTCTTAGTATAAAATGATGTAAGAGTCTCTCATTGTAGAGACTCTTTTTTAAAAATATAAATAACCAAAAATTACCATGTATTTAAATTAAAATTTAACACAATTTATATATAAATAAGGAGGTGATTGGTAATGGCTAGAAATCGTAATTCTAATCAATTAGCATCACATGGAGCACAAGCGGCTTTAGATCAAATGAAATATGAAATTGCACAAGAGTTTGGTGTACAACTTGGCGCTGATACTTCTTCACGTGCAAACGGTTCTGTAGGCGGTGAAATTACAAAACGCCTTGTAGCGATGGCAGAACAACAACTTGGTGGCGGATATACTCGCTAATTGTAGAAGGTTATAGGAGAAAGGAAGGATTCTTCCTTTCTTTTTTTTTCAATTAATTGGTATGGATATATTGTGAACTGGATTCAAAGAATAGGAATAATACTATATTTTCCCCAATTTCTTTTGTTGTGAATGGGAAGTAGTAAAAATGTAATAGCCCTGGTGGAATGAAAAGTTATGTTCCAGCGGGGCTATTATATGGTAAGAAATATATGATGAAAGGTTTCGAAGCCAACATGTTAAAAAAAGAAAACTGTTGTTTGATTGCGCTTGCATCAGTTCCACTTGTTATGACATTAGGGAATTCAATGCTCATTCCAATTCTGCCTACTATTGAAAAGAAATTACATATTTCATCGTTTCAAGTATCCATGATTATTACAATTTATTCTATCGTAGCCATTCTACTTATACCGATTGCTGGTTATTTATCAGATAGATGGGGACGAAAGATGGTAATGGTTCCGAGTTTGCTGATTGCGGCTATAGGAGGAGCGATAACTGGTTGGGTATCTTGGAAAGTTGATAATCCCTACACTTGGATATTGATCGGTAGAGCGATTCAAGGTATTGGTGCTGCTGGTGCAATGCCAGTTGTTATACCGTGTGTTGGTGATTTATACAAAGATGAAAAACAAGTTAGTACAGGTTTAGGAATCATCGAAACATCCAATACATTTGGGAAAGTGTTGAGCCCTATTTTAGGGTCTGCTCTGGCTGCCATTGTATGGTTCTTGCCGTTTTGGGCGATTCCAGTTTTATGCGTAGTATCAATTGTTTTATTACTTGTTCTAGTAAAGGCAAAGAAACAAGAAGGAGAAGTACCACCGCTTAAAGAGTTTATAAAATCAATTCTTGCTACGTTTCGAGAAAAAGGAAGATGGTTAATTGCCATTTTTGCATTAGGTGCAATTATTATGCTTATTTTATTCGGAATTCTCTTTTATTTGTCAACTATATTGGAATCAAAGTATGACATTCATGGTATTTGGAAAGGGTGTGTACTTGCAATCCCGTTACTTGTACTGTCACTTAGTTCATATATGGCTGGCAAAAAAATTGGAGATAACCAAAATGTGATGAAGAAGTGTATTTACATTGGTTTTTTAATGGCTGCTGCATCAGTCATCATTCCTTTATTTATAAAAGGAATTTATTTACTAATTCTTTGTCTCGTTATTATGGGGGTAGGAATTGGTATGGCACTCCCATGTTTAGATGCTCTCATTACACAAGGAATTGAAAAGGAGCAAAGGGGGACGGTTACGTCATTTTATAGTTCTATGCGATTTATCGGTGTAGCAGCTGGACCACCTCTATACTCTTTTTTCATGAAAGGTGCTGACCATGAAGTGTTTTATGTAACAAGTATTCTCGCTGGGATTGGTGCTGCTATAGCAATCATTTGGATTAAACCAGCAAAAGATGCAAAGAACGTAAAAAAGAAACCAGAACCTACTTCATAATTTGTAAGAGAATTGTATGATGCTTTTAGTAACATGCAATTCTCTTTCGTTCATTAGGAATAAATAACTTGTTTTAACATATAAAGTGCGACACTCCATATGATGAGACCAGAAAATTTATTTAATAATATGATTGTCTTTCCGGTTGAGTCTAACCTTTTTAGAAATTTCCCCGCTAAAGCTAAGCTTATAAACCAAATCCAAGAAACGATAATAGTTGCAAGTGTGAAAGCCCATTTTTCACTTCCTATGTATTGAATCGAATTTGTTCCAATTACACCGATAGTATCTAAAATTGCATGTGGATTTAATAACGAAACCGATGCAGCGAAAAGGATTTGCTTTTTTAAGGGCATACTTTTTTCTTGTTTTACATCGTTGGAAGGGTTACTTCTCCAAATAACAAAGCCCATGTATAAGAGAAAGAAAAATCCAATTATATATAACGAGTTAGTTAGCCAAGAAAAAGTAAGGAGTACAAGGGAAACACCTTGTACCGCTATCAATATGAGTAACGTATCACATATAGAGGCTGTTAATACGACAGGGGCTGCCCTCCAAATATTTGGTTGGCTCCCACCTTGGTTAAAGACGAAAACATTTTGAACACCTAATGGAATGATAAGACCAAATGCAAGAATGATACCATGAATAATTGCTTCACTCATCATATTTCCTCCTATTTAAATTTATTATGATAGTGTATATTGTATAGAAGAAATGAAAATTTGTATCCATCCATATGGTTGGGGAGGTTACCAACCAAAAAGAATATAAGGTGATATGATGGAAAGATTCGTTTGGAAACCGAATATGTCTCTAGCGACTCCTCTATATAAACAAATAGAAACGTATATTAAGGAAAGAATCGTTAATGGTGAATGGACTGTTGGAACGAAATTACCTTCGCAAAGAGATTTGGCACATATATTTGGTGTGAACCGGAGTACAATTGTAATGGCTTTCGATGAACTAGCGGCAAAGGGGTATATTAAAGGAAATGGCAGAAAAGGAACAATTGTTGTAAATAATAATGAGAATGCTTCAATATACGCACCCCCGCCTAATTGGCAGTCTTATGTAGAAAAGGGACTTCATTATCCAAATCTGCCTGCTATTCAAGAAATTAATCAAGCTGAATTTTATCCGCATGTAATTCGTTTAGGAACAGGTGAACTCGCGCCAAGTCTTTTACCTGAAAAAAAGATGAAAGATATTATGAATAAGCTTTTAAAGTCGAACATGATACTTGGATATGAAGAACCGAAAGGGAATTTTTATTTAAGGAAGAAAATTGCGGACTATTTAAAAGGGCATGGTGTATATGTAACTCCTGATTCTATATTAATTGTTTCAGGGGCAATTCAAGCGTTGCAACTTATTTCTATGGGGCTTCTACCAAAAGGGGCATCTATCTTATTAGAAAAACCATCTTATTTATATTCTCTTAATGTTTTTCAATCAGCAGGAATGCGATTAATTGGTATACCGATGGATGAAAACGGTTTACATGCATCATATATTCCAAAATATAAGAAGCAATTTAATGCATCTATTTTATATACAATCCCGTCTTTTCATAATCCGACGAACTTTAGTATGAATGCGAAGAAACGGATAGAAGTAATGGAAATATGTAATGAAATTGGATTGCCTATTATAGAGGACGCGGTATATCAAGACTTATGGTTTGATAAGCCTATTTCAAAGCCTTTAAAGGCATATGATAAAAACGGAATTGTACTACATATTGGGAGTATGTCTAAAGTCATTAGTCCAGGATTAAGAATCGGATGGATTGTTGGATCAGAGCCAGTCATTCAAAGATTGGCGGATATAAAAATGCAAACGGATTATGGCTCGAGTTCAATCTCCCAGCAAATTGCAGCGGAATGGTTTACAAATGGATTGTATGATGAACATTTACTGTTTGTAAGAACTCAGTTGAAAAAACGTAGAGATTTTATGTTAAAAATGTTAGAGAAATATTGTTGTGATATAGCAACTTGGTATGAACCAGTAGGTGGTTTTTATATTTGGTTACATATGAATGTACCCGTTTCAAACCGTAGCTTATTTGACAAAGCTTTGAAAGAAAAGATTTTATTAAATTTAGGTACTTTGTATGATAGAAGTGCAAATCAATTTTTGCGCTTATCATATTCATACGCAACGTTAGAAGAAATTGAAATAGGTATAAAAAAACTTGCACAACTAATGAAAAAGTAAGAGGAGAGAGTAATGAAACAATATGTAATTTGCCAAATTATCAATGGAGAAAAATATTTAGCTGCTTATGCGGAGACGAAGCAGGAAGCAATTGAAAAAGTAGAATTGTTAGGATTACGAACGGGAAATCGATACACCGTTATTACTGCAGAGGAAGCAGAAGGGTTAACTTATCCTTAAACAACGTATAATAATGATGCAGAAAGTAAATAAGCCTAGTAATATATTATATTACTAGGCTTATTTTTTGAAAGCGTTACGTGTTCTCGTATAAAAGATAATAATATTATGAGTCAAGTTGACGGAAATAACGATTTGATTTTCGGTCCTGATTTCCGTTTCTATAGTTATCAATATATTGTCTGAAATTCCACGATTGTAAAAACTTATTTGCGGCGTTATAACCAGAATTGTATAGCCACTCTTTTTCTTCTATTGTTAACTCAAAGTTTGTACTAGTAATGGACCCTGTTGGAATTGTAATTGTTCTTGCTTTTGATTCTTTGTCTAAATGACGTAAATCATGGGCTTGCATCATTGTTTTAAATAGTCCTTTAAACATGGAGATAGGCTCGTTATAGTGAGCAGGGTCAGCTTGAATCTCATCTTTTACGAAATGAAACCCAAAAGTCGGCCAGCGGGGAGAGGTAGGGGAGTCGAAAATCCAAATTGGATAATTGCTTAAAATCCCTCCATCAACCATATAACAAGGTTGTTTCCATTTTGGGGTTCGCCATTTTACCGGTTCAAAAAAGAAGGGGATTGTACTACTCATTCTTACAGCCTTCGCAATAGAGAAGCGATAATTCAAAAATCCATAGTTCGGTAAGTCATCAGGAAAGATAACCATTTTACCATTGCTTATATCAGAAGCGATAATTTTAAGCTTATTTAAATCAGGTAAATCTGTAAATAAGTGAACTCCTTTTTTTCGAAGTAATTCTTCAATCCATTCTTCGATAAAAATATTAGAGTAAATACCAAGAGTAGTCCATGCGCTTAATCCTTTTCCAATAAACGGGATTCTGTCAATAAAGGTTCTCTTCGTAAATTTATCATAATCAATATTTGTTATAATCGTTTTTAGCTCTGAGCAAGAGTATCCTGCTGCTAGGAGCGCAGCGATAATCGAACCAGCTGATGTTCCAGCTACACGTTCCCATTCATAGCCTTTTTCAGCTAACGCGCAAATTGCCCCTACATGCGCAATTCCGCGTACACCGCCTCCTTCAAAAACACCATCAATCTTCATAAAGTCATACTTCCTTTCACATAAAATATTTGAAAATGGCAAAAAAGCACGTATTATACGTGCTTTTTTACAATAGTTTTTAAATTTACTAGCAGCCTACAAAGCCGCCCCAACAGCTAGCTCCGATGATGATTAGAAGGATAAATAAAACGATTAATAAAGCGAAGCCTCCATAACCACATCCACCACAACTACCGCCGTAACCGTAACCGCCGCAACTATATCCGTAACCCATGTGGAATTCCTCCTTAAATTAAAAATAAAAATGAACGAGGGGAAAATGTACTGGAAGAAATAATGAACTATCGTGTTTGTAGGAACAATGTATACTATGCTTTTTTTAACTTGTTCGCGTATGGAAGATGAGCCCGTTTTTTTGAAGGCTTGTTGTTTTTGCAAAGAATGGAGTATAATTTTTGTGCGATGATACAAATAAGTATGTAAATATAAGGAGAATGTATGAATAAACAAATTGAAGTATTAATTGATAAATATGGGCTGACGCATTTAAAAGAGGAACTTATGAATACTGTATTTCCTTGTATAAAAGTTGTGCCAAAGCAGGAGGAAACAGTAGCGATAGGTAGTTCGAAAATGGGAGGGGTTCCTGACTTGCCATTTACATTTGAATATCCAACGCATAAAGGAAATACGTTACAGTTTATTGCACAATTTAATTTAAAGGATTTACAAAATATTGGTATGAATCACGATCTTCCTAAGACGGGGATGTTATATTTCTTTACCGTGGAAAATTACTTTGAAGAAGATGTGAATCCAACCGAAGCGGGGCGTGTGCTTTATTATGATGTTCCTGTAGAGCAATTACGAAGAGGAGATGAATTGCAAACGAATTATAACCAGTGTGCAATTACTTTTGAATTAACGTATAAATTGCCAGAGCTTTTCATTGAAGATGAGGCTGATTCGGACCGTTTCTTACAATTACTTGAAGAGCTAATCCCAGACAACTATGATAACCATCAAATATTTGGTGAGCCATTTTCTGTACAAGATGAGGTATTATACGAGACTGGACAATATATGGACATAGATCCGCAGCAAATGACGCTTTTATTCCAAATTGATTCAGATACTAAAAATTGTAATATGATGTGGGGAGATTTAGGGATGCTTTATTTCTGCATTGGAAATGAAGACTTGAAAAATCGACGTTTTGAAAATGTATGTTGTGTATTACAAACTTGTTAATGAAAAGGGTTGTTCTTGTAAAAAGAACAACCCTTTTACAATGTTAAATATGCATAATCTCATATGACCTATACGAAAAAGTATTGTATACTCTGAAACTATACGATACTTTTTCGTATAGTTATAGAATGTAAGGAGTGACGAGATGGGAAAGACAAGTAAGTATGTGACAGCTGCCGCACTTTGTTCAACTATAGTAATGGGGGGCTTACACGCGTCATCTGTATCTTATGCAGCTACAAATCAAACTGTAGCGACATCGCAATCAGATACAAAGTTGTTAAATGATTTCAAAAAAGAATTAAAAAAACAGATTGATAATCGAGAAGAAAATATTACAATCACATATAAAACAAAAGATAGAAATGCTAGAAGTATTATGGATGAATTGTATGGCGAGTTTAATAAGATTGTAGATGCAGATGAGTATGTAAAATATAATGTAGCGTCTACTAGATATTCCATTAAAGGGTTACCAGGAAACTATACGTTTACACTGCAAGTGAAGTACCGTGAATTGAAAGAGCAAACACAATATGTAAAATCTCAGGCAAAAGCGATTATCGGCTCGATTGTAAAACCAGGGATGGATGATCATGAGAAAGTAAAAGCTATTCATGATTACGTTGTAAAACATGTATCGTATGACACGTCGTATCAAGCATATACAGCATATGAAGCGTTAGCGAATAGCTCTGCTGTTTGCCAAGGATATACGTTATTAACATATGAATTACTAAAAGAAGCAGGTATCCAAAACCATATTGTAACAGGTACAGGGAATGGACAAGCTCACGCATGGAATTTAGTGAACATTGAAAACAAATGGTACCACCTTGATACTACATTCGATGATCCAGTGCCAGATAAAGCTGGACGTGTAACATATTCATATTTTAATATGTCTGACGAGCAGTTAAGTAAAGATCACGAATGGGATCGTAGCAAATATCCAGCAGCAACTACAAGCTACTTTAATGAATTAACAAACAAAATAAAAGCGGGTAGTTCAAAGACTGCGGCGTATGAACAAATGTTAAAAGAAACAAATTTAAAATATATGTCTACACAATACGGAGCAGAGAATTATAGTGATTTTAAGAAGAAATTACAGCAACAATTTGCTTCTAAGCCAGAAAAGGTAGAAGTACGATATAAGCAGTCTATGGATGGGACGATGCAAGATATAAAGAAAGTATTAAATGAAATAAATTGGCCAAAAGGTGCAAAGCGTGTGTCTTATCAAGTAGCACCTTATAGTGCGATGGCAGATTATTCATTAGCGACAATTACATTTACGTATTAATCGGTGAAAGAGAGCATCTGTAAAGGATGCTCTTTTTCTTATGTATTACTACAAAAATTAGAATTATATAATAAAATGAAAGGAGGAAGGATGTGGAATCTAAATGAATTTGTTCGAGAGTGATATTTTTACATTGATATATACTTGTTTAGTAATCGGACTTATCGTTTTGTTTTTCCTATCATTTACTTTGTTCATTAAAAGAGTATTGCAAAGCAGTGCTGCAAAAAAACAACAAGTGATGCATATGAATCAGAAGCTAGATCGAATTATTGAATTGCTTGAAAAAGATAAGGAATAGCGATAAAAGAAGTATGAAAAGGGGAAAGAGAATGGCCAATTATATAAAAGAATTACGCGAAAAAGTAGGGCATGATTATGTTTTCTTAAACTTTGCCGGTGGTTTTGTATTTAATAAAGAAGGAGAAGTATTACTGCAAAAAAGAGGCGACTTTAACGCTTGGGGCTTTCCAGGGGGGGCAATGGAGATAGGAGAATCGGCTGCGGAAACTGCAATTCGAGAAATAAAAGAAGAAACCGGGTATGATGTAGAAATAAATGAACTTATTGGAGTGTATACAAAATATTTTCAATCATATCCAAATGGAGACAAGGCGCAGTCAATTGTGATGTGTTTTTCATGCTCAATAGTTGGAGGCGACAAAAAAGTGGATGGTGATGAAACGTTGGATTTGAAGTTTTTCCCGTTAGACGACATGCCACCGTTATTTTGTAAACAGCATGAAGATTGCCTGCAAGATTTATTGGAGAAAAGGGTAGGGGTATATCGTTAACATATAAAAAAGAAGCTAAATGAGATTAGCTTCTTTTTTATGTTTTATTTATTTCCACCAATCATCAAACATTGATGCTGGTACTTGTCTTTTATGCTCACTCACTGTGTAACGTTTTTCAATCTTTTCTGCAACGTCAGCTGGAACTGTTTTACCTTCTAAATAGTCATCAAGTTGATCATACGTAATACCTAACTCTGTTTCATCAGCTTGACCTGGCTTTTCATCTAATAAATCAGCTGTTGGCATTTTTAAGTAAAGTCGCTCGTCCGCACCTAATTCTTGTAATAGAGCGCGTCCTTGGCGTTTCGTTAATCCCGTTAATGGTAATAGGTCTGCACCACCATCTCCGAATTTTGTAAAGAATCCTGTTACAGCTTCTGCAGCGTGATCTGTTCCGATAACAAGGAGCCCTTTTTGTCCACCGATTGCATATTGTGTAACCATGCGGATACGTGCTTTTACGTTACCTTTATTGAAATCTGTTAACGATTCATCTAATAAGTTTTCGTATTGATTTGAGAAAGCATCAACAGTTGAAGCGATATCAAATGCAACAGATTGATCAGCTTGAATAAATTGTAATGCTAATTGCGCATCATCTTCATCTTTTTGCACTTTATAAGGAAGGCGCACGGCGATAAACGTTGCATTACCACCTTCATTACGAATTTCCTCCACTGCAAGCTGAGCTAAACGTCCAGCTAATGTAGAGTCTTGTCCGCCACTAATTCCAAGTACAAATCCTTTCGCACCTGTTTTTTTTACATAATCTTTTAAGAAATCAACACGTTTACGGATTTCTGCTTTCGGATCAATTACAGGTTGAACGTGTAATGCTTTCATAATCTGTTCTTGCAATGTCATTATGTTTTCCTCCTATTCATATTAAAGCGGTAAATAAGTTTATATGTATATTGGTACATACTTCTATCCTTTATTATTTCGCAAAATTAACGAATATACAATAGGATGTGTGTATGAATATGAATGTAGTCATTATAATGAAACTGCATCGTTTAAGCAATTTTTTTGAAACCTTTCAATAATGTAAGGTTTTTGTCATTTGAATCGATGGAAGGGATTTCCGTACTTTACTAATATAAGAACATAGTTAGTAGAAGGGCGGAGAAGTAATATGAATATTAGAGAACTCGCATATCGGAATGTGACGCGAAATAGACGAACATATTCAGCATATTTTTTAAGTAGTGCATTTGCTATTATGGCCTTTTTTGTTTATTCGTTTTTTGCGTTTCATCCGGCATTAAGTGCTGGAGAATTGGGACGATATGTGTTCGTAAGTATGTCTTTTGCACAGTCCATTATTTACTTATTTACATTTTTCTTTATTTTATATTCGATGGGAATGTTTTTAAAAACGAGAAAGCGTGAACTAGGAATTTTAATGATGTTAGGTATGACGAAATATCAATTAAAGCGTCTTATCTTTTTTGAAAATATTATGATTGGAATAGGGGCAATTATTTTTGGGATACTTGCTGGAATGCTATTTTCCGGAATATTACTATTTATAGCTCCAATGATATTAAAGTTAGATATTTCCTTACCTTATTACATTCCAATGAAAGCCATTGTTGTAACGAGTATGATGTTTTTCGTATTATTTATGATCATTTCATTGTTTAGTGCAGGAATGATTCGGAAAAATAAAATTATGAAATTGTTTAGAGGATCGGCAGAAGCGAAGCCGGAACCGAAAGCATCCATTATTTCTTCTATATTAGCAGTTATATTGCTTAGTGCCGGATATGCAGGAGCGCTTATTTCACACGGTGCAATGGTATTTATCATGATGATTCCTGTTACAACGGTAGTCATTATTGGTACGTATTTGCTGTACAAGCAGTTGAGTGTTTTTATTATTAGACTATGTAAAAAAAGTAAACGTTTTTATTGGACACAGACAAATATTATTACGTTGTCAGATTTAGCTTACCGTATGAGAGATAACGCAAGAATGTTCTTTATTGTAACGATAATTTCAACTGTAGCATTTTCAGCAATAGGTACATTAGTTGGCTTTACATCAATGACAAAGGCGATTATGGAGAGACCAATTGCGTTTCACTATCATTCTAAGCAAGGAAATAGTAATGAATCACAGCATTTGAAGATGATTGACGAAGGGTTAAAGAAACATAGTATAGCAGCTTCAAAAACTAATATTTCAACGAAGAAAACGGAGGAGCAGTCGTTAAGAAGCGCCACGTTTATAAAGGAATCAGACTATAAGGAATATGCGAAGTTAACAGGAGAACCCTTTCATGCGGTATCAAAAAAAGAAGTTTTATTTTTGGCAGTTGATATACCAGGACCACCGATGAAAGAAAGAAAAGAAATTACGTTGCCGCATTTGAATGAACCTTTAAAAGTGAAAAAAATTAATACGTCTTCATTAAGTAAAATAATAAGAGGTAACGTTTATGTAATCTCTAACAAGCAGTATGATGCATTACAAGATGGATTTAAAGAGGAAAAAAATTATGTATACAAAACAGAAGGAACGAAAGATGAAATTGAGGTTGGGAAAGAACTAACGCATCAGATGAAACCTTATGAAGAACATGCAACGTTTAGTGCAGAAGAGTACGCACAAAACCAAAGTTTACAAATTGCAGGACCAATTCTATTTGTAGGTTTCTTTATCGGTATTGTATTTTTCGTATGTGCAGGAAGCTTCCTTTATTTCCGTTTGTTTTCTGATTTGGAGGATGATACTCGTTTGTTTGAAATGATTCGAAAAGTAGGTTTAACGAGTAGAGAATTATCGAAAGTAGTTACAATTCGATTGGCGCTTTTATTCTTTGTTCCAATAGGTGTTGCAACATTACATGGGGCAGTAGCGTTAACTGCACTCGGGCAGATGTTTGAGTACCCACTATTTAAAGAAAATACGATTGTATTAAGTATTTTCGTAGGAATTCAAGTTGTATATTTCTTACTGATTCGATCTCGTTATTTAAAACAATTGAAAGAGAGATTATATATTCGTTAAATGTGTTTTTTTAACTTGAGTACAAAATTTTCTAAAAAGAGGCAGGTATTACCAAAAAGTGATAAAATGGAAAAAGCGAGGTGAAAAAATTAATAAAAAGTAAGGGAGGAAGTAATATGAAAGCAACAGGAGTTATTCGAAAAGTAGACGAATTAGGACGAATTGTAATTCCTAAAGAATTACGTGATGTATTGGGAATACAAATTAAATCACCGCTTGAAATTTTCGTAGAAGAAGACAAAGTCATTTTACAAAAATATCAACCTTACAATGCTTGTCAAATAACAGGTGATGTTTCAAATCAAAACATATCATTAGCAAATGGAAACATTACTGTTAGTATAGATGGAGCGAAATATTTAATAAAAGAAATAGAGAAGTTTTTAAACAAGAGTGAGGCTTAGTCTTAATTTATATTATTTTAAAAATTTCATATCATTCTTGAAAGACAATAAAAGGACCAATTTAGTGGTCCTTTTATTTTGGTTATTGGTTGTACCAATCGGATTTTTGATGTCTACAAATTACGAGATAAATAAAAGAGTAGTATAAATTTCGTAAGCCTTATTGAGAAATATTTTTAAGGAAGGAAAACGAAACAACTAAAACGAATGTTACATGTAAGCATTTTCAAAAGTGGTCTGAAATGAAAATAATATATTTTCAGGAGGGATTACGATGAACAGTAGTACAGCGAATAAACAAAAAGGTATACAATTGATTCCTTTTACAGTAGATAAGGTAGTTGAACAAGTAAATGAAATTCCACCAGGTGTACAACTCATTCATGCTCCGCAAGTATGGGAGAAGAGTGCAAAAGGAAAAGATATTGTTGTTGCCGTATTAGATACAGGGTGTGATATGAATCATATAGATTTAAAGGATCGTATTATCGGCGGAAGAAATTTCACGAAAGATTACGAAGGAGATCCAAATATTTATCTTGATAATAACGGACATGGTACTCATGTAGCTGGGACAATTGCAGCGACTGAAAATGGAGTTGGTGTTTTAGGAGTCGCACCGCTCGCTAAAATGTTAGTGTTAAAGGTTTTAGCAGGAGATGGTTCTGGAAGTTATGAGCAAATTATTGAGGCGATTCATTATGCTGTAAATTGGAGAGGACCTAATAAAGAAAGAGTTAGAGTCATTTCCATGTCACTTGGTGGCCCGCAAGACGTTCCGGAATTACATGAAGCAATTCAAAATGCGGTAAAGCAAGATGTTCTCGTCGTATGTGCTGCTGGGAATAATGGAGATTGTAATGATAATACGGAGGAACTAGATTTCCCAGGTGCATACTCAGAAGTAATTGAAGTGGGTGCCGTCAATTTAGAGCGGAAAATCGCATGTTTTAGTAATTCAAATCAAGAAATTGATTTAGTGGCGCCAGGCGATGAAATATTATCTACGTATCCTGAAGGGAAATATGCGGTATTAAGTGGTACTTCTATGGCCACACCGCATGTCGCTGGAGCACTGGCATTGCTCATAAAGCAGTGTGAAAGGGAATATGGTAGAAAGTTATCAGAACCAGAAATATATGCACAACTTATTAAAAGAACTGTACCTTTAGGATATGAACGTACATCTGAAGGGAATGGATTAATAGATTTATTGAAAGAATAACAATTACTAAAAAACATCTCATATTCCTATGAGATGTTTTTTAGTATGGTTCTGTCGCATATATAGTGGAATCTAGTCTTGAATTCTTTTTCAAGAAATGTTTGTCGTAGCTACATCTATTTTTTCGAAGTAGAAGTTATGCATACAATAAAATGGAAAGATTGAGTTACTTACGGGACAATTCTATCGGGATTTTTTTAGACATTCGTTAATTATTTCGTATTCTTTGCTCGGTAGTGATATCAAAAAAGTGTGCTTTCGCTAAACTAAAAGCTAATGGAAGTGTATCGTTAGTTTTAATCTCGGAACGAGCGTTAATTCGCGCAATAAAGTTTTGGTTTGAAAGTTTTCCATGAATCATCGTTTCAGCACCTAATAATTCAGCAACTTCTACTGTAATTTCGACTGTGGATTCAGGAGAAGATTGAAGAACGATAGGTTCATCATGAATGTCTTCAGGACGAATACCGAGTATGATTTTTTTTCCATTATACCCTTTTTGCTTTAATGTCTTTAGTTGACCATCTGGTACTTTGAAGCGGATATTTTCCATGTGAAAATAGCTATCTTGTAATGTCCCAGTAAAGAAATTCATAGCTGGAGAACCAATGAATCCGCCAACAAATATGTTCTCAGGAGTATCATATACTTCTTTTGGAGTTCCAACTTGCTGGATGAGCCCATCCTTCATAACAACAAGGCGTGATGCCATTGTCATTGCCTCTGTTTGATCATGTGTCACATATATAGTGGTCGTATTTAAACGGCGGTGAAGTTTAGAAATTTCTGAACGCATACTTACGCGTAATTTTGCGTCTAAATTCGATAGAGGCTCGTCCATTAAAAATACTTTTGCATCACGGACTATAGCTCTTCCTAGTGCAACCCGTTGGCGTTGTCCACCTGATAATGCCTTTGGTTTTCGTTGTAAGTAATCTTCTAGCCCTAAGATTTTTGCTGCCTCCGTTACCCGGCGATTAATTGCATCTTTTGGAAGTTTGCGTAACTTTAAGCCAAACGCCATATTATCATACACAGTCATGTGCGGATAGAGTGCGTAATTTTGAAATACCATCGCAATGTTGCGATCTTTTGGAGCGACATCATTCATACGATCCCCATCAATATAAAACGAACCATCAGAAATGTCTTCTAGCCCTGCAATCATACGTAGAGTTGTTGATTTTCCGCACCCAGAAGGACCGACAAATACAATAAACTCTTTATCTTTAATATGTAAATTAAAGTCAGAAACGGCAGTGATTTTATTATCATAAACTTTAAAAATATGATCTAATACAAGTTCGGCCATAAATATCCACTCCTTTTTTGGTAATTGATAGAATTATAAGATTATTAAAGGCGTAAGTAAATTGGCATTGTGCACAAAAGAATGAGGAGCTTTTATGCAAGTTTACAGATTTAAGATACGAGAAAGCTCCTGTAGAACTTAAGTTCATCTATAGATATGGGAAGAAAGTATTCTTTTCTCGTAGAAAAATAAGTTTATAGAGTTTCCCAGTCACACAAGGGACTATAAAACGATGATGATATAAGAGAAATGAATATTGTATCGTCTTTCACGAGATATCTAAAGAAAGAAACGCCATATAAACTGCTACTGCACCTTCAAAGGTTTTTATATTAATCCCTGTTTTTTCAATGAATTTATCAATTCGATACTGCAAAGTATTACGATGTAAATATAATTGTTTAGCTGCAAGAGAGACATTTAAGTTACACTGGAAGAATACTTTAACGCTATCTATTAGTTCTTTATCGTTTGAAATATTTTCTAATAATTGATTCGTGTATTTTTTTCTTTCTTCTTTTGGTAATGAAATCATTAATTGATAAGGGAGAAGTTGTTCAATGTATGTAATTTTTTTTGATAAATAGGGAGAAAGAACAGAAAATAATGTTCGTTCCCATTGATACAGGTAAGTAAATTCAGTTGTTTGCGAATAACGTCTTCCAACAAAGAAGGATAGGGATATAAAAAAATCTGTTTCTAGTGTATCTAAGGCTGTTTGCAATACAGATTCCGTTATGTTTTCTTCTAAGATGAGGACACCGGCTTGCGAAGTTTCCCATAACATTGTAGTAGTAAAAGAAAACATAGACTGTAAAGCATCTTGAAATTCTTCTCTTTCTACAATAGATTGTGTTGTGAAGAAGTGTAAAAAACGAACTGATCGTATAGGGATATTGTTATTTCTGTATAATGCTTCGTACCACGATTTTTCTTTTTCCGTTTTATAAAATGTATCAGCATGAATGGGTGTTAAGATGGATGAAAGCAATTGATGTTCCTTTTGATGTAATCGAATTTTTCGAATCCCGACTTTATTTCCTTCAACTAAAAACCAGCTATAATCTTCTGACAACACAGCTTCATTGATTTTTATATCCTCACCATAATATGTTTTTAATTGTTGAATCATAGGGACACTCTCTTTCCAAAATAATAGTAACAATATATTAAAGAAGTATAGATTCATTGCATTTATCTTTAAATTTTTGCACTAGAATCTAGTTTGTTTTTGCTAGAATTTATAGCGTTTCTGTATTGTGAAGGAGATAGATTCATTTCTCGTTTAAATGATTGTGCAAAGAATGATTGTGAAGAAAAACCGGTAATGGTTGAAATATTAGAAATCGAATAGTTAGTAGTTTCTAATAAAATTTTACTTTCTCTAATACGAGTTTGAATTAAATATTCAATAGGCGACACACCGACGAATTTTCTAAAGGAATGGGATAGATAATATTTATTAATATGACTAATGCTTGCTAATGTATCTAGGCTGATATTTTCGTGAAAATGCTGCTTAATATAGTTTTTAATAAATTCAATATCTTTATTAATTTTTTGAGTAGATGTTTTCTCTACATTAAAAGATTTTTTTCGCATCATCTTAAGTAATAAAATTTCCAGAATATTTTGTATAATCAAATCATAATCTTCTTGATGGTTTTCCACTTCTTCGACCAATTGCTGAAGGTAGAAGAGGAAGTTTTTTTGATCCTGTTTATAGTTATGAATAGTGACAGGACTAGGATTTTCTATGGATGAAAAGGACAGGCCTTGAATACCAAGTGCAATATATTCGAGTGGATGATTTGTATCCGACTTTTCCGTGTGCTCGATATTTGGATTGACGATAATCAAATTGTGTTCTTGAACAGGGATTTCTTCTTTGTAAAAGATAAAAGTGCCTTTGCCCTTAGTAATATACAATAGCTCTGTAAAGTGATGAGCATGAATGGTACTATGCCAATCTTTATCGTATTTTGATTTTGTTATATAAAGAAGTTTTACTGGAAGATGGTTTCGTTGAAATTGTGGAATCTCATATACTTCATTGGACAAATGAATCCCTCCTTCTTAGAATTTTTATCTATTTTATAAAGATTTTAGTGGGATATTCAGTAAAAAGCAAGATATCTAAAAAACAGAACAAGATGTTTATTGTGAAAGCGTTATCTATTTTGTATTCTTTAATTATGAAAGGAAGATTAGGAGATGGGGGTAAGATAAAGATGAAAAAAAAGTTATTGTTGTCTGGAATGACAGCTTTGTTATCTTTTAGTTTAATAGCTTGCCAAAGTAATACTACAAAAGTTGATAACGCTAAGGATGGTAAAGGCTCCAGTGAAAAACAAACCCTTCATGTGGCAACACTTGAATCGGCTTATGGTAAAGAGATGTGGAACAAAGTGATTGACGCATATGAAGCTGCTAATCCTAAAGTTGATGTTAAATTGACAGTGGACAAAAATCTTGAGGATGTCATAGGTTCAAATATGAAAGCAGGAAAGTATCCGGATGTTGTGTTGTTGGCAACTGGGAGAAAACAGGCGCTAACAGAAACTTTGATTAAAGATAAAGCATTAGAAGACATTACTGATGTTTTTGATAAAAATGTTTATGGTGAAGATGTTAAAGTCAAAGATAAGTTAGTACCAGGGCTTACTGGTACACCTGCAACTAATCCTTATAATGACAGTAAAATTTATATGGCACCGATGTTCTATAGTCCAACTGGATTATTTTATAATGCTAGTTTATTAAAAGAAAAAGGTTGGGAAGTGCCGAAGACTTGGGACGAAATGTGGGCTTTAGGAGATAAAGCGAAAGCAGAAGGGATTTCATTATTTACTTATCCTACTACAGGCTACTTTGATACATTCTTCTATTCTTTACTACTAGGGGTGGGCGGGCCTGAGTTATTTAATAAAGCTATGAAATATACAGATGGTGTTTGGGAAACTTCTGAAGCAACAAAATCTTTTGAAATTATCGGAAAATTAGGAAAGTATACAGAACCAACTACTGTTGCGAATGCAAATGATAAAGACTACAAGAAAAATCAACAGTTGATTCTCGATAACAAAGCTTTGTTTATGCCAAATGGTACGTGGGTAGTTGGTGAAATGAAAGAAGCTCCTCGATCTAAAGGGTTTGAATGGGGCATGATGGCTTTACCAACACTTGATGCTAATAGCGACCGTTATGCATTTACTTTCTTTGAACAAATGTGGATTCCATCGGCAGCTAAAAATAAACAACTTGCTAAAGACTTCATGACGTTTGTTTATTCGGATAAGGCAGCTGAAATTTTTGCTGAGTCGAGTGCGATCCAGCCTATTAAAGGCCTTTCTAATAAACTGACAGGTGAAAATAAATCATTCTATAGTATCTATGATAATGGAGTGAAAGTGGGAATAGGTGGATTTGCTGCAACGAAAGCTGTTGAAGGTGTAAGTATGCCAGATACATTATTTAGAACGATTGACAGTGTTGTTTCTGGTGATAAAAAGGTGAAAGATTGGCAAAGCTCTGTTGAAAAAGTGAGTGACCAATTACGGTCTGCATTAAAATGAATTCGTTTTCACTATGTACAATGGTGAGTCGCCTAGTCTCACCGTTGTACTTATTAATTGAGGTGATGGCATGAATAAGACGACAGAAAAAAGAATTTTTATTTTTGTTTGTACTGCACCAGCACTAATCCTGTTAGCCATTTTTATGATTGTTCCTACGATTGAGGTATTCAGGATGTCCTTATATAAGTGGGGAGGATTTTCTAATAATAAGGTATTTGTTGGGCTCGAAAACTTCAAGATTTTATGGAATGATATGAACTTCCTTCGGTCTCTCCAAAACAGTATAGTTTTGATTGTTATCGTCACACTCATCACGATGGTGATGGCGATCTTGTTTGCCACTTTGTTAACAAGAGAAAAAATAAAAGGAAAAAGCTTCTTTCGAATTATTTTTTATATCCCTAATATTTTATCGGTTGTAGTTATCGCGGGAATATTTTCTGCAGTTTATGACCCAACTACAGGGTTGTTAAATAATTTACTTGCTTTATTTAACCTGGAACACTTACAAAAGATGTGGCTCGGAAATCAGAAAATTGCCATTTACAGCATTGGCGGGGCGCTCATTTGGCAAGCAATTGGCTACTATATGGTCATGTATATGGCGGCAATGGCAAGTATCCCGGAAAGTTTTTATGAAGCATCTGCTTTGGAAGGTGCTGGACGGTTCAGACAATTTTTTAGTATTACTTTACCGTTAATTTGGAACAACATTCGGACGACGTTAACTTTCTTCGTTATTAGTACGATTAATTTAAGTTTTCTTCTCGTTCAAGCAATGACTGGCGGCGGACCTGATGGATCGACGGAAGTGTTTTTAAGCTACATGTATAAGCAGGCTTACACGAATTCTTCTTACGGTTACGGTATGGCTATTGGGGTGGTCATTTTCTTATTCTCATTCGCATTATCTGCAATTATCAGTGGTGTTACTAAAAGGGAAGTGTTGGAGTATTAAGGAGGTCCAAAAACGATGGAAACACAAAAAAGAATGACTACAGAAACAGCTTATCGAGATCCAAAAACGATAGAAACACAAAAAGAAGTGACTGTAGAATCAGCTTATCCAGCCCCAAAAACAATGAAAACACAAAAAGGAATGACTACAGAAGCAATGTATCGCTGCTTTATCTACGTAGCACTTATTACGTTAGCAATTTCAATTGTTATTCCTGTTGCATGGGTTTTCTTAGCCTCAGTGAAGCAAAATTCGGAGTTTTATGGAAGCCCTTGGGCCATGCCGAAAAGTTTCTATTTTCAAAACTTTATCGATGCTTTCCAAAAGGCAAACATGGGTACCTATATGTTGAATTCAGTCATGGTAACTGCGTTGGCCCTTCTTATTTTATTGATTGTGGCTTTACCAGCAGCTTATGTGTTGGCAAGATATACCTTTAGAGGAAGTAAATTGATAAATACTTTTTTTAAAGCTGGATTATTCATCAATGTGAACTACATTGTTGTGCCAATTTTCTTGATGTTATTGGACGGAGATAACTTTTTACGAGGCCAACTAGGTGATGGATTGCTATTAGACAATTTATTTATTTTAGCTGTGGTATATGCGGCGACGGCGTTACCATTCACGATTTACTTGCTGTCTAGTTTTTTTCAATCGCTTCCATCCACGTATGAGGAAGCGGCGTTGGTCGATGGTGCCGGATATTTCAAAACAATGATTTCAGTTATGATTCCGATAGCTCGTCCAAGTATTATTGCCGTCATTTTATTTAATTTTCTTGCTTTTTGGAACGAATACATTATAGCTTTAACATTAATTCCAGGGCCGAATAAGACGTTACCTGTTGGGTTAATGAACTTGATGGCAGCTCAAAAATCTGCTGCAAACTATGGTCAAATGTATGCAGGAATGGTTCTTGTCATGCTGCCAACTTTGATTTTATATATTATTGTTCAAAAAAAATTAACACAAGGAATGACCCTTGGTGGTTTAAAGGATTAGAGGAGGATTTACATGAAAAGGAGAACAGGCCGAGTTACTTTACCGAGTGAAGAAAATTTTCTTAAGGAAACGAAAGAATTAATGGAACGATGGGGTGCAGATGCGATTCGCGATAGTGATGGAACAAAACTAGATAATGATATTAAACAATTGGATGCGAAAATTTATACGACCTATTTTGTTGCTCGAGCTCACAATGAGTTCGCAGAGAAGCATATGGATGAATGCCAGCAACTTTATTTAATGAGCTTGTTCAATACTGCGATTACTGACACCCTCGAAATTGATTTTATGAAAGGCTACTTTGAGGAACAATTAAAACCGGATTACGTTCACAGTCCAAAAAAATACTGGGAGGTTATTGATCGGACAACAGGAGAAGTTGTTGACGTTAATGATTGGGAAGTAAACAAAGATCAAAATCGTGTTTTGATTACGAAGGCGATTCCTTGGCATGAATATACGGTTTCATTCCTAGTCTATGCGATTTGGGATCCAACCCAAATGTACAATCATATTACTAATAATTGGGGAGATAAGCCACATGATATTCCTTTTGATGTCAGGCAGCCACATTCTAATGAATTTATGAAAACCTATTTAAAACAATGGCTGACAGAAAATCCGGATACAGATGTGGTCAGGTTTACAACGTTTTTCTATCATTTTACCCTTGTATTCAATAATCTTGGCAAAGAGAAGTTTGTCGATTGGTTCGGATATGGTGCTAGTGTTTCAGTTGCTGCTTTGGATGCTTTTCAAAAAGAAAAAGGCTATCGCTTAAGACCAGAGGACATTGTTGATCAAGGTTATTATAATACTTCGTTTCGAATTCCAACCCCAGCTTTTTTAGATTATATAGATTTTGTTCATAAGTTCGTTGCTGAAGAAGCAAAGAAACTTGTGGATATTGTCCATGAAAGTGGAAAAGAAGCAATGATGTTCCTTGGTGATAACTGGATTGGGACAGAACCATATGGAAAATACTTTGAAAATATCGGATTGGATGCAGTTGTAGGCAGTGTGGGCGGTGGAGCCACATTGCGTATGATTGCAGATATACCACATGTTCGATATACGGAAGGGCGGTTCTTACCTTATTTCTTTCCAGATACTTTTTACGAAGGTAACAACCCGACGATTGAAGCGAATGAAAATTGGCTAACGGCGCGTAGAGCTATACTGCGTAATCCTGTTGATCGTATCGGATATGGGGGGTATTTAAGTCTAGCATATCAATTTCCAGAATTCATCTCCTATATTGAAAAAGTTACTGAGGAATTTCGTGAAATTCATGACACAATCAAAGGTGTGAAACCATATAGCGGTCTTAAAGTTGCGATTTTGAATTCTTGGGGCAAGTTGAGAACTTGGCAAACACATATGGTTGCTCATGCACTATGGTATAAACAAATTTATTCTTATTTAGGCGTTTTAGAGTCCTTGAGTGGGGCTGCCGTGGAGGTTTCGTTCATTAGTTTTGATGATGTCATGAATGATGGGATACCAGAGGATATTGATGTAATCATTAATGCCGGAGATGTGGGCACAGCTTTTTCAGGGGGGGCTAATTGGATTAATGAAAAGTTAGTCACTACAATCAGAGCTTGGATGTATAATGGCGGAGGATTCATAGGTATTGGAGAACCTACAGCTTATCAGCATGAAGGACATTATTTTCAATTGGCAAATGTCTTAGGCGTTGACAAGGAACTCGGATTCAGCTTATCAACAGATAAATATTTTATTAATCCTGTTGAAAATCATTTTATTTCTGCTGACAGCACCCAATTTAATTTTGGTGAAGGAATGAAAAATATTTATGCGTTATCAGAAGAAACCGAAATAATCGAATATTCAAATGGGGAAGTTCATCTTTCTGCTCATCCGTTTGGAGAAGGCAGAGCTGTCTATATAGCAGGGCTTCCATACAGCGAAGAAAATACACGTCTGCTGATGCGTGCGTTATACTATGCTGCCCATAAAGAAGAAGAATTTCAAAAGTATCATGCGAGCAACATTTATTGTGAAGTTCATGCATATCCATCCATCCGAAAAATGGCGATTGTTAACAATTCGATGGTCGAACAAATGACGTTTGTCTACGATGGACAAGGAAACAGGATAGAAGTGACGTTGGCACCTAGTGAAATCAGGTGGGAGGATTTTTCAAATGAAGGCTAATATCGTATTCGTTATTAAAATTGTTGTGTTTCTCGTATGCCTATCTTTCATTATCGTCTACCAAAAGACAGCTGGTAAATTTGAACTGGGTATGATGTTAATTGGATTAGCTGGTCTCTTAGGGCTGCTTTATAATTACAATCGGAAATACGTATAAATCAATTGGGGCAAGTGGATTGATTACGAAATCGCAGGTCTATGTTCAACGATAATGAACATAGAAAACTACTCAGTGCATCAAATACAAACTTAGGGGTGCAGACAAATGAAAAAGGCAGTCGGTATTGATATTGGAGGAACGAAGATTGCAGCGGGAGTTGTTTCAGATACAGGCGAACTGCTCGAACGTACGGAAGTAAAAAGTGATCCTTTAGACCGGGAAAAAATGTTTGGTAGAGTTGTAGAAGCTGTGGAACAAGTTCTCAGAAAATTATCAGTTTCCATCTCTGATATTGAGGGTATTGGCGTTGGAGTACCGGGAAAAGTGGATTGTGAGAATGGAATTGCCGTTTTTCAAAACAATTTACCGTGGAGCCAGTTTCCTATTTCAGTCCGTTTGCAGGAGCAATTTGGAATCCAGCGGATTACGATTGACAATGATGTCTATATGGCGGCTTTTGCTGAATGGAGAGCAGCACATGTAAAAGGAAATGAAACCTTTGTCTACGTGACTATAAGTACGGGAATATCTTGTTCTATCATTCATAAAGGCTCATTTTTTAGGGGAGCAGGATTTGCTGGAGAACTAGGTTTGATCCCTGTTCTATCGAAGGGGATCAATGAACGATTAGAAAAAATCGCTGCTGGGCCAGGGATCCAGAGAATAGCCGAAAGAGACTTACAGGTAGGTACGATTTCAACAAAAGATGTTTTTGCTAGTTATATAAATGGGGTACCAGAATATCAGTCCATTATCAATGAGGTAACTGATTATTTAGCTCAAGGTCTTTATAAGATTTCCTGTTTATTAGATCCACATAGAATGGTTTTTGGTGGCAGTGTCATTGTGAAAAATCCATTTCTACTGGAGTTGATCAAAGTGAAGCTAAAGAGTTTTCAGCTTCCTGAGCAACAACATCTTTTGGAGCAGATGAGCATCAGTACATTGGCACAAAATAATGGAGTTGTTGGTGCGGGATTACGAGTATTTGAAGGTATGTAATGAGGCGATGCTGGTCTTCTTTTCTTTTATGGAGAGAATGATGGCAAATAGGTAGAGGAGTGACGAATATGTTTACATTAAGTCAAGAAAAATTAGTTTCGTTAGGCGCATCGATAACAACGGCGGAAATAAGACGGCAGCCTGATTTATGGATTGAAACCTTTGCTTTGTATATGGAGAAGAGCGAGAGAATTGATGAGTTTTTGCAAAAAATAGTAACGAAACATAATCGGGTTCGAGTTATTTTTACAGGTGCTGGAACGTCTGCTTATGTCGGTGATACAGTCACCCCTTATGTAATAGAAAAAGTAGATGAACAACAGTGGGAAGTACTAAGTATCCCGACAACTACGTTAGTTTCAAATCCTTACCAATTTTTCAAAAAGGATTTTCCAACCTTACTCGTTTCATTTGCTAGAAGCGGGAACAGCCCAGAAAGTGTCGCTTCCGTACAATTAGCTGAGCAAATAGTAAGCGATTTGTATCAAATAACGATTACTTGTGCGAAAGATGGAAAATTAGCTAAACAGGCCGTGAATAATGACAAAAACTTATTGCTATTGATGCCCGAAAAATCAAATGATCATGGTTTTGCAATGACAGGGAGTTATACTTGCATGGCGTTAACGGCATTACTTGTTTTTGATTCTATATCGACTGAAGAAAAATCAAAGATAGTGAAAGAAATTTATCAAATGGGTGAAAGTGTCATTCAAAGAGAAGATGCTATCCAAAAGATAGTAGATTTGGATTTTGACCGAATTATTTACTTAGGTTCTGGTAGTTTAGAAGGTTTAGCGAAAGAATCACAATTAAAAATATTAGAACTGACAGCTGGAAAAATTGTCACCGCTTTTGATTCACCACTAGGATTCCGGCACGGTCCAAAATCATTTGTAAACGAAAAATCATTAGTTTTTGTGTTTGTTTCTAACAATCCATATACACGTCAATATGATTTAGATATGTTAAACGAAATGCAACAAGACAACATTGCCAGCTATATATGTGCCATCGAGGTTAATGGAGAAACGAATTACGCTGGGAATAGGTTTGTATTTGGTAGCGAGGCACAGTCTGTACCAGATGCTTACTTAGCATTACCTTTTGTTATGATTGGGCAAACAATATCACTGTTAGCCTCCGTGAAAGTAGGTAATACACCAGATACACCTTCACCGACAGGAACGGTGAACCGTGTCGTTAAAGGTGTTACTATCTACGAATATGAGTAACTAGGTTAGGGGAAACATACATGTCTATTTTTATCTTTGCAGATAAGTTTTTTCTTGAGGGGAAGGTCGTAGGTCCTGGTTTTTTGGAGATAAAAGATGGAAAATTCGGTATCTTTTTAGATAACAGGCCAGAAGAAGCGGAAGAAATCATCGATTATGCAGGATATTGGATTGCTCCTGGTCTAGTGGATACACATATTCATGGTTTTAGAAATCACGACGTTATGGACAATAATTTTGAAGGACTAAATCAAATATCGGTAGGACTCCTTTCTTGCGGCGTTACATCCTTTTTACCGACAACTTTAACATCCTCAATAGAATCGTTGAATAA
Source organism: Bacillus sp. BSL6 (assembly GCF_052928345.1). NCBI lineage: Bacteria > Bacillati > Bacillota > Bacilli > Caryophanales > Bacillaceae > Bacillus > Bacillus sp. BSL6. The sequence continues at coordinate 195,488 of NZ_JAVGCW010000003.1, forward strand.
TGTCGTTGAAATGATTGGTGCCAATTACAAAAAAGTACAGGGCGCAAAAATTAAAGGGATCTTTTTAGAAGGGCCGTTTTTTACTGAAAAGCATAAAGGAGCACAAAACACGAAATATTTTTGTGACCCATCAGTTGATATGTTGAAAGGTTGGCAGAAATTATCAAATGATTCTATTAAAAAAATTGCGATTGCACCTGAAAGAAAAGGAGCAGCGGAATTCATTGAATATGCTGTAGGAGAAGAGATTATAGTAGCATTGGCCCATAGTGATGCAACTTATGAAGAAGCCAAGCAAGCTAGTGAAAAAGGCGCATCCGTTTTTGTTCATACTTTCAATGGTATGAGTCCGCTGCACCATCGTGAGCCAGGGATGGTTGGAGCAGCCATGAATTTAAAAGATGTTTTTACCGAAATCATATGTGATGGACATCATGTTCATCCTGTTGCTTTAAATATTTTAATGAATGTCCGTGACAGAGAAGAGGTTGTAATGGTATCCGATTGTATGATGGCCGGAGGTATGCCTGAAGGAACGTATCAATTGGGAGAATTTCCTGTGAAAGTAAAAGGTGGGATGGCTCGTTTGGAAAGCGGAAGTTTAGCAGGTAGCATTTTGCAATTAAAAGATGCTGTCAAAAATGTCGTCGATTGGGGAATTGCCGCGCCCGAGCAAGCAATTTACATGGCGAGTACTGCACCAGCTAAAAGTATTCAACTAGATGGCGAATGTGGGAAAATCGCTGAAGGATATGCCGCTGACTTTATAGTACTGACGCCAGCGATGGATTTAGCAGCTACCTATCTTGATGGTGTGTGCCATTTTCAAGCTTAAATATTTTTCTGAAAGAGGGATTTCAAATGATTTTATCTGTCACCATGAATCCATCTGTCGATATTTCCTATTCGACTCATGAATTAAAGTTAGATGTTGTTAACCGTGTGGAAACAGTTCATAAAACTGCTGGTGGAAAAGGATTGAATGTGGCGCGAGTGATCGCTCAAATGGAAGAAGCTGTTCTAGCGACAGGTGTGATTGGTGGTACGATTGGCGAATACATTATTCAAGAATTAAATAAAAACAATATTCCAAATGACTTTTTAAAAATTAAAAAAGAATCAAGAAATTGTATTGCCATTCTTCATGAAGGGATGCAAACAGAGATTTTAGAATCAGGGCCGACATTATCCAATGAAGAAGGGGTAACTTTTTTAGAAAAATTTGAATGTTTGCTTACAACAGCTTCACTTGTGACAATTTCAGGTAGTTTGCCGAAAGGGTTACCGACTAACTTTTATTATCAAATGTTAGAAATCTGTAATAACAATGGAATTCCAGTGATTATAGATTCATCAGGGAAATCTTTGAAAAACGCCTTGGTGCATAAGGAAAAACCATTTGCCATCAAACCAAATAAAGCAGAATTATCTCAGTTGTTGGGCATTAACATGGAAATGGGAATCATAGATTTGAAGCAAGCATTAAACCATGAACTATTTACTGGAATTGAGTGGATTATCGTGTCATTGGGTAGTGAAGGTGCCTTTGTCAGGAATGGTGAGGACTATTACCAAGTTACGGTTCCAAAAATAGAAGTGGTCAATCCAGTTGGATCTGGTGATGCGACAGTTGCAGGGCTAGCTGTGGCATTATATCAAAATCAAACGGTTGAGACTGTTCTTAAAACGTCGATGACTACAGGAATATTAAATACGATGGAAGTTGGTACTGGTTATATTAATATAAATAAGTTTAAACAATACTTTGATCTCATTAAAATTGAAAAAATAGATTAGTAGAGGAGAATGTTGATGTTAGAACTAACCAAGAATAAATTGGGAGCTCTAAAACGTTTATCTGCTGAAAATGGCATAATTGGAGCATTGGCTATTGATCAACGCGGTTCATTGAAAAAAATGATTGCGTCTGGCGGTGCAAGTCATGTTGGAGATGAGGGCATTATCCGTTTCAAAGAATTGGTTTCTGAGGAATTAACACCATTTGCAACAGCAATTCTTTTGGACCCGGAATACGGACTGCCAGCGGCAAAGGTCCGACATAAAGAATCAGGCTTAATAGTAGCGTATGAAAAAACCGGATACGATGCGTCAGAAGTAGGACGGTTACCAGATTTATTATCGGAATGGTCAGTGAAACGATTAAAGGCAGCAGGTGCCGATGCTATTAAATTCTTACTCTACTATGATTTCGATGAAGATGAAAAAATTAATAACTATAAACATGTCTATATGGAACGTATCGGATCTGAGTGTGCTGCTGAAGATATTCCATTTTTCTTGGAGATTGTTACTTATGATGCTGAAAATGATGATGCGAAAAGTAAAGAGTACGCAAAAATAAAACCACATAAAGTGATTGAGGCTATGAAGGAGTTCTCGAAATCTCAATACCAAGTAGATGTTTTAAAAGTAGAGGTTCCGGTGGATATGAATTTTGTGGAAGGGTATACGACAGGTGAATTCGTTTACAGAAAAGAAGAAGCTGCTTCTTTTTTCAAAGAACAAAGTGAAGTAACTGAGCTGCCGTTTATCTTCTTAAGTGCAGGTGTAAGTGCTAAATTATTCCAAGAAACATTGAAATTTGCTAAAGAATCCGGTTCTACCTTTAACGGAGTGTTATGTGGTCGGGCAACCTGGAAGGACGGTGTGGCACCTTTTGCTATAAGCGGGGAACAAGCAGGTCGTGATTGGTTAAAAGATACTGGTAAAAGGAACGCTGAAGAACTAAATCTTGTGTTGAAAGAGACAGCCAACTCATGGTTTGCTAAAGTAAAACAAACAGCGGATCTTCAAAGTTAGTACGATATCTTTCCTTCTATATGTCCTTTTTCTAGCTTTAAGTGATAATTGCATCAGAATCAATTTTTAAACGGAATGACAAATTAAGAGCAGACATTCGTCTGCTCTTTTTTTAGTGTGTCCAACATGGTGAAAACCCTAGAATGAAAATCGAGAATAGCAAGGGCAGTAGTAACTATAGCTTCGGGTAAAGGTATATGGGGACCCTTTATATATAAAGAAAATGGTAAGTACTAATAGCCATGTACAATCAAACTAATTGAATTTTAGTGGGGTTTCGCCAAAAAATACACTTAAAAAAGCTAACAATATCTTTGTATTGTAAGCGTTTTTAAAAAGACAATATACCTAAAAAAAGAAACAATATCTTTATTGTGGAGGCACTTTAAAAAAACTATTCTAAACATAAGTGAAAGCGGTGCCTTTCAGGTTTTTGTTTATTTAAAAATTAATGTCCAGGTATCGTCTTTAACCAAAATTTTAAATTCAAAGGAGGAGAAGAATTGGAAAATAAGCATTTCAAGAGAGTTTTTAATACCCTTCTTGCATGTATGTTGATTGTGCCAACACTTTTAGTAAGCATGATTGTGCCGCTGCATGTAGGGGCAAATACGTCTAATCCATGGGTTACAATTTCATCTGTTGGAAACGAAATCAATGCATTAATAGAACAAAATGGTAAGTCATATGCAAGGCTTGGAGCAGGTGCTGGCAACGATAATGGGGCTAAAGCTGCAGTTTTTCAAGAGCAGAATAAAGTCGCTAAAGAATCAGGAACGATGGAATATAGTTTTATTCCAGAAACTAAGGGAGAAGATACTAGATTCGGCTTCTATCCTCATTATATTGACAATAATAATTTCGTTTTTGTAGGCTACGACTCACTTGGGTGGTTCTACGAATACAAATATCAAGGGAAAGGTGAATGGCTAAAAACTAGACCTAATGTTCTACTTCCAGAGGCTGGAACTTCGCACTCTATTAAAATTGATTATAATAAAACCACTTTGAATATTACGTTAGATGGAAAAGATTTATTTGGACCGGTTACCTTATCTAATGATGTAAATAACCTTCTTACAGGTAAGGAAGCGATTAAACTTGGGGCTTATGGAGATAAAAATAGTCAAGTACTCATTGAATTAGGAAAGGCGCCTGGGGATGGAGGCACAGATCCAGGCAATGAAAAACTTGTCGACATTACGGATAATAAATTGGAAGAAGGTGACTTGAAAATTATCTCAGGTGACGGAAAAGTTACCTATAATGAAGATGGTTCAGCCACTTTCGGTGTTACATCTACCCAAAAGAATCGAATTGTCTACAACCAAATGAAGGCGATTAAAAATGGTGTTTTTGAAGCGGATGTTACTACTAATACTGATAAGATGAATCGTTTTGGATTCATCTATCGTGTTCAAAATTCATCTACATACACATATGTGGGAACAGGGGATACGAACGATCAGTATTTTGGAGAAACTTTTGGCCCTATAAACAATTGGACGTCGATGACTTCAAACGTGCCGTTAAAAGCAAAACAAACATACCATTTACGTTTAGTATTCATGGACGATGTTGCGACGTTATACATTGATGGTAAAAAGGTAGATTCTTGGACTTTAACAGGTGGTGTAGATCAAGCTGGCTTACTAGGATTTGAAAAAAGCCGAGGTGCTGCCGATATTACGATTTCAAATGTCAAAATAAAGGAATATAGTGCACCAAAGCCTCCAGATACTCAACCAGTAGAAAATATAATAAAGTCAAAGTATATGGACGTCACAATTGACCAAGTATTCCCGCGGATTGTGAAATACAAAGTGGGCGATAAAGTAATGAGCGGACAGGAAGCTCCTGTTTACGGATTGAAAGTAAATGGTGGACTATACTATCCTAAAGTAATCTTTGAAAAGTTAAACGATAGTGAAGCGCTATATACATTAAAAGTTGTAGATGAAATGAAAAATCTTGATGCGGTATTTAAGGTATCTTTAAAGGTGAATGATAATGAGGTTGTTTATAGTTTCGATGAAATTAAGAATAATGGTAGTGCCAAAATCGAGACGGTTGAGTTTGCTGATATGAACTTTATATCGGTAAATTCGGAACAAAAAGGTGCAAAAGCTAAATTAACGAATATTAGTACAGATGTTAGGAAAACAGGTGATGTAGATGTAAGCGTAGATTCTTCTATGGGAGAAATAGGTACATCTACTAAAAATTATATAGCATTCTTGTCAGCTGACGAATTGAGCGCAGGTGTATGGTCTAGTTCAGAAGTGGACGGCTATAAAAATTTAGTTGCAAATCGATATGTAAATAAAAATGGTGCTAAAGCAATGGGAATCAGTTCTAGTGCACTTTATTATCAAAGAGATTTTATGCCAGAACCACAAAAAGATAAACCAACTATTAAAATAGCTATTGCTAAAGATTTGAATAATGATAATAAGGCAGACTGGCAAGATGCGGCGATTGCATACCGTGATATTATGCAAGACATTAAAGGATACCAAGATGTAAACAATAATGTTGGAATGCGTATTGCAATGAATTTCGGCTCACAAGCGCAACAACCATTCTTAAAAACATCCGATAATGTGAAAAAGGTTGCTCTTGCTACAGATGAATTGGGGCAAGCGGTCATATTAAAAGGATATGCAAACGAAGGGCATGATAGTGGTCATCCAGATTATGGTGATGTGGGCGAACGTATGGGAGGCGTTAAAGATTTAAATACGCTTATTAAAGAGGGACATAAGTATAATACCCAATTTGGTGTCCATATAAATGCTCAAGAAACTTATCCAGAAGCAAAAGCTTTCAATAATGATTTTATTGATCGTCCAAGTTCGTTAGGATGGGGATGGTTAGATCAATCTTACACAATTAATAAATTAAAAGATTTGTATTCTGGATCGCGTGCGAAAAGACTTGATGAATTGAAAACTGCTGCTCCTGATCTTGACTTTATTTATTTGGATGTATGGTATCAAAATCAATGGGAATCAAATAGAATAGCAGATCAATTTAAAGATAGAGGTTGGAGATTAACAACCGAATTTGGTGGTTCTATGGCCAATTATTCAACGTGGCAACATTGGGCTACTGATAAAAACTACGGTGGACCGGAAAGTAAAGGTATTAACTCAGAAGTACTGCGCTTTATTAGTAATCACCAAAGAGACTCATGGGTGTTAAATTGGCCTGAAGTAGGTGGAACTGCTGACCATCCATTGCTTGGTGGATTTGAATTAGCTGGTTTCGAAGGATGGCAATCTGATAAGAATTTCGATAACTTTATTCGTATGACATTTGATACGAATTTACCTACTAAATTCTTACAAAAATATTATGTAACGAACTGGACAGATGTAGAAGGGGATAAAAGCAAGACGAATTTAGAAAAGGAAATAAAATTGAAGGACCCAAGCAATGGGGATGTTGTCGATGTAACTAGAAAAGACAATGCTAGAGAACGTGTTATTAAGCTAAATGGAAATGTTATACTTGATGGCCATGCGTATTTAATTCCTTGGGTGAAACAAGACTTTAAAAATCCAACTGCTGATTCAGAAAAATTATATCACTGGAATTTGGAAGGTGGTACAACGACTTGGACACTTCCAGATGAATATAAAAATGCCACTACTGTTTATGTATACAAATTGACAGATCAAGGTAGAACAGATATGAAAGAAGTAAAGGTCGTGAATAATAAGATAACTTTGACAGCTAGTGCCGCAACTCCTTATGTTGTCGTACCAAAAAGAGATAAGGGTTTGGAAATCCTTGACTACAATTGGGGCAAGGATGCTCATATATATGATGGGGGATTCAATACAGGAAAAGTAAGCGCATATACAACTATTGAGGGTGATAATAAAGCAGTAAGCGTCATCAGAACGAATCAAACTGGAAACAACCGTAATGTAAGTAGTGGAGATTACTACTTAAACATTGATAGTCCATCAAAAGATACAACTGTTTCCCGTGTCCTTACTGGTTTGGAACCAGGTAAAGATTACGTAGCAGAAGTATATGTTGAAAACAATAGTGATGTAAAGGCCGGAATTACAGTAACAGGTGGGAAAGAAGATGCTAGCAATTACACACTTCGCAGCCTGCAAAAGAACTATGTTAAGGCAGATTCACATGCCACAAATGATGGATATAATAGCAAAATGCAAATCATGCAAGTGAGTTTTACAGCTGCATCTAATAAGGCTAAATTAACTCTAAGCCGTGATTCTGGAAAAGGAAACACAAAATTTGATGACATTCGAATTGTTCAAAAGTCTTTAAAAAATAATGTCTCACCGACGGAATTTAAACAAGATTTTGAATCGGTAGTACAAGGTATTTACCCATTTGTTATTGGTAATACAGAAGGTGTAGAAGACAACAGAATTCATTTGTCGGAATTGCATGCTCCATATACGCAAAAAGGATGGGCAGGTAAAAAATTAGTTGATGATGTATTAGGTGGGAATTGGTCCGTTAAAGTAAACACTGGAAATAAAGGTTTGCTGTACCGTACCATTCCTCAAAATTACCATTTCGAATCTGGCGTAACTTATAAAGTATCATTTGACTATCAAACAACAGCAAACGCATATCGCTTTATTTCAGGGGATCAAGAAATTGATGTTCGAGACATTGCGAGTGCAAAGGGATTGAGTGTGAATAACACTCTTACTGCATCTACTGACACAAAAACAGCAGAGTTTACTGTGACAGGTTCTGAGAACGGTCAAACTTACGTTGGAATTTTCAGTGATGGAACTAATTTAAATGGAGATACCGGAGCGGGTACGTTTATTTTAGATAATTTACGTATCGAAAAGGTGACTACAGGTGGAGCGTCACAGAGATAAAGAATCTGAATTTTAAGGAAAAGGTAGTTTTATAGCTAGTGTAATATCGTAAATTAGAGACCTATCTCGAAGGAGATAGGTCTCATTGTATTCATTAAATAATCGGAAACTGCTTTTGAAAAATGTTCTTTTGTATGTTTTTAGTGAGATAGCAAAAGTGAAAAGCAATATGTCTAAAAAATACGACAAGATGTTGATTGTAGAAGTGCTTTTACGTACGTATAATGTAACAAAATAGCTTGCTAAACGGGCGATTCTAGTATGCTAATAGCTTCTTCGGAGAAAGTAAAACGTATATTCGAATGTTGGTTATCCCATACGTCCGTTCATAAAATGATAAAAGGTACATAGAACTTGCATCGTAACAACCTAAAACGCTATGAGACTAGAGGAGGTAAATGCTGATGATATATCAAGCTATCCAGCAGTTAATTGATCGTGTTATCAAAATTCAATTGATTGAACAAGAAGATGCAATATATACAAGGAATAAAATCCTTTCCTTACTTCGTTTAGATGACTTTGTAGTGGAAGCGCCAGCTCCTGGGCCTGCAAAGAAAGTAATTTCGGAGTTGTTGGAAGAGTTAATAGAATATGCTTGTATGCATAAAGTCATTGAGGAAGTACTGGATGAGAAGGAGATTTTAGCAAGTGCAATTATGGATGTTTTTATGTCCAAACCGTCCGTTATCAATTCTCTATTTTATGAAAAATACGAACAAAATCCGAAGGCTGCGACAGATTACTTCTATGAATTAAGTAAAAACAGCAACTATATCCAAATGAAGCAAATTGCCAAAAATATAAATTATAAAGTAAATACGGAATACGGTGCCATTGATATAACAATTAATTTATCAAAACCAGAAAAAGACCCTAAACAAATTGCTAAAGAAACAGTATTGGAAAATACAAATTATCCAAAATGTTTACTCTGTATAGAGAATGAAGGATATAGGGGCAGAATTGGACATCCTGCACGCTCGAATCATCGTATGATTCGAATGAACATTACAGATGAAAGCTGGTTTCTACAGTATTCTCCGTATATATACTTCAATGAACACTGTATTGTATTGTCCTCAGACCACCGGGAAATGAAAATTGATCGTCAAACATTTTTACGTTTGTTAAAATTTGTAGAAAAATTCCCGCATTATTTCCTCGGTTCCAATGCAGATTTGCCAATTGTAGGAGGATCTATTCTAACACATGATCACTATCAAGGCGGAAACTATGAATTTGCTATGGCAAATGCATCGAACGACCTAATTTTTGAACTAACTAACTTTCCAAAAATACAATGTTCGATTATTAAATGGCCTATGTCAGTTATTCGCTTAAGAAGTAACGACATAGAACAAATAGTAAATGCAGGGGAGTACATATTAGAGAGTTGGAAGGGATATAGTGATCCTTCTGTTAATATATTTGCATTCACGAATGATGTTCCGCATAATACGATTACTCCTATTGCTCGTTACCGGAATAATATGTACGAATTGGATCTAGTTTTACGGAACAATTATACAAGTGAGGAATATCCACTGGGTATTTTCCACCCTCATGTGGAAATACAACATATTAAAAAGGAAAATATCGGTCTGATTGAAGTAATGGGGCTAGCTGTACTTCCTGCTCGTTTAAAAACAGAACTTCAGGAAGTGGGGAAATTTTTACTTAATATTCCAAATGATATTCCAGCACCTCATATACAATGGGCAGAACAATTAAAAACCAAATATGAAAATAGGATGAATGAACAAAATATACAGGAGATTATGAGAGAAGAATTGGGACGGAAATTTATTCAGGCGCTTGAAGATGCTGGTGTTTTTAAACGAGATGAAGAAGGGATATCAGCGTTCAAACGTTTTATTCAAACTTTAATTTAGGAAGGGATTTGGTAGTTATAGTGAAGAACAAAATCCTCAATGAATAAAGCTTCACAGTATTAAAAAAATAGAAAAAACTAAACAACATCTCATATTCTTATGAGATGTTGTTTTAGTATGGTTCTGTTGCATGTATTATGACATCTAATAAACCGGGGAATCTAGCATTTAAGTCATCTTCACGAATTGAAATGAAACGTTGAGTTCCTTCAAGGCGTGTATACATAACACCGGATTCACGTAAAACTTTGAAATGGTGTGATAAAGTTGATTTCGCGATTGGAATGTTTAACGCGCCACAAGATTGTTCGTTTTTTTCTAGTAGCATAGTTACTGCGTTATTATATATTTTAGCTTTATTTCTGTTTAGAAAAAGTGAAAGACTAACTGAGAATCGTGAAACAGGAATTGCGTCATAAAGTCTTTACAAATAAAAAAGAGCCCAAAAATAAAAATCCCTATAAAGATAGGGATTCATATATCGGCATATAGCTCCTTGGAAAAGGATATACTGAGTATAACATATAGGACTACTTATAATTGTGAAATAGATGTGAAAGTAATGTGAAAAATAACATAATAAAAAGCACTGTTTTAGCTAATGAACTAAAACAGTGCTTTTCTCTTTGATTGAACAGTTGCTGCATTTTCATCATGTATGCCTGCATCTTTAATAATTCGTTGTTTAGCTTTATTTAATAGATGGTTTACTGCTTCTCCAAAATAGTTAGCTTCGCTTTTTGTGCGGGCTTCTCGTAAACATTTATAGTTTTCTAGCAGTTCCTCTTTTTCAGTGTCTGTTAAGAAATCTTCTATTTTCTTTTTTGTCATACGAAACACCCTTTCTTCTGACAAACGACGCAATAGAAAATATTTATTGTTTATTATAGCAATAATTTTCAAAAAAAGTATAGACTAACGTCGTAATAATTTGTCAATTTCTTGAATCTTCTCATCAGCTTTCCCGATTTGCGTATTTTTAGCCTGTTCGCCACCAAGAGCTTGATGTAGTAAAAAAGTCTGACCGGAAATAGCAGTCACAATGGATACTTTAATAATTTCTTTTATTAAGGTGACATCAAATAAAACGAGTCCAAGAAGTGCAGCTAGACTACCAGTGAAAATATCAGTCAAAAACCCAAAGTGAAAAAAAGTCTTCAAACGGCGTGGAAGCAATAACTTACCTTGGTTATTGATTAGATGGGAAACGAAACCGGTAATGCCACCAACGAGTATAGCAGTTAGCCATTGATACATTTCCATCGAATCCACTCCTTTTAGTGAATAAGATTCGATTATTTTATATTGATTCCTTTTAATATTTCATAGAAGCATATTGAGAAAGTTTGTTTGGTTTTTGTTCTATATTCAATTTAATTATATGAGAAAAATCTGATATATAGGAGTCTATTATACGAAGCAGTTATTCCTTAATATGAATGTAGAAAGGGGTGCGTGATATGAATATAGATTACCGAATAAGAAGTGTGAATGGTTATACAAAACATATAGGGGAATTAGTAAGTATGCTAGAGCATACGAGGGCTGTAACATTACAGGAAATAAACAATCTATCAGTTGAGCAATTAGATTCAATTATGCCAAGTGGAGGGAATTCCATCGGAGCTTTATTAAAGCATATTGCAGCTATTGAAAAAGCACATCAGCTTATTTCATTTGAAGAGCGTGATTTTACAAAGGAAGAATTAGAAATATGGGAAGACGCACTGTATTTAGACGAAGTGGGGAGAACAATCCGTGGTCATGAAATGAAGTATTATGTACAACTTTTACAGAGTATTCGAGAAGAATCCCTGAAGTATTTGAGTAAACAAGATGATGCATGGCTAATGTCAGAAAGAAAGTGGCCTAACGGTGTAGCGCATAACCAGTACTATTTGTGGTTTCATGTGCTAGAAGATGAGATTAGTCACCGTGGGCAAATTAGAATGATGAAAAATAAATTATTTGAAAATTGCGTTAAATGAGGTAGCTTTTTAAATAAATATTCCATATAATGAGAGTAATTAAAATGAGAACGGGGTGATGTATTATGGCGAAAATAACTTATATGAATCATAAACCAAATACAAAGGTGGATGGAAAGGGCGATACTATATAAGTGAGCGCACGATCCTTCCACTTAGCTTACACTAGGGAGGATATCAATTTGAATCAAAATATTTTAGAATCGTTCGGCTGGGATTCTTTTTTTGAGGAACAAGCTGTAGAGAACTTTGAAGTAGGGCGTATTTTACTCGAGCATAAGCATATATATCGAATTATTTGTAATGATGGTGAATATATGGCAGAGCTGTCTGGTAAGTTTCGGCATGAAGCAGTAACGAAGGGTGATTATCCAGCGGTTGGTGATTGGGTGTATATAAAGAAAATAGAGAATGAAAAGAAGGCAATTATTCATCGTATTTTTCCTAGAAGAAGCTCTTTTTCTAGGCAAGAGGCTGGTACTCGAACGGAAGAACAAGTAATAGCAGCAAATGTAGATTATCTATTTTTAGTGAATGCACTGAACCAGGATTTTAATGTAAGAAGAATAGAACGTTATTTATTATTAGCATATGAAAGCGGTGCAATGCCAGTTATTGTTTTAACAAAGAGTAGCTTATGTGAAGACGTGGAACAGAAAATTGTAGAAACAGAAGCTGTAGCAATTGGTGTCCCGATCTTCGTCGTTGATAGTTTAGAGCATACTGGTATTGAATCGTTGCAACAATTTGTTACTTCAGGAAAAACAATTGCTTTAGTCGGTTCATCCGGGGTTGGAAAATCTACTTTATTAAATGCACTCATTGGAATTGAAGTAGCAAAAACGGGTGATATTCGTGAGGAAGATAGTAAAGGAAGACATACGACAACTCATCGTGAATTGTACCGATTACCGAGTGGTAGTTTAGTTATTGATACTCCTGGTATGAGGGAGCTACAGCTTTGGGAAGGAAGCGATGCGATTCAAACAACATTTTCTGATATTGAAGAACTAGCAAAAACGTGCCGTTTTAGGGACTGCAAGCATGAAAATGAGCCAGGGTGTGCAGTGCATAAGGCAATTGATAACGGAATTATTACGATAAATCGTTTACAAAGTTATAAAAAATTACAAAGAGAACTAGCCTATTTTATGAGAAAACAAGATGCTGTTCTTGCAAGAGCAGAGCGTGATAAGTGGAAAAAGATTTCTAAACAGCATAAAAAAATGTGAAAAGTCAAAGGGTGATTCCCTTTGGCTTTTTGTATTTGTAAATTTTATAATAATATTATTCGTATATATAGACAAAGGAAAGTTAATTGTTTAAACTTTACAAAGTATTCATCATAATAGGTTATGAAAATAATAATTAGGGAATGGGAAATATTTATAGTTCACTAAATTTAACTTTTGAAATTGAAAAGCAGGAGGTTTGTAATGGGTAGACTATTAAATTCGTTTCGTGATATGAAAGTAGCAAAAAAACTACTAATTTCATTTTTCGTCATTTTAATTGCGGCTGTCTCTATTATCGGAGGCATGTCTTATCAAACAGCTAAAAAGAATTTTGAATCACAAATTACGAGTAGTGCTCACGACAATATAAAAATATTAGATAATTTAATTAATCAAATGATTGAGGCAAAATTTAATGATGTAAATAATTTTGCACGGGTGATTCAAGGTAATATGTATCAAGGGGATAATCAAGATGAATTAAGAAAAATGTTATCTCAATATATCAACTTGAATAAAGATGTTGAACAAGTATATGTTGCTGGAAATGATAAAAAATTTGTACAAGAACCAAATATACAAATGGCAGCAGACTATGATCCAACAGAACGTTCTTGGTATAAAGATGCAGTAGCAAAACAAGGTGGTATTGTAATTACTGAGCCGTATAAAGCAAAGGGAAATGGACATATTGTCGTAACGATTGCAAAACAAGCAGAAGATAAAAACGGTGTTGTAGCGATAGATTTAAGTTTAGATAACCTATTAAAAACAACAAAGTTAATCAATATTGGTAAAAAAGGATATGCTTTCATTTTAGATGGGAAACAAAAAATAATTGCACATCCTCAAGAGAAGTCAGGAGAAAAAGCAGCTGATTCTTGGGCGAAGAAAATTTATGAAGATAATCATGGTGCTTTTTCATATACGTATGACGGTAGCGAAAAGCAAATGGTATTTGCTACAAATGTAAAAACGGGTTGGAAAATTGGCGGGACGATGTACTCAAATGAAGTAATTGAAGCTGCGCAGCCTGTATTTTATAATATGTTAATTGTTATGTTCATTTCATTAGTTATAGGCGGGGCTCTTATTTATTTCGTGACACTTTCTATTACGAAGCCATTAAAAAGATTAGTTGCTACTTCTAAAGAAATAAGTGAGGGAGATTTAACGCAAACAATTGATATTCATTCTAATGATGAAATTGGTCAACTTGCAAAAGGATTTAATGAGATGACTGATGCATTGCGAACGTTAATCGGAAGAATTAATACTTCGGCTGGACATGTTGCAGCAGCATCAGAAGAGCTCACGGCAAGTGTAAGACAGGCGAGTGAAGCGACTGAGCAAATTACGATGGCAATGGATGAAATATCGAGCGGGGCAACAACGCAAACGACAAGTGTAGAAAATGGTGCAATGTTATTATTTGATGTAACAGAAGGAATTCAGCATGTAGCAAATAGTTCATCATCGATTAATACGGCTTCTGCTCATACTCGTGAAAAAGCAGAAGATGGTGGAAAACTAGTAGGAAAAACAGTAAACCAAATGCAGTCTATTGCAGAATCTGTTTCACAATCGGATGAAGTTATACAGTTATTAAATAATAAATCAAAGCAAATTGGTGACATACTAGAAGTCATTCAAAATATTGCAGATCAAACAAACCTTCTAGCTTTGAATGCAGCAATTGAAGCTGCAAGAGCAGGAGAGCATGGAAGAGGATTTGCAATTGTTGCAGATGAAGTACGTAAATTGGCTGAGAAGTCTAGCGTATCTTCTAGTGAAATTAGTAAATTAATATGTGAAATACAAGATGACATGAGTAAGACGGTAAAGTCTATGGGTCATGTAAATGAGGAAGTTCAATCTGGACTTGTTATTGCGAATGAAACGAAGCAAAACTTTACTGAGATTTTACAATCTACAAATGAAATTGCAGATCAAATTAAAACGATGGTTGAAACAGCTAACGGGATGTCAAAAGGTGCAAATGAAGTGTCTATTTCGGTTGGGCAAATTGCAATGACAGCGCAGAATAATGCGACGAGTACTCAAAACGTTGCAGCATCAGCGGAAGAACAATTAGCTTCGATGGAGGAAATTGGTTCTGCAGCTGGTACGCTTTCTCAAATGGCTGAAGAGTTACAAGTATTAATTGAAAGATTTAAAGTTTAATAGAGAACAGACTACCCCAAGATAGCAGTATGCTATTGGAGTAGTCTGTTTTTTTGTAAAATTAAATAGAAATACACAATACTTTTATGAGGTTTAAATATATATTTTGTATAATATTTGTCGAAAAATAGAGGTATTTGTTAACTTTGTGTATAATTATAATCATATAGAATACAAATAAAAGGAGATTCGTATGGGAGTGTATTGGGGGACAAAAAGACATTCTTGGCTTAGTTATGTCTCATTTTGGTTAAGTATTTCATTTTTTATTGTTTTTCTCATTGAAGTGTTTATTTTTAAAACACTTTCAAATAGTTCAGTGCAAATTGTTAAATATTTTTATTTTATATTTGTACCAGTAAACATCTTTCTTAGTTTAAAGTTACTCTTTAAGAAGAATGAAAAGAAAGCATTACCTATTTTTAGTTTTATAGTATCATTATTATTTACAATTCTAATACTAGTATTAGCGTTAGCAGCTACTGGGAAATTCTTTTAAGGAGAGTGATGTAAATCACTCTCCTTTTTTGATGTGAGCAAATAATGATTGGGAATAGGTTTAAAATTTAAGGAGGATTAAGGAATAAAGTAAGCCACATAATAATGAAGACTGAATAAAGTGTTTTATATACTTATGAAGCAAATGAATACGGTTAGAACGTTGATATATGGTACAATACATATGGATAGTGATAGAGATAAAGAGTATATAAAATACTCATCGTTTTTTAGTAAGAGAGGGGTTATCTTATGTTATACGAGGATTTGATGACATTATTTCAAGCAGCTCCGAAAGAAGAAGATAGAGGCGCTTGGAAATATATAATCCAGGAACGAAATGATAAATATGAAATTGTTGATGAAATGTTGAAAAATCAAATGAGTGTTGAATTGTACTTTAATGAATATGATGAGGTGAAAATCATTTTATATAAAGAGGGAATGCCTATTTCTACTATGCAAAGAATTGCGATTTCAAAAGTTGAATTAGACGAAGAGGAAGAAGGGATTCAATTCGTTTTAGAACGTATGCCTAGTCGAATGATTCGGTTGCAATTAAAGCCATATTTGGCACTCGAAATGGGGCCGTACTGGGAAGTATGTGATGATTGTGAGTAAATATATATAAAAAGCATCCAATAACATGGATGCTTTTTATGTTTTTTGAAGTTGTTTAAAAGCAATAATCGGAAGTAAAATGATGCTAACCCACCCGATTACTGGATATAGAATATGGAGTAATTCACTGTAACCAACGTAACTAAAGCAATAACTTATTAGTAAGATGAAGAAAATAATATTGTTATTTTTCCAGCCAGTGATGGATTGCATTTGTTTTGTCATTCCGAACACATTGCCAACTAAAGTTGTGAACACTTCACCGAAAATGATAAGAACAAAGAAAAAGTGAAAAGTTGTATTGAATTTTCTAATGACTTCAGCCATTGGGATATTATATTGATAAAATTGGTCGACTGATAAGATCGCTAAATGGCTACATAATAAAATTAAAGAAAGTCCTGCACCACCTAAAATACCACCCCATAAAATGGCTTTTCGATCTTTTACTTCGCTGGCTAACGGGACGAGAACGCTTTGGGCGAGAGAAAGATTTAAGGCGACATATGTAATAGGACTAGTTATCCACTTCATATTCCAGCTTTCTGCAGGAATAGTGTTACTAATAGGAGTTGTACCGTGAAAAAACGTTGTAATAGCAAGTCCGATAATGAAAATCATCATAATAGGTACGACAAGTGTATTAACTTCAAAAACCCCTTGTAATCCGCGACTACCTATAATGAGACAGGCGATTACTGTAATGAAAATACCGAGTTGTCTTGGTAAACGAAGTTGCTCTTCAAATACCGCTCCAGCTCCTGATAACATAACGCTCGTTACACCAAATAATACGAGCAATAATAATGTGTTTACGACATTTCCAAATACATCCCCAAATAAATATTTGTTAAATTCTTGCGCTGAAAATGCACCGATTTGTGAGGAGAGTAACATCATTTTTGTACCGAGCCAAATAAAAAAAAATCCACTTATACATATACCAATTGTTCCATAAAAGCCATTCACTGTAAAAAATTCAACAATTTCTCGTCCAGTAGCAAATCCAGCTCCAACGACTGTTCCAATATAAGTAGCAGCGACTTTCTTTGCTACTTGCCATTGTTGATTGTCCATGTTATCCCTCTTTCTACTACGATGAGCTTGATTTACTATTATGCATATGTATGAGCTTGGACAATTAGACGTATGAAGTGTTTGAAAACATACATGAATTAATACATATTAGGGAAATATTAAAGGTGTTAAAACTTTGTTACATATAAGCTAATCGTTCGAAAGGATAGGAAATGTATGGTAACATGTAACTAGGTTATGAAAAGATAATCATTACAAAATGATAAGAGGAGTGGATTGTATGAGTACGAAAACAAATGTTGTTGAAGTATTAAACAAGCAGGTAGCAAACTGGAATGTGTTATATGTGAAACTACATAATTATCACTGGTATGTGACAGGACCACACTTCTTTACATTACATGAGAAATTTGAAGAGTTTTACAATGAAGCTGGAACGTATATTGATGAATTAGCAGAACGTATTTTAGCATTGGAAGGTAAGCCGTTAGCGACAATGAAAGAATATCTTGCAACATCTAGTGTGAATGAAGGGACAAGCAAGGAATCTGCAGAAGAAATGGTGCAAACATTAGTAAATGATTACTCAGCACTTATTCAAGAACTAAAAGAAGGCATGGAAGTTGCTGGTGAAGCTGGAGATGAAACATCAGCGGACATGTTGTTAGCAATTCATACAACATTAGAACAACATGTATGGATGCTAAGTGCGTTCTTAAAATAAAGTGAAACTTTAATCAGTGGGGGCTTACTGCCCATTAAAGCGGGATAAATATAAGAATATAAAGAAAAAAGTCATTGAAAAATTCTTTCAATGACTTTTTTGTGATTTTTCAGTTTTCTTTTATGCTATAATATAATAAAAAGGAGGCGATGCGATGTTTCGCTTTTTCAAAATTGGAAAAGAAGAGCGTGAAATTACGAAAGATGAATTGGAACAAGCGATGGCTAAGTTTCTAGAAAAGAATGCTAATATCGTTTATACAGTATTAGTAAATGATGATTATACAGTGAATTATGATTTGTTAAAGCCGTATTTACCTGCATTTCCAACAAACCATTTTCTTATTACGAAGGAAACGCTTGAGGTATTTGAACATACAGAAGAAAACTTAAACCTAGTGAAAGAAATTGATATTGTACAAAAGGCAGTAGATCAGTATGTAACAGAAAAAGAAATGTTTCCAATTGTAGAAGGTAGTGAAGATCGCCTCATATGCGGAATGAAACTAGGACCTTACTTAGATCGTATATTAAAAAGAGACTTATATATTTCAGAAAAACATTATTTAGTTTCAAGTAAACCAGATAGAAAAAAACAAAAGAGTGGGTAGATGTATTGAGAACAACAATAAATATATTGTTGTCTTTTTTTTGGTTGTAAAAATATTTATTTTTCAGTCTATTAAACTTTATACTAAATTTATTGGGTAAAGAGGAGTAATAATTGAGTATCATTTTAAGAATAAAGTTATTGTTAGCTTGAGTTATATAACGATTACAGAATGATATAAAGGTTTGAGACATAAATATTATAACAGGTTACGAGGGAGTAGATGTATGAAAAATGGTATGACTTACATTCAATTATTAAATGAAACGTTACATTGCTATGCAAGTAAAGGAGGTTTAGAAGCGTACACTTATATAATGGAGCATGCTAAAGGTATAGTAGGGAATGAGGCTCAAATATATAATTTTAAATATGCATTAGCGAGTGCAGCAGGACTTGAAGAAGAAGCGTTGCATTTAATGAAGGAAGTTATTATGGAAAAGGGTTTTTGGTATGGAAATGAGTATTTAATTTCGGACGACGATTTAAAACCACTACATAAATTTGAAGAGTTTCATCAAATGGTTCAATTATGTAAAGAAAGAGAAGAGTTAGCAAAGAAAACAGAACGAGCAGATGTGAAATATATAGAAAGTAAGAAAAAAGAAAAACTATTTATTGCAATGCACGGTGATCAAGAAAATATAGGAATAATAGAACCATATTGGAAATCTGTTTTGGCACAAAATTATACGTTAGCTTTACCACAGTCTTCGAAAATCCAGTTTTCAGATGGGTTTGTATGGGATGATTTACATAGAGGGAAAGAAGAATTAAAAGAGCATTACGATAAGCTTATAGAGAACCGTACAGTAGAACATGTAATAATTGGCGGTTTTTCTGCTGGAGCAAGAGTAGCTCTATATACAATTTTACAAAAAGATATAGCTGTGGATGGGTTTATTTTTATGGCACCGTGGCTTCCAGAGGTTGAAGAATGGAATGAGTTGCTGGGAGTACTACAGGATAAACATATAAAGGGATATATAGTCTGCGGTGATCAAGATGAAGATTGTTTCGAATGCACACAGCAATTTGTACAATTATTAAGAGATAAGAATATAGAACATAAGTATAAAATTATACCTAACTTAAATCATGATTATCCTATTCACTTTGAAGAGGTATTGAAAGAAGCTATTGAATATATAGGGAATGAAAACAATAAGTAGTAAGAAAAGGAGATGCATCATATGTGATGTATCTCCTTTTTAAAATTATAAATTAAAAGCATTTGCCAATAAGCGATAAGAATTCAATTTATCTTCAAATCGATGAGTAATAGTGACAATCATAAATTCTTCAGTATTGTACGCTTTGCTTAAGTTTATGATTTTTTCTTTTACAGAAGACGGATCGCCTACTATCATACGTTGACGATTTTCTTTTATACGGAATAAATCATACGTGCTATATGAATAATTTTGAGCAGTTTCGATAGAAGGAGTGCCAGTTGTACGCTTTCCTTGTTCTAGTAATAAGATTGATAAATCTAAACTAGAAGCAATTTTTTCCGCCTCTTCATTTGTTTCTCCGCAAATAACAAAAATAGCGACGATTGATTTTGGTTTATCTCCTAAATAGGAAGGCTGGAATTGTTCTTGATAAGCTTCCATTACTTCAGGGCCGCCGTATCCGTTAATGAACTGTGCGAATGCAAAAGAAGCACCTTGTTGTGCGGCAATCTTTGCACTCTCTCCGCTAGAGCCAAGCAACCACATGTCGGGAGATGTTGGAATTACAGGAGTAGCTTTTAAATTCGCATAATGATGGTTTTCTGGTACTTGATCATGTAAGTACATTGCAACATCTGCAATTTGTTCTGGATATTGATCAAGTGAGACCATTTTTCCTTCTTGAAGTGCGCGAGTTGCAATTGGCATACCGCCAGGTGCTCTGCCGACACCAAGGTCAATACGATTTGGATAAAGCGCTTCTAAAACACGAAAATTCTCAGCAACTTTATACGGGCTATAGTGAGGTAACATAACACCACCCGAACCAACTTTCATACGCTCCGTTTTTGCTGCAATATGAGAAATAAGTATTTCTGGACTTGAACCAGCAAGGCTTACAGAATTGTGATGCTCTGATACCCAAAAGCGTGTATATCCGAGTTTTTCAACTTCTTGCGCAAGCGTAACTGTATGTGAAAAAGCTTGGGTTGCTGTACTACCATCTGAAATAGGGGATTGGTCTAATACACTTAATTTGATCATAGAATATACCTCTCAATCTTAATGTACATCCTATTATATATTTACTTACGAAAAATGCGTAATGAAATGCTCAAAATAAAAAGTGGATAAATTATATATCCACTTTTAATGTGAAAATCCTCGTTCATAATGATTCATTTCGACTACATTTAAAATATATTCGTAGTTATCAATCTCAAGTTTTATTTGTTCACGCTCTTTTTTAGATAGATGCAAACTATTAAGCTTGTTGCATAGCTGTTGTTTCTTTTCTTCTAAATACTTTTTTGTAGCATTGTAGTCGTAAGTTGGTTTCATTTTTAACCACTCCTTATTTGCTGTTGCTATATTATACGAAGCGTGAAGAGATGTGAGAGCGATTTCTTATGTATTTTTAGTGAATATTCAACTTGCTCTGTTGTTATGTTTATGGAAATTTATGAATAAAATGCACTAAACGACTAATGCCCATTTGATGAAGTAAGGGGTGGAATTGTGCAGAAAGATATAATGTATAACACTGAGATGGATGAAACGTTAAAAATTATAAATAAAGGATTAAAGAAGACGACGAGCCCGAAGCAAATTATTGTAGTAGGGGCTGGCATGGCTGGATTAGTTTCGGCATCTTTATTAAAAGCTGCGGGACATGAAGTGAAGATTTTTGAAGCAAATAACCGGGTAGGTGGCCGCATAGAGACAGTTAGAATGGAAGATACCGGTTTATATTTGGATGTAGGGGCAATGAGAATTCCGTATTCGCATATATTAACGATGGCATATATAAGAAAATTTGGGCTACAGGTGAGCCCTTTTATTAATAGGAATGAGACTGATATCATTTACGTAAATGGCCGGAAAACGACATTAAAACAATATGAAAAAGATCCAAGTATATTAAAGTATCCTGTAGAAATGAATGAAGTGGGGAAAACGTCTGAGGAGCTATTATTGTTAGCGGTACAGCCTATTATAAATTTTATAAAAAAGAACCCAGAGAAAAATTGGGATGTTGTAGTAAATGATTTTGGCAGATACTCTACAGGACAATTTTTAAAGTATCATCCGTATCAATATAATACATATTTTTCGCCAGTAACGATTGAGATGATCGGTGTTCTATTAGATTTAGAAGGTTTTTTAGAACGTTCATTTGTTGAGACATTACGTTTTTTATATATTATGCAAGAGGAGAGCGGATTTTGTGAAATAGTAGGCGGGAATGATAGATTGCCAAAGTCCTTTTTACCACAATTAGAAGAAAATATTATATATAATCAAAAATTAATGAAGCTACATCAGCATGATAATGGTGTGACAGCTTTCTATCGAAACGAAGAAACGTTTGAATATAGTAGTATTACAGGGGACTTAGTTATTGTTACCATTCCGTTTTCGACAATGCGGTTTGTAGAAGTAGATCCATTTGATTCTATATCTCATGAGAAATGGAAAGCAATTCGTGAATTGCATTATATGCCAGCGACAAAAATAGGAATTCAATTTAAAAGTCGATTTTGGGAAGAACAAGGACAGTTAGGTGGCAGAATTATAACAGATTTGCCAATTCGTTACGCCTATTATCCAAGCTATGGAATTGGAGAGAAGGGACCAGCTATGATGCTAGGAAGCTATACATGGTCTTATGATGCGTTGTTATGGGATGGCTTATCAAAGGGTGACCGTATTTATTACACATTACAAAACTTAGCAACGATATTAGGTGGCCAAGTATATGATGAATTCTTATCTGGTATATCAAAAAGTTGGACGTTGGATCCATATGCACTTGGAGGGTTTGCTCTATTTCAGGCCGGTCAAGAATCAGAGTTGCAACCAGCGATTGTCAAACCAGAGGGAAGAATATTCTTTGCTGGAGACCATACAACGTTATATCACGGATGGATACAAGGGGCAATTGAATCTGGCGTTCGTGTTGCGGTCGATGTAAATGAATTAAATGTATAAAATTCAGAAATTTCTTTACTGTATAGTTTGAGATGGATATTATTATATATAAAAGAATTATATGGAGGGTTGAAAGTGAATCCGTTATTATTCGATTTTCCTTCTGAATTTTATACTGAAAGGTTATTGATTCGAATGCCGAAACCAGGTGATGGTAAAGTTGTATACGATGCCATTCAAGCTTCTATGAAAGAATTAAAACCATGGATGGTTTTTGCGCAAAAAGAGCAAACAGAGGAAGAAGTAGAAGTGAGCATTAGAAAATCGCATATTCAATTTTTGCAGCGTGAGGATTTAAGGTTACTAGTTTTTTCGAAAGAAACAGGTGAGTTTATTGCATCAGCTGGATTGCATCGTATTAATTGGGATATACCTCAATTTGAAATCGGGTATTGGATTGATTCAAGATTTAGTGGACAGGGCTATATGATAGAGGCTGCAAAGGGGATAACGGATTTCGCCTTTTCTGAACTAAAAGCAAACCGCATAGAAATTCGTTGTGATGCTTTAAATAAGAAGAGTAGAGCGATCCCTGAAAAATTGGGCTTCAAATTAGAAGGGACGTTAGAAAGTGCGAGTGTTGCAGTAGATGGAAATGGATTAAGAGATATGTGTGTCTTTGCTATGACGAGAAATACATATGAAAAAGAAGAGCTGTAAAGAAACGGCTCTTCTTTTTGTGTATTATGGTACAGGATGTCCGTTAGAGCTTTCGAAAATTGTAAACCATTGTTGACGGTCTAAGTTAACTTTTGTAGCAAGAGCAGCCGTTTTAACACGATCTAATTTACCAGAGCCAACGATTGGCATCATATTAGCTGGATGTGCAAGTAACCATGCATACATAACAGTATCAATGCTAGTAACACCTAGTTCAGTAGCGATTTTTTGAACGGTTTCACGTACACGTACAGCGCGTTCTGATTGACCAGTAAAGATTTCTCCGCCAGCAAGAGGTGACCAAATCATTGGGTTGATTCGTTTCTCCTGACATAAATCAACTGTTCCTTTTTCAAAATGCTCAAGTTGCAGTGCAGATACTTCAATTTGGTTCGTAATAAGCGGGAAATCTAAGTATGAACTTAACATATTAAATTGAGAAGGTAAAAAGTTAGATACACCGAAATGACGAACTTTTCCTTCTTGCTTTAAGCGTAAAAACGCTTCTGCCACTTCATTTGGATCCATGAAAGGATCAGGACGATGGATAAGTAATACGTCAATATAATCTGTATGTAAATTTTTAAGTGATGCTTCTGCACTTTGAATAATATGTTTTGCACTAGTGTTGTAGTGAGCAACATATCGCTCTGGAAATTTCGGTGATGGGGGAGCGATTCCACATTTTGTGATGATTTGCATGTTTTCACGTAAAGAAGGCTTTAGTTGTAATGCCTCTCCGAACAGTCCTTCACACGTATAACCGCCATAAATATCAGCATGATCAAAAGTAGTAATTCCCATATCCATACAATCTTCAATGAAAGAAAGTAATTCTTGTTTCGTCATATTCCATTCTGCTAAACGCCAAAAACCTTGAATAATACGAGAAAATTCGAGCGTTTCGGCCATTTGAACTCGTTCCATTATAGTACCCCCTTGATGAATGGTTATTATTTTGAAAAGGCTTTCTTACTACATATTATTATATAGTTAGAGGGGCGTACAAACAATAAATATGTTTTGCTACAAAAACGATTATTTCTATATGATATAATGTAAAAACATATAGCTAGAAGGAGAGGTACAAAATGATTCCAGTAACAATATTAACTGGTTTTCTTGGTTCAGGGAAAACGACATTATTAAATCGTATTTTATCAGAGAATCACGGTCAGAAATTGGCGGTGATCGTAAATGAAATCGGGCAAATTGGTATTGATAATCAGTTGATTATGAATGTTGAAGAAGAAATTATGGAAATGACAAACGGCTGTTTATGCTGTACTGTACGTGAGGATTTACTCGTTGCGTTAAAACAATTACTGGACGTAAAAGCAGAAGGGAAAATGGACTTTGATGGATTAGTAATTGAAACGACGGGTCTTGCAAATCCAGGTCCTATTATTCAAACATTCTTTTTAGATCCTGTTATTCAATCTGCATACCAAATTAATGGTGTTGTAACAGTAGTAGATAGTTATCATATACATAAACATTTTGAAAAAGGGCTAGAAGCAAAAGAACAAATTGCATTTGCCGATGTTGTATTAGTGAATAAGTTAGATTTAATTGAAGAGAGTGAAAAAGAAAATCTCCTACATGAACTGCAAGGAATAAACCCGACTGCAAAGTTAATTCAGTCGACTAATTGTGATGTGGATATTCCATCGTTACTACAAATTCAAACGTTTAAAACGAAAGATACGTTACAAATTTATCCTCATACAGAGCATAATCATTTAGAAGGTGTAAAATCGTTTGTACTACGCGAAGAGCGTCCGTTAGATTTACAAAAACTAAATGAGTGGATGTCAGCTGTCGTTCAAGAACTAGGAGAATACTTATATCGCTACAAAGGAATTTTATCGATTGATGGAGTGGATAAACGTATCGTTTTCCAAGGCGTACATACGTTATTTGCTGCTTCGTATGATAGAGAGTGGCAAGAGGGCGAAGATCGAGTAAGTGAAGTTGTTTTTATCGGAAAAGATATTAATAAAGAATGGTTCCAAGCACATTTCGAGGAGTGTGTGAAATAAGTCTGCGTTTATTGCAGGCTTATTTTTTGGACTTAACTAAGTGTTTTGTAGAAAAATACTAGATTGCCAAAAACGAAGGACTAAAAAAACCTGTTTTCACAGGTTTGTATGTTCATCTAAAAGTAACTCCATTACAACACCTACAACAGGGCCTTCATCATCAATATCGCCATTTAAACGGAAGCCAAATGACTCATATAATCCCATTGCAAGTTTGTTGTCTGGGTGTAAACTTAAATAAATTGTTTTACATTCAAATTTATTTTGTAAGAATTGAATAAGCAAGCGAAGGAAACGTTTTGCGTATCCTTTTCCTTGATATTGTTGGTCAATCATAAAGCGGTCTAACCATACGCTTTTACGTTTTTCACAATACCATCCATACATTGCATATCCTACAAGTGTTTCTCCATCATATAAACCTACTGACGTTCCGTTTCCCTCATATAATGATTCTGCTAAAGAAAACGCATTGCTTTCAATAAATTGCTGCTGGTCTTTTGCGACGTTTAAAGCAGCTACCGAACGCCAATTTTTTTCTGTTACTTCACAAATGTGAAGAGTCATAATTCCAACTCACCTTCTAAATTAATATAGCTTAAAAGCTAATATGGATAATTTTACTTGTTATTTTGGTCAAGTCAAGCAGAAACACATAAAAAAAGAAGCTGAATGTCGTATTCAGCTTCTTATCAAAAGTTGGTTAGTTAGTAGCTTCTTTCAATGTGTTTACGTTTTCTTCCATTAAAGTGAAGTAATCTTTATTATTTTTCGCATCGTCTTCAGAAATAGTAGCTAAGTGATTTAAGCGTAAAATCTTTGTACCTGTTTCTTTTTGAATAACGGATGCTACTTTTGGAGTAGAAAATGTTTCAAATAAAATATATTTTAGATTATGTTCTTTTACTGTTTTTGTAATGTCAGCAAGTTGTTTTTGAGATGGTTCATCAGAAGCTGAAATACCGGCGATAGCAATTTGTTTCAGGCCATAGCGCTGTTCCCAGTATCCATAAGCCGCATGAGAAACTAAAATATCTTTCGTTTTTGCATTCGCAACTGCTGCTTTAAATTGATCATCTAAATCAGTAAATTTTGTTTGAAGTGCTGCAAAGTTTTTTTCGAACTCTTGTTTATGGTCAGGTTGTAATGCTACAAGTGCATTTTTAATTTTTTCTGCTTGTTTCATTGCTAGAGTAGGGTCTAACCAAATGTGTGGGTCTTTATCGTGATGATGTTCATCCTCTTTATGGCCGTCTCCGTGATCATGATGCTCTTCTTCAGTAGAAGTACGCAGTTCAATACCTTTTGATGCATTTACAATTTTAACGTTTTCTTTTTGTAATGTTTTTTCCATTTTTTCAGCAAATGGTTCTAATTCAGCACCGTTATAAACGAATAAATCGGCTTTTGCAACTTGTACTGTTTGTTTCTGACTTGGCTCAAATGTATGAGAATCGGCACCAGGCGGATAAATTGCTTCAACAGTTACATAGTCGCCACCAATTTTTTTTGCGAAATCTGCAAGAGGAAAAATAGTTGTATAAACAGTTAGCTTTCCGTCTTTCTTGGCATTACCTTCTTTTGTATTTGAGCAGCCAGTAAAAATTAAAGTGAAAATAAGTAAGAATGAAAATATAGTCAATCTTTTAGGCATGAAGTTCTCCTCTTTTCTTTTTTTACGGATATATTTTCCCAAATTATAGAAGAAAAATATCATTTTAATACAAAACGGAATAATTACGTTTTAGTTTGCGAACTTAGTATAATACATCTTTTATAAAGTTGCAATAAATAATAATCATTCCGATTTGATTTTGTTATAAAGTTGTCAAATATAGGTGTGTTATTTTTGCGAATACATGCATATGTGACAACGCTGTGTTCATATATATGAAAGGAGGGTGTAGAGGGGGCTGAGTGTTTGGGTTACTTAATGGAAGCTATTTTATTGATATTAGCGGTAGTATTACCATTAGCCGTAGTCTTAATTTTTTTAAGAAGATTAATAAGTAATTTAGGAGATGCATCAACCGTAACAAAATTACGAGAGAAAGATGAGAAAAAAGAGTGAGTAAAGCACTATGCGTACGCATAGTGCTTTACTTGTGGTAAAATGAGAGAAGGAAACTCCTAAAAGTTGTATGTTACTAAAGGAGAGAAAAGTAAAATAAGAGGTATATGCATATATGAATAAGCGAACAGCGTTAGTACTTGGTGCAAGTGGTTTAGTTGGGCAAGAGATAACGCGTCTATTACTTGAATCAGATTACTACGATTCGGTTACTATTTTTGTAAGAGAACCAATGCAATGGCAACATGAAAAGTTACAGCAAAAGCAAGTAGATTATTTGGCATTAGAGGAATATAAAGAGTTCTTTGCTGTAGATGACGTATTTAGTTGTCTAGGAACAACAATCAAAAAAGCAAAAACGAAAGCTAATTTCAAAAAGGTAGATTATGAATATACGTTACGAGCGGCTTGTTTAGCTGAAAAACAAGGGGTGCAAAATTTCCTTGTTGTGTCCTCAATGGGAGCGAATCCTAAATCGTTTTTCTTTTATTCACAAGTGAAAGGAAGAATGGAAGAGGAATTGCAAAAGTTAGTAATTGGTGGTATTCACATTTTTAGGCCATCTTTATTAGTAGGAAATCGACAAGAATTTCGCTTTGGTGAAAGAATGGCGGAAAAATTATCTCGTATGATTCCTTTTATATTTAAAGGAGCCTTCAAAAAGTATAAACCAATTTCCGCTAAAGATGTGGCAAAAGGGATGTATATAACTGCATTGCGAGAAGAATCAGGTATCCACATTTATAATTCGAATGAAATTACAACGATAGAATAAATAAAACCGAGAAGAAGAGCTTCTCGGTTTTATTTATTTGTACTGATTTTCCCAGGCGCTCGCTCGTATTGATACGGTTCTTCTAATTCAAAGCCAAGTTCATTGGCGGCTATTCTTGGGAAGTAAGGATTGCGAAGTAACTCACGTCCGATAAAAATTAAATCTGCTTCGTTATTATTTAAAATTTGCTCTGCTTGTGCCCCGGTCGTAATCAATCCAACTGCACCAGTTGCAATGTTAGCATGTTCTTTAATATGTTTAGCGTATTGTACTTGATATCCAGGATAAACATCGATGCGTGCAGGTACAACAGCCCCAGAACTACAATCGATTAAATCTACTCCTTGTTCTTTCATCCATTTTGTATACTGAACGTAATCTTGAACCGTTAACCCGTCAGGGTGATAATCATTTGCTGAAATACGAACAAATAACGGTCCGTTCCAAACTTCATTTATCGAGTCAATGATTTCGCGTAAGAAACGATAGCGGTTTTCAGGTGAACCGCCATATTCATCAGTCCGCTTATTGGAAAGCGGAGAAAGAAATTCATTAATGAGATAACCGTGGGCGCCATGTATTTCAATAACGTCAAATCCAGCTTGTTTTGATCGTATTGCAGCCTGCTGAAAAGCTAATACAGTATCTTTAATTTGGTGTTTACTCATTTCTACTGGTGTTTTCATAGTTTCATTAAACGGAATGGCGGATGGAGCGAGAGCATCCGTTTCTAATTCAGCTTTTCTTCCAGCATGAGCGAGTTGAATGGCAGCTTTTGCACCGTTATCATGTATAAAAGTTGTCGTTTTATGTAAGCCTTCAATTAGACTGTCATCCCAAATGCCTAAGTCTTTATTTGAAATTCGACCTTCAGGTAACACGGCTGTTGCTTCAATCATTACTAAACCAACTTGACCGGCAGCTCTTGTTCCATAATGAACGAGATGGAAATTCGTTACTTGGCCATCCTCGTTTTCTGATGAATACATGCACATAGGTGACATAACAATCCGGTTTTTTAGTGTAACGTCTTTAATTGTATAAGGTGAAAAAAGTTCGGAATTCATCCAATAGCCTCCTAGATTGAATTTTCTTACATTGTATCATTCTCTTTTTCGTTTCTCTAATAAAACGCTTATACGAAAAATTTTGTCTATTCGTGTTACAATAATGAATATGAATTGAATTGGAGGATGACATATGTACCAAGCTTATTATGAAAGTGAATTAGGCTTGCTAGAAATTACAGCGAACGATAAAGGAATTACGTCTGTTATATTTGTTGATGAGAGACAAGAAGAACATACAAATGAAATGATAGATCAATGTATAAATGAGCTCGATGAATATTTTAAGGGGAATAGAAAAGAGTTCACAGTCCCGTTGTCTCCTGAGGGAACAGCATTTCAAAAAAATGTATGGGATGCGCTCTATACGATTCCTTATGGCGTAAGTGCTTCATATTTAGATATTGCAGAGAAAGTCGGAAATACGAAAGCTGTACGAGCAATAGGAGGAGCAAATAGTCGCAATCCGATTTCAATAATCGTTCCGTGTCATCGTGTAATAGGAAAGAGCGGGAAACTTGTTGGGTATGCGGGCGGTTTATGGAGGAAAGAGTGGTTATTAAAACACGAAGGTATTTTGAAATGACGTATGGATGGGAAGAGGGATTGTTTTGAAATGTATAAATTGTGGGCAACTTTGCGAGGGAAATCAGTTAAATTGTGAAAGTTGCCAGCGGACTTTGCATACTGAACAGAGTGAAGGAAGTTCGCTAATAGACAAGGAATTAGAAGTATATGTAGGGAGACAATATCCGTATTACAAAAGGAAATGGGAGCTTGAGGAAAAGCGGATTGCTAGGTGGAGCTGGAATGGTTGGGCAGCTATTTTCAATGTAGGTTGGCTCGGATATCGTAAGTATTATTTACCTGCAGCTTTATTTGTAGTGTTATTATTAGCGTGTGATGCGTTTTCTTATTATATGGGCTTCAACGTAGCATTGCCGATCATTAATATGGTGCCTCTTACGTTTCTATTACTCGTTTTTATTTTATTTGGAATGGCGATTTTTGCGAATGGATTATATTATCAATTTGCAGAAAGGCGTATATATCGAATAAAAGCAAGAGAAATTCAAGATGGATCAGTTGAAAAGTACCTCATTCGTGATAGTGGTGGAACGAGTAAAATGGGAGCAACAATTGTTACGATTTTAGCGGTTGCTAGTATTTTTATCAGCCATTTCTTTTTCCCGACTGATCGAGATATTATTCAAAAAGTTCGTACAAGCTCGCTATATGAATATCCATTCTTTTCAATTGGTGAATCGTTTGAAAATTATTTTAGAAATCCGGGTTGGGCATATTATCGTGGCACTGAAGGATTAGAATTGGTAGAGTTCCAAGGGGATAGTCCGGATATGTCGAAGAAAAAGGTTACGATCCAATTTGTTGTTGATTATAAATTGGGTGAGATTGAGCCATACTCACTTATGATTAATGGCGAATCTAAAAATGAGGAAGAATTTTTAAAGATAATGGACGAAATATTTAAAGTTCAAAATCCATTTGACATAGAGGATGGATTACAAGTAAAAGAAATAGAAAAAGAAAAAGAAGTGGATAGTAGAGCTCTCTATCCGCTTCTTTTTTTGTATATACGAAAATAATATTTGAAATAATCTGAATCTTTTGTATAATAATATGTATTATACTGGCTTTCATTTATACATATAGATTGGGGGAAGGAAGAATGAAGAGAAAGGTAACAACGATTGCTGCAGTTGCATTATCGACTAGTGTATTAGTTGCAGGTTGCGGAAATGGGGAGAAGGCATCTACAACGAAGAAAGAAACAGGTAAGGGGGCAGCAGATAAGCAAGTATTAAACTTACTAGAAACAGCTGAAATTCCTTCAATGGATACGTCAAAATCAACAGACTCTGTATCATTCCGTGCCTTTGTAAATGCAATGGAAGGATTATATCGTTTGGATAAGGATAATAAACCAACTCCAGGTATGGCAAAAGACGTGAAAATTAGTGAAGATAAAAAGACATATACATTTGAATTACGTGATGCAAAATGGTCAAATGGTGATCCAGTTCGAGCGCAAGATTTTGTATATGCATGGCAACGTACATTAGATAAAGCAATGGCAGCTGAGTATGCATTTATTTTATTTGATGTGAAAAATGCACAGAAAGTAAATAAAGGAGAGTTACCGTTAGATCAATTAGGAGTGAAAGCGAAGGATGATAAAACGTTAGTAGTAGAATTAGAACAACCAGCACCATATTTCCTTGAGCTTACTTCATTCCCAACATTCTTCCCTTTAAATGAAAAATATGTGAAAGAACAAGGAGATAAATACGGATTAGAAGCAGATAAATTATTATATAATGGACCGTTTACGATGAGTGAATGGAAACATGAAAGAAGTTATCAGTTAAAGAAAAACCCTAATTATTGGGATAAAGATACTGTGAAGTTAGAAGAAATTAATGTGAATATTGTGAAGGAAACAAGTACAGGAGTAAATTTATATGATAGTGATCAAGCGGACCGTGTTATTTTAACTTCTGAATTTGTTGATAAATATAAAAAGAATAAGCCAGATGAATTTAAAACGAAGTTAGATCCGCGTATGTATTTCTTAAGATTTAACCAAAAAAATGCAACGTTTAAAAATCAAAAGGTTCGTGAAGCAATTGACCTAGCATATGATAAAAAAGGAATTGCAAATGTTATTTTAAATGACGGATCACTGCCAGCATATTTCTTAGTACCTGAAAAATTTACGACAGGACCAGATGGGAAAGATTTCCGTACTGTAAATAAAAATTTCCGTGACAGTAAAGATAATGCAGCAAAAGCGAAAAAATTATGGGAAGAAGCAAAGAAAGAACTTGGCCAAGATACAATTACAGTCGAATTACTAAATGATGATAACGGTAGTCGTAAAAAAGTAGGAGACTTTATTAAAGAAGAGTTAGAGAAAAATTTACCTGGTATTAAAGTGAATTTAAAACAACAGCCATATAAGCAGAAGTTGGATTTAGAAAAGAAATTTGAATATGAATTCTCGTTATCTGCATGGAGTCCAGATTATCCAGATCCAATGACTTATATTGATATGTTTGTTACTGGAAGCTCATTTAATGAAATGGATTATTCTAATCCAAAGTATGATGAGTTAGTAGCGAAATCAAAAGGAGAACTATTAAAAGATGATAAAGCACGCTGGAATGCACTTGCAGAAGCGGAAAAAATCTTAATTGGTCAAGATGCTGCCATTTCTCCTACGTACCAACAAAGTACCGCATACTTAGAGAAACCATACGTAAAAGGTATTGCAAATCATACGTTTGGTGGGGACTTCAGTTATAAATGGGCATATATTACAAAAAAATAGTATAATAAAAGATGAGTGAATTTTCGCTCATCTTTTATTTGTATAGGAGGAATTAGAGTTGTTAAAAGGGATCAATCATCTTTGTTTTTCAGTATCTAATTTAGAAGATTCTATTACATTTTACGAAAAAGTATTGGAAGGAGAATTATTAGTTAGAGGAAGAAAACTTGCATATTTTAATATATGTGGAGTATGGATAGCGCTTAATGAAGAAATACATATTCCAAGAAACGAGATTCATCAATCTTATACACATATTGCGTTTTCTGTTGAACAGAAAGACTTTGAACGTCTACTGCAGCGATTAGAAGAAAATGATGTTCATATTTTACAAGGAAGAGAACGTGATGTAAGGGATTGTGAATCTATCTATTTTGTTGACCCAGACGGGCATAAGTTTGAATTTCATTCAGGGACATTGCAAGACAGACTTAATTATTATAGGGAAGATAAACCTCATATGACATTTTACTAAGGAGGAAAAGAAGTTGCATGCGCTAGTAATTGGTGGAACAGGAATGCTAAAGAGGGTTTCTATATGGCTTTGTGAGCAAGAGTTTCAAGTTTCTATTATTGGAAGAGATGAAGTGAAATTAGAAAATGTTAAACGAGAGAGTGCTATACCAGAAAATATCACATGCCTTCCGTTAGATTATCATAATGATGACGATGTAAGGGTAGCTATTAAAAGCGCAATTGAGCAGAATGGCCCAATAACATTAGTTGTCGCATGGATACACTCAAGTGCAAAAGATGCGTTATCACTTATTTGTAGAGAATTAGACTTGTCGTCTGAAACATACGAAGTTTTTCATATTTTAGGCAGTAAAGCATCGAGAATAGCCTCACAAAAAATAGGCGGTACGCGATGTAGCTATCATAGAATAATTTTAGGTTTTATATTAGAAGATACATACGCAAGATGGCTTACTCATGAAGAAATATCGGATGGGGTAATAAAAGGAATTGAAAGTAAATGTAATGAATGGATTGTAGGACGAGTAGAACCGTGGGAATTGCGGCCAACATGGTAAGGGGGAATTGAAGTGAAGACAACGGTATATGTAACAAGGCATGGTGAAACGGAATGGAATGTAGCGAAGCGAATGCAAGGACGGAAAAATTCTGCTTTAACTGAAAATGGTATGCTACAAGCTAAGCAATTAGGAGAGCGAATGAAAGATTTATCTATTCATGCGATTTATAGTAGTCCGAGTGAAAGAACCCTTCATACTGCAGAGTTAATAAAGGGAGAACGTGATATACCGATAATCGCGGATGAGCATTTCTATGAAATTAGCATGGGTATATGGGAAGGACAGACAATTGATGATATAGAAAGGCAATACCCAGACGACATACAGTTATTTTGGTATGAACCACATCTTTTTCAGTCAACATCAGGAGAAAATTTTGAGGCTGTTCATAAAAGGGTAATTGAGGGGATGCAGCTTCTTTTGGAAAAGCATAAAGGAGAAAGTATATTAATTGTCTCCCATGCGGCAGCAGCAAAATTACTTGTAGGACATTTTGCAGGTATTGAAATAGAAAATGTGTGGAATGATCCATTTATGCATAGTGCTAGTCTCAGTATAATAGAATTTGAAGATGGTAAAGGTGAAGTGAAGCAATTTGCAGATATAAGTCATTTTCAATAAAGCGGGATAAACGTAAAAAAGGCCGCAAAACGGCCTTTTTTTGTAGGCATAAAAACTAACAATTACGTTTTTTATACCAGAAGTGATCAAATTTCTTGTGTTTGCAAGATGGGAATTTATGTCCGCCTTTGCAATCATTCCATTTGTGTCCATCATCGTGACAGTCTTTACCATGATCGCATGAATCATCGCAAGAGCCGCCGTGTCTATGCGGGAAGAATTCGCACTTTTTACAGAAACTTCGTTTAGTCCAGAAAAATTTCTTTTCAAAGCGTATGCATTTTGTAATGAATGTACAATGTTTTCTGCGAGTACGTTTTGTAACTAAAACGCATTCTTTTCTACGCGTCACTTTCGTAACGAACGTCCATTTTTGAACGCGTACACGAGTACATTTCGTAACAAATGTCCATTTTTTCACATGCGTACATTTTGTAACGAACGTACAATGTTTCACGCGAGTACATCTTGTTCTTGGACATTTACCCCCAGTTGTACATTTACATCCAGTTGTACAAGTATGATGAGTGAATTTATCATCATCGCATTCAAAAGTACTTGGATCTTGGTGTAAGAAATCCTCCATCCCAGCACTTTTGATTTCTTCAACCGCTTTTCTAATATCACGTTTCATAGAAATCCTCCTTATCATGTATTCAGGTGAAAAGGTATTCTTTTTCATTAACAGGATATGTATATAGGTATCTTTCTGAACAGGACAAGAGTGTAATTTTATATAAATGGTTGATAGCGGATGTATGGACAAGGCAAAGTGCATACATTGAATGAAGAGAACTGAGAAGGGATGAGAAAACATGTTACCTTCATATGATTTTTTTATTCATCCAATGTACTTAGTGGAATTGAAAAAAGACATTTGGTCAGACAGTCCAGTACCAGCAAAATTAACTTATGGAAAAAAGAAGTATGATATTGATATCGTATACCGTGGTGCTCATATTCGTGAATTTGAGAAAAAATCTTATCATGTTATGTTTTATAAGCCTAAAAAATTTCAAGGTGCGAAAGAGATTCATTTAAATTCTGAGTTTATGGATCCGTCTCTCATACGAAATAAATTATCTTTAGACTTTTTTCATGATATTGGTGTACTTTCACCGAAATCACAACATGTGTTTATAAAAATTAATGGTCAAATTCAAGGTGTATATTTACAGTTAGAATCAGTTGACGAAAACTTTTTGAAAAATAGAGGATTACCGAGTGGTTCTATTTATTATGCGATAGATGATGATGCGAATTTTTCTTTAATGAGTGAGAGAGATAAAGATGTTAAGACCGAGCTCTTTGCGGGTTATGAATTTAAATACTCGAATGAAAATAGTGAAGAACAGCTGAGTGAATTTGTATTTCAAGCGAACGCTTTGTCGAGGGAATCTTATGAAAAAGAAATTGGGAAGTTTTTGCATGTTGATAAATATTTACGATGGTTAGCTGGCGTTATTTTTACACAAAACTTTGATGGTTTCGTTCATAACTATGCACTATATCATAATGATGAAACAAATTTATTTGAAGTAATACCGTGGGATTATGATGCGACTTGGGGGCGAGATGTACAAGGGAGACCACTTAATCATGAATATATTCGTATTCAAGGTTATAACACATTAAGTGCAAGATTGTTAGATATACCTATATTTAGAAAACAATACCGAAGTATTTTAGAAGAAATATTAGCAGAACAATTTACCGTTTCATTTATGATGCCGAAAGTAGAAAGTTTGTGTGAGTCGATTCGTCCTTATTTACTACAAGATCCATATATGAAAGAAAAATTAGAAATATTTGATCAAGAAGCTGATATGATTGAGGAATATATAAATAAAAGAAGAAAGTATATACAAGATCATTTACATGAATTGGATTAATTTTGAAAGAGATTGGAACATTATCAATCTCTTTTTTTGTATAATAAAGAAGTATTGGTAGAATTGGCGTAATATATACTTAATAAAGGATGGAGATGTGGAAACATGACGGTAAAATGGATTGATTGGGTAAAACAAATACAATCTATAGCTCAAGCGGGTTTAACGTATTCTAAGGATGTGTATGATATAGAACGTTTCCAACAATTACGGGATATTTCCATTTCGATGATGTCACATTATACAAAGACAGATTGGGAAGTTGTAGAGAAGTTATTTGCAAGTGAGACAGGCTATCAAACACCTAAAGTCGATATAAGAGCAGTCGTTTTTCAAAATGAAAAGTTATTATTTGTGAAAGAAAAAAGTGATGGGAAATGGGCATTGCCAGGTGGATGGGCTGATATCGGTTATACGCCGACAGAAGTAGCAGCAAAAGAGGTTTTCGAAGAGACAGGTTATGAGGTAGATCATTTTAAGTTACTAGCTATATTTGATAAAGAAAAACATCAACCATCGCCTTCAGCAACGCATGTATATAAAATTTTTATTGGCTGTAAAATTATTGGTGGTGAAAAGAAAACTAGTATTGAAACAGATGATGTGGAGTTTTTTGGTGAAAATGAATTGCCTAATTTATCGATTGCTAGAAATACAGAAGAGCAAATTAAACAAATGTTTGCCTACCTAAAAGAACCTCAGAAAGAAATAGTAATAGATTAATAATGCGTATGCCTGTGATATTGTCGGCATGAAGATATTGGCAGAATGCAACCTTTATGTAATAATGAGATGGTATGTGAAGAAAAAAGGAGATAGAAAATAAGATGTTAGCAAGCATAATAGATCAGTTATTGCAATTTTTTGCAAGTTTAGGTTACTTTGGAGTAGCGCTAGCTTTAATGATTGAAATTATCCCGAGTGAAATTGTACTTTCGTATGCTGGCTTTTTAGTCGCAGATGGTAAAATTAGCTTTGTTGGTGCAGTTATTGCTGGAACAATCGGTGGTACTTTAGCCCAAATCTTTTTATACTGGCTTGGATACTACGGGGGACGTCCAGTTGTAGAGAAATATGGGAAATATCTGCTTATTAATAAAAACCATTTAGACATAGCAGAAAATTGGTTTAAGCGTTACGGAGCAGGAGTAATCTTTTCGGCACGTTTTATCCCAGTCGTACGTCATGCAATTTCTATTCCAGCAGGATTAGCTAAGATGCCATTAAAACTATTCACACTGTATACAGTAGTTGCGATTATTCCGTGGTCAATACTATTTATATATTTAGGTGAAAAGCTTGGTGGAAATTGGCGACATATTAAAGAATATGCATCTGATTACACACATTACATAATTATAGGAGCGATTCTCTTTATTGCTCTATACTTCGGTTTAAAGTATTTCAAAAAGAAAAAAGCAGCGCGTTAAAGTCAATGATTTTTCATTGGCTTTTTTTACTTGTTTCGGTTCTAAAAAAAAAGAGTTGTCCATAATGTGTAATAATAAAGTGTAGCGGGGGAATGTGATGAAAGGGTCACCGTTTATACGTGGAACGATATTTTTAACAATGGCAACGATGATATCTAAAATGTTAGGGTTTATATATGTTATACCATTTACAGCTATGGTCGGTACGAGTGGGTATGTTTTATACACGTATGCTTATCGTCCATATACAATTATGCTCAGCATTGCCACGATGGGACTACCACTTGCGGTTTCAAAGATGGTATCAAAATATGATCAACTAAATGATTATCATACGGTGAAGAGAGTGCTGAAAAGTGGAATGGTGTTTATGTTTATAATGGGAGTTATTTCGTGTTTTACGTTATATATGCTAGCTCCGCATTTGGCTAAACTTGTAATCGATGGAAATGATCAAACGGGGAATAGTGTAGCGGCGGTTACTACTAATATTCAAATTGTCAGTTTTGCGTTAATACTTGTACCAGTAATGAGTTTATTACGAGGCTTTTTTCAAGGGTTCCAATCGATGGGGCCTTCTGCTCTAAGTGTAGTTGTAGAGCAATTTTTTCGAGTCTTAACCATTTTGATAGGAAGTTTTGTCGTTTTATATATTTTAAAAGCTTCTGTCTCTCTAGCTGTTGGTATTTCAACGTTCGGTGCTTTTATGGGAGCGATAGGTGGACTGACTGTTTTAAGTGCGTATTACATAAGGAGGAGAAAGCACTTAAAGAAAAAAGAAATGGTAAGTATACCGCAAACAACGAAATCTTTTTTTTCGCTATATAAGGAGCTCTTTACATATTCAATACCATTTGTGGTGGTTGGTTTAGCAATTCCGTTGTATCAGACGATTGACACATTTACAATTAATAAATTGCTTATACAAATGGGATATATGCAAGGAGAAGCAGAGAAGATTAATGCAATAATTGGACTTGTTCAGATGGTTGTACTTATCCCAGTTTCCGTTGCGACTGCTTTTAGTATGTCACTCGTACCTGAGATGACAAAAGCTTATACAGCAGGAAATGTGAAGTTACTGTACAAACATTTTACGAGGACGAATCTATTAGTAGTAGGTATTACGGTACCAGCGGCGATTGGAATGATGATGTTAGCAAAGCCGGTATATACTCTTTTATTCGGTGCCGGAAATGATCCAGAGATGGGAAGTATTATTTTACAGTATTACGCTCCTGCCTGTATACTATTTTCGCTTTTTACAGTAACAGCTGCGATGCTCCAAGGAATCAATCAGCAACAGAAAACGGTGCTAGGGTTAGTGATTGGCATTATTGTAAAGATAGTTTTAAATATTGTATTGCTTCCGTATTTTGATTATGTAAGTTTTATTAT
Source organism: Bacillus sp. BSL6 (assembly GCF_052928345.1). Classification (NCBI taxonomy): domain Bacteria; kingdom Bacillati; phylum Bacillota; class Bacilli; order Caryophanales; family Bacillaceae; genus Bacillus; species Bacillus sp. BSL6. Next base: position 234,491 of record NZ_JAVGCW010000003.1, read on the forward strand.
TTCAACATACGCTGGTTATACGATTTCAGTTGGCTTTAACTTGTGGATGCTTTCTAAATATGTTATAAAGGCAACATAAGCTTTTTAAGGCAGAGAGCACTCTGTCTTTTTCTTTGTTTATAATATTTTTCTTATAAAAACGTTTTCAAAATAATTTTTCTATTGAAATTTAAACGTATGTTTCATATGCTGAGAATGGCGGTTCAAAAACTGTTATGTAAGAGAGGTAGATTCCTACATGTAAAAAGAATCGGGGTGATAGTATGTTAAATATTTATTTAACAGACCGAAACGGAAAACTACAAGAGGTTGAGGAAATGCAAAAGGGTTGCTGGATTAATGTACTTCATCCAACGGAAGAAGAAATTCAATATCTAGTACAAACTTTAAATGTAGACTTAGATTTCATTAAAGACCCTTTAGATGATGAAGAACGCTCTCGTATTGAAAAGGAAGACAATAATACTTTAATAATCGTGGATATTCCAACAGTTAGACATGATGAAGAAGGAAATTCGATTTATGACACGATTCCAATAGGTATGATTGTAATGCCAGATTGCTTTGTTACAATTTGTTTAGAAGAAAATCCAATTTTTGAACGTTTTATTAATCAACGTATTAAAGAATTTTATACGTTTAAAAAGACACGCTTTGCACTTCAGCTCTTATATACGATTTCTACTTATTATTTAAGATACTTAAAGCAAATTAACAGAAAAACAATTGATTTAGAGCACCAATTAAATAAATCGATGAAAAATAAAGAGATTTTCACATTGCTAGGCCTTGAAAAAAGTTTAGTTTACTTTACAACATCATTAAAGGCGAATAAAATTGTAATTCAAAAATTAATGCGTAACAGTACATTTTTAAAAATGTATGAAGACGATCAAGATTTATTAGAAGATGTATTAATTGAAAATAAACAGGCTATTGAAATGGCGGAAATATATAGTCACATTTTAAGTGGAATGATGAATACTTTTAGCTCCGTTATATCAAATAATTTAAATAGTGTTATGAAATTGTTAACGTCTATTACAATCATTTTATCGTTGCCAACGATGGTTTCTAGTTTCTTTGGAATGAACGTAAAAGTTCCGTTTGAAGGAGAAGCACATGGTTTTGTAATTGTACTCATCATATGTGTAACACTATCTCTTACATTAGCATTTGTTTTTTGGAAGAAACGTTACTTTTAACGATAAAAAAGCTGCTCTAGCATAGTTGTATAACTGCGCTAGAGCAGCTTTTTTGCTATGAAATCCAAAGTTTGGAATAGAATAAAACTTATAAAATGTCATGTATATGAAAGGTGTGAATTCCGTATAAGTCTTGTCCAATTAATAAAATGGGGTTAAAATTACATATTGTTAATGAAAAGTTGGAGGAAATACATCATGGAATTGTTTCAATTACCGAAAGCATTCCTGCAAATGAATACAATCTTTATCTCCATATTGATCGAAGCACTTCCTTTCGTGCTCATTGGTGTATTTATTTCAGGATTCATTCAAATGTTTGTGACAGAAGATATGGTAGCAAAATGGATGCCGAAAAACCGTTTTCTGTCTGTTTTAATGGCTACTTTTTTAGGGATGATGTTTCCGGGCTGTGAATGTGGAATCGTTCCGATTGTAAGACGATTAATCGGAAAAGGGGTTCCGCCATATGCCGGGATTGCATTTATGTTAACTGGTCCAATTATTAATCCGGTCGTATTATTTGCAACATACGTTGCTTTTGGAAGTAGTATGCACATGGTATGGTATCGTTCGATTGTAGCGATTATCGTAGCAATTATCGTTGGAATTATATTATCATTTATGTTTAAAGAACATCAATTACGAGATGATCACTTCCCAGAAGTGAATCATAAGCGTCCGTTACGTAAAAAAATGTGGGATGTATGTACGCATGCTGTTGAGGAATTTTTCTCGATGGGGAAATATTTAGTATTAGGAGCGTTAATTGCAGCTGCAGTTCAAACATTCGTACAAACTTCAACACTTCTTGCTATAGGACAAGGGCCGTTTTCTTCACCAGCTGTTATGATGGGACTTGCATATATATTATCACTTTGTTCAGAAGCGGATGCGTTTATTGCTTCATCATTCCAAAGTACATTTTCAACAGCGTCACTTGTTGCGTTCCTTGTATATGGACCGATGGTGGATATTAAAAATATGTTTATGATGCTTGCGACATTTAAAACAAAATTTGTAATTGTCGTTACAGTTACAGTTACACTTGTTGTTTATGCAAGCTCACTACTCATTTATGCGATGGGGTGGTAGGTTATGTTTCGAGCATATATATTATTAGGTTTTACAATCTTAATCGCGCAGCTTCATATTTCAGGTAATATTACGAAGTATATCAATATGAAGTATGCCTATTTATCAACAACAGCAGCTATTATTTTAGGTTTCTTAACGATCGTTCAAATTATTATCGTTTTCCAAAAAGAACATGAGAAAGAACAAGGAAAACAGGATTGTAGTTGTGATCATAGCCATTGCGGGCATGACCATTCAAAAGATGAGAATACATGGTGGAAAAAAGCATTCTCGTACACATTGTTCTGTTTTCCAATTGTTTCGGGATTATTTTTTCCAATTGCAACGTTAGATTCAGATATAGTTAAGGCAAAAGGGTTTCATTTTCCTGTTGCACAAGCAGAAAGTACAGATCCATTTATGAGAAGGCAATTTTTAAGACCTGACACGAGTATATATTACGGAAAAGAAGGATACCGTGGTGTAATGGAGAAAGGGAAGAAAGAGTTTGTAACAAAGGATAGTGTTACTTTAAATGATGAAAACTTCCTAAAAGGAATGGAGACGATTTACAATTACCCTGGTGAGTTTACTGGGAAAAAATTATCATTTAAAGGTTTTGTTTTCAAAGATGATTCTTCTAAAAAAGAACAATACTTCTTATTCCGTTTCGGTATTATACATTGTGTAGCGGATTCTGGTGTATATGGTATGTTAGTGAAAAAGCCAGAAGGTGTAGAATGGAAAAACGATGATTGGATTCAAATAGAGGGAGAAATTTCTACTGAATTTTATCAGCCGTTCCATGCGAATATCCCTGTTTTAGAAGTAACGAAATGGAATAAAGTTGAACAACCAAAAGAACAATATGTATTTAGAGGAGCCGATTGATAACATCGGTTCTTTTTTATGGACTAAAGGTTCTGAATGTTGTTAATATTAAATGAGTAGTTGTAATAGGATCATACTGTTCAAGTGTGAATGGGGAAGGGAACTCTTGCCAAACTTCTTTGCTCGAGCCGAATTTTGTGGTGGGATTCTTATTGTCTACAAATAGCGGGTTAAATAATCAAAGAGGTGATAACAATGACTGAAGTAAAGGGAAAAACAGCAAATGAATCCAGAGTGTTTAAAACGAGCCGAGTATTTCCGACAGATTTAAATGATCACAATACGCTATTTGGTGGAAAGATATTAGCCGAGATGGATATGGTTGCTTCTATTTCAGCAACGAGGCATGCAAGAAAAGAATGTGTCACAGCCTCTATGGATTGGGTGGATTTCTTACATCCAGTTCGCTCTTCAGATTGTGTTAGTTATGAATCCTTCGTAATTTGGACGGGTAGAACTTCTATGGAAGTATTTGTGAAGGTAGTAGCGGAAGATTTAATTTCAGGTGAGAAGCGTATCGCAGCAACGTCTTTTGTTACTTTTGTTGCACTGAGTAAGGAAAATAATCCAGTTCCTGTGCCGCGAGTAATCCCTGAAACAGAAGAAGAGAAAGAATTACATCGCATTGCAGTGTTGCGTGCAGAACAACGTCATATACGTAAGGCAGAGAGTAAGAAAGTAGCTACATTACTAACTTTTTGAGTTGAATATTTAGTCGTTAATGGTATTATAACAGACCGAAATGTTTTTCATATGAAAAGCGGACACCTAAAAGTAGGTGTCCGCTTTTATAGTTTTTCTATCCGCATATCATGTGACAGTAACTACTTAGCAGAAGCAAGCAGCACCGACGATGATTAAGAGGATAAATAATACGACTAATAGCGCGAATCCATTACCATGTGCGAAGCCCATTGTTATTTCCTCCTTTTATTTTAAGATACAACATACAATATGCAAATGAGCTATCGTTTGATATGGACATATATCATGCAATGACATATTTTCTTGAATGATATTGTATTAAAAAAGGGAAGATATAGAAATAACAGTAAGTGGAGAAAGGAAAATATCCATGAAACACTTTTTCGTTGTAATCCTTTGTTTAATAGGTGTATTCATTTGGATGAACATCGATGTGGAAATGGGGAAAAAAATGGCTAGTGAATATGAATTAGGACAAGTTCGATTGGGTGAATTTCAACTGTATACGAACGGTGAAGAATTATATACGAAATTATTTGATGATATACGCAATGCAGAAAAGTACATATATATCCATTTTTATATTGTAGGTAAAGATGAAATAAGCAAAGAGTTATTGCAGTTGCTCCAGAAAAAGGCATCTAGCGGAGTAGAAGTGAAATTGTCAGTCGATCGAATAGGTGGATATAAGCTGAAGAAAAAGGTAATTCGTCAACTGAAAAGCAATGGTGTTCAGTTTACATTTAGTAAAAAACCTAAACTGAAACATATATTCTACTCGTTGCATCAACGGAACCATAGACGCATTGTTACAATAGATGGAAAAGTATCATATATTGGTGGCTTTAACATCGGCAAGGAATACCTTGGACAAAATCCGAAATTTGGTCCGTGGCGTGATTATCATGTACGAGTCAAGGGGAATGGTGCCACGGATATGGAAAGAAAATTCTCTGCTGACTGGAAAGAAGATACGGGAGAAAAAATGCCTGTACATGAAAGTTTACCTGCAATAGGGAATGTGAAATATCAATATTTATTTTCAGACGGAAAAGGTTTATGGGAAAAATATGGAGCGCTTATAAAGCAGGCTAAAAAATCTTTAATTATTGCAACGCCATATTTTGTACCAAGTAAAGAAATGATAAAAGCGTTAAAAGATGCATTAAACCGCGGTGTCAATGTGAAAATTCTCGTACCATTTAAAAGTGATGCAGTATTGTTAAAACAAGCTGCCTATCCGTATTTGAAAGACATGTTACATGCTGGAGCGGAGATTTATCAATATCGGAATGGTTTTTTTCATGGGAAAGTAACAATCATTGATGGAGAAATTGTTGATATAGGTACAGCGAATTTTGATAATAGAAGTTTTTATTTAAATTGTGAATCTAACTGTGTCATATATGATAGAACAGTTGTTGCTGACGTATGGGATCGACTAAAAGAAGACTTCCATAAATCAAAAAGATTTTCGGAAGAAGATTTTGAGAAAATTAGTAAATGGGATTGGTTTTTAGCAAGAATAGCAAATGTTATAGCATCATATTTATAGCATATAGACAAAAAGTAGGGAGGCACTTTCATGGATTGTATGAAAGAATTGATGAGGTATAGTTATATGCTTATATATAAGGTTGGGGAGTATACAGGACAGGTAAGAGACGAAGAATTAAAGGAGCTATTACAGCATCATTTACCATATATGTTGCAAGCATATAATGAACAAGTGAATTTTCAAGAAGGAGAGAATGTACAGCATATAACTTGTGAACCAATTTCATTTCATTTTCATGAAATGGAAAAGGAAACTGATAGTAAATATACAGGTGATATTTATATTGCAACTTGTTATATTGCGCATTTGAAACGGTTAGCGTTAAAGTTTGCTCAAGTGGCAGTTGAAGTTGCAAATCCAGAATTTCGCTCGTTTTTAGAAAACTGCTTCCTGAAAATGAATCGTTATGCCTATAGTGTATGGCAATATGTGGTGAAGAAAGAGTATAAGATTAAACATGTATATGAAAATGAGAAATTTGCATAAGAGACTAAGGCGGAAAGATAGGCGCCTTAGTTTTTTATTTTTCGTGGAGAAAAATGATTAAGTTTACATATTTATTATCAGAAAATTTACAAAGATTTACTGTTTATTTACTATTTATCAATCTCTACTTTAAAAACAGAGAGTAATATAAGGTTGTACATATTCTATCACAAGGAGGAAACGCAAATGAACAAATGGGTTAAATCATTAACTGCTATGGCACTTGCAAGTTCTTTATTAATGGTAGGTTGTAGTAAAGGTGAGGACAAGAAGAAAGAAGACGATACAACAACACAACAAGAGGATAAAAAGGATAAAGAAACAAGTGGAACTGAGAAGTCTACGGATTCTAAAGAAAAGAAATAATGTAATAATAGAGCTTCCTCTTTTATGTGAGGAAGCTTTTTTGTTGTAAATTGATTGAGATTATTGAAAAATAGAGAAAGAATGAAAGAGGGGGAAAACAAATGAAAGTATGTATATTGGGAGCAACAGGGCGAGTAGGTTCAAACATAATTAAATTAGCATTAAAAGATTCAGCAGAAGTGACTGCATTAGCGCGTGATTCAAGTAGAGTAGAAATAAATCATGAAAGATTACGAGTTATAGAAGGTAATGTATTAAATGAAAATGATATAAAGCAAGCGATAGAAGGAAGCGATATAGTAATTAGTGCACTTGGAACGGATCAAAATGGGACGTTAGCGAAGAGTATGCCACAAATTATAAAGAAAATGGAAGAAGAAGGAGTTCGTAAAATCATTACAATAGGAACAGCCGGTATTTTACAAGCAAGAACAAATCTAAATTTATATCGTTTTCAATCAACGGAATCAAAGAGAAAGTCGACAACAGCAGCAGAAGATCATTTAGCTGCATATAAGATACTTAGTAGTAGTAATTTATGTTGGACGGTCGTTTGTCCGACGCATTTAATTGACGGTGATGTGACAGGGGTATATCGAACTGAAAAAGATGTATTACCAGAAGGAGGAGCAAAAATAACAGTTGGTGATACAGCGCAATTTACATGGAATCTGTGTAGTGAAAACAAATATGAGAATAGTCGAGTAGGTATTTCATATTAAAAAACCATCCCGAAATTGGGATGGTTAAAAGACGATATAACATACAAATATGATAATCATAATGATTTGGAGAATGGCTTTCGCTACTGTACTGCTTAAAAAACCAACTACAGTAGCAACTCCTACTAGAAAAGCGTCTTTTGGCGCTTTTTTATGCATTAATTCGGTTATAAATACCGCTAAGAACGGTATGATAATAAGTCCGAATGGTGGGAAGAAGAAAGATCCGGCAATGATCGAAATCATTCCGACACGTTCGCCCCATTTAGAACTACCGTATTTCTTTAAGAAATATCCATTTGCAATAAAATCAGCAACGAAAATGAATAGTGTGAAAATAGCTTGAATAATCCAAAAAGAAATCGTTAGTTCTCCGCCATTTATACCAAAATGGTAAATGAAATATCCAGCCCAGACAGCTAGGATGCCCGGGATAATAGGATAAATAAAAGCTAGAAATGAAATAATGAAACAGGCAATGATACAGATTGTTAAGAAAACAGTCACTTTATAACTCCTTTTGTATATCTAATTTATGTACAGCAATTTTTTTGACTTGATGTCCATCAAGTTCTAATGCCTTAAATTGAAAACCGGCATATTCGATGGAGTAGCCAGCTTCAATATTTACGTCAACTGCTTGCGATAATAGCCAGCCTCCAATTGTATCTAAGTCGCTCTCATCAATATGTAAGCCAAACATATCATTTACTTCAGAAATAAGTACTTTTCCATCTAGAACAGTAAGTTTAGGCGTACGTTTTTCAATCATAGGTGATTCATCTGCATCAAACTCATCTTGAATTTCTCCAATGATTTCTTCAAGAATATCTTCCATTGTTAAAAGTCCAGCAGTACCACCATATTCATCCATAACGATTGCCATCTGAACGCGATTCTTTTGTAGATGTACCAGTGTTTTACGAATTGGAACAGTTTCAAATACAGTTAGTACTGGATGTATGTAAGATTCAAGTGGCTTATGAATGCCTTTCGTTTGATCGTGAAATACTTCTTTCGTATTGATCATACCGATAATATCATCTTTATCTTTTTCGATGATAGGGTAGCGTGTATACTTTTCAGTTGCGACGATATCCATATTTTCTTCTAACGTATTTTCAGTAGATAAGCAAATCATCTCTGTACGAGGGACCATAATTTCTTTCGCAACTCGGTCGTCAAATTCAAAAATATTATTTACATATTTATATTCGGTTTGATTTATTTCGCCGCTTTTGAAACTTTCACCTAAAATGAGTCGTAGTTCCTCTTCAGAATGGGCAAGTTCATTTTCTTTCGCAGGTTCTAAACCGAGTAGTTTTGTGAAAAAGATAGCAGTACTATTAAGTAACCAAATGAACGGGTACATAATTTTATCAAATAAAATAAGTGGTCGTGCAAACTTAAGCGTGATTGCCTCTGCTTTTTGAATTGCGAATGACTTTGGAACTAATTCACCTAATACAACATGGAAAAATGTAATCACACTAAAAGCAATAATAAATGATAAAGTATTTGCCATTGTTCCAGTAATATTAATCTTTTCAAAGAGCGGTCGTAGTAAATGTTCCACAGTCGGTTCACCAAGCCAACCAAGCCCTAAAGAAGTAATTGTAATCCCGAGCTGACAAGCTGATAAATAAACATCTAAATTAGAAATGACACTTCTTGCAGCTAAGGCTTGTTTATTGCCTTCGTTTGCAAGCTGGTCAATTCGACTTTTTCGTACTTTTACAACAGCAAATTCTGATGCAACGAAAAAGCCGGAAATAAGGATAAGAACAAAGATGAGAAAAATATTTAATATGTCCAAGTGTATTCTCTATTCCGTCGTTTGGAATAAAGATGTCACCTCCTGCAATTATGTTATACTTTTATAATAAATCCAAATGAAAAGAATAGTCAAAGAAAAAGGGTAAATATTGGTATGTTTCTGCAATGGTTTTTGAATTTGTTGTTATTTTGTCCGCTATACAAAAGGAATAACCCCCTACTTTCAGATTCTAGAGGGTTATTTCAAATTAAGGTTTTGGAATACTTCTCGTTAAAGCGTATGATTGTTGTTTAAAGTAGTTTGTCGTCCATAGTGTTTGAAGGAATGAGAGTATGCAATACGGGATATATAAAAGCAATAAGCTAATTGTAACAATAATAGGGGCATTTCCGCCGAATTGAACGATAAATTGCAATAGCCCACTTGCGTGAAAAACGCATTCCATAAAAACGAATGAAAGAATAATGGAACCTAAAATAGATTTATGATTCGAAGTAAGCGCTAAAAACAATGTATCTACAAGGAAAGAAGCTTGTTTTATTTCATATTCATTTGTATTACTTAAGAAAGGAATCCATTTTTTTATTGCTTGCATAACGATAAGCATGGAAGTACTAAAAACGATGATAAAAGATGAGTAGTAAGGAATCTTTATAAATTTTGTGATGTATAGGAGTAGTAATAAGACTGCGCATTGTAATAATACAGTACATAAAGAATAAGGGATCCATCTTAATAAAGAAGCGAACTTTTTAACCGATTGAGGTGCTTTAAAAAATAAATGGCCAACCCCTAAGCTGATGAAGAATCCGATCGCAAGAGTAAAGGTAAAACGAACAATCGATAAAAAATATATTTCCCACATGTAAGGGAATAACGGTGTTGATTGATTAGCAGTATGTACCATCTCATTTGCTGAGAAAAAGATAGATTCGTGCATCCAATCAATCGTTGGAATTGTCATCGAAGAAAGTTGTGCGAAGTTATGGAAAATGCTTATAAAGCCGGTGATGTATGAGTATTTATGTGTAATGAATAAAGCTGGAATAGGACTAATGATAAATATAATGAGAACACCAACGATAAATTTATATATATGTGAGCGAAATAAAGACATGTAATCACCTACTCTTTGAATATTCAGAAAATTCTTATTCTTATTTTAGCTTTTTTCGGAGTAAGTTACAATATATTTTTCTTAAAGAAGTTTAGTATTGTAGTGGATAGAATTGAATGAAACGTGAATAAATTATGACAAGAAAATGAATAATTTTCAGAAAAATAAAATAAATTATTTATTTTTTTCTGAAAATATAATATAGTTATGGCACAGAAAGTATTTTAACATAAGGAGGCTGTTTATGAGGATTAAAGGGAATTATGTGCCGAAAAGGGAAGTTTTATTTTGCTCAAGTTCAATTACAGTAGGGGAAGCGCTAGAGCATTTAAATAAAACTGGTTATCGTTGTGTACCAGTTTTAGATGAAAAAAAAGAGAAATATTTAGGGAATATATATAAAGTAGATATTTTAGAATATAAAGGTTCAATGGAAGAGAGTGTATTACAACTATTAAACGATAAAGAAGGATATGTCAGAGAAGATTCTTCGTTCTTTAAAGTATTTTTTACAATAAAAAAATTACCTTATTTATCAGTAGTTGATGAAAAAGGAGTCTTTCTTGGGATTTTAACGCATAAAAAAGTTTTTGAGCTATTAGAAGATGCTTGGGGCGTTCATTCTAGTAAATATTCTGTCATGATTGGGACACAAGATTATAATGGGGCTATTCAAAAATTATCGACAGTATTAAAAAAATATACAGGTATCCAAAGTTTAATGACTTTTGATAATGATGCCTTATTGGTTCGTAGAATTATGTTTACATTAGGAGAAGAGTTTAACGATGGTGAATTAGAGACGTTATTGAAAGATTTAGAAGATCACGGATTTAGAGTGGTGTATGTGGAAGAGATGAAAAATCCACGTGAAGTTGAAACGATAGAATAATATGCAAAAGCCGTCTAATTATGTTGGATGGCTTTTGTTATGTTACGTGTATAAAATTATTTGAAAATAACGATAGGATAATAAGTGAGTTTGAAACAATATTTGTGCAAAAGAATAAAAAATGTAGATAATTTTGATTTTCAAAAAAGTCAATTTGAAAATATGTTTTTATTTTTCAACTAAATATGTTACTATATGTGTGATAAAAACAAAGAGGTCTGACAACTATACTCCACGCAATACCACTCTAATGATTTAAAAATTCAAAAAAATCAAAAATCAAAAATTAATAATTAGAGTAAGAATAAGGGGAATGGAGAAATTATGGAGAAAGACACTGCTTTGTAAGGGGCATATTTTATCATCTTGAGCAGAGAGGAGGATGCATAGCATATTGTGAAAATAGAGATAAACAATGAAAAAGTGCTATGCAAATGAAAAGCATGAAGGGACGTTTAAGGCCAGGTGATACGGTAGCAATTGGTTTAATGTTATTTGCACTATTTTTAGGAGCAGGAAATTTAATTTTCCCACCAGTTTTAGGGCAACAAGCTGGAGAGAATGTTTGGGTTGCTACAATTGGATTCCTTGTAACGGGAGTCGGATTACCCCTATTAGCTGTTACAGCTGTCGCGTTTGTAGAGGGGGACTTGAAAGCGCTATCTTCTAGAGTTCACCCTATATTTGCATTTGTTTTCCCGTTAATTAGTTATTTAGCGATTGGACCATTTTTCGCGATTCCGCGTACTGGAGCCGTTTCATTTGAAATGGGTATGAAGCCATTTTTATCAGAGGCATTGGTTTCAGAGTGGTACATGCTATTTCTTTTCACTATAATTTTCTTCGGAATAACTTGGTATTTATCTTTAAATCCATCAAAATTAGTGGATTGGTTCGGGAAATTTCTTACACCATTGTTAGTATTAATTGTTGCTGTAATTGTCGGAAAGGCAATTATTGATCCGATTGGAGAACCAGCTGCGCCGCTAGCGGCATACAAAGAAAATGCTTTCTTTGGTGGATTTATTCAAGGGTATTTAACGATGGATGCGATTAGTGCACTTGTATTTGGAATTGTCGTTGTACAAGTTATCCGCTCTAAAGGAATAAAAGAGAGTAATCAAATTGCAAAAATAACAGTAGTATCAGGTATTATTGCAGTACTTGGTTTAACGTTAATTTATTTATCACTTGCGTATCTTGGTTCAACAAGTACATCACTTGGAATATCAGAGAATGGTGGACTTATTTTAACGAATGTTGTAAATGAGTTATATGGAACAGGTGGTAAAATTTTATTAGGACTTGTTATTATACTTGCTTGTTTAACAACTTCTGTTGGATTAACATCAGCCTGTGCTGGCTTCTTTACAAACTTATTCCCAAAACTTTCGCATAAAACGATTGTAACAATGGTATGTGTATTTAGTTTAATTGTATCTAACCTAGGTTTAACACAATTAATCGCAGTTACTTTACCAGTGTTAATGATTATTTATCCAGTTGCAATCGTATTAATCATACTTTCTTACTTCCATAAATGGATTGGGAAGCGTAATACCATTTATATTGGAGCTATTTTAGGTGCATTGTTAATTAGTTTCTTTAATGGTTTAGAAAGTGCGAACATTAAAATTGAAGCGATTTCTAACGTATTACAAATGTTACCATTATATAAAGAAGGAATAGGGTGGTTAATCCCGTCATGTATCGGCGGCATTCTCGGTTTCTTTTTCTATAGATCAAATGAATCAAGTGAATTACAAAAGAAAGGTGCTTAGGCGCCTTTCTTTTTTAAAAGGGGATTTTTAGGTTTTGTCTAATTAATAATTGGGAGGAAATAAGAGTAAATAAATATAAAAAAATATAATTTAAGGTTGTTTATTTTATGGAATTCAACACGTAATATTTTTAGGTGATGAAAATGAAAAATTATATTTCAATTGAGAAAGCTACAAACATATTAGGAAAAACACAACAAACTTTACGGAATTGGGATAAAGAAGGTATTTTTATTGCGGATAGAACACTAAAAAATCCGTATTAGAAAAGGGTGGAAAGGATGAAAACAACACGGGCTTGTAAAATCAGTTCTATCACAAAAGAACAAACGGAAGATTTAATTACTTTGATTCGTACGTTCGAAAGTGCAAAACGATATAGTTTGAATCGTTTGATTGAGGGCGAAAACGAGAAAGAATTGATAAAAAAACTACAGCCTAAATATTTGTTAAATAAACGTTTTTGTGAAGATGCGGTTTTACAAGCGCAAACAATCCTTTCCTCTCAAAAAGAACTTCTTCCTGTTTACCTAGAAAACAATCAAAAAAAGTTAGAAAAGACGTTACAAAAAATAGATGATTATGAAAGCGGCAAAAAAAGACCTAAACAAGTTTCATTAGAAACTTGTTTAATTGGTTTAAGAAAACGAAAACAAAAATTAGAACAGAGAATAGAAATGTATGCAAAACATATTAAAAATAAAACATTACCTCCTATTATTTTTGGTGGGCGGAAAAATTTCTATGAAAGAATGAAAAGCAAGATATCCAATCAAGAATGGAAAGATTTGCGTACACGACAATTATATTCTCGTGGAGATAAAAGTAAAAAAGGGAATTTGAACATGCGCATTACAGTGGATGACTGTGGGCAAGGATGGTTAGAAATTGCAAATCCATTAAGACTAACAAATGGAAAAACAAAAAGCCCACGAATCAAAGTTCCGATTATCATTCCATATCGTTTTTATCATCAAATTACAAATGTCGTTATGGGAGAGCAACTCGGTGTAAATCCAAAAGGAAAACCGATTATAGAGCATCAAAAATATAGTGTAGAAATCATTCGTAAACAAAATGAATTTTATGTAAATATTACGTTTGATGAAACGGAAATAGGTCTTGTACTAGATCTCAAGGAAACACCACAATCAGATGTAATTGCAGGAATCGATGTAAATCCGGACCGTATTGCAGTTAGTTTATGTACAAAACAAGGTAATTTTAAAGGTTCAAAAATTTTTTGTCTACACAATCTTAATACGTTTTCAACAAACAAACGCGGAACGATAATTGGACAAATCGTACAACAAATTAAAACATGGTTGTTGGAAAACAATGTAGGTGGAATTGTTTTAGAAGATTTAAAGTTTCAACAATCTCAGGATACTGATGCATACAGTAATCGTAATTTCCATCAATTTACGTATAAAAAGATGTTGAACAGTTTAATTCGTATGGCTCTTCGCAATGGGTTTTCTGTCAAAACAGTGAATCCTGCTTATACAAGTGTGATTGGAAAATTAAAATATAGTAAGAAATACGGTATTAGCGTTCATGAAACAGCCGCATTCACGATCGCAAGACGTGGATTAGAATTACAAGAACAAGTACCAAAAGAAATTATTTTATTATTAAAAAACCAAATTACAACAAAACTGCGTATTCTTGTTGCTTCTATGGAAGAAAGTAAAAAGAATACGAAAAAAGTATATAAAAAATGGTTACAAACAATTCAAACGTGGAAAGAACATCATAATTGGAAATTGTGGAGCATTCTTCACAAAACTGTTTATATGAGCAATCAACAATTCGTATTTAAAATTTAAATGAGAAGGGGGTACTGGTTTCGTTCTTATAACCTCTTGCATACTACTGACTTGGATGAATGGTAGTATGCAAAAACAGACCGTTCCTAACAGGAACCTGCCGTCACTCTTTCACAATAGGTGGATGAAAAGGTCACAACCCTTACGGACAGGAAAAAAGGTGAGATTCCTTTTCGGTAGTTGGCATTTGACTTGGTTCGCCAACAATGTATAGATTTTTATAAGAATTTCAAACCAGGAATGATAAAATGGCTAACTTTGAAGATTTCTTAACTTTGGATGTAAGAATTGGAACTGTAACACACGCAGAGGAATTTAAAGAAGCGAGAGTTCCAGCGATTAAACTAGAAATTGATTTTGGGGAGCTTGGAATGAAGCAGTCAAGTGCTCAAATTACGAAGAGATATAACCCGGACGATTTAATTGGTCAGCAAATCGTTGCTGTTGTAAATTTCCCGCCAAAACGTGTAGCTGGATTTAAATCAGAAGTGCTTGTTTTAGGAGGAGTACCTGAAGCTGGTGATGTTGTATTACTGCAGCCTAATATGGAATTACCAAATGGAACAAAAATTAGTTAATGTAAAGGCGGGAGAACATGGATATTGGACAAGAATATTTACAATGTGCCATTTCCAATTTTAAATCAACAAAGAAACAAGGGGAACGGGTGCTTTCACAATTATCATATGAACAGATTGAATGGTCTTCTCATGAAGAAACAAATAGCATAGCAATCATAATTAAGCATCTACACGGTAATATGCGTTCTAGATGGACGGATTTTCTAACATCTGACGGTGAAAAAATAGATCGTAACCGAGATGCTGAATTTGAAGGTGGTTATTCTTCTAAGGAAGAGGTACTCGCAGCATGGAATGAAGGATGGGAATACGTTTTTAAAACGATGAATGTGTTAACGCCGGAACATTTAATACAGACGGTATATATTCGCGGTGAAGCACATACTGTCATACAAGCAATTGAAAGACAAATTTCTCATTATGCTTTACATATTGGACAAATAATTTACATTGGTAAAATGTTAAAAGAAAATGAGTGGGAATGTTTAAGCATTCCTAGAGGACAGTCTGCATGTTATGTAGAGAAAAAACGTTCAACATAATAAAAGGAAAGAAACCGATATAAAATGGGAAATAAGAAAATAAGCCAAATGATAGATGGCTCTGTAAGCATAAGAAGGCTGCCAAAAATAAGTCCATATATAATAAGAAAGAAATTAAAAAGTGTATTCACAGGGATAAATCGTGAGAGAAACACTTGCTGTTGCTTAAAGCAATCACTGTGAAATAAATACAAGCGGAAGTATCGTGTGGCAGTAATAAGATCTTTCTTTCGAGCAATTCTTTTTTTGCATGTATGACAGATGAATGGTGGTCGCATTTCATTATACTCCATTTTTTATATTTGTAATAGTGTAAGATAAAAGTAAGTATAAAGTGTATATCCCTATATATGCTCCTGAAATAAGAAAAAATGGATTTAGTAAAATTCCATGAATGCTTGTCATAAAAACTAAATCTTGCATTAAAACATCATATATATGAATAGAAATGATTGTACCGAGTACATAAAGTGCGAAGTACGCTGAAATATGTAACACAACGCGGACTGTAGAATGCTTAGCGAGCCAATAAAAAATAAATGATAATACAATGGGTAATGTTCCTATTAGTAGCTTCAATTCATTTCACCTCATTAACAATATAGCCGGAATTTAGACGGTCTATTCTCTAGAGCTTGTACATAACTTGAAATAGAGAGGTGATAGTATGAATCGAGGCTTTTTTTATGTGAAGTTCACGAGTGTACGTAAGTTAGTATTATTTATTATTGCTACAGTACTAGCGACTTTTTTTCTTATTAGTATGATGGTAACCTCTATGAAAGAGACAAAGTCAACGTATTTATATAATTGGTTAAATGAGTTATCAATGAATGGTTACATGTACGTTCTTGGGAAGGAGAATCATTATTTTACACAGGAATATCGAAATTTAAATCAAGATTTTTCAATATCTTCGTTTCTCTTTTCTATGGCTACAAATATTCGTTTTAACGATGTACGCAGTTTTGTCGGCAAAGAGCTACCTGGTTTCGGTAAGTACGATACAGAAATTGTCATTGCGGGTGAAGGAACAAATTATTCTAACTTGCCTATAGAGTCGAGCGTTCCACTTGAAGAAGTAGTAAAAGAACGGACTGGAGAAGGTGGACAGGCTCCAAAGCCGGATACGAATAAAGAGAAAAAGCAACCAGCTCAAACGACAGGAAAACGACAAGTTGCATTTATTTATCATTCGCATAGTTGGGAATCTTATTTGCCGTTATTGAATTTAACAAATGATCCAAATCCGAATAAAGCAACAAGTTCCGTAACGAATATTTCAATAGTCGGCGACCGATTTCGTGAACAATTAGCAAATGAAGGGATCGGAGCAACTAACGACAAGACTGATGTTGGGCAAAAGTTGATTAGTAAAGGATTAAATAGCAATAGTTCTTATAAAATGTCACGAGAAATTGTACAAGAAGCAATGACTAGCAATAAGGAATTGCAGTACTTTTTTGATTTACATCGTGATAGTGCTCGGAAAAATGTAACGACAAAAGCAATTGGAGATAAATCATATGCAAAGCTTGCTTTCGTAATAGGGAAAGGTAATAAAAATTATGAAAAGAATTTACAATTAGCAACGGCTTTACATGAGACAATTAATAAGAAGTATCCAGGAGTTAGCCGCGGTGTCATTCAAAAAGGATTCCAAACAGGAAATGGTGTCTACAATCAAGATTTGTCAGGACAAGCGATATTAATTGAAGTTGGTGGCGTAGATAATACAGAGGAAGAACTAAATCGATCGATTGATGCGCTAGCTAAAGCGTTTGGTGAATATTTCTGGCAGGCAGAAAAAGTGAATGGATAAAGTGAAACAGAAATGAATGCGAGAGTCTGAAAAAACGTGAGTGTAATGCTTGCGTTTTTTTGTAATTAATGATGTGTCACAGAATAGACATAATTTGTCGATGTTATAGTAATATCGAAATTTGTCAAATTATACTGGGAGATTTACAAAGGGATTTTCGGGAAAGTAGAGAAAATCTTTTTATAAGGAAAGCTTTTTATTATGAAATTGGTAGGGTGATTGAAGTGATTAGGGAAATCAAAGTAGAAGATGCAGCATCATTTTTGCAATTAAGTAAGCAATTAGATGCAGAAACGAAATTTATGTTATACGAGCCAGGAGAAAGAAAATTTACAGCCAAGCAACAAGAACAAATGATTCATCGCTTTATAGAAAATAAATATACAACAATATTCGTAGCAGTTGAAGAAGAGAGAATAGTAGGATTTATTTTAGTGAATGGAAATAATATTCAAAGAAAGCGACATGTAGCAAGTATTGTAATTGGTATTTTGCAAGAGTATAGCGGGCGAGGTATTGGGACTAGATTGTTTAAAGAGGTCGAGAAGTGGGCAAGATTACAAGATATATGGCGTTTAGAATTAACGGTAATGGCCCACAATACAAGAGCTCAGGCACTATATAAAAAAGTTGGATTTGAGAAAGAAGGTGTCAAAAGAGCTTCTCTTATTATCGATGGAGAGAACATCGATGAGTATGAAATGGCCAAATTATTAAAATAAGAGGTCGTTATATGAAAAAAAGATGGATACTACTTGGTATCGTAGCGATGATACTCATTGTTGGAGTAGCAGGAATTAATTATAAAATGTATAAGGATAAGCAGGCGCGCGAGGTAAATGTAAATAACATATTTCCGAAAGCGAAAGAAACGATTGCGAATATGGATGGGGATATTGCGGTAATTAGTAATCCGAATTCGATGCTTGTGCTTGTGAATAAAAGTAGGCGTTTACCAGATGGGTATAAACCGCCAGATTTAGTTATTCCGAAAGTGCGCTACTCAAGTGAAGGTGATCAAGAAAAGAAAAAAATGAGGAAAGAGGCAGCTGGTGCGCTTGAGGAAATGTTTCAGCAAGCGGATAAGGAGCGTGTTTTCTTATTTGCAGTTTCTGGATTTAGATCTTTTGATCGACAAAAAGCGTTAAATACAATGTATAAAAAACAAGATGGAGAAGCAAAAACAGCAATGTCGAGTGCAGTTCCTGGAACGAGTGAACATCAAACAGGGCTTGCTATGGATATTACATCGCAATCTGCTAAGTTTCAGTTAGAGACAATTTTTGGTGAAACGAAAGAAGGGCAGTGGCTTTCTGAAAATGCCCATAAATTTGGTTTTGTCATTCGATATACGAAAGAGAAGGAGTCGCTTACTGGTTATCGATATGAACCATGGCATGTGAGGTATGTGGGGAATCCACAAGCTACATATTTATATGAAAATCAACTCACGCTTGAAGAAGTAGCAGAGTGAAAAATTGAGGGGAGAGAAGGGTTATGACGGTGTTATATAATAAAAAAGTACACGTATATGTGACAAGAGAAAAAGAAGGAGTTATGCAACTGCTTGTTTTTAAACATCGTGATATACCTGAAGCTGGTATACAAATACCAGGAGGAACAGTGGAAGAAGGGGAAACATTAGAAGCAGCGATTTTACGTGAAGTACAAGAAGAGACTGGATTACGGCATTTATGCATAGAACGATTCCTAGCTGATTACATCATACATGTGAAAGAAAAAAAGGAATATCAAAAACGCCATTTCTTCCACGTAACATTACTAACAGATGTAAAAGATAGTTGGGAACATATTGTAAGTGCTGGTAAGGAAGATGAAGGATTAGTATTTTGCTATGAATGGATTGATATTGCAAAATGCCCTGAATTAGCGGGGAAACAAGGTGAGTTTTTACATTTGTTAGATGAGGTATACGTGCAGTAATAATAGGGTCTGAGGCGAAGGTGAAATCGTTTCAGACTTTTTTTATTTTTCAGGAAATAAAAGGTTTTTACATCGGTAAGTTGAATTCTTATAGAGGGATTGTAGTTGTATATGTGAGGAGCGGAGAAAATGAAAAAGTAATAGAGATATGCTATCAATAAAGGTTTATAGAAGGAGAATGAAAATGGAGATTCAGTTCAATACACTACTACAAAAAGAATTAACAATTCATGATATACAAAGAGCGATGGAAGATGGAAAGTTAACTTCAAAAGAACTAGTTATGTATTACCTTCATAGAATCGCAAAGTATGATCAAGATGGACCGGAAATTAATTCTATTTTAGAAATCAATCCAGACGCCATCTTTATTGCTGAAGCGTTAGATTATGAAAGAAAGATTAAAGGTAAAAGAGGTCCATTACATGGTATACCGGTTTTACTTAAGGATAATATTGAAACGAATGACTCTATGCATACAAGTGCAGGTACAATTGCGCTAGAACAACATATAAGTAGTGAAGATGCATTTCTCGTTACGAAGCTGCGAGAAGCAGGAGCAGTGATAATAGGGAAAACAAATATGACAGAATTAGCAAATGCAATGTCATTTGAAATGTGGGCTGGATATAGTGCAAGAGGTGGTCAAACAATAAACCCTTACGGTACGGGTGAGGATGATATGTTTGTTGGTGGCTCAAGTACAGGATCTGCCATAGCAGTTGCTGCTAACTTTACAGTAGTATCGGTTGGAACAGAAACAGATGGTTCTATTTTGAGTCCAGCTGTTCAAAACTCTGTAGTCGGTATTAAACCGACTGTTGGTCTAATTAGTCGTAGAGGTATTATTCCGTTCACATATTCGCAAGATACAGCCGGCCCATTTGCTAGAACAGTAACAGATGCCGCTATTTTACTAGGGGGGTTAACTGGGCTAGATGAGAAAGATGTAGCTACTCGTAAAAGTGAAGGGATAGCAGAACATGATTATACAAAGTATTTGGATGTTAACGGTTTAAATGGAACAAAGATTGGTGTATATAACAACGCACCAAAAGATTATTATAAATCTGGTGAGTATGATGAGAATTTGTTTAAGGAAACAATTGAAGTATTACGTAGTAAGGGTGCGACAGTAGTAGAGGATATTAATATTCCATCTTTTCATAGAGAATGGAGCTGGGGTGTATCGCTTTATGAATTAAAGCATAGTTTAGATAACTATCTTTCGAAATTGCCTTCTACTATACCAGTCCATTCTATTTCAGAGTTAATGGAGTTTAATGAAAACATAGCAGAAAGAGCTCTGAGATATGGACAAACTAAGTTAGAAAGAAGAAAAGATTTTCCTAATACGTTAAGAAATCCACAATATTTAAATGCAAGATTAGAAGATATATATTTTTCACAAGAACAAGGCATTGATTTTGCACTGGAAAAATATAATCTTGATGCGATTCTGTTCCCTTCTTATATAGGCTCCACTATATGTGCGAAAGCAGGTTATCCGTCTATAGCAATACCTGCGGGATATATGGATAACGGGAGACCATTTGGAATTACGCTTGCAAGCACTGCTTTTCGTGAGGGGACTTTAATTAAACTCGCATACGCTTTTGAACAAGCGACAAAGCATCGGAAATCTCCTAACTTATCATAAATAAATAGGACAGGAAATCTTGTCCTATTTATTTTGTTCATTAAAGTGACATGTTTTTTTGCTTTGTCTTATCATATTTTAATAAGTTAAATGATAAACAAGCAGAGCACAATATAAGGATTGAAGCGAGAATATAGATCGTACGAACACCGAACAAATCGGTAATAATGCCAACACTCAGCATAGAAAGGCCAGAAGCTGTTGAGAGAAGAGCGCCGTGAGCTGTATACATCTTTGATAATAAAGATGGAGCGACGCTGGATTGTAAAACAGTTGTTTGAGAAATATCTCTAATTTGGTAACATGGGCCCATTAGAATGCATAGGAACAGCGCAATAAATCCGCTACTTGTTATACCATATAAAAATGTAAGCATACTAAACAGAAGAGAGCCTATCGCCATAGAGCGTATTAAATTGTTTTGAATGTATGTACTCATTTTCCACGCTAATAGACCGCCAATTAACGTCCCAACATAATAACTTGTATTAATAAATCCCCACCATTCTTCTCCTTTATGAAGGACAGTTGTTACATAAGCCATCGTAATAGCACCGATCCATATCGTCCCTGCAAAAGTTTCAATTAAGTCCATACATGTAACAGTACGGAGAGAAGGGTTTTGAAATAAGAGCTTCCAACCTTCCAATAAAGTATCACCTTTTGAAGAAGAAGGCTCTATTACTCGTTCAGTATGTATGGATCGTAATGAAAAGTGTAGTGCAACACATCCGAAAATCATCAAAATATTATTCATCATCAGTGTAGAAGAAGCACCAATAAGAAGCACAATAACACTTGTAAATGAATAAGCAGCGGCTTGTGCAATTTGTGTGGAAAAGGAAAAAATACTATTTACTTTTACTAATTTTTCTTTCGGTGTAAGGCGCGGAAGAATACCGTATAGTAATGGAGCGCTCCAGCCACTACATAATGAAATGAAAAAAATGAAAATGAATAGTACTACAATGTTTGTGGAAAGGACCGGGAATAATATCATTAATAAAAATAATAGAGCAGTTTTTATCCATTGTAGTGTAAACAGTAATGAATAAGATGGAAAACGATTCATTATAAGTGGTGCAGATGTATTTGCTATAAGATTAGTTATGACTTGTAATAATGGAAAAAGAGCAGTTAATGTAGCTGATTTCGTTGTGATATACATATGAGTTGTAATAATCATTACGTATACGATGTCAGCGAGAGTAATGCATATTTTCGATCCTAAATAGTAAGTCAATGAACGTTTTTGCAATAAGTACACACCCTTTCTGGGGAAATATGACAGTAGTTATAATCATTATAATTTGAAAAATAAATTTTGAAAGAATTAAATTTTTTGTCACTTTTTGAAAGGGATTTTCATGTATAATGAAGAATATATTAATATAGTATTTTAATAATACTCATTGTAACAGTGAAAATGTACAATAGCTTGTAGTAAGCGCCCATGTATGAGAAAGGGCGGATAAACCATTCTTTTCTTCATATACATATAGAAAATGAGAAAGAAAGTGAGGGTTGCAAATGGCTGCTTGGGTAATTTGGTTTATAATAGCTGGTATTTTATTTATTGGGGAAATGCTGTCGATTACATTTTACATGCTTTGGCTTGGAATTGGAGCTGTTGTCGGAGGTCTTATTGCTTTGTTTGTTCCTGAAGCACTACTGTTACAAGTTGTTGCTGGTGCGATTGTAAGTTTAACATTGACTTTCTTTACGAAAAGAATATCAAAAAACTTTCGGGAAGCAAAAGGTTTTACTGATACAGTAGATATGCTTGCAGGTAAAAAAGGGATTGTTATGCAAGCGATTACAAATGAGGCGAACGGCATTGTGAAAGTGGATGGAGATACTTGGACAGCTATTGCAGATGATCCAATTGATGCCGGAGAAAAAGTTATTGTTATAAAGAGGCATAGTACTATATTACAAGTAAAAAAGGAGAGTGAATAAATATGGTAGCATTAACGTTAACGATTATTTTTGCACTAATTGTTGTTACATTTATCGCATTAACAATTAAAATTATTCCACAGCAAAAAGTTGGAGTCGTTGAAAGATTTGGTAAGTTTCAGCGGGTTATGCAGCCGGGATTAAATTTATTAATTCCGATTGTGGATCGTGTTCGCGTATATCACGACTTGCGTATTCAACAAACGAATGTACCACCGCAGAAGGTAATTACGAAAGATAATGTACAAGTGGAAATTGATACAATTATTTTCTATCAAGTCGTTGAACCGGAACTTGCGACATATGGTATTTCGAACTATGAATACGGTGTACGTAACATTACTTCAGCAACGATGCGTCAAATCATTGGTAAAATGGAACTGGATGAAACGTTATCTGGTCGTGAAAAAATTTCAACAGAAATTCGCTTAGCACTTGATGAAGCTACAGAAAAATGGGGCGTTCGCATTGAACGTGTTGAAGTTGTCGATATTAATCCGCCGAAAGATGTGCAAGCATCAATGGAAAAACAAATGAAAGCAGAGCGTAATAAACGTGCGATCATATTAGAAGCTGAAGCTGCAAAACAAGATAAAGTCCTTCGTGCTGAAGGGGAAAAGCAAAGTAAAATCTTAATGGCTGAAGGGGATAAAGAAGCACGTATTCGAGAAGCAGAAGGTATTAAAGAAGCAAAAGAATTAGAAGCGCAAGGGGAAGCAAGAGCGATTGAGGAAATTGCAAAAGCAGAACAAAATCGAATTCAATTACTTCGCGAGGCGAATTTAGATGAACGTATACTTGCTTACAAATCATTTGAATCATTAGCTGAAGTTGCGAAAGGGCCAGCAAATAAAGTCTTTATTCCATCTAATGCAATTGAAACACTTGGTACTCTCGGGGCAATTGGTGAAATCTTTAAAGAAAAACAAGCGAAGAAACTGCCTTTAAATAATACAGAAAAAGAACAATAAGAGTGAAAAAGAGAAATGGGATGCCATTTCTCTTTTAATTTTTGATTCGTGTAATAATAGTAGACAGTTTTTTCATTCTTTTGACGCACAAAGTTGTAAGTAGTTTCCTATCTGTTTTTAAGTAATATTTTTCAAAGATTTTAATCTATGTCTGTATTTTTTTACATAAATTTAAAAATATTCAAAATAAGGGTTTTAAATATCAATAATATGTAATATATTTTAAATGTCTAAGTGAGTTATAAATAAAAATGGTTATGAAAAGTAGAAAAGAAAGAGAAGTTATTAAGTATTATAGAATTGAGGGGAATTTGTGAAAAAGGGAATTATTATTTTTATAGGGATTATAATTGTGTGTATGGCTGCATTTTTTGTGTATCAATCACAGGGGGAAAAAACGAATACAGAGCGACAACAAACTGAAAAGAAACAAACAGAACCGAAGAAAGAAGAACAAAAAGCAAATGTGAATGTAGAAAAAGCGGATGCAAGTATAATAGCCAAGGAACTTATTTCAAATCCTAAAGAAGTATCGCTGAAACCTGGTGAAGAAAGTAGCGTCACTTTATCTTTAAAATTATATGATGAAAAAACAATGAAAGAAAATACGTTTAACCTAGGTGTAGATGATGTAGAGTTTCTATCCGTTAAATCTAGAAATGATGATGTTGCAGAGGCAAATATAATGAAAAATGGGCAAGTGAAAATTATTGCAAACGAGTCCCCGTCACAAAAAAGTACGGAAATTGAGATTACTTATAGAAATAAAAAGAAAAATAGAGAATCAACAGTAAAGATACCTATTACAATTAACAATCAGGAAACAAATGTAACACAAGGATTAGAAGGGTATTGGCGTGATGAAAATAATAAAAAATTGTTTGTGAAAATAAATCAGAAAAATGCAAAGAAAATAGAGTTTCAAGCGTTTGATTTGTATGAAATCTGGTATACGGGTGATGTTCAATTTAATACATTTAAGCAAAAAGAATTATTCGGAAAAATGAAGTATACACAGGCGTACGCACAAGATGGAGATACACCACCAGATGAAGAGTTCACACTAGAGAGAGTTAGTGTAAATAAAATGATTGTGCGAAAAGGGAAAGATGTATTGAATTTGACGAAATCGTCTAAAGCAGAATTCGAACAAGCACAGTTAGTTCCTGTTGGAGGGGACCAAGGTACCAATACGCAACCCAACCAAGACAACACTACACATGCAAAACAAGATAATAATGTAAAAACAAGTCAAAATAACAAACTAAATGGAGATTATTATAATATCCAAAATGGAGATAAACTTCTTGTCAGTGCTTTGTTTACCATGGTTGATGACAAAAATGCAACAATCCAAGTAGAACAGCGGTCTAATAATAGTAATGGAATAACAACTTCCATGATGGGGATGTTTACATCGAATGCCGTAAAGCAAAATGAGTCCACATGGTCATTCACATGGGTTGATAACTTTGAAACCAAAGGAACAGGTACTATTACATTTTAAGAAGGCAACGTAACATTAGACTTAAAAGGAAATCGAAATGGCATTGAAGGAAGAGGAGTAATAACTCAAAACGTAAAACTTAAAAAGGACTAGTAAAAAAACAGCACAGCCAAGAATTCTAAAAGACAAGGAAAGTTCAATCTTATACACATAGATAGGATTTTTCTTGTCTGATTCTTTTGAAATACTTGTAGGTTTAGGGTGTTTGAAAAAGTAAGTACATAGAATTATGTACCACAATGAGGTGGTAAAAGTTTGATTTAATTATTTTTCAAGAAAATTATTTAATGGAGATTCCGTATGCGGTGCGCTTTTTGGGAGAGATTTGTTGAATAAGAGAATACAAATTAACATGCTAGATGGATTAACATTAGTAAGTACATGTATAAAAGGGGAAGGGGAAGGGGATTAGTTATATGCGCAAAGGCTGGTTTTTACTTATTGTTATATTGATTTCATTATCAGGGTGTGGTGAAAAACAAAAAACTGAATCGAGTAGTGAAAAGTCACAAACTGAAGAAAGCAAATCGAATGAGCAAGCTACATCAAGTAATGAGAAACAAAAAGCTGAACAGAATAAGCCTAAGGAGCAGACTGTTGCAGGTGATGTAAAACAAAATATAGAAGAAAATAAGCCTAAGGAAAAAACAGATTCTAGTGGTGTTAAACAGGGTGCGAAAGAAAGTAAACCTAAAGTACAAATTGAAACATCAGGTAAAACAGCAGATGATGATAATCAAGTCAAGAATGGAGAGAATGGAGAGTATATTATAGATTTTGAAATAGAAAAAGGGACTAATAAAGTGATTTGGCATATTCCAGGGGCGGATGGACTTTTACAAATGTCAGTAGGGCAGAAGCTAAAACTCCACCATAAGAATATGGACCCAGATCAGCCACTTAAAATCTTAGTAAGTGCGGATACGTTAAGTATGGATGAAGTTCCTCATGAAGGAAGAGTTGCAATGCCTATTGAGGAATATACAATACATGCTATTAAGAAAGGTCAGGCCGAAATTACTATTGCTCCTAATGCTGATTTGAAATTTGGAGATAAATTCGGAATTAATATTAAGTGAAAAAGCGAACAGCGGAATTATAATTCCGCTGTTTTGTGTCTACGCGTTTTATTGGTAGAAAAAACAAATAATTATTATAAATTATAATAAACGGAATATAAAGTTAAAAATGATAGTAAGAGCAGAATGGAAGGGAAAATACTAGACTACACAAAGGAACAGGAAACGCTCTTGAAAGAAACCGAAGAATAATTAACGGAAAAATAATATAAAAAAACGATATATATTTTTAGCATTTTTCTTATATATATTTATTTTTCATAATATATTTCATATGATATGTAAGAGAGGAAAACAAGGGGGAAAGAATTTATGTGGGTAATATTAGCAACGATTATACCGATTGTTTGGTATTTCTTGGATTTTCCAAGTGCTGCAATTGTAGAATATAGTTGTATTTTTATTATTATAATTTCTACAATTGTATATAAAAATGTAAAAAGTGTGTTGTTCTTTTTAGGTACTGTTATGCTATTCTTTGTAGCTATATCTATTTCAATTCTTTTAGGTGCTTTTGCCATTTTGCTTGTATTATTTGCAGCAGGAATATTGTATGATACAACGAGAAAAAAAGAACAAAATGATAAAAGGAATTATGGCGGAGGTTTTAACAGTAATCCAATTAGGGAACCTATAATAAGGCTCACCAATACAGGATATGGTGGATATACAGGTACTTATGATCATATTAACGATTATGAAGAACGGAAGAATCAAGCTGAGGAAGATGCCCGCTTTTATAGACAACAAGGCGGTAATGAATATATGGTGGATGCAGCTGACGACTTTTTAGGACGTAGTCCACAACAAAGAGACTATGAAGATGAGATGCATGCAGCTCGCTGTTTCGGGTGTGGTGAAATTGAACGCGAATGCACATGTTGCAAATGTAATGACCATCCATGTATGTGTTGAAGTTAATGCGACTCATATCCCTGTGAATACTGTGATACCTGCGGTCAACCTGATCGATATTGTAGATGAGATAGATAAGAAAAAACACCATCTTAAGATGGTGTTTTTTCTTATTTGTTGTACACAATATAGCTATCAATTTCTTAGTCTTGCAATTCGTTATTTATCCCGCTTTAATGGGCAGTAAGACCCCCACCTCAAAATTCAGCGAAAACAAAGAAGTAAGGTGGGGGATCAACTGCCCATTAAAGCCCAATTGGTTCAACTAATAATCAGTGGGGATGAAGAAAACCCCTACTGATTAAAGTTTCAATTTATTTTATATCTGCTTTTTGAGGAGAAGTAAAAAATATTCGAAATAAACGTTTTATATGTTTCTGATTTGTAATATATTTTAAATGAATTAGTCAATTTTATATATAAATAGTTATCAAAAGTAGAAAAGAAAGCAAAGTTATTCAGTATTATAGAATTGAGGGGAGCTTGTGAAAAAGGGAATTATTATTTTGATAGGAATTATGATTGTGTGTATATCTGTATTTTTTCTGTATCAATTACAAGGGGCAAAAACGAATACAGAGCGACAACAAACTGAAAAGAAACAAACAGAACCGAAGAAAGAAGAACAAAAAACAAATGTGAATGTGGAAAAAGCGGATGCAAGTATAATAGCCAAGGAACTTATTGCAAATTTCAGTGAAGTATCACTGAAGCCTGGTGAAGAAAAAAACATTAATGTATCCTTAAGGTTATACGATGAAGGAACAGCAAAAGAAAATACGATAAACTTAGGGGCGGCTGAAAAAGAATTTCTATCGGTTAAATCAAAAGATGAAAATGTTGCTAAGGTGAAAATAACCGAAAGTGGGCAAGTGAATATCATTGCAAACGAGTCACCTTCAAAAATAAGTGTGGAAATTGAAGTTAGTTATAAAAATAAAAAGCATAATGGAGAATTAACAAGAAAGATACCTATCACAATTAAGGATTATGCCTCAGATGCAACAAAAGGGCTAAAAGGAATGTGGCAGAGTGAAAAGGATAAAACATATTTCTATAAGATAGTTGAAAAAGGTCAAAATATAATTGAAGTTTCTGCAATGGCTTTATATGAAACGGACTACACAGCGGTAGTGAAGTTTACAAATATACAAAAAAATGTTTTTTCAGGGAAACCGGAATATACATTTATGTATCCTGGTACGCATCAAGAACCAGCTTTAGAATTTAAGCTAGAAAAACTTAGTAAGGATAAAATACGCATTACTCAAGGGGATTACCCAATTGTCCTAACAAGATCGTCAGAAAAAGCAATGGAGGAAGAGAGAGCAAAACAAGCAATGCCAAGTTCTGATAGCAGCGCAGGAGTAAGTCAACCGGATGAAAATAACCCAAATGATGGCACTAAAAACAATACGGAACAATCAGAATCACTAAAGGCCTTCTTCGATCCTGTTGATAGTAACAGTGAAAATCAGGTAAGTGTATTCATTCAAACATGGGGAACTACTGAATCTAATCCGAAAGTAGATAAAGCTACGCTGTATGTAGAACAGCGCCTAAATAATACACTTACCGGTATGTTCGAAACACAGGCTACAAAACAAAATGAAACAACTTGGATATTTGCTTGGACAGATGATATCGGTACAAAAGGCACTGGAATATTAGTTATTAACGGTGAGGATGCAACAATCGAACTCAAAAGTGAACAGAAAAGTGCGACAGAAGGAAAAGGGATTGTATCTTATAAAGCCCAATTGATGAAGACAGCTCAAGCTGAATTTTAATAGACAAAAGAGTCCTATACGTATGGATAGGACTTTTTTCTATGTCACTTTTGAAAGAATTATAAGTCTAGAGTACATGGAATTGTTAAGGGAAATAACGCCTTAACTAAAAGGGATTGAACAATTGTTAAAGCAATCTATTTTTTTTATAAAAAATTCAGAGTGTGATATAATTGAATTTTGCGAATGTTAAATAGAGGAGTGGAGAATACATGCAAATACTGCTAATACGCCACGGAGAATCAGAAGCTGATATCTTAAACGTACATGAAGGACGAGCTGATTTTGAATTGACAGAAAAGGGAAGGCAGCAAGTGCAAAGGCTTGTACAGAAAGTGAAAGCAGATTTTCCGCCAGATTTCATTTGGGCAAGTACATTAAAACGTGCTCGTGAAACGGGTGAAACATTAGCGGAAGGAATTGGGTGTCCAATTCAATTAGAAGAGGAATTAATGGAGTTCAATAATGGAGTGCAAGCAGGTCTTTCGTTTGAAGAAGCAAAGAAATGCCCAGAGCCAAAGTTCCTCCATGATCGTTTTGAAAACGGGGAATCATTTATTGAATTTAGAATGAGAATAGAAGGCATCTTTTCTAAAATCGTGACGGAGAATACGTATGACCGAATTGCAATTGTTGCACATGGTGGTGTAATAAATAGTCTATTACGTGCGTTTTTCAAAATGCCCATTTCAATGGACTATTATTTTAAAATGGGAGATACGGGAATAAGCTTAATTGAAATTGATGGCGAACAAAAAACAGTACATTTTATTAATGATACGAATCATTTGGACGGGATGTAAAGATCTATGTACAAAGTAGTATTTTTTGATGTTGACGGTACGCTTTTAAGCGAAATTGATAGAAGTATGCATGAAAGCACAAAAGAAGCAATACAAAGATTAATAGAAAAAGGGATTCACGTAGTTGTTACTACAGGGAGACCATATAGCTTATGTTCGCAATTTAAAGAGCTGGGCATACATACAATTATTTCTGCAAATGGTGCACATATTAAGTGTGAGGAAACGGTTCTACATAAATCAGTACTTTCAAGTGAAATCGTTCATGATATCTCAGAGTTTGCAGAATTACATGGTCACGGTATTTCTTATTTTACCGAGGATTTTGCAATGAACGGAATAGCCTCGGATAATGAGCGTGTAATGCAAGCGCTTAGCGAGACGTTGAATTTAGAGAAGTATCCAGAAAAAAGCAGAGATTTGTCAGAAGAAATCTATTGTTTATGTCTGTATGCAGATGAAATAGAAGCTCAAAAATTTCTTGAAAGATATCCAGCACTTACGTTTGAACGTTTTCACGGTTACGTTATGAATGTGTTGGAAGATAATAAAGTATCAAAGGTAACTGCAATTCAAAAGGTATTAGAACACCTAAACATTTGCAAATCAGAAGCCATTGCTTTCGGCGACGGTAGAAATGATATTGAGATGTTGCAGTATGTAGAATTAGGTATTGCGATGGGGAATGCTGGAGAAGAGTTAAAAACAAGAGCTGATTTTGTTACAAAGAAGGCGAGTGAAGGTGGTATTTTATTTGCCTTAGAGAAGTTTCATATCGTCTAACATACCTTTATTGAAATAAAGGTATGTTAGGATCTTTTATATGCTCACATAGTAAAATATGAACTTGTCCACGATGATGATAAAAGTGTGTAACAATTTCTAGCAACCATTCAAAGCGTGAATAAGAAATACCCCAATAAGCAGTCTTAATTTCTGCTAATTGTTCATTGGAATAAGATAAAAAAGTTTTAGAAAGTAAATCGTAGCCATGTATCATCGTTTGTTGTATTTGCATAATTGTTTCGGGTGTTTGTTCTTTATAGAAAGTATGTAGCTCTTTTTCTGTAATACCATTTAAAATGAGTAAATCAGCATGGCAAATAAGAGAAAGATGTGCACACATTTCAAATAATGATCGCTTCGAGTGAATTGGTTGTATTTTTAATTCGTCTTCTTTATATCGGTTAAGCATTCGAATAGAAGTATCAACAGCAACTTGTAGTTGGTGTAATGCAGATTGTACAAACATTGTAATTCTCCTCTTCTACGTATATAATAGTTTCTTGAGGGTATTATATCATGCTCAAAATTCCGAAAATTCTAGTAGTTTGACTAGCATATTGAAAAGTATTATATTGTAAAAGGTCATATGAAACGTGAAATAGAATGGAATGCAATTATTGAGTTAGGAGTTAGACCAATGAGTTTGAAATATGGAAGAGATACAATTGTTGAAGTTGACTTAAATGCAGTAAAACATAATGTAAAAGAATTTAAAAAACGTGTGAATGATGAAAATATTACAATGATGGCTGCTGTAAAAGCGAATGGGTATGGTCATGGGGCAGTTGAAGTTGCAAAAGCTGCTATTGAAGCAGGAATAAATCAGCTTGCAGTCGCATTTGTAGATGAAGCGATAGAGTTAAGAGAAGCAGGAATTAACGTGCCGATTTTAATTTTAGGCTATACATCAGTAGCGGCTGCGGAAGAAGCAATTCAATATGACGTTATGATGACTGTTTATAGAAGTGAAGATTTACAAGGTATAAATGAAATCGCAAAACGTCTTCAAAAGAAAGCGCAAATTCAGGTGAAAATTGATACAGGAATGAGTCGCATTGGTTTACAGGAAGAAGAGGTTAAACCATTTTTAGAAGAATTAAAACGTATGGAGTATGTAGAGGTAGTAGGAATGTTTACACATTACTCTACGGCAGATGAAATCGATAAATCATATACGAATATGCAAACAAGTTTATTTGAGAAAGCTGTCAATACAGCAAAAGAATTAGGAATTCATATTCCATATATTCATAGTTCAAATAGTGCAGGTTCAATGGAACTTAGCAATACATTTCAAAATATGGTTCGTGTAGGTATCGGAATTTATGGAATGTATCCTTCAAAAGAGGTAGATCATTCAGTTGTTTCTCTGCAGCCTGCGTTGTCGTTAAAATCAAAAGTAGCCCATATTAAGCATGCGAAGAAAAATCGCGGTGTAAGTTATGGGAATACGTATGTAACGACTGGTGAAGAATGGATTGCCACTGTACCGATTGGTTATGCTGATGGTTATAATCGTCAGTTATCTAATAAAGGGCATGCATTAATAAATGGAGTTCGAGTACCTGTTATTGGCCGTGTTTGTATGGATCAGCTCATGTTAGACGTTTCAAAAGCAATGCCTGTACAAGTGGGAGACGAAGTAGTATTCTACGGTAAACAAGGCGAAGAAAACATCGCAGTAGAAGAAATAGCGGATATGTTAGGTACAATTAACTATGAAGTTACATGTATGTTAGATAGAAGAATTCCACGTGTGTATAAAGAAAATAATGAAACAACTGCTGTTGTAAATATACTAAGAAAAAACTGAATCGTTATGATTCAGTTTTTTTATTTTTGACAAATAAAAAATGCCCTATTAGTACCGTGTGATTGAATGTTCTTAAAACCTACGGATTCCAATGAAAATATTATTTCTTCATTGGAATAACAAGCTTCTTCAAAAGAAAAGTCACTTCTTGTCCAATTATTATCTATGTCATGTTGAAATAGTATAAAGTTCATGACTGCTTTTTTATTGTCATTATCATATGTAGAATCGATTGTACAAACATATTCCGTTTCTGAAATGTGAAAGGACGCGCTCCAGTTTTCTAGAAAACCTTTTTCCATATTCATATCAAATACGAATGTACCTTCGCTATGTAATACGGAATAAACATTACGAAAAACAGTTATTAATTCATCTAATTTTAAAATGTGGTTTAAGCTATCACCAGTAGAGATAACATAGTGGAATTGTTTATTTATATTGAAATAACGAGCATCATCGACGATAAAGGTTGCGTCTGGAGCGTTTTGACGTGCGTATTCAATCATTTGAGCAGAACCATCTATACCAGTTACTACAAAAGAATTATCAATCAATTTCTTAGTAAGGTGACCAGCCCCGCAGCAAAGATCTAAAAGATGAGAATGTGGTGGTGCATATTGTAAAACGAGTTTTTCCAAAAGTAGATAGGCATGTTCAGCATAATGCCCCCAATGTTTATTATAAATGGATGCGAAAATATCATAATTAGAATAAATTAGTTTTTTAGACATATGTATTTACCCCGAAATTCTTTACATTATAATAGTCATGCTTCGCTTTCATTTCAAAACCACATTGTGTATATAGTTTTAAAGCATTTTTATTTTTCGTTTCGACGTCTAATTTAATTGTTGAAACTCCTTTTGTAATAAGGGTATGTATCATAGACTTAAGAATATCTTTACCGTATCCTTTCCCTTGATAAGAAGGGTGAACGGCGAATCCTGATAGTGTAGTAGATTGGTCTTCTTTAGAAACTGTAATTGTTCCTATCACTTTTTCATCGATAAGGACGCTGTAAACTTGATGGGAAGATGAATTCATCATCTTTTGTAACCATGTAGCGGTATTTTCTACTGAATCTCCAAACGCTTTACTAGAAAGCTCAATAAGATCAAGAAGTGATTTTGAAGATGCAAGAGTAAGCTGTATAGCATTCTTCGTTGTTTTTTGAACTTCTTTTCCTTTGAACTCCATACTATATTCACTATGTAAATAAGGCAGCTCCATATGTATTGCAAATTCTTTCCCAGAAGCAGACTCCCCATTCATAATAAGAAGAGCTTCGTCTGCCCCTCTTAATCGTATTTCTTTCATTGCGGTTTGTAAAAGAGTAGTACCTATACGTTGTTTCCTATAGTTCGGATGAACAAAGCCTATTAACTCAAGTTTAGTAGGTCTTTCAAAGCCATACATACTTAATGCACCGACTAATTTTGTATCGTCATAAAATAGAAAATCATTTATCTCTTCTTTATTACGGGCAGTTAAAAAGTTTATATGTAAATCTGACGAATAATCAATTCGATCGTGTTGCCCGCAAATATGAGCTAAATCCTTCATTTGTTGTATTTCACATTCTGTTAAAGACCACTTTTTCTGAATTTCCATTTCATAATCCCTCACATTCATATTTAAAAATAGGATGGGTGACTTAACCACTTTTCTAATTCCACACTCCCTTGAACAGACAACAGTCGGTATAAATAACGGTAAGGCTGTCTACACCTTTCAAGTTGAGGAATAGGCATAATTGTTTCGTAACCACTTTTAAAGGCACGCGCTTCTTTTTCGGTAAGTACATATTCTAGCCCGATAAAATCAAATTCTCGGGGAGCAACTGCATAAGCTTCTGTATCTACTAAACCTGTAATAGTTGTACCATCTGATAAAAACTGAGTAGGGTCTATATCAATTAAAACGAGCGTAGCTTCCTTTGGTACCGGTAAGGAAGAAAGTTGTTGTTCAAAAGTAGATAATGCGTTACGGATGCTCGCATTATCGGAATAAAACCTATTTACAAGTTCTTTACTGACTTTTAATATGTGAGACTTAAATTCTTCTAGTGAAACTTGGAAAGTACCTGATGGGTTTCCTATAAACTTTGCTTGAAACGAATGAATTTCTGCTAGTCCTTTTCCAAGGCTGAATAAAATTGAATCAGATTGTCCGATAAAGGATTGTAGCGTATTTCCTGTTAGTTTTTCGACACTAACAAACTTCCGGCCATTTAAAACATGTTTTTGCAAAATAGTGGGGATGGGCAAGTTAGTATGCTTTTTCAATAATTCGTGTATAAGTTTTAAATGATGGACGTTCCTTGGATCAATTCCGAATAGGTTTTTACATCCCCACCAAAAATCATTATTTGGCTCTTCATTCATTTTAGAAGAACGAACGATGACTTCTTCATCTTCTGTTTGGACGAGAAACACATCGCTTGCATGGTCTTCATAACCCGGATGTAAAGTTTGAACAGATAAAATAGGGGAAACGAATAGTTGTTGTAGCATGAAATTGCTCCTTTTTCTGTAAATTCGATAAATTTATTATATAACAGAATATGTTGCAAGTGGATAATGATAGGGACAACATAGAATTTAAATAAATTTACGGTGAGAAATCAGTGTGAAAATTATATTTTTCTACTTTTGTATGAATTATCAAAATAATGTTTCTAATGATAAATCTGTAAAAATACCCAAATATAAATCTCATATTTTTCAGTAAATGAAGAGTTAAGCTCACTTTCTATAGGAGTATAACGTAGGTTATGAAAAATATTTCTCAATAATAAAATGAAGAGAAAAATATGAAGAAGTAGAATAGATTCCTTTATAATAGTTTTAAATTAATTAATATGATTAATTATTAATTATATTAGATAGGAGAGAAGATGATGGCAAATGTACTCGTAATAAATTTCCCTGGAGAAGGTCATATAAATCCGACTTTAGCTATTGTAAGTGAGTTAGTTCGGCGAGGGGAGACAGTTGTTTCGTATTGTATTGAAGATTATAAAAAGAAGATTGAAGCAACGGGTGCAAAATTCCGAGTGTTTGAGAATTTCCTCTCTCAAATTAATATTATGGAGCGAGTAAATGAAGGTGGGAGTCCTTTGACGATGCTGTCTCATATGATGGAAGCATCAGAACGTATTGTTACTCAAATTGTAGAAGAAACAAAAGGGGAAAAGTACGATTATTTGATATATGATAATCATTTTCCAGTAGGACGTATTATAGCCAATGTTTTAAAAGTACCTAGTGTTTCTTCTTGTACAACGTTTGCTTTTAATCAGTACATTACTTTTAACGATGAACATGAATCAAGAGAAGTAGATGAAATGAATCCATTGTATCAATCTTGTTTAGCGGGAATGGAAAAATGGAACAAACAGTATGGAATGAAATGTAATAGTATGTATGATATTATGAACCATCCTGGTGATATTACGATTGTGTATACTTCAAAAGAATATCAACCACGTTCAGATGTATTCGATGAATCGTATAAGTTTGTCGGTCCATCAATTGCTACTCGAAAAGAAGTAGGTAGCTTTCCTATGGAAGATTTAAAAGGTGAAAAATTGATTTTTATTTCTATGGGAACAGTTTTTAATGAACAACCTGAGTTATATGAAAAATGTTTTGAAGCGTTTAAAGGGGTAGAAGCGACAGTCGTATTAGTTGTTGGTAAGAAGATAAATATAAGTCAGTTTGAAAACATTCCGAATAACTTTAAGTTGTATAATTATGTGCCACAATTAGAAGTATTACAGCATGCTGATGTATTCGTGACACACGGTGGTATGAATAGTTCGAGTGAAGCACTATATTACGGTGTCCCGTTAGTTGTAATTCCGGTAACAGGAGATCAGCCTTTAGTTGCGAAACGAGTGAATGAAGTAGGGGCAGGAATAAGGCTTAATCGTAAAGAATTAACTTCTGAATTGTTA
This sequence comes from Bacillus sp. BSL6, assembly GCF_052928345.1. Lineage (NCBI taxonomy): Bacteria > Bacillati > Bacillota > Bacilli > Caryophanales > Bacillaceae > Bacillus > Bacillus sp. BSL6. The sequence continues at coordinate 271,030 of NZ_JAVGCW010000003.1, forward strand.
CGTGAGACTGTAAAGAAAGTAATGTATGATGTAACGTTTAAGGAAAATAGTCGTAAAGTTGGAGAGTCACTTCGAAAGGCTGGTGGATATAAAAGGGCAGTTGATGAAATATTTAAAATGAAAATGAATTCGTACTTGAAACTTAAATAAATGTTTGAGGCACACTTACTACAATGGGTAAGTGTGCTTCAATAAAAAATTACATAAAAATCACTATAAAGGTGAAACTTTTGTGTATATAAACTGATATCTTTGTATTAGTAGAGAAATTACGTTAAAATAATACTAAGAAAATATATAAGTTTTGGGGGTAATGAATGAAGAAAGTATTTGAATACGTATTATTAACAATTGGCTCAATTATTGTAGCAGGTTCATTAGAGCTTATTTTAGCGCCTAATGGATTAGTAGATGGCGGGGTAACAGCCATTGCTATTATGGCGAATAAAGTTGCAGGATTGCCGCTTTATGGAGTATTCTTAGGGATTAATATCCCGATTTTATTATTTACTGCAAAAGTAATGGGAAAGAAGTTCTTTATCCGTACGTCCTATGCAAATGTTGTGACAACACTCGGATTGATTTATTTGAAACCATTTCCAGCAATTACAACTTCTGAATTGTTAATTGTTCTTTATGGAGGAGTTCTATTTGGTGTTGGTGTAGGGATTGTAGTAAAAATGGGTGGAGCAATTGACGGATCAGAAATGTTAGCTGTTTGGATGAATAAACATTTTAAAGTGCCGATTAGTACATTTTTACTTGCAGTAAATGCGGTTATTTTCATCTTTGTTGCCATTTTGTTTTCAATTGAACAAGCGATGTTCTCATTAGCAATTTTCTATATTGTTACGAAGATGATTGATTTCATATTAGATGGCATTAATCAAGGAAAGAGCGTTATGATTATTTCTGGTAAAAATAAAGAAATAGGCGATCTACTTATGAAAGAATTGCAATTATCCGTTACGTATCTACATGGAGAAGGTGGTTTTTTAGGAGAACATAAGAGAATTATTTATTGTATTACAAACCGTTTCATTTATCCGAAAATGAAAGATCTCGTTCTCTCTGTAGATCCAACTGCTATTATTGAAGCTTCCTATTCAACAGAAACAACTGGTGTCAAACGTCCGGGAAGGGCAATGAGATCAGAAAAATAGTGCATAAAAATAGCTCCACGTAAGTATAACTTGCGTGGAGCTATTTTTATTTAGGGAACCACGCTTTTTTCAGTAATTTGACAACAGTTTCAATACATTCCTCTCGAATACTGCCAAAACCGAGCAATACATATGACTCCTCCCTCACATTATAAACAGAATCATATGTGGAGAGAGGGTATAACTTAATACGTTGTTTTGCAGCTGCATGAATAAGTTCTTGTTCATTCATCCCGTTATGAACGTGAAGTACAATATGAAGCCCGGATTGTTCACCGAGTATATGCACGTTATTTCCCATTTCGCTTTTAATAGATTTAATTAAAGAAATATGTTTTCTTTTATATAACGTACGACTTCGGTTAATATGACGTTCCCAATCCCCATTTTGAATAAAGGTGGCGAAGGTAAGTTGTTGCATTGTAGAGACAGTTTGTTTAAACATACCACCAAGTTCTTTATAGACTTTTAAAAGATGAGGTGGTAAAACGATATATCCCATTCGTAAAGAAGGTAAAAAAGATTTCGAGAAAGTTCCCATATAAATAACACGTTCATTTGAATCTAGCCCTTGTAAAGAAGGAATAGGTTTTCCTATATAGCGAAATTCCCCGTCGTAATCATCTTCAATAATATAACCATTACAATCATTCGCCCATTTTAATAACTCGAGTCTTCTAGATAATGGCATAATGATTCCGAGTGGAAATTGGTGAGATGGAGTGACATATGTCACATTGGAACCGGATTCACGTAAAGCGGAAATATGAATCCCTTTATCGTCTAAAGGGATCGGGTGAACAGGAAGGCCACAACTTTGAATCATAGCAGGTATACGGTGAAATCCAGGATTTTCGATTCCGTATTCTTTTTTTGAACCAAGTAGTTGAAGGAGTAGCCAAAGAAGAGGCTGCGTACCTGCTCCAATAATAATTTGATCAGGTGAAGAATGTACCCCGCGAGCATGATATAAATACTTTGAAATATGTTCTCGTAGAACGAGCTCACCTTGTGGATCTTCTTTAGCAAATAATTCATTTTCATACTGAAATAAAGTTTCGTATAACGCTCTTTTCCAGTTTGTTATGGGAAAAGCTTTTTGATCAATAAGTCCTTGACTACAATCATAATCATATTGTTCTTTTTCTTTATTGTTAGTACTGCTTGACGCAATTTGTTGTTTCTTTTGAATGACATCAATATCTACTTCCGCAACAAAAATCCCGCGTTTCGGTTTGCTTTCTACGTAACCTTCAGCTAGTAATTGTTGATAAGCGGATTCAACTGTAATACGGCTTACATTAAGTTGCATAGCTAAATTTCTGTGAGAAGGAAGACGTGTACCGGCACGTAGTGATCCATGAGAGATTTCTCGTTTCATATATTCGTAAATTTGTAAGTAAATAGGTGTTTTATTTTGTAACACTAATGGGATAGTCAGATCCATTTGTAGACGCTCCTTTTTATACTGGCCTTATAAAAAAGAATAGAACTGTCACTTAAACTAAGGGCAGTCGCTTTCTATAATGATGATATAACATTTAGAAAATTTTATAAATAGTAAGGAGAGAATCATAATGAATATTAAAGAAGTAGTAACAGAGGCAGATTTACATGAAGTATTTCCCGTATTACAGCAGCTGCGAACAAAACTTTCAAGAGAAGAAGCAAGTTCTTTATTTCAAAAAATGAAAGAAGAAAATTACAAACTATTTTCGCTGCGTAACGAAGAGAATGAAGTTGTTAGTCTAGCTGGTGTAGCGATTTGTACGAATTTTTATAATGAGAAACATGTTTTTGTGTATGACCTTGTAACTGCGGAAGCTCACAGATCAAAAGGGTATGGTAAGGTTCTGCTGTCATATGTAGAAAAATGGGGGAAAGAAAAAGGTTGTAGTTCTATCGTACTTACATCTGCGTTTCCAAGAATTGATGCACATCGTTTTTATGAAAGAGAGGGCTTTAATAAGGTAAGCTATTCTTTTTATAAAGCGTTATAATATTAAGTAGGTTCCATATGTACAAATATGTGGAACCTATTTTCTTTTTCAGATTTGAGTTAGGAACAGGTCTAGCAATATGATTTGTCGAATATTAGAAATTAAAAATGGAATCTTGAATTTAGAGAATGTTAGGAGCGTTTAAACTTGGAAAAAATAAAGGAATTATCTATACCAAATGATGTAAGAGTCATCATTATTTCTGATATTCATGGAGAATTAGATCTTTTTAAGGAATTACTACATAAAGTTAATTTTAAAGATGAGGATTACTTAATTATTAATGGTGATCTTTGTGAGAAAGGAAGAAATAGTATTGGCGTCGTAAACTATGTCATGAATATTGTAAAGAACAATTCAAATGTTCATGTTGTTGAAGGGAATTGTGAAGTTATAGTTGAAGCGCTTGTAAATGAAAATCCTGCTTTAATAAATTATTTGTGTACGCGAAAAAATACAATTTTTAATGAATGGCTAGCGCAATTGAATATTAACGTTCATGAAGAGAGTGATATCCGTGAATTGAAAACAAAATTAATGAGCCATTTCTCAAAAGAAATAAAGTGGCTAACAGAATTACCAACAGCGATTGAAACGGAAGATTATATTTTTGTACATGCTGGCCTTGAAGATAGAGAGGATTGGAAAGAAACAGAACGAAAAAATGCGATAGCAATGCCGGAGTTTTTCAATCAATCACATAAAGCAAATAAGTATGTAGTTGTTGGTCATTGGCCTGTTGTAAACTACTCAGAGAAGGCACCGTCTAACAATCCAGTTATTGATAAGGAGAAAAAGATTATAGCAATTGACGGCGGAAATGCGATTAAAGAGGCAGGACAATTAAATGCATTTATCATTCAGAGGACAAGTGCAAGTGATAAGTTTTCTTATACATATGTAGACTATTTTCCAGAATATGAAGTAATAGCAGATTTTCATGCCGATGCAACAATGCAGGGCGGGGTTACCTATCCACATTATTACATAGAGCTTATTGAGAAGAAGCAAGATTACACAATATGCAGGCAAAAGGAAACGAATACATTACTTTCTGTGAAAGATGAATACATTAAGCAACTTGATTCAGGTGAATACATAGTGAAAACGGATATATCTTGTGCGCAAATAAGCGTAAAAAAAGGGGATATTGTTTCTCTCATTGATGGTAGCTGCTCAGGATATGATTTAATTAAAAAAGATGGAGTAGAAGGTTGGATAGAGAAAGGGATTTTAGTTGAGATAGAAAAGGCGAAAAAGAAAATATTTAGTTGAAATAGGAGGGATGTAACCTCCTATTTTTTTTAAGAAGTAGATTGCTTGCTATCTTTAATAAGTAAATAAATCGTACTCGGTAAAATGACAAGCGTCATTCCTAAAATAATTGTTAGTATAGCATAACCTCTATATGGAGCAGAAACGATAAATGGAAGCCCCACTAGAAAAATACCTGCTATCATCATTGAAATACTACAAATATTTGAAGCTCTTTTTTCAAGGTGCTTATCATTCCATTCCAATGAAACGGTTGATTTAGTCGTATCAATTTTGGAACTGAAATAACCTATTAATATAAATAAAAGCCCTAATGCTAAAAATATGAAATGATCAAGAGGAAATGAAAAGCCAGGGGCGATAAGGGCAATGACAATATCAACAAAAAATAAGAATAGTAACATTGTGTTGCCGATCCAAAGGAGAAATTTCCGATTACTCGCTGCTTTAGATAGAGCTAAAAATAAAAAGAATACGAAGGAACATAGAATTATATTTACGATAACCAAAGTGCCTTTATCTATTGTTGATGTAGGGGTTCCATTGAAGTCCCATTTCGTAACAATATTTAATGGTAAGAAGAAATAGAGAATAATATTTGTCGTAACAATAGTGAGAAATAAAGCAATACTAAATCGATTATTCATTGAATCACCAGCTTTCTACATGAATAATTGGTATCTTATAACAAAATTATACAATATAATAAATGATATCTGTTTTGATTTTTCTGAAAAAATATTATAATTATATATGAAATAAAGAGGAGTGTAGGAGGAAATTATGCAAAACGTAATAGTAAAAGGGGATAAAGTAACAATTCGTACAATTGAAGAATCGGATATAAAAACATTATGGAACCTCGTATTTAAAGAAGAAAATCCAGAATGGAAAAAATGGGATGCACCGTATTTTCCGTTTTCGATGCAAGAATACTCAGCCTATAAGGAAAAGATGCAAACTCGTTTAAAAGAAGAACCGCTATCCAATTTAATTATAGAACATAACGGTCAAGTTATAGGGACGGTCGGATTTTATTGGGAGTATAAACCGACGCGTTGGTTGGAGATGGGAATTGTCATTTATAATCCGGCTTACTGGAATGGCGGCTACGGTACAGAAGCGTTAACGTTATATCGGGATTTACTATTTGAAAAGATGGAGATTGGTAGAGTAGGGCTCACGACTTGGTCTGGTAATGAACGAATGATGAAAGTGGCGGAGAAAATAGGAATGAGCTTAGAAGGTAGAATGCGAAAATGCCGTTATTATAACGGAACGTACTATGACTCTATTCGAATGGGAATGATTCGTGAAGAATGGGAAGCGCTATGTGTAACAAAGGGGTGAAGGGATATGTACGCTATTATTGCTACATTTGATCGTGTATTTACTAATAAAATTACAGAATTGCAAAATGAATTAACAAATATCATTGGCACAGATCAATTAGCCGGAGGAGAACCCCATATTACGTTAGCTGATTATAATGAGTTAAATGTTCATTTGTATAAGGAGAAATTAGGGGAGTTTGTAGTTATGCAAAAAAATACGGACCCAGTGACTTTTCCTTCTGTTGGAATTTTTCCTACTAACGGAACAGTCTTTCTAGCACCGACTGTTACTGATACATTGTTAAATTTTCATCATTCTTATCATGATTATTTTAACAATTTTCATGACAACCCAAATTCATATTACGTACCGGGAAAGTGGGTTCCGCATTGTACGATTGCAAATAGATTACATACAAATCAGTTTTTACGTGTAATGGAATATATTTATGAAAAATTTGATCATGCAACAGCTTCAATTGAGAAATTAAAATTAATAAAGGTGAATTATGAAAATGGTTCTGCCATTTCTTCTCGTATATTAGCAGAATATAATTTAAAGAGAATGGAGACATCGAGATGACATATGTAATTAGAGAAATGAAGCAGGAAGATATTCATGCTGTACAATCAGTAGCGAAAATAGCTTGGCATGATACATACGAAGGCATTATTCCGAGAGAGATTCAAGACAGTTTTTTAGACGAGGCTTATTCTGATGAAAAAATGAAATATCGTCTTGAGAATACACATTTATTCGTTGCAGAAGAAGAGGGAGAAGTCATTGGCTTTGCAAATTTTTCACCTGTTAGACTGCAAAACGAAGCAGAATTAGGAGCAATTTATTTGTTACCAGATCAACAAGGGAAAGGGATAGGAACTGCTTTATTACAAAAAGGGTTAACAGTATTAAAAGGAATTCGGAAACTATACATTCATGTAGAAGCAGCGAATGAAAAAGGAAAACGGTTTTATGAAGCGAAAGGTTTTGCACAATTAGAAGAATTTGAAGAAGATTTTGAAGGACATATGATGCAGACAGTAAGGATGGTTTTATACATATAAGGAGGACTAGAAGTGAAAATCTTTGATTTTAGTGAAAAAGTAGGAAAGCAAATTACAGCATTTCAATCTAATTTCATAATGTCGAAAATAGTAAACCATCAAGGGAATATACATATCGGTGCTATGCATTTAAAAGAGAATGGAATAATTGGATATCATGAAGCAGTTGTATCGCAACTGCTTCTTATTGTGGACGGAGAAGGATATGTATGCGGGGCAAATAAAGAAAAAGTGAAGGTGGAAGCGGGACAAGCTGTGTTTTGGGAGAAGGGTGAATTTCATGAAACGAGTACAGAAAAGGGATTGATGGCAATTGTTATGGAAGCGGAGGATCTTGAACGAGCGATATTAATGCCTATTAAAGAGGAGAGTTGTAAAAAATGATAGAAAAGGCAAATCGGGAAGAAACGGACGAAATAATACAATATGCAGCTCAATCGCTTTTTGAAGGTACGAGGGGAAATTGTCGTTTAAATACAGAGAAAGCGATTGAAATTACAAGGCCGATTGTAGAAAAGGGAGCGTATTATTTAGTCGTTAAAGAAGAAAACGTTGTAATGGGTTGGATATTAATAGGGGAAAATACGGACTATTTTTCTCATGAAAAACTAGGGTTTATATACGAATTGTATGTTTTTCCAGAGTACCGCGGGAAAGGATTGTCAAGAAAGTTAATGGAGGCTGGTATTAAGGAATTACAAAAGAATTATTCAGAAATTCGTTTGAATGTATTTGCTGGAAATTTTGCAAAAGAGATGTACGAACAGTTTGGTTTTGTTGAAAGACAGGTCATTATGACTTTAAAGTGAGAATAATAGTTTGAACGGGAGAAGCGAAAGCATGAGAAAAGAAAATGAGTATGTTGCGTATTTAAAAAGGTTGTATCCTGAATTGCAAATAAACTCTGTCTATATAAATGAAATAGGTCAAAATAATGATGTGTTAATTGTAAATGATAATATAGTATTTCGGTTTCCGAAATATGAAAAAGGTATTCAGAAACTTCGAATAGAAACACAGTTACTACAGAAAATAAGACCCTTCATTACGCTTCAAATTCCCAATCCAAGTTATCAAGGGTTTCAAAATGAAGTACCAGGGAAAGTATTTGCAGGTTATGAGATGATTGAAGGAGACCCGTTTTGGAAAAATGTTTTTACGGAAATAAATGATAAAAAGCAATTACAGAAACTTGCGTACACATTGGCGAGATTTTTAAAAGAGTTGCATGAAATTCCGTTATCTACATTCGAAGGCATTATGCAATGTGATAGTACTGATATGTATTCAGAAATAAATAGTTTATATAGCCAATTAAAAGAACATGTTTATCCATTCATGAGAAATGTAGCGAGAAAAGAGGTCTCAACATCGTTTGAGTTATATTTAAATAAAAGTAGCCATTTTAACTTTACTCCTAGTCTTGTTCATGGGGACTTTGGCATGACAAACATTCTATATAGTGCAACAAAAAAGAATATTTCAGGGGTCATAGATTTTGGTGGGGCGAGCATTGGAGATCCGGCTTATGATTTTGCTGGGATATTAGCTAGTTATGGAGAAGAGTTTTTACAACTATTTGAAGCCTATTATCCTAATTTAGAAGCAGTAAAGGAGCGAATGGATTTTTATAAGAGTACATTTGCGCTTCAAGAAGCATTATTTGGCGTATTAAATAATGATAAGAAAGCCTTTGAAGCTGGAATAGCAGAGTATGTATAAAAGCCGATTTAAAATCGGCTTTTAATTATCGATACATCGTCCACATTCCAATGTCTTTAAAACCTAATCGTTTATAAATTCGTCCAGCAGTTGGATTGTTATAAAACAGGCAAAGTGTTCGGCTTTCTTTCGTAAAGTCTTGAATCATTTTTTGTAATATGAGTGAAGCAAATCCATTTCCGCGGTAATTCGGGTGTGTACATACGCCAACAACCATTGCAGATAATGAATTTTCAGCGGAAGTAGAGGCGGATGCGATGATTGCACCGTCTTTTTCAATGTAATATGTACGTCCTGTATTTGTTTCGAGAGCTTGCCTTAAAATTTTTTCTGATTCATGAGCAGTCGGGAATTCATCGATGCTACTTCTTAATTGCATAATTCGCTCTACATCATCTAGTGTGGCAAGTTTAATTGTTTCTTGGGCAGGTGTACTAGGCAAGTTGTCGGCATCTATACATTCGCAAAAATACATTTCATTTTTGGAGCCTAATTGTAGACTGGAAGCAGTTTCAAACCTTTCTACAATAGTTGACTTACCAGAGAGTTTCAGCGGCTTATATGCGGAAAGAATTGTCTCATAATCAGTGGTAACAAGTTCTTCTTTACTATAGGGTATAAATGAATCGTGGAATCGGAGTAAAATCGATTGTAATGTTCCATTCTCTTTAAATACGCCCCATAATTCTTGAAAATCTGTGTCATAACCGAAAGCTTCAATATCTCCAATAATAAACAAGTTAAGGGCTGCTTCTTCTTTTAGGTAAGCGAATACTTGTTCATGATCTTTCTTTGTTAATTTTCGCATCATAACGAATCAACCTCTTTTTTTATTTTTCTAAATATTACAACTTAAGTTTTTTGAAAGCAATATAAAATTTTATGTTTAGTTCACAAACTTTCGGAAAAACTAGGAAAGATATGACAAAGGAGGTTATGAACGGTGGATCATCCAATTCAAGGATTAATGAAAGCGGCAATGGAAAATTTAAAAGAAATGGTCGATGTAAATACGATTGTTGGAGAGCCTGTTCAAACGGCTGACGGTGGTGTAGTGTTAACGGTTTCTAAAGTAGCGTTCGGTTTTGGAGCAGGAGGTTCTGATTTCCAAACGAATGATGGACAAAGAGCGAACGGTAACCCTGCATTTGGTGGCGGTAGCGCGGGTGGTGTTTCTATTACACCAGTAGCATTTCTTGTGGTGAATAAAGATGGAGTAAATATTCTTCATTTGCAAAATGCGACACATTTAGCAGAGAAAATGATTGAATTAGCTCCACAAACAATTGATAAAATTCAATCGATGTTCCAAAAAGATGAAAAGAAAGAGGGAAATCATCATCCTCAAAACCCAGATGAAATCCTTTAAAAACGCCTGCTTACGAGCAGGTGTTTTTTCTTGTAATCACTGTGTAATAAAACACATGAAATTGTAAATAGTTTTTGAAGTTTTTTCTATGTTTCTAAAATTTTTCATGTTAAAATATGCTATAGAATTGAAACATATAAAACGAAGGTGGCTAGGTGCTTTGTCTGGAGGATCTGACCAAGTAAAGAATATGATATATATTAATGGTAATCGTCGGGGTCATTGTTTTATTACATCAGGAATTACGTTTAAAGAGTTTGCAAGTAACATCCCTTCACCGCTTCATCAAGTGTTGCTTTTAAAGCATAACTTTGAATGGACAGATTTTCATTATCATACTTTATTTGAATATGTTGAGGAAGAAAATATACATAAGTTAATTCAAGCAGAGATTGATGAATTTGATGAATTTTGTTGGGTAGATTTTGATGATGCAAGCGATTTAGATGAACTAGAGCCAAAAGAAATTGCAGAGCTTTTATATTTGGCTCACAAAAAAGAACCACTTGCAAGAACGTTCTTTCCGTTATTGAAAAATAGATTTGTTTATTTTTCACATGATGACGGATGGTACAACAAAGTGTATTATCGTAGAATTGCAGACTTTGTAGGGATGTTAAGTAAAGTCATTCCTTATAAACTCGGTGCTTTCGGTAAGAAACGTTTTTCTTTCTTCCAAAAATCAAAAATTTTCCCAGCAATTTCAAAAGAAGTGATTATGGGGCTTATTCCATTAATGGAAGATGGTCTTTATATTGATCTGGCAGGGAAAATTGAGTCAAGAAGGGGTCTTGAAATTCCAGTTTATGTAGTCGGTTCGTATGAAAGTACGGATGAGGTACTAGATAATATCGATGAATTGAAAGAAGAAGCAACAGAGACTGGTTGGCTTATTTTTGATAAGAAAGAACAAGAGTGGCAATGGGTTGTGGACTAAGAAAACTTGGCGCATGCAGTCAAGTTTTCTTGTCTTTTGAAAGGAGTACAAATGAAGAAATATTATACAAGTGTGGGTATTGTAAGTATTATTCTTGTGGCAATTTTACTTATCACTTGTCCGAAAGAATCAGATTTTAAATTGTATCTAGAAGATAAGTATGCATTGAAATGTGACGAGGGTAGTTTTGAATGCACACAAAATGTAGATGGTAAAAAAGAAAAACTAAAATTTGAAAGTACAGATGCACGAAATGGTGTATTCTTTATGACTGTAAAGCAAACATTTAAAACAGAAGCTGATGTTACGAGAGAATATAGCGGGGTAGGAATGTTTGGTACATTTCTTTTTGTTTCAGAGAAGACTTTCTAGTAATAGAAGGTCTTTTTCTTATGCTTATGTTCATATAGATGAAGTAAGACAAGCATAGGAGGGGTATTGATGAAAAAGGAATGTATTGTTTGTGGCGGTGAGGAGTTTTTCTCTTCTACATTATACGCACGTACGAAACAAGATTGGGCATATGCACCAAATATGTATCGATTTGAAAAGGTGTTTATTGAGCATCGGGATGAAGAAAATTATCCAGTGTTTCAAGAAATTACAGCGAAACATTGTTGTGGATGCGGTCATATTATGTTGTATCACGAATGAACACACCAAGTATAACTTGGTGTGTTTTTTTAAAACGCTGACAAAGCAAGCGGATAAAGTAAAGTAAATAAAACAGAAAAACTACCAAAACCAATTGCTGTATATCCAAGTGTTCTTGCTCCAAAATTGACAGCTAATAAGCCAACTAAAATCGCAAGAGAACCGAGTGTAACTGGATAAAAAGCAATGGAGAAAAGCGAAAGAAATAAAGCGACATAGCCTATCATTGCACCGGTATTTGTACCTTCTATTTCATTTGCAATTTCTTTACGTTTATGTCTAATTGGAATGCCAGCTGGTGATATTTCAGCTGCATACTCTTCGTTTTTTTCACCACTTTTAAAATGATGATTTCTCTTTCTTCGCATGTACATCCCTCTCTTTCAATTGGGTGTACTTATATTATCTTTCATAAAGAGAAGAACATGAGTATGAGTTAAACCCAAGTAAAGCAAAAATTGGAGAATAAAGATTCCTTTATTAGCATGTACATTTCCTAATGAAGATAAAACAGGAATTTTGGAAAATGATGTAGAATGAAATGAGTGATAAAGCGTGAAGGTAGGGGAATGTATGACGAAATTTAATTGGCATGAATCAGCAGAAAAGAAATGGGATAGTAGCGCAGAGTTTTGGAATCAAAATAGTCAGGAGATGTGGGACAGCGGGAGTAGGAGTACAATTATTCCGTTTTTTGAACAGTACGTAAAGAAAGAAGCCGAGGTGCTCGATGTTGGTTGTGGTGATGGATACGGTACATATAAATTAAGTCGCACGGGCTATAAAGCAGTTGGAGTGGATTTATCAGAAGTGATGATTCAAAAAGGGAAGGAGCGCGGAGAAGGACCAGATTTATCTTTTATAAAAGGAGATCTTTCTTCCTTGCCATTTGAAAATGAACAATTTGAAGCAATTATGGCAATTAATTCTTTAGAATGGACCGAGGAGCCATTACGAGCATTAAATGAGATAAAGCGTGTTCTAAAAAGTGATGGGTATGCATGTATTGCAATTTTAGGGCCGACAGCAAAGCCAAGAGAGAACAGTTATCCTCGTTTATACGGCAAAGACGTTGTATGTAATACGATGATGCCTTGGGAATTTGAACAGTTAGCAAAAGAACAAGGTTTTAAAGTTGTAGATGGTATCGGTGTATATAAGCGCGGAGTAAATGAGAAGATGTTAGGTCAACTTCCTACAGAGTTACAACAATCGTTAACGTTCTTATGGGTATTTATGTTAAAAAAGCATAAAGAAATGAAAGAATTTTTAGGAGGTAAATAAGTGCAGAAAATACAAAAAACTGATACAATATCATCAGAACCAATTAAAGGGGGACTAGGGTATATGACAACTACTACAACAGTTAAATCCGATATTGAAATCGCACAAGAAGCGAGTATGAAAAAGATTCAAGAAATTGCAGCTGATTTAAATATTTTAGAAGATGAATTAGAGCCATACGGGCATTATAAAGGTAAGTTATCTCTTGATATTTTTAAGCGCTTACAGAATGAGAAAGACGGTAAAGTTGTTTTAGTAACAGCGATTAACCCAACTCCAGCTGGAGAAGGTAAATCAACAGTAACAGTTGGTTTAGGTCAAGCTTTTAATAAAATTGGTAAGAAAACAGTAATTGCACTTCGCGAACCATCTCTTGGACCAACGATGGGGCTAAAAGGCGGAGCAGCAGGTGGTGGTTTTTCACAGGTTGTACCTATGGAAGACATTAACCTTCACTTTACTGGAGATATCCATGCGATCACAACTGCTAATAACGCGTTAGCCGCGTTTATTGATAATCATATCCAACAAGGAAATACACTTGGAATTGATACGCGTAAAATCGTTTGGAAACGTTGTGTTGACTTAAATGATCGTGCCCTTCGTAACGTAGTAATTGGTCTTGGTGGACCGGTTCAAGGTGTACCGCGTGAAGACGGTTTTGATATTACAGTAGCATCTGAAATTATGGCCGTATTCTGCCTTGCGACAGATATTCAAGATTTAAAAGCACGTCTATCACGCATCGTAGTTGCTTATAATTTTGCAAATCAACCTGTAACGGTTAAAGATTTAGGTGTAGAAGGTGCGTTAACATTATTATTAAAAGATGCATTAAAGCCAAACTTAGTGCAAACGTTAGAAAATACACCAGCTATCATTCATGGCGGACCATTTGCGAATATCGCTCATGGTTGTAACAGTGTTATCGCTACAACAATGGCAGCAAAATTAGGTGATTATGTTATTACAGAAGCTGGATTTGGTGCAGATTTAGGTGCTGAGAAGTTTTTAGATATTAAAGCTCGTGCAGCTGGTATTAAACCAGAAGCAGTTGTTATTGTTGCGACGATTCGTGCGCTTAAAATGCATGGTGGCGTAGCAAAAGATCAATTAAAAGAAGAAAATGTAGATGCATTAGCAAAAGGTATGGAGAACTTACAGAAGCATGTTGAAACAATTCAAAGCTTCGGTGTGCCTTTCGTAATTGCAATTAATAAATTCATTACAGATACAGATGCAGAAGTTGCATACTTACAAGAATGGTGTAATGAGCGTGGCTATGCGGTATCCTTAACAGAAGTTTGGGAGAAAGGTGGCCAAGGCGGGGTTGACCTTGCTGAAAAAGTGTTAAAAGAAATTGAAAAAGGTGAAAACAACTACGCACCACTTTATGAATTAGAATTACCATTAGAAGAGAAAATTCGTACAATTGCTCAAAAAGTGTATGGCGCAAAAGACATTGAATTTGCTCCGAAAGCACGTAAGCAATTAGCTCAATATGAAGGCGAAGGTTGGAGTAACCTACCAATTTGTATGGCGAAAACACAATACTCTCTTTCTGACGATGCAACGAAATTAGGTCGTCCATCTGACTTTATCGTTACAATTCGTGAGCTAAAACCATCTATTGGTGCAGGCTTTATCGTTGCGTTAACAGGAACAATGTTAACAATGCCAGGCCTTCCGAAACAACCAGCAGCACTACAAATGGATGTAAATGAAGATGGAAAAGCAGTAGGTTTATTCTAAAAGGTTGTAATTCATCTCGTTTATCTGTAAACTATATATACATCAAGTGGCGCCTTTCCATCGAAAGGCGCCTGTTTTTTGGAGGAAATTATGTTTGATCCAACTGCTTTTGATAATTTAAAAGTAATCGTAGAAGGCGCTGTATATGATTTTGATTTACATGGAGATATTCTTGTAACAGATCGAAAAGATATGATGGACCTTGCTTCATTAAGTCGTATATATCATATTTCATTTCAGTTAACAGAACCATTCGAACCGTTAGTAGAGGCAACATTTTCACTATCTGTAGATGCAAAGAACTTGTCTGGTGAAATATTAGAAGTACCACAATTTACACCAGGATGCGAAATGAAGTTAGCATTTTCATTCCCGATTGAAAAACCAGAAGTAGTGTGCGGTGAAATTGAAACTTTCATGCATTCTATATGGGGAAAAGAAAGAATGATTACGCAAAAACTTTCATACGAATATAATAAGCAAGCGATTTCATATCATAATAAGGTAGAGGTTCTATTTCAAAAAGCGATTACAGAAGACCATGTTGATGATTTAATAGCTGTTATTTCACACATGATAGAAACGGTGCGAACAATACAACATTTTCTTCAAAAATAGAGATAAAGGAGAAAAACAAATGATAAAAGATATGCAACCATTTTTACAACAAGCTTGGGAGAAGGCTGGTTTTAAGGAGTTAACTGAAATTCAAAAACAAGCGATTCCAACTATTTTAGAAGGACAAGACGTTATAGCTGAATCTCCAACTGGAACAGGAAAAACATTAGCGTACTTATTACCCCTTTTACATAAAATCAATCCTGAAGTAAAACAACCACAAGTTGTTGTTTTAGCGCCAACACGTGAACTTGTCATGCAAATTCATGAAGAGGTTCAAAAGTTTACAGCAGGAACTGAAATTTCAGGTGCATCTTTAATTGGTGGTGCAGATATTAAGCGCCAAGTAGAAAAATTAAAGAAACACCCAAGAGTGATTGTCGGTTCACCGGGACGTATTTTAGAATTAATTCGTATGAAAAAGCTAAAAATGCATGAAGTGAAAACAATTGTATTTGATGAGTTTGATCAAATTGTAAAACAAAAGATGATGGGCGCTGTACAAGATGTAATTAAATCTACGATGCGCGATCGTCAATTAGTATTCTTCTCGGCTACAATGACAAAAGCTGCAGAAGATGCGGCACGTGATTTAGCAGTTGAACCACAATTAGTACGTGTAACACGAGCAGAGTCAAAAAGCTTAGTTGAGCATACGTATATCATTTGTGAGCGACGCGAGAAAAATGATTACGTAAGAAGAATTATGCATATGGGCGATGTAAAAGCAGTTGCTTTCTTAAACGACCCATTCCGTTTAGACGAAATTACAGAGAAATTGAAATTCCGTAAAATGAAAGCAGCGGCTCTTCATGCAGAAGCAAGTAAACAAGAGCGTGAAGCGACGATGCGTGCTTTCCGCGGAGGAAAATTAGAAATTCTACTTGCTACTGATATTGCAGCACGCGGTATCGATATTGACGATTTAACACATGTAATTCACTTAGAATTACCAGACACAGTAGACCAATATATTCACCGCTCTGGACGTACTGGACGTATGGGGAAAGAAGGAACTGTTGTATCTCTTGTAACACCGCAAGAAGAGCGTAAATTACTACAATTTGCGAAAAAACTAGGTATCGTATTTACGAAGCAAGAAATGTTCAAAGGATCATTTGTAGAAACGAAACCGAAAGCACCAAAGAAAAAGAAACCAGCATTTACTGGGAAGAAAAAGCCTAGATAAATAATGTGGAAGGCGTAACTATTTGTAGTTACGTCTTTTTTGTTTGTAATCAAGTGATAAAGGGTTAAGGTTAGGAGCTAACATAGTAACAGCCCATATTGGGAAAACCCCAGATGATGAAAATAGTGAGTACTATGATAAAATGATACGTGTTTGTAATGAAATAGGGGAATTAGCATTCAGATTTGGAGGATTCTTTGCTATTGAGACGGGATCTGAAAAAGCGATTTATAGAAAATATAAATTCAAAAGGATGAGCGGTTAACTTTGACCCAGCAAATTTAATTAGTGATGTAAATGAAAATCCGGTAGAAGGTTTATTGTTATTAAAAGATTATATAGTACAAACTCATATTAAAGATTGTACAAAAGTGAAAAGCGATAGTTCAAGTAAGTATATTGAAGTAGCAGTAGGAAATGGTGAAGTAGATTTCGATATATTCTTTAAAGTATTAGATGAAATTGGATTCAATGGATATAACATGATCGAAAGAAATGATTATTTTGACGAACTAGATGGGATGAGTCAGTCGATAAATTTTGCAAAGAAGTACATACCAACTCAAAAGGAATAATGATAGTACATGTAGAAACCTACTTAGAATATAAAAAACATTAGGGGGAAATGTAATGATCCATAAGGTCGGACAAATTATGCTGTATGTAAATAATCAAGATGAGGCAGTCAATTTTTGGACGGAAAAGGTAGGGTTTCATGTAGTTGCAGAGGAAGATAACAAACAAGGAATGAGATGGATTGAAATCGCTCCAACTAACGGTGCTGAAACGAGCATTATACTACATAATAAAGAAGTTATTTCTAAGATGAGCCCAGAATTGAATCTTGGTACACCATCTTTAATGTTCTTCTCAGAAAATCTTGATCAATTATATACAGATTTAACAAATAAAAATGTTACTGTTGGAGAAATGGTAACTATGCCTTCTGGTAAAGTGTTTAACTTTGCTGATAGTGAAGGAAATTATTTTGCGGTTATGGAAAAGAACAAATAATAATATTGCTATGTGAAAATCCCCCTCAAACATATTGAGGGGGATTAAATCATTGAAATGAATTTATCATGAGAAAGTTGTTTAATAAAAAATGTTCCTTTTTCAATAGCGGTTTCCATATAACCGACAATTTGATTAAACGTAAACACCTGTAAGTCTTCATGCAAATGTTGCTCCGGATACAACATATCTTCAAAAAGATACTTTCGAAATTCTAAAATATTTTCTTTAGAAACCTCTTCAATATCCACAATGTGAGCCTCTTGATTGAGAAGAGAGAAGAGCTGTTGTTCTTTATCGTAATGATGAAGCAATTTTGCATTTAACAATTTAAAATCGTTATAGTACATAGGTGCGATTGTTTCATCATTTTCTATTCTATTTTTTAGCCAAGGTAGAAAAAAACCACTTAGCCAATTATCATCGGCAATGAGATGGGTGTAATAGCCTAAGAGAAAAGGGGAATTCATATGAACTTTATATTTTTGAAAAAAAGAATTGAAATCTATCCTTCGCGTATAGTTTTTCGTCGTGCCTGCGTAAAAATGTGAAGTTCCTTTTTCTTCTGCTGAATGAACCGCATCAGGGGCTACACCTCCAAGTATGAAAGAAGTTTTATCTTGAATACATAATTTCTCGGCAATACCGTTAGCGATAATAGCATGCATAATTCGTGATCCCATGAATGACACCTCGGTTTCAAGTATTCATTTCAGGAAGAGGACTGAACAGTTAGTATTACTTTCCCTGTACTTTTTCTACTTTCGACCCATTCATGTGCTTTCCCTGCATCTTGAAGTGGAAAAGATTTCGTAGCCCTGATTTGCAAACGTCCGTCACGCAAATAACGGAATACTTCATTTGCAGTTTCTTGGAGTAGTTCAGGACGTTTTTTTCGTGTAGTTCCAAAGCTAAAACCGAGTATAGAGCGGCAACTTGCATGTAAATCTTTCGTTTGGAAATTGCCAATTTCACCACTTGCATTACCGAAATGAATGAGGCGGCCGTAATAAGCAAGACATTTTAAACTTCTTTCCGAAACCGTTCCAGAAATAGAGTCTAAAATTACATCAACCCCTTCACCATTTGTCAGCTCATTGACTTTCTCTACAAAATCTTCATCTTGATGACCAATTACATAATCAGCACCGGCATCTAAAGCAATTTCTTTTTTTGCTTCACTTCCGACAGTACCGATAACTTTTCCCGCCCCTAATAGTTTTGCAAGTTGAATAGCAGTAGTGCCAATTCCACCAGCCGCCGCATGAATGAGTACAGATTCACCTTGTTGAAGCCTTGCTACATTTGCGAGTAAATTATAGCTTGTGAAAGATACGATAGGGCATGCTGCTGCAGTTTGGAAATCGACTTCATCAGGTAATGTGAAAGTAAGATTTTCATTTGCAACAACATATTCAGCGTAAGATCCATTTTGAGGAAAAGCAATGACACGTTGTCCAGGGTGAATATTTTTCACATGAGAGCCGACACGTTCTACAATACCAGCGACATCTATACCTAGAATAAAAGGTAGTGCTTTATTTCCTTTTTTGCCATAACGTGATTTAATGTCAGCGAAATTTACACTCGTAGCAACAACGCGAATTAAAACTTGATTTTCTGAAACAACCGGCATATCCACATCTGTATATTTCATCACTTCAGGACCACCGAACGATGTTACAATGATAGCTTTCATTATTTATCCCCCTAAATTTGACTATATAAATCATTTTAAATCTTTTTCAGGAATTGGGAAATTATATAATAGTTATGCAAGGTTATAAGTGAAGCTTATGAACGTATTGAATCATTATATTAATTTATATAAAAAACTTTTAAAAAAAATCGAACGAAATATAGATTACTTGCCAATATAAAGTGTAAGACAAAGGAGGGGTGGTATATGAAGGATGAAACAGTGTATACAGATTTGATCCAATTAACTTTATCAGGAAATAAAGAAGCGTATAGCGAATTATATGATGTAACGATTCACGAAGTATATAAGACAGCACATTTTTTAATAGATGATAAAGCGGATGTAGATGATGTCGTTCAAGAAATATACATACAGCTATATGAATCGCTTCGTAAGTATGATAGCGAGAAGCCATTTCGTCCTTGGCTAATTGGACTTGTAATTAAACAAATTCACTCTTATAGAAGAAAGAGGTGGATGCGACTACGAATTATAAAAAAAGCAGAAGAGCAGAGAAAACCAGTACAAATTGATTTTTCTAACGATGTTGTAAGGAAAATATCAAATCAAAAGCTAATCGAACTTATTCATAAATTACCGTATAAATTGAAACAAGTTATTATTTTAAGATACTTGCACGACTACTCACAAGAAGAAGTAGCAGAAATATTACATATTCCAATTGGTACTGTGAAATCTAGAATTCATTCGGCCTTAAAGAAACTACGTCAAAAAGAGCAAGTAGAAGAAATCTTTTTAGGAGAGGTAGGGAATGTGAAATGAGTTTAGATTGTAGAGTTCGAGAATCTATACAAGAAGAAGCGAAAGGGATTGTTGTACCGCCGGAGTTGAAAGAAAAAGTAATCGTTCAAATAAAAATGAAGCGCGGGGGAAGTAAGGTGAAGAAACGCCTTATCGCAGGAGTACTTGCAGCGGCGTTTTTAATCCCGACAACTGGTTTTGCATATCAATCTATTATGGCAGATGGTATATACGGGTCTTTTGAAAACTTAAAAAAACATGCTGGAACGATGACATTAGAGGCGTACATGCGTTTTAGTGCAAAGTTATCAGAAGCGAAAGATGAAATGGGTACAAAAGAATATGAAGTGTTTACAAAAGAACTAAAGAAATTAACAAATGCAAAGCTTGCGTACGGAGATTCGAACGGCAATATTGATTATGATGCATTATCGCCAGCAAAAAGAGAAGAAATGAAAAAGGTAAGTATGGGCCTTCAACCATACTTTGATAAATTAAATGGTCATAAATCAAGTAGAGAAGTATTAACGCAAGAAGAGTTTGATCGCTATATGGAAGCTTTAATGACACATGAAATCGTACGAGTGAAGACAAAATCAACCGGTGCAATAAAACTAGAAGAAGTACCTGAGGCATATAAAGAAAGATTTATGAAAGCAGAGCAGATTATGGAGGATGTAGACGAAAAGGTGAGATAAGTAAAAAATCTCAGAGTCTAAGCTCTGAGATTTTCTTATTGAAACGTAAATATATTAACCACCTATTCCTTTTGCTAGCAATAGGAAATATACAACTACTAGTATTAGTCCATTTAATACTGTACCAATTATTCCGAATAACCAATTTTTTGATGCTATCGCAAAAATAATACCCAGTAATGAAAGAATACCTAGTATCGAAATAACTAAAGTTAAATTTGCATTAGGTCCTCTTAAAATAAAGAAAGAACATATGCTTGCGAGAAACATTAAACATGAGAATCCAAAAAATCTATACATAATAATTCTCCCTTGATTGAAATGTATTTTGACCTAGTGCACGATTTTCTTTATTTTAGCATAAATTTTCTAGTGCATATTGAATATATAAACAATAAAAAACGAGTATAAAATCTAAGTGATTTCATACTCGTTTTATTATTACTTAAATTTTCTTACCGCATGAATAGCTACTCTTACAAGTAATATCGCACTTATAAATAAACCACCGTAACCAACGACATTTAAAAATTGATCATTTGGTTCTTTCGCATTGTTTGCTAAATGCAATACACCTACCGAAATTCCACCAAATGCAGTTCCAATAAATGCAATGAGGAATTGTGAGATGAAAGTAGTAATAAATGATGCATTTGTTTCGTCAGAGAAAAAGCCGACCTTTACGGATAATTCTCCGTTTTCTAGTTTTGAACTTAAATCATCTAATTTTCTAGGAATGCGTCGCATGGCAGGTAACATAGAGAGTAATTCGTTTGTTGCAGCTTCTTTTAAACTTGAATAATTGTTAACTGGCATAAAACTAGCTACATGATCTTTCGCAAAGCGCTTCGCTTCATCCATTAAATTGAATTCAGGGTTTAGTTGTAGCATCGTTCCTTCTAGCGTAATTAAAGAGCGGAAAGCCCCTGCAACCATTGGGTAAAATGCTAATTCAAATTCAGCGATTATTTGAAACAACCCTTGAATGAATTCTCCAGAACTATTTGTAGAAACGTACGTACTTTGAATTAATAATTGACTAATAGACTGTTCTAATCCTTCTTTATCAACATTTGGTTTCTTTTCAACTAATTGAAGCAGTCCATCAAGTAAGACATATGAATTTTTGCGCTCAAAGCCGATAAGCAGTCGCTTGAATGCCTCTTGTTGAAGTGTTCCTAATCGTCCGACAGAACCGAAATCAAGTAATGCAGGAGTACCATCACGAAGAATATACACATTACCTGGATGAGGGTCTGCATGGAAAATACCTTTAAAGAAAATTTGCTCTAAAATACAATCAAAGAGTTGTCGTTGTACTTTTTTCGTATCAATTTGTAATTCATTTAATAATGCTGCCCCACTTTTAACACTTACTCCATCTAAAAATTCAAGCACAAGTATTTTTGAATTACTGTATTCTTGATATACTTCCGGTATTTTTATTTTCGTTTCACTATTTTTTAGTGAATCAGACACTTGTTCGAAGTTACGAGCCTCGATTTTGAAATCAATTTCTTCTTTCATTGCGGTAGAGAAGCCCTGTGCTAAATCAAGAAATCCGATATTTTTAGCCCAAGTTGATTTGTTGGAAATCCATAGAGCGAAGTGAATTAAAATATCTAAGTCACGTTTAATTGTCTCAGAAATATTAGGACGTAGTAGTTTAACGACGACATCCTGGTCGTTTTCTTTGAGCTTCGCTTTATGTACTTGGCCAATAGAGGCGGCAGCTAAGGGTTCCATTTCAAAGGAGCTGAAAATTTCATCTTTCGGTATATGTAGTTCCTTGTTCAATATTTCTTCAACTTGTTGTTGTGATAAACGTGTTACATTTTCTTGAAGGTTTGATAATTCGTGAATAAAAACTGGTGGTAGTAAATCAGATCGAGTTGATAAAACTTGTCCGAATTTAATAAATACACCACCACATTCTTCTAGTGTATTTCGAAGGGAAGTGGCGAGCTTGCGATCTGCTTCTGGTGAGCGCTTTAAAGCTAAATATTTTCCCATTCCGTGTTTGATTGCAATAGAAGAGACGCGCATATATCTTTTTTGTCTACCAATTTTAGCGAAGAATTTTGAAATAGGGTTTCTACTTTCTATTACTACGTCATCCATTTCGCCACGCTTAATAGGATCAAATAATTCAAAAACTAGGTAACAAAGCATCGATACAATTAATGAGCTCCCCAGCCAAAAATATCTATCAACACCGACAATCGATTCATCTTGATAGCGTAAATATAAAAACCAATACATAGCCGACGTAAGTGAAACACCTAAAGTGGCTGCACTTGCTTGTTTGAAAAAATTTAGTTTTGTACCAATTAGTCGACCACTAATAAAAGACATAATGACTGCTAGTAGAAAAAATTGAAAAAACATTGTATCATTCCTCTGAATTTTATTCGATTACTGTATTATACTGGAATATAATTATTCTAACAACAAGCCAAGGAAGTACCTCCCTGACTTGCACGATCAAATAGAGTATTCAATTATATTTTTTCATATTTACAGTATCTTTTTGTATAAAACAATCTAAAAGGGAATAGCCAGCTATTAAACTAATTATCGTAACAAAAGTTGTATTGATAAGAATAATATTAGTTATATAAGGTAGGTATGCACCAACTGGTGAAAAGAGTAGAGCTGGAGAAAAGGAAATGAATAGTGTAGGCACAGTAATGGCGATAAATTTATCCGGTTGAAAGCGCCAGTTTTGTTTACTTGTTTCACGATTAATAGATTGAAGGAATCGTAATAAAATGCCGACTATAAGAGGGAAGAGTGTAAAGTAGAATAATCTTGGATAAACGTTAAAGTTTACTTGTGCGTCTGTATCTAAATAAAATTGAATTTTCACTCCGACAAATAATAATAAGACGATAAATAATGTAAAGCAGAGGTATAGCATCACTTTTTGCATTATATTCCACCATCCTTTACTCAAAATATATTCAAAAAAAGAAGAGATATACAATAACTACTGTTGTATATCTCTTCTTTTACGGTTATTTAATAGTGGTGTTTGCTTTTTCTTGCTTCGTGAAATAATCTATAATGCCCATCGCGCTAATTTCTATATCTAGATGTAAAATGTTATAAACGGAATGATCTGATGGAACATTTAACTTTGTAAGGTGAGAAGAGACCTTATCCATTAATACAGTTTGCAAAGCTTTAGTAGCCTCATCGAAATCATTATATTTTTCAAAGACCTCTTTACCAGTATGAACGAAAATAGGTAACCAATGTTCTAGTTGCTTATATACTTCTGTAACATTGGATGATGCGCTGTAATGGCCGAAATAAATAGTATCTACATTCATACTTTGAATATGATTTTTAGAAGCAATCATCGCATCTGGTTGGAATTGTGAAGGGGACGTTGATGGTAGATACAGTTCTACACCAAGGTCTGCGAGTTCTCTATAATAAATTCCAATTGTATCGCCAGTAAAAATACCGTTTGTTAATGAATCGTGAATGCTAATATGGTGCTTTGCATGTCCCGGTGTATCATAAAATGTAAGGATGCGGTCTTCGGCAATTTGTAACGTATCACCATGTTGTACAATATGAACACGTTTTTCTTCAATTGGAAGAATTGGATCAAAAAGTTTATCGAAATCTTCTTTGTACACAGCTTTTGCACCTAAAATGAGTTTTGTTGGATCAATCATATGACGAGCACCGCGAGAATGCACATATAAAGTAGCATTTGGGCATTTTTCCATCATTAAACCAGCAGCACCGGCGTGATCTAAATGAACATGTGTAACGATAATGTTTTTAACTTCGTTTAAATCAATATGTAATTGTTGTAAGCCGTCTAAAATATACGGAAGAGAAGGGGCTGCACAAGTTTCAATTAAAGTAATATCATCACCTAATAAAACGTACGTACCAGTTCGTTCATTATGTTGTAAATCAAAATCATCAATCAGATATAGGTGAGAAGATAATTGTTCTACTTTTTTCATCTTTACCACTCCTTATATACGGTATGTAACTATTATACGCCAAAAATACAAAAAGGCAGAAAACGAAAGTTTCGTCTTCTGCCTTTTTGTAATGTTCTTATTGTTTTTGTTGTTTATTAATAGACATAACGAATAGTCCAACAATACCGCCAACTAATGGAAGCATAATTTCTCCAGCTAAATTAAAATAGGAGCTTAAAAATAAACCATTTACATCGATTACCCAGCCAATCACATACAATAACATCATATATAGTACGAAATAAAACTCGCGATTTGAAATCGTTTCATGTTGTGCAGTTTTCATATTGAACACCATCCTTTTCTATAATAATAGAATATAAACTGTCACATTTTGTTCACAATTTAATTGTAAAACTTTCCATCATAAAAGTCTAGTAATTTGTGTCGAATTTTCAAACGGAAATAAAGCGTTTACAATCGTGGGGAGAAAATACGTAATAAGAGCTGTAAATTCACGAATGTAGTATAGTATAAACATGGAATGATAGTGAAGAGAGGGGCAAAGACAATGACAGTTTATGATTTTTCAGCTAAAACAATAACAGGTGAAGAAAAATCGTTAAAAGATTATGAGGGAAAAGTACTTCTTATTGTAAATGTAGCTAGTAAATGCGGGTTTACACCGCAATATAAAGGATTACAAGAAGTATATGATAAATATAAAGAACAAGGACTTGAAATACTCGGTTTCCCTTGTAACCAATTCGGAGGACAAGAACCAGGTACAGAAGCAGATATTACAAGCTTTTGTGAATTAAACTACGGTGTAAACTTCCCAATGTTTGCAAAAATTGATGTAAAAGGTGATAAGGCTCATCCTCTGTATACATACATGACAGAACAAGCACCAGGTTTACTCGGTATGAAAGCAGTAAAATGGAACTTTACAAAATTTCTAATTGGAAAAGACGGAAAAGTAGTAGGGCGTTTTGCACCGCAAACGAAGCCGGTGGATTTAGAGGTTGAGATTGAGAAGGTACTTGGCGAATAACTAGGAGTTTCACTTTATTAAAAAATGCCTCAAAGAACTATTTTGTTCTTTGAGGCATTTTATTTACATTCATATTGTCAATATTAAATCGCTGAATGGAAGTCATTTGATTTAGGCGGAGAAGCAGCTTTTTTCATAAGCACTTCCCATAAGTGTACGGATTTTTTCCATTCTGCTGCGGCTTGTCCTTTTTGATACATAGCATTCTCATAACTGAAAGTAAGTTGTTGCATATCAGCCGAGTTGTAAAGTGTATCAACATGGAGAGCATATTCTCGGAATGTTTGACTCTCGTCTCGTCGTATACCAATTCGCGCAAATTGTTTTAGGAGAGAATCGTAAGCTTTTGTATAAACGGCATCATCTTTTCGATATTTATAGAAATGAATGATAAAAAACGTAATCCATTTCATTCTAGTGATGAATAGAATGTATCCTATAATACTAATCGGTATTGTAGAGAGGAATACGTACCACCAAGAAAATCCATTTTTAGAATTTGGAATCTTTTTAATAGAAGCTTCTTCTGTATCTTCTATTAAACTTTTGAGCTTTGCTTCATTGTTTTTTTGATGCATTTGCGCGTTTTGAGAATTAGTATCTTCGCTATTTTGTAAAGTAGGAGCAGGAGTATTATTTGTGAAATTATAGGGATTCGTAAATCCTTTTGTTGGTTCGAATGGAATCCATCCGTATCCAGGGAAATATACTTCGACCCAAGAGTGTGCGTTATCGTTCGCGATTTTATAAACATCCTCACCTTCAGCACCCACCAGCGTATTATCAAGAGTTCCTTCTGTATAACCTTTTACCCAGCGAGCGGGAATTCCAGCAGAACGAAGTAACACGATCATGGATGTTGAGAAATTATTACAGTAGCCGCTTTTTGTATCGAAAAGAAATTGATCTACATAATCTTGGTTTTTGGCAGGGAATGAGACATTCGTTGTTTCATATATAAAAGAATGGTCGGTGAAATAGTTTTCAATAGCTAATACTTTATCGTATCGGGTGTCTTTATCCTTTGTTAGACTTACAGCTAAGTCTCTTACTCGCTGCGGTAATGATTCGGGAAGTTGCGTGTACTTTGTCATGAAATAAGGATTTGATTCTTGACCTTCATTCGTTTTTACAGCTTTCAAGTTTTCTATGGAAAACTCCGGGACCTCATATGTTACTTTATATGAATGTAAAGTAGTAGAAGAGTCTCCGTCCATCGTATAGATTTTTTCTGAAAATGGGTCAACGCTGTATGATACATCGGAAGAAGCCTCAACTGATACTAACCCTGCTGGATAGGTAAGGTGAGGATACCTTTTTTGCATGGTGATTGTTGCCTTAGTTGTCTCCTTTTTTGTATTTTGTTCGTACCAGCTCACGACGTCGTTTTTATTTTTAAAAGAAACCTTCTGTTGCTTTTCAGAAACTTCCCAGCCTTTTCCTGTATAAAAATCTTTTGTTTCTACTCTCCAATATTGTTTGTTTTGTGTTGCTGCTGTAAAAACAATTGTAGGATCTGCCGTAAAAGGACCGCCTAATTTTGAGTCATCTAGACCATATCCAATTTTAGAAACTTCTTGTTTTTTACTTGATTCGGATGTGTTGAATTTTAAAAAATCCATTGGGTTTGGCCATTGAGGGCCAAATTTTGGCGCAAAGTATGCGATGGTTGCTGACAATACAATAAATATTGTAAGAGGTTTAAGTAGTTTTGAGATTTCTCTAGCATAATTTTGTAAGTGCTCACTCTCTTTTATTCGTTCTATGCGAAGAAGACTAAGCATAAAAAAGCCGATGACAACGGTACGAATAATAGCGTAGTTTGCATTGTATAAATGTAAGTTATGAAAAATTGTGATATAAATAATAGTCAATATAAGAAATAACAATCCACGCTTTTTATGAATCAACCAAAAAGAGATGAAAGAACTCAAAAACCAAAATGATAGAAAAAATAAAACGGTTGGAAAAACTGGAGAAATATCTAGCAAATTCCCCTGGAATAACAGGGAGGAATTTCGAGAAATATCAGTAAAAAATTTCGTTAGCCAAGATGGATTTATAAAAATATTTTTATAATATAGGAGATGAATGATGAATAAAATTGTCACGATCTTTATCGGAATCTGCCACTTTGTTTGAAAAAAAGAGAGTGTGAAGCAAATTCCTATAAATATTACGAAAATATCTAATCTACCTACGTTTGTAATACCTATAAGGGGTCGTATCCATTCTAGTAAAAGTAGAAATGCGCATGCATGCATGAAGAATCTGCTCATATCCCATTTGTATTTTGTTTGTAATGTTGTCATTTGCTCACCTCAAAAAACACATTTGTATATCGGTTTTCATAAACCACATTTACAAATATTTTTCGTTTTTGTAGAGTTTCTAAAACACTGAGTTCTCGATGTGAGAGTTGATTCGGTTTTTCTTTTACAATAAAAACTAGTAATTTTCTATTTTGTATAGCGGCATAGTCAGCTGCCTTTTGAATATCGGGAGAAAGATCGCTTGTCACGAGTATAATTGTTACGGGCTCATAAACTTTTCTTAATTCCATTTCTACACTCCGGGAGAGCGGGAATACACTGTCCGCTTGTACTTTCGCTAAATGACAAAAGATTTGCTGCAACTGACTATCTCCATTGTCTAAAGGGAAAAAAGTTCGTTCTTTTCCGACAGACACAAATGACGCTGGTGAATTTTGCTTCAATACAGCCCTGACAATAGAGGCAGTAAATGTGACGACTGATTCGAATAGAGGAGACTCAGTTCTGTCTATGAATATCATAATATTATGGCTGCGCTGTTGTTCAAACTCTTTCGTCATAATGTTGTTTGTTCTTGCAGTTGCTTTCCAATCAATCCATGAAAAGCGGTCACCAGGTTTATAGTCTCTCACACCGACAGAAATGGTAGAGTCTTTTGTGAAATTTATATTTGCTGAGAGCGCTCCTTGCTCGAAATGGTTTTCCAATTGCTGATACGTTATATCTACATACTGAGGATAGACTAAAAATGTATCCGGAACTGAAAAAGTTACTTCTTTCTCCATCATACCGAATAAATCACCAGTTTTGACGCGTATGCTTGAAAAAGTGTGCTCTCCTCTAGGGATTGTGTCAATTGCATATTGAAACGAAAAATTTCGTTTTAATCCTGGAAAGAGTATTGTTTTATTCATCTTTGTTTGTCTACAACTTGTAAGGTGTGGTGGCAGTTCATCTTCTATAACTAAATAAAGTAAGGGGAAAGGAAATTTTCTTTTTATTGTAATCGTGCTTACAAATCGTTCTCCTGCTACATAATCGTTTTGATTTGTTATTCTTTTTACTTCAGCACCCCGTAAAGCGTAGAAGGGGAATAATAGTGAATAAAGGCCAATAGGAACCATACTGTAAAATAAAAACCAACTTACAAATCCTCCTTGAAGCATAGCGTACACAAATGTTAACACTAGGCATAAAGGGATTAGTAATAACTTCAAAACGTGATGTAGTGCTCGTAGCATGCGTTTCATCAAAGGTTCATCTTCCTTTGAGTCGGCACGGTAGTTCGCGCAACGATTTTTGAAATAACTTGTTCCCCTGTTATTCCTTCAAATTTTGCTTCCATTTTTAGAATGAGTCTGTGAGCTAACACGTAAGGAGCTAAAAATTTAACATCGTCTGGAATAACATAATTTCTGCCATGGATGAATGCATAAGCTTGTGAAGCTTTCATTAAAGCAATCGAGCCACGTGGACTTGCACCTAGTTGTATAGAACTATAAGAGCGAGTTTGACTAACAAGCTTTACAATGTAATGCTTGATTGCTTTGTCCATGCTTATTTCCCGTGCGCTTTGTTGCAAATAAAGTAATTCTTCTATTGTAGTAATAGCTTGTAAAAGGGAGAGGGGATTTGTTTTTTCCATCCGGTTTAAAACTTCAAATTCTTCTTCTGGTGAAGGATATCCCATTTTTAGCTTCAATAAGAAACGATCGAGCTGGGCTTCTGGTAAAGGATATGTTCCCTCATATTCGACTGGATTTTGTGTAGCCATTACAAAGAATGGTTTTGGTAACGGTCTTGTCATACCATCTATTGTAATATTGCCTTCTTCCATACTTTCAAGTAAGGCAGATTGTGTTTTGGGAGATGTACGATTAATTTCATCAGCAAGTATAAAATTTCCCATGATTGGTCCAGGCTTGAACTCGAATTGGAGCTCTTTCGGATTGTAAATAGAAACACCTGTTACATCTGATGGCAGTAAATCAGGTGTGAATTGAATTCGCTTGTAATCAGCATCAATAGATTTAGAAAGAGCGCGTACTAACATTGTTTTCCCAACGCCAGGAACATCTTCTAATAGTACATGACCTTCAGCTAAGAGAGCTGTCAAAGCTAAAATCGTTTCTTTTCTTTTTCCGACCATTAATTTTTCAATATTGTTAATTATTTTTTCTATAATGGGATGTAATGAATCAAGTTGGTGCATCGTAATCCTCCTAATGTTATTATCGTTTTCTAATCTATTTAGTGGAAAATAGAACGTACCTCTCTATGAGCGAGTATAAAACTCTTACCTTTAATTCTGAGAATATTCAGATTATTTATTCTGATTACATCTAGTATAATTGTTTCAGTAACTAAGGGCAATATGGTAAATAATGATTTCTAGTTTTATAAATGCATTCAAATGGCTGTTTCCTATATTTATAAAGAAAAACGTAGGAGTTTCTCCTACGTTTTTCTTTTGCAAAATAGTCAATACCTCAAAATACTATTCTTCTATTAATCAAGATTTACTATAAATCTTCATAACAAAACAAAAGGTCTTCTCACAAACTTATTTTCTACTGAATTTTTGACAATCTCTTGAACTGTGCGAAATGTCACATCTGTATTTTACAACCTCTCTTATAGTAAGGGTATGTAAGAGAGACGTATTAAAGGAGTGAACAGTATGAAGAAGAAACCTTCAGCACTAATGAGACGTTTAAAATATTTTTCACCAATAGATCGTTATAACGATAATCATACACAAGAAACATATGAAGATCGTGAATGGGAAAATGTGTACAGAAAGCGTTGGCAGCATGATAAAGTAATTCGTTCTACACATGGCGTGAACTGTACTGGTTCATGTAGTTGGAACATTTATGTGAAAGATGGAATTGTAACTTGGGAAGGACAGGAGCTTAACTATCCAACAACAGGCCCAGATATGCCTGACTTTGAACCACGAGGATGTCCACGTGGAGCGAGTTTTTCTTGGTACATTTATAGTCCACTTCGTGTGAAATATCCGTATGTACGTGGTGTTCTTTGGAGTATGTGGCAAGAGGAATTACAAAATAATGAGTCACCATTAGATGCTTGGAAAAGTATTGTGGAAAACCCTGAAAAAGCACGCAAGTATAAGCAGGCACGTGGTAAAGGGGGATTCGTTCGTGCGAATTGGGATGAAGTGTTACAACTCGTTTCAGCTTCATTATTATATACAGTAATGAAATACGGTCCAGACCGAAATGTTGGCTTTTCACCAATTCCAGCTATGTCGATGTTAAGTCATGCTGCAGGCAGCCGCTTTATGCAACTTATGGGTGGACCGATGCTTAGTTTCTATGATTGGTACGCAGATTTACCACCAGCTTCTCCACAAATTTGGGGTGATCAAACAGATGTACCAGAAAGTAGTGACTGGTATAACTCTGGTTACATTATGACATGGGGTTCAAATGTACCGATGACAAGAACACCAGATGCACACTTTTTAGCGGAGGTTCGATATAAAGGAACGAAAGTCGTTTCTGTCAGTCCTGATTTTGCTGAGTCAACAAAGTTTGCAGATGATTGGATTAGTGTGAAACAAGGTACAGACGGTGCACTTGCGATGGCAATGGGGCACGTGATCTTACAAGAATTTTACGTAGATAATCAAGTAGAATACTTCACAAAGTATGCGAAGCAATATACTGATTTTCCTTTCTTCGTTACATTGAAACAAAAAGGAGACCAATTCGTTGCGGATCGATTCTTAAATGCTTCTGATATTGGACGCGAAACAAAGTTAGGAGAATGGAAACCTGTACTTTGGAATGAAAATACGAACGATTTTGCAACACCTCACGGCACAATGGGGTCACGTTGGGATAACGAAAAGAAATGGAACTTACGTTTAGAAGATGAAGAAACAGGCGAAAAGATTGATCCATGTCTTTCTGTACTTGGAATGGAAGATTATGTTGGAACTGTACAAATCCCGTACTTCTCTGATAATGGAAACAAAGTATTAGAACGTACAATTCCAGTGAAAAAGGTTATGACAGAAGAGGGCGAAGTGTTCGTTACTACTGTATATGACTTAACGTTAGCAAATTACGGTGTGAACCGAGGGCTTGGTGGACAAGAGCCGAAAGACTTCAATGATGACGTGCCGTTTACACCTGCATGGCAAGAGAAAATGACGGGAGTGAAACGAGATCTAATCATTCAAATCGCTCGTGAGTTCGCACAAAATGCTGTTGATACGAACGGTCGCTCAATGATTATTGTCGGGGCTGGTATTAACCATTGGTTTAACTCTGATACAATTTATCGCGCAGTTTTAAATCTTGTTCTTCTTGTCGGAGCACAAGGTGTAAACGGCGGTGGCTGGGCGCATTACGTTGGGCAAGAAAAATTACGACCAGCAGAAGGATGGCAAACAATCGCGATGGCAAAAGATTGGCAAGGGCCACCAAAATTACAAAATGGTACATCTTTCTTCTATTTCGTAACAGATCAATGGCGCTATGAAGATACATCAGTTGGACATTTAGCATCACCAGTGGAAGGAAACTCTCGTTATCAACACCACGGTGATTATAACGTTTTAGCGGCGCGACTTGGTTGGTTACCTTCTTATCCTACATTCGAGAAAAATGGAATTGAACTATATAAAGAAGCTGTTGCTGCTGGTGCAACAACACAAGAAGAAATCGGAAAATACGTTGCACAAAAACTAAAAGAAAAAGAACTGAAATTTGCGATTGAAGATCCAGATAACAAAAATAACTTCCCGCGCAACTTATTCGTATGGCGTGCGAACTTAATTTCAAGTTCCGGTAAAGGGCACGAATATTTCTTAAAACATTTACTAGGTACAACAAACGGATTAATGAATGACGATAGTGATTCATTACGACCAGAAGAAATTAAGTGGCATGAAGAAGCGCCAGAAGGGAAGCTTGATTTACTTATTAATTTAGATTTCCGTATGGCTGGAACAGCGCTTTATTCTGATATCGTATTACCAGCTTCAACTTGGTACGAAAAACATGATTTAAGTAGTACAGATATGCATCCATTTGTGCATCCTTTTAATCCAGCAATCGGTTCACCGTGGGAAGCACGCTCTGATTGGGACATTTTCACTTCACTTTCTAAAGCTGTGTCAGATTTAGCGAAGAAAATTGATCTTGAACCAATGAAAGAAGTTGTTGCAACACCACTTCTTCATGATACACCGCAAGAATTAGCGCAACCACTTGGCAAGATTAAAGATTGGAGTAAAGGTGAATGTGAACCAATCCCGGGTAAAACGATGCCACAAATTCATGTTGTCGAAAGAGATTATAAAACGATTTATGACAAAATGACTGCGCTTGGACCGAATGTCGGAAAACAACCGATTGGTACGAAAGGGATCTCTTGGTCTGCGGAAAAAGAGTATGAGCAATTAAAGAGCCGATTAGGAGTTGTTCAAACAGATTCTATTGCGAAAGGTTGTCCAGACATAAAAGAAGCAATCAATGCTGCTGAAGCGGTATTAACGCTTTCTTCTACAACAAACGGTCATATGGCTGTAAAAGCATGGGAAGCACTTGAAAAACAAACGGATTTAAAACTACGTGATTTGGCAGAAGAACGTGAAGAAGAATGCTTCACATTTGAACAAATTACAGCACAACCAAAAACAGTAATTACTTCTCCGGCCTTTACAGGTTCAGAAAAAGGTGGACGTCGTTACTCACCGTTTACAACAAATGTGGAACGTCTCATCCCTTGGAGAACAATCACTGGACGACAATCTTTCTATTTAGATCATGACATGATGAAAGAATTTGGTGAAACGATGGCGACATTTAAACCAATTCTGCAACATAAACCGTTCCGTAAATCACGACCTGAAGTAGAAGGGAAAGAGATTACACTAAACTATTTAACACCCCATAATAAGTGGTCCATTCATAGTATGTACTTTGATTCATTACCGATGTTAACGCTATTTAGAGGTGGTCCAACCGTTTGGATGAATAAAGAAGATGCTGAAGAAGCTGGTGTTGCGGATAATGATTGGATCGAGTGCTTTAACCGTAACGGTGTTGTTGTTGCACGTGCTGTTGTAACGCACCGTATACCGAGAGGAATGGCGTTTATGCACCATGCGCAAGATCGCCACATTAACGTACCTGGAACGAAATTAACAAGTAATCGCGGGGGAACGCATAATAGTCCAACTCGAATTCACGTGAAACCAACACATATGATTGGTGGATACGGTCAATTAAGTTATGGATTTAACTATTATGGTCCAACTGGGAACCAGCGCGATTTAAACGTAGTAATTCGCAAACTGAAGGAGGTAGATTGGCTTGAAGATTAAAGCACAAGTCGGAATGGTAATGAACCTAGATAAATGCATCGGCTGCCATACTTGTAGCGTAACGTGCAAAAACACCTGGACAAATCGTCCAGGTGCTGAATATATGTATTTCAATAACGTAGAAACGAAACCTGGTATTGGTTATCCGAAGCAATGGGAAGATCAGGAGAAATATAAAGGTGGCTGGGAATTGAAAAATGGTGAAATTCAGCTGAAATCCGGTTCGAAAATGAAGCGTCTTATGAATATTTTTCACAATCCAGATCAACCAACAATTGATGATTACTTTGAACCTTGGAACTATGATTATGAAACGTTAACAAATAGTCCGCAGCGTAAGCATCAGCCAGTTGCTCGTCCAAAATCAGCAATTACAGGTGAATTTATTGAAAAAATTGAATGGGGTCCAAACTGGGAAGATGATTTAGCTGGTGGACATATAACAGGATTACAAGATCCGAACGTAAAGAAAATGGAAGAAGAAATTAAAACGGATTTTGAAAATGTCTTTATGATGTATTTACCACGCATATGTGAACATTGTATGAATCCATCTTGCGTATCGTCTTGTCCATCTGGTGCGATGTATAAACGGGAAGAAGATGGGATTGTTCTTGTAGATCAAAATGCATGTCGTGCATGGAGATTCTGCGTATCATCTTGCCCATATAAAAAAGTGTATTTTAACTGGCAAACGAATAAAGCGGAAAAATGTACAATGTGTTTCCCTCGTATTGAAGCAGGTATGCCAACAATTTGTTCGGAAACATGTGTCGGACGTATCAGATATATTGGGGTAATGCTATATGACGCTGACAAAGTAAAAGAAGCAGCTTCAGTTGAAAATGAAAAAGATTTATACGAATCTCAGCTTACTGTTTTCTTAGATCCAAATGATCCAGAAGTAGCAGCTGAAGCGATAAAACAAGGCATTCCTGAAGAGTGGATTAAAGCGGCACAACAGTCACCAATCTATAAAATGATTATCGATTGGAAAATTGCTCTACCTCTTCATCCGGAGTATCGTACAATGCCAATGGTTTGGTATATCCCACCGCTTAGCCCAATTATGAATATGGTGGAAGGGAAAGGTAGTAACTGGCAAGCAGAAGAGATTTTCCCTGCTATCGATAATATGCGTATTCCAATTCAATATTTAGCGAATCTACTCACTGCAGGAGATGAATCACATATTCGTCTTACATTGAAAAAAATGGCTGTTATGCGAACACATATGAGAGCAATTCAAATTAATAAAGAACCAAATAAAGCGGTATTAAAAGAACTCGGTTTAACAAAACAAGATGTAGAAGACATGTATCGTCTGCTTGCTATCGCAAAATATAAAGATCGTTTTGTTATCCCGACGTCTCACCGCGAACAAGTTGCAGATTTATACAATGAACAAGGAAGCTGTGGTTTATCATTTGCAGGTGGTCCAGGCTCTTGCATGACAATTTCTTAAATAATGGGGGCGGAAAAATATGAAACAAAGTCTACAAATTGCTTTTTCTTGTTCTTCATTCCTTCTCTCCTACCCGGAACTCGGGTGGAGAGAAGCTTTAGCTGAATTGCAAGAAGAGATTGAAGCGATTGAACAGGAAGAAGTTAAAACTTCACTTACAGCATTTATAAAACAAGCACTGGATAAAACGAACGATCAACTCATTGATAGTTACGTATATACATTTGATTTCGGTAAGAAGACAAATATGTATTTAACGTATATGAACACCGGTGAACAAAGGGAAAGAGGTATTGAATTACTAGAGTTAAAACAGCAGTATAAAAAATCTGGTTTTGAAGTAACAGATAAAGAACTACCTGATTATTTACCGCTATTACTAGAGTTTTTTGCAAATGCAAATGAGCAAGACAGTGAACCAATTATGAGTAAATACAAAGAGAACATCCAAGCATTACACGTTCAGTTAAAAGAAGCTGATAGTATGTATGAACCAATTCTTGCGGCTGTTCTACTCGCTATTGATACATGGGGTGTACAGACAAATTAGAAAGGAGAGTTGTCAAAATGATGGATCAATTTCTATGGGTGTTGTTTCCCTATATCATTTTTGCAATCTTTATCGGTGGACATATTTTTAGATACAACTATGATCAATTTGGATGGACATCAAAATCTAGTGAACTATTAGAAAAGAAAATGCTCCGAATCGGAAGTCTATTATTCCACTTTGGGATTATGTTCGTAATTGGCGGTCATGTTATGGGGATATTAATTCCAGAAGCTGTATACCGTTCCATAGGTATTTCTGAGCATATGTATCATGTAGTAGCAATTAGTTTTGGTCTTCCGGCAGGTATTGCTTCTATCATAGGTTTAATTATATTAACGTACCGCCGCGTAACAGTAAAACGCATCATTGCAACGAGTACAAAGGGAGATTATATTGCGCTTGTTTTATTACTTATCGTAATGCTAGCAGGACTTTCTTCAACGTTTTTAAATATCGACTCAAAAGGATTTGATTATCGTACAACAATCGGTCCATGGTTCCGAAGCCTCTTTATTTTCCAACCGAAAGTTGAATATATGACGGAAGTACCAGTGTGGTTTAAAATTCATATTCTTGCAGGAATGGGGCTTTTCGCAGTATGGCCATTCACTAGACTAGTACATGTATTTAGTGCCCCAATTAAATATATAAGCCGTAGTTATGTAATTTACAGAAGACGTATTCCAAATGAATTGAAAAAATAATTTAGTTTTATATGTTTCGTAATTTATAAAGAAAGCCGAGATCTAATTGGAGACCTCGGCTTTCTTTATAAGTATAAGTACCTAAATAAGACGCTAATCGATACTACAAACAGAAGCAGAACAATCTTCACAAGCAATTTCACATTTTAAAAATTGTAAATCGTGGATTGTAATCTTTCCTTTATGAATAGAAATTGTACCTTGCTTTTTTAGTTCATTTAACATTCGATTTACACTTTCTCGTGAAGTTGCACAGAAATTAGCAAGTTCTTGATTCGTTAATGGTAAATCGATGAGAATACCATTTTCTTTTAATACACCGTAACTATTTGTCATTCGTATAAGAGTAGAATATAGGGCACCTTTTTTGCCGTGTAATACTAAATCTCGGAACTTCGTTTGCATTCTTCTTAAATGTTCACTAATCCATTTCATAAATTCAAATACAAGAGCTGGTTTTTGGAGTAATTCTTTTTCTAACGCTTCACGCTTTATAACGCCTACTTCAAC
Source organism: Bacillus sp. BSL6 (assembly GCF_052928345.1). Lineage (NCBI taxonomy): Bacteria > Bacillati > Bacillota > Bacilli > Caryophanales > Bacillaceae > Bacillus > Bacillus sp. BSL6. Next base: position 308,441 of record NZ_JAVGCW010000003.1, read on the forward strand.
ATCTTCAAGGCATTTTGAATTTAATAAATACTTCGCATTATCCGTGAACAATGTTAATTCTCCAATAATGTCGTATGCCGAACAAATTCGAAGTGTTAGTTCTTGTCCGTCAGCACTAAGTTTACTAATTTGTACTTTTCCTGAGTGGATGATATAGAGTTCGGTTGCCTCCATACCTTCTTGAAAAATAAAACTACCTTTTTTTATCTGCATTTTATATTCAACAGATGCAAGTAATTCTTTTAAATCTTGAGATAATGTCATACTGTTTGCCACAGCAATCACCTTTCTTCATATAAGCAATACAATTCCTATTTTGAGTGTAAATATGCTGAAAATGCAAGAGCTATTTCAAAAATAAAGTTAAATTTCAATGACCGTAAGGAATAGTGGATGAATATGTGAACAAAATTCGAACGGATTTGTGAAAAATTTTTGAATGGGGAAAGTAATGTGAGAAAAGTCACATTGAATATGTAGCTTCTTTTTTATAATAAAGGCAAATAAAAAAATGAAAGCTTACTAAGGATTGCAGCAGAAAAGAAGGGATATAGATGCACGAGAAAATGAAAGATTCTTTAAAGCGGCCACTTCAAGATTTACGTATTTCGGTTATTGATCGTTGTAATTTTAGGTGCACATACTGTATGCCTGCTGAAGTGTTCGGAGCTGATTATGCTTTTTTACAGGAAGAGTGTTTATTAACGTTCGATGAAATAGAAAGATTAGCAAGATTATTTATAAGTATGGGAGTTAATAAAATTAGGCTTACTGGCGGCGAACCGTTATTGCGTAAAGACTTACCGAAATTAATTGAAAGACTTGCAAAGCTAGAAGGCATAAAAGATATTGGGCTCACAACAAACGGTATTCATTTAGCAAAACAAGCAAAGGCGTTAAAAGAAGCGGGATTAAAACGTGTAAATATTAGTTTAGATGCGATAGAGGATTATGTCTTCCAAAAAATTAATGGGCGAAATGTAAGCACAAAACCAGTATTAAAAGGAATGGAAGAAGCAAAGGTTGCTGGATTAGAAGTAAAGGTAAATATGGTCGTAAAAAAAGGGATGAATGATAGTCAAATTCTTCCTATGGCTCGTTATTTTAAAGAACAAGAAATTCAGCTCCGTTTTATAGAGTTTATGGATGTAGGAAGTACGAACGGCTGGAACTTTGAACAAGTTATTACGAAGGAACAATTAATAGAGAAAATTAATCGTGTATATCCGATTGAGCCTGTTAAACCTCGTTACTTTGGAGAGGTTGCGAAAGTGTATCGATATGTAGGAAGTAATGCAGAGGTTGGATTTATTACTTCTGTTTCTGAGTCATTTTGTTCTTCTTGTACGAGAGCCCGTATTTCGGCAGACGGCAAGTTTTTTACGTGTCTATTTGGAACGAAAGGAACAGACTTACGAACGCTTCTTAGAGAAAATATTTCGGATGCTTCACTACTACAAATTCTCAAACATACATGGGGGTTTAGAACAGATCGATATTCAGATGAAAGAACGGCGGAAAGCACAAATAAACGTCAAAAAGTTGAAATGTCTTACATTGGCGGATAGTGAAAGGAGGTTTTCCTATGCAAGAGCGATATTCAAGACAAGTATTGTTTTCTGGAATAGGTGAAATGGGACAAAGGAAAATAAGGGAAAAGCATGTGCTCTTAATTGGTGCAGGGGCACTAGGAGCTGCGAATGCAGAAGCGCTCATTCGGATGGGAATTGGGAAATTGACAATTGCCGATCGTGACTATGTCGAATGGAGTAATTTACAGCGGCAACAGTTATATACAGAAGAAGATGCAAAACAATGCAAACCAAAAGCAATTGCAGCGGCGGAACATGTAAGAAAGATTAATTCTGAGGTGGAAATTGTACCAGTTGTAACGGATGTCACAATGCAAGAAATGGAGGAGTTAACGAAAGAAGTGGATCTCATATTAGATGCGACTGACAACTTTGATACGCGTCTACTTATAAATGATATTTCACAAAAAGAAAATATACCTTGGATATACGGTGGATGCGTTGGAAGTTACGGTGTAACGTACACAATTCTTCCCGGGAAAACACCATGTTTTCGCTGTCTAATGGATCATCCGATGGGCGGTGCAACATGCGATACAGCCGGAATCATTAAGCCAGCTGTACAGATGGTTGTTGCTCACCAAGTGACAGAGGCGATGAAAATATTGGTGGATGATTTTGATACGCTGCGAGGAACAATGCTATCATTTGATATTTGGAACAATCAATACCTCTCATTAAAAGTAAATAGACAGAAAAAAAGTACATGTCCATCTTGCGGAAATACACGAACGTATCCAAGTTTAACATTTGAAGCGCAGATGAAAACGGAAGTGTTATGCGGGCGGAATACAGTTCAAATCCGTCCAGGAATAAAGGGATTTCTAAATTTAAACGAAATTCAAAAACGATTACAAAAAAGTGTACATGTCCAAAAAACGCCGTACTTACTATCATTTCTAATTGATGAATATCGTTTCGTTTTATTTACAGATGGTAGGGCATTTATTCATGGGACAAATGATGTGAAAATAGCAAAACAAATATACGCAAAATATATAGGATGAAGAGAAAGAGAGTTTCAGTTTATTAAAACGAGGTGAAAAAGAATGTTAGAAAAACGTATACCAATTCCAGTGGCAGAAGCAGTTGCGCGTGTAATGGAATATGCTTACCAAGGTGAAATAGAAAAGGTTTCTCTTATAGAAAGCTACGGTAGAACACTTGGAAAAGATGTTATTGCAGATCATGATGTCCCGCATTTCAATCGCTCTCCATACGACGGATTTGCGATTCGAGCAGAAGATACAAAAGAAGCCAGTAGCAGTAATCCCATTCAGTTTGAAGTGATTGGCGAAATTGGAGCAGGTTTTGTCTTTACAGAAGAAGTGAAAGCATTTCAAGCTGTCCGTATTATGACAGGAGCCGCAATTCCGAGAGGGTGTAATGCGGTTGTTATGTTAGAACTAACGGAAGGATTTGAAAAAAATGAAAGGACTTATATGACATTAAAACGCTGTTTCGCAGCTGGTGATAACATTTCTTTTAAAGGTGAAGATGTAAAACAAAATACTATCCTTGTGAAAAAAGGGACTGTTATTAATCCTGGAGTTGCAGCACTTCTTGCTACGTTTGGTTATAGTTCCGTACATGTTGTAAAACAGCCGATTATTGGAATAGTAACGACGGGTAGCGAACTGCTTGAAGTACATGAACAATTAAAGGCAGGGAAGATTCGAAATAGTAACTCCTATATGATAGCAGCGCAAATTGAACGAGCGGGCGGAGTTGTACGGTATTATGGACAATTCGTTGACGATTTTGAGACGTGTTATAACAATGTAAAAAAGGCGATAAAAGAAGTTGATATTTTAATTACGACTGGTGGCGTTTCAGTAGGAGACTATGACTATTTGCCTGCTATTTATGAGAGATTACAAGCTAATGTACTTTTTAACAAAATAGCGATGCGACCAGGAAGTGTGACAACTGTAGCTGAGGTAGAAGGAAAACTACTATTTGGTTTATCTGGTAATCCTTCAGCTTGTTATGTCGGTTGTGAATTATATGTTAGACCAGTCATTGGAACATACTTGCATAGAAAAGATTCGCACGTATTTCGTGCAGAGGCAATTTTACAAAAAGACTTTCCGAAAGCAAATCCGTTTACTCGATTTGTAAGAGGGAGAGTAGAAATTGTAGATGGTCAATTGCAAGTTACACCAGTTGGTTTAGATAAATCTAGCGCAATTTCTTCACTTGCAGAAGCGAATGCATTTATCGTTTTGCCAGGGGGAACGAGAGGATTTAAAGCTGGAATTACTGTTTCGGTACTGTTATTAGAATCAACCAACGGAAGTGAATGGCCATGGAAAGAATTGTTTCGTTCATACAAATAATAGAAAAATAGGTTGCTAATTTATACAAAGATAAGAGGTGCGAAATGACACATACGTATTATGAAGTAATAGATACACCTATATCAATTGAAGAAGTGACAAACAAAGTAATTCGGCGTGAGTGTGGTGCGGTTACTACTTTTATTGGCACTGTTAGAGAATTTACGAAAGGCCGTCGTACGCTTTATTTAGATTATGTAGCTTATAAAACAATGGCGGAGAAACAGCTTGAGAAAATTGGTACCGAAGTAGGGGAGAAATGGCCTGGAACATATGTGGCAATTACACATCGCATTGGTACGTTACAAATTTCTGATTTGGCTGTTGTCGTTGCTGTTGCTACACCGCATCGGAAAGCTGCTTATGAGGCGAATGAATATATTATGGAACGTATAAAACAAATTGTTCCGATATGGAAAAAAGAGTTTTGGGAAGATGGTGAGTCGTGGATAGGCGATCAGTTAGAGAAAACAGCATATGGTAATGGCGAGCCTGGAAAGGAGATGAGAATTTGATTGAAGTACTATTATTTGCACATTTACAAGAAGAAGTAAGTAAGCCAGCATTACACATAGATTGTGAAAATATTACAGTCGCGAAGCTGAAGGAAGTTCTGATTAAGGAATATAATGTAGCAATTTCAAACGAGATTATGGTCGCAATAAATGAAGAATACGCAAATGAGGATGACAGCATTCAAACTGGCGATGTCGTAGCAATGATTCCGCCAGTAAGTGGTGGTTGATTCTTTTCAGCCTAATCATGTAAGAACGTGATTAGGCTGGAGGGAATGAATATAACTACGTATACATAGGAGGGAACAGGATGAAAAGTCCTAATTTTCAATTAAGTTTACAAACTTCTAATCTAATTATCGGTTTTATGGTGTGGGTTATTTTATCATCATTAATGCCCTATATTAAAGTGGATATCCCATTAACTGCGGGACAAATTTCTATGGTAACAGCAGTACCCGTTATTTTAGGTTCTGTTCTTCGCATTCCAATTGGTTATTGGACAAATCGTTTCGGAGCAAGAAAATTATTCTTTATTAGTTTTATTCTATTATTATTTCCTGTTTTTTATATTAGTGTTGCCAATTCTATGATGGATTTAATTATTGGTGGATTATTTGTAGGAATCGGTGGTGCTGTATTCTCTGTAGGAGTAACTTCTTTACCAAAATACTTTCCAAAAGAGAGTCATGGTTTTGTAAATGGTATTTACGGTGTCGGTAACGCTGGAACAGCAATTACTTCATTTTTAGCGCCTGTTATCGCAACTTCAGTTGGCTGGAGAACGACAGTACAATGTTATTTAGTTTTACTTGCAGCGTTTGCACTTATGAACTTTTTATTAGGTGATCGTAAAGAGAAAAAAGTGAATACACCACTAATGGAACAAATAAAAGGTGTATATAAAAATGAGAAACTTTGGTTTTTATGTATCTTTTACTTTTTAACTTTCGGATCATTTGTTGCATTTACAGTATATTTACCAAACTTTTTAGTATCTCATTTCGGATTAGAGAAAGTAGATGCAGGTATACGGACAGCCGGATTCATCGTACTCGCAACAATTATGCGTCCGATTGGTGGTTGGCTCGGTGACAAATTTAATCCATTTAAAATATTAATCTTCGTATTTATCGGTTTAACACTTTCAGGTATTATTTTATCATTTATGCCTAGCATGAACGTATATACATTTGGTTGCCTACTTGTCGCATTTTGTGCAGGTATCGGTAATGGTACAATCTTCAAACTCGTTCCAATGTACTTCTCTGAACAAGCTGGTATTGTAAACGGACTCGTTTCAGCTTTAGGTGGACTAGGAGGCTTCTTCCCGCCATTAATTTTAACATTACTATTCCAACTAACAGGTCATTATGCAATTGGATTTATGGCGTTATCAGAAGTCGCACTTGCTTGTTTAATTATTACAGTATGGATGTATAGCCAGGAGAAACTCTTAGTGATGTTAAAGAATCATTAATAAGGAAAAAGAACCGTCCCAAAGTATTTTGGGATGGTTCTTTTAGTAATAGGCTTCAACATGTTTTCTATTGATATCTTAACGAACGTTTGTTTTCTAAAATAATGTGGTTTTAAAATGAAAAACAGAAGAGTAATGGGATTTTATGTTAAAATATAGATATCAGATGTTATTCAATTAAAGGGCAGGTTAGTTCAAGCACAAAGATTAAACTAATTTTTAGAAAGCAAATATTTAATTGGATTGGGGTGTTTAGATGAAAAAGTTATATAAGTCCACTCAAGATAAACAAGTATCAGGTGTGTTAGGTGGCTTAAGTGACAAGTATGGAATTGATGTTAGTATCCTTCGCATAGTAACTGCATTATCAGCCTTTTTTACTAGCGGATTTACAGTGTTAATTTATATAATAGCTGCAATTGTTTTGCCTACAGATAAAGAAATTAAGGGATAAATGTATGACCTTAAATCTAATTCTACAATCGAGAACTCAGTTTTTTGTCTATTGAAAGTTTCCAAAGTAAAAGAAACAGTACGATTGTTATAAGACTGAAATGAATAAACGAAACATCCTCATAAAACATTCGGAATATATCGAGAATGAAAACAATAACTTTTGAATTAAACGATATGACTATTGATCGCTAATGAATCGATTAATAGTCACTCCTTTCTAAAGAATATCTATCAATCTATATCAAGAAATATAAAAATTGAAATTCCTCGGAATTTTAAAAAACATATGACGGTATCTATAACAAGAAAAAACTTCATATTTTATTAGAACCAGCTTTTTGATAAGGCTAATGGGTATTGTGAAAAAGTATACTTAAACTAAAGAATACAGTTCAGTTCGATAAGATAAAATTATAAATTTCTATAAATAATCCATAATTTTCTTTATGGCTCATATTTGTTATGTTAAAGAAAAGAGAGGGGAGGGAAATAAAATAAGTGTTTTTTTCTGATTATTGAGAACTGAATGTGTTTTCCGATGAATTAAATGTGGTCCATATGTAGTAAAGTGTTTAATCCAACTAAAATATATGTAGAATGAGGTTGTAAATGTTTGTTTTTATTATATTAGACGTAATATTACCGATATTAATATTGATGCTAATTGGTGCAATCTTACAAAGAAAGTTTCAATTTGACTTAAAGCAACTATCTACACTTATTACTTATTGCTTGATGCCTGCGGCTGTATTTGTGAATATATATGATATTCGTATAGAAATAGATTTGTTGCTCCAGATAATATACTATTTAATGCTTTACAGTCTAAGTCTGATCATAGTAAGTCATTTTATTTCAAAAATATTAAGGTTAGAAAAAGGAGAAAGTGCAGCTCTAAAAAATAGCATTTCGTTAATGAATTCCGGTAATTATGGATTACCAGTAAGTCAATTGATTTTCAGTCACAATCCAGTGGGGGTTTCCATTCAGATTTTCATTGTTATTTTCCAGAATCTTTTAACCTATTCATATGGAATATATAACTTACTATCAGCAACAAAAACAATCGGAGGTATTATTCAATCATTTCTAAGACTGCCTGTATTTCATGCGCTCGTATTAGGGATTCTCTTTCAATCTTTTACAATTCAATTACCTAATTCTATCTTGCTACCTCTTAATCAGCTTGCGAATGGTTTTGTTGCAATAGCACTCATATTGCTAGGGGCGCAATTATCCAACATTAAGCTTAAATTTTTCCATCGAGTCATAACATGGGCTTTAATTGGAAGGTTACTGATGGGGCCATTAGTAGCACTTACCATGATCTACCTACTAAAGATTGATGGTATTGTTGCACAATCATTATTTATTGCAAGTTCTTTTCCTACTTCAAGAAATACAGCAACCATTGCTATGGAGTATCAAATAGAGCCTGAACTACATGCGCAAATCGTTTTATTTTCAACACTTTTTAGTATTGTTACAGTAACTGTCGTTATTTATTTGTCATATATTTTGTTTTGAATTTACATGCAAAAACGAATAGATTTGAGGTGGCGAGTGATGGAAGGGGATCGATATGAGAAAAAGCAGTCTTTCATATATTAGGTGTCGTTTACAATTGTATCATGTCTGATAATTAAGCGGTTTAATTCAAAAAAGGAAACCAAAACCAAAAGAACAAACGCTTCTAAAAAACGTTCGTCCAAAGGTAATTACTATTTTAGCTAAGAAATAGATTATAATTTGTGAGTACGAGAAAGCTTTTTTATAAGAGTAGGAAAAATAGATGTTAGTTCCTGCTTCATACGCTTCGTAAAAGATGGATCTTTACCTGAAGTTGAAATCGTTACAACATATTCACCATTTCGGATGACACCCGGTGTGTGAAACGATGATTCTGTACCGTCACTTACAACGTTAACCCATTGAAAATCATGGGCGGCCTGTTTGACCATCATATTTACAGCATGTTGATTTGTAGCTGCATAAATAAGATGAGCATCTTTAATATCATCATTACTAAAAGTTTTTTGCTTCCAAGTAATATAAGGAAGTTCCTTCATTTCCTTGCAAATTTCTGGGCTGACAACGGTGACAAAAGCGCCTGTATCTTTTAATCTAGACGCTTTTCGATATGCGATTTTACCTCCACCAATGATAACGACCACTTTATTATGTAGATTAAACATAAGAGGGTACATGTTATACATACACATATTCCTCCATTCGTTCTAACAATGTTAATTTCATATATGTATCAAACTGAAGACAGTTACAAGTTGTAACGTGATCGTATTTTTTTGTATGCAACTTAATTTTTTGAAGCAATAATCCAGTAAAGAGAAGGTACGGCATGACATATACATGAGATGCAGTCGATGTTATAGTCTTGAGCTCAGCAGTAAAAGAGGGCGTTCCTTTCGTTAAAAAGGAGCACGATACTGGTATACTGAGTTTTTGTTCGACAGCTACTCCAATTTGCTGTAACTCATGTATGGGCTGGGGGTCACTACTACCTCTTCCTACGAGTAAAATACTACTATTTTGCATTGGCATAGCTTCACGTATTCTTTTCACTACAAGTTCAACCATATGCGGATGCGTACTAAAAGGTGGTACAACTGAAAATGTTATATGTGGATATTGCTTTTGCATTTGTTCTATCTCAAAAGGAATATCACATTTATAGTGAGCTGCTGCAAATAATAAAACAGGTACAATCATTATTTCAGTTGCTCCCTCTAGTATCGTTTCTGTAACTGCATCCGAAATGGTAGGTGTCGTTAGTTCTAGAAAAGCTATTTTTTGGATTCTTTCGTTACGTTCTTTCATAACAGATTGAATAAAGTGAATGAATTGTTCGTTACCTTCTTGTAACCGGCTCCCGTGTCCAACATATACAATTCCTTTCATTGTCTTACCATATCTTTTTTCATAAGAGTTTCTTGTAATTGATGATCTACGTTATGAAACCCGACTTTATTTGCATAGTGTAAAGTTGGAACGTCGGTATACGAGAATGGGAGAGTAACAATATCGATAAAGCCAAGACGTTTTACTTCTGCTAGAAACGTATCAATAGAAGCGCGTCCTTCAAATACAATGCTATCCCATAAGAATTCTGAAAGCATACGAGAATGGACTTCATCGAAGCGATGATCAATTGTATACTTATGAGTCATCATATAGGAGCCGGCACCAATTTTCTCTTGAATAAAAGCAATCCGATTAATATTTCTGCCTAAATAAACAGTTGTATCGGAAGAGAACTTTGCTTCTTTACTTAGTAGGCCATATTGCATAAGTTTTTCTTGAGTGGCAACGTTCATGTGTTGCAGCTCTGCCTGTAAGGAACGAATATCTTTCTGGTATTTACTACATGATTGCATCAAAATTTCTACACTTTCAGCTGAACAAAAAACAAGGCGATCAACGTTAAAAATTTCATTGATTTGTTCAAGTGTTAATGTATATTCTTCCTTTTTGAAAGTTGGAATTTGATATATTTCTGCACCAGCTTCTTGTAACCTTTGCTTCATTACACTTGTTTTATTTGTTGCGGATGTAAATAAAACTTTTTTACCATGTAATGGTTTACGTTCTTTCCAAGCGATTTGATTACGTAAGGAAACGACATCACCAACAATTGTCATAGAAGGGTTAGAAATATTTTCATTTTTGACGATAGAAACAATGGTAGATAGTGTTCCTGTGACAACGCGCTGTTTACCAGTTGTACCCCATTCAATGACTGCTACTGGCGTATCTTCTTTCTTTCCTGCTTGTCGTAAGTTTTCGCAAATTGTAGGTAAGTTTTTTATACCCATGTAGTAGGCAATCGTATCGCTATTGTGAGATGAATTATATTTTCCATGATCGGTTAAAGGACCTTTTGCATGTCCGGTTAGTAAAGTAACGCTATTACTGTAGTTACGGTGGGTAAGGGGGATACCTGCATAGCTACTAGCGGCGATGCTAGATGTAATGCCTGGTACAATTTCATATGGAATATTTGCTGCTGCTAAAGTTTCTGCTTCTTCACCAACACGGCCAAAAATAGATGGATCTCCGCCTTTTAATCGGACAACAATTTTTCCCTCTTTTGCAAATTGAAGAAGGTGTGCGTTAATCATTTCTTGTCGCATAATATGATTCTTTGGCATTTTTCCGCAATACATAAGTTCACATGTTTGTTTTGTATAGCTAAGAAAGAAAGGGTTTAGTAAACGGTCATATAAAACAATATCTGCACGTTTTAAACACTCTATCGCTTTCTTTGTAATAAGCCCTTCATCACCTGGTCCTGCACCAACTAAATATACATATCCGTTCATATAATTGCACCTCATCTAGTTTTATTTAAAAGGAAGCCAGGGGGGAGGCTTCCTTTTGTAAATTACATATATATATAAATGTCACCATCAATGACTTCTACTTCGTACGTTTGAATACAACCGTCATCAGGTTGTTGAACTTCACCTGTTAGTAATGAAATCTTCCAATCATGCAGTGGACAAAAGACGAATTCACCAGATACAATTCCTTCTGCTAACGGTCCGTTTTTATGAGGACAACGATTTTCTACAGCTCGAATATCACCATTTGAAAGGCGGAATAGGGCGATAGACATACCTTTCATTTGTACCTCTTTACCGATTTGAATAGGAAGATCTTCTGCACGCATAACTTTTATTTTTTCTTTCGTTTGTATCATATAGATCACAGCTCCTTATTTCACAGTTTCTACTTCATACATCGCTTTTAATGATTTTGTTTCTAGTGCTTGTCCCCAAGCTTCTTTATATGTGCCACGAGCTGTTTGGAAACGTTCATTTAACTTAGTGACGATATTTACATCTTGCAGTATTTCTTTTATGTGATCGAAGCCTAATCGTTCTGTCCAGTAGGCAGTACGCTCTCCGTAAATACCAGTTTCACGATAATATTGCATGTAAGCTGTAGCGATGCGAAGAACATCATCTTCAGTAGGGACAATCATTACAAAATCAGCTTCACGTACTTCTGTACCACCATTTCCACCAATATAAAGTTGGTATCCATTTTCGACACAAACAACGCCAAAATCTTTCGTAAGTACTTCCGCACAGTTACGCGGACAGCCCGTTACACCCATCTTCATTTTATGAGGTGTATCTACCATTTCTAAGGATTGTTCAAGGAGCATACCAAGTCCTAATGAATCTTTCGTACCGAAACGGCAGAAACGAGAGCCAACACATGATTTTACATTACGAAGAGATTTTGAATACGCATATCCAGAAGTCATATTTAAGTCAGCCCATACGTTAGGTAAATCTTGTTTCTTAACACCGTATAAGCCAATTCGACTTGCACCGGTAATTTTCACAAGTGGAACATTATACTTTTTCGCAACTTCAGCAATTTTCATTAAATCATCTGCTGTTGTAACGCCTCCGTACATACGTGGAATAACAGAGAATGTACCATCGTGCTGGATGTTACCATTCATTCTTTCATTAACGAAACGGGAGGCTTTATCATCTTCATATTCTTCTGGAATCGCCATACGTAAATAGTAGTTCAAAGCAGGACGACATTTCGAACAGCCATCTTCATGTACAAAACCAAGAACATTTCGTACTTCTTTTGGTGATTTTAAGCCTTTTTCATGAATTGCCGCTACGACTTCATCACGTGATAAAGGTGTACATCCGCACATACCAGCAGACTGGGCTGAGGCATCAAAAGCATCTCCGAGTGTATGAGATAAAACTTGTTCTACAAGTGGACGACATTTACCACATGACCCTGCGGCTTTCGTACAGCCTTTAACTTCTTCAAAAGTCGTTAACTCTTGTTCTAAAATGGCATGTACGATTGTTCCTTTCGTAACACCATTACATCCACAAATCGTGTCATCCGCACTCATTGTAGCAACATCAAGTTCACTTTCTTCACCAGCTTTGTGAAGAATGGACGCTGGTGTATATTCTTGTATATCTTCTTCTTTCTTTAACACGCTAAAGAGGCGTGTACCATCAGCTGTGTCACCATATAAAACGATACCGACGACTTTATTGTCACGAATTAATACTTTTTTATAGGAACGTTTGCATTCATTAAAGATGGATATTGCTTTCGTTTGATCATCTTCATAAATTTGGCCTGCAGAGAATAAATCACAACCAGCAACTTTTAATTGCGTACCGACGATACTGCCCGAATATCCATCAGTTTGTAAATTTGTTATATGTTTTGCTAATATTGCACCTTGTTCATAAAGAGGAGCAACAAGTCCATATGCGATACCGTCATGTTCTGCACATTCGCCAACTGCATAAATGGACTCATCATTTGTTAGCATATAGTCATTGACTACAATGCCGCGATTGACAATTAAACCAGCATCTCTTGCTATTTGCGTATTTGGTCGGATTCCGACAGCCATTACGATTAAATCACAATCTACAACTTCACCATCTTCAAATTGAATGCCCTCAACATGGTTTGTACCAAGAATTTTTACAGTTTTCTTTTCCATTAGAAACTTCATGCCTTGTGCTTCTAGATCTTCACGCAGTAGAGAAGCTGCTTTCGTATCTAGTTGTTGCTCCATTAAGCTAGGCATTAAATGAACAACATGTACGTCCATTCCTAAGTCAATAAGACCTCTTGCTGCTTCTAAACCAAGTAATCCACCACCAATGACAACGGCCTTTTTCTTTTCTTTAGCAGTATCCATCATAAACTGTGTATCTTCAATAGTTCGAAAACCTGTTACACCAGGAAGAGTGGAACCTTCAACCGGTAAAATAAAAGCACTAGAACCTGTTGCAATAATAAGTTTGTCATATGTAAGAGTACGATTCTTTTCTGTAATAATAACTTTTTCTTCTCGGTCAATACTTTGGACTCTTTCATTTGTATACAAAGTTATTTCGTTTTCTTCATACCAACTGTATTCATTCATAATGATATCTTGTATATTTGTTTTACCTTGTAAAACATGAGAGAGCATAATGCGATTATAGTTTGGGTGTGGTTCATCTCCAAAAATAGTAATCTCATATGAATCACAATCATGTTTTAATATTTCTTCCATACAACGTATGCCAGCCATACCATTTCCGATCATAACTAAACGTTTTTTCATTTTCGTTTCCCCTTTTTATGTGAAATGTTGAACAAAGGATTATATTTTTATTATAGAAAATCAAGAAAGGGGGAGATGTGATATTTATCACATTTTTATAATGATTCACAAATTGTTAAAATTCGGATTTATGTGAGGGTGATGTGGATAGGTTTCGCAAAATGAAAAAGCAGGACATCAGTATGTATACTCATGTCCTGCACTTTATTTACGCTCTCGTAATGGCACGTGGAAATAAAATATTATTTTCTAAATGAATGTGCTCAAATAAATCAGACTCTAACGCTTCAAGGCGATTGTAAACAAGTCGATAAGTGCCGCAAGCTCCTTCTGGAGGAGTAAAGTCATGTGTAACTTTACGAAGCTCTTTAATAATGTTGCCAGCGTGGTTATGTTCATTTTCTAGTTCATCTACTACTTTACGTAACTTTGCATAGTTTTCATCAGTTGGATTTTTTTCAAATTCTAAAATTAATGGGAAATCTTCTGTTTCTTCTTTAATTAAATGCTGTTCTAATTCCATTTTAAGTTCATGAAATAGCTTATGAATCTTAGCTAAATGCGGCTGATTTGCTCCATGAACACGTAATACTTTCGTCACATAAGGACTTAACTGTGGTAACTCTTCATTTAAATAACGATGATGCTTATGAATTACATAATCAATCAATTCACGATAAGAAGCATTTTTCCAATCAATTTCAGATTCATTTAATCGTTTCGTATTATGATAAAGCGTATTTAACTCTGTAATTACTTCAGTAGCTGATAAATTTCTTTCATGAATTGCATCAATAAGTGGCTTATTACCGCCACAACAAAAATCTATTCTATAGGATTTAAAAAGATCACTAGCTTTCGGAAACTGTGTAACAATCTCACCGACAATAGAAGTTTCAGTAAATGTATGTTCCATATGAATGCCTCCATAAAGTTTAAATGTAATATCTAAATTAAGAATAGCGATAAATGAAAAACAACGTGGTGATTGAAATCACTTATTATGTGTCAGTTTTGAGAATAATAGGAGTGGTATTTAACAGAGGACATTAATATTTTTAATAGACTGATGAACATTTATTTGTATATAGGAGAAAATGGATATATTTCCTATTACATTTTTTAATAAAATCCATAAAGTATAATATATAGATTGAGAGGAGGGAATTTGAATGGAATTTCAATTGTTAGTGAATTGTGTGTTACAAGAAGGTAATGCTTACTTTCTAGTAACGAAGGTAGACGATGTAATTACTTTGAAAGTACCGATTACAGCGGGAGTAGCAGGTTTATTCTTAGCTTTCGGTGTACCAAGATGTTCTTAATTTAAATCTCTGCAGTAGAAAGGGGAGGACAAGCCTCTTTCTACTATTACATAATAATTTTATGTAAACTAAAATTATATTTTATTAATAGCACATTTAAAATGGACATGCATATACTATAATGTTTTTTAAGTTATGAAAATTAAAGAGGTGCTATTATATATGAAAAGAAGGACATTTGATATTCCAGTTACATTGCGAAGAGAGTGGTTTTTAATAGAATTAGCCCATTTAACGAAGAAATATGGAATTGAAATTGCAACTAGCAAAATGGAAGCTGCACCGTTTTTAAGAGATCAAGTTACGGAATCAAAAATAGGGTCAGGGCTCCAATACGATAAATATGATGATGAGTATATAATTGAAAATTAAAGGATAAGAGCAAAACAAATTTCTTTATAACAAAATATAAAATAAAGCAGATTCTAAATATGGAATCTGCTTTATTATGAAATACTTTTAGTCAACTAACCTCTTTCTAGTGTTTTTCCTACATATTTCACTTGCGTTATTCCAAAAGATTCACGAAGAATGCGAGCATAATCTTTTAATTCTATTGGACGTTTATTTTTGGTGCCTTTAAAGGTTTCTGTATAATTTTTATTTGTTAATGATATGTGACCATAATTAGTTAATTTACAAGTGATAGCTCCTTTATTAAAAGGAGATTCTTTATGTTCTACAATGATTTTCTGGATATTATTAACCTTTTTCTCATCTATTGGATTTAAAGTGAAGGCATAGCCTATTTTCCATTCATCTGAAGGTTCAGATTGCAAGAAATTTGTAGATTCCCCGTTAGCTCCTTTTCTCATTTCTAAAATGTGTGTACCTTTTCGGGTAATTCGTTTGCGAATTCGATATTCACCCGTTTGAGAAGAGATGACTTTTCCGTTAAAAGGGACTGGATGTAAAGGTAGATGAGAGGCAAAACCGGCGTCTATAACATAATCTTTATTATTATGATGTAATATGATAATGACATGACCATCATCGGGTTTCCATTTATTATCATAAAGGTCATAAACAGTACCAGCTACTTTATATACTTGAAATCCACAATCCATTAAAAAGTAATACAATAAGGAGTTTAATTCATAACAAAGACCGCCTCGTTTTTGAATAAGTAACTTTTCTATTAAGTTATTTTTTGAGATGTTTTTAATAGTACCAGCCATAATATCGAGATTTTCATAGGGGAGAATCAATCCCATTTTTAAGAGAATTGCATCTAAATCATCAAATGTTATTTCTTTTGCAGGAATTTTTAATCGTTTAAAAAACTCCTTTTGTAAATCGGTCATCATAAAGCATTCTCCTTTCTTTTTACAGAATTTTCTTCTGCTCACCGATAGGTTAGTACTTTTAAAAGTTTAATTCAAGTCTGCGAAAATTATCATAATATATGTTTCTGGAAATATTAGTATCTATTCATAAAATTCAGTTTAATATTTAATGATAGGAAAGTCTTACAATATTAGCTTCTATTTTGTTTAGTTTGTATTTAATTAAATAAAAGCACATATATTCATTAACTTTTTTTATAACTAGCTGGTAATAAAGTGTTTTTTTACTAAAGTTTTTTCAAGATTTGTATGCTTTATATAAACAATAATAATTGGGGGATATTAGATTCAGTAAAGTTAACAATTGTTGAGAAACTTTTTTGTAGCATTCACTCAAAAGGAAGAGATAGAAACAAAGAGAATAACGTGTGTTAAGGAAGAAGGGGGACTAGTAATCTCTTAAGAATAGGGACAGGGTCTTGTTTAAGTACAAAGATTATCTAGTATTAAGAGAGAAGATAAAAAATATTACAACGAGCACCTTCTTTCAAAAAAAGTGGGGGGAGTAACATGCGATTGATGAGAAGATGTGTTGCCGTACTAATTGTATTTTTTATCATGGTTCCAATGATTAGCACAAATGTGCGAGCAGAAGTTGTAAAAGAGCTTAAAACAGGCTTTCCAGATCAAGAAGTCTTTACACCAGGAGAATGGTTTTTAGGTCAAAAACCTGCTAATTATGATGAAAGTAAGCCTCCAATTCTCTTTGTGCAAGGAAGGAATGGTAATGCTGATAGTTGGTATGGAAAGACAGTATATCACGATATGAATGATATGTATGACTATGCTTTGAAAGCAGGCTATCAAACAGTATTTATACAATTATATGATGCTGCTGGGAAAGGGTCAGCTAGTCAGTGGGATAACGGAAAATTGTTAGCACAAAAATTAGAAGAAATATATAATCATTTCGGTAAAAAAGTTAATATTGTAGCACATAGTAAAGGTGGTATCGATACACAAGCTGCATTAGTAGAATATGGGGCAAATCGATTTGTCGGAAATGTTATTACACTTGCGACGCCACATCATGGATCAAACTTAGCGGATTTATCATATAGTTGGTGGGCAGGATGGCTTGCTTCTATATTAGGTCAAAAAGATGATGGTACGTATTCATTACAAATGGGCGAAATGGCAAAATTTCGTTCAACGATTGATAATAATCCAGCAGCTAAATTAAACCGTTATTATACAGTTACTGGGACTAGCTGGGGCCCTGTATTTTCGGCGTTATCAATGGGTGGATTATATTTGTCATCATACGGTTCAAATGATGGACTAGTAAATGAGTGGAGTGCTAAGCTGCCGTATGGAACGCATTTATTTACAGATTCTAGATTTGATCATGATAATATACGAAAAGGATCTGCTGTGTTCTCACGAATTGAACCGTATTTACGTACAGCAAATGTACCGGTTCCAGCTTTAGTAGCATCCAGCACTAGTTCAAATGAAAATATAGAACAATTAAATACAACTTCAAATCAAAGCATTTTAGGAGGGGAATTGCCACAAAATCAGTGGATAGAGCAAACTGTTGCGGTTGATAAAAAGGCAGAAGGAATTGTTTCTATATTAACTGCTTCGTCGGATGTAGAAGTACAAATGATATCACCAAAAGGAAAAGTGTATACAAATAAAGATAGTGTTATAACTACTGGTGAAGATGAATCTTTCTTTGGTGGCGCGACAATTAAAACATTTAAATTTGATAAAATGGATGTAGGAGAATGGAAAGTTAAAATGATGGCGAAGCAGTCGAAAGATGCATATTTAGTTGTAAGCGATTACAAGAATAGCGCACCATTTGTTCTTCAAATGCCTACAAAAGTAAAAGCAAATAAATCTGAGTATAAACTGAAAAAATCACCTATGGCACCTGAAATGAAAGGAAATCTTTCCATAACAGTAAGAGTCGTGAATAAAGAAGGGAAACTAGTCTCTGAATATAATGAATTACAAAATGTGAATAACAATACATTTACTGGTGCTTTGAAGGACATAAAGCAACCAGGAGTATATAACGTTACGATGGATATAAAAGGGATGAATAAAGAAGGACAACCATATAATCGTACAATCGTTAAGTCGGTTTATGTGGAGAAATAAGAAAGAATGAGAAAAAAGTACCGAATTTTTGTAGTAGAAGAGCTCGGTACTTTTTTCATGTTTATTAGATTAACAGAAAGGTATAATGGGAATTTTTGAAGGCACAAAGGTTAAGTATTTGGTAGAGAATTCTTGAAATGTAGCAGGAATGCTTTTTATATTGTAATTGCACCTGCAAAAGTAAAACGAGTATCTTCAGTTACAATGATGTGATTGTTTAAGTGAATTTATATCTTTTAAATATTTGTATATATAAGGTTTGGAGTCGTTGACCTTTATTTACGTAGCACGGCAGGAAGAAGAGAAAAAGTATCGAATGAATGTACATATGTAGTATTGTTTGCTTTTGGTGTGAATAGTAGTAAAAGATACGTTGAAATATTTTATACGGTAACAAAAGAGCGATTAAATAATAGAGGGAGCAACTTACATGGAAAATATATTAAAGGTATCTTCAAAATCAAAACCAAATTCAGTGGCAGGTGCAATTGCAGGTGTACTAAGAACAAGTGGAAATGTAGAAATTCAAGCGATTGGAGCTGGTTCATTAAACCAAGCGATTAAAGCAATTGCAATCGCAAGAGGATTTGTTGCTCCAGGTGGTATCGATTTAGCCTTCGTTCCAGCATTTCAAGAGGTTACTATTAATGATCAAGAAAGAACGGCGATTAAATTGATTATAGGTCCTAGGAAGAAACGTTCTTAAAAAGAGTATTGATAAGTGGGATTTGAAAAAACTGATAGATAAAGTAATAAAAAGACCACTCTCATTTTGAAGTGGTCTTTTGTATTTTCGTACTTCATATTATGGATACACCCCACATACTGAATTCGTAGTGGTATTCAGTGCGCTCAATAACGATCCCGAATTCTAAATCATCCCCAGCTAATACAAAATCTGCATATCCAGTTAGAAATTTTGATATGGTTGATAACTCTTCTAAATTCTCAAATACTTCACCAATGTTCAGTTTAACTGCTTCAAATTTACCACCCTTAGAGAAAAAGAGTCTCCCTTGATCAACTGGAAATTTAATGGTTTTAGCTGTTTCTTTTAACAGTACTATTGATAGTCTTCTGTTTTCTTCATAATTAGTGCTACCAAAGTTTTTTATGTTTGAAGTTTGTGTTAGCATGTTAAATAAGTCTTTACAAAATAAATCATTAGATTCTGGATCCATAAATGAGTCCATAGAAACTGTAACAATATTAGAAAGTTCGTCTACGAGTTCTTTTCTACTACCAGTTCTTTTTGCTTTCATTTTTAGAATTTCAATTCGGCTTTTATTCATATTACTCAAAAATTTTCACACCTTTACTCGCGTGGTGGGTGAATAAAACCACTTACTTCGACAAAGTAATTATAGCACAGGGGAGTAATCTTGGTGGGAATTAGAAAAGAAAATCTTGTTGAAATGACAGCTGAAATTGATTTAGAAATAAACGGAATATATATTGTTGAAAATGGTCAGGTTCAGCTAATAGAACCACCCAAAAGTGGATTTGGTGAACAATCATTTATATATCAAAGTGGAAAAGTAATTCGGATAGAAGAGCGGAAGACAAGATTAATTTAATACTATTTTAGAAAAGATATAACGTGAAAAATAAAAAGTGCCACAAATGTTTGTACAGCAGACATTTGTGGCACTTTTATCTTTTTATAGAGCATAAAATGAATGAAACTAAAACTGCTCATTCTTCTCCCAAGATTCTACAATATAATGAGCAATTGTCGGATTAAATCCTTTCCCAACTAAAAACATAATCGCAGCAACTTCTGTTAAAGCGTGTTTGTGTGATGTATGTTTCGCTTCATTTAAACCATAATCTACCCAAGGTTTTACGAAATCTAGTACAGGTTTCTTTAAAGGTAAGAACTGTGTACCGACAACTTGTTGAATCTGTTGTTGCGTTGGTTCTGTAATTGGTCCAGGTGGTAAAATTTGAGGCTGTGTAATATCCAATGTTGGTCCAGGTGGTAAAATTTGTGGTTGTGTAATATCGAAAGTTGGCGGTTTAGGTGGTGAGACACGTGCGTCGTAGTTTGGTTGATACATTTGTTGTTGTACTTGAGTTTGTTGTGGCTGAGTTGGGTATGGGTTTTGTTGAAACTGTTGTTCTTGAGTTTGCGGTGCTACATATGGATTTTGTTGAAACTGTTGTTCTTGAGTTTGCGGTGCTACATATGGATTTTGTTGAAACTGTTGTTCTTGAGTTTGCGGTGCTACATATGGATTTTGTTGAAATTGTTGCTCTTGAGTTTGTGGTACTGCATATGGATTTTGAGGATATTCGTAACTTGGACGTGTGTCATATGGATTTTGTTGAAATTGTTGTTCTTGAGTTTGTGGCGCTGCATATGGATTTTGTTCATATTGTTGCTCTTGTTCTTCATATTGTTCTGTATATCTTTGTTCTTGTTCTTGCACCTGAGGGTAAAATGGTTGTTGTGGGTAAGGCGGTTGATTATTATAGAACATATTTATTCCTCCTTCATGATGATGCCTACCACCTAGTGTATGGGCGGACAAGAAAATATGTGATGAAAAAATGCGGGCGTGTTACAATAAGTAACTGGGTGAAGATAAAATGACAAAACAAGAAAAGATAGAAAAAACAATTACTTTTGTAAAACATATTTTAGAAAAAGATGCCAGTGGGCATGATTGGTATCATATTGAGCGTGTACATAAACTGGCGATTTCTTTATCCGAGCAAGAAGGAGGAAATCGTTTTATAATTGAAATGGCAGCATTACTTCACGATGTGGCAGATGAGAAGTTAAATGAAAGTGAAGAAGCAGGAATGAAAAAAGTTTCTGATTGGTTAGAAGAGTTACATGTTGAAGAAGAGGAAAGTAAGCATGTTCTTCATATTATCGCCAATATGTCTTATAAAGGTGGTCATGGCGGTAAAGTGGAGTCAATTGAAGGGAAGATTGTTCAAGATGCAGATCGCTTAGACGCTCTTGGTGCTATTGGAATAGCTCGCACATTTGCGTATGGTGGGGCGAAAGGGAGACTAATGTATGATCCAACTATTCCTCCTCGTGAAGTGATGACGAAAGATGAATATAGAAAAAATAATGACCCATCTTTAAATCATTTTTATGAAAAACTTTTAAAACTAAAAGACTTAATGAATACGAATGCAGCAAAACAAGAGGCTGAAGTTCGTCATCGTTATATGGAACAGTTTATTGAACAATTTATGAAAGAGTGGAATGCACAAATATGAAAATGTTAACTGTGGAAAACTTATCAAAATCATATGGAGAGAAACCGTTATTTGATGGATTATCATTTAGTATTGCAGAAGGACAACGTGCCGGAATTATCGGTGTAAATGGTACTGGTAAATCAACTTTATTAAAAATTATTGCAGGGGCAGAAATTCCTGACACAGGTGATATGACTCATTCACGTGGGTATACAATTAGTTATTTATCACAGCAACCAGAGTTTGATGAACAATTAACAGTATTAGAACAAGTCTTCCATGGTGATACACCTTTAATTCGTCTTCTTCGTGATTATGAAAAGGCGCTATTACATATCGAAAAAGATCCAAGTAATGAAAAGGTACAGGAACAATTATTTGCAGTGCAACAACGTATGGACGCAATGAGTGCGTGGGAAGCAAATGCGAATGCAAAATCGTTATTAACGAAACTAGGAATTACGGATTTCACAGCAATTGTTGGAAATTTATCTGGTGGGCAGAAAAAACGTATTGCGATGGCGCAGTGTTTTATTGAAACACCGGATCTATTAATTTTAGATGAGCCTACGAACCATCTTGACCATGAGACAGTTGAGTGGTTAGAGGAATATTTAGCAAGGTACACAGGTGCGGTATTACTTGTAACCCATGATCGTTATTTCTTAGATCGTGTGACGAATCGTATTTTCGAATTAGATAATGGAAAATTGTATAGTTATGAAGGGAATTACAGTACGTTTTTAGAAGCGAAAGCACTTCGTGAAGAACAAGAACTTGCACAAGAATCAAAACGTCAAAACTTATATCGCCGTGAACTAGCGTGGATTCGCCGTGGTGCAAAAGCTCGTTCGACTAAGCAAAAGGCACGTATTCAACGTTTTGAAGAGTTAAAAGGTCAAGAAGGGCCAGCTGCAAAACAGTCAGTTGATATTGCGCTTAGCGGTAGTCGCCTTGGGAAAAAAGTACTTGAGTTAAAAGATGTAACGAAAAAATTTGGCGATAAAACAGTATTAAACAACTTCAATCATATCGTGAAACCAGGCGATCGTATCGGAATTATTGGAGCAAATGGAAGCGGGAAATCTTCGCTATTAAATATGCTTGCAGGTAAAATATCTCCTGATAGTGGTGAAATTGAAGTTGGGCAAACAGTAAAAATCGCTTACTATACGCAAGAAAATGAAGAGATGAATTTAAATCAACGTATGATTGAATACATTAAAGAAATCGCGGAAGTTATTCATACGACAGATGGAAAAGTAATTGGTGCGTCTCAAATGTTAGAACGTTTCTTATTCCCGCCGCATTCACATGGTACACCGCTCGGCAAACTATCTGGTGGCGAGAGAAGACGTTTATACTTATTACGTATATTAATGGGAGAACCGAACGTACTATTACTCGATGAGCCTACGAATGATTTAGATACACAAACATTAACAGTGTTAGAAGATTATTTAGAAGATTTCCCGGGTGTCGTTTTAACTGTATCGCATGATCGTTACTTCTTAGATAAAGTAGTAGATGAATTGTTCATCTTTACGGGAGAAGGAGAAGTGCGCGAATTTCTAGGTAGTTATACGGATTACTTAGAAATGGAAAAAACGAGAGAACTTATTGAGAAAGCGGAAGTGCAGAAAGAGAAAAAAGTAGTAGAAGAAGCACCGAAACAACAACGTAAGCGTAAACTTTCATATAACGAGCAGCGCGAATGGGAAACAATTGAAGATACAATTGCGGAACTTGAAGAAAAGCTAGAATCAATTGGAGAAGAGCTTGCGAATGTTGGTTCTGATTTTACGAAAGCGCAAGAATTGTCTGAAGCACAGCAAAAAACAGAAGAAGAGCTAGAAAAAACGATGGAAAGATGGAGTGAACTATCGGACATTGTTGAAGGATTAAAATAAAAACAAGCTGCATATATTGAAAAGTAAAGAGAAAAACTTTACACTATTGGTAGAACCTATTTTAGGAGGGAAAAAATGAGAACATCTAATCCAATGTTGAAAAAAGAGGCATTCCGTAAAGAAGGAGCAAGTGCTTCTGCGATGACTATTGGCGGAACAGTAGGCAAAACGTTTATTATGCTTATCTTGCTACTTGCAACGTCTGTCTATTCATACATACAGATGATAGAGGGTACGATGAAGATGCCAGTATTAATTGGCGCTTTAATCGTTGCGGCAATCATCGCATTTGCGTCTATGTTCTTCCCACGTATTTCACCTTTTGGTGCACCAATCTATGCAGCAGTAGAAGGGGTTGTGTTAGGCAGTATTTCAGCGGTTTATACAATGAAATTTGGCGATTCTATCGTTTTAAATGCTGTTTTACTAACAATCTCAATTCTATTTGCAATGTTAGTGTTATATGCAACACGTGTAGTAAAAGTAACGGATAAATTCCGTACAGGCGTGATGGCAGCAACACTTGGAATTATGGTTATGTATTTAGTCGTATTTCTACTAAACATGTTTGGTGTAACGGTTCCGTACATTCACCAAGGCGGTACAATCGGTATTATTATTAGTGCAGTTGTTATCGTAGTTGCTGCATTAAACTTATTACTAGATTTCGATTTAATCGAAAATGGTGTACGTAGTCAAGCTCCGAAATATATGGAGTGGTACACTGCAATGGGACTAATGCTTACATTAGTTTGGTTATACTTAGAAATTCTTCGTTTCGTTTCTTACTTTACGAAAAATGACTAATAAAAAATCCTGCATGAAAAATGCAGGATTTTTTGTTTTTCAAAGATAAATTGATGATGTGGTATAATATGGATGTTGGTAACCTTAAATTGAAGGGGATGGAATATGATGAAAGAGAAGAAAGGGATTATGAAAAAACTATTTTCTAAAAGTTTTTTCATAGAACTAGATGATGCTTTAACGTATCCATCGGGAGAAGTTATTACTTCAGCTATTGAAAGTTATGCGGCTGAATGTAATGAACAACTGAAATTTGAGAGTAAAGTAAAACCGATAACTTTTTACTTAGAAGAAGTATTGTATCGTGCGGAAATAAAGATGGCCCGTGGAGGATATTACATTTCATGCAGTGAAGTATAAATTTTGAAACCTTACATGTTTAAAATATGTGAGGTTTCTTTTTTTCTTTTATAGCATAAAAAATAATCTTTTTTACTTTAAAATATATTATTTTACGCTTTTTACCCTTCATACATTTTTATTTACAATGAAGAAAAATATGTGAGGTGGTATAACTTATGATGAATCGAGTTGTATTAATCGGTAGATTGACAAAGGAGCCAGAATTATACTACACAAAGCAAGGCGTCGCGTATGCACGAGCATGTGTTGCGGTGAATAGAGGATTTCGAAATAGTTTAGGTGAACAACAAGTAGACTTTATTAATTGTGTCGTATGGCGAAAATCGGCTGAGAATGTAACTGAATATTGTAAGAAGGGCTCACTTGTTGGGATTACAGGGCGTATTCAGACGAGTAATTACGATGATGAACAAGGCAAGAGAATATATAGAACTGAAGTTGTGATTGAGAGTATAACCTTTTTGGAGAGAAGGCGGGAGGGGGCATCGTAATAAGAGGGTCTAGTAACATAGCCCTCTATCACTTTTGATTAATACCTTCCCAAACAACATCTAATTGTTGATTGAGAATATTTTTCGCATTGATTTCATTTCCATGTAGTAGCGAATGCGACATTAGTGTATAAAAATAAGTGCTCATAACAGTAGAAGTGATAATATGTATATCCCATTGACTGTTTAATTTTCCTGCCTCTTTCGCTTCTGTAATAATTGAAGACAAACCTTCTTGTAGCTGTTGTATACTTTTTAATTCATTTTCTACTAAGTAGTTTGACTTTATAATCTCAAAGACGGCATGCTTCATTAAATCACCATGTCCAGTAAATCGATCCAGTAAATCGCCTAAAACAAGTTTGATTCTTTCTTTTGGATGTTCCACATTTTCGTAAGTTTTTAAACTTTCATTCCATAGCTCAATTTGAGAATCACCTAAAAATAATAATATGTTTTCCTTTTTCGGAAAGTAGTTGAAGAAAGTGCCCTTCGCTATCCCACATGCAGTAGTAATATCTTGAACCGTTACATTTTCGTACCCGCGTTCTTGGAAGAGTTGTACTGCTTTTAGGAATATAAGTTCTTTTAATTCTTTTTTTCTCGTTTCTCTCAGCATATAATCTACTCCTAACACAAACAATTATATCTGTTTAATAGATAATCTCAAATGAAATCTTACTTCATGATTAAGTTTAATGTAATCGAAAGAAGGATAGAGAATGCTGTTTCTTATTTTTATTATAAATGAAAGTTGTATAGTTCATGTGCTTGCCTTTCAAAAATCCATTTTGGAATACGTTTCATTAATTCATTTCTTACTATAGTTAAAGGTTTACTTTCTATTTGCGCCATTTTTCCAACTGTCCACGCAGTGTTTGAGATTTTTTCAATTCTATCCCGTCTTTTTTGTTCGTATTCTATAAATGCTTGACGATAATGGGCATTATTTTTGATGCATTCAGCCAAAATAATCGCATCTTCAATTGCTTGGCAAGCACCTTGGCCTAAATTCGGAGTAAGTGCATGGGCAGCATCCCCAATAAAAACGATGCGTTTTTCAAAAAACTGATTCATTGGCATAATGTCTACAATATCACGATGAATCATATGAACGTCCGATGCATTAT
This sequence comes from Bacillus sp. BSL6, assembly GCF_052928345.1. Lineage (NCBI taxonomy): Bacteria > Bacillati > Bacillota > Bacilli > Caryophanales > Bacillaceae > Bacillus > Bacillus sp. BSL6. The sequence continues at coordinate 334,670 of NZ_JAVGCW010000003.1, forward strand.
GCAAAATAGATGGTATGGGATTGTGGTAAGATTTGAAATGATTATATAAATCTGCTGTTGTGTAAGCTTTGTATTTTGGATCTCTAGCTTTCGCGTTTATGAGCGCATACCAGTATACTTCGTTGTTGGGAAGAGGGACGATACCAAATCTACCGTTCGTTCCCCAAGTTTCAATAAAGTCATTTGTTAAAGAAAGATTATTAGTAGGAGTTATGCCACGCCAACACGTATATCCTGCATAACGATAATTATCCCTTTGTGTTACTTGTTTTCGAACGACAGAATGAATACCATCGGCAGCAATCAGTATATTGCCAAATGCTTCACTACCATCTTGAAATACTATTTTTAAGGCGTCTTCCTCATTTCGTTCTATTTTTACACATTCTTTTCCCCATTCGACAGTATCTTCTTGTAGTTCAGAAAGTAGCAATTGATGTAAATCTTTTCTATGAATAGAGTACATTTTAGGATAACAAGCTGGGATAATCAATTTATTGAAAATCGTTCCTTTTTCGGATACAAGTTTAAAGCCGTTACTTTCATTGCCGAATTTTTTTATTCTCTCAGAAATTCCGTATGGCTCAAGTGCTTGCATTGCATTTGGAGCAATGATAATACCCGCACCAGCAACAGTAGGCTCATTGTTTTTATCATATACTTTTACTTCTATTCCTATTTTTTGTAGGGAAATTGCTGCGCAAAGTCCAGCAATACCGCCACCAATAATTATGACATTGTTCATTTGTTATCACTCCACCTTTGAATGACTTAACCCATAAAATGACCACGGTCATTTTATGGGTTAAGGTTAATCCCTTTTTATGTAATTGTCAATTATACTTTTAACTATAGTTATGGAATGATTAGGTGAAAATAGAATGAATGAAACTTTCCAGCAATGTAGAAAGGTAAATAGTAAAATTAAGCATTCGAGTAGGAGTATAGCGTGATAACATGTTACAATACAGCTAAGAACATGCAATAAAGGAGAGTTATTTACGTGAAGATTAAAGCAATTGAACCGACGCCAAGTCCAAATACAATGAAAGTTATTTTGAATGAAGTATTACCATCAGGAGCACGTAATAATTATACAAATGAAAATAAAGAACAAGCGCCAATTCAAGTGCAAGAAATTTTGAAAATTGAAGGCATTAAAGGTGTATATCATGTAGCTGACTTTTTAGCAGTGGAGCGAAATGCAAAGTATGACTGGAAAGTGTTATTACAGCAAGTTCGTGCTGTTTTTGGCGAAGAAGTAGTAGAAGAAAGTGAAGAACAACAACTTGCTCATTTTGGAGAAGTGAAAGTATTTGTTCAAATGTTCTTTACTATCCCAATGCAAGTAAAGTTAACAGATGGAACGACGGAAGAACGTGTTGGTTTACCTGACCGTTTTAAAGAATCAATTATGAAAGTGCAAATGTCTGCACCAAACGTTGTAAAAGAACGTAAATGGGTGGAACAAAGTACACGTTACGGTAATTTTGAAGAAATCGGGAAAGAAGTAGTAGAAGAGATTGTTGCTGCTTATCCGGAAGAACGTGTAAATGAAACGGTTAAAGAATTATTAAATCAGGCAGGTGCTGTTGAAGTAACGATTCAAAAGCGTGAGCCATATAAAGTAACAGAAGAGATGATGAAAGATGCTGACTGGAAAAAACGTTTTGCAGCTTTAGAACAAATGGATCCTACTGAAGAAGATATTCCAGTGTTGAAGATGGCGTTAGATGATGAAAAAGTTTCAATCCGTCGTTTAGCAACAGCATATTTAGGTATGGTAAAAGGTGATGAAGTATTACCGTTATTATATAAAGCACTATTAGATCGTTCAGTAAGTGTACGTCGTACAGCAGGTGATTGCTTATCAGACGTAGGTGACCCAGCAGCGATGTTCGTTATGATTAAATCTCTGAAAGATCCAAGTAAATTAGTACGCTGGCGTGCAGCGATGTTCTTATTTGAACTTGGAGATGAAAGTGCGATTCCAGCATTAAAAGCAGCGCAAGATGATCCAGAGTTTGAAGTAGCAATGCAAGCACGTCTAGCGTTAGAGCGTATTGAAGGCGGAGAAGAAGCAAAAGGTTCTGTATGGAAACAAATGACGGAGTCTCGTAAAGGGGAATAATGTATGATTGTTTTCTATGATAGTTGGTGTCCGATGTGTACGGCGGTTGCAGAACGTACGAAGAAATTAGATAAAAAGGGTAAGGTGAAATTTGTTTCATTTCGAGATGAAGATGTAGTTGAGAAGTATGAACTTTCTCAAGAACTACAAAGTAAGATGGAACAAAGATTGTATATTTTAAAAAATAATAAGTGGTATGACGGCATTCATAGCATATATGTATTAGCAAAGGCCGTTCCATCTTATTGGTTTGCCGTACCTTTTATAAAGCTATCTATCGTACTTGGTTTTGGAAGTAAAGTATACGATTATATCGCTAACAATAGAAAACTTGTCCCAGTTGGACATTGCCGCGAAGGGATTTGTGAAATCCCTACAAAAAAATGAAATCATCGTTATCTTTCTTTTGCACCTATTAATAGAGCGTGATATGATGAATTTGGAATGAAAGTTGAAGGAGAGATTACAAGATGTCAAATGCTTATGAAGAATACATGCGCCAAATGGTAATCCCAATGCGCCAAGAGTTAGTGCGTTCTGGGTTTGAAGAGTTAACTACAGAAGAAGCTGTAACAGAATTTATGGAAAACGTAACAGGTACAACTTTAGTAGTTGTAAACTCTGTTTGTGGTTGTGCAGCTGGTTTAGCACGTCCATCAGCAGGTCAAGCGGTTGTTCGTGCTGAAAAACAACCTGATCATCTTGTAACTGTATTCGCAGGTCAAGATAAAGATGCTACTGCAAAAATGCGTGAATACTTCGGAGAAATTCCTCCATCTTCACCATCTATGGCATTATTAAAAGGAAAAGAAGTTGTTCACTTCATTCACCGTCATGAAATTGAAGGTGCAACTATGGACGAAATTATTACGAATTTAGAACAAGCTTTCGAAAAGAATTGCTAAAGAAGGGGGAGAGTAAATCTCCCTCTTTTCTTTATATAGAGGTGAAACAATGATAGTAACAACAGCAGGAAGAACGAACAAAGAAATGACAGCTTATGCAAACAGGGTAGCAGCAGAATTAAATGCTTCTTTCGTTAAACGTAATGACATACCAGTACATAAGCTGCATGAACAGTATGAACAAGATGTACTTGTCGTAGGGAAGAACCGATTAGCTATTTATCCAAAAGGTACGGAAGAATCGTTTTTCTTTCATCCGAACTCAGCGATGTTTCGTGTGAAAAGGTTAATGCGCGGAGAACACGATCCGTTTGTACAAGCCACGCAATTAGAGAGCGGATTGACAGTGTTAGATTGTACGCTCGGGATGGCATCAGATAGTATTGTAGCGAGTTATATTGTTGGGGAAAGCGGAAAAGTAACAGGACTTGAAGGCAATGAGTATATGGCTTATATTATGGAAAATGGTTTGAAAACATGGTCTTCATCCGTTTCTGAAATTGATGAAGCAATGCAACGAATTGATGTAAAGCAAACGGAACATTTCGCATTTTTAAAACAATGTGGAGATAATAGCTATGACGTCGTTTATCTCGATCCGATGTTTGAAGAAACTGTTATAGAATCAGATGGAATTAAAGGATTAAAACACTTCGCTTTGTATCATGATATTACCGACGAAACAATTGCGGAAGCGAAGCGTGTGGCGAAAAAACGTGTCGTTCTGAAAGATCATTTCCGTAGTTCTAGATTTGAAAAACACAATTTTCACGTATACAAAAGAAAAAGTGCTAAGTTTCACTTTGGTGTAATTGACCCTTGCTAATTGTTTGAAAAGATGTATAATAAGCAATAATTAATTAAATGTAATGTCTGTGATGAAGAGAGTAGTCTTTTTTAGAAGGAAAGCGAGCTAGGGAGGGTGTGAGCCTAGTACGGAAGAAAAAGATGAAGCGCACTTTGGAGATGCTTCTTGAACGAATAGTAGAGTAAGCCGAGGCCCCCTGTCCTCGTTATAAACGGGAAAGTGGTTCGTAACGAACAACAAGGGTGGTACCACGGGTTCAAACTCGTCTCTTTTTTAGAGACGAGTTTTTTGTGTTTTAAAAAATAAGGAGGTTAAATTATGGATTATAAAATGCATTTTGCGGAAAGTTTATCTAATATTTTCACGAATGAATTAACGCAAAAACAAATTTTAGATTTAATTGAATCACCGAAACAAGATGAATTTGGAGATGCAGCGTTCCCATGCTTTTCATTAGCGAAGCAATATAAAAAAGCACCGGCTATTATTGCAAAGGAAGTTGCACAGAAATTAAGCGATCCATTTTTTACGAAAGTAGAAGCCGTTGGTCCTTATGTAAATGTATTTTTTAATCGTGAAACGATAAGTGATACAGTATTAAAAACGATTTTAGCGGAGAAAGAAGAGTACGGTAAAAATCATTTTGGATATGAAAAAACGGTCGTTATCGATTATTCCTCTCCTAATATCGCAAAGCCATTTTCAATGGGGCATTTACGTTCTACAATGATTGGAAATTCATTGAAACATATCGCTGAAAAATGTGGCTATGAAGTTGTAGGGATTAATTATATTGGAGACTGGGGAACACAGTTTGGAAAGTTAATTACCGCTTATAAAAAATGGGGAAATGAAGCAGTAGTGAAAGAGGATCCAATACGTGAACTATTTAAGTTATATGTTCAATTCCATGAAGAGGTAAAAGACGACGAAGAATTAGCAGAAGAAGGACGCGCTTGGTTTAAGAAATTAGAAGAAGGTGATGAAGAAGCAGTTGAGCTTTGGAATTGGTTCCGCCACGAATCCTTAAAAGAATTTTCTCGTATTTATGAACTTCTCGGTGTGGAATTTACTAATTTTCAAGGAGAAGCTTTTTATAATAATTTAATGGAAGACTTTATTGGGATTTTAGAGGAACATGATTTACTTGAAGAGTCAGAAGGTGCATTAATCGTTAATTTAGAAGAAGAGGGCATGCCGCCTTGCTTAATTAGAAAATCAGATGGTGCGACGATTTACGCAACGCGTGACTTAACGGCAGCTCTATATCGTCAAAACACATTTGGTTTTGATAAAGCGTTATACGTAGTTGGCCCAGAACAAAGTTTACACTTCAATCAATTCTTCACTGTATTAAAAAAGCTCGGCTACAATTGGGTTGATGGCATGGAACATGTACCGTTTGGTTTCATTTTAAAAGATGGTAAGAAAATGTCCACACGTAAAGGAAGAGTTATTTTACTAGAAGAAGTACTTGAGGAAGCAATCGAACTTGCAAAACAAAATATTGAAGAGAAAAATCCAAACTTAAAACAAAAAGAAGAAGTAGCAAAGCAAGTCGGCGCTGGCGCAGTTATCTTCCACGATTTAAAAAATGAGCGTATGCATAATATTGAATTCTCATTAGAAAATATGCTGAAATTTGAAGGGGAAACAGGTCCATATGTACAATACACACATGCACGTGCTTGCTCTATTTTAAGAAAAGAAAGCGTAGAATTTGAAACGTGTACGTTTGCATTAAAAGATGATCATAGCTGGAGCGTTGTAAAATTACTTAATAAATTCCCACAAGTAATTGAAATAGCCTTCAACAAAAATGAACCATCGGTTATTTCGAAATACGTATTAGATGTAGCACAATCGTTTAATAAATACTACGGGAATGTGCGTATATTAGAAGAGAGTGAAGAGAAAGACAGTAGACTGGCGTTAGTGTATGCTGTGACGGTTGTATTAAAAGAGGGGTTACGTTTACTTGGGGTGGAGGCACCTGAGGAGATGTAACATAAAAAGGTGTATGTATCATTACAGATATGTATGCCTTTTTTATTTTGTATAGGAACGGTGTAAGCAGTATTTTCACATTATCAAAACTATATTTGAAGGATTGTTTAAAGCGTAGGAATGTTTTTGTTAAATGGAGAATTGTAATAGGTGTATATTAAAGGAGGCGTTAAACTTGGAAACGTACGATTGGAACAGTAAACTAGCGTATTTAAAGAATACGAGAGATCTATATTACAACGACGATTATGTAAGCTTTTTAGTAAATACAGTTTGGAAGATTGCTAAGCCAGTACATATTGTTGATTTCGGTTGTGGATATGGTTATTTAGGCTTAGTATTAATGCCATTACTTCCAATAGGTTCAAAGTATACAGGCGTTGATAGTGGAGAAACATTACTTGCTGAAGCGAGAGAGTTGTTTCGTTTACTTCCATATGAGACACAATTTCTTGAAGGAGATGCTACAGAAATTGAATTGAACGATACATATGATATAGCAATCTGTCATGCCTTCTTATTACATATGAGTTCACCAAAAACGATGCTACAAAAAATGATGCATTCAGTTAAAAAGGGTGGAAAAATAATCTGTTTTGAACCACATTGGATATCAAATATGTCTTCATACTTTTTAGATGGGGAGAATCAATCGGAATTTATTAGGTTAGGCACTTTGCAGAAGTTATTTGAAAGTGACACACAGAGAAACGGAAAAGATGGAAATATAGGCATGAAAATACCGATATATTTAAGTGAATTAGGCATGAAAAATATTGAATGTAGAGTAAGCGATAAAGTGAACTTTTTAGATTCTAATATGCCCCATAATGGTAAAGCGAAGTTGTATCATTCATTAAAGGAAGAGGGGATTGCGGGGAATCCAGGTGATAAACAGCAATTTATAGGACGTTTAATAGACAGAGGATTAACATATGATGATGCGCTAGCTCAATATGAAGCTGAACTACGATTTTTTAAAGCATTTCATCTATATTCTTCTTTAGTATATGCTCCGAATATGAAAATTACATTTGGTGACGTAGAATGTTGAAAGATAGCTGTGTGTCGAAGTATGTATTTTTTTGTCGATAAGTCGATATTCACCGTATAATCGCTGATATATCTAGAAAATCGCCGATATATTTTAAGAATCGCTGATATATTTGAATTATCGCCGATATAATTTCATGTACTGATTTCAGCTATATAAAAATAAGACCCACATGTTACGTTATTCCATATAATCAAACAAAATACAGAGGGAAACAATCATTTTTACTATATTTTGTTATAAATTTGAATAATATTAAATAATACTATCCATTATAGGAGATTTTAGTTGAATACATACAATATGATGTGTAAAATCTAAGCAAGTAGCAGTATAAATAAATATTCGAGGTGAATACATGCTAGATTTTAAGCAGTTAGATGCTTGTTTGAAAGAAAAGAGATTTATAGAGGGATTACAGGAAATAAATAATGAAATTTCATATATAAAAGAAAAGAATACTTTATCTTATGTGAAGAATTGGCTTGCTAATATTCCTTCACATAAGGAGTTTGATATATTAATTCGCCTTACTGATGAAGGGCTTATGCACCAATACAGTTCATTCCTCATTCGCTACGCTTATAAAAAATTCCTAAATATGAGAACGCTCTCTTTATATTGTGATGAGTTAATTGATGAGCGGAAAATTCTTGAAGCAGAACAGTTGCTAAAAGACGCTTTAGAAGAGAGCAATAAAGAAGAAATAGATGCCGATTTTTTAGCGAAAACATATTTTACGTTAGTAAGATGTCTTTTAGAAATGAAACGAAATGAAGAAGCGCTAATCTATATGCAAAAAGCAGAGGAGTACAGTGAACGTGCCGTGTTTGATAAATGGGGATACGTCTATATGCATACAGGTGAATGGGAGAAAGCAGAAGAACAATTTATAGCTGGTATGCAGCATAAAGATTGTGAAGAGTTATCTACCTATTTATTATCACAGTTATATGCGAATAAGGGAGAACAAAAACGTGCATTACAGCTAATTAATGATGCGATTGTAAAGTTCCCGCAAGTACCATATTTTCATTTTGAAAAGGTAAAATATTTATTAGATTTAGGAAAGTATGAAGAAATGTTAGCGGTAATAGATAACATAAATAATCAGCTTCCTTATCATGCGTATAAAGCTTATTTTGTACATTTACGTGCAGAAGCGCTTTACAAAATGAATAAACTTGTAGATTTACAACAGTTATTACAAGAAGAAAAAAGTTTAAAAGGGTCTTTATATCATAATTTAGCAAAAAATCCAAATGGAAAAAAGGTTCACTTACCAATCGTTCCAATTGTACAAAAGGATAATTATTGCGTACCAACAAGTTTAGAAATGATGTTGCAAATTTGGGGAGAAAAACGTACACAAGATGAAATAGCAGAGTTTATTTTTGATATGACAGGATCGAAGTTTTCAGATACCGTTTCTTATTTAGAAGAATTAGGTTATGAATATCGTTATTTTAAAGGTAATGAAGAGAATTATAAGAGACTGATTGATGAAGGAATTCCTGTTTTATTAAGTATAGATATTGAGCATGCTTCACATGTACAAGTACTATCTGGATATGATGATACATTGCAGGCCTTTTATGTTCAAGATCCGAACTTTATAGAGCCAGTTATTGTGGAATATAGTAAGTTACAAGAAAAATATCGTTATACAGGTTGTTTAGCGATTACGTTTGTTCCAAAAGAAAAGAAGGAACAACTATCATTTTTAAATGAAGAAGAAAATACTTATTTCAAATCAATTTTTTCTTTAACGGATCATTTAGATGAACAAGATAAAGAGGGGATTCATAAGTTAGTACAGTTTTTAAAAGAGACAAGTGATAATCCGAATACGTGGTTATATACGGTTAAGCATTTAGATGTTGAAGTAGATAAAGAATTTATTTTATATTGTATAGAAAAGTTAATGGAGAAATTTCCTAACTCAGATTTTGTTAAATTACATGGTGCACAGTGCTTTATTCGCCTGGAAGAGTTAGAAAAAGCTGGGCACATGCTTGCGAGTGTTGAGAAGAAAAATAGTCGTGCCTTATATCATTTCATAAACGGAAGGTATGCTTTTGAGCAGGAAAGTTATTTAGAAGCAATTTCAAGTTTTCGTTCCTCGTTACAATTAGACGCGGATCAGCCGATTGCTTGGAGTTTCCTTGCGTTATCATATATGTATATCGATCAATCTGAAAAGGCGTTGCAGTTTTCTCGAGTCGCCTTGGAACGTAGCCCTGAACGATTTACTTTAACGAATCACGGGTTAATATTAATAGATTTAGAAAGATATGAAGAAGCGTATGAAATCTTTAATGATTTGTTAAAAGAATATAAAAATGAAGCACATGTATGGTATGAGCGAGCGAGATGTGCGCATCATTTAGGGAAATTATATTTAGCGATAAAAGGGCTTAAAATAGCAATTTATTTGGATAGTAATGCACCATACATTTATACGAAACTTGCAGAAATATACGAATCTGATTTGAAGGATGAGGAAAGTACGAAAGAAATTTTATTAAAAGGTATTGAGAATTGTGACGATAAGGCACCTCTATACGTAAAACTTGGTGATTACCATTTCCAAAATGATAGTCTGGAAGAAGCAGAAACATTGTATACTCGTGCTTTGGAAGAAAATCATGATGATGTTTATTCTCACTTCGGACTTACGCAAGTTTATATGGCAAGAGAACAATATAAGGAAGCGAAAGAATATATTCTCAGTATTGAAAAACAAATTGAAAAGAGCCAAGATTTTCTTATGAATGCAGGAATGGTTTTATGGGATGCTGAAGTTGAACTAGGTGGAAGTGAAGAAGGGTTTAAAGTAGCATTGTCTAAGTTAGAGAGTGGTATAAAGCAGAGCGAATATAATGTAGCAAGTGCGTTAGATGAATATGTGAATCGAATGAAAGGAACCGTATTTGTACAACGAGGAATAGCATTCTTAAGAACGTTACAAAAAGAAAGAAATGACGTAAGTGAATATGGCTGTTATACAGGTATTTTATATGAATCTATCGGACAGTATGGCCAAGCGATGAAAAGATATAATAAGGCGATAGAACAAAAGGAAACGGCATTACCGTATTACCGAATTGGTGAAACACTTATGGCATTAGGACAATTAACGGAAGCAAAACAAGCGTATGAAAGATGTTTAGAGCTTGATGGGAATTTCATTGGTGTACATTTACAGCTTGCAGAAATATACGAAAAAGAAGAAAATCGTTCTAAAGAACAAAGTCATATGGTTCAGGCGATGAAAGAAGAGCCGTTGCATATTAATATGGAATATTTGGCACAGCTTTCAGTAGAGATGAATCTTCAGGAAGAGTTGCTGACTGAACTAGAACAATTAGCAGACGAAGTACCTGAAATATGGCGATTAGATGCGATTGCATACGTGTATGGAGCGATGGATGAAATAGATAAAGAACAAGCGCAGATTGAAGAGGCACTAAGATTAGATGGCGAGCATACAGAAGTTTTATATCATTATGCAAAAGTATTAGTGAAAAATAGAAATGCAAAAGCAATTGAAATTGCAATGAAGGTTATACAAAAAGATGTAAATAATGAACGTATATTTGATGTATATGTAAAAGCGATAGAACAACATAAGAAATGGTCTAACATACGAGATTTTCTTCACATATTAAAAGTGAAAAAGGCAGAAAGAAGTATGGCATTTATGTATGCAGCATCTGCGGTGACGGAAAGATGGATTGAACGTCAACAAAATGAACAGCCAAAGAAATCCATAATTACAAGAGCTTTTTATCGCATGAAAAACCGTGCGAAAGAAATTTCGATTATTACTACAATCATTGATTTATATGAAATCTCATTAAAGTTGAATCAAAAAAATAGTATGGCAGCGCAGCGATTTGCACTATTTTACGAGAATGTGGCGATGTATAAAGAGGCGATAGATGTATTGCAAACATCATTAGAAAGTAAATGGGATTACGATGTAGCGAAGCAACTTGTAAATCTTTTCGTTGAGTGCGAGGAAGAAGGTATGTTAAGAGATGCTATGGAATTAACGAAGCAAATGGTTCGAGAGTTACCAGATGATTACGATACTCTTTTTCTTCAGGCACAAGTATTCTTTAAAGCAGGAGAAGAAAGAAAAGCAGAAAAGATTACCTTACAATTAACGGAGCAAACACCGTTTGTAAGTAGAGCGTTTCTTGCTTTAGGAGAAATATATCAAAGTCAAGAGAGGTTTGAAGAGGCAATTCACGTATTAGAAAATGCCTCTATCCATCATCCGAATGAAACAGCAATTCTTCTTTCTTTAGCATCTTCATATCATGGTGCTGGCCAAACGATAAAGGCAGAAAAAATAACAAATGAAGTAGTAACAATGGATGCGAGTGATTTGTTAGCAAGATATGATCGTGCTTGTTATTTAGCACAGTTAAACAGGAATAAAGAGGCGAAGGAAGAGCTTGAAATTGTACTTCGTGAGGATGAGTCGGGATTTTTCGCTGAACTTATCGAGGATGATGAAAATTTAGCAGCACTGCGAGAATTTGAAAAGTAATTGTATAAGAAAAGGAAAAAAGGATATAAATAAAAATATATTTCGAATTAGTTGACAATTAGTTGCCAAATGCCATAAAATAGCTTTTAACAAAGTATACAAATCTGAAGACGAGAAAGAGTAAAATAGTGTACTGTTCCCCAGAGAGCCGGTATGTTGCTGAAAGCCGGTGTGCAGACGTTATTTGAAAATCATCTCCGAGGAGCCGAGGCTGAAAATGAGTAAGCCCGGACGGATGTCTACCGTTACAAAGAACACGTATGATCGTACGTTGCTAAGTGCTATTAGTGAAGAGCTAATAGAATTAGGGTGGTAACGCGGTTAAACCCGTCCCTACTTTATAGGGACGGGTTTTTTGTGTGCTTTAAAACATAAAAAGGAGTGATTGTAGATGAAGAAAGTAGATGTAAAAGAGTCAGCTGTAGGGAGAGAAACACGTATTCGTAAACAGTGGAACGAGCAAAGTATTTTCGAGCAATCAATTCAGAATCGAGAAGGCGCACAATCTTTTGTGTTTTATGAAGGACCACCAACGGCGAACGGACTACCGCATGTAGGTCATGCACTTGGACGAACAATTAAAGATGTAGTAGCAAGATATAAAACGATGTCTGGTTATAAAGTGTTAAGAAAAGCGGGATGGGATACACACGGTTTACCTGTAGAATTAGGTGTTGAGAAACAACTTGGTATTTCTGGTAAACATGAAATCGAAGAGTATGGAATTGAGCCTTTTATTCAGAAGTGTAAAGAGAGTGTATTCACATATGAGAAGCAGTGGCGTGAATTCACTGAAAGCATCGGTTATTGGGTCGATATGGATGATCCATACGTTACGTTAGAGAATCCATATATCGAAAGTGTATGGCATATTTTAGGGACGATTCATGAAAAAGGTTTATTGTATAAAGGACATAGAGTTTCACCATACTGCCCAAGCTGTCAAACTTCACTAAGTTCACATGAGGTTGCACAAGGGTATAAAACAGTAAAAGATTTAAGTGCAACCGTTAAGTTTAAAGTGAAAGATAGTGAAAATGAATATTTCCTAGGTTGGACAACAACACCTTGGACACTTCCAGCAAATGTCGCGCTCGCTGTACATCCAAATATGGAATACGTGAAAGCGAAACAAGAAGGTCATGTATACATTGTTGCGAAAGAACGTGTACGAGATGTATTAAAAGAAAACTATGAAGTATTATCTGTTCATAAAGGAGAAGAATTAGTAAGCACATCTTATATGCCGCCATTTCCAATGAACGAAGTTACAAATGGCTACCACGTTATCGCAGCAGATTTTGTAACGGCAGATAGTGGTACAGGACTCGTTCATATCGCTCCAGCATATGGGGAGGACGATTATAGAGTCGTTCAAAGTGCAGGGTTGTCATTCTTGCATGTTGTAGATGAGAAAGGTGAGTATACAGAAGCAGTACCATTTTTGAAAGGGAAATTTGTAAAAGATTGTGACGTGGATATCGTTCGTTATTTAGCGAAGGAAGGCTTACTATACCATAAAGAAAAGTATGAACATAGTTACCCACATTGCTGGCGCTGTGATTCACCACTTCTTTATTATGCAGGAGAGAGTTGGTTAATCCGAACAACTGCAATTAAAGATACATTTTTACAAAATAACGATTCTGTTACTTGGTATCCAGACCATATGAAACATGGACGCTTTGGTAAGTTTTTAGAAAATATGGTGGACTGGAATATTAGCCGAAATAGATATTGGGGAACACCATTAAACGTATGGGAATGTGAAAGTTGCGATCATCAATTCGCACCGAAAAGCATTGGTGATTTAAGAAAGCATAGTACGAAAGAAACACCTGAAGATTTAGAATTGCACAAGCCGTATGTAGATGAAGTGCAAGTTAACTGCGAAAAATGCGGAAGTGCGATGAATCGTACACCAGAAGTAATTGATGTTTGGTTTGATAGTGGTTCCATGCCATTTGCGCAATATCATTATCCATTTGAAAATAAAGAGTTATTTGAAGAACAGTTTCCAGCAGATGTAATTGCAGAAGGTATTGATCAAACACGTGGCTGGTTTTATAGTTTATTAGCAGTATCAGCACTATATACAGGAAAAGTGCCTTATAAACGAGTGTTATCACTAGGGCATGTATTAGACGAAGAAGGACAGAAAATGTCTAAAAGTAAAGGGAATGCACTAGATCCAGTTGATTTAGTAAATCAGTTTGGTGCAGATGCTTTAAGATGGGCTCTACTTGTTGATAGTGCTCCGTGGAATGCGAAACGTTTTTCTGAAAGAACAGTACTGGAAGCGAAATCTAAATTTGTAGATACGTTAGTCAATGTGTATAGCTTCTACGTTTTATATGCAAATTTAGATGAGTATAATCCGAATGAAACATATGACGTAAAGCGGACGAAATTGGATGAATGGGTATTATCAAGATTGCATAGTACAACGAAAAAAGTGAGAACAGCACTTGATGATTATCAATTTACGAATGCGGCTCGTGAAATTGCGGCACTTGTAGATGAAGTAAGTAACTGGTACGTAAGACGATCACGTAATCGTTTCTGGGAATCTGGTATGAATGCTGAAAAAGCAGCTGCGTATGAGACACTTCACGAAGTGCTTGTGACAATTAGTAAATTAATCGCACCGTTTACACCGTTTGTCGCTGAAGATATTCATTTGAATTTAACTGAAAGTAGCGTTCATTTAGAGGATTATCCAATTGTAAATGAATCACTACTTCAGCCGAAATTAGAAACAGAGATGGATGCAGTTTTACAAGTTGTTGAACTTGGAAGAAGTAACCGTAATCAGCATTCTTTAAAAGTAAAACAGCCGTTAGCGGAACTTGTACTACTTGAGCATAATGAAAGTGATATGGACTGGGAATCTTATCGTGATATCGTCATGGATGAGTTAAATGTGAAGGCGTTCCATGTTGAACTCGATGAAACGAAATACACATCATATCAATTAAAGCTGAACTTTAAAACGGCAGGACCGAAGTTTGGTAAGAATGTAAATGCAGTAAATGGCTGGTTAAAACAATTATCACAAGACGAGGTACAAAACTTTGTCTCTACAGAAAGAGCGGTTTACGAAGCAGCATCAGGAGAAGAAGTAGTTGTAACGACTGAAGATGTATTAGTAGAGAAAGTTGCGAAATCTGGATTCTCTAATACAACTAACGGACAATATACAGTTATGTTAGATACGAATGTAACGGAAGAATTGTTACAAGAAGGAGTAGCACGTGAGTTTATTCGCGCCGTTCAAGAATATCGTAAGCAGTTGAATTTACCAGTAAATTTACGAGTGGATGTTATTCTTGATACAGAGGAAGAGCTACAGCAAACGTTAACGAATCATAAAGAGTTGTTGGAAGAAAACTTACTCGTTAAACAATTTACATTTGGTCACTTAACGAATGAAGACGATGAACTTTCTTTAGGTGAGACAAAAGTCCGCATTAAATTAAGTTCAGCTAATTAAAGAAAAGGAAGTTGGAATGATTCCAACTTCCTTTTTGTGTGCTGGAAATGTATCCGGTTATTTTCCGCATAATCCATTCGATAGAACCTCTAGCACATATCTTATCAAAAACAATACTGTAGAAGTATATTTCTACAGTATTGTTTTCACTTTACACATAAATATTGAGAAACTTTCACTCACCCTAAATGGAAAGGTAATAGAATTGTTTATAGAGAATTAAACGTAGATTCAATTTTTATCCATCCATTTTGTAAAGAATGATTGCCTAGTGGGAATGGGAAAAGGTTGAGCTACTTTATTAGGGGGAGTGGTTCTATGTTTAATAAAAAAATGGTGGCAATGGCGATGACTGTGCCATTAGTAATGGGAACGCTTTCTACTGTTTCTGCAGTAGAGACAAAGAAACAAGTAAAGGTGGAAGCTTATTCGCCACAGAAAAAAGCTATTGAATATTTAAAAGGGAATGCCAATCAGTACGGATTAAAGCCAGACCTTTCAGACTTACAATATATTTCTACAACAGAAACGTCAGTAGCTTCATATGTTAGGTTCCAACAAGTGGTTAATGGTGCACCTGTATTTTCAAAACAAATAACAGTTACTCTTAACGGAGAGGGAAAGGGAGTACTTGCTGTTTCTGATTATCAATCTGTTAAAGGTGTGAAGGAAGTAACGACAAAAATTAGTGAAAAAGATGCAATACAAAAATCAATGGCGTATGTTGGAGAAGCAAGTGAGCAAAACTTATGGGCTCCTACAGAGAAAGAATTCGGATATATTGTGGAAGAAGGAATTGCTCGTCCAGTATATAAAGTTGTAGTCCATTCTAATAATCCGTTTGGTGCATGGGAAACATTTATTGATGCAGAAAATGGGAAGTTAATTAAAAAAGTTGATATAAACCGTAAAGCAGAAGGATCAGGAAAAGTATTTTTACCTAATCCAGTCGTATCTAGCGGTAGTAAAGTAGGTTTAAAAGATAACAATGATGCAGATTCAACAGCATTAACGAACCAATTAAAGACTGTTACGTTAAAAGGTTTAGATGGGACAGGATTTTTAATTGGAGAGTATGTAACGATTTCTTCAAAAGCAAAAACGAAATCTACAAACTTACAATTTAACTATACACGTGCAAATGATAGCTTTGAAGATGTGATGTCGTATTATCATATCGATACTTTACAACGTTACATTCAAAGTCTAGGTTTTAAAAATATTAATAATCGCTCTATTAAAGTGAATGTGAATGGAACAACGGCGGACAACTCGTTTTATTCTCCGACAACGAAAGCTTTAACATTTGGTACTGGTGGAGTAGATGATGCAGAAGATGCTGGTATTATCGCACATGAATATGGACATTCAATTCAAGATAACCAAGTTCCTGGCTTCGGTAGTTCTGCAGAAGGTGGAGCGATGGGAGAAGGGTTTGGTGATTTCTTAGGTGCTACGTATGAAGATGCAGTATCGACAACAGGCTACGGAAAAGCATGTGTTGGAGAATGGGATGCGACTGCTTATTCTAGTTCAGATCCGACGTGCTTACGCCGATTAGATAATAATAAAGTGTATCCGAAAGATATTACGAATGAAGTACATGATGATGGAGAAATTTGGGCTCAAGGACAATATGAGATGGCGCAAGCATTTGGTCGTGATGTAGCAACGAAAATTATTTTACAATCGCACTGGTCGTTAACACCAAACTCTAAATTCAGTGATGGAGCAAAAGCAATTAAGCAAGCGGATGCTCTTTTATATGGCGGACAACATGCCACTGATATCGATCGTATTTGGGCAGCGAGAGGAATTAGTACGAATTAATATAAAAAGTCGTGGCATGTATAAGCCACGACTTTTTAATTTGCTTTAGAACTGGTACTAGTAAAGTAAGCTATATAGATGATAATGTGAATTTATTCGCATTCCATTTATCCCGCTTTAACGAGCAGTAAGACCCCCACCTCAAAATTCAGCGGAAGCAAAGAAGTTAGGTGGGGGATCAACTGTCCGTAAAAGTCCGATTGGTTCAACTAATAATCAGTGGGGGATGAACAAAACCCCCACTGATTAAAGTTTCACTTTATTTTTTTTCATCTTTAAAAACAAAATGCTCTTTAAATTTTCTAGACTCCACTTTTTGACCATTTCTCATGGAGCGGAAAGGGTGTTCTTGCCATGTAATGATTACATCAACTTCATCTGCTTTTGTAGCAAGTGGAAAATTAGCATGTTCAAATCCGGTTTTTCCACTTGCTAAACGACTTTCCTTTAGGGAGAAGAGTTCATATTTCGTTTTTGTTTTTGGCTCGTTGCGGAATACTTCGACTTGTACGTTATATACTTCACTGTTTCCAACATTTTTTACTGAAAATTGATATGTTTGAAATTCATCTTTTTTAGCTTGAAGCTTTTTTTTGTTTACTTTTTTCGGTTCATCAATATTCACTTGCCATTGATCAGAGTTTTGAGAGATAGGTAAAGATTTTGGTGAATAGGCGTACGTTTCATTCACTACAATTAAGCATAACAAAAGAAGAAAGAAACTAATCGCTTTTTTCATATTAACACCTCACTATAAAATTTTTATTAATATGCGTAAATCAAACGGTAAATATGTAATTAAATGGAAAATAGGTGATGCTATGATTCAAATGAATTTGAAAAAACTTGAAGAGGTAGTAAATGGAGAAGGATTACAAGAATCGTTTCATCTTATAGAGATGCATGGTGTCTGCATAGATTCCAAAAACATGAAAGAAGGAAATGTATTTGTTCCAATCATTAGGGTGAAAGATGGGCATGAGTATGTGAAAGAAGCAATGGATAATGGAGCTGTCGCTTCCTTATGGAAAAAGTCTTACGGTACTCCGCCAAAAGGGATTCCAATTATATTTGTAGATGACACTTTGTTTGCTTTGCAACAATTGGCACAATTTTATCGAAGCGAGATAAATGTAAAAGTGATCGGAATTACTGGTAGTAATGGCAAGACTACCGTAAAAGATATAATAGGAGGCATTTTAAGTTCAACTTATAGAGTGCATAAAACAAAAGGTAATTTTAATAGTCAAATCGGTTTGCCGTTAACAATTTTAGAAATGGAACGAAATACTGAGTTCTTAATACTTGAAATGGGAATGAGTGAAAAAGGACAAATTCGAAATTTATCACGAATCGCACAGCCAGATGTAGCGATTATTACAATGATTGGACAGTCACATCTAGAGACGCTTGGATCAAGAGAAAAGATTGCGAAGGCTAAATTTGAAATTATAGACGGATTAAATGACGATGGACTGTTCCTATATAATGGCGACGAGCCATTACTTTCTCAAAATATTAATATGCTAGGTATAGAAAGTAAGTCATTTGGTGGAAAGTATACAAATGATTTGTTTCCAACGAACGTACAATTAGATGAATATGGTGTTCATTTTAAATTAAATCATACAAAAATACAGTACGATGTTCCCTTACATGGAGAACATAATATTTTTAATACGATTGTCGGAATCGCTGTAGGTCAATTTTACAAAGTCCCTATAGAAAAAATACAAGAAGCATTGCAGCAAATAAATATTACACAAATGCGCTTTCAGTTTTTAACCGCTAAAACAGGTTTTACAATTATTAACGATGCATGGAATGCCAGTCCTTCCTCCATGAAGGCTGCAATTGAAACGTTACAGAAGTTAAATGCCTATAAGAAAAAAATGATAGTGATTGGGGATATGTTGAAGTTAGGGAAGAAAGGTGAAACATATCATAGAGAAATTGGTAAAATGTTAAATGAGGAGAGCATTCAATATGTATTTACGTATGGAGAGTTAGCTAAAATTGTAGCGGAAGAAGCAAGAAAGAACTATCATGCAGGAAAAGTACAATCATTTGATAATAAAGCCGAGATAGCAGAGGAAGTATTAAAAATTATAACGCAAAATGATGTTGTATTATTAAAAGGCTCACGTGGAATGGCTTTAGAGGAGATTGTACAAAAGTGGATTTGAAAAATCAAAATATATTTAAAAAGACTTGCGTTTTATAAAACAAAGAGATAGAATACTCTGTAAATATAAAAAGTGATGATCAGGAAAAGTACATGATGCAAAGGTCTACAGAGAGCAATCGGTTGCTGAGAAGATTGCGATACCGCATGATGGAAAGACACCTGTGAGTGTTGCTTTGAACGTGATAATTAGTAAAAGCAAACGGTACCTACCGTTATCAGGGCTAAGATGGTCATTATGACAATTTGGGTGGTACCGCGGAAAAATCCGTCCCTATTTATAGGGGCGGATTTTTGTATTCTTTGAAGGGAGGTGAGTGACCGTGGATGATGACGATGACAACAATAATAACGTAAATAAATATAAATTTACTGGAGGGAAATGTAATGAAGCGTTCACTCACAAAAGAATGTACAAAGCAAAGCGGAAAAGTTGTATTACTTCAAGGATGGGTAAAAAAGATTCGTCATCTTGGAAATGTTAGTTTTTTATTATTACGGGACAGAACAGGGGTAATTCAATGTGTATTAGAAAATGAATTAGCTGGATATAAAGTTGATGTAGAAAGTGTCGTCCATGTAATCGGCGAGATAGTCGAAACAACGAAAACGGAATTGGGTGTTGAATTACTTGCGCATGAAGTGAAAGTAATAAACGTTGCAGAACAACTTCCATTTGAAATAAATAAAAAGAAGTTACAAGTTGGCTTAGATCAACTATTTAATGAGCGGGTATTATCATTAAGACATGAGAGAATCGCGGCGATATTTAAAGTGAAATCTACGTTCGTTCATAGCTTTAGTGAATTCCTTATAGAGAACGATTTCACACGTATATTTACTCCAAAAATTGTTTCGCAAGGGGCAGAAGGAGGAGCAAATGTTTTTAAGTTGCCATACTTCCAAAAAGAAGCGTATTTAGCTCAATCACCACAGTTTTATAAGCAAATGATGGTAGCGGGAGGATTAGAACGTGTGTTTGAAATCGCACCTGTATATAGAGCGGAACATCACAATTCTTCCCGTCATTTAAATGAATATATATCGTTAGACGTAGAGATTGGCTTTATAAATGATTTTCATGAAGTGATGCAATTAGAAACGGATGTATTACGATATATGTTTCAACAAGTAGTAAAAAATTGTGAAAAAGAACTACAACTATTACAAATAGAAGTACCTGTTATTACAGAAATACCGAAAATTACATTGTTACAAGCACAAGAAATTTTGAAAAGTAAGTATCGGAAAGAATCGCCAATTGGGGATTTAGATACAGAAGGTGAAAAGCTACTAGGGAAATATGTGAAGGAAACATATAAGAGTGAGTTTGTTTTCATTACACATTATCCGAAAGAAGCGAGACCGATGTATACGATGCCGAATAAAGAGAATGCATCTATTACCGATTCATTCGACTTACTATATAAAGGATTAGAAATAACATCAGGAGCACAGCGAATTCATAATTATGAAATGTTACTCGCTTCGTTTAACGAAAAAGGACTACATCCCGATAAGTTTCAATCTTATTTAAATACATTTCGATACGGTTGTCCCCCGCACGGTGGTTTTGGAATTGGGTTAGAGAGAGTTGTATACAAACTATTAGAATTAACAAATGTACGAGAGGCGAGTGCTTTTCCAAGGGACTGTACAAGGCTTATCCCTTAATAATAGGGGAAGGAAATTCCGCATTTTCTCATTAAAATTTAATATCTCCCTTGACAGTTACAAATATAACCGATATACTTCATATTAATTTCAAAAGAAAATATATTCTAAATATTTAAATGTGTTGAATAGGAGTAGTAAGGTCGTATATTTGTACAGAGAGCTATGGGTTGGTGTGACATAGTCAAATGACATCCTGAACTCGCCTAGGAGCAGTAAGGTGGAACGGAATCACATTCTTAGTAAATCTTAACGGTTAACCTTCGATATTAGGTTTGTAATCAAACGATTACTACTAAGGTGGATTCATAATGGAATCAATAAGGGTGGTACCGCGTTAAGTAAATGGCTTAGCGTCTCTTTATATAGAGACGTTGAGCCATTTTTTATTTTATGGAAATAGAAATGGAGGGTTTATTCGGATTGGTCTATAAAATTTAATTATTTATATAAAATGATTCTATTAGGAGGAAAATGAGATGAAACAGACGGAGCAATGGACTTCGAAATTAGGTTTTATAATGGCTGCAGCCGGATCGGCAATTGGACTTGGCGCAATATGGAAGTTTCCTTATATCGCCGGCAAGAGCGGGGGAGGAGCATTCTTTTTAATCTTTATATTATTTACTGTATTAATTGGATTACCACTACTTATAGCTGAATTTATGATTGGACGTAGTACGCAGAAACAAGCAATTGGTGCATTTAAAAGTATTGCAGCAAATACAGGGTGGCACTGGATTGGACGCCTTGGCGTCGGAACGTGTTTTATACTACTTTCGTTTTATAGTGTTGTAGGTGGATGGGTGTTAATTTATTTATTCAGAGGAGTAACGGGACAACTTATTACTCCAGGACAAAATTACGGTTCATTATTTACTGAAACAATTGGAAATCCCGTTTGGGCAATTATGGGACATTTCGCTTTTATGTTCATTACGATTTGGGTTGTATCAAAAGGTGTACAAAACGGAATTGAAAAAGCAAGTAAATATATGTTGCCAGCGTTGTTCGTTTTATTTGTTGCTCTTATTATTCGTTCATTAACACTTGATAATGCAATGAAAGGTGTGAAGTTTTTCTTACAACCAGATTTTTCAAAGATTACTTCAGAAAGTATTTTGTTCGCAATGGGTCAATCATTCTTTGCGATTAGTATCGGGATTTCGATAATGGTCACATATAGTTCCTATTTAAATAAAAAAGAAAGTTTACCAAAATCAGCAATAACAATCGTTGGGTTGAATTTATTTGTTTCATTATTTGCGGGTCTTGCTATTTTTCCAGCTGTATTTTCATTAGGAATGGAACCAACAGAAGGGCCTGGATTACTATTTATCGTATTACCATCTGTATTTAGTCAAATTCCGTTCGGTGGGTTTTTCTTAACAGTATTCCTTGCACTATTTACATTTGCGACATTAACATCGGCATTTTCTTTACTAGAGACAGTTGTTTCAGCATTAGCAAATGGGGAACAAGAAAAGAGAACGAAATTATCATGGATGATCGGTTTCGGCATTTTCTTAGTAGGTATACCATCAGCTATATCATTTGGAATATGGAGTGATATTACGATTTTCGGAAAGAATATTTTTGATGCGGTAGACTTTTTATCTAGTAATATATTAATGCCGCTTGGAGCACTATTTATTAGTATTTTCGTTTCATTCAAAATGGAGAAGAAGGTGCTAGAAGCAGAGTTTTTTGTAGGTGGAAATTACGGAAAGAAAGTATTTACTTGTTGGGCATTTTTACTTCGATTTGTAGCGCCACTTGCAATCATCATCGTCTTTTTAAATGTAATAGGGATTATTTAACAATGAATGTTATAATATTCAGTAAAAAAAGAAGGTGGTGATGTTTATGGCGAATTTGATAGAAACAGGGGAATATATAAATATTAGAGGGAAAAAGCTATACGTTGAAACGCATGGGAATCCTAACAATAAACCAGTTCTATACTTGCATGGTGGACCAGGAGAAAGTTGTTATGATTTTTCATTTCATCAAGCAGAACGTTTAAAAAATTCTTTATATGTAATTATGATAGATCAAAGAGGTGTTTGTCGCTCAGAAGAAATTACTGAAGACGAAGCTTTTGGATTACATGATTTGATTGAAGACTGTGAGGAATTAAGAAAATCATTACAAATTGAAAAGTGGTCTATAATTGGACATTCCTTCGGTGGATATGTAGCGTTGTTATATGCGTCGATATATCCAAGTTCAATAGAGAAAATAATATTTGAAGGACCAACTTTCGATTTTGCATTAACAAGTAAAGCTTTGTTACAAAAGACAGCGGACTTATTGAAAAAGTATGGAAAAGAAGAAGTAGCAAAAGCGTGTTTAGTTTATTCATCTAGCAATGCTAGTTCAGAAGAGTTGTTAGATGCTTATATAAGACTAAGTGACGAACTAGAAGAAAATAGAATGGAGATTTACAATTACAAGGAAGATGTGACAGACGAGAGTTTATATAGTGATGAAGAGTGGGAAGTATTTTCAAATCGCTCCAAGATCCACTTTGATAGATTAAAATTAGAAGGAGCATTTCATACTTCATTATTACGAAAAATAAAAGATGTACAAAATTCAATGTTATTAATTGTAGGAAAACATGATGTTGTAACGTGTGAAAAACAAATTGAAACATTTAATAAAGATGCCCGAAACGGCAAATATATCGTATTTGAAGAGAGCGGTCATTCACCTCATTATGAGGAAGCAAATAGGTTTGCAGAAACAGTCATACATTTTTTGAAATGAAGAAAAGGGTGCTTCTATAAATGAGAAGCACCCTTTTTTAATTTATGGATATGTGATTGTAATGTTGGGCCAATTACTTTGCCAATTCTTTTTAATAACTCTATTTTTGTACATATGTATACGCTCTTTTGATTCCAGAAAATGAGCTGTTGGTCTCACTTGTAAGGAAAGAACATCTTCAATACCACACGGAGCTGTTAATATAACTTTGTTTTTTTCGTCTAATGTAACTCCTAACGCCGTTGCTGTTTCAGGAAATTTAGAAATAGCATCAACAGAAGAAGAATACGGTGGCATATTATTTACTACGTGCATACGAGCTTGATTCTTTACAGACCAAGGGATAGTAGCATCCATATTCATTAATTTCGTTTCTAATGATTGTTCGTATATCTCATCTTTATGTAGACTATCATAATAAATCACATCAACATCAGACATAGTCGTTTTAGCTTCATAGTTATGTAAAGTATCCCAAATTTTAGAACGAACAAACCCGGCACAAATCCACCAATCAGGTAATTCTAGTGATTTTGCTAATTGTAATACGTCCATCATCCATTCGTCGTTTTCTATTAAGCGAATGATATGTTGCTCTGTTTGGATATTCATTGATATATTCACCTTTCTAGTAAATTAATGTATTAGTTCAATAATCCATAAAATCCAGTAAGCACCTGGTACAAATAGTAGTTGTGCTAATAATGTACCGAAAAGTCTAGAAATCATTAGCCAACCGTACATTTTACTCATAGACTCAGCACCATTCTCTGATTGTAAAGCACGTTCTGTTAAAAGAGCGATGCGTGGATCGAGTAGTACGGTTAATAAAATTGTAGCAAAACCATTTACAAGACCAGAAGCTGTACTTGCGTTTGTTGCATAATCTGGATTTAGAAATGAAGCGTAAAGGGCAGAAAGAACACCTGCTGTATAAATAGCAGTAGCAAACATATTAATAAGCATAATACGTTTTGGAATACCACCAATGCGTAGTCTATGAATCATTTCTAACTTTGGAAAGCGTACATATTTTTTTGTGTACTTTAACTTTTGAATGTTATTCGTCTTCATCATTCGAATGAATGAACCATCTGTTTCAAAATTTTGAATGACGTATCCAAATAGTTTTGTCAAAGTTGGATACAGTATAATAGCAAGTAATGTACCGATAGAAGCAGATAATAGAACGAGACGTATAATATGCTCTAAATCAATAGAAGAATCTAGTTTTGCTTCATCGACAATACCACCGATTAAAAAGGCTTGTAGTAAGTTAGATGTTCTAGAAATAAGCAGTACCATTCCTACGACGGATAAGGCAACGGCAATCTTTTTTAAACGTACACCAGCTAATCGAATACTGTAAGAGCTAGTTTCAACCGCATGGATAATAATTGTGAAAGCCATTATAAAAATTAACGTAATTGACATTTGTTTCACCAGTTTCTATTAAAATAATTGTAACTTTTTCACTTTACCATATGTATCTTTTTTTGTAACTGAAAGTATGTGACATAGGAAAAGTAATTTTTCAGAAAAAAAGATAATGATAGTATTATAATAGAAGGGAAAGAGGGGAGATCTGTTATAGGTTACTTATAAAGTAAAATGAGTGGGGGATTGAAACGTGTACACAACATATTTATTTGATTTAGATGGAACATTGACGGATCCGAAAGAAGGGATTGTCAATTCAGTATTGTATGCATTAAAAAAGGTTGGTATTGAAGAATTACATATAAGCGAGTTAGATTCATTTATTGGTCCACCCATCCAGCAATCATTTGTAGAGAGATATAATATGAATGAAGGAGAAGTTGAACGAGCTGTTTTTTATTTCAGAGAATATTTAAAGCAACGTGGATTGTTGGAGAATAATGTTTACGAGGGTATTCCAAATCTTTTAAAACAATTAAAAGATACTGGAAATCGTTTATTTATAGCAACTTCAAAGCCTACTATATTTGCTGAACAAGTTGTAGAGCATTTTCAACTAACAAATTATTTCGAAGGTATTATTGGAAGTAATTTAGATGGTACAAGAATAAAAAAAGAAGAAATCATTGCTCATATTTTACAAACAAATGAAGAACTTAATAAAGAAGAACTTGTTATGATTGGAGATAGAAAGCACGATATAATCGGTGCGAATCAGAATGGAATTGCATCAATCGGCGTTTTATATGGCTATGGTAGTGAAACAGAATTGACCGAAGTTGGTGCGACTCATATCGTAAATGATGTAATAGAATTACATCATTTTTGCTTAGAAAATAGTTTGATAAAGAAGTAAATATAGAGACTAATAATCCCTTTATAACGTATGATGATGAAATCGTTTTTTGTTTAAAGGGATTTTTTATATGTAATCGAATATGTATAATTAGACATTTTTAGCATGAAAAATTTGTATGAATAAGAGGAGTGATGTCAGAATCAAAGGATTAATTGAAATTTATCAATAAAAGTTTGAATTTTCAGTTTAAAGGAGGGGTATAATTGGAGCTAGTTATTATATTATTAGCACTTAGTTTACTTATGTTTGTAGCGTATAAAGGATTTTCTGTTATTTTATTTGCACCGATATTTGCATTATTTGCGGTATTTTTGACAGAGCCTAGTTTTGTATTACCTTTCTTTTCGAATATTTTTATGGAGAAAATGGTAGGTTTTATTAAACTATATTTTCCTGTATTTTTACTCGGGGCAATATTTGGGAAAGTAGTAGAAATGTCAGGGATTGCGGACTCAATTGCAAAGACAATTATAGAGTTAGTTGGTGAAAAACGTACAATATTAGCGATTGTATTAATGGGTGCTATTTTAACGTATAGTGGTGTTAGTGTGTATGTAGTAGTGTTTGCTGTATATCCGTTCGCAGCTAAGTTGTTTCGACAAGCGAATATTCCAAAACGTTTAATTCCTGGAACAATTGTTCTTGGAGCGGTCACGTTTACGATGGATGCGCTACCTGGATCACCACAAATTCAAAACGTAATACCTACAACGTTTTTTAAAACAGACATTTATGCTGCGCCGATACTTGGTATTGTAGGGGCAATTTTTGTACTTACGTTAGGTTTACTATATTTAGAAAGTAGACGTAAGAAGGCGAAAGCAGCTGGAGAAGGATATTTTGGTTTTAACGATGGGAATACGGAAATGGCAGCTTCTTTACAAGCAGAACAAAAAGATATGCAGCTGGTTAAAAATATTGAAATTACAAGAGCGCAGCAAGTAATTGCTTTTATACCACTTATTTTAGTAGGTGTAATGAATAAAGTTTTTACTATTATGATACCGAAGTGGTATCCGAATGGTTTTGATTTTTCTGCAATTGGTATGAAAGCATTTGGAAAAGTAGAATTAAGTGCAGTAGTTGGAATCTGGTCAGTAGAATTAGCACTTATCATAGGTATAGTAACAACGTTATTATTATATTGGAAACGAGTAGTAACAGGATTCCAAGCTGGATTGAATACAAGTATTGGTGGAGCGCTACTTGCAACAATGAATACAGGAGCTGAGTTTGGATTCGGTGGTGTTATCGCAGCACTTCCAGGTTTTGCGATTATGAGAGATGGCATTTCTGCCACGTTTACAAATCCGCTAGTGAACGGAGCAGTCACGACGAATATTTTAGCTGGCATTACAGGTTCTGCATCAGGAGGAATGGGAATCGTTTTAAGTGCAATGGGTGATAAATTTATTGCAGCAGCTAATCAATTCGATATTCCGTTAGAAGTAATGCATCGTATCGTATCAATGGCATCAGGAGGAATGGATACATTACCACATAACGGAGCTATCATTACTATTCTTACAGTAACTGGGTTAACACATAAACAATCTTATAAAGATATATTTGCTATTACAGTTTTGAAAACGCTTGCTGTATTTTTAGTTATCGCGTTCTATACTTTAACAGGAATTTATTAAATAGATATTTTATAGACGAAAATATTAATTAGGGAAAGAAGAGGTGGAGTACTTGCAAGAAGTTGCTGAATTTCGTATGCCGAAGTCCGTATTATATGGAAGAAATTCGCTTGAAAAACTGGGGGAACAATCCAAGAAGTTTGGAAAAAGAGCTTTTATAGTAACTGATACAATTATGGAGAATTTGGGATATGTTGAGAGTTGTATACAACAATTAAATACAAAAGGTATTACCGTTATTACATATAATAAAGTAAATGCTGAGCCTACAAATATACACGTGTTAGAGGCGTTAACTATTTGTAAAGAGGAAAAGTGTAATTTTATTATCGGTCTTGGTGGTGGAAGTTGTATTGATGCAGCAAAAGCAGTTGCGGTGTTATATACAAATGGCGGAGAAGTAGAAGATTATGTCCAAAAGGATATGGAAATAGACAATGATCCGCTACCGCTCATTGCAATTCCAACAACTTCGGGTACTGGGTCAGAAGTAACAAGTGTAGCAGTAATTACGAATAAACGAACAGATGTAAAAATGATGATGAAACATCCGAGTTTTACCCCGCAAGTAGCGATTATTGATCCGATTTTAACACGTTCTGTACCACCTCATATTACAGCAGCAACAGGGATAGATGCATTATGTCATGCAGTCGAAGCATATATTTCTAAAGTTTCACAATCACTTACAGATGTACTCGCTCTTTCTGCTATTGAAAGTATTATGAAATATTTACGTATTGCATATGAAGATGGAGAGAATATGGAGGCAAGAGAAGCGATGATGATTGCTTCCTTACAAGCTGGAATTGCATTTTCAAACGCATCTGTTACGTTAGTTCATGGCATGTCAAGACCAGTAGGGGCGTTATTTCATGTACCACATGGTATATCGAATGCAATACTATTACCTACAGTTTTAGAATATACAAAAGTGAGTGCAGTAAAAAGACTAGCGGAAATTGGACGTTGTTTAAATAAAGATATGTATTCTTATTGTGATGAAGAAGTAGCCGATTACACGCTCAGGGAAATAAAAAAACTTTGCTTTGATCTTCGTATTCCAAATTTAAAAGAATACGGAATTGGTGAAGTTGAATTTGAAAAAGCTATTTCTAAAATGGCATCTGATGCAATTGAAAGTGGAAGTCCAGCAAATAACCCACGTGTGCCATCATATGATGAAATTAAACAGTTGTATCGAGAATGTTTTCATTATCGATATGAAGATTCTATAAAAACATTAGGTGTTTAATTTCAGAATATTCTTATAAAATTTCCTTGGAAATAGTTAAAACAAGACTTTATATTTTCAACGTAAAGTCTTGTTTTATTATGTATAATATATATAATAAAATGTTTGAATCAGGTTATAAAAATAGTGTGAGGTGGGTGTAGTAGTTATGAAAACAATAGGATTAATTGGTGGTATGAGTTGGGAATCAACTACTGAATATTATCGAATCATAAATGAAGAAATAAAAAAGAGATTAGGAGGGTTACATTCAGCAAAATGTATAATCAATAGTGTGGACTTTGAAGAGATTGAACGGTTCCAATCTAACGGAGATTGGAATGGAGCAGGAGAGGTATTAGGGAATGCAGCATATTCGTTACAGAGTGCAGGGGCAGATTTTATAATTATTTGTACAAATACTATGCATAAAGTAGTTGAGAAAATAAAGGAGAATATTCATATTCCAGTCTTACATATCGCAGATGCAACTGCGAAAGAAATGAAAAGAAAAGGTATTCAAACTGTTGGTTTACTTGGAACAAAATATACAATGGAGCAAGATTTCTATAAGTCACGTATTGAAGAAAATCATATAAAAGTAACAGTTCCATCGAAAACGGATAGGGATAAGATAAATGAAGTAATATATACGGAATTGTGTTTAGGAAAAATAGTATCACAATCTAGAGAGTATTATAAGAGAGTTATAGAAGAGTTAGTACAAGAAGGGGCACAAGGAATCATATTAGGTTGTACAGAAATAGGATTATTAGTTAAACAGGAAGACGTATCAGTTCCAATATTCGATACAACTTATATACATGCAGTTGAAGCAGTTCATTTCGCCTTATAAAATAGATTATAATTATATTATGTAACCTAATTTGTATATGTGGAAAACATTCAGAAAATATTTTATAATGTAAGTGGTTACATGTAAGGGGGAATGCGTATGTTTTCAGTTCAACCAATCGCATTTGTACATAATGAAAGAAAGGAAATAAAAGATGATGAGTGGGGAGAAGTAAAATCCTATATTACTTTAACGGAAATGTATACAGAAGAAAGTATACAAGGGATTGAAGATTTTTCACATATTGAAGTTGTTTTTTATTTTCATAAAGTAACTGATGAACAAATTCAATATTTTGCTAGATATCCTAGAAATAATCATGATTATCCTAAAGTAGGTATTTTTGCACAGCGTGGAAAAAATCGTCCGAATCGTATAGGAGCAACCATTGTAAAGGTAATCAAAAGAGAAGGTAAATCAATTATTGTTGAGGGGTTAGATGCTATTGATGGCACCCCTGTATTGGATATAAAGCCAATAATGAAAGAGTTTATGCCGAAAGAAGAAATTGTACAGCCTAAATGGGCAACGGATATAATGAAACAGTATTGGAAGGGGAATGGAGTAAAATGAGAATATATGAGGCAACAATTGCAGATTTAGATGGACTAGCATCAGTTTTTAATAACTATCGTATGTTTTATAGACAAGATTCCGATCTAGAAGGAGCAAAAGTATTTTTACGAAATCGAATGGAGAGAAAAGAATCTGTTATCTTCGTAGCAGTTGAAGATGGTGAATATATTGGATTTACACAATTATATCCATCATTTTCTTCTATTTCGATGAAAGAATTATGGATTTTAAATGATTTATTTGTACAAGCTGCTAAGCGCGGGGCAGGAACAGGGAAAAAATTATTAGAAGCTGCGAAAGGATTCGCCTTAGAAAATGGTGCAAAAGGTGTAAAATTACAAACAGAGATTGATAATTTATCAGCACAGCGATTATACGCTGAAAATGGATATTTGAGAGATAATCGTTATTTCCATTATGAATTAACGTTTTAAATAATATTAAATGAAAAGAGGCGCTTTCATTTTGAAGGCGTCTCTTTTCATTTGCATTATAGTTGACTTAAAAGCCAATTTGTCGCATCTTCAAAGTTTTCTGCAATGTAGTTTGGTTCAATATGTGCCCACTTGTCTCGGTACGTATGTAAAGCGTCGTATCCAGCGCCTGTTCGTACTAAAATCGTTGTCGCATTCACTTTTGCTCCTGCAACGATATCAGTCCAGCGATCACCAATTACAGCACATTGTGTTAAATCAAGCCCGTGTTTTTTGGCTGCTTGTAGAAGCATGCCTGTATTTGGTTTACGACATTCGCAACCATCACCGTGTTTATGAGGACATACGTAAATATCATCAAAACCGAAGCCTTTTAATTCTTGTGAGAAATCGGCTATGGTCGCTATCCCATCCGCGATACCTGGTTGATTTGTAAAAGAGAAAATTTTTATATGATTAGCTTTTAATTTTTGCAGTGATGCTTTTGTAAAAGGAAATAATGTAAATGATCCTGGGTAATGTATGGTAGTATCGCCACCAATTGTACCGTCACGATCAATGAAAATTGCTTGAATGTTTGTCATAGTTATAGTCCTTTCAATTAACAAGTAGTTTAAAAATGTTTTACAAATCGATATCCATTCACTTCATATCCTAATTTTTTGTAAAAAGGATGAGCTTTTACTCTTTTTGTTCCACTAACTAGCCATGTGCCAATGCAATTATGCTTCTTTGCTAATTGCTCTGCATAATCCATTAATGCTTGCCCAATGCCTTTCCGTCGTATTGTAGAATCAACGCTAATAATTGAAATTTCTCCATACCGAGTTACATCTTCTAAATTTTCACGTATACGAAACCCAAGTAATCCAAGTATAGTTTTTTCTTCCTCATAAACATATAAAAAATCAAAAGGACTCATTTGTACGAATTGCAATCGGTTGTTCATATCTTCATACGAAATAGAGGAACCTTTTAATTCTTTCGTTAAAGAACAAAGTGCATCTATATCGTCTATCGTAGCTTCACGAATTTGAAAAGACATATTATCCACTCCAATTAAATGTAATCAAACATTAAGTATTCTGTTAAAAAATATTTATTCCTGCTATGAAAATAAATATTTTATAATGATATATAGATAGTTATATGTTATTCTTTTCCTAGTTTGTATTGGAAATGGAAAGAAGGGGAATGTATGTTAGAAGTAAATATCCGTTCTGCTGGATATGAAATAGGTGAAAAAAATTCATGATATTGCCTTTTCGATTGAGCAAGGCGAATTAGTTGCTCTTATTGGCGCAAATGGTGCCGGGAAAAGTACGACGATTAAAACGATGCTCGGGTTACTTGTAAATATGAATGGTGAAATATCATTTGGTGAAAAGAAAAATCCGTATGCATATGTGCCCGAACATCCAACTTATTATGATTATTTGACGCTCTGGGAACATATTGAATTATTAATGGCTGCTCGCGAGAACGAAGCCGGAAGCTGGGAACGGAAAGCGGAAGAGTTATTACATATGTTTCGAATGGATAGGCATAAACATGAGTATTTATCAAAGTTTTCAAAAGGGATGAAACAAAAATCGATGCTCATTTTGGCGTTCTTAACTGAACCAGATTTTTATATCATTGACGAACCTTTTATCGGTTTAGATCCGGTAGCTACGAAAGAGTTTTTAAGTTATTTATATAAAGAAAAAGAACGCGGGGCAGGAATTTTACTTTGTACGCACGTATTAGATACAGCTGAAAGAATTTGCGAAAGATTTTTACTCATCTCACAAGGTACATTAGTCGCAGATGGCCATTTAGAGGCAATTCAAACGTTAGCAGAAATGCCAGGGAGTTCATTATTAGACTGTTTTGATGTAATTGTAAGGCGTGAACAACATGATTAAACAACAATTTTATAAAAGATTGCGCCATGAACTGGGCCGCAAATGGAAGTCCATACGTTCTATAACGGATTGGACAGTTGCGCTATATATTATTATTCCAGCATTTATATTTATGGGGATTTATTATCGTTCACTATGGACGGAAGAATTATCGATGGGAGAGACTGTTTATTTCGGATTAGGTCTACTCGCATTTTATGTGATTACATATGGAAGAGGAGTTCGCTCATTTTTTGAGCAAGCGGATAGTTTATTTTTAATTTCGTATCCTGCTCACATGCAAAAATTAATCCAGTATGGCATGACATATACGTTTATTCGAATAGCAATAACGAATGTAGTGGTAGTAGTTGTTATGTTACCAGTTTTGCTGAAAAGTATTGGAGTGACGAAGGTACAAGTCGTATTATTTTGGCTATTCTTTACTGTATTTCGATTTTTGTTGGCGTTATTAACGAGATGTATTCATGTACGTGTGGGAAAACGATGGTTACTATGGGTTATCAAAAATGTAATATTTTCTATAAGTCTATCCTTTTTTGGAGTGAGTCTATTTTTTATTTATAAAAATCCATTTTACTCTATACTATGTATCGGACTAGCAGTTTTTCTCATTACCGTATTGATAAAAGAAAAATTGAATTATAAAAATTCCTTTTTTAAAGAAATTGAGAAAGAAAAAGAAGAAAGTATGCGCTGGACGAGCGGGATTATGCAAGTTGGTGGTCATGCGGCTAAACCGAGTAGTTCGAATAAAAAGCCGTGGATGTTTCCGCGTTCTAAAAAGTTTTTAGGGAAGAAAACCGATGATCGTATTGTTGAATCCTTTTTTAAAGAATTTTTCCGTACAAGTAGTGCACGAATATTTTCTATTCAAATTGTATGTATAAGCACTGTCAGTATTATTATGAGTCCGAAGTGGATTGCCGCTATCATTCTTGCATTTGCTTTATTTGCAATTTCCCGTTATGCGCGCGACTATTGGAACGAATTTACGAAAAAAATGTTTCTTCATTTATATTGTGATGAAGGAAAATTACTATTGTTAAGATGGAAGGCAGATCTCTATTTATTGTTTCCAGTAATACTTTTGTATGGAATAGTTATACTTTCTCATTTTTATTTATTACCAGCTGTAATTGCTGGAGTCATTTTTATAGTATGGATTGGTTGGATAGTATTCTTACCATAGAAAAAAGAGCCGAAAAATGGCTCTTTTTTCTAATCTGTAACACATTGATAAATAAAATATACTAAAACGATTATGCTTGCGGCGGAATACATGACATCTAAAGTCATCGAATCTCCTCCTCATTATTGTTGTATTTTTATTGTATGAAATCTTACAATTTCATATTCAAGTGAAAAATATGTGAACGTTAACAAAATTGTAAAGTGCAAAAATTACAATCATTTTGTATAATAGAGGAAACAACCGTTATATAAAATATAATGAGTGAAAGGGGAGGAAACATACATGCCAAATTGGTTTAGAAAAACCTTAGTCGCATTAATTACCGTATTTACATTTGGTCTAGTGACGCCTCCTTCCATATTGCTTGATAATGCCAAAGCTGCGGACAAGCCTACAAGCACAGCTGGGCAACAAAATTTGGAGAGTACGTCCTATACATATGAAGAAACGAATGACAGGTTAACCACCGATACTTTTATTACGTATGCAATGCAAGAAGCAGAGAAGCAGTCGATGCAAAAATTTGGGACTAAAATTGGTCCGGTAATTGAAGATGAATTTAAAGATGTAATATTACCAAAAATTGAAGAGGCAATTGCTGAACTAGCAAATGATGTGCCAGAAGAATCGCTACAATCATTAGCGATTTCTCAAAAACCAGCGGGTGGAAATAATGAAAAGATTTTTCACGTTTACGATACGAAAACAGGAAATGACTTATTGCGTTTCCACGTAAGAAGAGATCATCCACCGCAAGATGGTTACTATTTTAATTTCCACTACCACCGTTTTGATGATGGATACTCTGGACACCATGAGTTAGGGAATATTTATTGGAATACGAATGTACCGCCAAAGTGGCTTTCTTAAAAAGAACAAGAGAAAATCTTGTTCTTTTTTATGTGTATAGAAGGGTAAGACAACTACGGTGTTGAATAAGATAGGTTTAGAAAAAGAGGCAAAGGGAGTATGGGAATGCAAAAATATATTGTTTTTGACTTTGATGGCACATTAGTAGATTCACAAAATATATTTGTACCAATTTATAATCAACTTGCTGAAAAGCACGGATATAAAACGGTAAGGGAAGAAGAAATTGAGTATTTACGCAAGTTAACGATGCCAGAAAGATGTAAACAACTTGATGTACCGCTGTATAAACTACCAATATTAGCGTTGGAGTTTTATAAATTGTATCAACCTGCTATAAAAGATCTTATTTTGTTCCATGGGATGAAGGAAGTATTAGATGAACTACATAAAAAGGGGTACGGAATTGCAGTCATATCTTCGAACTCAGAAGAGCACATTCGGGCATTCTTACACAATAATGGTATAGAAAATATACAAGAAGTGTATTGTTCTAAAAATTTGTTTGGTAAAGATAAAATGATAAAAAGGTTTTTAAAATCGAAAAAAATAACAGAGAAAGATATGTTATATGTTGGTGATGAACAGCGAGACGTAGCAGCATGTAAAAAGGCTGGGGTGAACGTAATTTGGGTATCTTGGGGATATGATGTCATTGAAACAGTGAAAAAAGATGCACCAGATTATATGGTTCATAAGCCGATGGAAATTGTACAAGTAGTACAAGGGGCGTATTCTTAATATGAATACACTTCGAGCGGGCATTCATCATATGGAATTTTGGGTAGCAGATTTAAAGGAATCTATTTCTTTTTATGATAAGCTGTTTTCAATAATTGGCTGGAGAAAGTTAAATGAAGTAGCATATAGCACAGGAGAAAGTGAAATATATTTTAAAGAAGTAGATGAAGAAATCGTAAGGACTTTAGGACCAAGACATATTTGTTACCAAGCTATTAAAAGAGAAGTTGTTGATGAGGTAGCAAATTTTCTTTCTAGTACGGAAGTTAACGTAATACGTGGTCCGATTGAAATGAATCATTATTCGGAAGGGTATTATACGATTGATTTTTATGATCCAAATGGGTTTATTATAGAAGTAGCTTACACACCAAATATAGAAATGTAAGGGGGAATATACATGAAAACAATTACAGCATGGCAAAACAATATACAAATAGTAAAAGATGCAGTTAATATTGAAGAAATTTCTAAAGGGTTTTCACCTGATAAAAAATATATAGTTACGACAATTGATGATGAAAAATATTTGTTACGGATTGGCGATATACAAGAGTATGAAAGAAGGAAAATAGAGTTTCAAATTTTAAATGAAATGGCAAAACGTAACGTACAGGCACAAACGCCGATTGAAATAGGTATATTGGAAGAAGAAGGTGTATGCTATAGTATTTTTTCATATTTAGAAGGGGAAGATGCAAAGAAGCTATTGCCTACGTATTCACCAAAAGAACAATATGAAATTGGTATAGAGGCAGGAAAAGATTTAGCAAAAATGCATACATATGAAGCTCCTAATGATTTACTTCCATGGTATGAAAGAGCAATGAAAAAACATCGAAAATATGTAGAGGCATATAAAACATGTGGAATAAAAGTAAAAAATGATGATAAAATCATTAAGTTTATAGATGAAAATGAAATACACTTAAAGAATCGCCCAAATCGATTTCAACACGATGATTTTCATTTAGAAAATATAATTGTACGTGATGGGAAATATGTAGGTGTTGTTGATTTTAATGGCTACGACTGGGGTGATCCGCTTCATGATTTCGTGAAAATTGCACTATTTGCAAGGGACATTAGTATTCCATATTCAATCGGACAAATAGAAGGATACTTTAACGAGAGAATACCAGAGGAGTTTTGGAAATTATATGCGGTGTACGTTGGCATGACAGTTTTCTCGTCAGTTGTCTGGTCATTACGAGCAGCACCACATATGTTAGATGATACGTTAGAACGTCTTACTATCGTATTAGAGGATCATAAAAACTTTGAGTTATTAAAGCCAACTTGGTTTCAACCAGAAAAGATTAAGATGAAATAAAAAAGGTAGGTGTGATTCACATCTACCTTTATTTTTTTACCATTCTTCGTTTTGAAGTAGTTGCAATGCTAATTTTAAATCCACATCTTCTTGTATATGTTCTGGAGTCCACGGGATATGTATATGTGGTTGAATACCAATTCCGGACATTCCTTCACCTTTATCTATAATTGAAAGCCTTGAAGTAGGATAGTAAAGTGCGAATGTATCAGCCCATTCCATTACTGCTAAATTAGAATAATCATTTACACCAGCAGTAGGACGACCTATTACTTTTACTTTCAATGATTTTTTTGCAACTTCTACAAAAGAATCGCCAGAACTCCCACATGTAACATCTGTTAATATAACTACTCTACTAGGTGATTTTCGTCCGTGTATTTTTAATGATTGAAGTTCTTTTGGTAAACTAGAAGTATTAAATGTAACGAATCCTTTTTTATAATTCTTTTTTAAATCTTGAATAAACATATTAGTGAATAATTTGGAAAGTTCGTCTAAAGAATCATAATCTTCCATTTTCATGTCTTTCATACGTAGATGAAAGTTTCGTTCTGTATGATTTAATTGCATTGTTTCTGAAGAATCGAAAAGAGAAATTTCTTTGTCTTCAAATAAGTAAGGAAGTAGGTTGAAAAATGCATCATCACTTCCGCCACGATTTAATCGCACATCTATGATTAAATTCGGAAAAGCATTAAGCTCATCTTTGTGTGAGTCTAATAATGTATTGATAGCTTCAGCATTTGCGAAGTCCGTCAAAGTAATTAAGAGTGTATCTTTGTTATGTTGTTTAAATGAATAAATAGGTGTGTATTCGTTTTGTTTATACTTTTGTAAACGAATGGTTTCGGTTACTCCGTTTTCATCTATAAGTGTACAATTTGATGATTTTAATAAAACATAATCCCATTTTTCACGTTCATATGTATTCTCATTTAAATACTTCTTATATTTTATTAATAACTCAGGAACTTTCATATTATCTAATGCTAGAATAGACTGTCCCTTTTTCACTCTTATTTCCTGTGAAGTAGATGTAATATATAGTCGGTCTTCGTATCTTTTTACTTGAAAGCCAACACTATTAAGGGGGTGATTAGTAGAGATCATTTTGAAAAACATATGATTATCTTTAAAGTCTAATAAGTAATCACGTACAATTTCAGTAAATTGTACTGGTGTTAGTTCTCCTTGTCTCTCTAGTTTCTCGATTGTCTGTAAATAAGTAGTGGGATCGTCCCATCCTTTTTTATCTATACAACCTGAATAATCGTGATGAGTAATTGAAACAATTTCTTTGAAAATTCCTGTATACACGGCTTTTCCCCCTGATAATTTAATTAGTTAAATAATAGAATTCCGTATCCTTTACGTATTATCCTTTATTTGGATGGAGATTGTAATGAAAAATAGAGGGAAGTGTTATCATCCCTCTATTAAAAATTTATTTAATTTTCTTAAATGCAAGCGGCTGAGTACTTAGCGTAGCTGGTACATGTAACTGAAGGGAAGGGAATTCACCGTTCACACTCATTTCATATGCAAATAATAGATTCATCTTCATTTGGAATAAATCAACTTTTGCAGAAAAGATGTCGTAATGATGATGTGTTAATTGAATGTCCATTTCCATGAATTGCACAAATAATGAATCATCACGCTTGTATACTTGTAATGTTCCGTATGCAGGATGTTCGAAAGTACCAGTATAATCCTCTAATTTGTGAGAAGGTGTAGTCCCTTTAATTTGTTCTGGAATGGATTCAGTTGCTTCTTTTATCATTTCCTTCATTTTTTCAGTATCTTCTACAGCGCGTTTACGCCAATCAATGGATTCTAATTCAAGCAGTTCGTCATAAATTTGATTAGCGAGATAAGTAGGCAGTAATGTGCCTCCAGCATTCGTTAAAATGACAAGGCCGATGTTTTCTGTTGGTATGAAAGAAACAAGTGCTGAAAATCCATCAATATTACCGCCGTGATGAATCACCTTATTCCCACGATAAGCACTAATAAACCAACCGAGACCGTAACTATTTAATGGAGATTCAGGAAGTGATAAAACTGGTTGATCTGGAATGGAATTGTGCGGTGTATACATTTGTTGTAATAATTCAGAGGAGATTAATTCATGCTCTCCAAATTTCCCTTGTTTTAAGTGAAGAAGGACCCAATTGGCCATATCTTCAATTGTAGAATTAATACAACCAGCAGCACCAACGGTATCGATGTTGCGGAATGGAACTTCTTTTATTTCACCGTCATTTTCGATGTAAGGTAAAGCATAATCATTTGTAGTTTGTGAATCTATAACAGAGAAGTTTGTATGCCTCATATTTAAAGGCTCTAAAATATGTTCTGTAGCGTATTGCTCCCACGTTTGATTCGTAATGTTTTCTACAATATAACTAATTGTCGCATACATTAAGTTGTTATATAGAAAGGAAGTTCGAAACGGTGCATCAAGTGGTAAATGTTTTATTTTTTCGACAAGATCTTCTCGAGACAAGGAAGAGCTATACCAAAGAGCATCATGACGACTTACCCCAGTGCGATGAGAAGCTAAATCTCGTCCTGTAACTTGTGAGCTAGCAAGTAGTTCAGATAAAGAGAAGTTAGGTATATAAGACTGGACAGGAGTATCCCAATTAAACTTTTTTTGCTGTGCTAACAAACTTAATGAAAGTGTGCCAAAAGCTTTCGTTGAGGAACCGATTGCGAACAAAGTACGCGGTGTAACAGGGTCTTTTGTGTCTAAATTACGATAGCCAAAGCCTTCTGAAATAATGACTTCACCGTCTTTTATAACAGCCACAGCAGCGCCAGGAACCTTTAAATCCTTCATCATTTTTTCAACCGTTGTTTGTAAAGAAGTCATAACAGGCGTTTCAATTTTAGACATACTTCTAACCTCCAAATATAAATTTTGTTCTACCGCACTATACTTTCGGTAATAGAAAATGAAAACCTTTTTAAATATGGAAAGTTAATAATTTTGTAAGAATTACTGAAATAAATTTTATTAATCAAGATTATTAAATTCAATGTTTTTCATGTTATGATAAATTTTATATAAGATTGAAAGAAGGTTTTACTACATATGAAACATG
The DNA here is from genome assembly GCF_052928345.1 of Bacillus sp. BSL6. NCBI lineage: Bacteria > Bacillati > Bacillota > Bacilli > Caryophanales > Bacillaceae > Bacillus > Bacillus sp. BSL6. The sequence continues at coordinate 374,291 of NZ_JAVGCW010000003.1, forward strand.
CTGAAAATGAATACTTAAATTTATGCCGCCATGTAATGGAGCATGGTACGAAGAAAGAAGACCGTACAGGGACAGGCACTGTATCTGTATTTGGATATCAAATGCGTTTTGATCTAAGTAAAGGTTTTCCTTTATTAACAACAAAGAGAGTGCCGTTTCGACTTGTAGCAAGTGAGCTACTTTGGTTTATGAAAGGTGATACAAATATTCGTTATTTATTGCAGCATAATAACAACATTTGGAATGAATGGGCATTTAAGAGTTGGGTAGAAAGTGACGAGTATACGGGTCCTGACATGACTGATTTCGGTCTTCGCTCACAACAAGATGAGGAATTTAAAGTTCAGTACGATGAGCAAATGGAATTGTTTAAAAAGAACGTTTTAGAAGATGATGACTTCTCAAATAAATATGGTTATTTAGGAGACGTATACGGTAAGCAGTGGCGTGCTTGGAAAACGACAGCTGGTGAGACGCTTGATCAATTAAAAGATGTAATTGAAATGATTAAAAAAACGCCAGATTCACGTCGCCTAATTGTATCTGCTTGGAATCCTGAAGATGTACCAAGTATGGCATTACCACCTTGTCATACGTTATTTCAGTTTTATGTAGCAGACGGTAAACTTTCTTGTCAGCTATATCAAAGAAGTGGTGATATATTCCTTGGAATTCCATTTAACATTGCAAGTTACTCGTTACTAACACATTTAATTGCACATGAATGCGGACTTGAAGTGGGAGAATTTGTTCATACAATTGGAGATGCCCATATTTATACGAATCATTTTGAGCAAGTAGAAAAGCAATTGGTGCGTGAACCACGTCCGTTCCCAAAACTTACATTAAATCCAGATGTGAAATCTGTGTTTGATTTTGAAATGGAAGATTTAACGATTGAAGGATATGATCCACACCCAGCAATTAAAGCACCGGTTGCAGTGTAATTGTAGAGGAGATGAAAAGATGATAGTTTCATTTATGGTCGCAATGGACGAGAATAGAGTAATTGGTAAAGATAATAATTTACCTTGGCGTTTACCGAGTGAATTACAATATGTAAAGAAAACAACGATGGGTCATTCGCTTATTATGGGAAGAAAAAACTATGAAGCGATTGGTAGACCGCTGCCTGGAAGACGTAATATTATTGTAACTCGTAATGAAGGTTATCATGTTGAAGGCTGTGAAGTAGCACATTCTGTAGAAGAAGTGTTTGAGCTATGCAAAAATGAAGAAGAGATCTTTATTTTTGGCGGAGCGCAAATTTATGATCTCTTTTTACCTTACGTAGACAAGTTATATATAACAAAAATCCATCATGCATTTGAAGGAGATACATTCTTCCCAGAAATAGATATGACAAATTGGAAAGAAACTTTTGTTGAAAAAGGATTAACGGATGAAAAAAATCCGTATACGTACTATTATCATGTATATGAAAAGCAACAATAATAATAAAGATTGATGTGAATATTCACATCAGTCTTTTTATTTATATCCATCAATATAGGTTTATAGATGAGATTCGATAGTGCTATAATGAAAGGGAGCATGTGAAAATGCTAAAATTTTCAAGAGTATTAAGATAGAAAGAGGAGGAGAATCGATTGAGAAAGATATGGGGGATTCTTTTTCTTTGCTTAACATTCATGTTAGTCGGATGTGGTAAAGAAGAAAAACCACAAGAAGCATTTGATACATATGCAAAAGCATGGAATAAACAAAAATTTGCAGAAATGTATGATCAATTATCAGAAAAGGCAAAAAAAGATATTTCAAAGAAAGAATTTACTGAGAAATATGAAAAAATTTATTCTGGCATTGAAGTGAAAGACTTAAAAGTAGAAGCAGGAGAAGTAAAAGAAGATAAAAAAGATGAAGGTCCTGTTCCTTTTAAAGTAAGCATGGATACTGTTGGTGGTAAAATCAATTTTGCCCATGAAGCAAAAATGGTGAAAGAAAAGGATGGAGATAAAGAATCTTGGAAAATAGATTGGACTCCTGATTTTATATTCCCAGGTATGACGAAAGATAGTAAAGTGCGTATGCAAACGACAGAGCCGAAGCGCGGAGAAATATATGACCGTAACGGTAAATATCTTGCGGTAAATGGTAAAGCTTCTGAAATCGGATTGATTCCTGAAAAATTAGGGGATGCAGCTCCGCAAACGAAAGAAACGGTAGCGAAGTTACTAAATATGTCTGTCGAAGAAATTGACCAAAAACTAGCAGCTAAATGGGTAAAACCAAATTACCTTGTACCAATTGGAATATTGCCTGAAGGAGCAACACAAAATACGTACATAGATTTACCAGGTGTTGCGACAAAGCCAGTAAATGTTCGCTCATATCCATTAGGAGAAGAAGCCGCACATCTTACTGGCTATATTGGAAAAGTGAATGCTGAAGATTTAAAAACGTTACAAAAGAAAGGTTATCAAGCAGATGATCCAGTAGGTAAAGCTGGTTTAGAGCAAGTACTGGAAGAAAAGCTACGCGGTAAAAAAGGTGGTCGTGTCTTCGTAGAAGATGCACAAGGAAAAGAAATTAAAAATTTAGCAAAAACAGATGCTGTTGATGGAGAAAATGTAACTTTAACGATTGACAGTGCAGTTCAAAGCGAAATTTATAATGAAATGAAAAATGAGGTAGGATCAAGTGCAGCAATTAATCCAAAGACTGGAGAAACACTTGCACTTGTGAGCACACCAGCTTATAACCCAAATACCCTTACAAGAGGGGCGTCAAAAGCGCAACGTGATGCGGTAAATAATGATCCGAAAAAACCGATGACGAATCGATTTACACAATTATCAGTTCCAGGTTCTGTATTTAAACCAATTACAGGTGCAATCGGTCTTGAAACGAAAACGATTGATCCAAAAGAAGAGTTAAAAATTGAAGGATTAAAATGGACAAAAGATTCTTCTTGGGGTAATTATTATGTAACGCGTGTAAAAGATGCAAATCCGATTGATTTTGATAAGGCGATGAAATACTCGGATAATATTTACTTCGCACAAGAAGCTTTAAAAATCGGAAAAGACAAGTTTATGAGTGAAGCGAAAAAATTCGGATTCGATGAGAAACTACCAATTGAATATGGATTCCCAGCTTCTAAAATCGCAAATGATGGTATTAAAAATGATATTCAAATGGCAGACACAGGTTATGGGCAAGGGCAAGTATTAATGACGCCACTCCATCTAGCATTAACGTACGCACCAATTGTTAATGAAGGAAACATACCTTCTCCATATATTATTAAAACAGATAAGCAACCGAAAGTTTGGAAAGAGAATGTAATTTCAAAAGGCAATCAGGATATATTAAAAACTGCTATGACGAAAGTAATTAATGATCCAGATGGTACAGGGAAAATTGCTAAAATTGATGGCATGACTCTTGCTGGAAAAACAGGCACAGCGGAATTAAAAGTATCAAAAGAAGCCGAAGGAAAAGAACTAGGTTGGTTCGCTGCATTTGATTTAAATTCACCAGATATGGTCATTACTATGATGATTGAAGATGTAAAAGGTAGAGGCGGAAGTAATATTCCAGCTGAAAAAGTAAAGCATGTATTTCAAAAATAATATGTAATAAAAGGCTAGCTCTATAATTTGTAGAGCTAGCCTTTTTCTATGAAAAATTCTTAATATCTATATACTAAATTTTAAGGAAACAAAATAAATCATTAACTTACGAAAAAAAAGTAGCTATTTTTTATTGACATCGATTAAAACTTTTTGTATTATACTTACATAAGGTAAGTTATTAACTTTTAAAAAACAAATCTTGAATTAAAGATAAAGAGAAAAAAGGGAGAGAATACAATGACAAAAGTACTATTTATTACAGCAAATCCAAATTCAGCAGAAGGTTCTTTCGGAATGGCAGTAGGGGAAGCTTTCATCGAAGCTTATAAAAACGAACATCCACAAGACGAAGTTGTAACAATTGATTTATTCAACACTACAGTACCAGCAATCGATGCAGATGTATTCGCTGCTTGGGGTAAATTTGCAGCAGGTGAAGGCTTTGAAGCTTTAACTGAAGCTCAACAGCAAAAAGTTGCAGCAATGAACACAAACTTAGAAACATTTATGCATGCAGATCGTTATGTATTTGTAACTCCAATGTGGAACTTTAGCTACCCACCAGTAGTAAAAGCATACTTAGACAACGTAGCAATCGCAGGTAAAACATTCAAATATACTGAAAATGGTCCAGTTGGCTTGTTAGAAGGTAAAAAAGCACTTCACATTCAAGCAACAGGTGGCGTATATTCTGAAGGAGCATACGCAGCTGTAGACTTCGGACGCAATCACTTAAAAACTGTATTAGGATTTGTCGGTGTAAATGATACTGAATATATTGCAGTTGAAGGTATGAATGCAAACCCTGAAAAAGCACAAGAAATTAAAGAAGCAGCAATTGCTAATGCTCGTGAATTAGCAAAACGTTTCTAATATATCATACTTAAAAATGTCCAAACACTTGTTGTTTGGACATTTTTTCTTCTTTTTCCTTCGTTTGTCTAGTATAATGAAGGTCGGAATGATAATAGGTGGGGGTTCTGTATGATTCAAACGTTTTTTAAAATCTTTTATTTAATTTTAATCGTAATTGCGATTACACCGAGAATGTGGCGTCTTAAAAGACAAGTAAATACGATGTCGCCACAAGAAAAAGATAATGCTGTGTACAAAACGACAAATTGGTTTGGTAAGAAAATGGTACGTGTAGCTGGAGGAACAGTAGATGTTAAAGGACTTGAAAATGTTCCGAAAGACAAGCCGGTACTAGTTGTAAGTAATCACCAGAGTAATATGGATATCCCTGTTTTACTAGGTTATTTAAATAAACCAATTGGCTTCGTTTCAAAGGCAGAGATTAAAAAGTTCCCAGTTGTACCAACTTGGATGGAACTTATGAATTGTGTATTTATGGATCGTAGCGATCGCCGCCAGTCACTTCAAGCGATTAAAGATGGGATTGAACTATTGAAGAATGGACATTCTATCGTAATTTTCCCTGAAGGAACGAGAAGTAAGGGTGGGGAAGTTGGAGAGTTTAAGGCTGGTAGTTTTCATCTTGCTGTAAAATCTGGTGTAGCAATCTTACCTGTAACATTAGATGGGACATATAAAATGTTTGAAGCAAATGGAAATCGTATGAAGCGAGCTCGTGCAACAGTAACAATTTCTAAGCCGATTACACCTGAAGAGTATGCGACTATGGATATTAAAGAGTTAACGAAGTATACACAGGATGTTATCGCATCACAATTACATAAGTAATAAAAAAGGTTTCAGCTTAATGTAAGCTGAAACCTTTTTTATTATGCTGTAGGTAAGACGTAAAAGAGTACGCAGAAGAACATCATCGCACTACCACCTAATACGAAAAGATGCCAAATGGCATGGTTGAAAGGTAACTTTTCCCAAAGGAAGAATATAGCTCCTACAGAATATAAAATTCCACCTGCTAAAAGTAGTGAAAAACCATGTCCGGTTAGATTTTCATAAAGTGGTTTAATAGCAACGATTATGAGCCATCCCATTATGATATAACATAGCGTTGATGCCTTAATAAAGCGACGTACAAAGAAAATTTTGAAGATGATACCCCCGATTGCTAGTGTCCATATAATTGCGAGTAACGTCCAACCTAATGGTCCACGAAGCGTAATAAGTAAAAAAGGAGTATATGTGCCAGCGATTAATAAATAAATGGCTGAGTGATCTAGTATAGTAAATAATTTTTCTACTTTTGGATGGTGAATGCTATGTAACAATGTCGAAAACAAGTACAGTAAGAACATGCTTACACCGTAAACCGTAAATGCAACAACAGCAGATGCGGTACCGTGTTTAGAAGCATGAATAATCAATATGATTAAGGCAGGGATGCTTAAAATGGCACCGATACCATGTGTTATTGCATTTGCAATTTCTTCTTTTACAAATTGGGTCATTCGTGTCATTTTTTCAGTCATAATGGTAATCCTTTCTACTATTATAAAGTGAAACTTTAATCAGTGGGGGGCATCCCCCCACTGATTATTAGCCCTCACCAATCAGGCTTTTACGGGCAGCCCCCCCCCACGTAACTTCTTTGCTTGCACTGAATTTTAAGGTGTGGTTCTTACTGCCCGTTAAAGCGGGATAAAATAATATGTCATTTCCCTTACCATATCATACACAAGAGCAATAGAAAATGAAATTTGTATAATTGATTATATTTTTGAATTTTTTTGACAAAAGGTAATGGTTTTGTTGACGTTTTCAAACTTTTTTGACAAAATAAAATTATGCAATAGTAGGACAAGGAATCTACTAATAAAGGGGATGGAGAAATGTTTTCAAATATTGGCTTTCCAGGATTAATTTTAATTTTAGTAGCTGTACTTATTTTATTTGGGCCGAAAAAATTGCCGGAAATCGGAAAGGCTTTAGGGGAAACGTTAAAAGAATTTAAAAAATCAACGAAAGAATTGACTGATGATGCATTTCAAGAGAAGGAAAAAAAAGAAAAAATGTAATGAATTTTCTTCGAAATGGATAAATAAAGTGTGGTGAACGAGATGGAAGATCGGGAAATGAGTGTAGTAGAACATATAGTTGAGCTTCGCAAACGAGTAATATATACCGTGTTATCCTTTGTACTATTTTTAATTGTTGGGTTTACTTTTACGAAGGATATTTATTTTTGGCTTGTAAAAGACTTACCAATGAAATTAACTGTTCTCGGTCCAAGTGATGTATTGTGGATTTTTTTCTCGATTGCTACAGTATTTGCTATCGTTTGTACAATTCCTTTTGCTACTATACAAATTTGGTTATTTGTAAAACCGGGTTTACATCCAAATGAACAAAAGATGACGTTAATGTATATACCGGTATTGTCTATATTATTTATTGCAGGTTTATGCTTTGGATATTTCGTTGTAATGCCGTTTTTATTTCATTTTTTAACTACGATAGGTAATGAAATGTTTAATACGATGTTTACGACAGAAAAGTATTTTCATTTTGTTCTTAATTTAACAGTTCCATTTGCTGTAATTTTTGAATTGCCAGTAGTAGTAATGTTTTTAACGAGTATTGGACTATTGACGGCGGAATTTCTAATAAAAATAAGAAGGTATGCTTACGTAGCATTGATTATCATTGCATCGTGTATATCACCGCCAGATTTTTTATCACATAGTTTAGTTGCGGTACCGCTTATTTGTATTTATGAAATTAGTATCGCTTTATCAAAGATTGTTAGTAAGCGAAAAAAGAAAAGAGAAGAAGAAATTCAGTCGAAAAGTGCCTCGTTATAAAGGCACTTTTTTTATTTATTTGTTATACTCTAGTTATAAACGTATACAATATAGAGAAGAAAAAAATTATAGAATCTCCAAAATTTAGACAAACTTTGCGCTTTTATAAGTTTATACTGAATATATTAAGCAATATACGGATAACGAGTCCTTATCTTATTAGGAATTTAGGGTGGGGGATGGATTAGGTGAAGATGAATAGAGTATAAATCTTCTAACCAAAAGGACTACAGAGATTGTCTAAGGATACTTTTGTATTCATGGGAGTCGCCACTTTAAACAACGTGTTACAGTGTAAAGTAGAAGAAGTTCAAAAATCCAATGAAAAAGAGGATTGATATTGTGATTACGAAAAGTTTTTATTTCACTCATTCAACAGGGGAGTGTATTAAAATATTTGAAATCCCTGTCCTACAAGCGCAGCATCCATTATCGTTTCTAATACAGTCTCGTCTTCAATTATTTATTGCAAAAATTCAAAAACAAAAACACCCAAGATTTTCGTATTCTTTCCGTGAATATTTACAAAATTGTTTGAAGTGGAATGATTATTTAAATGTATATAAAACAAATACTCTTGAAAAAAATGCATGATATAGAGTGGGGACAGGGTTAAGAGCTCTGTCTTTTTCATTTTAGATATAAAAATATAATTAATTTAATGAAATTTCGTTTCAAATTGTTGAAAGCAATGGGAATACTAGTATAATAACAAGGAGAGCGTATTGGAAAGGGAAGAATATAATATGCAAAAAATTAAAATTGTAACAGATTCAACGGCAGATTTATCACAAGAGGTAATTGAGAAGTATGACATCCATGTTCTACCATTATCAATCTCTGTAAATGGACAAACATATTTAGATCGCGTTGATCTACAACCAGATGAATTTATTGAAGAAATGATTAAATCAGAGGAACTACCAAAAACATCACAACCAGCAATGGGTACATTTGTAGAAATGTATGACAAGTTAGGGGAAGATGGAAGTGAAGTACTTTCCATTCATATGACAAGTGGAATGAGTGGTACTGTGGCAACTGCAAATAGTGCTGCATCAATGACCGACACAAAAGTAACAGTTGTTGATTCGCAATTTATTACACATGCTTTAGCATATCAAGTAGTTGAAGCTGCGAAAATGGCAAATGAAGGACGCTCACTAGAAGAAATTTTAAAACGTGTAGATGAAGTAAGGAAGAATACTCGATTATATGTAGTAGTAGATACATTAGAAAACTTAGTGAAGGGTGGGCGTATCGGTAAAGGAAAAGCGTTTATCGGTTCGCTACTTAATATAAAGCCAATTGCTAGCCTTGAAGATGGTGTTTATAACCCTGTAACGAAAGTGCGTAGCCAAGGTCAAATTGTAAAAACGTTAGCTAAGTTATTTGAGGAAGATACAGCTGGAAAAGTTGTAAAAGCTGTGGCAATTCCGCATGCGAAAGCAATTCCTTTAGCTGAAAATGTAAAAGCGGCTGTTGAAAAAGTAAGTGGATTTGCTAAATCAGAAATTTTCTTTACAACGCCTATTATTAGTACTCATACAGGTCCGGGTGCAATCGGATTTATGTATTTAGCAGAATAATAAAAAGCTACTTGAAATTTATTTCAAGTAGCTTTTTTATGTGAATAGAAAGTAAGAAATAAGAAGGGCTATACAGGCACTCCCGCTAATGATATAGCGAGTCTGTAAATATTCATTCATAAAAAACACCCTTTATGATTTTCTATATTATATGTTGAATATAGAAAATCAGTAGTTACGTTATACATGTAATGTTTCGATTTTTTCATTCACTTTCTTATAATGTGTTTCGCTATTATAAATGAAAGTTTGACCTAAAAAGAGTACATGCAGTTGTTCCCACGGTAACATACGTAAATTCCAATTATTTCGAAGCCTTGTTATTGCCTCGCGAGGTGTTTCATCAGCGAGTGCAAAAGCTCCGTAATGCATTGGTATAAAGTGTGTAGCATTTAAATCTAAATAAGCTTGCACTGCTTCTTCAGGTGAAACGTGAGATATTTTCATAAACCATTCTGGTTCATAAGCTCCAATTGGCATAAGGGCAATATCAATGGAAAAGCGTTTGCCAATTTCTTTGAAACCTTGGAAATAGCCACTGTCTCCACAAAAATAAATGGTTTCCTCCACATTGTCATTTTTAATAATCCATCCACCCCAGTGAGATGTGTTCATATCAAATAATGATCTTCTCGTCCAGTGCTGAGCAGGTACGAAGTGAAAGGAAACATCATCAATAGTCGCACTTTCCCACCATTTATACTCTTCTACATTGTTGAATTTTTTACGAGTAAATAATTTTTTTAGCCCAATGGGTACTAAGTATAATACGTCATCATTAAGTTGACGAAGTGTTGAAAAATCTAAATGATCATAATGACCATGTGAAATGAGGACAATATCAATTTTAGGCAGTTCTTGTATAGAAAGACCAGGTTCAGTAAGTCTTGAGACTAGCTTCAATTTATTGGCCCATACTGGATCCGTTAATATATTAAGTCCATTCGTTTGGATAAGAAAAGTAGAATGCCCAATCCATGTGACAGTCGTTTTTTCAATATTACTTTGCAAAAATGCACTTTGTTTAACGGGTGATTGTTCTACTAAGAAAGAAAAATCTTTTTTGTTTTGCTTTCGTTCTTTACGCCAGCGTATAAAAGAGCGAATTGATTTTTTTGTACTCACATTATCCATATTTTCATAGCGCTTTGCCATGAACATCACCTCATTTAAAATCGTTGTAATTGTATTGTACCGAAATGTTGTTAAGGAATACAGTGTATAACATGGATGAATGTTTAAATAATTGTAAAAAAACAGGAAGGTGCATTTACAAAAATAACAATAGAATTAGTTTTGCGACGATTATTTAGAGAAATAATAGTAAAAAAATTATTTTGTCTAGTAATTCGCTTGAAATAAAGAAGTAACATACGTAAATTCGTACGATTTCGTGAACAAATGTAGTAAACAATTTTCTCGTAGTGTTAACTTTTGTTATGATAAACATAACCTATTTAAATTTAGGATAGAGAAAAGAGGTTTATAAATGAAGCGTTATCAAAAAGTAATTGGTCTTATGGTTGTATTTTGTCTCTTTGTACTTGCTGGATGTAGTGGATCAGGTTCAAAGCTTCGTAAACCATTGAATTGGGATTTAGAAACTTTCCAATTTACAAATCAAGATGGAAAGCCATTTGGTACAAAAGATTTAAAAGGGAAAGTTTGGGTTGCAGATTTTATGTTCACAAACTGTCAAACAGTTTGTCCGCCAATGACTGCTAATATGTCAAAACTGCAAAAGATGGCAAAAGAAGAGAAATTAGACGTTCAGTTTGTTTCGTTTAGTGTAGATCCAGACCTAGATAAGCCAGAGAATTTGAAGGCTTTCATTCAAAAGTTTACAGAGGATACTAGTAACTGGAATTTATTAACGGGGTATTCGTTAGAAGATATTACAAAGTTTTCAAAAGATAATTTCCAATCACTTGTAGATAAACCAGAGAATGGTCAAGTTATACATGGAACATCATTTTATTTAATTGATCAAAACGGAAAAGTAATGAAAAAGTATAATGGTATTAGCAATACGCCGTATGAAGACATTATACGTGATATGAAACGATTAGCAGAATAAAAAGAAGGGTGCAGATTAAAGCACCCTTCTTTTTTACATTAGTCTATGGATAAAATGTCATGTTGCTGTGGAAGTTTTGGTGCCCGAATTTCTAACACGCCATTTTGATACGAAGCTTTTGCTGCTTTTTTATTAATGGAGTACGGTAATTTAATTAATCTGGATGCTTCTGAAATAGAACGTTCTCGGCGATAATAGTTATGGGATGTTTGCTCTTCTTCTTCAAGTATCTCTTCTTTTACAGAGACTTTTAAGTATTCACTTTGTATTTCAATTTGAATTTGTTCTTTTTGTATACCTGGTAGTTCAGCTGTCACAACGAGTTCTTCACCAACTTCATATAAATCTACAGGGAATGTTAATAAACGATTTCCTTTTTGGAAAAAATGATTTAAATCAGCAATTACATTGCGAAGTGGTGTTTGCTCGAAGAAATCATCAATTTGCTTTAAATAATTGCGAACCGGTGGGCGAGAAGAGTCTTTTTTTTCTTCACTCATGGTATTCCCTCCTAGAAATCAATTTGCAATATCATATGACAAAAGCGGAGAAAGGTGATTGCCTAATTTTCATGTTTTCATAAAAAATTGTTAAAAATGTGAAATGGAGTGATTTTTTTATAGTTTTTGGTCGCCATATTCAGTTGATTATGCTAGTATAAATAGGGTTGATATAGTAGTATAGAGACAGAATGAAAACTGAAAGAGGGTAAGAAGTATGTGTGGTTTTGTAGGATGTTTATGTGAAAACCCTAGAGAGTTTTCAGAAACAGAAAAACATCAATTTGAAAATATGAACACGATGATTTTCCACCGTGGTCCAGATGACGAAGGATATTTTCGTGATGAGCATGTACAATTTGGCTTCCGCCGTTTAAGTATCATTGACTTAGAGGCAGGACATCAGCCGCTAACTTATGAAAATGATCGATATGTAATTATTTTTAATGGTGAAATTTACAACTATGTAGAATTACGTGAAATGTTACTTGAAAAAGGTGCAACGTTTGCAACGCAATCTGATACAGAAGTTATCATTGCATTGTATGCACATATGAAAGAAAAATGTGTAGACTACCTTCGTGGTATGTTTGCATTTATGATTTGGGATCGTGAAGAAAAGAAACTTTTCGGTGCACGTGACCATTTCGGTATTAAACCTTTATACATCGCACAACAAGGTGATACTACATTCTTCGCATCTGAGAAGAAAAGTATTATGCATGTGATGGAAGATAAAGGCGTTAACCCAACGTCATTACAACATTACTTTACGTACCAATATGGTCCAGAGCCAGAAACATTAACAATTGATGTTAATAAAATCGAACCTGGTCATTATTTCGTAAAAGAAATCGGTAAAGAGATGGAAATCCATCGCTACTGGAAACCTTATTTCAATGCTTCAAGTGCAACGAAAGAGGAGCATATCCAAGCAATTCGTGATGTGTTATATGATTCAGTAAAAGTGCATATGCGCAGTGATGTACCAGTAGGTTCATTCTTATCTGGTGGTATCGATTCATCTATCATCGCTTCTATCGCAAGAGAAATGAATCCAAATCTTTTAACATTCTCTGTTGGTTTTGAGCAACGTGGTTTCAGTGAAGTTGATGTTGCGAAAGAAACTGCTGAAAAATTAGGTGTTAAAAACCATAACGTATTCATTTCAGCGAAAGAGTTTATGGATGAGTTCCCAAAAATCATTTGGCATATGGATGATCCTTTAGCAGATCCAGCAGCTGTACCGTTGTACTTCGTTGCAAAAGAAGCACGTAAGCATGTAACAGTTGTTCTTTCAGGCGAAGGTGCAGACGAGCTATTTGGTGGTTATAACATTTATCGTGAGCCAAACTCACTGAAAATGTTCTCTTACATTCCTAGCCCAGGTAAGAGCGTTCTAAAAGCACTAAGTGGTGCTCTTAAAGAAGGCTTTAAAGGAAAGAGCTTCCTAGAGCGTGGATGTACGCCAATTGAAGAGCGTTACTATGGAAACGCGAAAATCTTCCGTGAAGAAGAGAAAGCTGAATTAATGAAGTATTACAATGAAAGTGTTAACTATATGGATATCACGAAACCATTGTATAACGAAATTAAAGATTATGATGATGTAAGCAAAATGCAGTACATTGACATGTTCACATGGTTACGCGGTGACATTTTATTAAAAGCTGATAAAATGACAATGGCAAACTCATTAGAACTTCGTGTACCGTTCTTAGATAAAGAAGTATTCGATGTTGCATCTAAAATTCCAACTGAATTTAAGATTGCTAACGGAACTACGAAAGCTATTTTACGTGAAGCAGCACGCGGAATCGTTCCAGATCACGTATTAGATCGTAAAAAACTTGGATTCCCAGTACCAATTCGTCACTGGTTAAAAGACGAAATGCATGATTGGGCTATCAATATTATAAACGAGAGTAAGACAGAGCATTTAATCGACAAACAGTATGTATTAAACTTACTGGAAGCACATTGTGCAGATAAAGGCGATTATAGCCGTAAAATTTGGACTGTACTTGCGTTTATGGTATGGCATCAAATTTATGTTGAGCATAAATACGATACGAATAAGTTCCACGAAGAAACGAAACGTGCGTATAGCTTAGTTTAATTAGAAAAACCTTAAGATCGCATACGGTCTTAAGGTTTTTTTCATAAATAGGACGTATTATTGATACAATAATAGTAAAAGGATGGACAACATATGATTACGTTTGAAAAAGTAACTGTAGAAAATGAAAACGTTGTGAAAGAAATGTTTCGCTCACATAGTTTAACTGAGAATCAAGTACAGTATTGTGTGAAGGTTGATGATACATATATTGGTGTAATAGACTATAATGTACAAGAGGAGACTGCGATTTTATCTCAGTTAATTATTCACTTTGACTATCAAAGTTATGGTTATGGGACAAATACGTATTTCACATTTGAAATGATGATGAAAGAAAGAAATGTGAAAGAGATAAAGGTGTTACAAACGGAATTAACAGAACAAGCGAAATCTTTCATAGAGAGCTTTGGATTTAATGTGGAAGACGGAATATATGTGAAGAAAATATAGTGATGAGTAGTTATGCGGGATAAATATAAGGCAGGTGGATGTATGACGATGACTTCTGGTCTTGTATTAATTGGAGGGTGTTTTTTAGTAGCAGAGCTAAGCCATATGTTTATTCGAAAAAGAATAAATAAGAAGAGAAAGCCGTATGAATTACAATATGCTCCAGTGTTTTTCCTTTTGTTTTGTATGCTACTTACATTACAAAGCATAACGAACTTTCCACCGCTTTTAAATGTTTTTTTAAAGTTCGGTTTGCTGTATAGTACCACTGGAATAGCCCTTTTATTTCTTTTATTTTGCATACGTTATATTCACTATCAATCGTATATATTTATATTAAATTGGTTAAAGCAAAATGATAGAAACCGCCTTACTTAAGGGCGGTTTTTTTATTTGTAATTAGAGTGATTTTGTATATAAAGCCCAAAAATCATTGGAAATCTATAAAAATGATTGGATGTTTTAACACATTATCTATTATTAGTATGTGGTACTATATGTTCTTAACATGTAAAGTAAGTAGGTGTATAAATTTGAAATGTTAATCAACTAGTTTATCCCACTTTAATGGGCAGTAAGAACCCCACCTCAAAATTCAGCGAAAGCAAAGAAGTTAGATGGGGATCGGGCTGCCCATTAAAGTCCGATTGGTGAGGGCTAATAATCAGTGGGGGATGAAGAAAACCCCCACTGATTAAAGTTTCACTTTATATGAAGTGCTGAAAAATAGCAGAATTAAATTTTAGGGAGGTATCGTGTTTGTATGTTTAATATTGATATGTTATTTCTTGAATGGATGATCAGTCTGGAGGGAAGTGTACTTACAGCATTTTTTAAACTTGTATCTATTATTGCAAATGAAACATTGTATTTAATTGTTATTTCAATTTCGTATTGGTGCGTTTCTAAAAGAAAAGCATTTCATATGATTGTTATGCTTTGTTTCTCTGGATATATAGGGATAGTGATAAAAGAATTTATGAAAACTCCGCGACCGTATACATACGACGGAATTCAATCTTTATATGAAAAATCAGCTGCAAGTTATTCTTTCCCAAGTACACACGTGCAGTTAGCAACAACGTTTTGGGGTTCATTTATGATTTTATGTAAAAAGAGAATCATTTGGATCATTGGTATTGTTTTTATTATATTAGTTGCTATTTCTCGTCTATATTTACGTGTACATTGGCTCAGTGATATAATAGGTGCCGTTTTATTTAGTGTCATAGTTGTTTATTTATATACGAAGGTAACAATGGGATTAAGTGATAGGAAATTTATATTGTTACAACGAATTATATTGGCTGTTTCACTCATTATGTATGTTATGACAAGCCAAGTAGATAATCTTAAATTACTAGGAGTTTTGACAGGTTCTACGATTGGTATCATGTTAGAGAATCATTTTATTAATATGAATGAAAGTAATGATTTTAAAATGCAAGTGGTAAAAACAGTATTGGGCCTAAGTATCATGCTAATAATGCAGTTTATACTCAAAAAAGTAATACCTGATATGTATTATTTACGTTATGCAGTGACTGGAATTACAGTTACTTTCTTATGTCCATTTATTTTTCATATGTTACGATTAAAAAAAATTTGAGTAGCAAATAGGCACAAAAATATTTTGAATAAAAATGAGGGTGTAATTATATATATTGAAAAAGTTTTCTGATATATCTATTGACAATGTATGAGATATACATTAACCTTTAAGTGTAAATGATAATCAATTTCATCCAGGAGGGCTTATGACACGCACTAAAAATATTCTTATACTTTGCGTTATGTTACTAATGGTCGTAATCGCAGGGTGCGGTAAAGAAGAAGAGAAGAAAGATAAAGATACATCAGTAAAGGCAAAAGGTTCTTATAGTATAAAGCATGCAATGGGAGAAACGACAGTAAATGGTACGCCAAAAAGAGTTGTGGTTTTAACAAATGAGGGCGCTGAGGCACTTTTATCTGTTGGAGTAACGCCGGTTGGAACGACGAAACCACGAGCTGGTGATGAATGGTATCCTCATTTAGCGAAAGAGTTAAAAAATACGAAAGTAGTAGGAACTGAGCGTGACATTAATTTAGAAGCAGTAATGAAGCTTCAGCCGGATTTAATTATCGGAAATAAAATGCGTCACGAAAAAATATACGAGCAATTAAAAGAAATCGCGCCAACAGTATATGCTGAAACATTACGCGGTGATTGGAAAGAAAACTTTACACTTTATACGAAAGCTGTAAATAAAGAAAGAGAAGGGCAAAATGCTCTTAATGATTATAAAAAGCGTATTGCAGGAATAAAAGAAAAATTAGGTGATAAAGTTAACTCTAAAGTTTCTATTATTCGTTTCGTCCCTGGTGACGTTCGTATTTATCAAAAAAATTCATTCTCAGGTGTTGTATTAAATGATATTGGATTTAAAAGACCACCATTACAAGATAAAGATGAATTTGCAATTAAAGGAATTACAAAAGAGCAAATTCCAAATATGGACGGGGACTATTTATTCTATTTCACATCAGATAAAGACGCGGATAAGAATAATGAAGGAAACACATTAGCAAAAGAATGGACAGAAGATCCACTCTTTAAGCAACTGCAGGCTTCTAAAGAGAATAAAGTATTCCAAGTAGATGAAGTAATTTGGAATACAGCAGGTGGTATTGTAGCTGCAAATCTTATGTTAGATGATATTGAAAAATATTTTCTGAAGTAAATAAAAAGTGCATCACTTTAAATAGGTGATGCACTTTTTATTTTGTTAAAATACAGAAAATTGCTTCTTTTGATCGTGCATAAGTTGTACAATTAAAACAATCATGTAATAAAGGAGTGGGAATAAATGAAAGCTACTCATAAAGATTGGATTTTATTTAACGGAAGAATTGTAAATACGAAGGAAGAACAGCCAATGATTCCATTAGAGGAGAGAGGCTTTCAATTTGGTGATGGTATATACGAGGTATTCAGACTATATGATGGGAAGCCACATTTATTAGATTTACATTTAGAACGATTCTTTCATTCTATGGAAGAAATAAAATTAATTCCATCGTTTACTAAGGAAGAGTTAGTGGAAGAGTTATATCAAATGATTGAAAAAAATAAATTTCAAGAAGATGGGAATGTATATTTGCAAATATCAAGAGGGGCTCAAGCACGTAATCATGTATATGAGTCAAATATGCAACCAACATATTTTGCAAACATTGTTTCTTTTCCACGACCAATTGCTTCTATGGAACGAGGAATAAAAGTTACTGTAGAAGAGGATATACGCTGGAAGTTCTGTCATATAAAATCCTTAAACCTGCTACCTAATATTATGATTAAAAATAAAATAAACGAACAAGGCTATCAAGAAGCGATATTAGTGCGAGATGGAATTGTAACGGAAGGTTGTCATTCAAATTTCTTTATGGTGAAAAATAATAAATTGATTACACATCCGGCTGACAATTTCATTCTACACGGCATTACCCGTCACTATGTTATTACATTAGCGAAAGAGTTACATATTGAAGTAGAAGAAAGAGAATTTTCACTTCAAGAAGTATATGAGGCCGATGAATGCTTCTTCACAGCGACGCCACTTGAAATATTCCCAGTCGTTCAAATTGGTGACGAGCAGTTCGGGAACGGGGAGAGAGGACCGATCACAAAGAAACTCCAAGTTGCATATGAAGAAAGTATTCGTTTGTTTAAAGTTACGAACTAATATTGAAGAAAAAAGCTGGTATTACTCCAGCTTTTTTTCATGATATAATTCAAACATAGGACAAGATTTGAAAACGCTGTAAAAAGGGGATTTAATGTATGAATTATGAAGATTTTAAAGAAGTAATTCACGGTAGACGAAGTGTTAGAAAGTTCACAGAACAAGAAGTATCCACTAGTGATATAAAAGAAATTATTGATTGTGCTCGTTATGCACCGAGTGATACGAACTCACAAACTTGGGAGTTCTTGGTCATTATGAACCGAGAAAAAATTAAAGAAATTGAACAAATGACATGGGATGCATTACATAAACTTGCGGCAAAAGCGGCAGAAAACGGAGAAGAGAAAGCAGGAAAATTACTTACACGTTCTTTCGGACCATATGCAACAGCTTTCTCGGAGGCACCAGTATTAATCGTATGTTTGGCAACGCCATATGAATCAAAGTTTCGTGAAAAAATATTTGATCCGATTGCTTTTGTTCCAGATTCAGTTTGGGAAGAAGAAGGAATTAAGAGCAGCTGTTTAGCGGCCCAAAACTTAATGTTGGCTGCACATGCGAAGGGGCTTGGTACATGCCCAATGACAGGACCGGTATTGTTAGCTCAAGATGAACTACGACAATATTTACAAATTGAGCCTGAAAAACAAATAAATATGGTTATTTCACTCGGTTTTCCGAAGGATAAGCCGAAGAAACTTCCAAGAAAAGAAGTGGATGAGATTACAACATTTGTTTTTTAAAGCCGAAAATAAAAAGACATTGAATGAAACAATGTCTTTTTATTTTGGATAGGTATGTAATTAATCCGTTAGGCTAAAATGAT
The DNA here is from genome assembly GCF_052928345.1 of Bacillus sp. BSL6. NCBI lineage: Bacteria > Bacillati > Bacillota > Bacilli > Caryophanales > Bacillaceae > Bacillus > Bacillus sp. BSL6. The sequence goes on from NZ_JAVGCW010000003.1 coordinate 392,916, forward strand.
AGATAAGAGGGAATTACTATTTATTTCATAAAAAAAATTAATGTTCTATTAAGGAAAGTATGATACATTAATCGTGAGCAAGATTCTAGTTGTTCATGAAAGTGTTGAAAGTAGTCTTAAAATTTAAAAGTTATTTTTGTATAATAAATTATAATGAAATGACAGGGGGGATGAATTTTGAAAAAATTCATAATCACTGGATTGTCTGTATTGTTATTAGCCGGTTGCGGAGCTCCACAAGAAAAAGAAGGTGCGCAATCAAAGCAGGAAGAAAGAGTTGTAAACGCAAGTAATGAGAATATAGTAGTATTTCCTGAAGGAGCAGTGCCAGTCGGAGAAGGAAAAGTAAAAGTTATTACACCAGACGGTACTTCTGAGAATGGTAATATACCAGCTGTATTCATTAAAAAGGATACTTTAATTCAACACGTTGAATTAGAGCTCTCTAATTTTCAAAATGATAAAGAAACATTCGTATTTGTAGATCGAGTGTTTGCAGATAAATATCAAGTAACTAGTACAACACAGACAACAGTACAATTAAAAGAAAAGACGCTTGAAACAGGTAGTCATACGATTACGGCAGTTCAGTATGAAAACAATGATCCGAAAGGAAAGGTTATTAGTTTTAATCAAGCAACATTCGAAACAAAACCAGCGTCATAAGAAGAATAAAAAGTACATTACTCAAAAAGTAGTGTACTTTTTGTTTATACTAGAGGTTGTAATAGTGAATCACTTGTTTCGTTTTCTAATATGATTAAATTAGGAAGAGACCACTTGTTACTACTATGACAGAAAAAGCGGTTGAAGAGGTGAACCGGTGTATTTGTATCTTCTTGATTAATATGATGATGTCAGTAATTTGGTTTATGATGCAAGTTACGTTCCATTATCAAATTTATGACTTATCAATAGGGTCTATTTGTTTTACCATTGTTTAGCTATTATATGATAAACTCGGAATAAGGTAAGTTTCAGAAGAAAAATGTAGGTATTTCATTTGAAATGTCGAATAGTACATACGATGTCGTAATAACAAATTTTCTATTGTTTACTGTGAAACAGGAGAAGGAGAGATAGTAATGAAACGAGCTCTTATAAATATTGATTATACATATGATTTTGTAGCGGAAAAAGGTGCTTTAACTTGCGGAAAACCCGGTCAAGAAATTGAGAAAGAACTTGTACATATAACGAAGCGATATATCGAAAATGGAGATTACGTTGTCTTTGCTATTGATAAACATGAAGAGAATGATGTATATCATCCTGAATCAAAATTATTCCCGCCTCATAATATAGCAGGTACAAATGGAAGAAATTTGTTTGGTGAATTACAAGGGGTATATGAAACATATCAAGATGATGAGAATGTATATTACATGGATAAAACGCGATATAGTGCATTTGCAGGAACAGACTTAGAGATGAAGTTAAGAGAAAGAGGAATTGAAGAGGTTCACCTTGTAGGGGTATGTACTGATATTTGTGTTCTTCATACAGCAGTAGATGCTTATAATAAAGGGTTTAAAATTGTAGTTTATGAAAAGGCGGTTGCATCTTTTAATGCGCAAGGGCATGAATTTGCACTTGGACATTTTAAATCTTGCTTAAACGCAGAAGTGAAGTGAAAAAAAGAGGCCTTTAAAAAAGGTCTCTTTTTGCGTTTAAATTGAGACGAGTTTTTGCTCAATTAATTTTTTTATAAATGGGCTAATATTTTCTGGTAGCTTATCAAAATCAAAAAATTGTACACTTAATGATTCAATCCCATCAGCTTTTAGCAAGCCGCCTTTAATGTCTTTGCAAAGATATGCGATTGTTATAGGATAAAACTCATCCCCGTTTGGTAATTTTACAAAAAATTCTTTTCCAGAAAATACGCTTATTAACTGTAAGGTTCCTATTTCAATCCCTGTTTCTTCGAACACTTCTCGTCTCCCAGCTTCTTCTGTTGATTCACCAAGTTCAACGAATCCACCAGGAACACCCCAAATACCATTTCGCCTTTGTTGAAGTAATATTTGTCCTTGTTCATTGAAAACAGCTACAGCAACTCCTGCTAGATTGAGTGGTCTTGATCCGACAACTTTTCTAAGTTCTTCAATATACCCCATTGTATGTAACCTCCGTAAGAAAAAATAAGAGCAAATATACTATTCGTTGTTATGTGAATATTTTCCTCTTTATAAGAGGGAGAGAAGTCATATAACTTATTTGTTTTATTTGGTAAAATATACATCAAAAAAGGTCAAATAAAATCTTTGACCTTTTTTGACCAAGTGTTATAATAAAGGCAGAAAGAGATAATCTTTCATTCATAAATAATAAGGAGGAAAAAATATGCGTAATTTATTTCCAGAAATAACAAAACGTCAAAATGGTATTTTTGATTTTGGGCCTTCTTTATTAGAAGGGATGACAGATGCTTTCTTTAAACCGATGAACATGGATACTTTTAAAGTAGATGTTCATGAACAGTCTGATAAATATACAGTAAAAGCAGATTTACCTGGTTTTCAAAAAGAAAACATTCAAGTTGAATTTGAACAAGATGTATTAACGATTCAAGCAACTAATCATAATGAAGTAGAAGAAAAAAATGAGAATGGCATATATATTCGTAAAGAACGTTCTATAGGTTCTGTAACTCGACGCTTTAATTTTCAACGAGTTGAGGAAGAAAATGTTAAAGCAAATTATAAAGATGGCGTACTGACAATTGAATTGCCAAAATTGAAAGAAGAAAAAAACAGTAAAACAACAATTAATATCGAATAAAAGAGCTGATAAATTCAGCTCTTTTTTTATCTAGTTAATGAATAAATTAGTTGAAATCGTAATGAGTAGAATAAAGTTTTAACGCTTAAAAATTTCACGATTAGCTCCCCTTACGTTATTAAAAAGGGTATATTTAAAGGGAAAGGAAAAGAACATCTAGACATACTGTTTAAAGTGAATTAGTAATAAAGTCAAAATACATAGTAAGGGTAGCGACGTTTTAGAGAAGATAATAGATTTTCCTAGAATAAACTGAGACGATTATGAATTTTTTAATTAGTAAGGAAGTGGTTAGATGAGTTTATTAACGTATACTGAAGAATTTTTTAATTATGTAAGAGAGTTTTTACTTTTAAGATTTTTACTATTTGCTTTCGTTCTAATCATTATTTCATTTGTCATAAACCGCATTATTGATTGGTTTTTTAGGAAATCAAGCTTTTTTGATGAAGAGGTAGAGCAAACGATTCAAAGTGTGATTCGATCTATTTTTAGATATATCATTATCATTAGTCTAATCATATATTTAATTAGCCAATTTGTAGATATAAAAAGTATCATTGCAGGTGCTGGGATAGCGGGGGTTGTTATCGGCTTTGCTGCACAACAGATGCTGAAAGATGTTATATTAGGCTTTGCGAGATTAGCGGACAAAGAGTTTCGTGTTGGCGATTTTGTTACTTTTAACGGAACAAACTCAGGAACGATTGAGGAAATTAGTATTCGTTTTATGCAAATTCGTGAATGGTCAGGAAAACTTCTTACGATACCACACGGAGAGATTAGAACGATACAAAATTTTAATAAAGGCTGGATGCGAGTAATTGAACGGATTACGGTAAGTTATCAGGAAGATCCTACAAGAGTTAAGGAATTGTTAGAGGAAGTTTGTGTTAATTGTAATGAAAAATTGGCCCCAAGTCTTTATAAAGTAGAGGATGAAGCTGTTGAACCTTTTAAATATGTAGGTGTTACAGATTTAAACCCGAATCTGAAATACGTTGGATATGAATTTTGTATTACAGGTTTAATAAAGCCAGAAGATTATTTTGAAACTTCTAGACAAGTAAGATTTGAATTAATGTCTATGTTCCATAAGAATCAAGTACAAATGCCAGCAGCAAATATGCTTGTTACTACTGAAAGTTTACAGCATAGCCAAGATGGACAATCTTTATCGGACAGCTAAAGTAGAATATTTTGGTAACGGAAATGCTGCTTTCAGCATTGGATAGAAAAATAATAATAAAATGATTGATATAAAAAAGAGCTGAAGGAATTCAGTTCTTTTTAATTTGTAGAATTTAGAAATTTCTTAATGTTATAATGGTAGACGGTGATGAAAATGAACTTTGAAGAAAAAGAGATGCATCGTTTAGAGGCATTAAAAGCAATTGCTGAATTATTAAATGAAGCAACAAATTTACAAGATATGTTAGAAAAAGTGTTACATACATTGTTACAAGTTATGAATTTGCAAACAGGGTGGATCTTTTTTATTGATGAAAGTGGAAAACACCGTATGCTTGTAGATCAAAACTTACCGCCAGCTCTTACGTGGCAAGAGAAGAAGCCGATGTGTGAAGGAGATTGCTGGTGTGTAGAGCGTTTTGTGAATGGCAGATTGGAAAAAGCGACAAATATTATTGAATGTAAGCGAATAGAGGATGCGATTGAATGTAATTGGGGAGATACCGAAAATGTTACGCACCATGCGACAATTCCCCTTAGGTCTGGATCGGAGAAGTTTGGTCTATTAAATGTCGCCTCTCCTCAAAAAACACATTTTTCAGAGGAAGAATTAGCATTATTAGAATCAATTGCATTTCAAATAGGGACGACAATCCAACGTATTCAGCTAGTGGAAAAAGAACGTAAATATGTAGTAGTAGCTGAACGAAATCGACTTGCACGTGATTTACATGATTCAGTAAAACAATTGTTATTTTCTATCATGTTAACCGCAAAAGGTACTCTAAATATGACGCAAGATAGAGACTTGCAAGAGATGTTGAGCTATATTGGAGAATTATCACAGGAAGCATTACAAGAGATGACACTTTTGATTTGGCAATTAAGACCGGAAGGATTAGAGAAAGGGTTAGCTGAAGCAATTAAAAATTACGGAAAGTTGTTAGGGATTCACGTAGAAGTTCGAATTGATGGAATGGTTTCAATTGGTGATGAAATAGAAGAAGTTTTATGGCGTATTAGTCAAGAAGCGATACATAATTGTAAAAAACATGCTTCATGTGAAAAGGTACATGTTCTTTTAAAAATAGAAGATAACCAGTTGTATTTTTACATAGAGGATAACGGAATAGGATTTATACAAGAGCAAGTAAGAGAGTCAGCACTCGGTTTAAAAAGTATGAAGGAACGTATTCAGTTAATGAGGGGATCATTTCAAATAAAAACGGAGCTGAAAAAGGGTACGAAAATTGAAATTCAGTTGCCAGTTTGAAGGGGAGAAGAAGGTTGAAAATTAAATTACTACTAGTTGAGGATCATCATATCGTTCGAAGAGGACTTGTATTCTTTTTGAAAACGAGAGAAGAATTTGAAATTGTTGGGGAAGCAGAAAATGGAGAAGATGCGTTAACATTCGTCCAAACAAAAAGGCCAGATGTAGTATTAATGGATCTATCAATGCCGAAGATGGATGGCATCGAAGCAACAAAACAAATAAAACAATATGATGAAACGATAAAGATACTAATATTAAGCAGTTTTTCAGAGCAAGATTATGTTTTACCAGCACTTGAAGCCGGAGCAGATGGTTATCAATTAAAAGAAGTACAACCTGAGCAACTTGTAGCTTCTATTATTGCAGTACATGAAGGAAATACGAATTTTCATCCGAAAGTAACACCAGCACTATTAGGACGATCAGTAGTCAAGAAAGAAAAAGAAAAAGAAAACCCTTTTTCTATGTTAACGAAAAGAGAGCAAGAAGTACTTCAGGAAATTGCGAAAGGGCGAAGCAATAAAGAAATTGCAGCAGAGCTTCATATTACAGAACAAACTGTGAAAACACATGTTTCAAATATTTTAGCTAAATTGGAAGTAGATGATCGTACGCAAGCTGCACTGTACGCAGTGAAACACGGCGAGAAATAATAAGTATGAATAACTCATTGCATTTGTTAAATGATACAGCGCTAGAGCAAGCTGTAAAAGCTTTACAAGAAGCGAATCGAATTGAGTTTTATGGAAATGGTGGCTCTGGTATTATTGCGACGGATGCGTAGCATAAGTTTATGAGAACTGGTATTTCATGTATCGCTCATACCGATTTGCATTTCCGAATTATGGGAGCAGGTTTACTCTCGAAAAATTCAGTTGTTATCGGCATTTCTCATTCTGGTAGCAATAAAGGGTTACTTGAAGCGTTAGAAGTAGCGAAAGCAAGAGGAGCTAAAATTATTGCGATTACGAGCTATCAGAAATCGGCATTAAGTCAACTTACTGATATAACGCTCTATACTTCAACACGTGAGACAGAATTCCGCACAGAAGCAAGTTCATCACGATTAGCACAGTTAAGTTTAATTGATACTTTGTATGTAGGGTTGTCGTTGCAACGACAGGAGGAAACGTTAAAACATTTACAAAGTATACGTGAAACGATTTCGATGAGGCGAAAATAAGAAAAGCTCTTCAAATGAAGGGCTTTTTTTATTTTCTTGTAGAAATATGTGGCTTACTTATAGCCAGTGATAGACTCTCATTTTTAAAAATATAAAATAAAAACCGACTTATGCAATAATTCAAATATTGTTCATAATTTCACAAAATGTTTTTGAAGTGTCATGTTATGATGAACATGTAATGATGATTGAACACTTACATTTGGCATAATGATTAGCCAAACTAGTGAAGACAGAAGTTGTGAGATGAACTCATGAAAAATTCTAAAACACTAAAGGGGAGATCACATATGAAAGCAGTAGTAGTTAATAAAAATAGTAAAGCAAACATTGAAATTATTGAAAAGGAATTACGTCCGTTACACTCAGGTGAAGCGCTAGTAGATGTAGAGTATTGCGGGGTTTGTCATACTGATTTACACGTTGCAAATCATGATTTTGGAAACACAGATGGCCGTATTCTTGGTCATGAGGGTATTGGTATTGTTACAAAAATTGCTGATGATGTAACTTCACTAAAGGTAGGTGATCGTGTAAGTATTGCATGGATGTTCCAATCTTGTGGACGTTGTGAATATTGCGTGACTGGTAGAGAAACATTTTGCCGTGAAGTTAAGAATGCTGGTTATTCAGTAGATGGTGGTATGGCTGAACAATGTATTGTGACAGCTGATTATGCGGTGAAAGTACCAGAAGGATTAGATCCAGCTCAAGCATCATCAATCACATGTGCGGGTGTAACTACATATAAAGCTATAAAAGTATCCAATATTAAACCTGGCCAACCTATCGTCATCTATGGTTGTGGTGGATTAGGTAACCTAGCTATTCAATATGCTAAAAACGTATTTGGTGCAAAGGTAATTGCAGTAGATATTAATGACGATAAATTAGCCTTAGCAAAAGAGGTTGGAGCTGATATGACAATCAATCCAATTTCTCAAGGTCCTGCTGATAAGATTGTTCAAGATGAGTTTGGTGGTGCTTATGCTGCTGTAGTAACAGCTGTTTCAAAAGTAGCATTCAACTCTGCAGTTGATGCAGTACGTGCTTGTGGTAAAGTCGTTGCAGTAGGTTTACCAGTAGAAACGATGGATTTAAACATTCCGCGACTTGTACTAGATGGAATTGAAGTGGTTGGCTCTCTAGTCGGTACTCGTAAGGATCTAGAAGAGGCATTTATGTTCGGTGCAGAAGGAAAAGTAGTACCTGTTGTTCAAACTTGTTCTTTAGATAAAGTACAAAATGTATTCGAAGAAATGGAACAAGGTCGAATTCAAGGACGTATGGTAATCGATTTTAAACAGCATAATTGTGATTGCAAATAATTCACATTAAATATAAAAAATATAAGTCTAACAAAGTACATGTAAAAAAGTTAGACTGCATAAAAAGATGATCCCTGTATGCAATAGGGATCATCTTTTTTATATTCTACTAATATCAATGCCAATCCATACTTGATTAATGAGACAGGATTAAAGGTTCACTTTATTTGCAAAAGAAAAAGAATCTTTATGTTTAACAAATTTTTTATGATCAGGAACGGTTTGAATTGCTACAGTTTGCGAATCTCTTGCTTTCAGTGCATCTTGAATCCCGAGTGTCATAAGCTTAATAAATAGAATCGTAATAAAGAATGAAGCGAGAGTATAAAAAATGATCCACCATGAAAGATTCATTTCATTACGATTTAAGCCAATAAGGCCTGCCCAATCATTAGATAGAGAAACAGGTTTGAGCACTCCGTCATATAGTTCACGCATTTGTATCCCGCCAATTACAATGTTAAGCAACGCTAAATGGATAACGAGTATGAGTGTTTGGACGATATGTTCCATAAATAATACAAATAAGCGGTCAAGTAATAAGACTCGTAAGTGTTTTTTCATAATATGAAAACGGCTAGCACCTAATAATTGTGCACTTAAAATGTAATCTCGTTTCATAAATTCATCAACCTCTGAGGATATATATAAAGAAAGTGTAGGCAGAGCGACGAAAATAAGTACGAGTACTTGATAAAACGTAAATGAAATATTTGGATTTAACCCATCAGCATTTGATGTGATTACAATATTAACGGGCGTAATAAGTATGAATGCGATAAATAGAGTTGGAATATAGTAAAAAACTTCTGAGCATCCCTGGAAAAATCTCTTGAGTTTTGGAGTAAATAAACTTAAGAGGATTCCTATACATGTTCCGCATAAAATTCGAAAGAAGCTAATTGCCACGGCTAATAGAATAGTAAATTTTGCTCCTTCTATAATTTGAAAGAAAACAGACTCTCCAAAACGATCAGATCCAAAAGGCGGAATTAACGATGGCGGAAAGGGGGCCTTTCCAAGTAATTCGTTATTGTCATTGTAAAGTAATTGAGGAGGTTTTGGGATGTTATCTTTAAAGAACCAACTATAAATAAAACTAGCTGAAATAAGTATAAATAAATATGTAAAGCCGATTAAAAAGCGTTTTGATTTCCAAATAGATCTCATAATGCTACTCCTTTCAAGTGCTTTTGCCATCTATTCATCATGAATGAGATTATTTGAAAAATAGTATAAAACGGTAAAATAATCATAACCAGTATGATAAATGCAGCTGGAGGTGAAATAAACGCTTTATTAAATAAGAATTGAATAATGCCTTCCATATTAAAAACAAATTCTAAAATGAATAAATTAGAAAGTAAGAAAACAAAAAGCGTTTTTAAATGGTGGAAGAAGTGGATAGATATATTTTTGAATAAATGAATGCATAGTATATAACTTGATGAAAGGCCTTTTCCATAGGCAACCTCTACATAATCTTTTCCATGTTCTTCTTTTATGTATAACACCATCATCCGAAACATTTGTAATGTAGGTAAGACTGCTAAAGATACAATTGGGAGTAAATAAGCTCGATTTTCATTAAAAGAAATAATGGTGAAAGGAGCTTCCCCGAATTTCCTAAGTACCCATATGAAAAATATTTGCAAACAAATCATCATCATCATATCAGGGACAGCTTCTAATATGAACACAATTCGATTTATCCATTTTTTTATATAATCTTTTGCTAAAAAATAAAAAAATGCCATGCTAGATGATAGAAAGAGCGCAAGTAAAAAGGCTAAAAATAATACAGTAAATGAATATAGGTAAGGTTCTAAAACAGTTGGGAATAAAGGTGTTTTTTTGAAACTACCAAATTTCGGGTCTGATCCTATAACCACTAATGATTCAGGGGAGAAAACTTCCTTTAACATTGTAACAATCTGATTAAAAAAAAGAATTGGTTGAAAGGTAAATCCATTTTGAGTGATAAATAAATAAGGTAAATTTAATAATAATAAGAGTGATAAAAGAATGGATGAAAGCTTCATTGTGAATTGAGATATTTTATGTAACATTAAATCCCTCCGACATCTTTTTACAACATTATACAATAAATTCAATGTTACTGTCTTATTTTTCTGAAAAATAAGAAATTAATTGAGTTTTATAATTTTAATATGGAATATATATTTATACGGTAAAAAGGTTATAGTGGGGAGCCAGTCCCTATGTTCATCAAGCAAAATGTACAGTATTTCCATTTTTGAGGCATTTACTTTTCTTCAGTTGATGGGTATTTGGTGCTATTTCATTGCGATCAAGTTAATAGAACTAAGTTTTCTTAAATAAAAACCACCGAAATATAGAAGTGATTTTGAACGTAAGGAATTTGTAAGGAAGGAGTAAGAAAAAAGAGATTTTCAATGTATATGATTAAAATATAGAGAAGAACGGGAGGGGGAATAGTTACAATATATTTTTAGAAAAACAAATTAATAAAACTCTATGGAAGAAAAAGAAGAAATTATAGAAATTAACAAACATCTGAAGAAGAGGGATTAATCATTTATTAGGTCAGAGAGTTGCTTGTAGAAATAATTGATCTATAGATGATTGCAAATTCAGTGTTGACTTTTATCATTGGGAGAGTTGATAGCTGTGTGGTTAGTATATGACATACCTATCAACCATCAATACAATTTAAATAGAGAAGAGGATGCTTTATGAAAACATGCAGTAAAATTACATGTGCAAGTCTATCACTTTTAATAGCTGGAAGTTCCCTGTTATACATAACACCAGCCTCAATTGTAAAAGCAGAACCTACGCAAAATGTATCTAGTTCGTTACAAACAAGTATGCAAAGCGATCGTACTTCCGTTAAGAAAGCAATACGGGATGCACTACAACTTGGATACCCGGGAATACTCGCTAACATTTCTAAGGGTGGTAAAACTTGGAGTTATACCGCTGGGTTAGCAGATGTGAGAACAAAGAAACCAATGAAAGCAGATTTTCGCTTTCGTATTGGCAGTGTGACGAAAACGTTCATTGCAACAGTGCTACTTCAATTATCTGGAGAGAACCGTTTGAATCTAGATGACTCCATTGAAAAATGGTTGCCTGGTGTCATTCAAGGAAACGGATATGATGGTAACCAGATTACGATTCGGCAAATATTGAATCATACAAGTGGTATTGCTGACTATATAAATTCAAAAGACTTTGATATTACGGATATAAAAAAATCGTATACGGCTGAAGAATTTGTAAAGATGGGGATTTCTCTTCCCCCAGACTTTGCTCCAGGGAAGGGTTGGTCTTATTCAAATACAGGATACGTAATACTAGGAATCCTTATTGAAAAAGTAACAGGAAACAGCTATGCGGAAGAGGTTGAAAATCGGATTATTGAACCGCTTGATTTGTCAAATACATTCCTACCTGGCAATTCAAGCGTGATTCCAGGCACAAAGCATGCCCGTGGCTATTTGCAACTAGACGGAGCAAGTGAGCTAAAAGACGTTACTTATATTAACCCAGGTAGCTCGGATGGAGATATGATTTCTACTGCTGACGACTTAAACAAATTCTTCTCTTACTTACTAGGTGGCAAATTACTGAAGGAACAGCAACTAAAACAAATGCTTACTACAGTTTCTACAGATAGAGAAGGAACCGGATATGGTCTTGGAATCTATGAAACTAAGCTTCCAAATGGTGTCTCAATATGGGGACACCAGGGTAAGGTTCTAGGGTTTACCACTTTTGCTGGTGGCACACTTGGAGGCAAGCATACATTGGCCGTCAATTTGAATAGTCTTAAAGCTGATAGTCCTGATCCATTTAAAAATATTTTACTTGCTGAATTTAGGAAGTAGGCAAAAAGGCGAAATGGATAAGTTTTGTCATAGGTTTATAGTTTAAAATATATCATTTTGGTGCAAAAAACAACTTGCTCTAAAAAATTTAATACTCGTAATTAAGTATAAAAGAACGCTATCGTTTTAAGTAAATATTTCAGGAGGGTTTTATGAAAAAGAAAATGATTACTGCACTTGGTGTTTCTGCTATAATACTGACTAATTTTGTAGGAAGTACTTATGCAGACTCTAAAACAGGAGTTTCTGTTACAGCTCCTTACAATAAAAATCAAATAGCGGAATGGTTAGAAATGCACGCGAAGCCTTTAAAAACAACTAATCCAAATGCACCTTTTAATGATTTAAAACCATTTAAGAATATGGTAGGTTCTGCTTCAATTGTAGGTTTAGGTGAAGCCACGCATGGGGCTCATGAAGTTTTTACGATGAAAAACCGTATTGTGAATTATTTAGTATCTGAAAAGGGCTTTACCAACCTAGTTTTAGAAGAGGGGTGGGACAGAGCTTTAGAACTTGATCGATATGTTCTTACTGGTGAGGGAAATCCAAGCCAGCATTTATCACCTGTATTTAAGACGAAAGAAATGTTAGATTTACTTGATTGGATTCGGCAATATAATGCTAATCCAAAACATAAATCTAAAGTGCGTATCATCGGGATGGACATTCAATCAGTAAACGAGAATGTTTATAATAATATAATAGAATATGTTAAAAGAACCAATTCAAAACTTGTGCCGAGGATAGAAGAGAAGATAAAAGGTCTTATTCCTGTAACAAAGGATATGAATACTTTTGAAAGCCTTACGAAAGAAGAAAAAGAAAAGTATATTTCAGATGCTAAACAAATTAGTACTTTATTAGAAAGAAATAAAAGTTATTTAAATGGGAAATCTAAAGAGTTCGCATGGATAAAACAAAATGCCCGTATTATTGAACAGTTTACTACAATGTTAACGTCACCTCCTGATAAACCATCTGATTTATTTTTGAAACATGATATTGCAATGTATGAAAATGCGAAGTGGACTGAAGAACATTTAGGAAAAACTATTGTATGGGGGCATAATGGCCACGTTTCGAAAACAAATATGCTTCCTTTTGTATACCCTAAAGTAGCTGGGCAGTATTTAGCAGAGTATTATGGAAAACGGTACGTATCTATTGGAACGTCAGTTTATGAAGGACAATACAATGTCAAGAATAGCGATGGTGAATTTGGCCCATATGGAATATTAAAATCGGATGATCCAAACAGCTATAACTACATCTTTGGACAAGTTAAAAAAGATCAATTTTTTATTGATTTACGTAAGGCAAACGGCGTGACAAAAACTTGGTTGAACGAACAACATCCAATTTTCGCTGGAGTAACTACCGAAGGGCCTGATATACCAAAAACAGTTGATATATCATTAGGTAAAGCGTTTGATATACTTGTTCAAATTCAAAAAGTGAGTCCATCTCAACTACATCAATAAATTTAGAATAATGTACCTTAATGAAGTGTAGTGTTAAGTGTCAATAGAGTTGTTTGAATATGTCAGTTAGGTTATTTTCATTAAAGAATTATTAAATGGAATAAATGTTTTCAAATTAGAGACGATGTGGGATAGAAGCGCAGTATCATCAAGTTAACAAAATAAAATTCTACCTAAAATGAAAAAATACGCTATTCTTTCTATAGAATCATAGGAAAGGATGGCGTTTTTTGATCTAATCTATTACTACAATTTGCTCACGAAATTTAAAACTTTTTGTCCCCTAACACCTTACGAAATCTTACTAAAAATGTTGAGTTTGTACAACAAACCACATACCTATTAAGCTAAAGAACAAGTTACTCAAAAACTAGAAAAAGAGTTTGTTTCGAAACGGATATTATGTAACTTTACCGAACGGATCCGTTATCCGTGGTTGGTTAATGGACTTAACTGAAAAAGCATTTGCAGAAGATCCGAAACTAGATGGCATTAAAGGTGTAATGAACTCTTCAGGAGAAGGAAAATGGACTGTTGAAACTGCACTTGAACTGCAAGCTGCAGCACCAGTTATCGCTATGTCATTATTTATGCGCTATCGTTCTCAATAAGATGATACATTCCATGGAAAAGTAGTTTCAGCATTACGTAATCAGTTCGGTGGACATGAAGTTGTGAAAAAATAAGGATGTTTTTGAAAAGAAACTTGTGCATAAGCGCAAGTTTCTTTTTATAGTTTAAGAAATTACTAATTTAAAAATACCAATCAATCATCGTTTTTTTGTCACAAATGACAGCTTCAACGTTCATTGATTGAACAATATATTCTATATTTTCTTCTTTAGCTAATAATAAGGTTGTAAAGGAATCAAATATACTCATAAACGCATACTCATTGTCTTCGCCAGTAATAATTAACTCATTATTGCTAATGTCCCAAATATCTAATGGAGTAGTATTATCTACCTCTAATAATCCGTTTATATCAAGAATTGGTTCAGAGAAATATAAATTTTTTGCACCTTTAGAACCGAGGAGTTTAAGTAATTTATGTAATAAAAATATAGACGTATAATCTTCTGTTGGATAATAAAGATCTTCTTTTAAGTTTGAATGTAGTTTTTCAGCTAAATCCTCTCTTTTATATTCTTCTGTAAAAGCACCAATGGAAGTCAACATGGCCATTGCTAATTCTGCGTATGAATGTAATCCACTATAAGACATCATTTCCTTCCAAGAAACGGATTTCCCATTATGAATGATTTCTTCAGCGCTAGGATAGATGTGCTCATATGGTCTTTTTCTCACAGACTTTTCCCATCCTAAAGGCATTTGGACAAAAGGGTGTAGTAATATAGCTGCAGATTTAAAGGTGCATGGTAGTTGTTCTAAAATTGGCGATTTGTCATCTAGCCAAATGTAATCCAACAAAATATAACCTCCTCTTAGACTTTGAAATGTACGGATTCCCGCATTATGTTTTTTGTATTGATTGTATTAAGTATAAAGCGCTGCATGAAATATGTCCCAACATAAAAATAAGAATAAATAAAATGAAGTTTTCATAAATAGTAAAAGGATGGTTATGTCATCAGTGTAGCTAAGAAATGATGTTACATATGAAAAGAGCGTGTTAATAAAATATGAGGTGGTTAAATGGGAAATGAGCAAGTGAAGTCTGTAAAGAAAGAAAAAAAGTTATGTCTTTGTATGATTGTTAAAAACGAGTCTAGAATTATGGAAAGATGTTTAAATGCTACGAAATCAATTGTAGATTTTGTTTCTATTTGTGATACTGGATCGACGGATAATACGCCTGAAATTATTGAAAATTGGTGTAAGGAAAATGAGATACCTGGGACGGTTCATCATGAGCCGTTTAAAAACTTTGGTTATAACAGAAGCCTAGCTGTTTCGTTAGCGCAAAAAACATACCCAGAAGCAGATTATTTATTAATATTAGATGCGGATATGATTTTAGAGGTTGATCCGAATTTCGATAAAACGAACTTAACGGAAGATCATTATCTTACATTACAATATGATATTCATATTAAGTATTGGCTTACACGGCTTTTAAAAGCGTCTTTACCATGGAAATCAGTCGGTGTTACTCATGAGTATTGGGATATAGATCGTTCCAAAGTTGGAGAGAATTACAATACGAGAGTAGCTAGGCTGGAGACGCTTGTCGTTAATGACCCTGGTGATGGTGGGAGTAAAGCGGATAAATTTGAAAGAGATGAGAGGCTGTTGTTACAAGGGCTGAGTGATCCAGAAACTACGCCAGATTTGCATATAAGATATTTATTTTATTTAGCCCAAACGTATTTTCATTTAAGTCAATTTGAAGATTCGATTAAATGGTATAAAAAACGAGTGGAAGCAGGGGGATGGGCTGAAGAGGTATTCTATTCGTTATTGCGAATAGGATTTTGTTATGAACAATTAGCAACTCGTTCAGCAAATAAACAACTTGAAGTAACAGAAGCGGATGAAAAAGAAAATGCTAAGAAACAAGAAGAGCAATTTACAGCATTAGCTGTTCTTTATTTTCAAAAAGCGTGGGAATATAGACCAACTAGGGCTGAGCCGTTATATCAACTTGCAAGAATGTATCGATTAAAATCTCAAAATAACATTGCTTTGATGTATGCTCTGCAAGGGAAGGAAGTTCCTTTTCCAAAAAATGATCTTCTATTTGTAGATTATCATGTATATGATTACTTATTTGACTATGAGATTTCTATAAGTGCTTTTTATATACCACATAAAAAACATTTAGGTGCAGTGTCACAAAAATTTTTGGAATCGAAAAAAGATGAGTTACCGTTGCATATAGCAAATATGGTAGAAAGTAATGCGAAATTTTATTAAACACAATTTCGGTTAAAGGAGTAGTGGAGTAATAATGGAATTAATACGATGGGCGCTAGAACTAGGAGAATCTGTGCATGGAAATACGTATGAAGAATTGTTGCCACTACTAGATTATTATTATGATCGTGATCATTTAAAGGCGTATTGTATCGCAAATCTTCTGTTAAACATGGACGTATCAGATGAACATCAGCAAAGAATTGAATTAAGAAGGTGCATTGCTGCTTATTATGCTGGACTATATAAAGTAGCAAAAAAACATGCAAAGGATCTTTTACTGAAATATCCGGATGTAGATTTATATAAGAATAATTTAAGGCTAATGGAAGCTTATTTGAATAAAGAATATGATTATTGTTTGTTTATATGCCCAAAGACGTATGGTAGTTTTATAGATGTTGCGCGAGCTTTGAAATGGCGATTGGAGCAAGAGGGAAATACAGCAATCATATCAGAAACAATACTCGAAAATGTGGGGAATACAATTGTTTTTGGAGCGCATACATATGCACATAGCCCACATCTCCTTCCGAAAAATGCAATTATTTATAATTTAGAACAGCTATATGAAGGAAGCCCTTATGCGCATCCTCTTTATTTAATGTTATTAAAAGATGAGGAAATTTGGGATTATAGTAAACAAAATATAGAATGGTTAAAACAAAGAGGAGTAGGAAAAGAAATAAAACATGTAGGCATGAACTATGCACCAACTTTAGAAATAAAAAAAGATGCATTTGATGAAGAATTAATTGAAGACATTGATATACTGTTTATAGGTGCTCTTAACCCAAGACGGCAAGCTATATTGGATCAATTAAAAGTCGTTGCCCCGAATTTAAATATTGTTTTTAAAAATAATGCATGGGGAATTGTTAGAAATGAGTTAATTGCTAGGTCTAAAATTATATTAAATATCCACTTTTACTTATCTGGTATTCTTGAAACTCCTCGAGTTTCTTATGCAGTGGCAAATAAGAAATTTATTATTTCGGAAAATAGCAACCCAGAGGACGAAATAGATTGGCCGGGTATTGTATTTACTCCGTATGAAAAAATAATTGAAAACGTAATGAAATATATAGAATTACCAGAAGAACGGAAAAGATTAGCGGAAAAAGCATATAACCATTTTAAAGCAAATGAAAGTTTAGGTACATTGAGCATGAGAGATGAAACAAAGTAATTGTACGAAACTCATACGAAAGTATGAGTTCTTTTTTGTTTATCATACTATTTTATGAAACAAGTTAACTCTTTATATTGTGTTTTGTATAGAAATTTCTGATAATATATAAGTAGAAATTGAAAACAAAGGGGAGAAATAATCATGAAACTAGTTGTTATTAACGGTACACCAAGAAAATTTGGTAGAACTCGCGTGGTGGCAAAATATATTGCTGACCAATTTGAAGGGGAGTTATTCGATTTAGCAGTAGAAGAACTACCTTTATATAATGGGGAAGAATCACAACGTGAATTAGAAGCGGTAAAAAAATTAAAGGCGTTAGTGAAAAATGCAGACGGCGTAGTGCTATGTACACCTGAATATCATAATGCAATGAGTGGGGCGTTGAAAAATTCGCTAGATTACTTAAGTAGTAGTGAATTTGTTCATAAACCTGTCGCATTACTTGCAGTTGCAGGAGGCGGTAAAGGTGGAATTAACGCATTAAACAGTATGCGTACTGTTGCTAGAGGGGTATACGCCAATGCCATCCCAAAACAAGTTGTGCTTGATGGACTTCATGTACAAGACGGTGAACTGGGTGAAGATGCAAAACCATTAATTCATGATTTAGTTAAAGAATTGAAAGCATATATGAGCGTATATAAAGAGGTGAAAAAGCAACTAGGGGTTGAGTGATATGTCATCTCTTTATAAAGATTCACGCTTGTATTTCATTCTAGGGGCCAATAGTCTATCAGCTATTGGTTCCGGTATTGTAATGATAACGATTCCATGGTTGTTAATTAAAGAGAGTGGAGGAGAGACAACGTTTGGTTATGTTTCCATCATCTCAACACTGATTATGTTTTTGTTAACTCCGTTTATC
The DNA here is from genome assembly GCF_052928345.1 of Bacillus sp. BSL6. Taxonomy (NCBI): domain Bacteria; kingdom Bacillati; phylum Bacillota; class Bacilli; order Caryophanales; family Bacillaceae; genus Bacillus; species Bacillus sp. BSL6. The sequence goes on from NZ_JAVGCW010000003.1 coordinate 410,974, forward strand.
GGGCAAAGTATTGATCGTTTTTCAAGAAAATCTTTATTATTATGCAATGAAGGTATTGGGATAGCCGTAATCGGAATAATGGTTATATGGGGATTTGCTGGGCAATCCTATCATTCTATTCATTATATTCTTATTTATATAGCAGGCTCTTTTTACTATCTATTATTTTATCCTACAATTTTTGCGTTCAACCAAGAAATTTTTCAAGCAGAACATTATAAAAGTTTAAGTGGAACGATGGAAATACAAGGACAGTTAACACAAGTTATTTCAGGAGCAGCCGCGAGCTTCCTAATTGAAGTTGTGTCTTTGAAGTGGATATTGTTAGTAGATATGTTAACTTTTGCAGGAGCATTATTGCTATTTTTATGTATACCGTATGTCAAGAAAAAAGAGATTAAAAAGAAAATAACATTTAAGAAGCAATTGTTCGAAGGAATTCACTTTATGAAAAACCGTCCTAAGCTCTTTTGGTTCTTACTTGCTACTTATATGCCGTTTATAGGTGTCATGATGGCAAATTATTTAATACCAGTTTATATTTCGGATATACTTAAAGCTAATGCCTCTGTATACGCGATAGAGGGAATGATGTACGGTGTTGGAGCTGTTGTTGCAGGAATCTGTATTCCACTCTTAATGAAATATGTCAAAACAGAAGTTTCAATCGTTATGACGATGTGCATTTATGTAATTTCAATTACCGCAATGATTATTGAACCTTCCGTAATGTTGTTATATGGACTAGCGATTTTTCATGCGATTGGAAATGCGGGGACAAGAGTGGCGAGAAATGTATTGATGATGGAGGAAATCCCAAACGAAGTAATGGGACGTGTTGACAGCTTATTTCGATTAATTGGTACAGGAATAAGAATTGTATTATTAATGCTGTTTACAGCTGGTGTATCTAAAGCTGGGGTAATGCTTCCTTTTTACGTATTAAGCTGCATATTGATCTTTTCATTAGGAATCGCTATCTATTATGTACTTTCACAGCGTAAAGTAAGAACGAACGTTTCTAATAAATCAATCATATAAAGTGAAACTAATAATCAGTAGGTTTTTTTTCCATCCCACTGATTATCAGCCCTCACCAATCGGGCTTTAATGGGCAGCCCGATCCCCACTTAACTTTTTTGCTTTCGCTGAATTTTGAGGTGGGGGTCTTACTGCCCATTAAAGCGGGATAAAAAATACTTCTGCCTTCCTATCTTTTTCTATATAATTAAAAAGAAAGGAAGGCAGAAGTATATATGAACAAATGGATATTACTTATAATCTTATTATTACCACCACTATACATCCTTTATATGACCTTTCGAATGAAGAAAGTTGCTCGTGAAAAGTTGAGCCATCACTCTCCGTACGTTCTTATATTAGGTGCAAAGTTATTTGGAGATAGACCGTCTTTATCTCTTCAAAACCGTTTGGATGTAGCATTGGAATATTTAGTTTCTCATCCTGAAGCGAAAGTAATTGTTTCAGGCGGTCAAGGAGAAGATGAAGATATACCGGAAGCTCATAGTATGAGGAACTATTTAATGGTACATGGTATAGATGAGAGTCGTATTTTAATAGAAGATCAATCTACAAATACGTATGAGAATTTAAAGTTTAGTATAGATTTATATGATGTGAAACATGCGGTAGTTGTAAGCAATACGTATCATTTATATAGAACGAAAATAATTGCAAAGCGTTTAGGCATGAGGATGGAGGCACTAGCTGCTGAAACGCCAATGCGCTCTAAGAGAAAAATGTATGTGCGTGAATATGCCGCTATAATGAAAACAATATTGTTAGACCGTTAGAGCTCAAATGTGAGCTCTTTTTTGTTGAATAATGCGTATCATTTGAAATGAATTCCATATTCCATCAAAATAAAGGAAACAACGATAAAGGAGTTGTATTTGTGATTCAGTTTAATCAAGTGTCAAAATCATATGAAGATGGCACAAAAGCAGTGGATTCATTGCATTTAGAAATTAAAAAAGGAGAATTTTTTGTTCTCATTGGTCCGAGTGGTTGCGGGAAAACAACGACAATGAAGATGATGAATCGTTTAATTGAAACGACAGAAGGCTCAATTTTAATCGATGGAAAAGATATTCAAGAATACAATATTAATGAATTACGCTGGGATATAGGGTACGTGTTGCAGCAAATCGCTTTGTTCCCTCATATGACAATTGCTGAAAATGTTGCAGTTGTTCCTGAAATGAGAAAGTGGAGCAAAGAAAAAATAAAAGCTCGTGTCGATGAGTTGCTCCAGATGGTCGGGCTAGATCCAGATGTATATCGCGATCGCATGCCTGATGAATTATCAGGTGGGCAAAAGCAGCGTATTGGTGTCGTACGGGCATTAGCCGCAAATCCGAAAATCGTTCTTATGGATGAACCATTTAGTGCGTTAGATCCGTTAAGTAGAGAGCAACTTCAGAAGGATATCGTACAATTGCAAAAGAAGATTCAAAAAACAATTGTATTCGTAACACATGATATGCAAGAAGCATTATCACTTGGAGATCGCATTTGTGTTATGAAAGAAGGAAAAGTTGTTCAATTAGATACGCCAGAAGGAATTATACATAACCCGAAAAATGAATTTGTAGAAGAATTCATTGGGAATCGTGGAAGACCTTGGTATGAGGGGAAAAGTATTGAAGATGTATTGCCACTTGATGAAAGTATGCGGATAGAAGGGGAGGCACTATCATTACATTCTTCTTTACAAGAAGCATTAGTTCGCCTGCGAGCTGATGAAGTCGTTCCAGTTGAAGAAAATGGTCGATATGTTGGAGCTTTAACAAGTCGTCATATTGTCAATTATATCGTTGAACAAATGAAGGAAAGAGGCTAAACAGTGACTAATTTTATACAGACGTTTCAAGAACGAAAAATAGAATTACTAACTGCATTAAGTGAGCATTTACAAATATCGCTTATTTCATTATTTTTTGCAGTAATTATTGCGGTACCGCTTGGCATTTTATTAACGAGAAAAGAGCGAATGGCTGAATTTATAATAGGAACTTCTGCAGTAATGCAGACAGTGCCATCACTTGCATTGCTCGGACTATTAATTCCGTTAGTAGGAATCGGAAAACTTCCAGCGATTATCGCATTAGTTGTGTATGCACTATTACCTATTTTACGCAATACATATACAGGAATACGGGAGTTAGATGAATCTTTAATCGAAGCAGCGAAAGCTATGGGGATGAATAGTTGGAGAAGACTGTGGAAGGTAGAGCTTCCTCTTGCATTACCAATTATTATGGCCGGTATTCGTACGGCAATGGTATTAATTGTTGGAACGGCTACATTAGCAGCTCTTATAGGTGCTGGTGGGCTTGGTAAACTCATATTGCTTGGTATCGATCGGAATGATCATGCGCTTATCATTTTAGGGGCCGTACCAGCCGCGTTACTTGCTTTATTCTTTGATATAGTACTTCGGGTACTTGAGAGTCCAAAACGTTCGTCTAAGCGTGTTATATTGACGATATGTATTGTTTGTATAATGGTTGCTTCTCCATTTCTTTGGAATACAGAAAAGAAAGATATTGTTATTGCGGGTAAACTTGGATCAGAACCTGAAATTTTAATTCAAATGTATAAGCAGCTTATTGAACAAGATACCGATTTACATGTACAATTAAAACCAGGTCTTGGAAAAACATCATTTGTATTCGAAGCATTGAAATCAGGGGAAGTAGATATATACCCTGAGTTTTCGGGAACAGCTTTATCTACATTCGTGAAAGAAGAGCCAAAAAGTACAAATCGGGATGAAGTATATGAGCAGGCTCGCGTTGGAATGGAAAAGAAATATAGTATGGTTATGTTGAAACCAATGGAGTATAACAATACATATGCACTAGCTATGCCGAAAAAAATAGCAGATCAAAAGAATATAAGTACAATTTCTGATTTAGGAAATATTGCACAGGATGCTAAGGTAGGGTTCACATTAGAATTTGCTGATCGTGAAGACGGTTATAAAGGAATGCAAAAAATATATAACTATAAATTTTCAAATGTGAAAACGATGGAACCGAAATTACGTTACAGTGCAATTCAATCAGGGGATGTTAATGTAATCGATGCATATTCAACAGATAGTGAATTGGAACAGTACGGACTTAAAGTGTTAAAAGATGATAAAGGGTTATTCCCACCATATCAAGGTGCACCGTTATTAAGAAAAGAGACATTACAAAAATATCCTGAACTTGAAAAAGTATTAAATAAATTATCTGGAAAAATTACAGATGAAGAAATGCGAAAAATGAATTATGAAGTAAATGTGAATGGTAAAAGTGGTGAAGAAGTCGCAAAACAATTTTTACAAAAAGAGAATTTACTTCGTTAAATTTACAAAAAATATACAAATTCATATGTATGAAATGACCGTTCATTATAAAATGAACGGTTTTTTTGTGCATACTTATACATTTTTTCAAAAAAGTATTCCATTTTTCTTCATTTTCTTTTAGAATAAGTAATGTTTTCCTGAAAAAATATAAGAGAAGCGTCTATTAGAGAAAAAGGTGACTTTAATAGTTGAACGAACATAACACCTAGAATGACAGATGGGGTGGTACAAATAGAAAAGAAGTTAGGATTTTTTCCATTAATTGCATTAGTAGTCGGAACAATGGTTGGTGGCGGTGTTTTTAGTTTACCGCATGATTTAGCAGTAGGAGCAAATAGCGGCTCTATCATAATTGGCTGGTGTATTACAGCGATGGGAATGATTCCACTCGCGCTCGTATATCAAACGTTAGCAAGAAAGAAACCAGAGCTTGAGGGCGGGATTTATAGTTATGCACGTGCTGGTTTCGGTGAATATATCGGATTTAACAGTGCTTGGGGATACTGGTTAGCAGGAATTTTAGGAAACGTTGCAACAATCATGTTACTGTTTAGTACATTAGGTTATTTCTTCCCCATTTTTAAAGGTGGAAATAGTGTTGCGTCTATCGTAGGAGCATCACTTTTATTATGGACACTTCATTTTCTAATTTTATTTGGCATTCGTGAAGCATCTATTATGAATGTGATTGCAACAATAGGGAAATTGGTTCCAATCGTATTATTTATTGTTGTAATGGTAACAGCGTTTCGCTGGGATACATTTACACATGATTTTTGGGGAGAAGGAACTATTTCAGTTTCCTCTATACTTGGTCAAGTGAAGAATACAATGCTTGTAACTCTTTGGGTTTTCATCGGGGTTGAAGGAGCGGTAGTATTATCTGGAAGAGCGAAAAATAGTCGAGACGTCGGTAAAGCGACAGTATTAGGACTTATTTTAGTAATGTCTATTTATATTTTAATTTCTGTCTTGTCAATGGGAGCGATGACAAGAGGAGAGCTTTCTGTTTTAGAAACGCCGTCAATGGGACATGTATTAGAACATGTTGTTGGGACGTGGGGCGCAGTAGCGATTAACATCGGGTTAGTTGCTTCACTTGTAGGTACATTAATAGGTTGGTTTTTACTTGTTTCTGAAATTTCCCATGTAGCAGGAAAAGATGGTGTGTTTCCGAAAGTCTTTACGAAAACAAATAAAAAACAAACGCCGCATATGGCATTATGGATCTCAAATGGCGTTGCCCAAGTTATATTTATAATCGTTCTGTTTTCAGAGTCAACATATCAAATTATGTATTTCATAGCGTCAACATCAATTTTAGTACCATATTTATTATCAGCGTTATTCCAATTCAAATTAGTGATTACAAATGAACTAAAAGATGCAAAAGTGAAAAATGGTTCGCTAGCTTTAATTGCTTCACTTTACTCTGTATGGCTTATTTATGCAGCTGGTTTGAAGAATTTATTGCTCGTTTCAATCGTATACGGAATTGGGATCATTGTTTATGTGTACGCAAGAAAAGAAAAAGGAAATCGTTGTTTTACTCGTATAGAGAGATATGTAATGTGGGCAATTGTTGTAGCAGCTGTTACATCTCTTTATATGTTATTGACTGGAAATATAAAAATGTAAAAGTCCTTTTCATTTAAAGGGCTTTTTTCTTTGTTTATAGAATATTTAATACATAAGATATTCAGGAGGGATGAAAATGGAAGGAAAAGAACAGTTGACGAGAATTGTTGATTTAGCGAGTGAAGTAAGGAAAGTGTTAGTGCAAGAATCTTTTTTTAATCATCATCCTGAACTGCGAGGAGTGATTGAAAATTTAGCGAGTGCGGTAGAGAATTTGGCGGAATTACAGCAACATAAAGATGAAAACGCTGAAGATCGTTTACGATATGTACTTGCTAAAATGAAAATTGCTCATAATGCCATCTTACAAGAGAAAAACGCATTTCCATCTCATTAATATACGATTTCATTTTGAACCTGGCGGATAACGTCAGGTTTTTTGTTTCTAGTTTTGCGTTTCTTTCATACACTAAGAATAGTATGAAAAAAAGAAGGTGACGAAGGTGAAATTACATAAAGCTCTTCAGCCAAGTTTTATAAAACGAATGTACTATATGAGGTTTATTGGGAAGTTTACAAAAGCAGAGAGTGAGAAGAGTGGAGAGAATTTCTTTGTACAATGCCTATCGCCAATACCATTCACGTTGCAAGAGCAATTGAAAAATGAACCATATGTATTTGAAGGTTTATGTAGCAATAAAAAGAATGAAAAAGTCTTTTCGGAATTAAAGAAAAGAAAACTAGAAAAGCAATTGATTATGTTTCGTCTCTATTATGAAAGAGGACATATATACGTGGAGTTAATTTGTACAGAAGAAGCGCGAGAAATAGCAAACGGTTATAAAATGATTCCAGTACCTAAAGTTTCCGATTATAAAAAGGGAGAGTCTTTAGAAAGAAAACTTAATAATGGTTATTTGTCATTTCTAATGCCAAAATATCCGAAAGACTTTGAGCCTCCTGAGTTATTGTGGCATGAGGGAAGGTTATATGGAAATATATCTTTAAAGTCATCGTCAATTAGTTCAATCGCATATTTTGAACAGCAGCGGGAATGTAAGTATATAGAACTTAATGATTGGATGAAGTATGTAGAAATAGCGGTAGAAGATCAATTATATTTTGTAAGCAATCATGTGTATGAGCAATTAAAAAAACGAATAACTGAAGAAGGTAAGCTTGTAGAGGTAGAGGAAATAAAAGTGCAAAAGGATGAATGGGAATGGGATGAGCGTGAATCCGTCTTTTTACAGTATGTGAAAAGTTTTGTACGTAATAAAGGGCTATATCTGGATGAAACAGATATTTATAACTTTCATATAAGTACAAAAACAAATATGTTGACGATTCTGGGGGGGATACCAGGTGCTGGAAAATCCCGTTTTGTGCAAGCTTATGCAGAAGCACTTGGATTACAATACGGGGAAGAATTGGTTTGGATCCCGATTTCACCATCATATCAAGAACCACATGATTTACTTGGTTACCTTCATCCAAATGGTACTTTTATTGAAAGTGAAACAAAATTAGTTAGGGCGTTAATGAAGGCAAAAGAAAATCAAAATCAGCTGTATATAATCGTTTTTGATGAAATGAATATGTCACATATTGAGCATTGGTTTACTCCATTTCTATCTGTTCTTCAACTTGAAAAACAAAATCGTATTTTAAATTTATATGAAGGTTTGCAAGAAAAAGAAAATTCAATTCCGCCAACAATTGAAATTGGAGAAAATATTATATTTGTTGGTACTGTGAATTTTGATGAAACAACGAAGGAGCTCTCAGATCGATTATTAGATCGGACGAATGTAATAACTTTACGAAAGATTCCGTTTTGTGAGATGTGTATGGAGCAAGAGAAAGTTGTATTACAACCACCTCTGAAAGTAACTGCAGGAGAATTTCGCATAAATTGGGTCAGGAATAAAACGATGATTGAGGTGTTTTCTGAAGAAGAGTTAGAGCTATTAGATAAGTTACATGGTGTATTGTCATCACACGATACGTCAAAGGGAATTTCTTTTCGATGTGCAAATGCAATTGCTACTTATTTGCAAAATATACCGTTCCAAAATAATCATTCTTATATGATTAGTAGAGAGGAAGGATTTGATTTACAAATAAAGCAACGTGTATTGACGAAAATAAGAGGGACTGAAATGATGGTTGGGTCTTTACTTTCAGAGGAAGTAAAAAGGGGGGCAACATTAGTACCTCTTTTGCAATCTCCACTTGCAAACAGAGTATCTACATTTGAACACTCTTTAGCATATATAAGAGAAAAGCGTAGAGAACTGGAGTTGTATGGTTATGCAAAATGATGGGCGATACGAAACAGAAATCGTTGATACGAAAGAAACGCTTCCTTTTGTATTAAAGTTAATTATTGGAACGGAGTCAAAAGGAGAATATATTTTATTAAATCGTCTTTGTACCTCTGCAACAGCATTAGCTCAATGTATTTATAAAGTGCAAGAATTAAAACCAATTAGATTGCAATACCATTATGAAAATCCAATGAATATTACTTTTATATGGAATAAAGTCTATGAGGGACAGAAGAATATAAAAGAGACAAAATATGAAATAAATGACCAAAAACAAAAGGTATTAATATATGAACATGGAAAAACGGAATTCTTTTATCCATGGCGTTGTGGTTTATATCATTTTGAAGTGAATATAGAAGAGCGAACGTATTATGGCGCTTTTCAAGTCGTCCCCAAAAATTTTTTTGATGATCAATTTGAAATGATTCAAAACTATGTGAAGTCGATTTTAAATGAGTTGATTTTAGATAGAGGTTATTATAAAAAGACTTTCTCTGCACTTAGCGATATTGAAGATTCTTCTTATTTAGTGTTACTTAGAAAGTTGCCGCAAAAAATGAAAAAGATAAAGCGAATTTTTAAGAAAATAGAATCAAGTTCAAAATTTATACATGAATATAAATGGGAAGAAAAGGAGCGGAAAGCAACGAGGAAAGGAGCGGTAGTGGCGGAAAGAAAACCGTATGCAAAATATTATAATCGTAAGTTTATCGAACAAAAAAATAGTATGGAAAATGCATTTCTTAAATTTAAAGCGATGCAATTTTATCTCTATTTACTTGAAGCGGAAAATTTTTTGCGTCAAACAATTGAAATATTAGAAAGAGAAAAAAAGAAGAAATCAGAAGAATTTCAAGCTGTAAAAACGATTATACAAACAATTGAGCGTAATGGATCAGTGACCGATAGAGAGAAACAAAAATATAAAAATATACATTTACTAAAAGAGGCGGATTTACGAAAAAGTTCTATGAAGATACAAGAATATAAAATTTTAGCGCATTTTGTACATGATAGTGTACAATACTTTCAAACTTTAATGCATTCTCCATTTTGGAGAGAAGTTTCTGAAACGGGTAAGATGAATTCATATAATTTACCGATACCACATCAACAATTACTACAGCATTTAGATTTACTTCCACAATATACAGATCAATCTCCATCTTTATTATTTGTTTATAAACCAACTTTTTTAGTGTATGAATATTACGCTTTTTTTATCGTTATTTCCATGTTAGAGCAAATTGGTTTTGAAGCTAGAAATTCCATTCGTGAACAAATACAAGAACATTTTTATGTAGATGGATTACAAGATGGAACGACAGTAGTTTTACATCGAGATGATATGAAAGTCCATGTCGTATTTAATGATTTAATTGAAACACATCCTCTTATTGCATTAAGTAAAGGGAGTAATTTTTATAATGGAGAAGACACGAAGAAGCCGGATATTCGCTTAGACTGTTATGTAAAGGAGGAAGAGAAATACGTCTATCAATCTTCTATTATTATTGAAGTGAAGTATAGCCCAATGTACAATATTTTTCAACATGTTGGGAATACGAAAGCAACTGAGCAAATGTATAAGTACTGGTCTATAAAATTTGTAGAAGAACAGGGTGGAAAGCGAATCTATCATCGAAGGGCCATTTATGAAGTCATTTGTGTATACCCAGGAAGTCATATGCATAGTAAAAAAATTGAGTCTGGATGCGGTGTTTTTTTGCAATTATATCCATATAAAACGAAACAAGGAGAAGAGAAATTAGCGGGGAAACATGGAATGGTACAAATTTTTGAGAAGTGGTTAAAAAACATGAAGAAGTAAAAGAAATCCTTTTTTATAAAGGATTTTTTTAGATTAAGAAGAATTATATGCAGTATGGGAGACAGCTTCATACGATATGAATTTGCAAGTAATAGAAATATATTGTGAGACGAACGGTACATGAGGGATAAAAGGCGATTAAGATGGAATTTAATTCGTTTTGCAGAATATAATAAGTCATAAATATTTTTAGTTGCATACGAAGATTTGTTCTTATATGATAGATAGTGAAAGCGTTATCAAAACAGAGTGGCGATGGGAAAGGCGGGTAAATATGTTCCAGCGTGTCCAAACAAAGGAAGAACATTTTTGGTTCGAGCAACTGTGGGGAGATTTTTGTGAAGAAAGAAACTTAATGTTTGTAGAACGTAATTTAAATCCATCACGATTTTTATTAATAGAAGATGAACATCATATCGGTACAGTAGAATGTATGAAGTATACGGTACCAGAGCAATCGAATTCTGAGTTTTTCTATCCGTTTTCTAAAAATGATTTAGTGAAAGATTTACAAAATGTATATGAAATCGGCAAGTTAAGTATCGCGAAAACGTCCCGTGGGAGAGGACACTTCAAAAGACTAACAGCTATTTTATTTGTGCATGCATTAGAAACGAAAGCAGAATGGTATATTGCGGCAGTTACAAAAAGAATGTATATGTATTTATTAACACTCGGTTTCCCAATTGAACCGATAGATAAGCCATTTCAATTTCATGATACTTTACAAGGTGTACCAGTACGAATTCATGCCCGAAAAGGGGCTACGCATTTGTATTCTTTAAAAGAATTTCGAGATGTAATTCAAGGAAATGCCCATGCACAGGCATTAATCGCAGAATACAGTAAGAATATTATGTTAACCAAATAAAACGAAATGAATATGTATAATAAAGAGAATGCGATTTTAAAATGAAATCATTCTTCATGAAAAAGACCCTTATTATTTTAATAAGGGTCTAAAAATTATAATCCAAATATACTAAAAATCATTTTACGGCGCTTCGGTTTCTTTTCACGTTCATATATTGGCTTTGTATCGGGAGTAATATAGATTGGTTCTTCTTTCTTGAGGGTAGCTTCTAGTTTTTGAATTCGCTCTAACATTTCCTCCATTTCACGGCGATGTTGTAAAAGTTGGTACGTAACAACATCATTTGCCTTATCTTGCATTTGTTCTTCCATTCGATCTAGTCTTCTCGTAATTGTGTTTAATTGAGCGGTTAATTGCTCAAAATCATGTGATGATATGTTTTGAACAATTGTATTTACTTGAGTTTTCAATTCTTCAACATCATTTGATGATGTTTTTTGAGTAGGGTGAGTGTTTTGGGACTTCTCTATTTGTGAAAGATGGTATTCTAACATTTGGTCTAAATCATCTTGTGTAAAAATAAAGTGACCATATTTATTTTTTTCTATAGTAAGATTTAATTGTTGTGCAATCCGGACAACAGCCTTTGGGCTAACACCTAATTTTTTTGCGATAAATGGTGTTTTATATTCCAAAATAATCCCTCCTATATATATCCTGTTGAATGATTTCGATCTATGAAGTAAGTTCCCTTCCAGTGTGACAAAAGAAGTGTGGAATCGGCAAAGAAAGTGTTTTTTCACGAAATGAAGCTAGGAAGAATATATCGTGAATATAAAAGTTTTTATCTTAAAATTTAGAATCATTTGACTGAGGGAAATGAATTAGATTATCATAATGATAAATATCTTTTTTATGTATGCATATAATATATAAAAAGGTGGTTGCTAATGTAGAATTTTGTTAGAGTATTAGAATGCTTACTTCACTTGAATAAAATTAAGTAGGAGGTGGCTTCCTTGCTTACAATGTAAGTAAGGAAAAGTATTTGGACATATATAGTATAAGTATAGTGATTGTTTTAATTGCCTTAACGGCATTTTTCGTTGCAGCAGAATTTGCAATTGTTAAAGTGCGAAGTTCAAGAATTGACTATTTAATTGCAGAAGGAAATAATCGCGCAACATCTGTCAAAACAGTCATTACAAACTTAGACGAATATTTATCTGCTTGTCAGCTAGGAATAACAGTTACAGCACTGGGAATTGGGTGGTTCGGTAAACCTGCGTTAAAGCAAATGTTTGACACATTTTTTGTGAATTTGAACATTTCTACTCAACTAGCAGATATTTTTGCTGTAATTTTAGTGTTTTTGTTTATTACATTTTTACATGTTGTAATAGGGGAATTGGCTCCAAAAACATTTGCGATTCAAAAAGCTGAACAGGTGAGTTTATTTGTTGCTAAACCGTTAACTTTCTTTTATCGTATGGCGTTTCCATTTATTTGGCTATTAAATGGATCAGCCCGAATAATTACGAAGTTGCTAGGGCTGAAACCACCGAAAGGGCACGATGAAGTTCATTCAGAAGAAGAATTACGGTTATTAGTTTCAGAAAGTTACAAAAATGGAGAGATTAATCAGTCTGAATATAAATATGTAAATAAAATCTTTGAATTTGATGATCGTATAGCAAAAGAGATAATGGTACCCCGAACTGAGATGCATATTATAAGTAAAGAAATGCCTGCTGAAGAAGCGTTGCAAAAAATGTCTCGGGAAAAATATACGAGATATCCAGTTGTTGATGGCGACAAAGATCACGTAATAGGCTTTGTGAATTTTAAAGATATTTTCACAGATTTTGTGCAGCATAATGCGGTTAGTAATAAGAAAGTAGAGCAATATATTAGGCCGATTATTTTAGTTATCGACTCCATCCCAATACACGACTTATTTTTAAAAATGCAAAAAGAAAGAACACATATTGCTATATTGATAGATGAATATGGTGGTACGTCTGGACTTGTTACTGTTGAAGACATTTTAGAAGAAATAGTTGGAGATATTCAAGATGAGTTTGATACAGATGAACAGCCAGAAATTCAACAAGTTAGTGAAACAAAAACAATACTAGAGGGAAAAGTACTTGTTAGTGAAGTAAATACGTTATTAGGTTTAACGATTGATGATAATGGTGTTGACACAATAGGTGGATGGATTTTAACGAAGAATATAGAAATTGCTGAAGAGGATTTCATTGAAATCGAAAATTATAAGTTTTGCGTAAAAGAATTAGATGGACACTATATAAAGAGACTAGAAGTTACAAAAACTGTAGAATCAATTGTTATTTTAGAAGATGAACAACAAATTTCATTACAAGAACAAATTAGTTCGTAGACTCTGCTAGATGGCAGAGTTTTTTTGAGCATAATGTTTTTGGCAGAATAAGGGCTATGTTACAATGACATAAGTCAGACCTTTCACTAGGTGAAGTATTGTTGTATACATATATTTGAAAGGAGAAGAATTATGAAAAAGCATTTATATATAAATGGAGATTGGAAGTCTGTAAATACGTATAAACCATTATATGCACCATATTCTGAAGAAACATTAGCGGAAATCGCGCAAGGAACGGAAGAAGATGTAAAAGAGGCTGTTATTGCTGCAAAAAGTGCAATGACAGAAATGAATGCGTTATCTGCATATGATCGTGCGACTATTTTAGAGAAAGTCGCACAAAAAATGGATGAAAGAAGAGAAGAATTTGCAGAGATTATTGCAAAAGAGGCTGCAAAACCAATACGTGCTGCAAGGGGAGAAGTAGATCGTACCGTTCAGACATACAAATTTGCAGCTGAAGAAGCGAAGCGTATATACGGTGAGACACTGCCACTTGATGCAGCACCTGGTGCAGATGGGCGCATTGCATACACAATACGAAAACCGATTGGGGTTATAGGGGCGATTACACCATTTAATTTTCCATTAAATTTAGTGGCACATAAAGTGGGCCCTGCAATTGCTGCTGGAAATACAGTTGTATTAAAACCAGCTGATCAAACGCCTCTATCATCTTATGCATTAGTTGAACTATTTGAAGAAGCAGGATTGCCAAAAGGGGCTTTAAATATTATTTCTGGTCCTGGTTCAACTGTAGGCGAAGCAATAGTTACAAATGATGATGTTGCTTCCATTACTTTTACAGGAAGTCCGAAAGTTGGAATTGGAATTAAGGCAAAGGCTGGGTTAAAGCGAGTTACGTTAGAGCTAGGATCAAATGCTGCAGTTATTATTGATGAAGATGTAGAATTAACAGATGAATTAATTGAACGTGTAAAATGGGGAGCATTTGTTAATAATGGACAAGTTTGTATTTCCGTACAACGCGTTTTTGTACATGAAGAGAGAATAGATGAATTTTTATCTAAGTTACAGAAAGCGATGGAAACAGTTGTTGTTGGTGATCCGCTGATGGAGGAAACGGATGTATCGGCTTTAATTTCGAAAAAAGATGTCGAGCGTATCGATAACTGGGTGCAAGAAGCAGTTAAAGAAGGAGCGAACGTTTTGTATGGTGGTAACAAACGTGATGAAAGGATTTTTGAACCAACTGTATTAACGAATGTTCCAGAGCATGTATCTGTACAGTGCCAAGAAGTATTCGGTCCACTTATGACAGTAAATACATTTAAAGAATTTGATGAGGCTATAGAGCAAGTAAATCATTCACGTTACGGTCTACAGGCAGGTGTATTTACAAATAATTTGTTTAAAGCTATGCGTGCAATTGATGAGCTTGAAGTTGGTGGTGTCATGATAAATGATATTCCAACGTTCAGAGTAGACCATATGCCTTACGGGGGTGTGAAAGAAAGTGGTACGGGGCGTGAAGGAATTAAATATGCAATCGAAGAAATGACAGAAATGAAATTAGTGTGTATTAAAAAATAAAGGAACTAGAACTTAAACATCGCAAAAAAACGAGTAGGAAATGTTTACGATTCCATACTCGTTTTTTTTGTTTATTTGGCGTTTCTTAGAATGATTTCATTTAATCAAGTGTACCTTTTACTTCATTTCTTGTTTGAAAATAGCATCTTCTACATAAATTTGTTCTTTGTCGACAGCAGTGCTATGAGATAATACTAAACCGATTGGTGTTTCTGTACCTTTATTTTGAACAATTGTAAAAGGAACATTTTTTTCGTTCGCTAATTTAATGTATTTTGATAAATGTGGGTAAGCAATGCCACCATTTAGGAATATTTGTAATGATTGAGAAGAGCGCATGCTACTAGCTACTTCAGAATATACATTACTTTGCATTACTTGACCGATAGTTAAAGCGATTTCTACACGCTCACGTAATGTAGTTAAATACATATTACGTTCTTCTGGTTTGTTTTGCTTTTGGCCGTAAATGCCTTCTTGGAGATAATCTTCCACATTTTTATTTACCATATTTTTCACACCTTTCCTTTTCTATTGTACGAAAGAATGAAGCAGGATGCAAAAAAAGTCGCATCAAATATAAAAAATTTGAATGAAAGGAAGGAAAATGGAATGTAACAATCTAAACAATTAATAATGTTATAAAAATTTTATCAACACATATTAACAAAATGTGACAATAATCTATTAACGAATCATGTTTTTTGTGTTAATATTCAAAATATAAAGGGTGTTCGTCGCATGGAAATGGAGGAATGGAGGTTTTTCCAATCGATAAGGATATTAAAGAAGTATTTTGTTCGCACTTGAAAAACAACAGGCACCAATTCGTTGAGAACTGGAAAAACAAAATGATAATTTCCGATAAAGATCCATTTAGACTAGAAGCAGTTCAAAATGGAGAGGATTTATTAGAGTTTATTATTGAACTTACTATGGAAGAAAAAGATATAAATTATCTTCAGCCATTATGCGAGAAAATTGCTATTGAACGTGCAGGAGCAGATGCGAATATAGGTGATTTTGTTTATAATGCAAATGTAGGAAGAAATGAGCTTTTCGAAGCGATGTGTGAATTAGATGTTAGTGCACGTGAATTGAAACCAATTATGGCCCAAATACATACTTGTTTTGACAAATTAATTTATTACACTGTTTTAAAATACTCGGAAATTATATCAAGAAATTTAGAGGAAAAACAGCAATATATTAACGAAACACATAAGGAAAGGCTGACGATTTTAGGGCAAATGTCAGCTAGTTTTGTACATGAATTTCGTAATCCGCTTACTTCCATTATGGGGTTTGTCAAATTATTAAAGGCAGACCATCCTAGTTTATCGTATTTAGATATTATTTCTCATGAATTAGACCAATTAAATTTTCGCATTTCGCAATTTTTACTCGTATCGAAAAAAGAAATGTGGACTGAATCTGAACGGTTTTGGCTAAATGATTTGTTTCAAGACATTATACAGTTCTTATATCCAAGTTTGGTCAATGCAAATGTTTCTATTGAAAAGAATTTGCCATATCCAATTCCGCTTACTGGTTATCGGAGTGAAGTGAGACAAGTATTTTTAAATATATTAATGAACTCAATTGACGCTCTTGAATCAATGAAAGAAGAACGAAAAATTATCATTGATGTATTTGAAGAAGATCAATCGATTCGGATTGTAATAAAAAATAACGGGCCAATGATTCCAGCTGAAAATGTAGAAACGATTTTTGAACCATTTGTAACTACTAAAAAGTTAGGAACTGGTATTGGGTTATTTGTATGTAAACAAATTGTAGAAAAACATAATGGGTCCATCATGTGTCGTTCAGATAACGATTGGACAGAATTTCAAATTGCATTTCAAAAATAAACAGTCTACACCAAATGAATGGTGTAGACTATTTTAATTCGTAAGTATAACGGCTTCTAATTTAGGATCTTTCGTTGAATAACCTAAAATTGAAATTGTATAAATAATGTTCGGTTCGACTTTGAAATCCGGTATAGTTAGTAAGACACTTTGATGATCTGCGAGTGAAACTTCTATATCCGCTGTACCAGGGCTAACTTCTAAAAAATCTGTTATTTGTTTAAAGAGTACATTTTCAAATAAATGATCGCCAGCTTTTAAACTTACATTTACAACAGGGGTATCGGGAGAAAAGTGTGCAAAGCGTATTTTTGCTTGACCTGATGGTAAATGAGTATTATCGAGAATAGGTTGTAATTGTAGATGATGATCACTATTTATTGCAGCAAAAGTATAAGAGTGATTTCCCATTATCGGTACTAAAGCTGAAAAGATGGGAGTTTCACTTTCGACAGGAACAATATCTATTCGGTACTTACCTTGTACTAATGTTAAATAGGGACTAAATTGTTTAAATGAAATATTTTTAATAACCTTTTGTCCATTTACTAAAATGTCAACGGCAGGTGTACTTGAAGCAGAGTGAAAAAACCTTATATGTGATGGTAAAGTAGCTTCTTGTGAATCTCTTTTTTCATATGCCTGTACAAGTTTCGTAAGCGCATCATAATATTTCATATATAGTTCTACATATTTTTTCGGATTATGAAATTGATAGTATCGAGCGAGCTGTTCGTAACGTGCAGCTTCTTGTCCATATTTTTCGATTTCAGATTGAGACATGAACATTCCTCCTTTGTCATCATTAAAACTATATGCTTAGCAAGAAAGAGGTTATGCGAAAAAATTTGTTTTTTAAAGGAGAAAGGTTGAAAATTAATAGTAAGTATTTTTTTAGGATAAGTTAAGTTTAGGTGAACGAGAGTAATAATTTTCTTGAGGATACAACAATATATCATTCATATTGGCTGATAAAGTGTGTATTTTGAAATGAATAATGTAAGAGTATAACACGTGATATTTCGAAACCATGTCCCAAATCCTTAGAAAACTAGGGATTTTTTTAATTATAGGCAAATACACATACAAAGTGATAATTGTCCTACATAAATTATAAAGGAAAGGTAGTTTGAATTTGAGGAAAGGAATGAAATCTTGGGATGGGGATATCCCGCAAGGAATTGTGAATGGAGTTATGGACGGTTTTGTGCTTTATACTGTAGGATGAATTGTGATTTTGTAATACTATTGTTTCTATTTATGTTAGCAAGTGACGGTATTAACTGATAAAAGAGCGTCGTGCCGAACTGATTAATGTGGTTAATCGGTTCTTTTTTTATTGTATAAAACGGATGGAGTTGTATGTGAAATATTGATTTCTTTAAAATAATTGCTATACATTTAGTAGGATTAATTGTCGAGATTTGTTTAAAAATATGCAATATAAAGTAGGAGAACAGGAAGGAGTTTAAAGGGAGTTTCGTCGAAGTTTACACAATGTCGGCATTTGAGGGAAGCTGACATTATGTTAGAAAAACATTTAGTGAAGCGTTAATTTTGTATAAGGGAGGGTTATTTGAGCGTATAGATAAGGGTTGGTCTTTGAGTTAAGTTCTGAATTTTCTGTTTTTAAAATTGGTATTTAGCACTCATTTGTATATTTTATAATAGTTTTTTGATAAATTCACTGCTTTCGCAGAGGGTTCTTTTTTATGAAAGAAACGTCAATTTTCTTCATATATATATACAAATTGGAGAAATGGGGGAGCGCTATGCGCGATTACTTAATTAAACCACTTGTTGGTCAGCCGTATCCAATGATTTCACATGGAAAAGGTGTCTATTTGTATGATCAAAACGGAAATAAATATTTTGATGGCTCGTCAGGAGCAATTACGGCAGGTATTGGGCATGGCGTAAAGGAGATTGCGGACGTTATCAAAAAGCAAGCTGAGGAGATTGCTTTCGTTTATAGATCACAGTTTACGAGTGAACCAGCTGAAAAATTAGCTAAGAAATTAAGCGATTTAAGTGTAGGAGATTTGAACTGGAGCTTTTTTGTAAATAGTGGTACGGAAGCAAATGAAACAGCTATGAAAATTGCAATTCAGCATTTTCAAGAGCGGGGTATTCAAGGGAAGCATAAAATATTGTCACGATGGATGAGTTATCACGGTATTACGATGGGAGCCTTATCAATGTCTGGGCATCCACTGCGTAGACAACGTTTCGTGTCAATTTTAGAAGATTATCCAACTATTCCAGCTCCATATTGTTTTAGATGTCCGGTACAAAAGGTATATCCAACTTGTCAGCTTGCTTGTGCGACTGAACTAGAAAGATCAATTGAAAGGATTGGAGCAGAACATATTGCGGCTTTTATTGCTGAACCGATTATTGGAGCAGCTGGAGGTGCAGTCGTTCCGCCGAAAGAATATTATAAAGTTATTAAAGACATTTGTAGTCATTACGATATTTTATTTATTGCTGATGAAGTAATGACTGGGCTTGGTCGTACTGGCGCATGGTTTGCGATGGAGCATTGGGGGGTAGAACCGGATATTATGACCCTTGGTAAAGGGTTAGGAGCTGGATACACACCGATGGCAGCGACGGTTGTAAGTGACCGTGTAATGGAGCCGATTTTACGGGGAACACGTTCTGTTATGAGTGGGCATACGTTAAGTGCAAATCCATTATCTGCAGCAACAGCTTTAGCTGTTATTGAATATATGGAGAAACATAATCTACCTGAAAAAACAGCAGAAAAGGGAGAGTATTTAATAAAGGGATTACAGAAAGTTCAGCAACAATCGACAATCATTGCTGATGTGCGTGGAAAAGGATTGCTGATTGGAGTAGAATTGCAACCGTTTACAAAGGCGTCGGAACTTATTTCAGTTGCAGCTAAAAATGGTCTTCTTTTATATCAAGCTGTTTCAGGGCAAGCAGGAAAAGAAGATAGCGCACTGCTTGTGGCACCGCCAATGACAACTACATATTCCGAGTTAGATGAATTACTTTCAATTTTTGCAAAAAGTGTAGAAGAAATGATGCAAAAAGGAGGGCATAGTATCGCATGACAACTATTACAAATACATTCGATAAATTAAAAGAGATAGAGGAAGTAATTTCTTTGTTTCACGATGATATGACATTAATGTTTGGAGGATTTGGAGGGATTGGATCCCCTCCTTCTTTAATACAGGCGATTTTAGAAAAAGGAGTTACAAATTTAAATTTAATAGGAAATGATACAGGATTTCCTGATGTAGGAATCGGTCGTCTCGTTACGAATGAAAGAGTAAAATCATTAATTACTTCTCATATCGGTTCAAACCCAAATGCAGGAAGACAGCTAAACGAAGGAAGATTACAAATTGAGTTTTCTCCTCAAGGAACATTAGCAGAGCGTATTCGCGCTGGTGGTGTAGGACTTGGTGGCGTATTAGTTGATGTAGGTGTTGATACAATTGTAGAAGAAGGAAAACGTACTGTTGAAATGAATGGTAAGACATATTTAGTTGAAACAGCATTAACTGCTGAGGTTGCGATTGTATATGCGAAAAAAGCGGATCCATTTGGTAACCTTGTGTTTGATAAGAGCGCTCGTAACATGAACCCTCACGTTGCTATGGCCGGGGATATAACGATTGTAGAAGCAGAAGAAATTGTTCCACTTGGAAGTTTAGATCCAGAAGAAATTGTTGTCCCAGGAGTATTTGTAAATTATATCGTACCGTCGGAAGGAGTGAATTGGAAATGGGTATGGGCGTAGAAGTGAGAGATAAAATTGCTAGACGTGCAGCGAAAGAAATACAAAATGGCATGATTGTAAATTTAGGTATTGGTATACCATCGCTTGTACCAAACCATTTGCCTGATGATATAAACGTTATGTTTCATGCGGAAAACGGAATTGTAGGTATGGGCCCTACACCAAGCAAAGGAAATGAAGACGAAAATTTATGTAACGCAGCAGGTTTGCCAACTTCTCTTATTACAGGAGCAAGTTATTTTGATAGTTGCACAGCGTTTGGGATGATTCGAAAAGGTTTACTAGATATAACGATTCTTGGTTCATTACAAGTAAGCGAGAATGGTGATTTAGCAAACTGGATTGTTCCAGGGAAACGTGTTCCAGGTATTGGAGGAGCAATGGATTTAGCTCAAAAAGCGAAGCGGGTCGTTGTTGTGATGAATCATGTCGATAAATACGGAAATGCAAAAATTGTTTCGGAGTGTACATTACCATTAACTTCAAAAAAATGTGTAGATTTAATTATTACGGATATGGCAGTAATGGAAGTAACGGAGAGTGGACTTATTTTGCAAGAATTGATGAGCCCTTACACAGTGGAAGATATAAAGCAACATACAGAAGCAAATTTTAAAATTGGCTCTAACTTACTAGTAATTGAATGAGGGGAGATGTAATATATGGAGCAATTAAAAAAACAAATTTGTGATTATATTGAGAGTCAAGAAGAAGAGAGCGTAAAATTTTTAAAACGATTAATTCAAGAAAAGAGCGTATCTGGTGATGAAAGTGGTGCACAGGCAATTGTGATTGAAAAATTGCGCGAGTTAGGTTTAGATCTTGATATTTGGGAACCTTCATTTTCTAAAATGAAAGATCATCCTTATTTTGTATCACCACGTACAAGTTTTTCGGATAGCCCGAACATTGTGGCAACCCTTAAAGGAAACGGCGACGGGAAATCTATGATATTAAATGGACATATTGATGTTGTACCAGAAGGAGATGTGGACCAGTGGGACCATCATCCTTATAGTGGTGAGAGAATAGGAAATCGTATATACGGCCGTGGAACAACGGATATGAAAGGCGGCAATGTCGCGCTAATGCTTGCGATGGAAGCAATTATTGAATCTCGTATTGAATTAAAAGGAGATATTTATTTTCAAAGTGTAATAGAAGAAGAAAGCGGCGGAGCAGGAACATTAGCTACGATATTACGAGGATATAAAGCAGATGGTGTCATTATTCCAGAGCCGACAAATATGAAGTTTTTCCCGAAACAACAAGGATCCATGTGGTTTCGTCTACATGTGAAAGGGAAAGCTGCACACGGTGGAACGCGTTATGAAGGAGTAAGTGCAATTGAAAAAAGTATGTTTGTTGTAGATCATTTGAGAAAGCTGGAAGAGAAGAGAAATGACCGAATTACAGACCCATTATTTAAAGGAATCCCGATTCCAATTCCAATTAATATTGGAAAAATTGAAGGCGGGAGCTGGCCAAGTTCTGTTCCCGATTCGTTAATTTTAGAAGGAAGATGCGGTATTGCGCCGAATGAGACTATAGAGGCAGCAAAAGAAGAGTTTGAGAATTGGATTACGGAATTAAAGGATGTGGACAATTGGTTTGTTGAAAATCCTGTAGAAGTAGAATGGTTTGGAGCAAGATGGGTTCCAGGTGAACTGGAAGAAAATCATGAGTTAATGACAACGCTCGAGCATAACTTTGTTGAAATCGAAGGGAACAAACCGATTATTGAAGCATCTCCGTGGGGGACTGATGGAGGCTTATTTACACAAATCGCAGGTGTACCAACGATAGTATTTGGCCCAGGAGAAACGAAAGTAGCGCATTATCCAAACGAATATATAGAAGTTGATAAAATGATAGCTGCCGCAAAAATTATTGCATGCACATTACTAGATTGGTGTGAGGTGAAAAAATGAAATACTATGAATCTTTTAGAGAACAGACGAATGGCTATACAGTAGAAGGTGTTTTGGACTATTTTAATAAACGTATTCGAGTAGACCACTACACAGGAAATGTTGAGAGGATTATCCAAACAATTGATGAATTAGCAGAGAAACATTCTTTCACTAAATGTATTGTTAAAGGAAAGGGAGAGCATGTTTCCACATGGCTCTCTTTCGGTTTTTTATTAGAAGCAACATTACCACATTATTTTCAAGGTCACGATGCATACTTTTTCGTGAAATTTAATAATGATGAAAGACGAAATAGTATTCATTGGGCTGAGGAAGATACCATTTTAAGCGGTGTAAAAGCAAAAGAAGTAAAGGAAAAAATAGTTCCGGAAAAATTCCTATTAAGAAAAGCGACAGAAGAGGACGCAGAAGAATTAGCGGCTGTCTTTGGAGAAGTATTTGAAGTGTATCCGACTCCTTTAAACGAAGCGAGTTATGTAAAACAAACGATGAAAGAAGACGATACAATTTACTATGTGTATGAATTCGAGGGGAAAATAATTAGTACAGCGTCTGCAGAAATGAATATAAAAGAAGGAAATGCAGAATTAACGAATTGTGCTACTTTACCTGCATATCGTAAACATGGGTTTATGAAAAGTTTATTAATTAAGTTAGAAGAAGAACTTCAAGAGAAATCGATTTTCTGTTCTTATACAATTGCTCGATCGCTTTCTTTCGGAATGAATGCAGCCTTTTATCAGTTAGGCTATACGTATACAGGAAGATTGGCGAACAATTGCTACATTTTCGATAAGCTAGAAGATATGAATATATGGGTAAAAGATTTGTCTAAATAGTACGTTATAAAAATAGAACGGAAACGTCATGCTTATAATCGCACATAGGTATGCCGGAAATTCGGCATAGTATTTGCTGAATTTTCGGCAAGAGGGGGGATGACATTGCTAGCAGTTTCGACACAAGAAGTCATTGAAGCGATTTTGGGCAGTATTGATGAGGCTATACACGCAGTAGATGAAAATGGTATTACAATTTTCTATAATACTGTAGCTGCAAAACACGATGGATCAAAAATTGAAAAAGTGTTAGGTAAACATTTGTTAGAAGCGTTCCCTTCTTTATCTAGGGAAACAAGTACGTTGATGAAAGTGTTAGATACAAAAAAACCAATCGTTCATCAAGTGCAGCATTATCAAAATTTAAATGGAGAAGACATTTGCACAGTAAATACGACGTTACCTATTCTTATAGATGGAAACATTGCTGGTGCTGTTGAAATTGCAAAGGATTATTCCACAGTTCAAAAACTTACGGATACAATAGTCGATTTGCAGTCGAAAATAAAGCGGTCATCTAGAAAAAAAGCGATCAAAAAGCATGTTGCATTTGAGACAATCGTGACGAATGACGCTCGGTTTAAACAGACGAAAGAATTAGCACAAAAAGTTGCTCCAACTGATGCGAATGTTTTAATATATGGGGAAACAGGAACAGGGAAAGAGTTATTTGTACAAGCGATTCATGAAGCTTCTAAAAGGAAAAACAAGCCGTTTATTGCACAAAACTGCGCAGCTTTGCCAGAGTCTCTATTAGAAAGTTTATTGTTTGGAACGACGAAGGGTAGTTATACTGGGGCAATTGAACGAGCGGGATTATTTGAACTTGTAGATGGAGGGACATTGTTTTTAGATGAACTGAATTCAATGCCACTCGATTTACAAGCGAAAATGCTACGTGTATTAGAAGATGGTGTTATTCGTCGTATTGGTGATAATAAGACGAGAAAAGTAGATGTTCGCGTTATTACCGCAATGAATCAGCCACCAGAAATATGTTTAAAAGAGAATAAAATTCGCACTGATTTATACTATCGATTAAATGTCTTTTCATTATATATTCCGCCGCTCCGTGAAAGAACGGAGGATGTATTATTGTTAGCGTCTTATTTTTTGAAAGAATATAATAAAAGTTATAAAAAAGGTGTACTTCAAATGGATAAGGAAGCGAAAGAAAGACTACAAGCTTACCAATGGCCTGGAAATGTTCGGGAGTTAAAACATACGATTGAACATGCTGTCATTATTGCAGAAGGGAATACATTAACAGCCAATTGTTTACCGCGTACATTTCGGAAAGAGAGTTTTCCAAAGAAGAAGGGCATATTGCCTCTTAGAGAAGCACTTCATCAAACGGAAAAAAAATTAATAGATCAAGCGTTAATTGAAACGGAAGGGAATATACTACAAGCTGCAAAAATGTTAGGCATCCCTCGTCAAACGCTTCAATATAAACTGAGTAAGTACGACAAAACCGCCGAATAATTGGCGGTTTTTGTGTGTTTGCACGAATAAAAGAGCGTTTACATATATGTAAAGTAATGAATATGATAGTATGTATGAATTTCATACAGTGCTTTAAAAATTTTTTTCGCTTATGTAATAGGGTTCTCCGCACATTTACTTATCAATAAAGTAAAGTTGGCATAACTATTGCTTATATAAAGGATGAGCGTATAAAAAGGGGGAATAGCAATGTTACATGATGTATACAAACCAAATCGTCACTGGAAGGATATCGAATTATGGAAAGATGTTACTGAAGAGCAATGGAATGATTGGGTTTGGCAATTAACGAATACGATCAAAACGTTAGATGACTTAAAGAAAGTGATTAACTTAACACCTGATGAAGAAGAGGGCGTTAAAATTTCAACGAAAACGATCCCGTTAAATATTACACCGTACTATGCTTGGTTAATGAATCCTGATGACCCACGCTGTCCGATTCGGATGCAATCTGTACCGATCTCGGAAGAGTTATATAAAACAAAATATGATTTAGAAGATCCGCTTCATGAAGATGAAGATTCTCCAGTTCCAGGGTTAACACATCGTTATCCTGACCGCGTACTATTCTTAGTAACGAATCAATGTTCTATGTATTGTCGTTACTGTACACGCCGCCGTTTTAGTGGACAAATTGGAATGGGTGTGCCGAAGAAACAATTAGATGATGCAATTGCTTACATTCGTGAAACACCACAAGTACGAGATGTATTAATCTCTGGTGGTGATGGTCTTCTTATTAACGATAAAATTTTAGAATATGTATTAAAAAATTTACGAGAGATTCCGCATGTTGAGATTATTCGTATCGGAACGAGAGCGCCGGTAGTATTCCCGCAGCGTATTACAGAAAACTTATGTAACATTATTAAAAAATATCATCCAGTATGGTTAAATACACATTTCAATACATCTATTGAAATTACTGAAGAATCGAAAAAAGCATGTGAAATGTTAGCAAATGCTGGTGTTCCAGTCGGAAACCAAGCAGTAATTTTAGCTGGTATTAACGACAGCGTTCCAATTATGAAAAAACTAATGCATGACTTAGTAAAAATCCGTGTACGTCCATACTACATTTATCAATGTGACTTATCTGAAGGTATTGGCCATTTCCGTGCACCAGTTTCTAAAGGTCTTGAAATTATTGAAGGTTTACGCGGACATACGTCTGGTTATGCAGTACCAACATTCGTTGTTGATGCACCAGGAGGAGGCGGTAAAATTGCGCTTCAGCCAAACTATTTAATCTCGCAAAGTGCAGATAAAGTTGTACTTCGTAACTTTGAAGGTGTTATTACAACGTATCCAGAGCCAGAAAGCTACATTCCAGGAAGAGCAGAAGGATACTTTAAAGAAATCTATCCAAACTACGAAGAAAAACGTTCAGATGTTGGTATCGCGGGTCTTATGAGCGATAAGAAATTTAATCTTGTTCCAGACGATTTACAGCGTATGAACCGTCGTAAAGACTATGAGGATAATGAAACACATGCAACATTAAAAGATAAACGTGATAAGCGCGACCAATTGAAAGATAAAAAATATCAAGCACAAATGGCTAAATTAGAAGAAAACGACAAAAAAACTGAGGGTGATGCAGTATGAATTGTATGTGGTGTGACAGTACAGAAGCAAAAGAAAGCTTAAATACTGTATATTGGGAATTGCCAGATGGTACGAAAGCCATTGAAATCCAAGAGACACCATGCATTTCTTGTTCCTCATGTGGTATGGACTATCAATCAGATCAAACAGTGAAAGAAATAGAAGATCAATTGTTTCTAATTTATACGAAAGACTTACCAAAACAACTAACATATGAAGAATTAATGGGAAGACCACGTCTATTAAAAAGAAATTATTTCGACTTTTAACCAGCTTTTATGCTGGTTTTTTTCTTTTTTGCCTTGTATAATGTACCCAAGCTAGAAAGGTAGGGAATATTTTTGAAAAAGACATTTTACCACTATATGATGAAGCATCGTGCAGCTTTATTTAGTAATGAAATATCGAATTTAGCAGAGGCAATGTATGATGATTTAAGTTTTCCGAAGCAATCTGAAGATTACGATGAAATTAGTTCATACTTAGAGCTAAGTGGAATGCTAGAAAGTATGTCTATATTTGATGAAGCGTGGGATTTATACATACAAGATAGATAAAACTATAAGAACTTTTTTTTGACGAGAAGCTAGTCTATTTGCTAGCTTTTTTTTACGTTGTAAATAAATTTTCATATGGTGATATTTTTTATTGAAAAAATTTATGAATATACGCTTCTGTGATAAGCGTTTTTATGTAGGTTGCATATACTGTTATCAAAATCACGACGTCAAAAAAAGGAGAGATATAGATGGCAAGGAAAAAGCAACCTAAATATAACGTAGGGGACATAGTCGTGATTACGCTATATGGAACCGTTGGTAAAATCACAAATATGAAGGTTTTAGATGGAGTTTACGTATACGAAGTCAATAATCACGATGGATTTTACGTAGAGCAAACATTGCAGCACGTTACAGAGCAAGATATGAAAAAAGGTGAAACTGAGTGGATTGAATTAAACTATAATTTCACATTTGGTGATCTCGTGCAAGTAACAGGATACGATAAAGATGTGTTTCGAATTGTTGGTTTTCGTACAGAAGTATGGAGATATAAAAATGACGCATGGGAAGATACAATATATGAACTGTCACGAATTACGGATGGTGAATGGTTAGAAGCGGATGAGTCAGATTTAACGTTACTTGCCAATGCTCAAACGGCAAATGCAATTTTGAAGAAAATGAAACAAGATAAAGCAGGTATGAATAAATTAGATTTAGGAAAATTAAAGTCAATTAACAACTCGAAAAAAGTGAGTGTTAAGACAAATCGTCAAGAAATCATTGATGGATTACTTGATATTTATAACGATTATCAATTGTTATTTGATACATTTAAAGATGAAGAATACAAAATTGTTATGGATGTTGTTCATAATTATTTAGTTAAATTGACAGAGAAAAAATAGTTAACTAGAAAGAGAGAATGAATTGAACAACAACATATGCAGTATAAGGTATGCCTACAATTATTAAAAAAATAAAAAGCCATTTAATAAGAGAGTCTGCCCATTGATCTTCATGCATGAACTCTTCTTTTGTTTGTCCTACTTCTTGCTTTACCTCGTATTGATATTCCATAATTATATCCCCCTTTTTGATAGCTTGTACTACCATCGTATGCACCTTGTCCAAAGGATATGACCTATAAAAAAGAAAAACTATTTTTCTAATCTCATATACATATTTTTGAGATTTTTTCATAAAACAGAAATAAAGGAGTGATGCTCATGAAGGAAATTGAAGTCGTAATTGATACGGAAGAGATTGCGGAGTTTTTTTATGAGCAACTAATTGAAAGAGGATACGTCCCAAAACGAGAAGAAATTGAAGATCTCGCAGATATTACATTCGAGTATTTATTAGAGAAATGTATGATTGATGAAGTGTTTGATGAAGAGGATGAGTGAAAGTAACGACGGGCTTAACTCGTCGTTTTTTACTCTTTACAAACTTGTCACAAATGTAGCCAGCAATACTTGGTATAATTAAAAGAAAATTTTACTCAAGAGGTGAAGGGATGTTCAAAAAAATTATTGATTCTTTATTAGGAAGGAAAAAATATCGTTCGTATTCTAGTAGTGATTATCGCCATAGAGGTCGCTCTTATTCAAGTAGCGATTATAAACGACGTTCATCTGGTTATGGGCATCATCATTATAAAAGAAAACGTAAAAGCCGTAGCTTCTTTTCAAGTAGCTGATGAAATGGCGTCGTATACTAGCTTTATTTGATAGACCACTGCGAAAAAATACAATTGTTGTAGAACGTTATAAAATTGAATCAGTAATTGGAATGGGTAGTTATGGGGTTACATATGTCGTTAATGATTTACAAATAAATAGATATAAAGTCTTAAAACAATTAAGACAAAGTAAACAAAGATATGAGTCTGGTAGAAAATCATTTGAACAAGAGAAAATGATTTTACAAACATTAAATCATCATGCAATTCCTAGTTTATATGATCATTTCGTATGGGAGAAAAAAAGCTTTTTTGTGATGGAATATATGCCTGGTAAAAATTTTGAAGATTATATTTTCTTAGATGGACATGTATATACAGAACGTGAAGTTTTAAAAATTTTATATGAAATATTAGAAATTGTATCAGTGTTTCATAGTAAAGGTATTATTCACCGAGATTTACGCATTCCAAACATATTAATGAAAGAAAACCAAATTAGTATTATTGATTTTGGGTTGGCGAAATTGAAAGGTGAGGGTGATGAACGAGCTACAACGTATGAAGGTGAACAAGCTTTGATGCGAGAAGTTCACTTTCGTAGCGATTTTTATGCGCTTGGTCATTTCTCATTATTTTTATTATATGCAGGCTATGAATCTAATGAAAAATATGAAAAACCATGGTATGACGAATTAACTTTGGAAAATTACAACCGTGAAATGCTGATGCGTATGTTACAAATAAAAACGCCGTACTATGAGAATGTACGAGATTTAAAAAAAGATGTAGCTTTTGCTTTAGAAAGGATGGAGGATCCATGTTTCAAAAGTTTTTAGCAAGCGTTGGTATCGGTAATGCAAAAGTAGATACAGTTCTTGAAAAAGATGAGTATATTGTAGGAGAAGAGATACTCGGGAAGGTTCACATAACTGGGGGTTCCGTTAGCCAACAGATTGAAAGCATTTACTTAACGTTATCAACATCGTATATTCGAGAAGTGGATGATAAAAAAATAACAACAACATATGATTTAGAGCGAGTTCGTTTAACAGAACCTTTTTCTGTTGAGCCGAATGAAAAAAGAGAAATTCCATTTTCATTTAAAATGCCAGTTGAAACACCGCTTACTCTTGGAATGAAAACAGTTTGGATACACACAGGCCTTGATATTAAACGTAGTATAGATCCAAGTGATCGTGATTACATTCAAGTATTGCCAAATGCACTATTAAATAGTGTGTTAGAGAGTGTCAATCAATTAGGCTTTAAAGCGCGTCATATTGAGTGTGAAGAATTACCGTATCGACTACGTAAGCAAGTTCCATTCGCACAAGAATTTGAGTTTGTTCCTGTTTCCGGACAGTATTATGGGAAATTAGATGAACTAGAATTGTTGATCTTGCCAAGTGCTTACGATCGCCTAGAGATTATTATGGAAGTAGACAGAAAATCTCGCGGATTAGCAGGTTTATTTGCAGAAGCACTTGATCTTGATGAGAAAGTGATTCGCTTTACAGTAACGAATGAAGATATTCCAACAATGAAAGAAACAATTAACAATTATATTTTTTAATAAACTATGCATAAAAAAGAAATGGAGAGGAAAACTAAAACAACCGCTCCATTTTTTTGCATAGTGAGGTTATGTATGTGAAACGATATCGACATTTATACTTGTTAAGTTTTACGCTACTCATTTGTTTTGTCGTATTATCACTTTCGTATCATACCGCTTGTATTGAGAGATTTGACAATATAGTCGCGCATTTTATTCAAAGTTTTCGAAACGACTACTTGACAGCCTACTTTACTTGGATGTCTTTTATCGGTTCCAAAAGAATATATTTTCCGTTACTCATCATTCTTGTAATGTATTTTCTCGTTAGAAAAAAATTGCTTAGTGCATTACTTCTAACAATTAATTATTATGGATCTCGTTATTTAAACAGTATGCTTAAACTATGGTACGAACGAGCAAGACCTGATGTAACACAACTTGTTACTGCAACTGGATATAGTTTTCCGAGCGGTCATACGATGAATGCTACTGCTTTTTTAGGATTTATTGCATACGTCACAATTACAGAAGAACGTATTACATTGCATAAAAAATTGTTGATTATTTTTATAGCGAGCTTTGTTGTATTATCTATTTCAGTTAGCCGAATATATCTTGGCGTTCACTATCCATCTGACATATTAGCAGGATGGGCAGCGGGCGGTAGCTGGCTCGTTTTATGTGTTATATTTCATAAAACGTTCATAAAAAAAGAACCTATGTCATAATAGGTTCTTTTTCCATTGGTTCAACATGAATGTGTGCATGATAAATGCCAAACTTTTTCCGAAGCATAGCCTCAATGTTGTCAGTAATACAATGACTTTCACCAACATCCATACGAGCATCTACTTCAATTGTAATATCAACGTACGTTTGATTCCCGTACATACGCGCTCTAATATCTACGATATTTTCCACGCCACCAATATGTTCAATAGCATCAGCGTACTCTTCCATCTTATCTGGATCGATTCCATCCGTTAGCATATGCGAAGCTTCTACGAAAATCTCCCATGCAGTTTTACAAATAATAAGGCCGACAATTAAAGCAGCGATAGGATCTAAAATAGGCATTTGGAACTGTGAACCGACAATGCCTACTACTGTACCAATACTTACGAGAGCATCTGATAAATTATCCTTTGCAGCGGCTTCTAATGACTTACTTTTTGTGCGTGCTGCAATCTTTTTCGTATACAAATACACACAGTACATAACGACAGCAGAAAATAAAGCTACCCATGCAGCAAGTACATTAGGTGCTGCTTGTTTTGGATTTAAAAAAGATTGAATGGCACTAATAACAACTTCTAATCCGACCGTTGCCATAATAAAAGAAGCAACAAGTGATGCAATTTGTTCTGCACGCGAATGCCCATATGGATGATCTGGATCACGAGGTTTCCGAGAGATTTTTAGACCAATTAATATCGCTAAAGAAGCACCGATATCCGTTAAGTTATTTAAACCGTCAGCACGTAATGCGCTAGAAAGGGTAATATAACTGATGATGATTTTCATAGAGGATAAAAATATGTAGGCCAAAATGCTGACAATAGCACCCTTATCAGCTTCTTTATTAGAAAGAGTATCCATTTTAATCACTCACCTTTCTACAAGGAATTTCTTTCTATAAATAGAGTATCAAACGAAAGTCGTGTGGGTCTATACAAACATTGTTGACGTTTTATAGCTTTTTAAGAAGCGGATAACAAAGTTTCGTGAAGGAAAAACATGTTGTAAAGTGCAAAGTTAGGGTATGCAAGCGATTTAGATCTATGTATAACCGGGAAAGGGGAAGGGAGTACAAATATGTATACTTCTGACAGCTGATTTGGAAAAAATAAAAACCCTCTAGAAAATATTTTTCAGAGGGTTTTCATCTTAGTATGCTTCTAAAAACTCAGTAACTTGCTCTTCAGTTTTTGCATTAGCACTATGTAAGTGGCCTAGTTTCTCGCCATTTTGATATACAAGTAAACTTGGAATACCCATTACTTGATACTCTTCAGCGATATTTGGGAACTCATCTTTATTAATAGAATACCATTCAAACTTATTGAACTCTTCCATTACATCTCCGATAAAGTTGTCCATACGTACACAATCTGGACACCATGTAGTAAAGAACTTAACAACTACTGGCTCCTCGCTTGCGATGATGTCTTTGAATTCCTGTTCAGATTTGATTTCTTTCATGTTAGTTTCTCCTTTTTCACTATCAATATTTTTGGTTATTTAGTTGGTGTATTTGCTGTGAAAGGAAAACTTATAACGAGAACCTTTCTTTTCGAAAAATTCGTTAGCAAATTGATCCACCGCAGTTTCTTGAAGTCCTGGTACATATGAGTAGATATCCAGTGTGATTCTACTTTTTATGTCCTAGTCTTATATGCACCTTAAATCCTAGTAACGAATATTAGGAACCTCACTTTTCTTTATAAGCTTTTTCGTGAGCTGTGTCAAACTTCTGAAATTGTAAGGCTACTATTTATTAGTAAGGTAAATTGTATGCATGATAGCCATTGCTATAAAGTTCTTTTCCCCATATATTTTTATGAGGTGTTGTGAGAGAAGAGATTAAGTGGCGTTAGCGGAGTTCCAGCAACAATTACACCTAAATAAAGTAATGCAGGTAAAAGAAGCAAGGCTAACAAGAAGGGAAATTGCGGCACTGTATAGAGTGAAAGAAAAACATGATATGGAGCGAGAAAGGAATCGTAAGAACATGTTAGGAAGTATTTAGCGGTAGAAGTCAGGGGGAATGTAGATGTGATAGAAAGACAGTATTACATTATTTTTTCAAAGGGGGTAACTAGGATGTTGAAATGGGTAAAGAAATTAATTTTTTAAAATGCCCACCCTGCATTGTTTGTGAGAAACAAGAAGGTGAGCTTTAATTAAACGAAATGAATGTAGTTTGTGAAAAATGTTCCTAAATTACGCATGAACAAGACATATAAAGAGATTCCTAAACCCTTTATATCTTATTCCATAAATAACAAAGCTGGTGAGCTTCTGATTCAAGAGCTATTACATGATCATTATTAATAGAGTTATTCGTATACATTTTGTTCTTTTGGATATTAAGGACCGTATAATTCACATTGTTATGTTCATTCGAAAATGTTGATTCGTTTAATAATGTTAATGTTGAGTTGATGTTATATTTATCAATTCGCTCTTTTTTTCCTTTGAAAAACAGTTTAATAAGATGTGGCTCATCATTAATGAGCAAACCAAGTTCAGGTGATGAGCGGACGATTAAATTATGTGATAACCAATGTGATTTACCTGGATCAAACCAAGAGACGTCTTTGTTTTTAATAAATTTTTTATACTGCTTTATAACATCAATGTAGTTTTGCTTTTTCTTCTGGTCAACAGTCTGTACTAATGTCTCAAAACAGTCAAAAGCTAGTTTGTTTTTATGGAATTTAATAACAGTTTCTCGTAATTGTTTCCAGTAATCAAAAACCGGGTGATATTCAGGTTGAGATTTAAGATTCTTTACAAAATTTGTTTTAGCTGCACTACTTTTCAGTGTAAAGTCTAAAAATTGTGTAAGTCCCACTTTAATTTCCGCCATGTTACACCCCCTTTCCGAACATTACTAATTCGATAGTGGAAAGGGAAATCCTGCATTTTTAAGGAGGTGAACGAGATGCTAGATGATGAAGAGTTGACGGAACAAGAACGGCTCTTTTGTTTGTATTATGTGAAATACTTTAAAGAGAAACAAGCTGTACGGAAAGTTAGGTATGTAAAGAGAAGCACGCATAGTACGAGTAGTCGATTACTTAGAAGAGAACGTATAGCATTTCAGGTCAGAGAGCTTAAAGCAAAAATGGTTGAAACTATATTTGGGGAAGTAATGAGTGGGTTAAA
This sequence comes from Bacillus sp. BSL6, assembly GCF_052928345.1. Lineage (NCBI taxonomy): Bacteria > Bacillati > Bacillota > Bacilli > Caryophanales > Bacillaceae > Bacillus > Bacillus sp. BSL6. The sequence goes on from NZ_JAVGCW010000003.1 coordinate 445,053, forward strand.
TGAGTAAATCAAGATTGCTTTTACTAATACGAAAAAAGGTCCTGTTGTTTCCAACAGGACCTTTCCTAAAATGGCAAAGAGTAACTCTTACCTTACTCTTCTCGTATATAATACATGAAAAAGATAGATGTGTATACAACAAGAAATTCCAATATAATTATTCGAATATAGTGTTTAAAAATAAAAGGGTGGAATTTTAAATAAGGAATTAAATTACAAACGCTGATTTATCAGGTGATACAAATGAATTTCTATCAAATTGTAGTTAATAAAGTGATATTGAGATAATAAGATATGTAATTTTGCATACCGGATTGTAAAAGCGAACAAGGGTATAAATGATCTAAATAATACGGAAGTTGAGGGAGAGTAATACTAAAATTTCATTTGTTTTTTACTGTAATAAATTCATTTGAATAGAAGTGAAAAATAGAGGTTTGCCTTAGTCATTTATGAAAGTCAAGAATATTTATAACCATAGGAGTAAATACACAGGTCCGATTTTTGTAATGATGGAGGGAATTGATGTGGACATAACTCAAAGCATGGCAAGAATAGTAGTTAATGGGAAAGATCTTCCGTTTCGTTTAGTTAGTACTTCTGTATGGAATCAAGGGCCTGTAAATGATTTAATTGTTTCAACAAACGAAAGAGTCGAGGATTTTTATCAATTTATGTGGTCGCAAGTACCAGTAATGCTTGCGATGTATTTTCTTCAAGGGGCAGACTTAATGAGGTTTGCTAGAATTACTGGGATTAATCAAAATGTAACGGGAGAATATATTTATCATTTCTCTTGGGGATAAAATGAATGTAAAGTAGCGTAACAGCTGCTTTTTTAATTTGTAAAGGAATTTAATGAGGTTAAGAAAATAAGATTAGAGCGTGATATAGATAATTTGTGACTGTTTTTAAACTCATAAATATAATTAGTTGCTTCTTTTAACACAAGGGAGCGATTGATAGACTAGCTTAAAAAATAAGATTGTAACTATCTTTTAAAATAATAAATGGTAATTTTTATTTTTTTTGGATGAACTATTTTTATATAAAAATCATATAATATGTTGTGGGACAAGCAAACAGCTTATAAACTATTGAATACTCAATGAGATTACCTTTTGTATATCTTCGTATTTACTGATCCAGATGTTCTTTTTTATCGAACAAAACGCCCATTATGATAGGAGGTTAATAATGGGGATGACATTAGAGGAATTAGAAAAGTGTTATATTAAAGCCTTAATTGAGGGAGCAGAGTACGTAGCTGTTCAGATTGAAATAGATGGATTTCATAGTGAGGAAATAATTATTAACGACAAATATAATATAGATTCTGAATTAAAGTATTATAAGAAAACATACAATGAAAATTTAGAACATAGATGGACCCCAGGGATTCGTATTATAGGTTTTGCATATGGCTATTCGTTCTCAGAAATTCTACATGAATTAGGGTTGCTAGTGAAGTAATGATAAAACAAATCGCAATTATTGTACGTGATGCCGTGATTTTAATGGCGTCTTTTTTTGTTGTGAAGGAAAGGTAAAAATAAAAAAGAGGGCTTAAGCCCTCTTTTTATAAATGCCTAACTTTTATGCACAGATTGGAATTCCTAATGCTATTAAAGTCAATGCTACTTGAAGAGAAAGTTCTAATCTAGCAATTTCGATTCCAGCAACTGATACCACTAAAAGAGGTTGTCCATTAACAAACAAAACACAACTTTCCATATTTACACCTCCCTTCTAGTAATCTACTACAATATATGAATTAAATTTAAATAACGTTATAGTTAAATTAATGAATTTTATAAAATTGATAAATTAATCTATCATATAAAATGAATTTTTATTGGTCTAACAACTGCTTCTTTATCACCTTATATAAAGGGTATGAATATATTAGTAGTATATAAAAGCATAGGAGTGATAGATATGTTTTTTGCAAAGCTACGTGGTAGAAATGAAGTTCCACCAGTAGAAACAGACGCTCGAGGGGAGGCTTTCTTTAAATTAAGCCAGGACGAGCTTAGCCTAAAATTTAAGTTGGATTTATTTGATATAGAGGATGTAGTAGTTGCCCATCTGCATATTGGAGCAAAAGGAACTAATGGTCCTGTTGTAGCTTTTTTATTTGGACCTATAACAAATCCGGTTTCAATAGAGTGTGCAACGCTTACGGGAATAATTACTCAAGAAGATTTGGTTGGGCCGTTAGCGGGTCAAACATTAGCTACTCTTGTAAATGAAATCATATCTGGAAACATTTATATTAATGTTCATACAGTACAACATCCTAATGGTGAAATTCGTGGACAATTGAATTATTGCTAAGAAATTATAGTAGTGAAAAATAAAGCATCCGTTTAGGGTGCTTTTATTTTGTGGAGGATGTATAGATAGATAAATTACCTTTAATAATCTTAAAAATTCATTTGTATAGTTTTGAAGGTAATCGAATGGAATTAGAAATAGTGAATTTTTTACCTTTTTAGTTTGTAAAATAATTATCGAAAACTTGTAAATGAAATGCCCCTCCGAAAATTAAATTAGTATTAGGAGATAAACTTTGTAAATGAAATATGAAAGTGTAAGAGAGAATAGAAATTTTTAAACCTAACCAAAGCTAATAGACTAACTTTCAGCACCCACTGAAATAAAGAATCATAACATAATTTGTAATAACTTATATGAAAGTGAGCTGAAAAAAATGTTTTATTCGTATTTTTATTCTCAAGCGGGTATGCGACCAGCATATGGTACATCAATAACGTTTAGCGGAGCACAAAGTACAGTTCAAGCTGTTCAACAAGCGTTACAAATGCAACAACAAATGCAAATGCAACAACAAGGTATCCAGCCGTATTATTCATCTATGGAGTATTTTTATCCAGTGCATCAAATCACACCGTATGGAAGTTCTTTTCTTACGATTCCATATGGAACTGTCTTCAATCTATAAGCTGAAAATTTTATGAATAGGAGCAGGTATCCCAAACCGATTATTAACCTAACCATTACCAATTGGATATATACGGGTAACCCAGCTCCCACCTACCTTTATCACAGATGCCGAATTTTGAGGTATCCGCAAATAGCGGAAGGTGAGTGTATATGTAAGCGTCAAATAGTTCCATCTACAATTTGTAAATAGCTGATGAGATAATCTTTGTACATACTCTACAAGTTGTTTTTTGGTAAGAAAATATCGTCGATCGAAGAAAGAATGAGAATTATCTTATCATGACAAATGATGGATAGTGGCACTATATGAAAAGATACATGAACATTTACTAACGCGAACCAGGACGAGAGGTAGCAACGAAATCCTATCTGTGGTTATATCGTACAGGAAGATTGTCCTATGACTATCAATTTACAAGAGCAGGAGAACATCCGGATCGTTTTTCCCCATTTTGAAGTATATTTATAGCCATAACATCTTATGTTTTGTTTATAATTGTAAATAGTTATTGAAATGTATAAATATTTTTTATGAATAAAAAGGAAAAATAATGCAACTTTTTAATTTGTTTATTCGTGTTATATATGAAAGGAGGAGGGGGATGGAGATTGAAGAAATATATAAAGTTTATATAAACGATGTGTACCGGTATTTATTTTCCCTTTCTCGTAGCCATCATGTAGCGGAGGACTTGATGCAGGAGACTTTTTATCGGGCGTTTCTTTATCTAGAAGACTATGAAAACCAAAAGGTGAAATCATGGCTTTTTAAAGTGGCATATCATACCTTTATTGATTTTGTTAGGAAAGAGAAAAAAGTAGCTTTTGTAGGAACGGAGGAATTAGAAACAATTCAAGCAGGTGAATCTACAGAAGAGTATGTAGTCGCAAAAAATAGTTATGAAAAATTAATTCAGATTATTCATACTTTACCAGTGGTAGAGGCGCAAGCTATTTTATTATGTGACGTACATCAATTAACGTACGAAGAGGGTGCTTCTGTATTAGATTTAAAGTTAAACACGTATAAAAGTCACATATTTCGCGGGAGAAAGAGATTAAAAGAATTGTTAAAGGAGGAAAAGAGTCAAAATGACAAATGATAAACCTCATTCTGAACAAGATGATTATAAAGAATTGTTACAAGAAGCTCTTCATCAAAGGCCGGATGCACTTTCTAATGGAAAACAGGAGCAAGTGATGAAAATAGGGAAAAAAAGAGCGCGTATTACGAATGTTTTAATTGTATTTACTTTTTTATTACTTATTCAACCTATATTATATATATCTACTCTCGCATACTATGGATTTGCACCTACAAACGCAATGGAGATACGGAATGTAGTAAATCAAACATTAAGTGTAACAGAACCAAATGTATTTTTGAAAGATAGGGACATGGAGCAAACATTGTTACCGCTTAGTTTACAATTGCATTTTGATTTGTATAAAAGGGTAGGGAAGAAAGATATTCGAATAGGGGAAGAGAAAACAGATTATATATTTAGTAGAGCAACGAAAGTTAGCCGTGAATATACAACAGATGAAAAAATTCCGGAAGTCCTATATATAGATAACGAGGTATTGTCTTATCCTAATAATTATAATTCATCCTATAATAGTAGTGAAGAAGCGCAAGTATTAAAGGGTCTTCCGCAAGAATCTGTTGTAGAAGCATTTATATCTTTTAGAGAATTGTTGAGTGTACAAGAGGTAACGAATATGTTTCCCACTATTGATATCGTCTGGTATGCCGTTAATACAGGGTTAGAGGAGAAGCAAACGAATGACGAGGGTATGTATGTTGCTCCGATTGGCTTTCCAGCAGATATGATTTCAAGACCAAGTGGTGCTTTTGTGAGTGATTCACCTCATGAGGAACAATTTATTGATGTGTTAAAGTCATTACAGAAGCATGAAAATTTAGCAGTGAAGCTATCTAGAGCGAAAGTATTAGAGTTGTCAAAGCGTATTTCTTTCCTTGAAAAAAATGGGGTAAAAACATATGGGGCAGTTGTAACAGGACCTAAAGCAGAAGTTGAAAAATTAATGAGCCACGAAAAAGTTAGAAAATTGAAAGTAGGTGAAGCGAGGTTATGGAATTGGCATTCTTAAAAAAAAGAAAGAATCATATTTATAAACAGGAAACGTGGATGGGGACTATTTCATTAATTATTGCCTTTCTGGCGTTATTATATTTGAACATTATATTGCTTATACAAGAAACGTTTATAGGTAAAGGTTTTCTGCAAATAGTTGGTATTGGATTGGTATGCTCAGTCATAGGAATGATCACAAAAAGAAAAAGTCGGAAATATGCATTGTGGGCATGTAGTTTATATCTTTTTATGCTATTGTTTTCTATATTTGGATTTATGTTAGGTTGGATGATAAGCTTTGGACCATAAAAATGTGTGAAAGAACGAATGTAAGTTCGTTCTTTTTTATGCATAAAAAGTAAAATAGAAAGGAAAGGGATTTATCAAATTTGAATAGAGATTACTATACTACTAGGTTGTTGTGTTATTGAAATGTCTTCCGCTTACGTGTATATAAATAGGCGACAAGTACAGGGGGGAAACAATAGTTCGTCCAAACATTGTGAATCTCTTTTACATAATATGGAGTAATAAGCATGAAAGGGGAACGAGTATGTCTTGCTATTACTACTGTAAGTATTGTAAAGAATATAAAAAGAAACAGCATAACTGTTGTAAGAACAATAGTAAGTGTAATGACAACAAGGATAGTCTTGTTAGGGCATCAGCATTTAGAGCTAGAAATACGGTGAATCAACCTGTTCCTGCTAATACTTTTGTAAAAGTATTGTTCCAAAATGAACAATTTGATTTAGCGAATGAGTATAATCCAGAAACATCTATTTTTATACCGAAGACTAAAGGAGTATATTCTTTTATTGGAACGATTGGTTTCTTTCCTAACGATCCAAGTTTAAATTATAGAGCACGGGTAGAAATTCGTGTGAATGGCAATGCAGCAATAGCTATAGATAATGACTTTTTTGGTCCAATAGGTTTTGGAAATGTAGTAAGTGTTTCGACGATTATTCAATTGCATGAAGGAGATCAAGTTGAGGTTTATGCACAAAGTAGTATAGACGGAGTTTTAAGTACTTCGGAAGACGGCTCACATTTTGAAGCAGCAAGATTCCCTTCTCCAATTAAATAACGAAGAGAATAAAATACTTTTCAGTAGGTCTAGTTAATCCCCTGTACCGAATGGTGGGGGATTATTATTGTTTATTTAAAATATACAAGTGAATCGATTAAATATAGTTTGTTTCATGAAAATTTCACATGCTAAAGATGTAATGATGAAAGGTAAATTTTAAAAATTATTTTTTACAGTTTTGATGTCGAAAGGGCTATCTTATTTTAAGTATTAGATCTTCTGCAGGTAATAAAAAGAGTAAGTAACAAGGTTTTAAAAGTTCTTTGGCGTTACATTTGCTAGTTGCCTAACGGTATAAAAAGACATCTTAATTTATGTCCGTATAATTAAAGGCTTTTTCATTACTATATAGAAATTACATATTTAACATCGGTTTGTGCAGGTATTACTATTGTATGGAAAGGAATAACATGAAGGCAAGTACACTATATAAAAATAAAATAAATCCTAAGATGAGTAGTATGGGATGCAACTTGAACATATTTGACCTCCTTGAGTATATAAAGAATTTTAATACATCTTTGGTGAATTTAGAAGGAAAATATATTAGATAAATGGTGCTTGAATGGATACACGAATTTAATAGAGTAGTGAATGTCTAATAAATAAAGAAGTATTATGGGGGACACCTTGACTAGATTATTTATAAAGGGCAGGCCGATTTACCCGACGTGAAATATAAAAGTGATCAGATTTATATGTACAGAATAAGGGATAAATAAAAAAGAGCATACATAAAAAGTACGCTCTAAAGAAAGATAGGTTTTATGAGTGGATAATCTCCATACGATAATATATGCTCGGCTAATAAAAACGTGTAAAAAATCAATAAATTATCAATGGAATATCATGAAATGAGTAATTTTAGTCTATTTATAAAGTTGTGTATTTAACCAAATTGTAAGGATTTTGTATAGAATAGATTAACAACTGGATAATGATCGTACTTCAGTTTCATATTTCGTATAGTTTGGATATTGTGTAATAGTTTGACATTTAGGTGTGGAAAGTTGATTAATTATAGAAACATTTGTAATGACCTCGTTACAAGGACCGAAAAATGTAACTTTTAATTTTGAATTTGGTGGAACTTTGAAAACAATAGGTTTTTTCTCCATGAAATCAGCTCCTATGATGCAGTATTGTATACTGCGTTTTTTGTTTAGATTATAAAGGCATATTAGTATAATATGAATCTTTAGTTGATAATGATATAAAGTTCACTACTATGCAGAGCCTGAATGTATAAATTATTAAGGGAATATTAATGAATCAAAATTTTTACATGTGTGGGCAGAGCGAAAAATGCGGTACATATTGGATAAAATAATTGGATACTAGAAGAGCATTTAACTACATGTGTTATGAATACGTAAAGAGTCCCTTTACTGATACATAGTTTATTCAAATGAAATGAATTACATCTAGAAAACACATTGTATACACAACAACACTGTATAGTTATTCTTATATAATAATAAAAGTGAGGTATTTTGAATTGAAAAAGAAAAAGCTATTTTTAGGAACAATTATTTCATGCGTAGTACTGGCATTATCCGCATGTGGTTCCTCAGACAACGTAGTAACATCAAAAGTAGGAAATGTTACAGAGAAAGAGTTAAGTAAAGAATTAAGACAAAAATATGGGGAAAGTACTTTATACCAAATGGTGTTAAGTAAGGCGTTGCTCGATAAATATAAAGTTTCAGATGAGGAAGCAAAAAAGAAAGTAGAAGAAGCAAAAGATAAAATGGGTGAGAACTTTAAAGCGACTTTAGAACAACTTGGATTGAAAAATGAAGATGAATTAAAAGAAAAAATGAAGCCAGAAATTGCATTTGAGAAAGCGATTAAAGCGACTGTTACAGAAAAAGATGTAAAAGATAACTATAAACCAGAAATGAAGGTAAGTCACATTTTAGTAAAAGATGAAAAGACTGCTAAAGAAGTGAAAGAGAAAGTAAGTAATGGTGAAGACTTTGCGGCTTTAGCGAAGCAATACTCAGAGGATACTGGTTCAAAAGAACAGGGCGGGGAAATCACTGGTTTTGCTCCAGGGCAAACGGTAAAAGAATTTGAGGAAGCTGCATATAAATTAGATGCAGGACAAGTAAGTGAACCAGTAAAAACAACTTACGGTTACCATATTATTAAAGTGACAGATAAAAAAGAATTAAAGCCATTTGATGAAGTAAAAGATTCAATTCGTAAAGATATAGAACAGCAAAGACTACAAGACACGACAGGTAAATGGAAACAACAAGTAGTCAATGAATTATTGAAAGATGCTGATATTAAGGTGAATGATAAAGAGTTTAAAAATACATTTGAATTTCTAGAAAAGAAATAATGACTGTAATTAGAAAAGGGAACCTTTAAAGGTTCCCTTTTCTAGTTAGTGTGTGAGTTATAAATAGATAGTAAGACAATACAATATTACATATAAATATTAAGAATTACAATGGAAATTTATGTAATTGTTTTGAAGTAGGTTAATCATCACTTCATAGAATGTTGATATTATAATATTTTGTTTCATCTCATTAAATATAAAACGAATTAATTAATTTTAGCCCATTATTTGTAGACAGTAAGATTTGCGTAGGCTAATTATTAGTCAGGAATGAACAAAGCTTGAGTGGATTAAAGTTTCACTTTATAGAAGTGGATAAACATAATTTGCAGAATGAAACATACAATAAGATTGAAATATATTGACGTTAAATGAAGTGAAAAGCAGAGCATTCTATTAAGATGGATGTTCTTTTTCGTATGAAATTTTAAGGTGAAGAATGAATTATTGGATAGATAAATAAATGATGTAGGGGGAGAAAATGTGAAAGTAATTTTTCAAAGAGAAGACGGAGGGAAAATTTTTGAATCGTATGATGAAGATATAAATAACCTATTAGCTATTTTAAAAGAAACGAAAGGGATTAAGATCGGGATGGTTGAATATGAGGTATTAAAATACGAATTAGAGTATTTTCGAAACCCGAAAAAAGCAGTAACAGAGAGGGAGTTACATATAATAGTACAACCAAAATACATTTAGTAATTAGAGTGAATTATTAATGAATAGTTTTATGTAGTATGTACGAAAAGAGAGTGTTTAAATTGCTCTCTTTTCATAGAAATTCATAAGGAACGAATGGAGGTCCATTATAAATCCCTTAAATTTTGTGAGTTCGTTCTTTATAATATATGCTTTCATTTATAGATGTTTAATAAACTCGAAAAAATTAAAACTGTTTAGTTGATCTTTTCACCTCCCATTTAATAAGAAGTGAAAAGATCATTTGATGAAGAAAAAATAAATCTCTTCTCAAAAGAACGTAAGTTCGTGTATAATTAGAACGAATGTTCTTGTAAATGTAGATAGTATAAGATTTAGAAATAAAGTGAAACTGTAATTAGCGGGTGTTTACGGGAAGGTGATCTTCGACTTACTTTCCTTGTATGTCTTGAATTTTGAGGTGGGAGATTTCTTACCTGTTCATGCGGGGGAAATATGAGCCGAGCAATTATTAAAGAATAATCGAAGCGCAATATGTTTGAAATAGAATGGATAAATAATCGAGGAGATAGAGAAATGAATGATGTAAAGATGCAAAGAGCAAAAAGAGAATGGGTTCCATTTACAGTAATGTCGGAACAGTTATTAAGTATGCGAAAGGTTATTGGGGAGAAATTTAAAGTGCAAAAACCATTTTTAACAAAAGAAGCAAAAGAGGGAATTTCTGATAAATTATTAATGTCATTATTGTCTGAGAAAGAAATATTGGTGACATATTTTGAAGATGGATACATACTCACAAGCTACATGACAGTTGTACATATAAATCCGCTAAAGCGCATTGTAATGTGTACTGACGCGTTTTACAAAACTTACGTATTTAATACCACGGATATTATTGAAATAGCGTAAAGTAAGCTATGTTAGATGTGAAACAGAAAAAATGAAACGGAAAAGCAGCTAGCTTCATACTAGCTGCTAAGCCCCAGGGAAAGGGAGAAAAAGATAGGGTACTCCAAAAATCAACAATAGCTGTCTAACAGCCTGATTATAGTATGGACAAATTAAAAATTCTTAAACAGAACGATGAAAAAATAGGGTTAAGCTGTACCGACTTGGTTTTGATCCGCAAGGTCAGAATCAAACGTATTAGTCGCACTCACACCATTAAAAGTATTAACAACAAAACCAACGTTGGAAGCACCAGATCCATTATAAGCCTTCGTGTTTTCTTTTGGAGAAACGTTATAGAAATCACCTAAATTAAATGAACCGTTACTATTTTGTACAACTAAATTCCCTACAACTGAGGGCATAGTTCTCACCCACTTTACAATCATTTGTTAACACTACTATATGGTCTTATAGTCCAAATGGTTCATCTAACGAAAATTGCGGAATAATAAAACGTTTGAAGTGTAGCTTAATCCCATAATAAAAGTGTGTTAAACTGAATGTAAGGTTACGTAATTAAAAATGGAAATTGTATAATTGTCATATATGAAAACAAAGGAGGCAAAATGTAATGAATAAAGTTATAAAAAAAGTAGATTTAACAGATGCAAAGTCAAGTAATCTTGTTGCACTTATTTATAGCAATGAAGTTATATTGGTGGAAGAAGCATTTTGTCCAAAGGAAATAAAATTAAAGTTTAATGAAATTGCAATTTTATCGGCTATTAAAACAGCGCATATAATGAAAGTATCCATTAGAAAAGAGCTTGACGCGTTTTTTCATGACACGGGTGTTTTATTGGTGAAGCATAGTGCTGAGTATGGAAACAGTCAATCTATCACTATGCATTTTGAACAATTTAAAAAGTTACAACATGAGATTGAGTATTTAAGTAAAAGTATGTAATAAGGCAAGAGGAAGATTCTTGCATAGAGGTGAACAGTTCTATGTTGAAAAAATGATTTGAAAATTTTTTAGACGAATCTCACTGTAAACATAAATATAGTTTTATTAAGATGCAGGATAATGAAGATTTCAAAAGTGGTAAGCTAGGTGTAGCTTATGTGTATAGGTGTGAGAAGTGCGGGAAAGAGAAGTTGAAATTTAAAAGCAATAACGAAATAAATAATGATTTTTTGATATATAGGAAAGAGTAACTGTTATGGGTTACTCTTTTTTGTATTTTTAACACATTATAGAATGCACAAAATTACATATAGAAAATAAATATGAGTTAAAGGATGCCATTTATGTATTTCGAAAGCACTAGAAAATTTCTAAATAGGTGATAAGAATGAATCCAAATGGTTTAAAAGTGACAGGAGCATGGTTTCAGTAGGAGGGAATCTTACAGCGGCAATTGGATTAACTATAATAGAGAAAGAAAAAAGATTAGAAAAAATAATCATATGAAATTGTTCATGGAAAGATGGTATGTAAAATTTCAATTTTACATAAGTAGAAAAGTTGAAGTGGTAGGTTTTTTTGCATTGAAATAGAATATATAATGGTAGAACAGTTATTAGTGGGTAATAAAAATATCGGAAATGTAAAAGTTACTGGTTTTTATAGTGTATGGAGAGAGAAAAATACAAAATAAGGAGTTTTCAAGAGATGATGTATTTGTTGGCAATTCTTCTACCACCTGTAGCCGTATTATTTTGCGGAAAACCATTTCAAGCAGTAATTAATTTCATATTAACATTAATATTTTGGGTTCCAGGTGTTATTCATGCGATATTAGTTGTACATGATAAAAAAGCAGATCGGCGTTTAAAAAAACAAATTCAAGCATATGATGAAATAAATAAAAAGAACAGAAGATAGCCGAGTTGTGAAATGATTTAAAAAAGAAAGGGGGACTACCTCCTTTCTTTTTTCATTCTAGTTAAGTTTAAATTTTAGTGTAGCGGTAAGAATTTTTAATATAAGTATTGTGATAATTCGTTTTGGAGTGTGCGTTTAATAAACCGGTGTAAATGTTTTCAGGAACGTTAAAGAAATCATACAGTCCATGCTTTAATTGAATGCGTAAAATCATAGAAAAAGGATTATAGCCAACAGCAACTATAGTTTTTGAAATCACGGGAGATAGTTCCATTATTACGCAACTCCTCACTTTTCATTTTTAATCATTTCTTATAGATGTTGAGGTTGTGGTGTTGAAGTCTTTATAATTAAAGAGGTATTATACTTATATGCAATACATTAAATGTTCGTTATACGTAATTATAAGGAAGTTCACACGAAGTACATATCGTTGTGCTATTTTTATTTCACCTTTGATTTATAAATAAGAAAATATTGACCATTTGAAAAAAAGGTATATTATTTATACGAGGTATTAAAATTTCACTTTTTATATTCTATGCTTAAAGGGGCAGCATTATTAGAAAAATAGAAGTGAAAATACTTAGTATAAGAAGTATTCTAAAATTTATAATCTGTGAATTAGGAAAATATTGAATGCTCCAGGTCAATATACTTTCTTAATTTAATTCATTTTAGAAAGTGACCTCAATATTTTTAAGTAAATCAACGGGAGAATTGAAAGGCAGGAGAAAGTAACATGTCAGAAAATTATCGTTCTCGAGAGGAGCGACGACAAGTTAAAAAGAAAAAACAACCAGCTTCTAAAACACAAAAACCAAAAGGTAAAACATCATTCTTTCGCAAGTTTTTAATTACTTGTTTATTACTTGGTATTGTTGGTTTAGTGGGGGGAGTTGCTACCTTTTTCGTAATGATTAAGGATGCACCAAAACTTGAGAAAGCAAAACTTGTTAATCCGTTATCCTCAAAAATTTATGATAAAAATGGCGATTTGGTATATGAATACGGGAAAGAAAAACGGACGAATGTTACGTATGATCAAATTCCTAAATTAGTAGAAAATGCATTTTTAGCAACAGAAGATGCACGTTTTTACGAGCATAGTGGAGTAGACTTTAAAGGTACTGCTCGTGCTGTTTTGGTGAGTCTTAAAGGCGATTACGGTTCACAAGGTGGAAGTACGATAACACAGCAGGTTATTAAAAATTACTTCTTATCGATGGAAAAAACATCAAAACGTAAGGTTCAGGAAATATATTTAGCGTATAAGCTAGAACAACAATATTCAAAACATGAAATTTTAGAAATGTATTTAAATAAAATTAATTTAGGTAATCGTTCATATGGTATCGCAACAGCAGCACAAAACTACTACGGTAAAGAATTAAAAGATTTAACTTTACCAGAAGTTGCGATGCTTGCAGGTTTACCAAAAGCACCGAATAACTATGATCCGACGAAAACAGAAAATATTGAAAGAGCAACAGAAAGAAGAAATGTTGTACTAAAATTAATGAATCGACATGGTTATATTACGAAGGCAGAAATGGAAGAAGCTTCGAAAGTTAAAGTAACAGATGGACTTAAGACTGCAACTGTACAAGCAATGCCATATCCTGCATTTATGGATGCGGTTGTGAAAGAAGTTGAAAAAGAATTGCCAGATGCTAATATTGGTTCTGACGGTTTAGAAATTTATACAACATTAGACACGAAAGCACAGGATTTTGCTGATAAGATTTTAAATGAAAATATTATTAATTATCCAAATGATAAATTCCAAGGTGCTTTCACATTTATGGATACGAAAACAGGTGAGATTCGTGCTATAGGTAGTGGGCGCGGTGAAAATAAAGCCGTATTTAAAGGGCATAATATGGCCATTGAATTAGATCGTGCAGCTGGTTCGACGATGAAGCCAATCTTTGATTACGGTCCTGCAATTGAATACTTAAAATGGGCTACGTATCATCAAATTGATGATTCTCCATTTAAATATTCAACTGGACAAGAACTTCGAAATGCAGACAGAAGTCATTTAGGTCCAATTACTATGCGTGAGGCGTTAAAAATGTCACGTAACGTTCCAGCAGTTAAAACTGCAAAAGAAGTAGGACTTAATAAATCAAAGGAATTCTCTGAGAAATTAGGTATTACATTTAATAAAGCGCCAGCAGAATCTACAGCTATTGGTACAAACGAAGTATCACCAACTGAAATAGCGGGTGCTTATGCGACATTTGGTAATGGTGGAAAGTATGCAAAACCGCATTTTGTTAAGAAAGTAGTTTATCCAGACGGAAAGTCACAAAGTTTCGGGCAAAAACCAAAACAAGTTATAGCTGACTCTACAGCATATATGATTACTGATATGCTTCGTTCAGTAGTGACATCAGGTACTGGTACAGCAGCAAATATAAGTTCTTTAGATGTTGCTGGTAAAACGGGTACAACAAACTATGATTCAAAACAATTAGCGAAATTTAACATTCCGGAAAGTGCAACTCGTGATAGTTGGTTTGCAGGTTATACGCCGCAATATACGATGGCAGTATGGACTGGGTATATGAAAGATGGTAAAGACGAGTATATTAGTAGTAAAAATACGAAAATTGCACAGTTGATCTTTAAAGCAATGATGAGCGAGATGGCTACAGATAAATCAAGATTTAAAATGCCAAGTAGTGTAATTCAAGAAGGTAGTGAGCTGCGTATAAAAGGTGAAAAACGTGATTCTTCTCCAAATACGAGCGTACCGGACACAACGGAAAAACCAAAACAAGATCAACAGCAAAAAACTGAAGAAGAGAAAAAGCAAGAAGAATTAAAGAAACAGGAAGAACTGAAAAAACAAGAAGAACAAAAGCAACAAGAGGAACTTAAGAAGCAAGAAGAACAAAAGAAACTAGAAGAGCAAAAGAAACAAGAAGAAGAAAAGAAACAAAATGAACAAAATAATGGAGGAGGCCAAGGGAATACGACACCTCCAGCAAATAATGGGGGAGGCCAAGGGAATACGACACCTCCAGCAAATAATGGGGGAGGCCAAGGGAATACGACACCTCCAGCAAATAACGGAGGAGGCCAAGGAAATACGACACCTCCAGCAAATAACGGTGGAGGTCAAGGAAATACGACACCTCCAGCAAATAATGGAGGAGGTCAAGGAAATACAACTCCACCAGCGACCACACAACCAGAGACTGGCGGTAATGCAGGAGAGACCCCTGCTAATAATGGACAATAAGAAAATTTTATGAAAATTATTAAAAAGCACTTAAGATTTGTAGATATTACAATCTTAAGTGCTTTTTTCTTTTAAATGCAGTAGCTATGAGACAATGTATTTTAAATATTAAAAGTACCATAGAAATTTTGAAAATAAATTGAAGGAAAATGATAAAAAACTTGAGATTGAGGTAACGGAGGATAACTGTGGTTTTGAAAGGTGGTACTACTTGGATGTGCGCCATGATGCCAAAATGAGGGGGTAATTTGACCGGGAATTTGATAGTGTTGCCAAGTTGCGGGAAGTTCAATACCGACATCGGAACTAGCTGTATGAACGGCGGGAACGTGTATCCCAGGAGTCGAAGGAACTACGGCAGTTACTCTTGATGATACCCACATAAAAATATTCACTCCTAAGTTGCAATAATAAAGTAGTATATTCTTTTCACACATATAAAGGTACAAATAAATGGGACTTTAGGCTAAAACATACGTATAAAGTTGTAAGACCAATTTAAAATGATGATGGACCATTTATTATAAAAAGATACGTCTATTTACGGAGGGAAAAGGAACGAAGAAACTGTAAAATGGAGGTGTTAATTGCAATAACTTACGTGTTTATGGAGGAATATGAATGGAACGATTATGGACGAAATCATTTATTCAAATGACTTTCGCAATGTTATTTTTATTTACAGCATTTTATTTACTTGTTCCAACGCTCCCACTCTTTATTAAAGAGATAGGTGGCAATGAATCACAAGTTGGACTCATGATGGGAATGTTTACAATAGCGGCAGTTGTAATACGACCGATTATTGGAGGGATGTTGGATCAATATGGTAGAAGATCCTTTATTATTTTCGGACTCATCTTTTTTGGGTTAACGATGTACTCTTATCATTTAGCGACGACTATTGTCCTTTTAGCTGTTTTACGTGTTATTCACGGAATAACATGGGCTGTTTCTACAACAGCTGTTGGAACAGCGATAACTGATATTATTCCAGATTCTCGACGTGGTGAAGGTATGGGGTGGTATGGGATGGCTATGACGATTGCAATGGCAATCGGTCCAATGATTGGATTATCGGTTGTACAAAATTATTCATTTCACGGCCTATTCTTGTTAGCAACTCTTTTATCCTTTATGGCAGTCCTATTATCGTTAATGGCGAAAATGCCATTCACACCACAAAAAGAAAAAGGGAAAATGCAACTGTTTGAAAAATCTGTTCTATCCATTACGATAGTTGTATTCTTTTTATCATTTGCATATGGAGGGATTACGACGTTTTTACCGCTATTTGCATCGTCAATTGATGTGAATCCGGGGACATTCTTTCTTGTATATGCAATTGCTTTAACAATCGTAAGGCCAATTTCAGGAAAACTATTAGATAAGTATGGAGAAGTATTTATCATACTTCCGGCACTATGCATTACTGTTATTGCAATAGTCGTGCTAACGATTTCGAATAATTTAATAGGTGTAGTTATCGCAGCTACATTATATGGTGTTGGATTCGGTTCAGCACAGCCAGCATTACAAGCGGCGATGCTTACAATTGTTGATCCGAGTAAAAGAGGAGTTGCTAATGCTTCATTCTTTACAGCATTTGATTTAGGGATTGGACTTGGTGCAATTTTACTTGGAGTTGTTTCACAAATGTTTGGTTACCGTATTTTATTTGCTGGTAGTGCAATTTCAGGATTAATTGCTTTCATTATTTTTGTCGTTTTTGTAAAACAGCGATTAGGTAAAAAAGAATTTGCGTAAACGGGAGGAACAAAGATGAAGATTTCAATTGATCATAAAGCTTTACAATGGTTTCAAGAAGAATTACGTATAAAACATGGTGAGTCTATACGGTTTAATGTAAGATACGGCGGAGATAGCTCCATTCAGCCTGGTTATTCTTTAGGGATTGTTGCAGAGAAACCAGATGGGGAAATCGTGTCAGTTGAGAAGGAAGGTATTATATTTTTTGTAGATGTTGATGATCTTTGGTACTTTCAAAATTATGATTTAGTTGTAGGTTATCATGAGGAAATAGAAGAAATTCAATTTAATTACGTAAAATAATAACTTTATTAAAAATAAATAAATTTTATATGGAAATTATATTTAGAGAATAGTGAAATAAATATAATGCAAAAAACGGGCTGTATATGAATACAGCTCGTTTTTTTATTTAGTAAAAGAAATTGTAAAGTAGGTATATATTTAACTGGGTTATATGAATTAACTTTATATTTTGTTTTAAAGATAAACAAGGAGAAGTCTGTCCTTTCTTTATAAAATATGAAAATTATTTTTAAAAAATTGTATTGTTACATCGGTAAAAGTGTAGGAAACTTATCATTATAAAATAAATTGAAATCTTCTAAAAACTCTGATACATTGAAATAGAAATGTAGTTTCACAGTATTGTAAAGGCTTACAGTTATGTGCACGAAGATCTATTAGGATTGGAGGAAATAATGATGAAAGCTGAAGAAAAATTTTCCCCGGGATTAGATGGTATAGTGGCAGCGGAGACGAAAATCTCGTTTCTTGACACAGTGAAAGGTGAAATTGTAATTCAAGGGTATGATTTAATCGAACTCTCAAAAACAAAAGAGTATTTAGACATTGTGCACCTTTTATTGGAAGAACATCTACCGAATGAGGATGAAAAAGCAACGCTTGAAAAGAAATTAAAAGAAGAATACGCGGTACCAGAAGGTGTATTTAACGTACTGAAGGCATTACCGAAAGAAACGCACCCCATGGATGGATTGCGTACAGGTGTGTCCGCATTAGCTGGTTACGATAATGATATTGAAAACCGCTCGTTAGAAGTAAACAAAAGCCGCGGATACAAATTATTGAGTAAAGTACCAAACATAGTAGCGAATAGCTATCATATTTTAAATAATGAAGAGCCAATTGAGCCACTTAAGGAATTATCATATAGCGCGAATTTCTTCTATATGTTAACAGGTAAAAAACCAACTGAACTTGAGGAGAAGATCTTTGATCGTTCCCTTGTTTTATATAGTGAACATGAAATGCCAAACTCTACATTTACAGCGCGCGTTATTGCATCTACGCAATCCGACTTATATGGTGCTTTAACAGGTGCGGTTGCATCTTTAAAAGGTAGCTTACATGGCGGTGCGAACGAAGCGGTTATGTACATGCTTTTAGAAGCTGGTAATGTTGAAAAGTTTGAAGAGTTATTACAGAAGAAACTATATAACAAAGAAAAAATTATGGGCTTTGGACACCGCGTATATATGAAGAAGATGGATCCAAGAGCTTTAATGATGAAGGAAGCTTTAAAGCAGTTATGTGATGTAAAAGGTGATTATACACTATATGAAATGTGTGAAGCTGGAGAAAAGATTATGGAGAAGGAAAAAGGAATTTATCCAAACCTTGATTATTACGCAGCTCCAGTATATTGGATGCTTGGTATTCCAATTCAACTGTACACACCAATCTTCTTTAGCTCTAGAACAGTAGGACTATGTGCGCACGTTATTGAGCAACATGCGAACAATCGTTTGTTCCGTCCACGTGTAAATTATATTGGCGAGCGACATGTGCTTAGTAAATAAGAACAACTGGGGAGTTGTTAGCACCGCCCGCCAGATGGGTGTTTGACCGACACCCATCATTAATAATAACGAATTTTCGACAGAAAGGGAAGAATAGCATGATTAAAACAAATGAAATTAAACAAAAAGATGCATTGTTAGAAGAGATTACGGATTATGTATTAAATAAAGAGGTAACAAGTGCAGAAGCATTCAGTACTGCTCGTTACGTATTACTTGATACACTTGGATGCGGAATTTTAGCGTTACAATATCCAGAGTGTACGAAATTATTAGGACCAGTTGTACCAGGAACAATCGTGCCAAATGGTACACGAGTACCAGGTACGTCTTATGTACTAGATCCAGTCAAAGGTGCATTTAATATCGGATGTATGATCCGTTGGTTAGACTATAACGATACTTGGCTTGCAGCAGAGTGGGGACATCCATCTGATAACTTAGGAGGAATTTTAGCAGTTGCAGATTATATTAGCCGTGTTCGTATATCAGAAGGAAAAGAAGCGTTAAAAGTACGTGAAGTATTAGAAATGATGATTAAAGCTCATGAAATTCAAGGTGTACTTGCTTTAGAAAACAGCTTAAATCGCGTTGGCCTTGACCACGTATTATATGTAAAAGTAGCAACAACTGCAGTAGTTGCAAAAATGCTTGGCGGAACACGTGAAGAAATCTTTAATGCATTATCACATGCATGGATTGATAATTCTAGTCTTCGTACATATCGTCATGCTCCAAATACGGGATCACGTAAATCATGGGCAGCAGGTGATGCAACGAGCCGCGGTGTTCATCTTGCAATGACTGCTCTAAAAGGTGAAATGGGTTACCCTACAGCATTATCTGCACCGGGCTGGGGATTCCAAGATGTATTATTCAATAAACAAGAATTAAAATTAGCAAGACCATTAGATTCTTATGTAATGGAAAATGTATTATTTAAAGTTTCATATCCAGCAGAATTCCATGCACAAACAGCTGCAGAATGTGCTGTGAAATTACATCCAGAAATTAAAGGGAAATTAGATGAAATTGACCGTATTACAATTACAACGCATGAATCAGCAATTCGTATTATTGATAAAGAAGGTCCATTAAATAACCCAGCGGATCGTGATCATTGCTTACAATACATTACGGCAATTGGTTTATTAAAAGGGGATATCGTTGCGGATGATTATGAGGATGCAGTAGCAAATGATCCACGTGTAGATGAATTACGTAATAAGATGGTTGTTGTTGAAAATAAACAGTACAGTTTAGATTACCTTGACCCGAACAAGCGCTCAATCGCCAACGCTGTTCAAGTTCATTTCAAAGATGGAACTGTAACAGAAAATGTGGAATGTGAATATCCACTTGGTCACCGTTTCCGTAGAGATGAAGCGATTCCAAAAGTTGTTCAAAAATTCACTGCAAATATGGCAGGCCATTATTCTAGTAAGCAACAAGAACAAATTCATGAAGCTTGTTTAAATGAAGAGAAACTAGAAAATATGAATGTAAATGAATTTGTAGATCTATTCTTAATTTAATAATAGGGGGAATCTAGAATGGCTTGGGTTGTGGATAAACAGTCAACACAAGAAGAGCTTGCGAATCGCTTCCGAGCTTTAGTAGAAGCAAATGAAATTTTACAGATTCCAGGTGCTCATGATGCAATGGCAGCTCTTGTTGCGAAAAATACAGGTTTTTCAGCTCTTTATTTATCGGGAGCTGCTTATACTGCAAGTAAAGGGCTACCGGATTTAGGAATCGTAACGTCTACTGAAGTAGCAGAGAGAGCAAGAGATTTAGTAAGAGCTACAGATTTACCTGTTCTTGTTGACATTGATACAGGGTTTGGTGGTGTATTAAATGTAGCGAGAACTGCTGTAGAAATGGTGGAAGCGAAGGTAGCAGCTGTCCAAATTGAAGATCAGCAATTACCAAAGAAATGTGGCCATTTAAATGGTAAAAAACTCGTTACGACAGAAGAATTAGTTCAAAAGATTAAAGCGATTAAAGAAGTTGCACCGAGCTTATATATTGTAGCGCGCACAGATGCTCGTGGTGTAGAAGGATTAGATGAAGCAATTGAAAGAGCGAATGCATATGTAAAAGCAGGTGCAGACGCAATTTTCCCAGAAGCGCTACAATCAGAAGAGGAATTCCGTCTATTTAATAGCAAGGTAAATGCACCTTTATTAGCGAATATGACTGAATTCGGAAAAACACCGTATTATAGTGCAGAAGAATTTGCGAATATGGGCTTCCAAATGGTTATTTATCCTGTAACTTCACTTCGTGTTGCAGCGAAAGCGTATGAGAATGTGTTTACTTTAATTAAGGAAACAGGTTCTCAAAAAGATGCACTTTCTAATATGCAAACGAGAAGTGAGTTATATGAAACAATTTCATATCATGACTTTGAAGAACTAGATACTGGAATTGCAAAAACAGTATTATCAGAGGATCAATAGATAAAACAACTAAGGCGATGAGAATACATCTTTAGCAAGACGAACTGCTTGATGTGAAAATTCATCGCCTTCTGTTTTCAAAAATAAGATATTCCACTCATCGTAGACGAGCATATGTAGTAGTAAGTAAGGCCGAAATGATAGGGGGATTCAGATGGAGAAAACGAAGTTACCGTGGGATGAATTTTTTTCACTTAATAAAGATGTGAATCATGCTTTCTTTACGCCAGAAGATTTTTCAGGAGATGAAGATTTAATCGCAAAAACGACAGAACAATTCGTTAAACAAGAAATTGTTCCACAAATGGAGAATATTGAACAACATAACTATAAAGTTTCTCGTCAATTGTTTGAGAAAGCTGGAGAACTTGGATTATTAAGTATTGAGGTTCCAGAAGAATATGGCGGATTTGAATTAGGAAAGGCAGTTTCAGGGCTTGTAGCAGAAAAAATGGGATACGCTGGTGCATTTAGCGTTTCATTTAATATACACGCAGGTGTAGGTACATTGCCTTACATATATTATGGAACGAAAGAACAAAAAGAAAAATATTTGCCGAAAATTGCATCAGGAGAATGGATTGGGGCTTATGCTTTAACTGAACCAAATGCTGGTTCTGATGCTTTAAGTGCAAAAACGAGTGCAGTATTAAATGAAGATGGTACTGCTTGGAAGCTAAATGGTGAAAAGCAATGGATTACAAATGCTCATATGGCAGATGTATACGTTGTTTTTGCGAAGACAAATAAAGGAATGACAGCGTTTATTGTCGAAAGAACATGTGAAGGGGTATCTATTGGGCTAGAAGAAAAGAAAATGGGGATTAAAGGTTCTT
Organism: Bacillus sp. BSL6; assembly: GCF_052928345.1. Classification (NCBI taxonomy): domain Bacteria; kingdom Bacillati; phylum Bacillota; class Bacilli; order Caryophanales; family Bacillaceae; genus Bacillus; species Bacillus sp. BSL6. Next base: position 467,154 of record NZ_JAVGCW010000003.1, read on the forward strand.
CAACGGCTACCCTTATTTTAGAAGATGTTGTCATACCTGCTGAAAATGTTTTAGGGGAAGTTGGGAAAGGGCATCATGTAGCTCTTAATATTCTTAACTTTGCTAGATTAAAACTTGCCTTTGGAAATATTGGAACAGCAAAGCAAGCAATTGGATTGTCCGTTCAATACGGAAAAGAACGTAAACAGTTTCAAACGGAATTAGTAGACTTTACGATGATTCAAGAGAAAATTGCAAATATGATCATTGCTACATATGGAGCAGAAAGTGCAGCGTATCGTACAGCAGGTGTAATTGATGAAGCAATTCATGAGAGCGATGAAGATCTTATGAAGAAAATGTCTCAATTTGCAATTGAATGTGCATTGAATAAAGTAAATGCTTCTGAAACACTTGGTCATATCGTAGATGAAGCTGTACAAATTCATGGTGGTTACGGTTATATGCAAGAGTATGAAGTAGAACGATTATACCGTGATGCTAGAATTAGTCGTATTTTTGAAGGGACGAACGAAATTAATAGATTAACAGTTGCCAAAATGTTAATGAAGCAAATGGAACAAATTGAAGATACTGAAATAGAGATTGATGTAGAAAATGTCGAAAGAAACCATCGTTACATTTTATTAGCGAAAAAATTGTTGAAACAATCTTTGAAAACGCTCTCTAAAACTCCAGGTTTAAAAATTGATCAAGAGCAAGAATATTCACGTGTATTATCAAATATGTTAACGGACGTGTACGTCATGGAATCAGCATTTTTACGTACGAGTAAAGCAATTAGTAAAAATGGTGCAGAAAAAGAGCGTACGAAACAAATGATAACTGACGTTATTTGTGAAGAAGGTTATCGCAAAGTGGAAGAAGCAGCGATTTCTATACTTTCCGCGGCTATTACAGAAGAACAAGATAGACACGTGATTTTAACTGAAATTCGTCAATTATTAGTGCCTTTATACACGAACGTATTTACAAAAAAGAGAAAAATTGCGAAAGCTATTATAAATCGCGGAAAGTATATTGTGTAAATAGGAGGAAAGCGATATGAAAAAGATTGGTTTTATCGGTTTAGGTAACATGGGTCTTCCGATGTCTAAAAATTTAGTTAAATCAAGTTACACAGTATATGGAGTGGATTTAAATAAAGATGCTGAAGCTTCCTTTGAAAAAGAAGGAGGAATTATTGGCTTATCAATCTCAAAATTAGCAGAGACATGCGATGTGATTTTTACAAGTTTACCTTCACCTCGTGCTGTTGAAGCGGTGTATTTTGGACAAGAAGGATTATTTGAAAATAGTCATTCGAATGTAGTTTTAATTGATACAAGTACTGTATCTCCACAGTTAAACAAACAGTTAGAGGAAGCGGCAAAAGAAAAGAAAGTAGACTTTTTAGCAGCCCCTGTAAGTGGTGGGGTAATTGGAGCCGAAAACCGTACATTAACGTTTATGGTTGGTGGATCAAAAGAGGTATATGAAAAAACGGAATCTATCATGGGTGTATTAGGTGCAAACATCTTCCATGTTAGTGAGCAAATTGATAGTGGTACAACTGTTAAATTAATTAATAACCTATTAATAGGTTTTTATACAGCTGGTGTAAGTGAAGCATTAACATTAGCGAAAAAGAACAATATGGATTTGGATAAAATGTTTGATATTTTAAATGTAAGTTACGGCCAAAGTAGAATTTATGAGCGCAATTATAAAAGTTTTATTGCATCAGAAAACTACGAGCCAGGTTTTACTGTAAATTTATTAAAGAAAGATTTAGGGTTTGCAGTAGATTTAGCGAAAGAAAGTGAACTTCACTTACCAGTAAGCGAAATGCTATTAAATGTATATGAAGAAGCAAGTGAAGCTGGGTATGGTGAAAACGATATGGCTGCTTTATATAAGAAAGTTAGTGAACAATTAATTTCTAATCAAAAATAATAGATTTATAAACATCATAAAAAAAGGAGAGAATATAATGATTACAACTGAAATTAAACGAGTAAAAAATCATATTAATGGTGAGTGGGTAGAATCTACTGGTACAGAAGTAGAAGCAGTTCCAAATCCGGCGACTGGAAAAATTATCGCTTACGTTCCGCTATCTCCGAAAGAAGATGTTGAAAAAGCTGTTGAAGCCGCAAAAGCAGCATACGAAACATGGTCTAAAGTACCAGTTCCGAATCGTTCAAGACAATTGTATAAATATTTACAGCTTTTACAAGAAAATAAAGAAGAACTTGCAAAAATCATTACGCTAGAAAATGGTAAAACATTAACGGATGCAACTGGTGAAGTGCAGCGTGGTATTGAAGCGGTAGAACTTGCGACGTCAGCACCAAATTTAATGATGGGACAAGCACTTCCGAATATTGCTAGCGGCATTGATGGATCAATTTGGCGCTACCCAATCGGAGTTGTCGCTGGTATTACACCGTTTAACTTCCCGATGATGATTCCATTATGGATGTTCCCACTTGCAATTGCTTGCGGTAATACATTCGTATTAAAAACATCTGAAAGAACGCCACTTTTAGCAGAGCGACTTGTAGAGTTATTCTATGAAGCTGGCTTCCCGAAAGGCGTATTAAATTTAGTGCAAGGCGGAAAAGATGTTGTAAATAGCATTTTAGAAAATAAAGATATTCAAGCTGTTTCGTTCGTTGGATCTGAGCCGGTAGCTCGTTACGTATATGAAACAGGTACGAAACACGGAAAACGTGTACAAGCGTTAGCTGGTGCAAAAAACCATGCGATTGTTATGCCAGATTGCAATCTTGAGAAAACAGTACAAGGTGTAATTGGATCTGCATTTGCAAGTAGCGGAGAGCGCTGCATGGCATGTTCAGTAGTAGCAGTAGTTGATGAAATTGCGGATGAATTCATCGACGTACTAGTAGCAGAGACGAAGAAGTTAAAAGTAGGTGACGGTTTCCACGAAGATAATTATGTTGGACCATTAATTCGTGAATCTCATAAAGAGCGTGTATTAGGCTATATTAACAGTGGTGTAGCAGATGGAGCTACTTTATTAGTAGATGGCCGTAAAATTAAGGAAGAAGTTGGAGAAGGTTACTTTGTAGGTGCGACAATCTTTGACGGTGTAAATCAAGAAATGAAAATTTGGCAAGATGAGATTTTTGCTCCAGTATTAAGCATTGTACGTGTTAAAGATTTAGAAGAAGGTATTAAACTAACAAATCAATCTAAATTTGCAAATGGTGCGGTTATTTATACATCAAGCGGTAAACATGCACAAACGTTCCGTGATAACATCGATGCGGGCATGATCGGTGTAAACGTAAACGTTCCAGCACCAATGGCATTCTTCGCATTCGCAGGAAATAAAGCTTCATTCTTTGGTGATTTAGGTACAAATGGTACAGATGGTGTTCAATTCTATACACGTAAAAAAGTTGTAACTGAGCGCTGGTTTTAATATAAAGTAGACAGCCAAATCAGTTGTTAAAAGAAAATCACCACTATGAAATAGTGGTGGTTTTCTTCTTGTTAATTGCTTTTTTCAAAAGCTAGTTTAATACCAAAACCAATTAAGACAATTCCCGTTAACCCTTGAATATAACGTTGTGTCTTCGGTTTTTTCATAAAAGCACTAATTTTATCAATTAAAAATATATAAAAAGCGAACCAAATAACTGTTAAAACTAGGTAAGTAAGGCCCATTATAAGAAGTTGGATAAACGTATTATGATTTGGATTTAAAAATTGCGGTAAAAATGTTAAAAAGAAGACTGCGATTTTAGGGTTTAATAAATTTGTAAGAAACCCTTGGCGAAAGCAAGAAGTATTCTCGTTTGCGTTATTCAAAGATATATCGTTCGTATTGATGCCTTCTTTATTTCTTACTGCTAAAAGGGCTTTAATACCAATATAAATTAAATATAGAGCTCCAACGTACTTGAAAATAGAAAATAAAAGAGCTGACTTTACAATAAGTGCGGAAAGTCCGATTACTGCTGCTAAAGTATGAATCAATAGTGCAACACATGTACCGAACACTGTTTTCACCCCACCTACCTTACCAGCAACTAATGTGTTTTTCGTAGCCATTGCAGTATCAGGACCAGGTAAAATAATAAGACAAATAGACATAATGATGAAAAGAAAATAATTTTCAATCATAGTCGCTCCTCCTTCTTTTATTTTTAGAATATTTAATTAAAAATAGTGTAGCACATAATTCGATTTAATAAAATTAAATTTTATTAAAATTTATTAAATAGGAAAAAGGCTATATAGGCTTGTAATTATACGCCTATATAGCCTCAATTTAATCCCGTATGAAAGGGCGATTGCTTCTACTAATAATAAGAGGGAGATAAACCCTACTTATTAAATTCTCACTTTACGCATTAAGTAAGTTAAAGAACCGGTTTACATCTTCTTCTGAAACATCACTTAACTGCTTATATTTATAATTTGGATTTTGGTCTTTATCAACGACAACAGATCGTACTCCTTCAAAGAAATCTTCATGTCTCATGAAGTTTTTAGCAAGTACAAGGTCAGTAGCGAAACATTCTTCAACGGACTTATTTTGTCCATCAATAAACTGTTTTAATGTTACTTTTAGTGAAATAGGAGATTTTGATAATAACGTTTCTTTCGCTTTTAAAGCAAAGGAACTTTGATCTTTCTCTAATGAATGAATAATTTCTTCAATTGTATCGAATGCAAAATGTGAATTAATTTCTTCTAATGAAGGAGCAAGCTCGCTTTCTAATGTTGGAGCAGTTGCAAATGTACGAATGACTTCTTTTAAATGAGTATGTACATCATCTTCTTTAGGCCAATTTATACTTTCCAGTTCAGTAAGGAAATTTGGTAATGAATCAGATGCAATAAAATAATCAGCAGCGTTTATAAATAATACGTCAGAAGCTTTTAAAATAGATGCTGTTAAAGCGACATAGCGGCCGGCATACCCTGGAGCTTTATTTAAGAAATAAGCAGCACCGACGTCAGGGAAGAAGCCAATATTCATCTCTGGCATTGCCCATTTCGTACGCTCAGTTACAATTCGGTATTTCGCACCATTTGTAAGACCGACACCACCACCCATTACAATTCCATCTAAACAAGCGATAATCGGTTTTTTATATTGATAAATATATGTATCAATTTCATACTCTTCTTCAAAGAAACGTTCCGCATGCTGCAATGCAGCTTCATTTGAACGTGCTTCATAAAGAGTTTTAATATCGCCACCTGCACAAAAACCTTTTGTGCCAGCTCCTTTTAATACGATAAGCGCAATTCGTTCATCATGTTCCCACTCTTTCAGTTTTTGCCCAATTGGTTGCAACATGTCATAAGATAAAGAATTAAGTGCTTTTGGGCGGTTTAAAGTAATTGATGCAACGCCGTTTTCGCTAACAGAAAATAAAACGTGTTCAGTCATAATTCATCCTCCCTTACATATCTTCTTATTCTTAATTCTTTATACGTACTGAAATGTCCTTTATAAATTTTGTCTAAAGTTGGCGGTATATGTTAATTTATCCACTGCATATTTTGACGAGTTATATTTGCAGGATTTTGGAGGTTGAAAATGAATATTACAACATTACTGTAATTGTAATTATTTGAAGTTACCATGATAAACACGCTATTATATATGTGTAAATTGTACATAATCACTTCGAAAAGAGTGATTATAATGAAAAAAAATTGCTTTTCATTAGAAATAGAGAAAGGAGAAATCGGAATGCCAGTACCTTTACTATTGTCGGTGATTATTTTGTCTTCTTTAATGATAGGGATAACGCAGTATTTTCATCATACAGATACGACAGAGGAAGTGAAGGATAAAGTACGACTTGTATTTCCGATTTTTATCATATCTATTTCTTTTTGCATTTTATTAAATAAAGATGGGTACATTGTTGCAGTATTTTCATTTTTTGTAGCGATTGTTTTCATTACAGTTTTATATTATGTAATGAAAGAATTTATCCAAAAATAAAGATGTCATATGAGACATTTTTATTTTTGGAAAGAATAAAATTTCACATACCGTATTATATGTGAAATTAAAAAAACATATCGCAATAGAAAAGTATGTACTTTACCGTGTATTTACTTGTCAATCTTGCATAGCCAATATACTATTAATAGTGTAGAGATTAGAAAAAGGGGTTGTATCTATCATGAAATTTGAGATGCACACAAAAATTATTTCAAATGAAAAAGAAGTAAGATTACATATAGAAGAAAACATATTTCAATTAAAATTGGATGGTTATCACTTATTTACAGTTCAAGAAATATTACCTTTATATAAATCAAATGAAGAAAGAATCGGTAGTGCAATGATACAAAAGTTAGAATGGGAGAACGGAAAAACTACAATAAACTATCAACTTGTATCACTAAATTCAGTAAATTAAAAGGAGCAGGAAACCATGAAGTTATTTCATACAGCCGATTGGCATTTAGGAAAGCTTGTTCATGGCGTGTATATGACTGAAGATCAAAAGATTGTATTAGATCAGTTTGTACAAGCTGTTGAAGAAGAAAAACCAGATGCCGTAATTATTGCAGGGGATTTATATGACCGAGCAATTCCACCTACGGAAGCAGTAGACTTATTAAATGATGTGCTGCAAAAAATAGTGATTGATTTACAAACACCAGTTATTGCAGTCGCAGGAAACCATGATAGTCCAGATCGTATTCATTTTGGAAGTAGTTTAATGAAGAAACAAGGATTATTTATTGTGGGGCAAATTCAATTTCCATATGAGCCAATTATATTAAATGATGAATATGGGGAGGTTCACTTCCATCTCATTCCTTATGCGGATCCAAGCATAGTGAGACATGTATTGAAAAACGAAGACGTACGTTCTCATGATGATGCGATGCGTATTTTTATGAATGAGCTTTCTGAAACGATGGATAAAGAAGCTAGACATGTATTTGTTGGTCATGCATTTGTAACTTCTGCGGGCGAAGCGGAAGAGAATACAAGTGATGCTGAACGACCGCTTTCAATTGGTGGTGCTGAATACGTGAATAGTCATTATTTTGATAAGTTTCATTACACAGCGCTTGGACATTTACATCAAGCGCATTTCGTACGTAATGAGACAATTCGATATTCAGGTTCTCCACTTGCATATTCTATTTCTGAAGAAAAACATAAAAAAGGATATTATATTGTGGAATTGGACGAGCAAGGTGAAGTAACAATTGAAAAAAGGTTACTTACACCACGCCGTAAAATGCGAACAGTAGAAGCGAAAATAGATGAATTGTTACAACATCCAGTAAGTGAAGATTACGTGTTTGTAAAATTATTAGATGAAAATCCTGTCTTGCAGCCAATGGAAAAAATACGCTCTGTTTATCCAAATGCAATGCATGTTGAAAGAGCCATTCAAAGACGAGAGTTCACTGAGTCAAATGAAGTAACTGTTTCAAGACATAAAATGGATGATTTATCATTATTAAAGGCTTTTTATAAAGAAATGAAAGGCTTAGATTTATCAGAAGAGAAAGAACGTCTATTTGTAGAAGTATTACAAACAGTGCAAGAACGGGAAGGTGAACGAGGATGAGACCGATTCAGCTTATTATGACGGCATTTGGCCCATATAAACAGAAAGAAGTAATTGATTTTGACGATTTGGGAGAGCATCGTATTTTCGCCATTTCTGGAAACACGGGCGCCGGAAAGACAACGATTTTTGATGCGATTTGTTATGTTTTATATGGTGAGGCAAGCGGAGAAGAACGAAGTGATACGAGCATGCTCCGCAGTCAATTTGCTGATGATAATGTGTATACAAGCGTAGAATTAACCTTTCAGTTAAAAGGGAAACGTTATGAAATAAAACGACAACTGGGACATAAAAAACAAGGGAACAAGACGGTTACGGGACATGCAGTAGAATTATATGAAGTAATTGATGAAGAGAAGATTCCGGCTGTTGATCGTTTCCATGTAACGGATGTAAATAAAAAAGTAGAAGATTTAATTGGTTTAAGTAAACATCAATTTAGTCAAATTGTTATGTTACCGCAAGGGGAATTCCGAAAACTATTAACATCTGAGACAGAAAACAAAGAAGAAATTTTGCGTCGTATTTTTAAAACAGATCGTTATAAGTTAATGCGTGAGTTACTTGACCAAAAACGAAAACAATGGAAAGACGTCTTACAAGAAAAACAGAAAGAGCGAGAGTTATATTTCCGTAATGTTTTTAAATTACCAATTCGTGATGGAGCATTATTAGAGACATTAGTGGAACAAGAACATGTAAATACGCATCAAGTAGTAGAGGCATTAGAACAAGAGACAGCTGCGTATAAGGCAGAGGTGGAGCAATTACAAGTAGAACAAGATATTCAAACGAAGCAATTAAAGGATGCTGAAACACGTTTTCATGCAGCGAAGTCTGTAAATGAGAAATTTATAGATTTACAACAAAAGAATGAGAAATATAATACTTTACAAGAAAAACGTTCAGTAATTGAAATGAAAGAACTATCTTTTAAGCGTGCGGAACAAGCGAAGCGCTTATTACCATTTGAACAGTGGTACGAAGAAGCAATGCAAAATGAGCAGAAAGCTGAAAGTTTGTTAAAACAAATTATCGCTAAAAAAGAAAATATAATGAATAATTTTGAACTTGCTCAGGAGAAATATGAAGCAGTAAAGAATAAAGAACCTGAGAGAGAAAATGCAAAAAAACTTGTTCAAAGATTAGAAGAGTTACAACCGATTATTGCATCATTAGCTGAGAAACAGTTGAATTTACAAAATGCAGAAATTCAACTAGGAAAATTAAAAGAAAGTATGCAAAACTTAGATCGACAATTAGAAGAGCATACAAATCAAAAACAGCTAATGTCTGGTGAATTACAGCAATTAGAGCGAGCGCTTGAACGATATGTAGATAAAGTAGAAGAACTAACGAATATGCGAGAAGATGCAAAAGTTTTAAAGCAAGCATATGACGTATGGCAAGAAAAACAAAAATTCGAGCAAGAAAAAGAAACTGCATTTATTAAGATGCAAGAGACAGTTCGTGCATATGAGAATATGGAACGTCGCTGGTTAAGTGAACAAGCTGGTATATTAGCTCTTCATCTACATGATGGTGAATCTTGTCCAGTATGTGGCAGCACGAACCATCCGAAAAAAGCTTCAGAGCAAAGTGATGCCATCAATGAAAAAGAGTTAAATGATTTAAGAGACAAGAAGAACATTGCTGAAAAATTACATGTGCAAGTAGAGGAGAAATGGAATTTCTATCATCTTCAATATGAACAAGTAATAGAAGAGGTTAAGAAGCGAGGTTATCGCTCAGAAGAATTAGCTGAAACATATAGTGCGCTTGTTCAAAAAGGAAAACAATTAGCAACTGAAGTGAATACGTTAAAAGCAAGTGAAGAAACGCGTAAGCAAACAGCTGTGAAAATAAAAAGCATAGAAGAAAAAGTAGATGCACTTCAGAAACAAAAACATGAGGTAGAAACAGAACAGCACCGTATAGAAATGGATTGTATGCAGCTTCGTACGTCATATGAACATGATAAGAAAAACATTCCTGAAAACTTACAAACAGTCCAAGCTTGGAAAGTCCAGTTTGACCAAGCTATGCATGAGCTCAAATTAATGGAGGACGAATGGAAGAAAGTGCAGGAGGCGTATCAACATTGGCAAAATGAAAATATACGTATTCAAGCAGAACAGGAAGGTGCTTCTAATCAATTTGAAAGTGCAAAATCGAAGAAAGAAGAGACTTTCACGCGCTTTATGAAAGAGCTTGAACAGAGTGGATTTACAGACCAAATTACGTATAAAGAAGCGAAATTAAGTGATGCCGAGATGGATATGTTACAAAAAGAAATTCAAAGCTATTATTCATCTCTTGAAGTACTTGCAAAACAAATTGAAGAGTTACATGCTGAATTAAAAGATAAAGAGTATATGGATATTACGGCGTTAGGTGAACACATTAAAGAACTAGAAATTAACCTTGATATCATTAAAGAAAAACGTCAACGTTCGCAAAATGCGGTAACATATATTTCTGATTTACATGAAAATATTAGACGTATTGATGAGCAAATTCATGAGGAAGAAAAAGCTTTCCAAGAACTTGTTGACTTATATGAAGTAATGAAAGGTGATAACGAAAGCCGTATATCATTTGAACGTTACATCTTAATTGAGTATTTAGAACAAATTGTTCAAATTGCAAACGAACGATTACGTAAATTATCAAATGGACAATTTTATTTAAAACGAAGTGAACGAGTTGAAAAGAGAAATCGTCAAAGTGGATTAGGGTTAGATGTATACGACGCATATACTGGCCAAACACGCGATGTAAAAACATTATCTGGCGGCGAGAAATTCAATGCCTCACTTTGCTTAGCGCTCGGCATGGCAGACGTTATTCAAGCGTATGAAGGCGGTATTTCAATCGAAACGATGTTTATCGACGAAGGATTCGGTTCATTAGATGAGGAGTCATTAACAAAAGCGGTTGACGCCTTAATCGACTTACAAAAATCAGGTCGATTTATTGGTGTAATCTCACACGTTCAAGAGCTGAAAAACGCAATGCCAGCTGTATTAGAAGTAACGAAGCAGAAGGATGGTTGTAGTCAGACACGGTTTGTGGTGAAGTAAGTTCAATTGTAATTCATATTATTTGCGATTCTTTAGTATAGAACTTTTGATAAAATAAAGGGGCTGTCTCATAAGTCTCTTTCGAAGTAAGATCACATGAAATCGAAAAGGCAGAAATGTTATAAAATAAACATTTCTGCCTTTCACTTTTTATACGATTTTGGCTAAAAAGCATCTTTTGGGACAGCCTCTTTATTTGTTATTCAAAATTAGATAATTCACCTATGAGTTATCTGTAGAAGACGGCGTATTTTCCAAACGATTATAAGCTTTAAAAGCCGAAATTGCCGAGATAACACCGCCTACTAAAAATAAAGCCGATCCACCGACCAAAATGATACGACTGACATATGTTTCGCGCGCTTCTTCAACTTCTTCTTGTAACATTGTAGGCATTTGAATTCCCCCTAAATAACATTTATTTTGTAGATAGTATATACAAACGCCTAAAATATGTTAAAATCACTGGATAGTGTTATGAGGGAGTATATAGTTAGATGTGAATTATTTGAAAAATCTTCATTATAAATTTATGCTAACTTCACATAGAGCACATATTAACATTGTATTATGTATATGTACCAAATAAATAAAGTGAATGTAAGTTCTGTTTTCAAAAATTTAAAATCCTTTTATTTCTATATGAAAGTTTTAATCGAGGGTTTTAAAAATTTTGGAAATAGATCTTATAAAAATGGAATTCATATAAAAGGGGAATGTCTTATGACAACATATACAAGTGAAATGAAAAAAACTTTAGTTTCAGAAGAAGATGTAGATATTTTAAAAATTATGGCGCATCCAATCCGACTGCAAATTGTAAATGAATTAAGTACAAGAAAAACTTGTAATGTAACACAATTAACCGAGTTACTGAACATCCCGCAATCTACTGTTTCACAACATTTATCAAAAATGAAGGGTAAAGTGTTACGAGCAGAGAGAAGAGGTTTAGAAATTTATTATCATATTAACAATTTAAAAGCGAGTAAGATTGTTAATGTTTTAGGGTATATAAACTAGTGAAATATTTTTATATAAAATAGCCCCTGCTGTTTAGCAGGGGCTATTTTGTGTTGTTTTATGTATTTGCATTTAAAACTTTATAGTTTTTATGATTTACAATTGTTCGATCAAATTCAAAAGTACCACCGCTTACATTTGTAATTTCAACTAAGACCGATTCAGTATAAAGTTTTAATACAGATCCTGTAATCTTTAAATTGTTTCGTTGAAAAAGTATAGTATCCCCTACGTTTGCTTTCATAGTACCTCCTCATTAAAGACAGAAATATTTTTTATTATATATATTAAACCACGTATAAGTATATTAGTGAATATTTAGTTTTATTTATCAAAAAAATATTTGTAGTCTATGTGTGCAGAATTAAAAGAAGTTTTAACATATTATCCGAAAGAAGTCTCCTTCCTCAGGCGTGTGAAGGACGATAGTCTAGCGGCAGGTGGGAGATGAATTTCGGTTTGGCGTAGCCAAACTTTTTTTTCTATTTATTTCGCCTCTGATATAATCAGTCTTATAAGAGGGGAATTTTGGTATAACAATGAAAGTAGATAACAATCTTATAGTGTTCAGGTTGTGTAATCACCGTTATAGCTTATGGGAAATGAAGCAGAAAATGAGGTGAATGGATATGCAAAAGCAGAATAAGGCGTACAAGTTTCGTCTGTATCCAACAGAAGAACAAGCACATCTCATACGCAAAACGTTTGGGTGTGTGCGCTTTGTATATAATAAAATGCTGGCTGAACGAAAGGAAGTATATGAAAAACACAAAGCGAATAAGGAAGAACTGAAGAAGCAAAAATTTCCTACTCCTGCAAAATACAAATCGGAGTATGAATGGTTGAAAGAAGTTGATTCATTGGCATTAGCCAACGCGCAATTAAACTTGCAAACTGCTTATAAGAATTTTTTTAGTGGTCAAAGTGATTCTCCTACATTCAAAAGTAAAAAGAGTAGAAAATCCTATACAACGAATCGAGTAAACGGAAATATTATGTTATTTCATGGTTATATCAAATTACCAAAATTGAAAATGGTGAAACTGAAGCAACATAGAGAAATCCCGCCAAAACATATCATCAAATCGTGTACGATTTCGATGACACCTACTGGTAAGTATTACGTGTCTATTTTGACCGAATATGAAAAAGAAATCACTCCAAAAGAAGTAGAACGTGTAGTTGGATTAGACTTCTCAATGGCTGAATTGTACGTGAGTAGCGAAGATGAGAAAGCAAATTATCCTCGCTTTTATCGTCAGATGTTAGAGAAATTAGCGAAGGCACAACGAGTATTAGCAAGACGTGTGAAAGGTTCAGAGCGCTGGAATAAACAACGCATTCGTGTAGCGAAATTGCATGAAAAGGTCGCCAATCAACGTAAAAATTTTTTTCATCATAAGTCTAAAGAATTAGCTACGAGTTTTGACGTTGTAGCAATCGAAGACTTACATATGAAAGGAATGTCACGAGCATTTAGATTTGGTAAGAGTGTAGCGGACAACGGTTGGAGGATGTTCACGACATTTTTAGCATATAAGCTACAAGAACAAGGAAAACAGCTTGTAAAAATAGATAAATGGTTTCCTTCTACAAAGATGTGTAGTAATTGTGGAAATAAAAAAGAAATGCCATTACGCGAACACACGTATGCGTGTTTGTGTGGACTCACAATTGGCCGTGATTATAATGCAGCCATCAATATCAAAAAGGAAGCCATCCGCTTATTAGTGTTGGCATAAATAGTAATAAAATAACCTTTGGAACAAGGGAGTTAGCTCGGCTGTCCTAGGACAAATTCGTTAGCTATCAAAAGTAGCGATGAACCGAGAAGCCCCTACTTTGGGTAAGCTCGTAAGAGGTACTAAGTGGTGGGTAGTTCACCAAGACGTATTAAAAATGCTTTCATTATGATGGAATTTGTAGAGCCAATTATTACATTTGAAGAAACAATTATAAATGTATAAAGAAAGTCAGGCTTATGAATTAATTTAATAAAACCGTCTCTTTAATGTTTATTAAAGAGACGGTTTTATTGTTTTACTATTGAAAAAAGGATTCAAAAACATATGTAAATTTAACTTATACAAAACAATATGAACAACTATTACGTATTTAAAAAACATTTTTTTGTATTTCATCCTTCGTTTTCTGTAACTGATTCCATATTTTTGACGCCCTGCCTTGTAAGTGCTTACATAACTGAAAACATCTTATACAATGAAGGTGTTAAATCAAAAGAGATGACCAAAATGAACATAAAAAAACAAGACTTAGCGAAAAGCATTGAAATAGAAAGAGGAGGCAGAAAGGTATGAAAAAATCAAAGGTTAATCCATGGCTTGTTGTCCTTGGTACAGTAATAGTTCAAATGGGACTTGGAACGATATATACATGGAGTTTATTCAATCAGCCTTTAGTTAGTAAATACGGTTGGAGTCTTAACGCGGTTGCGATAACTTTCTCAATTACTAGTCTTTCCTTAGCATTTTCAACTTTATTTGCAAGTAAATTGCAAGAAAAATGGGGACTTCGTAAACTTATTATGATAGCTGGACTAGCATTAGGACTAGGATTAGTACTTAGTTCACAAGCTTCTTCGTTAATATTGCTTTATGTACTAGCAGGAGTTGTTGTAGGTTACGCAGATGGTACAGCTTATATTACTTCACTATCTAATTTAATTAAGTGGTTCCCTGAACGTAAAGGTTTAATCTCTGGTATATCTGTAGCTGCATATGGTACAGGTAGCTTAATTTTCAAATATATAAATGCAAAGTTAATCGATTCCGTTGGTGTATCGCAAGCGTTTATATATTGGGGTTTAATTGTTACAGCTATGATTGTCCTTGGAGCTTGTTTAATCCATCAAGCTGCTGATCAAGGTGCAGTTCAGGAAACAAACACTCATGAATATACAGTGAAAGAAATGTTAGGCACAAAACAAGTATACTTATTATTCATCATGTTATTTACATCATGTATGAGTGGCTTATACTTAATTGGTATGGTAAAAGACATTGGTGTTCAACTTGTAGGGCTTAGTGCAGCGACAGCAGCTAATGCGGTGGCTATGGTTGCAATATTTAACACATTAGGTCGTATTATTCTAGGACCGTTATCAGATAAAATTGGTCGTTTAAAAATCGTTACGGGTACTTTTGTGGTTATGGCGAGTTCGGTATTAGTGCTAAGTTTCGTAGATTTGAATTACGGTATCTACTTCGTATGTGTAGCAAGTGTAGCGTTTTGCTTTGGTGGAAATATTACTATTTTCCCAGCTATTGTTGGTGATTTCTTCGGTATGAAAAACCATAGTAAGAATTACGGAATTGTGTATCAAGGATTTGGATTTGGAGCGCTTGCAGGTTCCTTTATCGGTGCACTTCTAGGTGGATTCAAACCAACCTTTATGGTGATTGGCGTACTATGTGTCGTGTCATTCATTATCGCAATTTTAATTCGAGCACCTAAACAGAAAAAAGAACAAGAAGAAGAGTATCGCAGCGTAGCATAAGTATATAAATCTTCTATAACACTATAGTTACGAAAAAGCATCCTGTTAAATAGGGTGCTTTTTTGAGTTATTTTAACAAGGTTAAATTACTTTTTATTTTTTTTGATATAAAAGTGAGTGAAATATCCGTTTGGATTATATTGGAATATAATAAATCGATACATCGTATTCGAAATATGTATTAAATCTTAAATAATAAAGAAAATATGAATTGATGTTTGCAAGATATATTTTCAGACAAATATTGAGAAAATAAATGTTCGACTTTTTGTTAAGGCTTTGTAACTGAAGAGACCTTCAGTTTATCATCTTCAATTTTTACAAAGAGGAGTAAGAATTAAAGTATTAATGTAAGTGTGTGTTAATACTTTTAGATGTAATTGTATTGAAAAGCACTAAAGTTTTTATCTGAAAAATAAAAATAGGTTGACAAGTTTATTGAGAAAGATTATCATTTCGGTGTAAGAACGTTAAATGAAAAACATTATCAATGAATAATATTTTAATGAAAAGTACACTTGACCAATTAGTTTAGTAAGTGTATTATTTTTACATCGATAATGATAATCATTATCATTATTTGTTTAATTAGATTGATTTTTAAATGAAAGGATAGAGGAAATGAACTTAGGGGAATTTGATGGGAAAACTGTTTTAGTAACAGGTGCAGCTCAAGGTATAGGTAGTGTTGTTGCTAAAATGTTTTTAGAAAGAGGAGCTACAGTTATTGCGGTTGATCAAAATGAAGAGGGATTAAACGAACTCTTAAATGAAATACATTTGAAAACGTTTTGCTTAGATGTGAGTGATAGTACCGCAGTTGAACAGATGGTAAATGATATTGAAAATGAAATAGCGCCAATAGATATATTAGTAAATGTTGCAGGGGTTTTACGTATGGGAGCGATTCACTCGTTAAGTGATGAAGATTGGAATAAAACGTTTTCTGTAAATTCTACAGGAGTTTTCTATATGTCCCGAGCAGTAAGTAAACATATGATGCAAAGAAAGTCAGGGGCAATTGTTACAGTTGGTTCAAATGCAGCAAATACGCCGAGAATGGAGATGGCTGCATATGCTGCATCAAAAGCTGCTACGACGATGTTTATGAAATGTTTAGGATTAGAACTTGCAGCGTATAACATTCGCTGTAACGTAGTTTCTCCAGGTTCTACTGAAACTGAAATGCAAAGGCTACTATGGGCTGATGAGAATGGAGAAAAAAATATAATTGCTGGTTCTCAAAGTACATATAGACTCGGTATACCGTTACAAAAAATTGCACAGCCTTCAGAAATTGCTGAAGCAGTATTGTTTTTAGCTTCAGATAAAGCTAGTCATATTACAATGCATAATTTATGTGTTGATGGCGGAGCTACATTAGGCGTTTAATAAAAAATTCAGGGGGTTACTATACAATGAAGGAATTTACGGCTGTAAAGGAACTGTCAGAAAAATTATTAGAAGATTATAAGACTGAATCTTCATTCTTTTTCGCTTCACCAACTCGAACGATATTAGCAGAAGGAGAGTTTACTACAGTAAAGCATCATGAAATTGAAAGTTTCCCAGAACTTGTACAAGCAGTATTATGTAATGCAAAACAAGCCGGAAATCCGAATCCTATCGTTGTCGGTGCTTTGCCATTTGATCGTAGAAAAGAAGTCCAACTTATCGTACCAGAATATAGTAGGACTTCTGAGCGATTACAATTGGATACAACAAATCAGCTTGAAATAAATGAGAACTTAACATTCGAAATGACGCCTGTACCAGCGCCTGAAGTGTATATGAATGGTGTGAAGCAAGGAATTGCAAAAATAAAGGGCGGGGATTTAAAGAAAATCGTTCTATCCAGATCGTTAGATGTTAATTCTTCCGAAAAGATTGATAAGCAAAAACTTCTTCGAGAATTAGCAGCGCATAATAAGCATGGATATACATTTGCTGTGAATGTATCGAAAGATGAAAATGAGAATAGTAAGACGTTAATTGGAGCGAGCCCTGAATTACTCGTCTCACGTAATGGTATGCAAGTTATTTCTAATCCGTTAGCTGGTTCAAGGCCACGTAGTGAGGATTCAGTTGAAGATAAGAGAAGAGCAGAGGAATTACTTTCTTCTCCAAAAGATTTACATGAACATGCGGTAGTAGTAGAAGCAGTTGCTGCAGCGCTTCGTCCGTACTGTCATACATTACATGTTCCGGAAAAGCCATCCGTTATTCATAGTGAAGCGATGTGGCATTTATCTACTGAAGTGAAAGGTGAACTAAAGGATCCGAATACTACTTCTTTGGAATTAGCAATTGCTCTTCATCCGACGCCAGCAGTTTGCGGCACACCGATGGAAGAAGCGAGAGAGGCGATTCAAAAAATTGAGCCATTTGACCGTGAATTCTTTACAGGAATGCTAGGGTGGAGTGATTTAAATGGAGACGGTGAATGGATTGTTACAATTCGTTGTGCTGAAGTACAAGAAAATACACTCCGTTTATATGCAGGAGCGGGCGTTGTTGCTGAGTCAAAACCAGAAGATGAATTAGCAGAAACATCAGCTAAGTTCCAAACAATGTTGAAAGCATTAGGATTAAATGATAGTTCACTTAATGAAAAGTAGGGGGCAGAAAGAATGCTAACAGGTTATACAAAATGGCCAAAAGAATTTGCTGATCGTTATCGAGAGGAAGGGTGTTGGCTTGGGGAAACATTTGGCGGGATGTTAAGAGAGCGAGCTGAAAAATATGGCGATCAAATTGCAGTTGTAAGTGGTAATACGCATATTACGTATAGTGAGTTTGATAAAAAAGTAGATCGATTAGCTTCAGGGCTACTGAATTTAGGAATAAAGCAAGAGGATCGAGTTGTAATCCAGCTACCTAACGTTATTGAGTTTTTCGAAGTATGTTTTGCGCTATTTCGAATTGGGGCACTTCCTGTTTTTGCATTACCTTCACATCGAAGCAGTGAAATTAGTTATTTTTGTGAGTTTGGTGAGGCGAGTGCTTACGTTATTTCAGATAAAGCTCTCGGTTTTGATTATCGAAAACTAGCAAGAGAAGTGAAAGAGAAAGTGCCAACTTTACAACATGTAATTGTAGTGGGAGAAGAAGAAGAATTTGTGAACATAAGTGATTTATATATAGATCCCGTTCCATTACCAGAAGTTCAGCCAAGTGATGTTGCGTTTCTCCAATTATCAGGGGGGACAACAGGACTTTCTAAATTAATTCCTCGAACGCATGATGATTATATTTATAGTTTACGTGTTAGCGCTGAAATTTGTAATTTAAGTGCAAAGAGTGTCTATATGGCCGTTCTTCCAGTAGCACATAATTACCCGATGAGCTCTCCTGGAACATTTGGAACTTTCTATGCGGGTGGAAAAGTAGTGCTGGCAACTGGAGGTAGTCCAGATGAGGCATTTGCACTTATTGAAAAAGAAAAAGTTACGATTACTGCTCTCGTACCGCCATTAGCAATGATATGGCTTGATGCTGCATCTTCACGTAATAACGATTTATCGAGTCTAGAAGTGATTCAAGTAGGTGGCGCGAAATTTAGTGCTGAAGTTGCAAAACGTATACGCCCTACACTTGGATGTACATTACAGCAAGTATTCGGTATGGCGGAAGGATTAGTGAACTATACAAGATTAGATGATCCTGAAGAAATTATTATTCATACACAAGGTAGACCAATGTCTGCACTCGATGAAGTACGAGTTGTTGATGAAAATGACAACGATGTAAAACCTGGCGAAGTAGGTAGTTTATTAACAAGAGGGCCATATACAATTCGTGGTTATTATAAAGCAGAAGAGCATAATGCACAATCGTTTACAAAGGATGGATTTTATCGCACAGGAGATCTTGTGAAAGTAAATGAACAAGGTTACATCATTGTAGAAGGAAGAGATAAAGATCAAATTAATCGTGGTGGTGAGAAAGTTGCCGCGGAAGAAGTTGAAAATCATCTATTAGCACATGATGCAGTACATGATGTAGCGATTGTATCTATGCCTGACGATTATTTAGGAGAACGTACTTGTGCATTTGTTATAGCTCGCGGACAAGCTCCGGCAGTAAGTGAATTAAAAATGTTTTTAAGAGAACGTGGTATAGCAGCTTATAAGATTCCAGATCGAATTGAATTTATTGAATCATTCCCGCAAACAGGCGTTGGAAAGGTAAGCAAAAAAGAATTACGTAAAGTCATTGCTGAAAAACTTATTACAGTAAAACAATAATAAAAACCGGAAGGAAGTGATTAGATGGCTATCCCATCTATTTCAGTATATAAAATGCCAATTGAATCAGAACTACCAAAAAATAAAGTGGATTGGAAACCAGATCCGAAACGTGCGGTTCTTCTAATCCATGACATGCAAGAATATTTTCTTGATGCATATAGCGATAAAGAGTCACCGAAAGTAGAACTCATTTCAAATATTAAGGTGATAAGAGAAAAATGTAAGGAACTTGGTATACCAGTTGTTTATACAGCTCAACCAGGTGGACAAACGTTAGAACAACGAGGGTTATTACAAGATTTTTGGGGGGACGGTATTCCTGCTGGACCAGATAAAAAGAAAATTGTCGATGAACTTACTCCTGATGAGGATGATATATTCTTAACAAAATGGAGATATAGTGCATTTAAAAAGACAAATCTATTAGAAATTTTAAATGAACAAGGAAGAGATCAACTCATTATTTGCGGTATTTATGCGCATATTGGCTGCCTTTTAACAGCTTGTGAAGCATTTATGGATGGTATAGAGCCGTTCTTTGTAGCAGATGCAGTTGCTGATTTTTCACTAGAGCATCATAAACAAGCATTGGAGTATGCATCTAATAGATGTGCAGTAACGACATCAACAAACCTACTGTTAAACGATTTACAAAGTGTAGAAGATGATGAGAGTGAAGGAATCACTATACAGGAAGTACATGAACTAGTTGCACAATTACTTCGTGAACCAGTAGAGAGTGTTGGGACTGATGAAGATTTATTAAATAGAGGACTTGATTCGGTCAGAATTATGAGTTTAGTAGAGAAGTGGCGTCGCGAAGGAAAGGAGATTACTTTTGCGGATTTAGCAGAGAACCCAACGGTTGTTGATTGGCATCGCTTATTATCTCTGCAAACAGAACGTGTACTTTAATATAGACTACATAATAAAGGGGTAGTGAAGAATGCCTAATAGTCAAAAGGTTCGTCATTCGTTATCATCTGCGCAGTCTGGTATGTGGTTTGCGCAAAAATTAGATCCACTTAATCCAATTTATAATACTGGGGAATATGTAGAAATAAACGGAAATATTCATCAAGACATTTTTGAATTAGCTGTACGTAAAGTTGTAATGGAAGCAGAAGCACTTCATGTTCGCTTCGAAGAGGATGAAATTGGCCCATGGCAAGTTATTGAAGAATCACAGTTTCATATGCATTTTATTGACGTTCGTAAAGAAGAAAATCCTGAAGAGGCTGCTAAAGCATGGATGAAAAATGATTTATCTATGCCAGTCGATTTGAAAAAAGATACTTTATTTATTGAAGCACTTATTCAAGTTGAAAATAACCGTTTCTTTTGGTATCAGCGCATCCATCACATTGTGATGGATGGCTATGGATTTTCACTTCTTAGCCAAAAGGTAGCGAATGAGTATACATCACTTATAGAAGAAACAAACAAGAATGAAAAGACATTTGGTTCTCTTGCAAAAGTTGTGCAAGAAGATATGGAGTATCGTGAGTCTAAACAATTTCAGGAAGATCGTGCTTTTTGGTTAGAAAAATTTGCGGATGAACCAGAAGTTGTAAGTTTGGCAGAACGAGCACCGAGAACATCGAATGGATTTTTACGTGAAACAGCTTATTTATCTAGTTCTAGTACGAAAACTTTACTAGAAAATATCAATATTTCGTTAACAAGTTGGCCGGAATTCATTGTCGCTGTAACAAGTATTTATATGCATAAATTAACAGGTGAAAATGATATTGTTTTAGGTTTACCGATGATGGGGCGTCTAGGTTCTGCATCTATTCATACACCGAGTATGGTAATGAATTTAGTACCACTTCGTCTTACTGTAACTCCAAATATAACTCTCGTAGAATTATTACAGCAAGTTTCTAAAGAAATCCAAGATGTACGTCGCCATCATAAATACCGTCATGAGGAATTAAGAAGAGACTTAAAGTTATTAGGTGAAAATCAAAGATTATTTGGACCGTTAGTGAATGTTATGCCTTTTGATTACGGGCTTAACTTTGGTGGGAATCGTGGTATTACACATAATTTATCAGCAGGACCTGTCGATGATTTATCAATAAATGTATATAAACGTTTTGATCAAAATGAGCTAATGATTCATTTTGATGCGAATCCGGAAGTATATAATGGTGTGGAGCTAGCATTGCATAAAGAAAGATTTATGCAATTATTAGAATTAATGATAAATGCTTATCAAAAAGACGAGTCGATTGGAAAAATAAATATTACTCTTCCTGAAGAAAATCATAAAGTTTTATTGGAATGGAATGAAACGAAGGAAGACGATGAGTTAATCAGTCTACCTATATCATTTGAAAAACAAGTGCAAAAAACTCCAAATAAACTAGCGATTACTTGTGACGGTGTAAACTTTACGTATAAAGAGCTAAATGAACGAGCGAATGAACTAGCACATTATTTAGTAGAAGAAGGAATACGACCAAATCAGTTTGTAGCTTTAGTATTTCCAAGATCAATAGAAATGGTAACTAGTATGCTAGCAGTTTTAAAGGCTGGTGCAGCGTATTTACCAATAGATCCAGAATACCCAGCTGAGCGAATAAATTATATAGTAAATGATGCAAAACCAGTTTGTATCATAACGCATTCATCTGTTTCATCTAAGTTAGTTATAGAAAATGATATGAAAAAAATTGTATTAGATGACGAAGAAACGAAACTAGCATTACATACATATTCTCGCATGAATATAGAATGTAAGAATGATGTATCACTTTTAAACCCAGCCTATACAATATATACTTCAGGCTCAACGGGTAACCCAAAAGGTGTAATTGTTCCTATGAAAGCTTTAAGTAACTTTTTATTGGCCATGGACGATATGTTGTCATTACATGAAAATGATCATTTATTAGCAGTTACAACATTTGCGTTTGATATTTCTGCTCTAGAAATTTATTTACCTCTTATTAGTGGTGCAAGTTTAACAATTGCGCAAAAGGAAGACATTCAAGAGCCTTCTGCATTAACGACACTTTTACAGGAAGAAAGAGTGACCATTATGCAGGCTACACCGACGCTTTGGCAGGCGTTAGTAACTGATTATCCAGAGAAGCTACAAGGGCTAAACATACTAGTTGGTGGTGAAGCTCTTCCAGCGCATTTAGCAAATAAATTAAAAGAATTAGGTTGTTCATTAACTAATTTATATGGACCAACTGAAACAACGATTTGGTCTACCTTCATGAACATTGATGAAAGTGAAAAGGGGATACCTCCTATCGGAAAGCCAATTTGCAATACAGAAGTGTATGTATTGGATGCAGGGTTACAACCAGTTCCACCTGGAGTTATTGGTGAATTATATATTGCAGGGGAAGGACTTGCAAGCGGATATTTAGGAAAACCAGAGTTAACAGCTGAACGGTTTGTTGCAAATCCTTATGGAAAACCAGGGCAGCGCATGTACCGTACAGGTGATCTAGTAAAATGGCGCAGTGATGGTGTTTTAGAGTACATGAACCGCGCAGATCATCAAATTAAAATTCGTGGTTTCCGAATTGAATTAGCTGAAATTGAAATGGTAATACAACGACATGAAAATGTTAAGCAAGCAGTGGTTATGGTACGAGAAGATCGTCCAAATGATAAACGAATCATTGCGTATATTGTTGCCGGAGAGAAGGAAACGATTCATCTTTCAGAAATTCGTTCTTATGTTTCAGAAAGTTTAGCGAATTATATGGTGCCATCAGCATTTGTATTGCTAGAAGAATTACCATTAACGCCAAATGGAAAGGTTGATAGAAAGAAATTACCTGCTCCTGATTTTAATGAAATGAACAATGAGAGGGTTGCTAGAAATCCGAAAGAAGAAATATTATGTCATTTATTTGCAGAAGTACTTGGTGTTTCTCGCATTAGCATTGATGATAATTTCTTTGAAATGGGTGGACATTCGCTTCTTGCATCGCGTTTAATGGCAAGAATTCGTGAAACGTTAAGTGTCGAATTAGGAATTGGAAAACTATTTGAATCGCCAACTGTTGCTGAATTAGCGAAACAATTGGATCGAGCAAAAACTGCAAGACCAGCGATTAAGAAAGTAAGTAGGCCAAATGAAGTTCCACTTTCATTTGCACAGCGTAGATTATGGTTCTTACATTGTTTAGAAGGTCCAAGTCCTACTTATAATATTCCGTTAGTCATTCGTTTGTCTGGAAAGTTGAACGAGGGAGCATTACAAGGTGCCTTTTATGATGTAGTCGAGAAACATGAAACACTTAGAACAATTTTCCCTAACGTATTAGGTAGTTCCTACCAGGAAATTTTACATATGGAAAACTTAAATCTTGAAATGATTATAACAAATACATGTAAAAATGAATTAGAAAGTGTACTTGCGGAGGCGGTAAGATATAGCTTTAACCTCGATGTTGAACCAGCAGTTCGTTTGCAACTATTTACAGTGAATGAAAACGAACATGTATTACTAATTCTATTGCATCATATTGTAGGGGATGGCTGGTCGTTACAACCGTTAACGAGAGATTTTACAGCGGCGTATAAAGCGCGATGTCAAGGGAACAAAGTACAGCTGGAGACACTTCCGGTTCAATACGCAGATTATGCACTTTGGCAACAGCAATTGTTAGGGGATGAAACTACACAAGAAAGTCTCATTTCAACACAATTAGATTTTTGGAAGAAAGAGTTAAAGGGATTACCAGATCAATTGGAGTTACCTACAGATTATCAGCGTCCAATGGAAACGAGTTACAGAGGAGAAACAATTCATTTTCATATAGATGCAGGTATGCATAGTAGGTTAGTAGAGCTCGCACGGAAAAACGGAGTTAGTTTGTTTATGGTATTGCAAGCAGGACTAAGTGCGCTATTTACAAGATTAGGTGCAGGCACTGATATACCAATTGGAAGTCCGATTGCTGGAAGAAATGATGATGTACTTTCAGATATTGTTGGTTTATTTGTAAATACATTAGTGTTACGTACAAATACTTCAGGAGATCCAAGTTTTAAAGAATTATTAAATAGAGTGAAGCAGGCAAATCTTGCAGCTTATGAAAATCAAGATGTTCCATTTGAACGACTCGTTGAAGTGTTAAACCCGGTGCGTACTCGAAATAGTCATCCGCTATTTCAAGTTATGTTAGCTTTCCAAAATACGCCAGAAGCAATCTTTGATGTCCCGGATATAGAAGCGAGCCTTGAAATTCAAAGTGTTGGCTCTGCGAAGTTTGATTTAACATTTGAAATTAGTGAGAGTAACGGGGTTGATGGTACTCCGAACGGTTTACATGGATTACTAGAGTTTAGTACCGATTTATATAAACATGAAACGGTTCAAAAACTAATAGAACGATTCATTTTGTTATTAGATGATGCGGCGACAAATCCAGATCAATCCATTGGCAGATTAGAAATATTAACTTTAGCAGAGAAAAATACAGTGTTAGAAAAGTGGAATGGTGGTTTTCAAATTGCACCAGAAATGACATTGCCACAATTATTTGAAAAGCAGGTTCATATTAATCCAAATGCTATTGCTGTCGTCTTTGAAAATAAGAAATTAACTTATGAAGAGTTAAATAGAAAAGCAAATAAAATAGCTCGATTCCTAATAGCAAAAGGAATTGGTCCTGATCAACTCGTTGCTTTAGCGATGCCAAGATCATTAAACATGGTTGTAAGCTTATTAGCTGTTCTTAAAGCTGGTGCTGGATACCTTCCGTTAGATCCAGATTACCCAGCAGACCGTATTTCGTTTATGCTACACGATGCGAAACCATCATGTGTTTTAACGAATTCAGAAGTGGAAATTGAATGTAATGAGGCACTAAAAGTTTTAGTTGATAATGTAAAAGTAATAGAAGAAATTGAGAAACATAGTGAAGACAATATTGATGAAATGGAGCGCGTGAAGCCATTAACTCCATCACATATTGCTTACGTTATTTATACATCAGGTTCAACAGGTAGACCGAAAGGCGTTATGATACCTCATCAAAATGTAGTAAGACTTTTAGGAGCAACTGATCATTGGTTCCAGTTTGATGGAAATGATGTGTGGACGATGTTCCATTCATATGCTTTTGATTTCTCGGTTTGGGAAATTTGGGGACCTTTATTATACGGAGGGCGTTTAGTTGTAGTTCCACATACTGTAAGTCGCTCGCCGAAAGAATTTTTACAGCTTCTTGTTAAAGAAAAGGTAACTGTTTTAAACCAAACTCCATCAGCGTTCTATCAATTGATGCAAGCAGATCGTGAAAATGAAGAGATTGGCCAACAATTATCTTTACGATATGTTGTTTTTGGAGGTGAAGCACTTGAGCTAAGTCGATTAGAAGATTGGTATAGTCGACATCCTCATAACGCACCGAAGCTTATTAATATGTACGGTATTACTGAGACGACAGTACATGTTAGTTATATTGAGCTAGATGAGAGTACCGTTTCTTTACGAGCAAATAGTTTAATTGGGTGCAGTATACCTGATCTTAAAGTATACGTATTAGATCATTATTTACAACCAGTGCCACCTGGAGTAGTTGGAGAAATGTATGTTGCAGGTGCAGGGCTTGCTCGTGGATATTTAGGAAGGGCAGGTTTAACTGCAGAACGTTTTATTGCAGATCCATTTGGCAAGCCAGGTACAAGAATGTATCGTACTGGAGACTTAGCACGTTGGCGTCAAGATGGGACGCTAGATTATATAGGACGTGCAGATCATCAAATAAAAATTCGTGGATTCCGAATTGAATTAGGAGAAATAGAAGCGGTCATAATGAAACACCCTACAGTTGAGCAAGTAGCAGTTATTGTACGGGAAGATCAACCAGGGGATAAACGATTAGTTTCTTATATCGTCGCATCAAATAATGAAGCGATTGATACGAATGAAATGCGTCAGTTTGCTAGTGGTAGTTTACCAGATTATATGGTTCCATACGCTTTTGTAGTAGTAAATGAGTTGCCTTTAACTCCGAACGGTAAGTTAGATAGAAAGGCATTGCCAGCTCCAGAATTTATCGTATCATCTTCTAGTCGTGGACCAAGAACACCGCAAGAAGAAATGTTATGTGACTTGTTTACAGAAGTGCTAAGTGTACCTCAAATTGGAATTGATGACGGATTCTTTGATTTAGGTGGTCATTCACTCCTTGCAGTGCAGCTTATGAGCCGTATTAAAGAAGCACTTGGGATCGAATTAAATATCGGAAC
Source organism: Bacillus sp. BSL6 (assembly GCF_052928345.1). NCBI lineage: Bacteria > Bacillati > Bacillota > Bacilli > Caryophanales > Bacillaceae > Bacillus > Bacillus sp. BSL6. The sequence continues at coordinate 493,840 of NZ_JAVGCW010000003.1, forward strand.
TTTATTTGCAGCACCTACTGTTGCAGGCCTTGCTGAAAGACTTGAAGTGGGAAATGGACAAAGTGCACTCGATGTGTTGCTTCCGTTACGAGCAAGCGGAAACCAATTGCCACTATTTTGTGTACACCCAGCAGGTGGATTAAGTTGGTGCTATGCAGGACTTATGAAATCTTTAGGAACAGATTATCCAATCTACGGCGTGCAAGCACGTGGTATCGCTAAAAATGAAGAACTTCCAAGAAGTTTAGAGGAAATGGCAGCGGATTATTTAAAACACGTTCGTGAAGTACAGCCTCACGGACCATATCGTTTACTCGGTTGGTCGCTCGGAGGAAATGTTGTGCATGCAATGGCAGCGCAACTACAAAATGAAGGGGAAGAAGTAGAATTACTCGTTATGCTAGATTCTTATCCTGGTCACTTCCTACCGAATACGGAAGCGCCTACTGAAGAAGAAGCGTTAATCGCATTACTTGCTTTAGGCGGATATGACCCAGATAACATGGATGGTAAACCACTTACGATGGAAAGTGCAGTTGAAATCCTTCGTAAAGATGGAAGTGCATTAGCAAGTCTTGAAGAAGAGACTATACTGAACTTGAAAGAAACATATGTAAATTCGGTAGGATTATTAGGGAGATACGTACCGAAAGTTTATAATGGAGATATTTTATTCTTTAGATCTACTGTTATACCAGACTGGTTTGATCCTATTTCTCCAAATACATGGCTAAATTATTTAGATGGGAAAATTGTGCAGCATGATATTGACTGTAGACATAAAGATCTATGTCAGCCAGGTCCACTTACGGAAATTGGACAAGTATTAGCGAAATATTTGCAGAATAAGAAAGGGGTAAGTAGAGTATGACGAATCCATTTGAAAACGATAATTACACATATAAAGTATTAATAAATGAGGAGGGCCAGTATTCTCTCTGGCCTGTCTTTCTTGATGTACCTATTGGGTGGAATGTCGTACATGAAGAAGCTAGCAGGCACGATTGCTTACAATATGTTGAAAATACCTGGACAGATTTGAATCCAAAAAGTAATCAAGCTGGTGAAAAAATAGTAGTAGGAAAACGATAATGAAAGCAAAAATAAATCCAAAAGTAGTTGTAAGCATCGTATATATAACAGCGATGTTTATGGCTGCCATGGACGCAACGATTGTAAATGTAGCACTGCAAACGATAAGTAGAGAACTACAAGTACCTCCATCTGCAATGGGGACGGTTAATGTTGGGTATTTAGTTAGCTTAGCTGTTTTCCTTCCGATTTCCGGTTGGTTAGGAGATCGATTCGGTACGAAAAGAGTATTTCTAACTGCTCTTTTCGTATTTACAACCGCATCTGCGTTATGTGGGATAGCGAACGATATTACTTCATTGAATATTTTTCGTATTATTCAAGGTGCTGGTGGGGGGCTTTTAACACCAGTTGGGATGGCGATGTTATTCCGAACATTTTCACCAGAGGAAAGGCCGAAAATTTCTCGGTTTATTGTGTTGCCAATTGCTGTTGCACCGGCAGTAGGACCAATTATTGGTGGCTTTTTTGTAGATCAAATGTCTTGGCGCTGGGCATTTTATATTAATTTACCATTTGGAATTATGGCGTTACTATTCGGTCTTCTATTTTTAAAAGAGCATATTGAAAAATCAGCTGGTCGCTTTGATTACCTCGGTTTTGTTTTTTCAGCACCAGGGTTTGCGATGCTAATCTATGCGCTCAGTCAAGGACCATCAAGAGGATGGATTTCTACAGAGGTTATAAGTACTGGAATAGCTGGGATTGTATTTATTACACTGTTTATCATTGTAGAACTTAAAGTAAAGCAACCGATGCTAGATTTACACTTATTAAAAGAACCAGTCTTTAGAAAAATGAGTCTTATTTCATTGTTTTCTTCAGCTGGTTTACTAGGAATGTTATTTGTTTTTCCGCTTATGTATCAAAATGTAATAGGGGTATCCGCACTGGAATCAGGTCTTACGACATTTCCAGAGGCGATTGGATTAATGATTTCTTCACAAATTGTGCCATGGTCATATAAGAAATTAGGAGCTCGTAAGGTAATTTCTATAGGGTTAATTTGTACGGCGATTATCTTTATTTTATTAAGTTTTGTAAATCACGATACGAACCCTTGGCAAATACGGGTATTATTGTTTGGCATAGGTATTTTCTTAGGCCAATCAGTTGGAGCGGTTCAATTTTCTGCATTTAACAATATAACGCCGCCTTCTATGGGGAGAGCAACTACTATATTTAATGTGCAAAATCGATTAGGTTCAGCGATAGGAGTTGCTGTTTTAGCTAGTATATTAGCCGGTTTTGGAAATAACAGTGTACAACATAATACTCATTCAGATTTATTGCCATATCAAGCGGCATTAATTGGATCAGCAATATTTTTGCTCGTAGCATTACTATTTTCTTTACGTATTTCTGATAAAGAGGTAATGTCAAAAAAGAAGAAAAAACCGTTACCTGTATTACAAAAAGAGAAAGAAATTGTCAATGAATAAGTTTGGTAATAGTATTTTGGAATTAATCTACATTGGGTATCTAGAAGGAGAGAGTTTACATGATAGAAAGTAAAGTTGTAGATTCTATACCAATTTTGAATGAGAATGATTGTCAAATATGGTGGGGAAGGATTTCGGATTTACAATCATGGCATTACAATTTACTAAATGATGTTGAACGAGAAAAAGCAAATTCATATCATCATTCGGCAGATCGTGCCCGTTTTATAATAGGCTGTGTAATTAGTAGATTAGTTCTAGGTAAAATGCTTTCTATGTCGCCAGTTCAAGTTCCAATTAATCGAATGTGCCCAGTATGTAAGCTACAACATGGTAGACCACAATTACCAGAGGGGATGCCGCAGTTATCGGTTTCACATTCGAGTGAGTGGGTTGTAGTTGCATTTACAAAGTCTGCACCTGTAGGCGTTGATGTTGAACAAATGAATCCAGATGTTGATGTTATGAAAATGGCAGAAGGCGTATTAACCGACATTGAAATAGCACAAGTTATGAAATTACCTAATGAACAAAAAATAGAAGGTTTTTTAACATATTGGACTAGAAAGGAAGCTGTGCTCAAAGCGACAGGTGAAGGTCTAATGATTCCACCAGTGGATATTACTATATCAGCTCCAAATGATCCTCCAAACTTGTTAGTTTTTCAGGATAGACAAGAGTTAGTAGAAAATACAGTGATGAGAGATTTAAGGCCAAGTGTAGATTATATAGCTTCAATTGCAATATGTAGTAAAGAAGTTACCGAAATCATACAGCTGGATGCAGTAGCGCTTTTAAATTATAAATAAGTTTAATAAAATATTTTATAGAAGAGGTGTTCCTCATGCTAGTAGCGGAAAATAGAACAAATGAATCCACTTATAATGTACAAGCAATTAAAAATATTTTATTTTCTGGAGATACATCATCTATTCATGCTTTAGAAAAGTTATTGAATGATACAGTTCAGTTTGATGTTCTAGAACAAGAGGTGCTGGATAGACAGTATATCCCGAAAGAAGCAAAGAGTTTCTTTGATAAAAACGGAACATTTCTTTACCGTGTATCCAATATTAGTTATAAAGGGAAAGTATTATCTGAAAATCTCATTTTTGCGGATACCTCGTTTTTACCAAATACAATAAAGAGGGAGCTAGAGAGTGGAAACATTCCAGTTGAAAAACTTATAGAAAAGATGGAAGTAAGAAGGAACGTATTATATGAAGGATATCAGCCTTCTGGGAATATTATTGAATTATTTGATGGATGCTCTGTTTCGGCGCATGTGTATCCAACAAGAAAATATCAAATTGTAAGTAACTGCAGATGCATATTTTATATTTGCGAGGTGTATCATGCAGAAAATATAAAGCAATTACTAAATTAAAACAAGAAACCAGCCTATAAAATGGCTGGTTTCTTGTTTATTTCACAGCTTCTTTTAACTCTTTACCTGCTTTAAATGCAGGAACTTTACCAGCAGCGATTTGAATTTCTTCGCCGGTTTGTGGATTACGTCCTGTACGAGCAGATCTTTCACGCACTTCAAAAGTTCCAAAGCCGATTAATTGAACTTTATCGCCAGACTGTAATGCAGTAGCAATTGTGTCAAATACAGATTGTACAGCTGCAGAAGCATCCTTTTGAGAAATATCAGCTGATTGTGCGACATTTTTAATTAATTCTGTTTTGTTCATGTTTTCACCTCATAAAAAAATTTTTTGGAATGAATGATTTAGTATAATAGATAGTAAAGATAAAGCTATTTATATTGTTAGAAAGAATGCTATATAGTTATGTTAATTTCGTTGCAGGAAACTGAATCCCTGCTAATAATTAGGGATTAATTAAGAAATGATGCATACAAAACGCTATAATATGAGGATGAGGGGGAGTATACGGATGATTTTTCGTGAAAAGGATGAGAAAGAAAGTACATTAATTCGTCAACATGATCATGGTTTTTTAGCTGGAGAGATTGCAAAGCATATAAAAGAAGATTTTTTTGAAGATGACACATATTTAAAAGAGACAATCGATGCAATATATGAGCATGATAGAGGATGGATAGAACTTGATAAAGTACCAATTTTAAATGATGCTAAAAATATTCCATATACATTTATGGATTGTCCAAGTTCATTACGTTTTGTCTTTTATACGATTGGTTTGAATGAAATTGAAGATTCCAATCCATACGGAGCATTACTTTGTAGTAAGCATTTTTTATCATTTCCATTAAATGAGGAAGATGAAGAGATGATGTCATTTTATACAGGGGAATTGGAACGACAAAAAAGAATATTGACGACGCTAACAAAAGAACAATTTGCGATGTTCGATAAACATTATAGATTATTAAAGTTTTGCGATGAACTTTCTTTATATGTCTGTATGAATAAACCGGGTGTAGAAAAGGAAGAGGAAATTGATTTGTTTAAAGATGGTTTTGAAGGAACAGAAATGTTTAATAGTAAGGAGGAGAAACCTATACAAGCTGAATGGGTGGACAAGGAAACAATTCGGATTACACCGTTTCCATTTCAAACGGAATTTCATACGTATGTAAAATATAAAACTATAAATAAACAAGAAATTGAAGAAAAAGGAATTGCAAAAGCTGATAGAGAATCAGAAATAAAGAAACAAACTATTCGTTTCATACAATAAGGAGGCGATTTCGATTGAAAGAGTACATGTTAAAACAAGTGGATTACCATGCTTGGGCTAATCTACGATTATTCAATCGACTAAAAGAATTACCAAACTATGAGACGATTTTTACTGAACAGATGCAGAGTGTATTTCCATCAATCAAGGATACGTTTGCCCATATTTATATTACAGATCAAGTGTGGTTACACATATTGCATGGTAAAAGTATGGATGAAGCAATACAAGGCCGAGAAGATTTACGAAAACAAATGGAAAACAAATCGTTACATGAATTAGAAAAAATGTTTGAAAACATGGCAAATCAATATAAAGACTTTTTAAGTACAATACAAGATGTGAATGCTGTATTTGTTATCGAGAATCCATATGTAGGAAAATTAGAAACTTCAATTTTAGAGTTAGTACAACATGTTGTAAATCATGGTACATATCATAGAGGAAATATAACAGCGATGATCCGTCAACTTGGTCATTCGTCGACAATGATGGATTTTGTATTGTATTTACATATGGTTAAAAAGCAGGAAGAGTAATATTATTTATAAGAAGGAGAGGCTTTCATTGTAGAAGTCTCTCCTTCTATTTTATTCCGCATGAATGGTAGATCAACTGATTAAAGTTTTACTTTATTTCTTAAGAAGCTTTATTTTCTTGTAATTGCTTCGCATATTGTACAGCTTTATATGCATTGACTCTACCGTTTTTCCAGTACGTACCTGTACCAGTAATTTTATCAGAAGTTGACTCAATAATTTGGCGGATTTGTGTATTGCTATATCCTTGATTTGCTAAAAGAGCAGCAACTCCTGCGACATGAGGTGTTGCCATAGATGTACCACTTAATGATTGATACGTGCTTCCTTTATATGTGGAATATATATTTGAACCTGGTGCTGCAACATCAACCCAGCTACCATAAGTAGAAAATGAAGATTTCTTATCTGATTGATCTGTAGAAGCAACTGCAATCACTTCGCTGTAATAAGCAGGGTAATTAGCTTTTGTATTTCCAGCATTTCCAGCAGCTGCAATTATAACAGAGCCTTTATTCCATGCATATTGAACGGCTTGTTGTAATGCAGTACCACCATTTGGAGCTCCTAAACTTAAACTAATTACTTTTGCACCCGAATCAGCAGCTTCTCGAATACCTTGCGCTACAGCATCGAGAGTACCACTTCCTTGATTATCTAATACGCGAACAGCATAAATGGAAGTTTGTGGGGCAACACCAGCAATTCCGACGCTGTTATTCGTAAGTGCTCCAGTAATTCCAGCGCAATGTGTACCATGACCATTCCCATCATCAGATGTATTGTCGTTATCAACATAATCATGCCCGTAAATTACTTTCGAAGCCAAATCAGGGTGTGAGCCTTGAACTCCTGTATCAATAATGGCTACTTTTACACCAGGATCACTTCGTTGGCTATCCCAAGCTTGTGGAGCTTGAATTTTTTGTAATCCATATTGATTTTTAAAATATGGGTCGTTTGGAGTCCAAAAGGCGTGAACGTAATAATTCGGTTCTGCATATTCCACATCTGGATTATTTTTATAACTCTTTATTTTTTCTTTTACAGTACCTTTTGAAAATTGAACGACTTCAAAACCTAACTTATCATCTTTAGATAAGACATTAGCTCCGACAGATTTATGAAAAGATTGCACATTACTTAAAGATGCATTTTGCTTGAACTTAACGATTAATTGGTTAGGAACGTAATCAGTAGATGATGTTTCAGCGCTTGAAGTATTCGTGTTAAAGAAGAAACCACCAATAATAAATGACAAAACAGATAGGAAAACAATGATTTTGTTTTTCAAAAGATTTTTCCTCCCTTTTCTTGGATGAGTTTTTCAGCGACACTTTAATGTCGCATTCCTTTTCAACTATATAGTTAGACCATACGATTTATGACATTTATGTGAAAAACTTTTGGAGGAATAAAAAGGAGTAAACATTGATATAAATATATTTTTAATGATAGTAATAAAGTAAAAGAGGGGATGAAAAAAGGAATGCTCATCATGTATGAGTCATTCCTTTTTTCATAGATTAACTTGCCTGTTTTTTATTATTTTCTTTCAATTTCTCTGCTTGTAAAAAGTGATTCGTTTCAGCAACAACAATACCACTTAACCCAATAAGACCAATTAAGTTTGGAATCGCCATAAGTCCATTTGCAATATCCGCAAATGTCCATACGATGCCTAATTTTAAATTCGCACCAATAGCAATCATGACAATAAAGATTGCTTTATAATATTTAACAGCACTTTCTCCAAATAAATAAGCCACGCATTTCTCACCGTAATACGACCAGCCTAAAATAGTAGAGTAGGCGAATAAAATAATTGCGATACCAAGAATCATACTACCAGCAGTACCGAATACAGATTGAAACGCAAGTGTTGTAGCTTCAACCCCAGTTTTACCAGACTTCCATGCACCTGTAGTAATTAATACTAGCCCTGTAATTGTACATACAATAAACGTATCTAGAAAAGTACCAGTCATTGAAACTAAAGCTTGCTTTGCAGGGGAATCAGTTTTTGCAGCCGCCGCGGCAATAGGGGCACTCCCTAAACCAGCTTCGTTCGCAAATACGCCGCGCGCCATTCCAATTTGAATAGCTGATGCAACTGTTGCACCGATAAAACCACCAGCAGCTGCAGTACCATTAAACGCACCAGAAAAAATAAGTGAAAATGCTTCAGGAATTTGATCGTAGTGATAGAAAATGATAATAAGACCAGCAATGATATAAAAGAAAGCTTTAATAGGAACAACATATCCTGTTACTTTCCCGATTTTTTTTACACCGCCTAAAATAACGATAGCGATTAAAAATGACATTACTATACCAGTTAAAGCAGGAGGGAAAGAGAAATTAATTCGCATTGCCTCTGCCACTGAATTAGATTGCACCATATTCCCGATACCGAAAGAAGCAGTTGTACCGAATATAGCGAATAAAACTGCAAGCCATTTCTTACCTAAACCACGTTCTAAATAGTACATGGGTCCACCTGAATATTCGCCATTTTCATTACTAACACGGTATTTCACCGCAAGAATTGCTTCGGCATACTTTGTTGCCATACCGAACAAAGCAGTAATCCACATCCAAAAGATGGCACCGGGTCCACCAATCGTCACAGCAGTTGCAACACCAGCTATATTTCCCATACCGATCGTTGCCGCCATAGCTGTCATAAGTGCTTGGAAGTGGCTAATATCTCCAGAGGAAGATGTATCTTCTGATTTTTTAAAAGCTAGTTTGTGAGCGTATAATAGTTTACTAAACTGTAAACCTTTTAAACGCACTGTGAGAATAATACCAGTACCAACGAGTAACAACAACGTTGGTAATCCCCACACATAGTGATTGATTTGTTCTAATACTTTACTTACTGTCTCCATCTTTATTCTCCTTTTTTAGAAAAAATAAAAACCACTTCAAGTAAATGAAATGGTCTCTGGAGAAACAAGGGATAGAAAAATAAACCGATACAAATCGGCATTTTCTTTCGCTTGTCTCTGTCCTTTTACCTGAGAGATTATCCGCTATAGTAGCGGATTTGCTCCTTCGGTGCTCGTTTTCCTCCGCGCTATTTAAAGCGGGAGGGAGTCTCTCCAGAGATTCGTCCCCATGCAGTTCTACTTGTAAACAAGACCTGAGAGTTTCAAAGTCGGTTAACAACTTTTTGCCCCGTCGGTAGATCAATAGACCTTCTCCTGAATGGTTCATCCGAATTATAAAATTAATAACCTATACGCATTGAATGTGTATAGAATCAATAAAAACATTATAGATATACAATTAATGAAATGCAATCATTTTTTATTTTAAAATAGTAAAGAATTCTATTTTTTCGAAAGTCCTAATTTCTCTTCAACTTCAGTTAAAGTAGATAAAGCGATGACAATATGTTGATCTGCAAGCCCTAAAGCATGTTTCGTATTTTCAATTGTTGCACTGTTTGGAGTAGAGTTAGTGGCTCCGTCTATAATTAAATCTGCCGCGTTTTTCATAAATTTAGAAGCAGCCTTAAATTCAGTTGTGAAATAAAGAAGTTGTTCTTGTATTTGTACTTCTGATATATCTTCTTTAATTTTCAAAATGTCTATTTCATTCATAATGTTTTCATATTGTTTTGAAACAGCATTCATTGTAACTAATAGTTTATCTCTGTCTACTGAATCACCGTTCGTGTTAATCTCTTCCCAGGCAGGCAACCAATCTTTTTCGATGATATCATTATAATTAGTAGTCAATTCATTAATTTTAGGCTGTAATTTCGTTTTGAAAGTTTTTGTATCCGTTGTTTCTACAGGTGCTTTTTCTTTGTTATTTTTAACATTAGTAACGTAGAAAATTGTACCGAAAATGATGAAAATAGAAATAACAACTGTCCATTTAGTAAAAAGTAATTTTTGCAATATGTAACGCCTCCAAAATTTAAAAATTTATAATTATAATATATAACAATAATGTTGTTTAAAGTAGAGAAAATAGGTTAGAAAGTATATAATATATATATTTTATATACGTAAATAATTAAAGTTAGTAAAATGATGAAAGTAATATGTAAGAAAAGAGGATTTTTAGTGGAAATGAATAGAAGAAAACTAGTTTCAAATATTTCAATGGCGATGTTATTAGTTGGTTTAATTGCATTCATATTTATGAATAAAGAATCTAAAATTAAAGATTTTCCAGTACCAATGTCAGCAATACATATTAACGATGATAAGGAAGAGGATTATAAATATATAAGTGTAATGCCTATTACAAAGGTAAGTGGATGGGAGAACTTAGGTGAAAACGGGCATACTGTTAGCTTTAAAAAAGGGGAGCGGAAGGTAACTGTATTATATTATCCGGGAGAAATTACGTATTATTTATTTGAGAAAAAGATGAATAAGGGAGATTAGCTAAAAATGTAATTCATTAAGAGTTACATCTTTTTTTGCATTCTGAATTATTTGAAATTAAATTCGATAGATGTTTTGATAGATGTAGTGCTAAATATGATTAGTTTTATATATCTATAAAGAGTATTAGGGTGATTATAAAAATATTATGTGAACTAATTATTGTGAGAAGAAGATAAATTATATGCTAAAGGGGAAATTAAAAATGCTACTAAAAACAATCTATTGTAAAGTAGAAGAAGAGAAAAAAGAGTTATTTTCAATGGCACAAGAAAAATGGCGTGATATACAGCACCTAGATGGTTTTTATGGACAATTTGGTGGATGGAATGAAAATGAGGCATGTGTATTTACTTTATGGGAAGATAGAAATACATATCAATCATTTATGAATGGTGCTCACGATACCATTTATGTAAATAGTAATTAAGAGGATACGTTTCTTTCATGTGAAATCGAATTATTTCAAACATTGTATGATATAGCAGAAGCGTCTTTGAAAGACGTTGTCACAGAAGGATCCTTCGTAAGGGCGGCTGTATGTGATGTAAAGGAAGAAAAAGAAAAGCAATTTTTACATAAACAAGAAACAATTTGGAATAAAGGAATGGAAAATATAAAAGGCATGCTAGGTGGAGTAGTTGGGAAGTCTTTAAAAAATGAAAACCGTTACATCGTGTTAACTTATTGGAAAGATGAAAAAGCGCATCAGCATTATGTAGAAGAAAATTTCCCCGAGTTGTATAAACTAGCTAATATTCATGAAGATATAGAAGATATAAGAGGAAAACAAGCTGTATGTAAGGAAGAATGGCTTGTATATTAAGCACGGAAAAAGTGCATAAATGAATGTATAATAAAGATATTTTCTTATAAATAAGTAATTAATAGAAGACGTTATATGCCCTTTCATGTTAATATATTTAAGTTATAATAGGAGGCTTACCCTTTTGTATTGTACGGTAGAAGCAGTGTGAGCTTGAAATTTTTTTAGAAAAGGATGTGCCTAATTTGCGTATCAATAAATTTATTAGTGAAGCTGGAAAAGCGTCTCGACGTGGAGCAGATAAATTAATTAATGAGAGAAGAGTAATTATTAACGGTAAGGTTGCAAAAATTGGTGACCAAGTGAATCCAGGTGATGATGTACGCGTAAATGGAGAGCAACTTCGCATTGCTCGAGATCACGTATATATCGCTTTAAATAAACCAGTAGGTATTACATGTACAAGTGAAAAATCAGTAAAAGGTAATATTATCGATTTAGTGAATCACCCTTTACGAATTAGCCATATTGGACGTCTTGATAAAGACTCAGATGGTTTAATTTTGTTAACGAATGATGGTGATATTGTTAATGAAATTTTACGTGCTGAAAACAAACATGAGAAAGAATATATCGTTTCAGTAGATAAGCCAATTACACCTGATTTCTTAGAAAAAATGGCAGCGGGTGTTAAAATTCTAGGTACAAAAACACTTCCTTGTGAGATCACACAGTTATCAAAATATGAGTTCAAAATTATTTTAACACAAGGGTTGAATCGCCAAATTCGTCGTATGTGTGAAGCTTTAGGTTATCAAGTATACACGTTAAAACGTACGAGAATTATGAATATTGAATTGAATAATTTACCTGTTGGACAGTGGAGAGATTTAACGAAGAAAGAGAAACGACGTCTATTTGCAGACTTAAATTACGAACCACAAGAGTGGTAAAATTGAGAAGGAGAAACCAAAAACATTTTTTGGTTTCTTTTTTTATTAAATAAAAAATCTTTTCCAAACACTTGCAAAAATAAAATGAATAAGATATAGTAAATAACAATTAATGGATGTATTTAAAAAAAGCAAAGAAAAGGACACGAGTTATTTTCCCCGGTTATACAGAGAAGGAAGGAAAGCTGAGAACTTCCTAACGCAGAAAAATAACTTACCACCTTAGAGCTGCACTAGGGAAACGAAGTATCTAGTGCCGTGTAAGCGACGTTATCGCAAAAGAAGCCATTATGTTTTTTGTGATGGGAATCTGGGTGGAACCACGGATATAAGCATATTCGTCCCTATTTTAGGGATGAATATGCTTTTTTGCATTCAATTTCATAATAAGCGAAGAAAAGGACACGAGTTATTTTCCCCGGTTATACAGAGAAGGAAGGAAAGCTGAGAACTTCCTAACGCAGAAAAATAACTTACCACCTTAGAGCTGCACTGGGGAAATGAAGTATCTAGTGCCGTGTAAACGACGTTACCGTAAATGAAGCCATTATGTTTTTTATGATGGGAATCTGGGTGGAACCACGGGTAAAAGCACGCCCGTCCCTATTTTAGGGATGAGTGTGCTTTTTATTATGAAATGGAGAGATGAAAAATGAAAGAACAAATGATTGAAATTAAATTTTCAGATGGTAGTGTGAAAGAATTTGTAAAAGGAATTACTTTAGAAGAAATTGCGGGATCCATTAGCAATAGTTTAAAAAAGAAAGCAGTCGCGGGGAAAGTAAATGATGGGTTATATGATTTGCGCCGTAATATTGAGGAAAATGCGGAAGTAGAAATCATTACTTTAGATTCAGATGAAGGTGTAGAAATTGCAAGGCACTCTGCGGCACATATTTTAGCGCAAGCTATAAAAAGAATTTATGGTAATGTAAACCTTGGTGTAGGGCCTGTTATTGAAAATGGATTTTATTATGATATGGATCTGCCAAGTAGTGTAAACGTAGAAGACTTACAAAAAATCGAAATAGAAATGAAAAATATTATAAAAGAAAATTTAAAAATAGAACGAGTTGAGGTTTCTCGAGAAGAAGCAGCAAAACTATTTCAAGAAATGAATGATCGTTTGAAATTAGAACTTTTAGAAGCAATTCCTGATGAGGAAAGTGTAACACTATATAAGCAAGGTGAATTTGTAGATTTATGTAGAGGGCCACATTTACCATCTACAGGTTATTTGAAAGCATTTCAATTAACTCACGTTTCCGGTGCATATTGGCGAGGAGATAGTAATAATCAAGTGCTTCAGCGTATATATGGTGTTGCATTCTCTTCCCAGAAAGAATTAGAAGAGTATTTACATTTCGTTGAAGAAGCAGCCAAAAGAAACCATCGTAAGTTAGGCAATGAACTGGAGTTATTTATGTTTTCTGAAGAGGCTCCGGGAATGCCGTTTTATTTACCGAAAGGCCAAATTATTCGTAATGAATTAGAAGCTTTTTTAAGAGAAATTCAAAAAGAATATAATTATCAAGAAGTACGCACTCCATTCATGATGAACCAAGAAGTATGGGAAAGATCAGGGCACTGGGGACATTATAAAGATAATATGTATTTCTCAGAAGTGGATAATAAAAGTTTTGCATTAAAACCGATGAACTGCCCAGGGCATATGTTAATGTTCAAAAATAAATTACACTCTTATCGCGAATTGCCAATCCGTATGTGTGAGTTCGGTCAAGTGCATCGACATGAATTTAGCGGTGCATTAAATGGATTATTAAGAGTTCGTACTTTTTGCCAAGATGATGCACATTTATTTGTAACTCCAGAACAAATTGAAGATGAAATCAAATCTGTAATGGCGCAAATCGATTATGTATATAAAACTTTTGGATTTGAATATGAAGTAGAACTTTCTACTCGTCCAGAAGATTCAATGGGTGATGATAAGTTATGGGAGCAAGCAGAAGCGTCATTAGAAAACGTATTACAATCATTAAATTATAAATATAGACTAAATGAAGGTGACGGTGCATTTTACGGGCCGAAAATTGACTTCCATATTAAAGATGCTTTAAATAGAAGTCATCAGTGTGGGACAATCCAGCTAGATTTCCAAATGCCAGAGAAGTTTGATTTAAATTATATAGATGAGAAGAATGAAAAGAAAAGACCAGTTGTCATTCACAGGGCAGTATTAGGATCTTTAGATCGTTTCTTAGCGATATTAATTGAGCACTTTGGAGGCGCATTCCCGGCATGGGTAGCGCCAGTTCAAGTGAAGGTCATTCCAGTTTCGAATGCAGTCCATGTACAATACGCAGATGAGGTTGCGGATAAATTAGCACAAGCTGGTGTTCGTGTCGAACGAGATGTACGAGATGAAAAATTAGGATATAAAATTAGAGAAGCACAAATGCAAAAAATTCCTTATGTACTTGTTATTGGGGATAAGGAAATGGAGAACGGAGCTGTAAATGTACGTAAATATGGGGAAGAAAAATCAGAAGTTGTTGAACTAAATGGATTTGTGGAAAGTATGAAAGAGGAAATAAATAATCGGAAATAGAGTTTAAAGAGAAAACACACCAATTCATAATGGTGTGTTTTCTTTTTTCCCTTACAAAAATGTAAGGTAAATGTAAGCGAAATCGAAGGAACGAGTTGTAGAAAGATGAGAATATGAAGTAGGAAATAGGTTCATGTTATCTGTATAACCTTTTTAGTTTGAAGAATTAAAAAATTCTTAAGAATTTACATGAGAAAAAGATAAGAAATGTGTGAGAAATTAAATTTATACAAAAGGGATGGAGTGAAAGAGATGTCAACAAATGTAGTTACTGTAGAAAGTGTAGAAAAAACGTATGGGAAAAGAAATGAGAATCAGTCAAAAGCATTAAGGGGCGTATCATTAAATATTAAAGAAGGGGAATTCGTCGGGATTATGGGTCCTTCTGGGTCTGGAAAAACGACTTTACTTAATGTGATTAGTACATTGGATCAAGCGACAGGTGGAAGTGTGACAATAGCTGGTACAAATATTACTTCTATGAAGGGGAATGCATTGTCAGATTTTCGATCTCAAAAATTAGGATTCATCTTTCAAGATTTTAACTTACTTGAAAACTTATCAATTTATGAAAATATCGCTTTACCACTTTCTCTGCAAGGCGTACCTTCAAGTGAAATTACTGGAAAGGTGGACGAAGTTGCGAAGAAATTAGGGATTACTGAAATTTTAACAAAATATCCAACTGCTGTTTCTGGTGGGCAAAAGCAAAGAACAGCGGCAGCACGAGCTTTAGTACATAATCCAGCAATCGTATTAGCAGATGAACCGACAGGAGCGCTTGATAGTAAAAATGCAAAAAGCTTATTAGAAGCGATGCAAGATTTACATGAAAATCACAATGTAAGTATTTTGATGGTGACACACGATGCATTTAGTGCCAGTTATTGTGAACGTATTTTATTTATTCAAGATGGTCTTTTATATAAAGAATTAAAGCGTCAAGGAACGCGAGAAAGTTTCTATCAAGACATTTTAGGTGTGCTCGCTCATATGGGCTCAGCTGCTGAGTCTAAGTAGGGGGCGAGACTATGTTATTCAAATTATCACGTCATAGTATGAAAAAGATGTTAAAAGATTATATGGTTTTACTTATCGGTCTCGTTATTAGCATTAGTATTTTCTACATGTTCCAAACGATGGCGATGAATAGTGAATTTACGAAAGATAATAGTCTCATTAGTAGTATTAGACTCGTATTTTGGGTAGGTGCAATACTATTATCTTTCATTACTGTATTTTATATTATATATGCCAATTCTTTCTTACTCACATTAAGAAGAAAAGAACTCGGTATGTACATGATGCTTGGTGCGAAAAAGAAAAAAGTAGCACAATTATTATTTATTGAAACATTCGGTATGGGTATTGTTAGTATTATTATCGGGATTTTAGTAGGGATGTTACTAGCAAGTGTAGCAGGAAACTTTTTAATGAATGGTATGGAAATTTCAGCAAAGGGTAGTTATTCATCTGTATATACACCAGCAATCATAGTTACAGCTATTTTCTTTTTAGTACTATTTTTTATTACTGGTTTAATGAATAGCATCCGTTTATTACGTAAAACAGAATTAGAATTAATACGTGAAGATGAAACACTAGATGAAGTGAAGAAAAGTAAAACTCGCATTATTATAATGACTGTACTTGGTGTATTACTAGTAAGTACAGGGTACTATTTTATGATTAACGTAAAAATATATGCTGAATTTGGTTTTATAATAGCGACAATCGTTACAACGCTTGGAACATATTTTATCTTTAGTTCATTGCTCCCATTTTTTGTGATGAAAATTAAAGGGAATAAAAAGCGAAATGAAACGGGCTTAAATAGTTTTACATATGCACAGCTACGCTTTCGAGTAAATAGTTTATCGAGAGTATTAGGTACTGTAGCAATGTTAATTGCATTAGGAGCAGGTGCGATGACAGCAGGTATGGCGTTCCAAAAAAATGTAGGTATTATGACAGACTTCTCACGTGTGTATGATGTCGTAATTCATGATCCAAATGAAGAAGATACAGCTGCATTAAAAGAAATGGAAATTGTGGAAGAAAGCAAGTACAAGTATAAAGTAGATGGAGAAGCGGTTTATTACTTACGTAACGATTTAACTGCGAAACCGCCACTTGTTTCAGACCACTTTGATACAAAAACTTTAAAAGAGCCTGTTCGTAAACGTGTGACTGAACCTTTAACGGAACCTGTATATTCTGCTTTAGAGGCTCCTGAATTAGCAAAATTCCCTCGTATGCCGAGAGATTGGGAAGATGCAATTGTAAGAGAAATACAAATTACACATAATCAATTTAACGGAAAACCTGTAAGAATTGCAGATGAAGCACATTATAAAGGAATTCAAGGAACAGAACACACTGTAATATTAGCAAAAGTAGATGATATGAAAAAGTATAAACCGTTGTTGATCGAAATAGATAAGAGACAAAAAGAACAAATTGAAAAAACAACAGGTACAAAAGTAGACTTATTTACGAAAATGACAATTTATCAATTTATGAACAGCTTCATGAGTGGAACGATGTTTATGGGATTTTTCCTCGGAATTGCATTTTTAGCAATGATGGCAAGTTCACTAATGTTCAAAATATTAACAGGTGCTTCTCGTGACGTACGACGTTATGAAATGTTACGAAAAATTGGTGTGAGACGTAGTATGTTAACGAAAAGTATATATAAAGAAATTTCATATTTATTTATCTTCCCAGCAATTATTGGAATTTCCCACGTGTTAGTAGGGCTAAACTTATTTAGCTTCATATTAGTTGACCCGTTTGTAAAAGTGTGGGTGCCAATTGGGATTTTCTTAGTCATTTATTTCATCTATTACTGGATAACAGTTCAATTGTATAAAGGAATGGTAATGCCGAAAGAAGAAGTAGCTAAATAGTTTATGAAAAGAGTCCTTGTTTGAAAACAAGGGCTTTTTTCTATATTTGTAATACATGTGATTAAGTTTTTCTACTACCTACTAAGGTGAAGAAACTGAAGTTACCGTTTTATTTCCTTATGGGGAAATATGACTATAATACTTCATTTCATGCGGCAAAAGCATATTTTGATACGATTGAAGCAGAGAAAAAAGAATTTATTACTTTTGAAAAATCCGCGCATTATCCGCAATTTGAAGAGAAGGAAAAGTTTTATGAGTGGATGTCCGATACATTTGTAAAATAAATAAAGTGTATCCAAACTATAGAGAATTAAAAAGTTAGCGAGATATATCATTACATGAAGCGAAGTTAAATAAAAAAGACTCTTGTATAGATAACAAGAGTTTTTTTTATTGTTCTTTATATAGAAGGAAAAGATTGGATAATGGTCGAAAAATATAATGTAACTTCCAAGAAATGACTGAAATAATACTATTTTGTCGAGAGAAAGGATACGAAGGATGAAAGAAATGCTACAGTTATTTCGCAACAAAGTGTATGCACGCTTTTTTCTAGCAAATATTTTAGAGCGACTCGGTTCTATGATTGCTGGAATTTCTTTAATGTTTTATTTGCTAGATCAATACGGAAAACAACCAGTTTACGCAACGATGACACAAATTATGATTGCATTACCTGCATTAATCTTTTTTCTATTGGTAGGAACAGTAGTGGATCGATTTGATAGACAACGTATATGTACAGTAAGTAACATATGTTGCTCGCTCTGTAATATTGGAATCCTAATTTCGCTTTATTACGGGATGATTATACTTGTCTTTATATTTTTATTTTTGGAAAATGCGTGTATACAATTTTTCTCTCCAGCAGAACAATCGATGATACAGGGAGTAGTTGAATCAGACCAATACGGTGCAGCAGCGGGTATGAATCAAATGGTAAATAGTTTGTATGCTTTGTTTGGTGTAGGAATTGCAACGATGGTGTACTGGACTTTTGGGATTTACGGGAGCATTTTAGTAAATACGCTCACTTTTATTATGAGTGGTATTTTGATTCAAACAATCTCCATTCCAGAAAAAGTTCGTTTACCAAATGGTAAAACAAAATGGAAAGAAGTTAATTTGAAGATGTTAATAACAGAGTTTAAAGAAGGGATCAAGTATATATACCAAAATGAAACTTTAAAAAAATTACTTTTAGGATTTATCGTATTTGGTTTATTAAATGGTATTTTAAGCGTATCTACTACCTACATATTAAAATACAAATTGGCACCAGCAACGTATGAAAGTTTAGCAATGGTGGGTGGTGTAGTTGGGGGTATTTCATTACTAATTGGAAGCATAGTAGCAACGAGTATAGGTAAGAAATATGCACCAAAATCTATTATAGTTTTTGGTATGGCAGGCTCAGGAGTCTTCTTTGGTATGTGTTACTTTGTAAATTACGTATGGTCTTTTTATGTATGTATCGCTTTAGCGACTTTCTTTTTACCGTTTATTAATGTTGCAATATCGGGCTGGATGTATGAAATTGTAGAAGAGTCATTCATGGGGCGTGTACAAAGCTTGCTTAGTCCATTAACGACAGGATTCCAGCTTTTATCTCTCGGTGCGATAGCGATGTTATTCCCAAAATGGATTCTTGCAGATACATTGTATATTATTTTATTTGGTTTATTATTGTTTGTTACATGTTTATATCAAGCTATTCTACCAAGTGGGCAAAAGCAAGTACATGCAGTAGCTAAAGAGATGTGATATATTTAGTTTTTTATTTCTGAATATTCTATCGTATGGTAAGGGGAAATTGTTATGTTGATGCGAATGGTTAAGTGGTGTGGGATTACTTGTTTACAACTAGTAGCTGCAATCTTATGTATACTCTGCCTAGGTGCACTACCGCGTTTATTTAAGGGGTTGCAAATTGATTTAATCGGTTTTTGGAACACGATTGTATTTCTTGGAGGAAAGTTACTTCAACCGGGTGAAATTACATATGGATTTCGGGACTCAAGAAAATTATTTCCGCAAATATGGATTCATTATATTGAAACGATGATTGTATTTCTTTCAGCTTTTTTATTCTCGTTGCTTATAGCGTATATACTTGTCGTTTGGGTATTACAGCGTTCTCATATGAAACAGAAAATGTGGAACGGGATTTTTCTTACGCTTGAGAGTATACCAGATATATTACTTATTTTATTATCGCAACTTCTTGTCGTAATTATGTTTCAAAAAACAGGATTTATGCCGATCAAACTGGCTGGATTAGGGGAAGAAAGGATACGTTTGTTACCAATTATATGTCTTACAATACCAACAACATTATTGTTTATTAAACTGTTGTTATTACGGTTTAAAGAAGAATTAGAGAAAGATTATAGTTTGTTTGCCAAGAGTAAAGGGTTAAGCTTACGGTATATTTTGACACATCATATTTCAAGAAATGTTTTATTAACGACAATTTATTACGCGAAAACAAATATTTTATTTATGCTTTCCAATTTATATATTATTGAATGGATATTTAATACATATGGTATGTTTGTTTTTGTGAAAGAAAATTCAAAATTAGAAATATTTACGGTGAGTCTAGTAATATTATACGTACCGCTTTTTATACTATTTCGTTTATTACATACGTTCTTACAAAATGTTATAAAGGAGCGTGTGTAACATGTGGCAAGTTGTAAAAAGAGATGTGAGATTTTGGATAGGTATTACTTTTTTGAGTGTACTAATGATTGTTAGTATTGGATATACGTTGTTTTTTGATGGGAATATTCGTGAACTCACGATGATGTATAACGAAAAAGGGGAACTAGAGGCAGCTCCATTTGCACCATCAAGTAAATTTTGGTTTGGAAGTGATGTGAAAGGTCGTGACCTTGTTCAATTAATAATAGAAGGTGCAAAATGGACAGTTGGTGCAAGTATAATTATAGCGATTTTACGAGTTATAGTTGGAGGGGGAATTGGTTTATTTCTTGGTATGTATGGTAAACGTTCTTTTCCAGTTATTTCATCCTTTTTTGATCCTTTTAGTATTGTACCGATGGTTATGATTTCTTATTTTATGTTAAATGAAGTATTAACGTTTGATAGTGGAGCAGAAGTTGTGCCGTTATATTTGCGTGTGGCATTTCAAATTATAGTTCTTGTATGTCTCGCTGTACCAACAGTGATGTTGTATGTAGCGCAAGAAGTAAAACGTATTAAGAAAGAAGAATTTATGTTGGCAGCCACTGTGCTCGGCGGTAGTAAGTGGCAGAGGTTGAAGCGCCATATATGGCCTCATATGTTACCACCATTTCTTTTATTAGTAGCACAACAATTTGTAAGTACGTTATTACTTCTTTTACATCTTGGTTTGTTACAATTATTTTTTGGCGGAACAATAACCTTCAGTGGAATGGATCCAGATAGTGTAACAAAAGAATGGACTGGCCTAATTGGTCAAAACTTCCGCCATTTAACTACACATACATGGATTGTACTTATACCGATTGCTTTTTATAGTATGACAATTCTCGCAGGAAATCTAGTTAGTAATAGTATGCAAGATGCGATTAAGTTAGGAAATACGAGAAGGCCAGAGCGGAAAGGTAGAGAAGTGCAAGCAGAGAAACAAGTACAACTAACTACGAATGACTTTTCTTTTTATAGAGAGAGACAAAAATAAAAAGATAGCTGAAAGCAACTTGTTTTCAGCTATCTTTTTCTGTTTATAGTGGTGGTAAATCAATCTTACCTTCTTCAAATAATTCTTTTATCATATGCTTCGTATAACCAGCGGCTTGACCAAATGTGATTTTTGCTGGCATTGGTGCTTCGTTAGCATCTACAACTACGTCAATAATACACGGTTTATTTTGTTTTACTGCATTTTCGAAAGCGGGAAGTCGTTCATCTAAATTCTCAACACGGTATCCAATACCTCCACAAGCCTCTGCATATTTTGCAAAATCAGGGTTCGTTAAGTCTGTTTCGAATTCGATATTACCCATCACTTCTTGCTCGAATTTAATCATCGCAATTTTATTATTGTTTAATACGACGACAACGATTGGTAATTTATATTTTACAGCTGTTACGAAGTCATTCATCGTCATTCCAAATCCGCCATCACCACAAACTGCAAATACTTGTTTATCCGGGAATGCAATTTTTCCAGCAAGAGCACCAGGTAAACCGCAACCAAGTGTTGCGAGCCAGCTAGAAATGACAAATTGCTGGTTTGTCATACGGAAGTGCCTTGCGGTCCATACTGTTACATTTCCGACATCGACTGATAGAATTGCGTTATCATGTGCTACTTGCTGCAGAGCATGCATAACGCGTTGTGGTTTAATTGGAATGGAAGAGTCTTCTTCTTGATCGTGTAATTTTTCTTCCCACTTTTTCATCATGTCTTGGTGATGTTCTAAGAAGGAATGGTCTGTGTGTTCTTCAACATTTTCAATTAACCATCGTAATGTTTTATCAGCATCACCAGCTAAACCAATATCTGTCGCATAACGTTTCCCGATTTGGGCAGGATCAGTATCGATATGAATTGTTTTTGCTTTTTCAGGTAAGAAACCGGTGAAAGGATAAGAAGTACCAACCATAATTAAAGTATCTGCATGCTTCATTGCTTCATAAGAAGGTTTCGTTCCGATTAATCCTAATCCACCAATACAAAGAGGGTGTTCATCCGGAATAACGCCTTTAGCTGGTAATGTAAGTACGATTGGAGCACCAATATGTTCTGCAAATGCAAGTAAAGATTCTCTCGCATGTTTTGCTCCTTTACCAGCTAAAATAACAGGTTTTGTCGCTGCATTTATTGCGAGTTTTGCTGCATCTAAATCTTCTTTTTGTGGAAACAACTCAGGCAAAGTAAAAGAAGTATTTGTAATACGAGCACCATTTTTTACTTCGAATTTCGGGACATCATCTGGAATTGTAAGAACGGATACACCTTTTTTCGTATAAGCCATTCGAATTGCTTGATTCACTACGGCAGGTAGTTGCTCTGCTGACATAATACGCTGGTTATAAACTGCGACATCATCAAACATTCTTTCTAAATTTACTTCTTGGAAAAAATCCGTTCCGAGTAAATCGGTTTCTACTTGACCTGAAATTGCTAGAACAGGGGCTTTATCGAGTTTCGCATCATATAAACCATTTAATAAATGAATAGCTCCAGGTCCTGCAATTGCCATACAAACGCCAAGTTTTCCTGTTAATTTCGCATAGGCAGCTGCTGCTAGTGCGCCAGCTTCTTCATGGCGTACTTGAATAAATTTGATTTTATCTTGTTTTTTTCTTAAAGCTTCAATTATAGAATTGATAGAATCTCCAGGCATTCCGTAAATGTGTTCTACGCCCCAGTCAATTAATAGGTCAACTAGTGCTTCACCGGCTGTTTTCCCAAACATAATTTTTCCTCCTTATAATTAGGTAGATACTATTATGTTTTGGAGAAAAAGGAAAAATATACAATTGATAATATTTTTAGTTTTAATGATGACTAGTGAATAGTGTAAATACTGTTATTAGTAAAAATCCACCTGTTGCCCACGTTAGAAATGAAAAGAAAGATAGCTGTTTCTTTGCCTTCCAAAGCATTTCATGAATTGTAACATAGCCAAGTGAACCGATAGCACTTCCCATAATGAGTCCTTGCAGGTGAAGAGCTTTTCCTTCCATCAAAATACCAAAAACTGTACCAGTACCGAGAATAAGAGAAAGTAATAAAGTTGTTAATAAAAAGGAAATATATTTATGCTTTGTAAAGAGAAAGGGGATAATTAAAGCTAATCCTTCTGGAATATGGTGAATGACGATTGCCATTAAAAAGGGAATGGCAGAGTCTGCATAATTAATAAAAGCTGTACCTAAAGCAAAGCCACTTGGTAAATTATGAATAAATATAGCGAAAGAGAGGAAAAGGAAAGTTTGCCAAGCTTGTTGATCTTTTTTATGTATCATTGGATGATGACAATAGTTATCTAATAAGCTCATAACTAAAATGCCGATAGCTATACCAAGTATAGGACCAATTATTTCATAGCTTAAAAATGTTTCAGGAATAATTTCAAGGGATAAAAGCCCAAGCAAAATCCCTCCACATAATGCGTATAAACGGTGCATCTTTTCTTCAATTAGTTGGCGTGTAGCAATGCCAACAGCACCGCCTAATAGTAATCCACCAAATGAAAAAAACGTAACAATTATTGGAATCCATAATCGTTCCATAGTATCACACTCCGATTCTTCCACCTTATTTTTAGCTTACGAAAAGGAAAGTTAGATTAGTCCAAGTAATTGTGTTTGATTATAGAGAAAAAACTAACAATTCGTTATAATTTATATATTAAATTTAAGTGTAAATATGAAATGAGGAATAATTTTGCAAACGAAGTGGAGTTTATCTGAATATGAAAATCCAAAACGATATGATATAGAAAATAAAAGTTTATCAGATTTTCCGTTTTTACTATCATGGGCACAAAAACTAAATATACAAAATGAATGGATTCTAGATCTTGCCTGTGGTACAGGAAGGGTTACAATTCCATTTATAGAAAATGGATATCAAATGATTGGTGTAGATATACATGAAGGCATGCTTGCTGAAGCAAAGACAAAAACTACGGATTGTAAGAAGGTAAAATGGTTACAACAAAACTGTTTACAATTAAGCATGAATGAAACAATTCCGTTAGCATTTATGGTGGGGCACGGATTCCAGCATTTCCTTACGAATACAGATCAAGATCAGTTATTAACATCTATTCATCACGTATTAGCTGACAATGGTATATTTATATTCGATACACGCTTTCCTTCAAAAGAAGAATTAATACAGCCCTCTACAGAAGAATATTGGACAACTATTAGTGATGAAAAGGGAAGAAAATGTGATTTATATACTGAAATGACATACGATTCAATTCAGCAAATACAGCACTACATAACAACAAGAAGGTTTTATGAGGGGGATACTCTAGTAGAGGAAATAAAAACAACGATAGATCTTCGTTATACGTACCCGCAGGAGTTAGAAAGATTATTAGTAGCGAATGGTTTTGAATTATTACATATATATAATGATTGGGAAGGAAATGAGTTAGGGGAAGATTGCTATTCAATGGTAGTTGTTTGCCGGAAGAAATAATAGAATGGTTTAAAAGTATGAGTGTAAAGTATTTAATATGTTAGATGAAAAAAATTTTAAAAGATAATAATTGAAGAGAGTGTTTTTAAATGGAGGGATTTGTTATGCAGCAAATTAAAAAAATAGGAAACTCATTTTGGTATATGACACCAGTTTCTGAAACAGATAGACCTATATTGGGAATGGTTGCTGGAAAAGAAAAAACGTTAATGATTGATGCAGGAAATTCAGAGGAACATGCACAATTGTTTTTAGAAATGTTAAAGGAACAAAATGTATCACATCCTGATTTCGTAGCATTAACGCATTGGCATTGGGATCATATTTTTGGATTGTCTGTACTACAAGATGCATTGTCCATTGCACATTCTGAAACGAAAAAAGAGATGAGTACACTTGTTTCTTATGAATGGACAGATGAAGCATTGGATGCACGTGTAAAAAAAGGTATTGAAATTGAGTTTTGTGCGGATTGTATCAAAAAAGAGTTTAATGAAAAAGCGAGAAATATTAAAATTATCCCTCCAACTTTAACATTCGAGAATCAACTTGAATTGGACCTTGGTGAAGTGACCTGCGTGTTAAAACATGTGGGCGGGGATCATGCACATGATTCAGTTGTTATGTATATAAAAGAAGAAAAGATATTGTTTTTAGGAGACTGTCTATATGCAGATATTTTTTCTTCTAAGTGGAACTATACGACGAAAAGAATGTTTAAATTAATAGAAGAATTGGAGAAATTCGATGCTGAAACTTATATTCTTTCTCATGGGGAAGCAATAGATCGAGCTGAATTTTTACAAGAAATTCATTTGCTAAAAACAGTAGGAACTTATACAGAAGCTCATAAAGGCGATGAAGAGAAGATAAAGGCAGCATATAAACAAGGGCTAGATAGAGAATTAAATGAAGATGAATTAGAAATAATAACGTATTTTGTCAATGGTTATGAAATGGTGAATCTATAAAACACAACTTTAATCAAATAATTTTAGACTACATAAAAAGAGTATTGAAAGTTAATTCAATACTCTTTTTAATATTAAGTTCCAAGCAATTTCTAATTATTTTTTACTATGTACAATTTGAAGCTACACCATTTTTTGTTGTTTATATACATAAGCTTTTAAGTAGAGACTTTCTTTGCTAACCGAGTTATATAGTCGAAAAATCGATCGTGGTTTACATCATAAACAACATGTACCGGCCGCCCATCATCAGTTTCCACTGTACGCCCTTGGCTTGGCCCGTATGTATGAACGATACTATTGATCGTTTGTACTTTTGCTAGATCAGCTTTCCCAACAAAGGCAGCAGTTAATACATCCCACAAATAGTAGGTAGAGTTCTTTGCAAAGTGAACGAGAGGGGGAACAATTGCATAACATTGACCAAGGAAATCAATACCGATATACTTTCTCTCTTTTGCCCATTGTTCACGTATGTCTATAGTTAGGGGAACTTGGTTTGTACTTTCTAGCGTTATTAAGTCGATTTCTATATTTGCTTCCCATACGCGAGCTACTGCTTCAGGGTCCCAAAACGAATTCCATTCGGCTGTTCCATCATGTTCAGGTTCATGTACATTGCCTGCAGTACGAAATGTACCGCCCATCCAAACTAAACGTTTAATTTTATTTTCGATTATAGGTGCTTCATATAGTGCACGGGCTAAATCGGTAAGAGGACCTGTAAATAATAAAGTTGTTTTCTCTTCAGTTTGTAGAAGAGTCTCAATTAAATGATGATGCGCAGGCTTTGCTGCTACGTGCGTTGCAACTTTTCCAGACTCATTTAAAATAGGTAAAGCATCTACATAAAATGCATGCATCCGCCAGTCTTTTGGAAACGGATTTTTTCCACGAGAATTAGAAGCTGCTACCTCAATAGTATTTTTGCCGAAGCGATCAATAATTTTTCGACTTGCAGACATTGCTGGTTCTAAATAGCAATCTGCTGGGATAACTGAAACACCTGTAAGTTCTACATTATCCATTTGGAGTAATAAAAATAGTGAAACTAAATCATCTACACCACCATCATGATTGAAGTACACTTTTTTCATCATTGTAATCTCCATTCTCTAATATTTAACTAGAAATTAAATTTTCATTTTGGAAAAATCATTGATTATTTCTACTACCTCAATTTTTCCATTAATCAATAGCTCAGGTAATTCGTTTTTGCTATTTCCTTTCCAATACTCTCTAGCTTGTTCTATTTTTTGAGAGAAAGGAATCCCATCTTCTTTCGGTAAAAGGTTACCGTCACCTTCAAAAGAACTTCCAATTACTCGTAGTTTAACAATTTGTAAAACTTCTCGATTGTAAGAGTCAAATAATGCTTTCCATTTTAAAGCATCTTCATAGCTTTTAGCAGCATATAAACAAGACAATCTTGACGGATAATTAGGATATTCTTGTAGTCTAACCATTTCCACAATCGTTTCTCTAATGGCTCTAATTGTTTGATCCATGTAATTCATAACGACTGGAGCATTTTCATTATTTATATGTAATTCTTCATTTTTATAGTGATTATTTATAATTTTCATGCCATCTTCACCACTAGCATTTAATTGTTCCTTTTCAAAAAAGAAGTGATATAGAGTATTATGTTGATTTTTGTTAAAATGAATGATTTGTCCGATATTCATTTTTCTCTTTGTTACGATGTGATATGCATAAAATTTTGCTTCATTCATGGTTCTCCTCCTAGTAGTAATTTTTAAATTTAGTAATTCAACATTGAAATATATAAAACCTTTATAAGTAAAAGCGAGAATTTGAGTTGAAAGTAAAGAAAATATATGAAAACGCTTTAAATTTGTTCACAAAATGTTCACTTACGAAGAGGTTTCCAATATCGATATAATGACAAAGACTCAAAGAGAAAGGATGATGAATTTTGCCAACAACAAGAAAGGAAAACCTCCAATTTGGTATGATGATGTGCCTTGGGATGGTTATCGTAATGACGTTTTACAATTTACTAATGAATGGATCAGGAGGGCCAATTCATATTAAGGAGATTGCATTAGAACTATTAATTGGATTTATTATTGCGCTATTAATTGAAATAAGTATTGTTGGACCTTGTGCGAAAAAAATTGTATTCATGCTACCGTTTGATAAATCAAAGAAAATAAATATTATTATTGCCATGGCGACAGCAATGGTAATCGGAATGGTGTTCTTTATGTCATTTTTCGGAATGATTATGATGCATTTACATGGTGGGCTACAAGGGGACTCATTTGTTTCAATATATTTTTCAATTTTTATTAAAAATTTTATTATGGCTTATCCGTTGCAATTAATTATTATGGGACCGCTTGTGCGTTTCTTATTTGCAAAGTTTGTTATGAAAAAGAAATCTGTTAATGTAGCGTAATTTTTATTTATAAAACATTATATATAAATAAAACAAAAACACATCTCACATTTTTGAGGTGTGTTTTTATTGTTCATCCCTAGTTATTTCAAACTGATGTGACATTTGTCCTTTTGCCTTTATAGGATTATAGCTTTTAATTAAGTTAGAAATAGAAGATTAGGAGATGATTTTTTGAAAGGTATTATATTTGCTGTTTTAGCTGGCATATTTATTACACTTCAAGGTACATTTAATGCAAAACTTAGTTCGCATATAGGTATATGGTCAACGAGTATTGTAACGCATTTAATTGGATTTATTATTGCAACAACTGTATTTTTGTTAAAGAAGGAAGAGAAAGTAACGGAATTAAAGAGTGTGAAAAAAGTATATTTAGTAGCGGGTGCATTTGGTGGATTCATTATTTGTGCAGAAACAATGGCGATATATTCATTGGGAGTTACATTGACAGCTGGAACACTTATGGTTGCTCAATTGTTAACAGCAACTGTTATTGAAATGAAAGGGCTGTTTCGTATAAAGAAGATACAAATGGAGAGATATCACATTGTGGGAACAATAGTAATGATTATAGGTATTGCTGTATTTAATATGTAAATGAAAGGAGGAAATGAAAGTGGAGAATAGATCAGAATTAATTATGCATTATTTGAAAACTTATAAATTGCTTGAGTTTTTTTCGGAAATAGATATAGATTATTTGCAAGTAAATCACTTTAAAAAAGGTACACTTATTTGTGATAAAGATGAGGAAATTCATCGTTTATATTTCGTTGTTAAAGGTAAAGTAAAAGTTTACACGATTACACCAGAAGGAAAGAAACTCATCCTTCGTTTTATTAATCCATTGGCAGTTGTTGGCGATATTGAATTAATACAAAAAAGTAAGACGCATAATGTCGTTGAAGCTTGTTCAGATGTTATAACTATCTCCATTTCTAATGCTGTAATTAGAAACAAGTTAATACAGGATCCTATATTTATGAACTTCCTACTTGAAAACATTGCGAACACATTAAAGATATCGACTCGTTTTACAGCTCTTAATTTACTTTATCCAGTAGAAGTACGTGTAGCTAGTTATTTACTTTCTATTTCTACTGATAGTAACGGGAATATGTATAAAGAGGATTTGGATGCAACTTCGGTATCAAGTATCGCGGATTTTATAGGAGTAAGCTATAGACACGTAATTCGTGTGTTACAAAAATTTTATAATGAAAAATTAATTGAAAAGAGTAATGGAGTTATTATAATTAAAGAAATTTCTAGAATGAAGGAAGTCGCGAAAGATAATATATATGAGCAATAAAAGGGAGAGAAGGATGATGAGTGGATTTAGTTTAGCTATATTAGCTGGAGTATTAATTAGCTTACAATCTGTTTTTAATACAAAAGTGAATGAAAATGTAGGGCAGTGGTTAACAACTGCATGTGTTCTTGGAATAGGTCTCATAAGTTCTATTGTATTTTATATCATTACAGAAAACAGTATTAGCATTAAAGCGTATACTACAAATTATTTGTTTTATGTAAGTGGATTGTTTGGCATCGGGTTAATAATTTGTATAATGATTGCAATAAAGAATTTAGGTCCAGCGTATACGGTGCTAATTAGTCTTATTACTCAATTGGTCGTGGCGTTATCCATTGATACATTTGGATTGTTCGGAATGGAGAGCGTCCCATTACAAATAAATAAGTTAGTTGGTATAGGCTTATTAATTTTTGGAGTAGGAATTTTTAAAAATATCTTTTCGAATAAGAGAGCTATTAGAATAACCGAGGATGAGATTTAAAGATTATAAGGATGTTAATAATCAGATTATAGATGTTTATGTAGTGGGGAACGCATTTCATATATGTCTCTGTTAGTGAAGGGTTTAGATATATTCGATAAAAAAACGTGAATTAGCTATTAGTGTAGTTGAAAAGAAGATGTCAATAAGAAGATGTCAATAAGTTGAGGTCTTCTTATGTTTTGTTCTGAGGTTATCAAAACTTAAGTATAAGGGGGATGAGAAGTGGTTTAAGTTAAGAAGAATACGACCGAAAATAAAATATTACTAAACATATATAACTAATGAACCCAATGTCTTTTTCAGTTATTATGTTGTAAATCATTTTATGATAAAATCTTTTACATAATTTAATAAAGGGGCAGTATTCTATGGGTTATTTCTCAAATGGTTTATTAGTTGTGTTTGTGCTTATCGTATGTAGTTGTATAATTTTTGGTTAATAATATAATGAGAGTCTTATATAAAAGAAGTTATCTCAAGTGAGATAACTTCTTTTTATTTTATGTTGAGAAGGAATTCTATTTTTCTTATTGAAGTTTATTCTAGTTATTTTCACGTCAATTGCAATTTTTATAAGGGGAATTTTATGGAGCATTAACAAACTATAGAATAAGGAGTATTTACATGGAAAATAGTATACGCTACACAAGTGAACATCCTACAGATT
Source organism: Bacillus sp. BSL6 (assembly GCF_052928345.1). Classification (NCBI taxonomy): domain Bacteria; kingdom Bacillati; phylum Bacillota; class Bacilli; order Caryophanales; family Bacillaceae; genus Bacillus; species Bacillus sp. BSL6. The sequence continues at coordinate 524,243 of NZ_JAVGCW010000003.1, forward strand.
TTAATGGATTATTAGCTTTATACGAATCTTTAGGATGGAATTCTCTTAAATTAACGGTTAATGAATTGGAACAAATGTGTAAACAAAGTTGGTATGCAATTTATGCATTTGATGATAAGAAGTTAGTAGGAATGGGGCGTATTATATCAGATGGTGTAATAACGGGCGTTATTTGCGGTGTATGTGTAATGCCAGAGTATCAGTCCATTGGTATTGGAAAAGAAATAGTAGGACGGTTAATTCAGCGATGTGAACAAAGCAAAGTTATTCCACAACTTATGTGTGTACAAAAATTGCAATCTTACTATGAATCTATAGGTTTTGAAGCATTCTCTATTGGGATGACAAAACATATTATGAGATAGCGGTGCTTTATATTTTCAGTTTACTCGTACATATTTTCAAACTTCATTATAAAGGAGAATTGCTGTATGGAGATTGCAAAAGGGGTAGAAATGTTACAACTTGAATTTCAAGAATTTATAATTCACCCAATTCTTTTATGGAATGATGAAATGGCAGTTTTAATAGATACTGGTTTTCCTGGACAATTTGAAGATATACAAGTAGAGATGAAGAGAGTTGGGGTATCTGTTGATAAGCTAAAAGTTGTGATTTTGACACACCAGGATATAGATCATATAGGTAGCCTTCCTGATGTATTGGAGAATGGTGTAAGCGATATTAAAGTTTATGCGCACGAGTTAGATAAACGATATATTGAGGGGGATTTACCTTTATTGAAAGATGTACATGTAGAGAATCCACCAAAAGGAAAAGTGAGTGACACAGTGATTGACGGGCAAGAACTTCCGTATTGCGGTGGAATACGAATTCTCCATACTCCAGGGCATACTCCTGGTCATATTAGTTTATATTTGAAACAAAGTAAAACTCTTATTGCAGGAGACTCGATGTATAGTGTGAATGGAAAGTTAGGAGGAATTCACGCCCCAACAACTTTAAATATTATGGAAGCACAGCAGTCTTTGGAGAAGTATTTAAATCTAGATATTGAATCTGTAGTTTGTTACCATGGGGGATTAAGTAAGGGGAATATAAAGATTCAACTTCAAAATTTGTAAAAGTCGAAGATAATAATTTTTTGATAATGGATGCTAAATTATAAAAAAGCATGTTTGAAAAAAATTCAAACATGCTTTTTTATTAAAGGAAATCTGTTTAATATGAATGACCTAATCCGTTCCAATAAAAAGAAACGATTTCTTGTGCTAATTCATCTATATTTGTAAGAATAGGATTGTCATTTTCATCTTTAAAATTCCCAATTGATAATAAAGATACGAATGCATGAGCGGCAAATTTAGGGTTTCCTTTTTGGATTTCTCCAAGTTGCATCGCTTTATCGAGTGCTTTTTCTAATACTTCATACATGCTATCTTCAGCTTTTTTTAATTCTTTTAATTGTTCTTCAGATAAAGATAGTTTTGCATCTTTCATAAAATTTTTCATATCGATATCCATTGTGGCATGTAAGTAAACTTTAGCAAAGTCCAATAATCTTTCTTTTAAAGTCTTATTTGTAGAAAGGATTTGCGACATATTCTCACGTATACGTACCATCATTTGAATCATAGTAGCGGTAAATAAATCTGCTTTTGTTGAATAGTAATAGTAGACGGTTGCTTTCGTAACACCACAAACTTTTGCTACTTCCTCCATAGAAACGACTTGATAATTTTGAGTAAGAAATAACCGAGTTGCAACTTCTAAAATGGTTTCTTTTGTAGATTTTGTATTTTTATTTTGACGAGGCCTTCCGAGAGGGCGTTGTTTTTGTTCCAAATCCATTCGCTCCTGACATGTATTGTTTAGATAATTATAACATAATTTTTATTCATTCTTGATTAATTAACCGACCAGTATATATAATTAATAGTGGAGGAAAAAAGGAAGGTGGGTTTTTTATGAAAAAGCACCCGTTACATATGTTAGGGAGGCTTGTAGCAGGGAAAAATACGCAATGGATCACTTTATCGGTATGGATTCTTATTACATTATTACTTTCATTTACGTTACCACAAGTAAATAGTACGAAAGAACCGAACCCGAAAAATTTACCCGAAACAGCTATGTCGCAGCAAGCGGAAGCACTTATGAAAAAAGAGTTTCCGAATAATGCAGGGAATCCTTTATTAGTAGTATGGTATAGAGATGGTGGATTACAGTCGCAGGATTATAAACTCATACAAGACGTTTATAAAGAGTTAAAAGCTAGTCCTTTAAAGGAACAATCAACGTTACCACCATTTGATACAATCCCGGAACAAGTATTATCAAAAAGTGCATCAAAAGATGGTACATCATTTGTTACACCAGTATTCTTTAACAAGTCAGCTGGAACAGATATATTAAAAGGAAATCTTGATGATTTAAGAAAGATAGTGAATAGTAAGGTGGATGTAGATCCATTTAAACAAAAAATAAGTGATTCTGGATTACATGTTCGATTATCTGGACCAGTAGGCATTCAAACAGATGCAGTTAGTTTATTTAGTCAAGCAGATGTGAAATTGTTAGTTGCTACTGTATTACTTGTATTAGTCCTATTAATTTTGCTATACCGTTCACCAATTTTAGCAATTTTACCTTTACTTGTTGTTGGCTTTGCATACGGTATTATTAGTCCGACGCTTGGGTTTTTAGCTGATCACGGATGGATTAAAGTAGATGCACAGGCGATATCAATTATGACTGTACTATTGTTTGGTGCTGGAACGGATTATTGTCTATTTTTAATTTCGAGATATCGGGAATACTTGCTAGAAGAAGAAAGTAAATATAAGGCATTGCAACTTGCAATTAAAGCTTCTGGCGGAGCAATTATAATGAGTGCGTTAACAGTTGTACTTGGATTAGGAACATTATTACTTGCTCATTATGGTGCCTTTCATCGATTTGCAGTGCCATTTAGTGTAGCTGTATTTATAATGGGAATTGCTGCTTTAACGATTTTACCAGCATTTTTATTAATTTTCGGTAGAACTGCATTCTTCCCGTTTGTACCGAGAACAATTTCGATGAATGAAGAATTAGCAAGAAGGAAAAAGAAAGTAGTAAAAGTTAAAAAATCAAAAGGCGCCTTTAGTAAAAAACTTGGAGATGTTGTAGTACGAAGACCGTGGACAATCATTATGCTCACTGTATTTGTATTAGGTGGATTGGCATCATTTGTACCACGTATTCAATACACATACGACTTATTAGAATCGTTTCCTAAAGATATGCCTTCACGCGAAGGGTTTACGTTAATTAGTGATCATTTCTCAGCTGGTGAATTAGCGCCAGTAAAAGTTGTTGTTGACACGAAAGGAAAAGAGCTTCCTATAAAAGAAGAACTAGAGAAATTTTCTTTTGTAAATACAGTTAAAGACCCAAAAGAGGGTAAAGAAAATAAGCAAATACAAATGTATGAGGTTTCCTTAGCTGAAAATCCATACTCAATTGAAGCGTTAGATCAAATCCCTAAATTGAAAACTCGTGTAGAAAAAGTATTAAAAGATGCTGGGGTTAGTAATGCAGAAGATCGACTATGGATTGGCGGAGAAACGGCTTCATTATATGATACAAAGCAAATTACAGAACGTGATGAAGCGGTTATTATTCCAGTAATGATTAGTATTATAGCTTTATTATTACTTGTTTACTTACGATCAATTGTCGCGATGATTTATTTAATTGTAACTGTTGTATTATCGTTCTTCTCGGCACTAGGAGCAGGGTGGCTATTACTTCATTATGGTATGGGAGCTCCGGCCATTCAAGGTGCGATACCGTTATACGCATTCGTATTTTTAGTTGCTTTAGGGGAAGATTATAATATCTTTATGGTCTCAGAAATATGGAAAAACAGAAAGACACAAAATCATTTGGATGCAGTAAAAAATGGTGTTATACAAACAGGTAGTGTCATTACATCTGCAGGTTTAATTTTAGCAGGAACTTTTGCAGTGTTAGGTACACTTCCAATTCAAGTGCTCGTTCAATTTGGTATTGTAACAGCAATTGGCGTATTACTAGATACGTTTATTGTAAGACCATTACTTGTACCGGCAATCACAGTCGTGTTAGGCCGCTTTGCTTTTTGGCCAGGGAAACTTTCAAGAAAGAGTGAAGAAGTACAAAAGGTGGATGCATAGTTAAGAAAGCCAAGGATATTTTCCTTGGCTTTCTTCTATGTAGTTTATTAATTTTTTGAAGTCAAATCTTCGGTTTCAGCGTGATCAGCATCTTCAATAGCAGTTTCTGGCATTCCATATAAGCCGTTCATTGCTTGTTCTTCGATAGTAAGATTTGCAGTATTATCATTTTGAATAGGTGTAGCGTTTTCGGTAACATTTTCTTTTTTATTTACATTTTTGTTATTCATGTGTGAATCCTCCAAATTTTATTTGATTTATTTATAGTATGTGGATGGATTTCCAGAAATATGTGAATTGATTCTTATAGATGTAATATAATTAAATAAACAATTAGGGTGAAATGTAAACTGTTAGGAGTGAACAATTATGGTGAAAGCAAGGAAATTAGCCTCCTAAAATAAAAAGAAAATTTTAGGAGGCTATTAAAATGAAGTTTCATGTAATTGATAGAGAAAATTGGAATAGAGAGCAGTATTTTGAATACTATTTAGAATTAAAATGTACGTTTAGTATGACAGTAAATGTTGATATTACGCTTTTGATAAAGAAAGTACATCAAAAGGGAATTAAATTTTATCCGACTTTTATTTATATAATTTCGAGAATAATAAATAAACATAAAGAATTTCAAACATGTTTTAACGATGAAGGAGTTTTAGGCTATTGGGAGGAAATGATCCCGAGTTATACAATCTTTCATAAAGAGGATAAGTCTTTTTCAAGTATATGGACGGATTATTCAAGTGATTTCCGCACTTTCTATAAAAATTATGAAGACGATATGAGATGCTATGCTAATGTTCATGGTCTTTTCACGAAAGAAAATATTCCGCCTAATGTATTTCCGATTTCTAGCATACCTTGGACTAGTTTTACTGGATTTAATCTTAACATTAATAATGATGGTGATTTTCTATTACCGATTATAACTTGTGGGAAATATTTTAATGAAGAAAATAAGATTATGCTACCAGTTTCATTGCAAGTACATCATTCGGTTTGTGATGGATATCATGCGAGTCGATTTATAGAGGATTTACAGGAGTTAAGTAATAGTTGCAACGAGTGGCTGAAATAAAAACTAATTTTTAATTATATACAAGTGAAAATAAATAATAGAAGAGATCATGTTTATATTGCATGGTCTCTTTTTTATTCATTAATACTAAGCAACAGTGGAAAATATAGGTTGATTTGTAGTTTAATAGTAAAGAGAGATATTGTTTTAATTTTTTTTATTTTCAATCAGATGAAATTTTAAATGATTTAATAGGGGGGAGTAAAGTGAAATTCGTAAGTATTGAAAAAGAAGAGATCCTAATTGAGAATATGGCAAAAGTGTATTGTAAAGCATTTGAGAAAACAAATTTCAATGAGATGATTGAGCGAATGAAAAGACATGTAGAATATGCAGATTTTAAAGGTATATTAGCAATAAATGATGAAAATGAAGTGGTTGGTTTTACTTATGGTTATCGCTCATTAGAAGGACAGTACTATAATCAATTAATGAGAGAAGCGTTAAATCTAGAACAAGTAGAAGAGTGGTTACAAGATTGTTTTGAATTTGTAGAGTTAGCAGTTCATCCACAATATCAAAATGAAGGTCTTGGAACGAAATTACATAATGAATTACTAAAAGGGATTTCAAATAGAACGAGTGTTTTAACAACACAAATAAACAATGAAAAAGCGCGTTCGTTATATGAAAGATTAGAGTGGGTAAATATATTGGAGCCATTCCATCCAAGTAAAAATGATATTCCATATATAATAATGGGAAAAACATTAAAAACAAAAGTGAATTGATAATTATTTCGTTCGTAAAGGTTATTATCTTGTAATAATAAAGGGGAAAACAAAAATGACAATAATATCTATAGAAAAAGCTACAATTTTAGATGCAGAAAAGTTAACAGAAATAATGACAAGAACATTTGATGAAGAAGCAGAACGATGGTTATGTGGTCAAGGTGATGTTATTGACTATAACATCCAACCACCAGGGTATTCTTCAGTAGAAATGATGAGATATTCAATCGAAGAATTGAATTGTTACAAAGTGATAATGGATGGAAAAATAATCGGGGGAATTATAGTTACGATCTCAGGTAAGTCATATGGCCGAATTGATCGTATTTTTGTAGAGCCTGTTTATCAAGGGAAAGGAATTGGATCGAATGTTATTAAATTAATAGAAGAGGAATATCCAAGCATAAGGATTTGGGATCTTGAAACATCTAGTAGACAACTTAATAATCATCATTTTTATAAAAAAATGGGCTATGAAATAATTTTTAAATCTGATGATGAGTATTGTTATGTAAAAAGAATCACTGTAGAGTCAGCTGAAGAGAACCTAATAAAAAATAAAAATATAAAAAACAGCCAATATGAAAACTGTAATTTAGCAAATACAGAGTATTATCAAGTGAATTTAAAAAACAGTGCATTTATTGGTAGTAATATAATGCATATGAATATGAGTAATTGTAATGTAAGCCAATCTAAGTTTAGAAATATAAACTTTAAAAGATCTTTATTTGCAGATTTAAATCTTTCTGGCAGTAAATTTAGTTTGGTGACTTTAGGTGGAGTTCAATTTAAAGATACAAGTCTTGGAGATGAGAAGGAACCTATTTTATTTGATAATTGTGATTTACAAGGTAGTGTAATACATAATAGTAACTTGAAGAATATTGAAATAGAAAATTGTGATATAGCCGGTATGAAAGTAAATGGTATTCCAATGGAAAAGCTGCTTGCATTATATAATAAAGTAAAAAGTTAACCTAATGTAGATAAGTTTGTTCGTAAATCTAATATTATGCCGAAATAATTATATAAAAATAACATAAAGAAACAAAGGAGAGAAGGGGTTTTATGCAGGAGGCTAGAATGAATATGTATTGTTAAGAATATGGAGGGAAGAAAATATGACGATCAAAGTAAGAGCAGTAGAAATACAAGATGCCAGAGCGATTCACCGTATATGCATACAAGATGACGTTTTACCTTATATGGTTTTCTTACCTAGCATGCGTGTAGATGCGATGGAAAATAGAATTCGAAATTTAGCGTCAAATCAATTTGAATTTGTTGCAGAGTATGATGGGGAAGTTGTTGGATTTGTTGGGTTAACCCAAAGTCCAGGACGTAGATCTCATTCGGGTGATTTGTTTATCGGGGTAGATAGTGAATATCATAATAAAGGCATTGGAAAAGCTCTTCTTACAAAAATACTTGATTTGGCTGATAATTGGTTAATGTTAGAGCGAGTGGAACTTGGTGTTTTAGAAACGAATCCTAAAGCGAAAACTCTATATGAAAAATTCGGATTTATAGAAGAGGGAGTAAAGGTAGGAAATTTGAAAGCTCACGGAAAGTTTATTAATGAAATTATGATGAGTCGTTTTAGACCTGATGGTTTAATTGTACATAATGGATAGTGAAAGCATGACAGTATAATGTCATGCTTTTTTATTAGAATTTGGTTGTAATAAAAATAATGCAAGACCAATAAAAATAACTGTAATGCCTAGTCCTTGTTGTAAAGAAATAGTCTCATTTAATATAAAGTACGCTAGTATACAAGTCCCAATTGTTTCTCCTAAAATGCTCATGGAGATTACAGTAGCACTCATCCATTTTAATAACCAATTAAAAATCGTTTGCCCTAAAATCGTAGCAATAAATGCTAAGCCAATAAAGCACAGCCAAGTTTGTGTAGAGTAGTGGATGAAAGATTCGTTTTGCATGTAAGAGAATACACCAAGAAAACAGGCACTACTCCCATAACTAATTATCGAATACGGTATAAGTGACAAATCTTTACGAACATATTGGCTAATGAAAAAGTATGCGGTAATAATTCCTGCCGCAATAAATGCTAAAATATCTCCGTATAAGGCTTCCCCGCTAATTTGGAAATCTTGCCAGCCAATGATGATACTTCCTGAAATAGCAATGAGACAACCGATAATCGCGCCTCTCGTAAACCTTTCCTTGAATAAAAAATAACCACCAATCATTGAGAATAAAGGTTGTAACGTTACGATAACAGTAGAGCTTGCTACAGAAGTATATTGTAACGATTCAAACCATAGTACATAATGTGCAGCTAAAAATAGCCCAGAAATGAATCCGAATCCCCATTGTCTTCTTGTTATTGTTTTTAGTTCGTTTCGATTGTTTCGATTAAAAAGTAATAATGGCAACAGAATTAATGCAGCGAAAAATAATCGATAAAAAGCAATGATAGTTGCAGGAGCATCTGCCAATTTTACAAAAATCGCTGAAGTTGATAAGGCGAATACACCGAAAAATAAGATGCAATATGAAAGAATAGGTGATTTCAAAGTTTGTCCCTCCGATAGATTGTCTATTATAATTAACTAAATACGATAAAATGTACAAAGGTAAGTATATAAGTCTCGGAGACGATAGAAAAGGATTATTTGCCTTTGTTTAGTAAGTCAACACAAAAGCGATGAAATATATATTATGATGGACGAAGGAAGGATTTACTATGATACATGATAGGCTTGGACAAACTGTATTAAGTTATCGTAAGAAAAATAAGATGACAATTCGCGAATTTGCGGATTATGCAGGAATTAGTACTTCATTAATTAGTCAAATTGAACGAGGACATGCGAATCCCTCGTTAAGTGTATTGGAATTAATAGCGAAAGCGTTAAATGTACCGCTATTTACACTATTTATTAATGAGATTGATACAGATTCACTCATTTCTAAGAAGAAAGATAGAAAGAAAGTATATCGAGAAAATAACGATCACATCGTATACGATGTATTAACACCTGATTTTATGAAAGCGCGTATTGAAATGTTAATGATGGACCTAAATAAACAAGCAAATACAACGGAAAATCACTATTCACATGAAGATAAAGAAGAAATTGCTGTTGTTATGAAAGGAGAAGTTTATGTGGAGTTAGAAGGCAAAGAGTACTTCTTAGAAGAAGGAGATGTTGTACGTATCCCGCCAAATGTGAAACATCGTTTTTTGAATAAAAGTGACGAATCCAATCATATTTTATTTGTATTGACGCCATCTTTAGGATGAGTATAAAGTGATTTTTTTACGGGGGATAGAAAGATGGAAAATAAAAGTGTTTTAAAAGGTGGCTTGTCAATTGATTGGGATTTTGGACATGTCTTTAAATTCTCATATAGTTACTTTGATTATATTAAGAGGGCTCCAAAATATAAAGATATAACTTTAGAGAAATTCCGATTTGTTATGAATACGTAATGAAGCCTAATGGTCTGTATTAAGGTACAAAAATATAAATTTATTTGTTGTTAGTATATTATTTTAAAATATGTAAGATTTTACATGAGTATTTTACTTTTACTAATTATGTAAATAGGCTATACTAAAATACATACATTTTAGTATTGGAGAGAGAAGTAAAACGACATGGAATTAGTGAAATTGGAAAAAGTAATTGAAATAAAGAAAGAAGAACTTTTATATTTAGTATCAGATTACGGAATTCAACATGAAAAAGTATTGGCATTAAGTCAAGAAATAGACAAACTGATTAATTACTTTATGTTTTTAAAATAGGAAGAACTATGACATGATGTGAAAATGTTATAGTTCTTTTTTATTTGGAAATTCAGATGTATATTCTATATACTAATAATAGATGGAATATTCTGTTTTAGAGGAGGCGGATACATGATATTACATACGTACATTTCAGGAGAAGGGGAACCAATCGTACTTTTACATTCTGGTGGTATGACAGGTTTAGTAGAATATGAAGAGCAGGTAGCATTTTTTCGAGAACAAAATTATCAAGTCATTCGCCCTGATTTAAGAGGGCATGGAAAATCAGGGGGGACATTGGAGAATTATTTCCTACGTTCTGCAAAGGATTTATATGATACGTTAGAGCATCTACAAATTGATAGATGTCATATAGCTGGTGTTTCACTAGGAGGATTAGTCGCTTTATTATTTGCAAAAAAGTATCCAGAGAAAGTGAGAACATTAACTTTTTCAGGTATATTTCCAGTTAAGAGGGATAATTGGGAAGAGTCTCTGGAGTATGAAGCGAAGTGTCATCAGCAATTGATGAAAAATGAAGAAGTTATAACGTATATGAATCAAATTCATGAAAAAAGTGATTGGAAAGCATTGCTTGAATCGTGGCAAGTTAAAGATTGGTATCCTTTCGATGAAACTGGTGATGTAGCGAATCTTCAAATACCTACACTCTGTATTGTTGGGGGAGATTCAGAAGATGAAGTTACAGCTGCTACAACGTTCAAACAATTAAACGGAAATATTCATATTGCCGTTATTCCGTTTGCCGATCATTTAGTACATAATGATCAACCGAAAATTTATTCGGATATATTGTCTAATTTCTTACAGAATGCGCAAGTTGCTAGTCGAATATAAGGACTTTTGGGTATAATAATAAAGGAATTATTAATTGTATCGGTTAGGAGCGCAATACATATGAAAACAGTTGTTGTTATCGGTGGAGGTATAACGGGACTTTCTACTATGTTTTATTTAGAAAAATTAAAAAAGGATTATAATATAGATTTAAATTTAATCCTTGTAGAAAAAGAAGAGTACTTAGGTGGGAAAATCCATAGTGTAGAAGAAAAGGATTTTATTATGGAATCCGGAGCAGATTCTATCGTTGCTCGTAATGAACATGTCATGCCGCTTATAAAGGATTTAAATTTAGAAGAAGAAATGGTGTATAACGAAACGGGTATTTCTTACATATATTCTGATAATACTTTACATCCAATTCCTTCTGATACTATATTTGGGATACCGATGAGTGTCCAGTCGTTGTTTAGCAGTACGCTAGTATCAACGAAAGGGAAAATTGTTGCTTTAAAAGATTTCATAACGAAAAATAAAGAGTTTACGAAGGATACTTCTCTTGCTGTATTTTTAGAAAGCTTTTTAGGGAAAGAGTTAGTAGAAAGACAAATTGCTCCGGTGCTTTCAGGTGTATATTCTGGTAAATTGAATGAGCTTACTATGGCGTCTACACTACCGTATTTACTGGATTATAAAAATAAATATGGAAGTATTATTAAAGGTTTTGAAGAGAATAAAAAGCAGTTTCAATCAGCAGGAAATAAAAAGTTCGTATCATTTAAAGGTGGATTATCTACGATTATTGATCGTTTAGAAGAAGTGCTGACTGAGACGGTTGTTAAGAAGGGTGTTGTAACGACAGCTGTAAGTAAACAAGGTAATCGCTATGAAGTCTCCTTTGCAAATCAAGAATCAATCCAAGCTGATTATGTTGTTTTAGCAACTCCGCATGATATCGCAGAAACTTTATTACAGTCTAATGAGTTAAACGAGCAGTTTCATACATTTAAAAATTCATCACTTATAAGTATTTACTTAGGATTTGACATACTAGATGAACAATTACCAGCGGACGGCACAGGATTTATCGTAACAGAAAACAGTGATTTACATTGTGATGCTTGTACATGGACAAGCCGGAAGTGGAAACATACATCTGGAAACCAAAAGCTATTAGTGAGAATGTTTTATAAGAGTACTAATCCGGTATATGAAACGATTAAAAATTATAATGAAGAAGAACTAGTACGAGTCGCTTTATATGATATTGAAAAGAGTCTCGGAATTAAAGGTGAACCAGAAGTAGTTGAAGTGACAAAATGGAAAGATTTAATGCCGAAATATCATTTAGAACATAATCAAGCAGTTCAAACATTACAAGAAAAAATGACGGATCTATATCCTAATGTATACTTAGCAGGTGCCTCATATTACGGTGTCGGTATTGGTGCGTGTATTGGAAATGGAAAGAACATTGCAAATGAAATCATTGCAACATTAAATGAACCGACAAATTAATATAGCATACATATATAAATAAAATGTCCCTCCGTTATGCTGGAGGGACATTTTATTTATTTCACTTGAATTGAGATCTTTTTATTCGTTGTATGATTCTCAGTAATCATTAATGTTATGTTACCGGATTCTTTAAATGAATATGATGAGAGTTGGTAAAGCTCTTTTATACCATGTTTCTCTTTTAATTTATTGGCAGGAAGTAATGTTATGTTCGGTTTCCATGTTTCCTGTTTACCTGAAGGATAGTTTACTATTATTTCTGGATTATTTAATTGCATTGGTTTCCAAGAGGCAAAATGTAGCTTAACTTCTGTATCTTTTTTTAGTAATTCTTCTGAGAAATATCCAAGCTCTCCAACGTTACCGAAAACAGTAAAGTTTTGATTTTGTAATGTGATATCTAGATGTTTAGGTTGATATGTTGCTGCGTGATAGATTCCATATGAAAGAGAAAGAGTAGCGGCGATAAAAATGCTGATTAAAAATGTTTTAAAGCTATTGCCTTTAAAACTAGTCATCATGAATGAGTTTGGAGTGAACTTTTTTGCGAATAAAAATATGAGTAATATGAGTAAGAGGGATAAACCGATGAATATATACATAGAAAATATCACCTCCATAACAAAATTTATTTTAACTATATTTTACCATAAATGTATGGGGTAGGGTGTTGTTTTAGAAGGGAAAAGTGAGTATGGAATAAAGAGATGATCAGTGTACTATGATCATCTCTTTATTTTTCGCATCATGTAAATGCAAGAAGGGTTACTCTTAGTTCGTATTGAATTAAGAGGGTAGGCTACTCTTGAAATATTTGATTAATGGGACATTGAGGACTTTCCTAATTATAAATATGTTTTCTGCTATAATGAATAAGTAGAAAGAAAGGAGTGATCCTATGGCATTTCCTATATTAGAAACAGAACGTTTGCGTTTAGTTGAAATAGAACAATCTTATTGTCAAAAAATATATGAAATCTTTTCATTGGATGAGGTAACGTGTTATTACGGTATGAATTCTTTTACAGAGTTTGGACAAGCTTCACGTATGATTGAATCTTTTTCAAAAAATTACTTTGAGAAAAAGGCAATACGATGGGGGATTGTATTAAAAGAAACAAATACTTTAATAGGTACAATTGGATTAAATAATTTACAATTATGGAGTAAACGATCTGAAATTGGATATGACTTACATCCTCGTTATTGGGGGAATGGTTATGCGTCAGAAGCAGCCAGGGAAATTATTCGTTATGGATTTCAAGATTTAGGCTTATTTAGAATTGGTGCTATTACATACCCTGAAAATGTTACTTCTTGTAAAATGTTATGTAAAATAGGTTTTCATAAAGAAGGATTATTACGTGGATATATTCATCAAGGAAATAAGCAACATGATGCATTATTGTATTCTATAGTTCGAACGGATGTTGAAGATTTAAATTTATAATAAAAAACCCCTCTTAAATAAGAGGGGTTAAGTAAAAATTAACCTAACTTAGGTAATAAACGTTCTCCGCTTTTCATGCTACTTTTACATAAAGGGCATTTAGGCTCTTCTTCAAATGAAAAGTTCTTTCTCATCCATCCTAAACAATCCTCTGCTTCACATTCCCAAACAGGGGTTTGTTCTGGTGGTACTTCTGCTACATCGTTCTTTCGATTGCGATACATGTAACCACTCCTTTTATGTAAAAAAATTTAGTTATATATTAAAAAGGTTGTTAACCGTGCTGGTAACAACCTTTTTATTGTTTGAATTATAGCTTTACAACGTTTTTAGCTTGAGGTCCACGGTTACCGTCTTCAACTTCGAAGCTAACTTCTTGACCTTCGTCAAGAGATTTGAAGCCGTCGCCAGTGATAGCTGAGAAGTGAACGAATACGTCGTTGCCACCTTCAACTTCGATGAAACCGAAACCTTTTTCGCTGTTAAACCATTTTACTTTACCTGTTAATGTCATGGTAATGCCTCCTAAAAATTAAAAAGATTACAATATGTTCGGCCTTATTTGAATGAAAAATAAAATTTCACATATTATCAAAAACCCATAAGGAATATAAAATGTTCCTGATTGATACTTGATAATATGCAAAGAAAATATACTGTTAAATTGACCTTAATTACTATCTTACAACAAATGGTGGGAAATAGCAAGTGCTGGTAATACCAGTCTGAAATAGGATGGTAAAAGACACAAAAACATCTCTTTTATTTATATATTATTCCTAATTTTGGTTTATGCAAAATCATGTAAAAAATGGAGTGAAATATTATTAATAGGTCACTTGTGGTAAAATATGGTTGTTAACTGGTGGGAATTAAATATTAATAAAGGAAAAGGAGGAAAGAGAGTGAAAAATAATTCATTTAAAATAATTGAAGCAGCAAAAACAGGGAGAAAAAAAGTCCATCCAATCTTTGCCGTAATATTAGCCATTATATTTTTGACTTTAGGTGAACTATTTATGTTGTTTATGTTATTTTTACCGAAAGTTGAAACAACATTCATGAAAGGGATTTATGATAATATTAGAATGTTGTTAACATTTGGAGGAGCTATACTCATTTTATTTATATGGATTCGTTTTGTAGAAAAAAGGCCATTTTCATCCATTGGTTTTTGGAAAGAGAAATGGATGAGAAAGTATTTAAAAGGTGCGTTAATAGGGTTTGTATTTATTTCAATACCAGTTATTTTGCTGTTACTAATGGGAAGTGTAAAATTACAAGTACAACATATTACCTCAACAGTAATAGTAGGTATATTAGGATCCTTAGTTGCATTTTTAATACAAGGGGCAACTGAAGAAATTATTGTGCGAGGTTGGTTATTTCCGGTTCTTTCTATTAGAGGTCGTATATGGGTTGGAATAATTGTTACTTCTTTTTTATTTGGATTTCTTCATCTCCTTAATCCGGGAATTACAATATTATCTATATCGAATATAATATTAGTTGGAGTATACGCAGCTTTATACGTATTAAAAGAAGATGGTCTATGGGGAATATGTGCATGGCACTCAATTTGGAATTGGGCGCAATATAATGTATATGGTTTCGCCGTTAGTGGTACAAATGTGTATTCCACTCCGATTTTTAAGTCTATAACAAATGGACCAGAAATATTGCATGGAGGCAAATTTGGTATTGAAGGCAGTATCATTACAACAATAATGCTCTCCATCGCTTCAATTGTTTTATGGAAACAGTTATGGGGGAGAAAAGCGAAACAAAGAGATTTTAGTTAATGAAAGAGGGAGAAACTATGGGGATTATAGCGTTCGAGGGAGCAAGTGCGGTTGGTAAGAGCACAACGTGTCGTGAGTTAGAAAAGAATTATGGTGCTTATATTATACCTGAAGTGAATTTATTATTTGAAAGACCAAAAAATGAACATAGAACATGGTATTTTGAAAAACAAGTAGAGCGCTGGAAAATAGCAATGCAGAAGTCAGAGCAATATAAATTAATAATACTTGATGGAGACATTTATCAGCCGCTTAGTTATAATTGGTGTTTCCATTTTGAAATATTTGATCAGCCATTATCTTTAATAGAAAACTTTTATAAAGAAAAGCTGATACATAGGGAAATTGGTTTTCCTGATCAATATTTTTATTTATATACGAATGATGAAGAACTTAGAAAACGGAAAGAATCTGACGAGACAAAAAGAAGAAGAAACTTTGAAAAGCATTTACATATATCAAAAGCGTTTCAACGTTATTATGAAAATTTAAATACCGTTACAGACGGGTACTGTAAATTAATTGAGGCAAAAAGTGTAAAAACGAATGAACTAGAAATTGTAAATAACTTAAACAGTTTACATGTGTGTGAAGAGAGTCGTTTTGATGTTTCGAGATTAGATGCGATTACGAAGTGGTTAAAAGAAAATCGCGCATAAAAAGAACGAGTACCTTATAAGGTACTCGTTCTTTTTATGCATATTGAATATGTAAGTTCGTTTCATAAATTGTTTTTAAAATTTGTAAGTTTGCTTGTTCATTTTTATGAATAGCATTTTTATATTTAGGTAAGAAAAGTTGAGAAGGATAAACTGGGAGTTCACCGGAAATATCAATACCATAAATAGATTTATTCATAATTAGAGAATGAATAAATTGTAAAAGTCTAGATAATTTCATGTGCCCTTGATCCCAATTGGTAATAGTAACTTTTGGATCTAAAACATCTTTATCAATGCTTACATATATTGTTTCTGTATGAATATGTGAAAGTATTGTATGTATGGATACTTCATGTGATATATCAATTGGAAAAATTTCTACGTATGGACAATCATTAGAATGAATTGTAAGAGAAGAAGGCCCAATAATGATTACCTTCTTTAAATTATCATTATTTCGAAGAGAAAATGATACCCAAGATCCACAGGAAATAAGAGTCTGTTCATTCGCTCCCTGTAAGTTCATATCAGTATGATGATCAAATAGTATAAGGGTAAAAGGCTTGTTTATTTCTTCTAATAATAAATGAGATACATAATGATAATTTCCAGAACCTATAAAAGTAATTCCTTTATTCTTTCTACGATTTAATGCTCTTTTTATATGCATTAAAGAAGTGTTTTCGCAATATAGATTTGCGTGTTCTAAATGAGTAAAATCAATATCTTCATGTGAATAAGAATGTAGTTTATTTTGTAATAAATACGTATCATCAAAGTTTAAAAAAGTTAAACCGTTATGCAATAAACTCATATTTATTCATCTCCTTTATAGATAGGCTAGCACATATTTTTATAAAATTAAAATGAAATGCTTAGAGGTGAAGTTGCATTTGAAAAAGACGGTGTTTTTTGACAGAATAATCTTTCAATTTATAAAAGAAAGAAATATAATATAAGGAAATACATATGTGGTTTAGGGAATAGAAAATATGAAATGAGATATGCGGGAGGAAACAAGCAAGATGAAAACATTCTTTAAAATAATTGGAATTATAGCTGGCATGGCGGTAATCGGAGTAGGTTTAACATATGGTATGCTGTATTATTTAAATAATAGTAAACCAGCTGCGAAAAAGGCATCACCAGCTGCTCCGGCAGCAGAAGTGCTGGCTGATAGTAATGTAAAAGCTGAAGATGCAAAGGTTTTAGAAAATGGCAATCATTCATTACCAAATAGCAGCTTTAATAAAAATTTTAAATGGACAGATGAGAAAATACAGACAGCGTTACATGAAATGGCACATCAAAAAACGAAAGCTGATCAAAAGTGGGGCTATATTTTTATTACACAAGAACGTATTGAAAGTTTACTTGATATTGTAAAGAGCAATGATCTAGTACAAGGAAAAACATATGCAGATATTTTAGAAAGATGGAAACAAGGGAAATATGAAAAAATGGACGCGGATCACAACAAGATTTGGAAATTACAAAGTGGAAATTTAGGCGAAGGAAAAGGTGTAATGTCAGAAGCCGAACAAAAAGAGTTAATTAATCAACTGTTTATGCAAAAAAGTACATATTCAGGCAGTAAATTAATTGCAGGTGGGGGACAGACTAATAAATAAGAGATATGTTGAAACACCTTTGTTGTCATTATTACAAAGGTGTTTTTTATTGACACAAGAAATAAATGGGAATATGATTCATATATGAAATAAATTAGAGGGGCTTAAATATACATATGAATAACAGAGAGCTTTACGGTAATATCCGTGATGTTTATCATTTACTACAAAAAAATCTAGATAAAGCAATTGAACAGTATGATATAAGTTACGTACAATTTGGAGTGATTCAAGTACTCGCAAAATCTGGGAAAGTATCTATGTCAAAGTTAATTGAAAACATGGGATGCGTTCCAAGTAATATGACAACAATGATTCAACGGATGAAGCGTGATGGTTACGTAATGACAGAGAAGAACCCGAATGACCAACGTGAAACGCTCGTTTATTTAACTAAAAAAGGTGAAGAGACGAAAAAGCAAGTCGATGTGCAATATAGTGATTTTTTAAAAGAGAATTGTGGTTGTTTTACGAAAGAAGAAGAAGGGATTTTAGAGGATTTATTATTAAAGTGGAAGAAGCACTTGAATTAAATATAGTAAAAATGTAACACTCTGTTACATTTTTATTTATATAAATACTTCATATATGAAATAAAATGTAGAGTAGTAAAAATTGAAGAAGAGGTCATAATAAAGAGTTATTTTATATATGAAATAAAGGGGAGTTATATATGGAGTTAAAGTCAATGATACGCATTTTGGCAATTGTAGCTTTTTTTGTTGGATTAGATTCATTATTAGTCGCACCTTTATTACCAGTAATTACAGAAACAATTAGTATTCCTGATGGAAGTGGAGGGTTATTAATTACTATTTATGCACTTTGTTATGGAATAACTGCACCCGTATTTGGAATGATGTCTGATAGAGTTGGAAGGAAACGTATGATTATAATAGGGTTTATTATTTTTTCTATTTCTACATTTTGTACGGGATTAGCGAAGAGTTTTGAAATTCTTTTATTATTTCGCGGTCTAACAGGTTTATCTGGTGCGATGATTATGCCAAGTATCTTTGCATTAGTGGGAGATAAAGTTACATATGAGTCAAGAGGAAAAGCGATGGGAACGATTATGGGAGCAATGGTAGGTTCGACAGTCATTGGAGTACCTATAGGTGCATTTTTATCTGAAGTAGGAAATTGGCAATGGACATTTTATAGTATAGGACTTTTAACTTTATTTCTGACATTACTAATTAATCACATATTAAGAAATGAAAAAGAGAGAGATGATGTGCATGTTTCTTTAACGGAAACGGTGGATGCACCATTGAAAATGACTGTAGTAAATATATCAGTTTTATTTGCATTATTAGCAACTTTTCTATGGACAATTGGATTACACGGCATGTTTTCATACATAGGTGTTTATTATGGGGATAATTTTGGCCTTTCCGTTGGTGAAATAGGTATTGTAATCTTTTTGGCGGGAGTTGGTAGTGTAGCTGGTAATATTTTAGGTGGAAAGTTAGCTGATAAAATAGGAAAGAAGAATGTTATAGTCATTGCGAGTATTGTATCTTCAATTAGTGTAATGTTATTCTCGCTTTCCACAGGAAATCTAGTAATTGCAATTATTGTACATATTATTTGGAGTTTATTTATTGGATTTGGCCAAGCATCATTAACGGCACTAATTTCAGAATTAAAACCAGCTGTGCGAGGGACTGTAATGGCATTAAATAGCTCTGCCATGTATATTGGGATGACTATTGCTTCTGGCATAGCGTCACTTGCCATAAGTAATGGATTTCCGTTTTCTTCTTTAGGAACAATCTGTGCAATTGCTAGTTTACTTGTCCTTCCAATCATATTTGTTCTAGTTAAAGAAAAAACATCACCTAATAAAAAGAAGATGACTATATAAGTAGTAGTAAAGAAAACGTGGGTTGATATTCTTTAAAGGATTTCAACTCATGTTTTCTTTCATATTATTTTATACTTTCATAACCTTTAATAGTGAAAGAAACGACTGTACTACAGGGGAAATCCATCTAGATTTATGATAGATTACATGGCTTTGAATAACTGTTGGAGTTTCAATAGGCTGAAAACAGAGTTGCTCTTTTTGACAACTTTCTTGTACAACGATGTAAGGAAGAATTGAAATTCCTAACTCACACATAACAGATTGTTTAATAACTTCAACGTTGGACGTTTCAAATGTTTTAGCTGGAATATTCCCGCTTTGACGTAAAAAACGATCTACCATTGGTCTATAACCGCAGCTTTGTTCGGTAAAAATAAACTGAGTATCCTTTAATAAATAAAATGGGTTAGAGTGTATACAGTAATGGGGAGGTAAAATCCATCCAAATGTTTCATTACTAAAAGTACGTGTAATAAAATCATTATGTTCTATACTTTCTCCAATTATGAAGACAACGTCTGTTTCTCCTTCACGTAATTTTTGTAATGCTTGTTCGTTTGTGTTTGTTTCAAGTACGATATTTACTTTCGGATTTTTCTGTTTATAAGCGCGTAATAATTGTGGTAAACGGTACACTGCTAATGATTCGTTTGATGTAATACTCAATGTACCTTCTAATTGATCGGTATTTTGAGGGATTTCTTGCGCTTTTTCATAAATTGCAAGTAATTCTAAAGCATAAGGATGAAATTGATGACCTGCTTTTGTAAGAAGTACTTTTTTTCCTAACCGATCGAAAAGAGGAATATGTAAATCGTTCTCTAATGCTTTCATATGCGCTGTAACTGTAGATTGCGCATAACCTAATGCATGAGCAGCTTTAGAAAAACCACCATACTTAACAATCGCACAAAATGTTTTAACGTGTCTCATTTCCATAAACAATCCCTCTTTTATTATCATGATTTGTGAATGATTATATCACGTATTTCAATTTTCCAAATGATTAAATTCCTTATAAAATGAAATTGTAGAAATATTTATTCATTTAACATTGGAGGAGAAAAGATGAGTGAAAAGGGCTATCATGTAGCTGTTGTTGGGGCTACGGGTGCAGTAGGTCAGAAAATTATTGAACTGTTAGAAAAAGAAACAAAGTTTAATATAGCTGAAGTTACGTTACTTTCGTCAAAAAGATCAGCTGGTAAGACAGTACAATTTAAAGGGCGAGAGATCATTATACAAGAAGCAAAAATAAATAGTTTTGAAGGGGTAGATATTGCCTTTTTTAGCGCTGGAGGAGAAGTTTCTAGACAATTTGTAAATCAAGCTGTCTCTAGCAGTGCCATCGTCATTGACAACACAAGCGAATACCGAATGGCACATGATGTACCGCTCGTTGTTCCGGAAGTGAATGCGCACACTTTAAAGGAACATAAAGGGATAATAGCAGTTCCGAATTGTTCAGCATTACAGATGGTAACAGCTCTTCAGCCAATACGAAAAGTATTCGGATTAGAACGAATTATCGTTTCCACTTATCAGGCTGTATCGGGTTCTGGTATTCATGCGATTCAAGAATTAAAAGAACAGGCTAAGTCAATACTTGCAGGTGAAGAAGTGGAGAGTACTATATTACCAGCGAAAAAAGATAAAAAACATTATCCAATTGCATTTAATGTACTTCCTCAAGTAGATATATTCACGGATAATGATTTCACCTTTGAAGAAGTAAAGATGATACAAGAAACGAAGAAAATTTTAGAAGACCCAAACTTGAAAATGGCAGCTACTTGTGTGCGTGTTCCGGTCATATCAGGTCACTCAGAATCGGTTTATATAGAGCTTGAAAAAGAAGCAACTGTTGCAGAAATTAAAGAAGTATTGTTTGATGCACCAGGTGTTATTTTGCAGGATAACCCTAGTGAACAGCTGTATCCAATGCCATTATACGCAGAAGGGAAAATAGATACATTTGTCGGTAGAATTAGAAAAGATCCTGATACACCAAACGGATTCCATCTTTGGATCGTTTCCGATAATTTATTAAAAGGTGCGGCGTGGAACTCGGTGCAAATTGCAGAAACGATGGTGGAAGAGGGAATCATTTAGTATGAAGGAAACTAGGGAACTGTTAAAGATTACAGTTTCCTAGTTTTTATTTTATAACTGTTCGCTTTATTCCAGCCGTATTTAATTTGAGAGACAGTAAAAAACATCAAGAATGAATACAGTTTATTTGGTACGATATGGATAAATTCAATAAGGGGGAATTAGATGTATCAAGTAAAGGGTTATTTTTCATCGCTAAAAGGAAGTCATTATGAAATCGGTAAGCAACAAGGGGAATTTGTAAAACAACATCCTTACCTTATTCCGCAATTTATACAGAAAGAAAAGTTAATATCGCATCAGCATTGGACAGAATCTAGGAACATATTACATAATTATTGTCCAGGAATTAATGAAGAGATTGAAGGATTTTGTGAAGTATTAAAAATTCCATCTGAAAATATGATGTATTATTATCAAACACTATTAAAAGCAGGTTGTAGCCATTGTGCTGTTTTACCTAAAAAGACAGATTTAAAGCATACTTATGTATTAAGAAATTATGATTTGTCACCAAAAATAGATGATATGCGTTTTTGTTCAACTCATGTTGAAGGTGCGTATGCACATAGTGGCTTTTCTACTCAATATTTTGGCCGAACGGAAGGGGTTAACGAGCATGGATTAGCTGTTACATTTTCAGCATGTGGTCAACCAGTAGGAAATATTGAAGGTCTACGAAAGCCAGTAGTAAGTGGTTTACAATGTTTTGCAGTAATTCGACTGTTATTGGAGAAATGCAAAAATGTGCAGGAGGCTAAGTCACTAATAGAAGAAATACCAATTGCTAGTAATATGAATCTAATAGTAGCCGACCCTTTAGATGCAGTATGTATTGAAATATTTGATGGATATAAATCAATAATCACAATTGTTGAGAAAAGCCAAGATTTTATCGTATCAACAAACCATGCAATTAGTTTACCTATTCAAAAACTGAATAGTAGAAGATTAGAACAATCTACAAACCGATATCACACATTGTATGAACATTTAAATCGAAATGAACAAGTGAGTATAGAGTCTTTAAAAGGATTAGTACAAAAAGAATATCCTGCCGGGCTGACGGTGCATAATTATGAAGAATGGTTTGGAACTTTACATTCCGTATTGTTTGATTTGCATGAATGCACAATGAATATTTGTTTCGGGTCTCCACTTTTAAATGACTGGTACTCGTTGGAGGTTGGAGAGAGTCTTCCTTTTTCTGAGGTGAATGTGAACTTTGAAAATAAAACTTATACTGATTTTTGGAGAGAAGAGAATAATAAATTGATTCCAAAAGGGTAAATGGGGTAATATGGTAGCACCGAAGGAGGTTATTTATACTGGAGGGATTACCGATGCTAAACATTTTATTAATGATTGTTTTTATCATTTTTTTAGCCGTTTCCATGTATATTGCGTATCAAAAAAGAAAAAAAGCAGAAATAAAAGGATTGAAGAGTGCATTAACTTCAATTTGTTTCTTTTCACTTGCAATTTTTAATTTGTTCGCATATTGGTTTCAGTTCGGTGGTATGTTGACAGTGCTATTTTCAATCGTATTATTGTTAGTTGGGGCTTATTTTACAAAATATATTCCAATTTCCAAAAAGGTACACTGAAACTTATAGTTAATACTTTATTTCATTATGAAAAGAGATTATTCTACTAGGTCGTTATGAAATGACTTCATAGGATAATCTCTTTTGTTCGTTTAATTTTGTAAAGAATGTACGGTTAGTTTCAATTGTTTAATAAATTCTCGAGTTGCAGCACACATATATTTATCTTTTCTATAAATAAGCCCTATTTCTATTGTTGGAGTAGGATTTTCTATTTTAATAGCTTGAATGTTTGTATTTTGTAAAAAGTCTATATACGGTTTTGGTAAAACTGTAATTCCCATGCCTTTTGAAACCATTTGGATTAAAGATTCCATTGTACTAATTTCTAAAATTGGTTTTGGTTTAAAGTTGAATTTTTGACAATGAGATGTAATTAGTTCGGTTAAAAAGAAATTTTTAGGTAAAAGAATTAAAGGGTAGTTCTGTAATTCAGCAATAGATACATGATTATGTTCAGCTAATTGATGACCAGTTGGTACGACTATTATAAGATCACTTTTGTAGAGAGGGATAGAAATAATTTCTTTATCTTGCACCGGTAGAAATGTAATGCCAATATTTAGTTCGTTTTGTAATAATTTTTCACGAATATCTCCTGTGCGAAGTCCTAATACAGAAAGTTCTATATTGGGATATAAATTATTAAAATTTAAAATAGCTGGTGGTAGTAAGTAATTTACGACGGTTAATAATGATCCAATTGTTAAGGAACCTTGTTGTAATCCGTTTAAATCTTGAATAGCAGAACGGGCTTGTTCAACTTCATGAAAAATTGTTTTACTATGTAATAATAAAATCCTCCCAGCTTCGGTTAAAGATATTTTTTTACCAATTCGATCGAAAAGGGGCATTCCTACTTCATGCTCTAATGCACGTATTTGTTGACTTAGTGAAGGCTGTGAAATATTTAATTTCTCAGCTGCTTTTGTGAAATGTAATTCTTTTGAAACAGCTAAAAAGTATTCAAGTTGTCGTAATTCGATTGGAATCACCTCAAGTATAATAATAGGTTATACCTATCATTATTATATAAATAATTGAATTGAACAATGATTTTAGAGGTTTTATAATCATTTTTATATAACAGAGAGGGTTGTAAAAATTAACCGAGAGAAAATACATGTAACACCTTTAAAGGAGGAAATAGAATGGCTAATGAATATCAATTATTATCTTTAAATATAGGATTACCAAAAGAGGTTACATACGGCGGAAAAGTAATTCATACAGGCATAAATAAGAAACAAGTAAAGGAACCGGTATATTTATCTTTTGTAAAATTTAATGGGGATGGACAAGCTGACTTAGTTCATCATGGAGGAGTAGATAAAGCAGTTTGTGTTTATACTGGTGATCACTATCCATATTGGGAAAAAGAGTTGAATCAAGATCTTGTATATGGGGCTTTCGGAGAAAATATAACAGTTAGTGGTATGCGCGAAGAGGATGTTTGTATTGGTGATAAGTTTAAGCTCGGACAGGCAATCGTACAGGTAACACAACCAAGGCAACCTTGTTTTAAATTAGCAAAAAAATATAATATTCCAAAGTTACCACTATATTTTCAAGAAACAGGATATACAGGATTTTATTTTCGTGTATTAAAAGAAGGGTGGGTATCATCAGTCGATACTTTAAAAAGACTACAGTCTGATCCAAAAGGTGTTTCAGTAGCGTTTGCTAACCGTATCATGCACAAGGAAAAGCAAAATATTGAAGGGGTAAAAAGGATATTAGAAGTAAATGCACTTTCAAGTAGTTGGAGAAAGTCTTTTGAAAAGCGTATAAGTGGAGAAGAAATTAATACGAAGGAAAGACTTGAAGGGATAAAAGAATAAAAATCTTTTATTATAAATAGTGTATTTCTATTAGTAAAAGCTAATTAGAAAGCGCTATTTTTATATAATAAACTCATTAATATTCAAAAATCCTAATATTGTTTTATTCGACTTATTTTAGAATAGTCGAAACATAAAATTAATTAGACTTTTTTTTTATATTTTATGATAGTATATTGATTGGTAAGACCTATTACTTTAAGAGCAGGTTCTACAACTATATCTAATTTGATGGAATTAACATATGGAGGGACAACATGGGGAATGTTGAAAGTTTTGAAAAACTTCTTTTAGAAGAACCGAAAAGAGAGCAGTTATTTCCTTTATTTGAAGAAGTGTTTGGGATTCCAAGTCAAACATTGCATGATTTTTCAGAGAGAGGTTATTGGGATGATACATATAAAGCTTTATCATTTTTACAAGAAGATAAAGCGATTGCAAACGTTGCGGTATTCTCGTTACCATTGCTAGTGAATGGTGAAAGAATAAATGCAGCAGGCATTCAATCGGTAATGACACACCCTAATTTTCGAAGACAAGGACTCATGACACAATTAATGAGTAAAATGATAGAAGAAATCGATAAGAAATGTGAATGCACATTATTGTTTACGGAAAAACCTGAACTATATACATCATATGGTTTTAAAGTTGTGCAGGAGTATTTGATGACTATTCCATATGATAAAAAGAATAATAATGATTCCTTACTTAGAGAGCTAGATTATTATATGGAAGAGGATAGAAAATTAATACATGAAACTATAGATAGTAGCCAAAGACTTTCAAATAATTTTTCAACATTAAACTTCCATCCTTCGTTTTATTTGAATATGTATGATTCGGAATGGAATGGAAAATTGTATTATTCAGAGAAGCTAGATGCTCTAATTGTGTATGAAGTAGATAATGAAAAGTTGAAATTATATGGAGTGTTTGCACCAGTAATTCCAGTTTTAGATGAAATATGCGGGGAAATTGCTGAAAGATTTACAGAAATCGAATTTTACTTCTCTCCAGATCAATTAGGGGTTGAGGATGTACAGTTTACAGAATTACAGTCAAGTAAGTATTTAATGGTTCGAAGTAATAGAGAGTTGGATTTGAAAGGTTATAAATTCCCAGTATTAGTAGAATTTTAAATGTGTATATAGATGCTTTATTAGGGAGGAACTATGAAAATATCACATATACCAGAACATATTGAGCAACTTACTATAATGAATGTACCTGAGTATTATAAGCTTAATAACAATCATGCGCTTATTGTCCGCTCGAAAGCCGAAACAGATTTTTGGCTTAAAACACATTATGGATTCGAAGTAATGAATGGTCATGTGTTTTATACAGAGACGACGACAGACTTTCAAGCTGAAGTTCAATTGCGTATGAATCCAAATTCAAAATTCGATCAAGCTGGTCTTTTTGTTATGGTTTCGGAAAAGTGTTGGCTGAAAACTTCATTAGAATATATTCCAGATGGTCCATCTCATTTAGGAGCAGTCGTAACGAATAATGGATATTCCGATTGGTCCACGCAAGACTTTCCGACAGAATTAGCTAACGAGCAACTTCGTTTTCGAATTGTTCGTAAACGTGGTGATTATACAATATATGTGAAGAAGATCCACCAATGGGAACAAATAAGAATCGCTCATTTGATGGAGGATATAGGAAATAAGCCTATTAAAATAGGTTTTTACACGTGTAGTCCGTCTAAAAATAATGGATTTGAGACTGAGTTTTTAGAGTTTACAACTGAAAAAATATAGATGAAAAACCGTATTCTTTTCATTAGGAATGCGGTTTTTATATGTATATAATAAAAAGCACATTTATTGACCGTAAAGTCATTAATGCTTATCATTTAATAATGTTAAATATTAATTTACATAATATAATAGGAATAAGAAAGAAATTACAAACTACAGCGCTTAAATAAGGAGGGATATGAGTTATTCGGGGGTAATTTCATGGGAAAAGGAGATTATGTATGAAATCATTTCGTAAATTATTACAGTATTTAAAACCATACATGTTCTTCGCTATTATTGGACCACTATTTATGGTACTTGAGGTTGCGATGGACTTAATTCAACCGACTATTATGCAACATATTATTGATGTTGGGATAGCAAATCGGGATATGAATTATGTAATAAAAATGGGACTTCTTATGATAGGAGCTGCAGCACTCGGTTTAGTTGGAGGGCTTGGGTGTATGATGTATTCTACAAAAGCAGCTGTTAATTTCGCTACTGACATACGAAAAAATGTGTTTGCGAAAATAGAAACATTTTCTAGTGAAAATCGTGATTCGTTTGGAACTGGAAAGTTATTAACGATAGTGACAAATGATATTACATCTATTCAATCGGCGATGACGATGACATTACGTGTTCTTGTTCGTGGTCCTTTGTTATTTATGGGAAGTATCATAATTGTTTTTGTAACAGCACGCGAGTTATTTCCTATATTACTCGTAGTCGTTCCAATTTTATTACTTGCGATTATATTCATTGCGAGTAAAGCGAGCGGGACGTTCAAAAAGGTGCAAGAAGCATTAGATAAAGTGAATACAAAGTTACAAGAAAATTTATCTGGAGTACGTGTTATTAAAGCGTATGTAAGACAAAAATATGAAATTAATCAGTTTGGAAATGTTAATACAAATTTAACGAAGATAAATATTCGAGCGGTGCAGCTTATTTCCTTAATGATGCCAATCATAATGTTAGTTGTAAGCGGAGGGATTGTCGCAACATTATGGATTGGTGGAGAAAAAGTATTTAACGGGACTCTTCAAGTAGGAGCTATATTAGCGTTTATAAATTATTTGAATATCATTTTAATGTCACTTATGTCTATCAGTATGGTATTTATGCAAATCGCGCGAGCATTTCCGTCTGCGGATCGAGTACAGCAAGTTTTAAATACTGAGGTTGATATTACGAGCGAAACAAATGCGCTTGTACCTAAGGAAATTGAGGGGAATATTGATTTTAAAAATGTTAGTTATAGTTATACGAAAAATAATGAATATGTTTTAAAAGATATTTCATTTCGCATATGTAAAGGTGAAAAAGTAGGGGTTATCGGTTCTACAGGAAGTGGTAAATCTACTTTAGCAAAATTGTTACCACGCTTATACGATGTTGATCAAGGTGAAATATGTATTGATGGAATAAATGTTAAGGCATACGATTTACAAAAACTTCGTGGTTCAATCGGGTTCGTACCTCAAAAGGCATTGTTGTTTTCAGGTAGTATAGAAGAGAACTTACGTTATGGAAAAGAAGATGCAACGAAGGAAGAGCTGGAAGTGGCGGCTTCATCAGCTTGTGCGACTGAGTTTATTAACAAACTGGAAGATTCTTATCAATATCATGTAACACAAGGTGCGACGAATTTATCAGGTGGACAAAAACAACGTGTATCCATTGCAAGGGCGCTTGTGAGAAAGCCATCTATTCTTGTATTAGATGATTCTACATCAGCAGTTGATGCTAAATCAGAATCTAACATTCAATCAGCATTAAGGAGAGAATATAAAGGAACAACAACATTATTAATTGCCTCTAAAATCTCATCAATAATAGATGCTGATAAAATTCTCGTTTTAGATAATGGTGAATTAGTTGGTGATGGTACACATAAAGAACTGTTAGAACAATGCGAGGTTTATCAAGAAATCTATCTTTCCCAAGGTGGCAATTTGTATAAGGAAGGTGGGAAAGAACATGCGTAATTTTCAAGGGCAATTTGCTAATAAAGGTGGACGTAACGCGCCTAAGTTAGGGAAAGCTAAAAATACGACAGGAACTATAATGCGAGTATGGAACTATATGGGGTATCAAAAAGTTGCTCTTACGTTCGTTATATTTTTAGTATTTGCTACAACGTTACTTGGATTATTAGGTCCTTATTTAATGGGAGTAATTATAGATCAATATATTGTACCGAAAGATTTAAATGGCACAGCAAGAATGTGCATGTTACTTATCGCAATTTATGGTATTACAGTGTTTTTAACTTGGTTACAAACATTTGTCATGGTTAACGTTGCATTAAAAACGATACAAAAAATAAGACAAGATATTTTTGAGAAAATCCAAACGCTTTCTTTACGGTTCTTTGATGTACGTTCTCAAGGGGATTTAATGAGTCGTGTAACAAATGATATAGATAATTTGAATCAAGCGTTGACACAAAGTGTTGTACAAATTATTTCATCAGCGCTAACTTTTATAGGTGTGACGATTGCGATGTTCGCATTAGATTGGATTTTAGCGATTGTTACTTTAATTACAGTACCTATTATGTTTTTCGTTACAAAAAAACTAGTTGCTTATAGTGGTAAAAACTTTGCAAAGCGTCAAAAAGATTTAGGCGAATTAAATGGATTTATTGAGGAAGCTATAACAGGTGCGGATGTTACAACGTTATATGGGAAAGAAAAAGAAACCGTACAAAATTTCAATAAAATTAATGAACAGCTAAGAGTTTCTGCAACGAAGGCGGATACATTTTCAGCTTTTATTTTTCCGAGTATGAACTTTATTAACAACTTAGGTATGGGACTTGTAATTGGGACTGGGTCAGTAATGGTTTTAAATGGAATGACAACAGTAGGTGTCATTGCAGCTTTTATTAATTATTCTCGTCAATTCTCAAGACCACTCAGTCAATTCGCAACTTTAATGAATACGATTCAAGCGGCAGTGGCTGGTGGGGAACGTGTCTTTGAAATTATGGATGAAGTACCGGAAATCAAAAATAAAAAAGATGCATTCGTTGTACAAAATTTACAAGGACATGTTGCACTCGAGAATGTTTCATTTGGGTATGAGGAAAATAAAACGATTTTAAAAGAAGTGAGTCTTAAAGCGCGGCCAGGGGAGACAATTGCTTTAGTAGGTCCAACTGGATCGGGCAAAACAACAATCATTAATTTGCTAACGCGCTTTTACGATATACAGCAAGGGCAAATTCATATTGATGGAAAAAACATAAAAGAATATGATATGAATTCGTTGCGAAGTAAAATAGGAGTAGTTTTACAAGATACGTATTTATTTGCTGGGACGATTATGGATAATATACGTTATGGTCGATTAGATGCTAGTGATGAAGAGGTAATCAATGCAGCTAAGGCAGCATCTGCACATTCTTTTATAAAACATTTACCGAATCAATATGAAACGAAAATTGCTTCAGAAGGATCGAATTTAAGTCAAGGACAAAAACAACTTCTTGCGATTGCACGGGCAATTTTAGCAGATGCAGATATATTAATTCTCGACGAAGCAACATCTAATATTGATACGAGAACAGAATTACAAATACAAGAAGGACTAAACAATTTAATGAGAGGTCGAACAAGTTTCGTAATCGCTCATCGACTGAAAACGATTGAAAAAGCAGATCAAATCCTTGTTATAAAAGATGGAAGTATTTTGGAAAAAGGGAACCATGAATCTCTCATGGAAGATAGAGGATTTTACTTTGATCTGTATACGAGTCAGTTTAAATTTTAAGAAGAATTTTTGATAGGGTGCGGTTTCTCTAGAAAGGAGAAACCGCATTTTTATATTTATAAAGATAATTAGAAATATAGACTTGAAATTTTTTAGATACACGAATTGTTAGCAAATACTAGCAACTTCAGTGCCAGACGGGAACAATAATTTACGAGGTATTGTAATAATCTCAAGAGCTATCTGGGCTGAATGGAGAAGTATTGGAGTTAACTCTAAAGCGTGTGTTAATAATAATATAAAGCTTGTTAGGATTGCAAAGCTTCCCCAAAAGAAACTTTTTGAAGTGTTACGGAAATCTTTTATTAAGGAAAAGAAAGGAAAAAATGCTGTAACAACAAGAATTAAAAATTTATACTTATCAGCCATTAAACCCCTCCTAAAGAACAATAACTTATATTATAGCGTATTTTTCTGTATTATTATAAAGAGATTTTAAAATGAATGATAAAAAGTAGAGGCCGCAACTTAAAGGAATGACGGATTACCTTGAGCGTAGAGGCTGGTCGTATGAAATTAAGTAAA
Organism: Bacillus sp. BSL6; assembly: GCF_052928345.1. Lineage (NCBI taxonomy): Bacteria > Bacillati > Bacillota > Bacilli > Caryophanales > Bacillaceae > Bacillus > Bacillus sp. BSL6. The sequence goes on from NZ_JAVGCW010000003.1 coordinate 555,349, forward strand.
GATTTTATTTTAGTGAAACAGAAAAATCACTCGGCCTCAAAAAGAGGATACTTTTATTGAGTAATCCTCTTTTTTTATAAAGGAAATTTAATTGGTTATAATGGAAAGCGCACTGAAAACTAATAAAACGGCCATAATGATGTTAAATGATTTAGTATGCTTCAACAAAAGTTTTTGAAACATGGAACCGAATAATGTCCAACTAAATGTGCTCATTAATCCAACTACACCTAGAAATAATGAAAAAAGTAGATAACTTGAATATGAATTGTAGTAAGGAAGAATAAAAGTTGATACTACAGTTAGTCCGAATAGTATTCCTTTAGGGTTAATAAACTGAAGGAAAATCCCAACTGTAAATAAATTTTTATTATATTTTTCATCGGGATTTATGCTAGTTTTACTTGTGAGTATTTTAAGAGCTAAATATAGCATATATGCTACACCTAAGATTTTTAAAGGGAATTCGATTATAGGTAGGATTTTAATTAGTACAATATTAAAGAAACTACATAAGGAAGTTAGGATGAAAAAACCGAAAGCTACTCCGAAGCAAAATTGCATACTCCTTTTTAAACCATGTTGATTAGCGTATGTCATCGCTAAAAAATTGTTAGGTCCGGGTGTGAAGCTACTTATAAAAACAAATAACAAAAAAGAAAATATAGGCATTTCAAAACCCCCTAATTATTTTGTATGTTATAATGACCGAAAAGAACAATATAACGTGTGCTTTTTATTATACATAACGGTCGTTATATTGTATATAGTATAGGGGTGTTTCTTATGGAAGAAATTCAACTTATTTTGGCGAAAAATTTAAAGACAATACGAGAGAAGGAAAAGTTAAGTTTAGAAAAGGTTTCCCAATTAACAGGTGTGAGTAAAACGATGATTGGACAAATTGAACGTGGAGAGTCAAGTCCAACATTAACAACGATATGGAAAATTGCGAATGGTTTGAAAGTGTCTTTTACTTCTTTAATCAATAATCCGCAACCGGATACGAAAGTTGTTTTACGAAATGATGTTCAAGTATTATCAGAAGACAATGGAAGATATAAAGTGTATCCTTCTTTTCCTTTCCAAGATGAAAGGAACTTTGAAATCTATACGGTTGAAATTGAAACAGAAGGAAAGTTAAATTCGGAAGGTCATAAAGAAGGGACTGAAGAATTTATAACGGTGTTTGAAGGGGAATTGACAATTGAAATAAATGATTGTCAGTATAAATTAAATAGCGGGGATTCAATTCGCTTTAAGGCGGATAGACCGCATGCCTATCGTAATTTTGGAAGAACGCAAACCCGGTTAAATATGACTATTTATTATTCAACTTCATAAATTTACAGCTACCTTGAAAAACAAAGAAAGACGTAATGATAAAACCATCTATAAGAGATGGTTTTATTTTTTATAATCCACAAAAAAAGACACTCATTTGAGTGTCAACATAGTATTGCTCTCGCGTATAGGATTGGAGTATGTTTCTCAAATATGTTTTGAGATGGTTCGCATTTGAGAAACTATCTTCATATTCAATGTAACATTAGCTGTGAGGAGTGTAAATTGATAATGTATATACGGAAAATTTAGTATAGATACTTTGTACTATGAATATAGTACAAAGTATTTCTTATTGCATAATCACTTACGTGAAGTTATTAAAATATAAACTAAAGGAATGACCTAGTAGTTACTATTTTAGCATTTAAGAATGATTATTATAAAAAGAATGAATCATTTTTTAATCGATTCGTATAATTGTTAAAGAGGTACCTGTTGAACCACCTCCAACTAAATTAACTATGGATAATACGCCAAATAGTTGAAGTGAAATTGTATTACCAGCAGTTAAATTAATTATTAAATTATTATTATAATTTGAAGTTGATAATGCGGGAGAAAAAATAGATCCGGAAAGTGGAGTCGAAGAGTTTAATAGTAGCCTTGTACCAGCAAGTAGTGCAGTTGTCGTATTAACTTGATAAGTTAAATAATATCTCCCAGTAACAGGAATTGTAAATATATTATTTGAAGCGTTCACTGTAAAATTCCCGAGACTTTGGTTATTAGAAAGTGGAATATTAGTTCCGCCTAATATAACTGAAATGGGACCACCTGACGTATTATTAGCGAACATGGAGTTTGTTGTAATATTAGGTCCGGTGATGCCTGTAGGCCCAGTAGGACCAGTAGGACCTGTAAGCCTGTATGGAAGTATAATTTCAAGAGCTATTGATAATAGTCCTTTTTTCATTTTTTCATTCTTATCTTGAATATAAATCACCTCATTTTTAAATTAAAATGTAACCGATTTAGTATTTTGGAATGGAACTATCATTTTATTATATTAATACTACTAGTTATAGTAACGGTAAAAAGTTTACTTTATGTAAAATCATTTGAGTATGAAAAAGTAGTTATGGAATTTTTCTAAAATGATAGAGGTTTTATTTTGTTAATTAGTAAACAAAATGTGAAATGAGGTAGTAAATTGAACAGCGATGAAAAATTATCTTTGAATAAAGGTATGGTAAGACCAGAAAATATTGGACCTACTTTTCCGGTTCTTCCGCCAATTTATATTCCAACGGGATCAACAGGAGCAACAGGAACAACAGGAGCAACGGGAGCAACGGGAGTAACAGGAACAACAGGAGCAACGGGATCAACAGGAGCAACGGGAGTAACAGGAACAACAGGAGCAACAGGAGCAACGGGATCAACAGGAACAACAGGAGCAACAGGGGCAACGGGAGCAACAGGAGCAACGGGAGCAACGGGAGTAACAGGAGTAACAGGAGCAACAGGAGTAACAGGAGCAACGGGAGTAACAGGGACAACAGGAGCAACAGGAGTAACAGGGACAACAGGAGCAACAGGAGCAACGGGAGTAACAGGAGTAACAGGAACAACAGGAGTAACGGGAGTAACAGGAGCAACAGGAGCAACAGGAGCAACAGGGGCAACAGGAGCAACAGGGTCAACGGGAGTAACAGGGACAACAGGAGCAACGGGAGTAACGGGAGTAACAGGAGTAACGGGAGTAACAGGGACAACAGGAGCAACAGGAGTAACAGGAGCAACGGGAGTAACAGGAACAACAGGTCCAACTGGCGTTATCGGCCCCATAACAACAACTAATTTATTATTTTACACTTTTTCAGATGGAGAAAAACTTATATATACAGATTCAGATGGGCTAGCTCAATATGGTACAACTCACATATTATCTCCTAATGAGGTTTCGTATATTAATTTGTTTATTAATGGAATACTTCAACCACAACCATTATATCAGGTTAGTACTGGTCAGCTAACTTTATTAGATAATCAACCACCATCACAAGGTTCTTCAATTATTTTACAATTTATCATTATTAATTAAAAAAGACAGATTCTTAAATAAAAAGAATCTGTCTTTTTGCTCTACATTAAAGTAGTTAAAACTAAGTGACGATAAATTCAATTGTAATTGGAATTCCACCGTCTAATGCATCTCCGCCAGGAATTGTAATAGCACCAGTAGGTCCAGTAGTAACACTCGAATTCACACTAGGTTGAAGAATGCCGTTTACATATAAGTTGTAATACGTAAAGGTCGGAAAAGCAGTTGCAGTAGTACCAGCATCGTTTAAACAAGCTGTAGCAGCAATTGCAAAAGCTGCACCTGTTCCTGTACCAGCTCCTAATGTAGATGTGAATCTTCTAGATGCCATAAATGGTTGAATAATTGGCAATTATTTTTCACTCCCTAAATTATTTTTGAACAAAGTATGGGATAACTTGTCCAATATATTGTATGAAAGTTTTTGATAATAGAAACGGCTTCATGATAGTAGAGGGAACACAATTTTAGTAAAGGTATTGTTGTTACTTGGTGGTTATATGCTAATGCTTAGTTTTTATACTCAAGTTAAAATGTGCTTTTGGACCTAAGAGATAAACGTGGAAAAATAAAATAAACTCTTAAGTTTAGGTGTTTAATCTAAGCAGTCAATTATTAAAAACATATAATTAATATGTGAGTCATGAACATAATTAAATAATGTTTTCAAGCTTAATTATCGTTCATGTTTCCTATTTTAAGCGGAACAAATAACTCAATTACTTTTTTCGATTGGATCTTTTTTAACTCTTATAATAGGAAAACACTCAACTATAAAAATAAGTAAGGAGGAAATAAATGAAACATAACGATTGTTTTGGTCATAACAACTGCAATAATCCGATTGTTTTCACACCAGATTGTTGTAACAATCCACAAACAGTTCCAATTACTAGCGAACAATTAGGAAGATTAATAACTTTACTAAACTCTTTAATTGCGGCTATTGCAGCGTTTTTTGCAAATCCAAGTGATGCAAACAGATTAGCTTTACTCAATTTGTTTACTCAGCTATTGAACTTGCTAAATGAATTAGCACCTTCTCCAGAAGGAAATTTCTTAAAACAATTAATTCAAAGTATTATTAACTTACTTCAATCCCCTAATCCAAATCTAAGTCAATTACTTTCTTTATTACAACAATTCTTCAGTGCTCTTGCACCATTCTTCTTCTCTTTAATTCTTGATCCTGCAAGCTTACAACTTCTATTAAACTTATTAGTTCAACTAATTGGTGCTACTCCAGGCGGAGGAGCAACAGGTCCAACCGGTCCAACAGGTCCAGGAGGAGGAGCAACAGGTCCAACCGGTCCAACGGGTCCAGGAGGAGGAGCAACAGGTCCAACAGGAGCAACAGGTCCAACCGGTCCAACAGGAGCGACGGGTCCAGCAGGTACTGGTGGTGCAACTGGTTTAACAGGAGCAACAGGCCCAACGGGAGCAACAGGTCTAGCAGGAGCAACAGGTCCAACGGGAGCAACAGGTCTAGCAGGAGCAACAGGCCCGACAGGAGCAACAGGTCTAGCAGGAGCAACAGGCCCGACAGGAGCAACAGGCCTAACGGGAGCAACAGGAGCAACTGGTGGCGGAGCTATTATTCCATTCGCTTCGGGTACAACACCAGCTGCGTTAGTTAACGCGTTAATAGCTAATACAGGAACTCTACTTGGATTTGGATTTAGTCAGCCTGGTATAGGATTAGCTGGTGGAACAAGTATCACGTTAGCGTTAGGTGTAGGTGATTATGCATTTGTAGCACCACGCGCAGGTGTTATTACGTCATTAGCAGGTTTCTTTAGTGCAACAGCTGCATTATCTCCATTATCACCTGTTCAAGTGCAGATACAAATATTAACTGCACCAGCTGCAAGTAATACGTTTACAGTACAAGGCGCACCTCTATTATTAACACCAGCATTTGCTGCGATAGCAATTGGTTCTACAGCATCAGGGATCATACCTGAAGCTATTCCAGTAGCAGCTGGGGATAAAGTATTATTATATGTTTCCTTAACAGCAGCAAGTCCAATAGCTGCAGTAGCTGGATTTGTAAGTGCAGGTATTAATATCGTCTAGTTTACTGTAATGTCTGTTAGAAATTTGAACTGGCATTTGTATATAGCCCTTCCTAATTGTATTAGGAAGGGCTATATTTTATGGAAAGATAGGCGATAAATCAATTGAGAAAGTACTCTTTGTTAAAAAAATCAAAATTTATGATTTATAATCTATTGTTTATGGAATAAGTTATAGGATATGAAAAATTATCTATAAATAAAAAAGATGAATTCTATTAGAAATAGAATTCATCTTTTAAATAAAAGGGAAGTACATTATTTATCGTGAGCGTTGCAATGTTATTGTTCAAATTAATAATAAACTATTTGTTTTTATTACAGTTACATCCTTTTTTCTTTACATAGCCTTGCTCGGCTAAGTCTCTTTGTGATTGGGAATTGGAAGATTGAGAATTCGAAGACTGAGAGGATGTTGATGAACTACTATTTTTATTATGAGAGTAGTTTTTTCGATAGTTATAATTACTCATAGTACTATCACCTCCAATTAAATATATAAATATTATATGTATGTACTCTATTGATTGTTACGATAATAAATAGGAATGGGTATACAATAAAAAAATCTCCTACGTATTTCCCGAGGAGATAAATAATTGTCCCTTCACAATATGAATTAATATCCCCAGTAAAGAGGGAAATAATATGAATCTGGATAATATAAATTTTGTTGTGGATTAGGAGGCTGAGTTGCAGGGGGTATCGTTCTGCGGTTCTGATTACAATTTGCTGGAGGACCAATTACTGTAGTGGATTGAATAGGGGATACCGCTTGTTTCCATTGTTGTTCATCGAGACAGTAAGTATGAGCCATTATATTAGCGGGAGTTAATCTTAAAATATCAGAACCAAAAATAACTTCTGGTGTTGGGGCATCGAAAATTGCTAATAAATGAGTATTATCTGCTGTAGCAATTTCATAATGCCACCACGCTTGTGGAATGTTGGCAACTTGCCCTGGTTTTATCGGTAAGTTTAATATTTGATTCGTAAATGGATTAAGTAAAGAAACAACCGCAGATCCTGAAATACAGTAAACAAGTTCAGCTGCATTTTGATGAATATGTGGTTCTACAACATTACCTGAACTTAAATAAATATCTAATAAAGAAGTGTTTTCTAACGTATTTAATTGTTTCATGCCAAGTACGTTTATATAATTTTGAGCATCTTTCTGAAAAAAATTACTTTTATTTAAATCATAAGTGAAATTAGTTGAGGGGGAGGTGTAGTCGATATTAGAAGTCAATTGTATTACCTGCCTTTCTATTAGTAAGTAAGGTTATAAAATTAGGATATGTGTCTAGTATTTGTTATGTGCAGTTGTTGGTATCATAATAAATTTGCCTATTCCATAAAGAATATGGGTTGTATTTCGCATTTTGAATAACAGACCAATCCTTTTTCATAGAGGTATTGGTCTGTTATTCAAGATAGCTTTTGCTGAATAATTAATTGTGCTTTAGCGGTATTGGCGTAATTTAGCCACTCTAATGCCAAGTTTTGTTTTAAACCAAAATGGATTTCTATGATGTCAAAATGAGATACCTTTGTTTTAAGTGGAACAGGTATACCGTTTACTTTTGCATTTTTCATTTTATGTGCAATTTTTGGAAATGCAGAGAAAGTAAAATCAATAATTGTAGCACCATCTGGTAAATAAATAGGTTGTAAATCTGAAGTATAAGCCGTTATGGTATTTTCAAATAGTTCGTACGATACTAGATTGTGGAACGCAATTGGATCTGTAGTTAATAAATTGTTATGCACAATTGTATCATTCATTATTTTATAAGATATGGATTGGACATTTGCAGTTCTATTATTTAATAAAGAAAAAATGCCGTTATCTTTTAATGTTTTTGCTAATTGTGTTTGAATGATAATTGTTTGTTCATTACTATTCATATTGACTTTAGTTTTTAAATTGTTATTAAAATAGCTATTTTCAAGTGCTATATTGTCTTCGAAATAGTTTATAGTTGGATTGTATAATTGATGTATCATTCCAAGAATTTTATAGCAATCTAGTACACTTGTAGTTGTAATACAAATTTGCGAAACCTCTGATACGTTTTGTATTTCTTGTAATTGTGAGTAAGCAGTATAAATCGGAGAGAACTCATAGCTTATTTCAAATGAAAGGTTAGTATCACAAAAAGAATGAATTCCTTTGCTTAAATCGGTTATATTTTTTTGAAGATGTGGAACATATCCCGTTAAGAATTTAAGTACCTTGCTATATCTTTCTTTATGTAAATATTGAAAAGCAAGATTTTCTAATTCATACTGGATTGTATATAATCCAAGTCGCTTTGCAAGTGGCGCAAAAAGTGTTAATGTTTCATTCGCATATGCTACTTGTTTCGCGGGTTTTTTAACATTCAAAGTTTTTATATTATGAAGGCGATCTATAACTTTAATAATGCCAACACGTATATCATGTTGAGAGGATAATAGTAGTTTTTTAAAATTAATTGCTTCGTATAATACTTTGTTTTGATCTTGTTGTTTTTTCCCTTTTGTTAATCCATTTACAATATATCGAATTGTCGCACCGAAATGTGATTCGATTTCTTCTAGAGAATATTCGGTATCTTCTACAACATCGTGTAATAAAGCAGCAATCAATGTTGTAATGTCAGCTTTATAATTTAGCAGTATTTCTGTAATTGCGAAAGGATGAATAATATATGGTTCTCCAGTTTGACGGTATTGTCCATCATGTGCTTGCTCTGCAAAATATATAGCTTTTTTCAAGAGTTTTAATTCATTAGATTGTAGATAATTTGCCTTTTGTAATAATACCTCGCTCATATAAATCCGTCCCTTAAAATTATTTTTAATAGTAATTCAATATAATAGAATAAATCCCCTTTGAAATTATTTTAATTATGTAAAAAATAAAGGTGTTGAGATGAAACTATATTCGTATATCCATTCATACTTTGGATTGATGGAAAAAAGTAAAGAACGTGTTAATTTAATATTACATCAATCATTAATAAGGGGTGAAGGTTCATGTCATTTAGTGAAATGATTAGAAATGAAGTGCTTGGCTGGGCAGGTGTCTCTGAAAAACCGCATCGATTTGGCGGCATTGAAATAAATTATGGCAAGAAAGAACTTGGTCATCTGCATGGAGATAAGTTAGTTGATTTACCATTTCCAAAGTTAAAGCGGGATGAATTAGTAAAACAAGGATTGGTCAAACCACATCACGTATTACCTGAATCAGGATGGATAAGTTATTATATAAAGAGTGAAGAGGATATACCATTTGCAATTGAGTTATTTCGTATGCAATATGACCGAATAAAAAAATAATGAAATAAAATAGATGAGTAAAAATATATTTTTATGTCACATCCCTCCTTAATCGTTCGTCTTGTATGTAGAACGATAAGGAGGGATTTTATTATGAAGAAATTTGATGTAGCCATTGTTGGTGGTGGGCTTGCTGGATTAGCAGCATCTATATATTTAGCGAAAGCTGGAAAGAAAGTTATTGTATTAGAAAAGTCCAGTCACTTAGGTGGTCGAGGGATGACTATAAATAAAAATGGCATTTGTATGAACCTTGGTGCACATGCTTTATATAGAGGAGGAGAAGCGTTTATAACTTTTAATGAGTTAGGTATAAATCTTCCAGGTGGAATCCCATCTACAAAAACACACGGAATATGGAAAGGAGATATTTTCACCCTCCCAACAGATTTTCGCTCAATTTTATCAACACCGTTACTTTCATGGTCTGCAAAAGTACAGTTCGCTCGGCTTATGATTCATTTAGGAAATTTAGATGTAGGAAAAGTTCCCCAAATGAGTCTAACTACATGGGTAGAAAATGAAATTAAAGATCCAATGGTTCGAAATATATTTTATGCATTATGCCGAACAACGACATATACGTATGCTCCTACAATACAATTAGCATCTTCAGTACTAAAGCAGATACAGCTTTCTATGAAAGAAGGAGTACTTTATGTAGATGGTGGTTGGGAGACGATAATAACAACTTTAAGGGATATAGCGAATACGAATGGTGTGCAAATTCTAGCTAAAAAGCATGTTTTGAAAATAGAGCATTGTGAAGGGGAACAAAGAATATACTGTTTTGACGATGCAGTATTTGAAGCAGATGCAGTTATTGTAACAACCCCACCGAAAGAGGCTTGTAAAATGATAAAAGGTGCTGAAGGAACAAGTTTGCAAAGGTGGAGTGAACAATCAGTACCGGTTACCGTTGCTGCATTAGATATTGGTTTGAGACGATTACCTAATCCGACACATCAATTTGCATTAGGGTTAGATCAGCCTATATTTTTCACGAATCAATCAAGAGCAGCTAAATTAAGTGATGATGGATCAATTGCAGTGAGTTTAATTAAGTACCATAATCCTGTACTAGAGATGAAACATACTCATGAAGATAAAGAACTGTTAGAAAGTACAATGGATTTGCTACATCCAAATTGGAAAAGAGAAGTTGTTGCACAGCAATATTTACCGAAAATAACAGTAGTATATGATTTTCTTCATATAAACCGAGTTGAAAAACCAGGTCCTAATATACCTGAAATGCCAGGTGTTTATGTAGCAGGAGATTGGGTAGGGCATGATGAAATATTAGCTGATGCTGCAGTGGCAAGCGGAAAACGTGCAGCTTTACACATTTTAAAGCATTCCGAAAGTGAGGTAGTTCATCATGGAAACGGAGCAGTTATATGAAGCATATCAACCATTATTATTTTCATTAGCATACAGAATTCTTGGGAGTGTTATGGATGCTGAGGATATCGTTCATGACGTTTTTATCTCGTTAAATAAAATAGAGGACGTTCAATCTATAGAAAATATGAAAGCATATTTATGTAAAATGGTAACAAATCGATCCATTGATAAATTACGTTCAGCAGCACATAAACGGAACGTATATGTCGGAATGTGGTTACCAGAACCATTTGTGGAAGAGACTGATGACCCATCAGAGTCATTTGTAATGAAAGAATCAATTTCTACGGCATATTTATTACTTTTACAACAATTGTCTGAAGTAGAGAGGGTTGTTTTCATATTAAGAGAAGTTTTCGATTATGAGTACGAAGAAATCGCTTCGATTGTTGATAGGAGTAGTGCGAATTGCCGGAAAATCTTTCAACGTGCACGAAAAAGTATTTTAGATAAGCCGAAGCAGTCAAAGTTAAGTACGAAACAAATGGCTGCTTATGTGGAAAAGTTTGTATCATCATTACAATGTGGAGATGCGCAAGGCATGTTAGAAGTATTAAAAACAGATGCGATATTGAAAGCTGATGGTGGTGGCAAAGTTACAACTGCAATTCATCCAATCTATTCTGCAGATAGAATTATTCGTTTATTCTCTGGAATTAGAAGTAAGTTCCCATCAGCGTACAATGTTGATTATAAGATAGTAAATGGTGCCCCAGGTGTTATTGTTAAAGTGAAAAACAAAGTGACTTATGTACTTTCATTCACATTTGAGAATGAGAAAATCTCAAATATTTATATGATGGTTAATCCTGAAAAACTTATGCACTTAAATAGAATAGTATAAAAAAGACGCATTTCTTTAGAAGTGCGTCTTTTTATTATTTCTCTAACATTTCAAGAGGTACGTCTTTTTCGCCAGCTACCTCAAATTTAATTTCCCCGTCTTCTTCATAAATACGTGAAATAATCGGTATAGTAATCATTAATTTTTTATGCTGCTTTCGCTTTCGAGCGGCATCTAAGCTAATCACGTTCATTGTAAGCATCCTTTCTTCTAATAAATATATAAACAAAAGAAAATGCGTCCGGAAAGGGCGCTTAATTGAATTTGAAATACCGATTCATTTAAATGAGGTTTATATGATTTAACAACTGCAATTGAAATAAAAATAGTATGAATGGAATAATTGCACGTAGAAATTAACTTTACCAAAAAACGAAACAATATGCTATAAAAAATTGCAAATCTTTATCATATAACGAGAAAAAGGTTTTCGTTTCGCATATAATGAAAGTAGACGGGCAACGAGAGCTTTCTCATCATATTGCTTTGGAAAGGCGATGAAAAGAATGGATACGTTAGATTCATTATTACTTCAACTTGAACAATATGGAGAAGAGCATGATCGAAATAAAAAAACACGGGAAGAAAAATTACGGAATATTTCTCGTGAGATGGGGCAGTTTTTATCAATTTTAGTAAAAGGGTGTAGCGCAATAAACATTTTAGAAATTGGAACTTCTAATGGTTATTCTACATTGTGGTTAGCTAATGCGGTAGAAGAAACAAATGGAAATGTAACAACTGTGGAGCTTTCTTCAGAACGAGTTGGAGAGGCACTTGTCAATTTTGAAAAGGCAAACCTTTTACAAAGGATTGATGTTCACAATCAAGAAGCAGGGGCATTTTTAGATGCGCAACTAGATCATTCATTTGATTTTATTTTCCTAGATTCAGAGCGTACGCAATACATGTGGTGGCTTGAGCATATAAAACGCATTTTACAACCAAAAGGTCTTCTTGTTGTCGATAATGCTACTTCTCATGCGAGTGAATTAGCTGAGTTTATAAAAATGATTGAAGAGGATGAAAGATTTGAAACAGTTTTACTGGCATTTCAAAATGGTGCATTTGTAGCGCGTAAGAAGCAATAGAATTGAGCGCAATATAATTATCACATTGAAAAAGGGTGTATGTCAAAAGATTGAGTACAGTAGGGTGGGAAGGACGTAATTTATATATGCAACATACGAAGAATCCGTCTTCAGTATGTTGTTCTCTAGGTCTTAAGTCTGAGGAAAATAATGTTGAGAACAGGTATACTTATAGTAAGAAACAGGGAATGACTGCATAAGCAGGTATTTCTTGAAAATTGATTTCATATAGGCTGGTTGCACATGAAATACAATATATTAGATGAAATATAGTGCACATAAATTCGCACATATAAATAAAGGAGCGATTTTGTTGACTGAACTCGAGAAAAAAGAACCCGTATCAATTGTGAAAGATAATAATGTAGAAGTAGTAGTTGATACAGTTATAAAAGATGAAGAATTAGAGGAACTAAATAAAGAAGCCGATCTTTATGTACAAAAGTTAAATAGCGAGCAAAATACAGATTTATCGAAAGTATTGTCTCAGCTAGGAGATTTAGGGGATAAAGAACAACAAGCAGCAGGACAAACGTTATCAGCATTAAAACGTCCTGTCACAGCGATGATGAACGGGAAAAATGAAGAAATTCCAAATACATTGTTAGAATTACGTAAAGTAGTATCAGAGCTTGATCCGAACTCATTAAAAGCAAGTGGCATGAAGAAAATTATGTTTAAAGTATTCAAGAAAAATCCACTTGAAACATACGTGCATAAATATCAATCTATAGATAAGCAAATTGAGGAGATTATAAGATCGCTTCTAATTGGTCGTGATAATTTACAAGAAGATACAGTCGGTCTTGAAATGCTTAAAGAGCAATCACACGATAAAATTCACGCGCTTGATAAGCAAGTATACTTAGGGAAAAAACTTGCTGGCATGCTGGAAGCTGAGAAACAAAATCCAGAACGTCAAAGGGATATTCCATTAATTAATGATGCATTAGAAAAGATTTTAGTGCGTACGCGCAATATGCAGCAAGCGAAAAGTGTGTTATTACAATCTATCGCATCAGTAGACATTATTAAGAAAAATAATGAAAAGTTAACAGAGGCAATTCGTAATGCAATTACGATGACGCAAAACGTTGTAACAGTTTCTGCTGCTATCCAGTTAGCATTAACAAATCAGCGTAAAACAATTGATGCAGTGAATGCAACAAATGAAGCAATTGAGTCTATGGTATTAAGTAATTCTCAGGCATTAAAACAAAATACAGAAGAAACAACGAAATTACTTGAAAATCCTGCAATTAGCATGGATAAATTACGTGAATCATTCCAAAACGTATTTGCTGCAATTGAAGCTTCTGAAAAATCGTCAGAACGTATTATCGAGTCAAGTAAGAAGTTTGTTATTGAACTAGACACATTTAATGATGAAATGAAACAAAAACTCATTCAGCGTCCAAGAAAATAGCAGACTTTTAGAGGAGGTGAAAAAATGAGTTTCATTCAAACCGTACTATTATTACTCGGTACATTGCTTTTAATCGCATTTACGGTCGTTGTTTTAGTCGTATATTTCGGACGAAAACTGTATTTTTCATGGACGAAGCCATATAAAAGAGCACACGATTCTTTAGAAAAGTTATCGAATAAATCATTACCGTTTCTACAAGAATTTACACAACATCCACTCTTTTATCGCTGGATTCGTACGGAAGGAAAGAAAGAACAACATATATTAAACACGCTTTTCTGTGCATCGGGTCAACGTACGAGAGAGCAAGTATTCTCAATGTTACCGAAAGAAAAACAGAAAAAAGTACATGTAATGGCAAAAACAACGAAAAAACTTACAAATGAAGATATTGATGTAGCGGCGATGAAAGTAAAAGATTTTTTAAGACAAGAAACGCAGCAAACAGTAAAACCGACAGATTTATCGTTTTATAAATTGTATTTTTATGATCGATATCCAGATGCATTAAATACAATTCAAGCGTATAAGCGTTCAATAAATCCTTCATTACAAAAAACAGTTGATGATATTACAATTTCAGTATTAAATGCACTGCCGTACTATCAAGAGCAACGTATGTTTGAACAACAACATAAACTTGAAACGTTCTTAATGAAAGATTTAATAGCGATGTTATCTTTAGTGGTGCAACTACCACCATCACAACGTCCCGAAAAAGAAGAAGAATTGAAAATCTACTTACAAAATTTCCAAAAAGAAATGGAAGTAGTAGAGCGGGATATTCGTGACTCGATTGATCACGATTTGAATGTGAAGATGAGAGCAGCGACTGAGAAGTTTAAAAATAAATAAAAAAGGCGCCTTAAAGCTTTAATACTTAGCTTTAAGGCGTTTTTTATTAGCTGTTATTTTGCTTTAACGGTAGTATGACTAGATGCAACACTTTCATTATGCAATCGATCAACCGCAGTTACTACATACGTATATGTTTCTCCAGGAATAGCCGTTTTATCTACATAAATTTCTCCAGGCTTTGTCTTTCTTACAGTAGTAAGTAAATTTTTCGGATTTTCTATATTCACTTCACTTTTTCCATTCACGCGGTAAATAGCGTAATAAGCAGAATCATTCTCTCTATTATCAATGATACCTACAGCAATACCTTCATCTCTTGGAATAGCACCTTTTAAAGTCGGTTGTTTTGGTGGATCATGATCAAGCCAAGGCATAGAGGGGATTAATGCAGGATATTTATATATGTCTTTTGAGAGTCTATCTTTAATTCCTAGTGGATTGTTATTAATATCTTTCAAGCTAAAATGCATACTACCTTTTATTTCAGGATATAACCGATTTAATTCAATTTGTCTTGGGTATTCTTCTGGATCAGACCAAGCTGGGACAGAATTATTATTAATTTTATAGGCTGCCTGACCGATGTAGAGGTGAATCGGTTTATTATTTGTTTCTTTTACCCACCAATCTACTAAAATGTCATATGCAGCTGGTGTGAAACCAATATTCCAATAGATTTGCGGAGTAATGTAGTCAATATATCCTTTTTGTATCCACTCACGTGTATCAGCGTAAAGGTCATCATAGTTCCTTTGACCTGCAGTTGTGTTAGAGCCAGTTGGATCGTCAGCTATATTTCGCCATACGCCGAACGGACTTATGCCAAACTTTACATATGATTTTTCTTGTTTTATAGCAGTATTTAAATCTTTTACAAGTTCATTTACATTGTTACGTCGCCAATCCTCTATATTTGTAAATCTACCGTTATTATACGTTTCGTACGTTTTTTGATCGGGGAATTGTTCACCTGCTACTTTATATGGATAAAAATAATCATCCATATGCAGCGCATCAATGTCATAATTTTGCACGATTTCTAAAGCACCTTCAGTTATAAATTTTTTCACTTCTGGAATACCGGGATTGTAATATAACTTCCCGCCATAAGGTACAATCCAATCGGGGTGTTGTTTTGCAGGGTGATTATTTGATAATCGATTTATATCAGTGTGATTCATCGTTATTCGGTATGGGTTAATCCATGCGTGGAATTCTATATTTCTTTTATGTGCTTCATCGACCATAAATGCGAGTGGGTCATAACCAGGATCTTTTCCTTGTGTGCCCGTAATGTATTCAGACCAAGGACCGTAATTTGAAGGATAGAAAGCATCAGCGGTTGGTTTGATTTGTACAACGACTGCATTCATACCGGTTTTTTTTACATCGTCTAATAATCTAATAAACTCTTGTTTTTGATTTTCGATGGGTAAGCCGGTTTTTGAGGGCCAATCAATATTAAGAACAGATGCGATCCATACAGCACGTAATTCATGTTTTTTATACGTAGTATTAGCTTCAGCATAAGTAGAGTGAGGGGAAATGAAAGTGAAAGGAATAAAAAAGATGACGATACAACATATCATTAATAAACGTTTAACAATCATTTATACGCCTCCCTATTATGTGGTTAACTATTATGATATCCGAGATGAGGTTGTTCTTACAATTGAGAAAAATAAATATTGAAACATTAATTTAATAGGAAAAATATTTTTACTGAAATTTACTTTCATTATAACTAAATTCTTTCACTACTTCATATGCTTGTTAGTAAAGTGAAACTTCCTTTCATTTGAAGGGTAGTAAATTATAACTATAGGAGGATTCATAAATGAAGGTTTTGTTCGTTTGTTCTGGAGGAATGTCCAGCGCAATTGTTGTAAACGCTTTAAAAAAGGAGGCGGAGAAAAAGGGTATGAACATGGAAGTGCATGCGATTGGAACAAATGAGGTAGAGGAAGAAGTAAAGAATGGCTGGGACGTTGTAATGGTTGCACCTCAAGTTAGACATCGATTTGATTCTGTTAAAAAATTCGCAGAAGAGGAATCTATCCCGTGCGGTATTATACCGCCGCAAGCATATACACCTCTTGGTGGACCGACTTTATTAAAGACTGTAAATGATTTAATTCGTTAGGGGGAACCGTTATGAATAAGTTTGTCACGTTTCTCGATAAAAACTTATCTGGACCGATGGCAAGACTTTCTGAACAGAGACATTTACAAGCAATCCGTGATGGAGTTATTTCAGCATTACCATTTATCATCGTAGGAAGTTTCTTTTTAATCGTAGCATTTCCACCATTACCGAAAGATAGTTTCATATCTGTTTGGGCATTAAAAAATCAAACAAGTATATTAATACCGTATCGCCTAACGATGTTTATTATGTCTTTATATATAGCATTTGGAATAGGATATAATTTGGCGAAAAGTTATAAATTAGATGCTTTATCGGGAGCTCAGCTAGCAGTATGTTCACTGCTATTAACATTAACTCCTGAATTAATTGATAAAAAAGGATTTATGCTTCCGATGACAAATCTCGGAGGTCATGGGTTATTCGTGACAATGATTGTTTCTATTTTATCAGTTGAGATTTTAAGATTTTGTAAGAAGAACAACGTAACGATCAAAATGCCAGAACAAGTACCGCCGTCAGTATCACGTTCGTTTGAAGCACTTATACCTGCTGCATTCGTTATTATTATTATGAGTCTTATTACAGTTGTTTTTAAAGTTGATGTACATTACGTAGTGGATAAATTAGCCGCACCGTTAGTCAAAGCTGGTGATAGTTATTTTGGCGTTATAATACCTGTATTTTTAATTACATTCTTCTGGTCCTTCGGAATACATGGTGTATCGGTTGTAGGTACTGTGGCGAGACCGCTTTGGGATGTATATTTAGGGAAAAATGGTGAAGCTGTAGCAAGTGGTGCGAGTCAATTTCCATTCATTGCACCAGAACCGTTTTATCAATGGTTTATTTGGATTGGTGGTTCGGGTGCAACGTTAGGGCTTGTGTTAGCGATGATCGTATTTGGTCGATCAAAATATTCGAAGGCATTATCGAGAACTTGTATTGTGCCTGGGATTTTTAATATTAATGAACCAGTTATATTCGGCTTGCCGATTGTATTGAATCCAATTTTAATTATTCCTTTCGTCATTACGCCGCTAGTAACAGCGACTATCGCTTATGCTGCAACTGCAATGGGATTTGTAACGCCAACTCATATTATGCCGCCATGGACATTACCAGCCCCAATTGGTGCATATTTAGCTACAGGAGGAGATTGGCGTGCAATTGTATTAGTCTTAATAAATATAGCAATATCATTCCTTATTTATTTACCATTCTTTAAAATGTACGACAAAAATATGCTTGAAATTGAGAAGAATGGTGAAGGGGAATCTGTTAATCCATAATCTTTATGCTTTATTTTGTGAGTGATAGGCTTTTTGTCTATCACTTCTTTCACATTAAGTTGAGAGAGGGTGAATTGAATGAATATAAAATTTAGTTATAAAGGTGTATTTTTATTATTATTTGGAGTGATATGTGCGAATTTACTTTTTGTGCCTATATTAAGAATGCTACATCTATCACAAATGCATAGTATATGGCTCGTTACAAGCATTGCGGCAAGTATTTTGCTTACAGTAGTTGTTTCTTTCATTGATGGATCGTTTGCATCGAAAGCTCAGTTGTTTTTTAGATTTATATTGTTTTCGATCGGTTGTACATTTGTAACTTACATGATTGTTTTTTAGTAAATAGGAGGTCATGCATGTTATGTATATTGCAGGGGTAATGTCCGGTACTTCATTAGATGGAATAGATGTAGCGCTCGTTCGTATAGAAGGGAGTGGTGTAGAGTCTAAGGTCGAACTCATCCATTTTACTACAGTTCCATTTTGTAATGATATAAAAAGTGAAATACAACAAGCGTTATCAATAGAAAATTCAAATGTCGAACTCATATGTAGTTTGAATTTTAAGCTCGGTTTATGTTTTGCCAATGCTGTAAAGGAAGTTTGTAAAGAGGCCAATTTTTCTTTGGAACAATTAGATTTGATAGGTTCTCACGGACAAACGATTTATCATCAGCCGAAACAAGATGGTAATAGGATACCTTCCACATTGCAAATTGGGGAACCTGCAGTAATAGCATACGAAACGAACACGACGGTTATTTCAAATTTCCGAACGATGGACATGGCAGCAGGAGGACAAGGTGCACCACTTGTGCCATATTCAGAGGTCATTTTGTATCGTGATCCAAGTAAAAATAGACTACTACAAAATATTGGTGGGATTAGTAATGTTACAGTAATACCAAATCAACAAAGTGATCAGAACGTTATAGCTTTTGATACTGGTCCAGGGAATATGATAATTGATGAAGTATGTCAAAGGTTATTTCAGTTGCCATATGATCAAAATGGTGAAATTGCAAAACAGGGTAGAGTTGTAGATGAAATTTTGACATATTGTATGAGTCATCCATTTTTGAAAATGAATCCACCGAAATCAACAGGTAGAGAACAGTTTGGAGAAAAATTTGCAAGTGAATTATTGAAGCGGTTTGAAAAGCATAGTAAAGAAAATATATTGACGACTGTCACGATGTTTACTGCAAATTCAATTGTTCATCATTATAAGAAGTTTATCTTGCCGTATTATGAAATCGATGAGGTGATATTAGGCGGTGGTGGCAGTTATAATAGCACACTTGTTGAAATGTTGCGAAATGGATTGAAGGATGAAAACTGCGCAATATTCATTCAAGAAGATATAGGCTATTCTTCAGAGGCGAAAGAAGCTATCGCCTTTGCAATTTTAGCAAACGAAACGCATCATTGCAATCCGAGTAATGTGCCAAGCGCAACAGGTGCAAAGCAATCTGTAGTTTTAGGGAATATAACATTCCCTCCGGTATGAAGAAAATGAGGTGAACATATATGAAGTATATGATTGGAGTAGATGGTGGCGGAACGAAGACAGAAGCAATTGCCTTCGATCAAGACGGAAAGGAAATTATAAGTGGTAAGAGCGGTTTTGGAAATATATTAATAGATTTTGAAGAAGCTCTTGTGCATATTATGGAAGCGATTGATCAATGCCAGAAAAATGTAGTGAAAGGACATTGCGTTTGTATTTGTTTAGGATTAGCAGGTATAAGTGGCGCAAATATAAATGAATTAACATTACGTCTAAAACAGAAGTACGGAATACAAATTGAAGTTTTTAATGACGCAATGATAGCACATGCCGCTGCTTTAAAAGGGAAAGATGGAATATTAACCATTGGTGGTACAGGTGCAATTTGTATTGGAAAGAAAGGAAAAGTGTACGAGTATAGTGGGGGATGGGGACATATTTTAGGTGATGAAGGAAGTGGATATTGGATTGCATTACAAGCTTTAAAGAGAATGGCAAATCAATTTGATCAAGGCGTTACACTTTGTACATTAAGCTTAAGGATTCAAGATGAGTTTCAATTATTAACATCGTCTCATATAAAAAGACTAGTTTATAGTTCTTCAAAAGATAAAGTTGCAGCAATCGCACCATTAGTTATTCGGGAAGCTAGAAATGGGAATGATGCTGCACATGAAATTATGATGCAAGCTGGAAATGAATTAGGAAGGATTACGGTAAATGTTTATAACAAGATGCAGTTTGATTTATCAACTTCAATTGCAGTAAGTGGCAGCATATTACGTTTCATTCCTGAAATATATGATGAATTTAAGAAATGCTGTGAGAAAAGCATAGGAAAAGTTACATTTATATCACAATCACAATCTGCAGTGAAAGGAACATATTATTTAATGAAAAATACATATTTTAAAAAATAGCTGTATGAGAATTTTTGTATGATTTGTAAATATATGATGTTAAAATGTATAAAGGGATGTGGATAGAAACGTACAATATACATAGTTCTTGAATATTGTATAAGTACTCCTACGTAGAAAGTGAATGATTACATGATTAATAGTATGCAATTTTTGTATTTGGTCGCTTCTTATTTATTTGGAAACATATTGACCGCTTATATAGTAACGAAATGGAGACATAACGTTGATATTCGTGATGAAGGAAGTGGTAATCCTGGCGCAAGAAACATGGGGCGCGTATATGGAAAAGGGTATTTCGTTGCTACATTTTTAGGTGATGCGATCAAAGGGGCAATCGTAGTTTCTATTGCAAAATACCTTTTTGAAGATTCTACATTCGTAATGCTAACATTATTGGCTGTAATAATTGGACATATTTATCCAGTTTTATTTAAAGGTAAGGGCGGTAAAGGCATTTCAACATTTATCGGAGGACTAATCGCATTTGATTATTTGATAGCGCTTACCCTCGTTGCAGTTTTCATTATATTTTATTTAATCTTTAAAGGATTTACGAAGCCAGGACTAATTACAATTGCTTGTTTACCACTTTGCATGATTTTGTATTCTTACTCAATTGTTACGACTATTTTAAGTGCACTCATCATTGTACTTATTTTATATGTAAATCGCGAATGAAATAAACATTTAATAAGTGGGGGTAATCTCCACTTATCATTTTTTATTAAATAGATAAAGGAGATAGGGCATGGGGTTAATTTATAAAGTTGCTGATCAAGTTTGGGAATTTGAAAGTATACATAAATTGAATTATAAAACATTTGTAGAAGAAATTCCGCAACATGAAGAAACGAAAGATCGTGTTCGTATAGATCGTTTTCATGAAGAAAATACATATTTAATTTGTTTAGATGACGATAAGTTAGTAGGTATGGTTGCGTTGCGAGGAAAACGACCATTCTCGTTAGATTATAAAATTTCAAATCTAGATTTTTATTTGCAAGTACATGGAGAAAACGTATATGAAATTCGTTTACTTTCAGTAGAAAGTGAATATCGAAATGGAAGAGCGTTATTAGGTTTAATTCGCTTTTTACATCGTTATTTGCTTCTAAATGGATATGAATTGGCACTCATTTCTGCAACAACACGTGAACTACCTTTATATGAGCAAATGGGATTCAAATCTTTCCATTCGTTAGTTGGTACAGAAGCAGCAGCATTCCAGCCAATGTATGTTACCCCTGCTATGTTTGAAGCGTCGAGTGTTGGCGGAATTATGACGAAAGAGTATACGTTTTTACCCGGCCCAGTAGATATTGAAGAGAATGTTCGAAAGGCATTTTCTACTAAGCCTATTTCACACCGTTCTAAGTCATTTCAAGTGACGATGGATAATGTAAAGAAACGATTACTTCAAATGACAAAAGCAAAACGTGTGCAAATCATGTTAGGAACAGGGACATTAGCGAATGATGCCATTGCTTTACAGTTACGTTCTTTAAAAGGAAAGGGGCTCGTATTAACAAATGGGGAATTTGGTAATAGATTAGTCGGGCATGCAACACGCGCAGAGTTACATTTTGATACGTATAAAAAAGAAATGGGGGAACCATTTCTTTATACAGAATTAGAAAAAGTAATGGAAAGTGGAATTTATGAATGGCTTTGGTTTGTTCACCATGAAACATCTACCGGAATGTTAAATGATTTAGACGAGCTAAATGCTCTAAGTAACAAGTATCAACTGAAACTATGTGTAGATTGTATCAGTTCGATTGGAGCAATACCGATAGATTTAAAGGATATATATTTTGCAAGCGGTGTTAGTGGAAAAGCGATTAAATCATATACAGGATTATCTTTTGTTTTTCATAACCATATTGTAAAAATAAATGAAGCAGTACCGGCCTATATGGACATTGGTATGTACGAAGAAAATGAAAGTATTCCATATTCTCATTCATGGAATTTAATTTATGCTTTGCAAGAAGCATTGAAGAGATTTGAAGATGAAACAGCATTTGTAAAAATAAAAGAGACATATGATTATATGGAAGAAGCTATGACTAGTATAGGCCTAAAACTTGTTTCACCTAAAGAACATGCCGCACCAATTATACTTACGATTCAATTAAATGAAGGTCTTTCTTCTAAAGCGGTCGGTGATGCGTTAGCATTACAAGGATATATTGTCCATTATGAATCAGCGTACTTACAAAAGAATAACTGGATCCAAATCGCATGCCTAAATCATTATAAAGAACGTGATATGAAGAGGATGTTAAATTGTTTTCAGATGTATGTATTACAGAGTGGGGTACATATATAAAGACTTTTTCATTTCGTATAAAGGAGCTGCGACTTACGAAAACTTAGGAATAGAACATTGGAAGAGGTGTTAGTATGATAACTAAAAAACTACCATTGCATATAGACGATATTAAAAAAGCTCAAAGTATTCTGGATAGAAATGCTCGTAAAACTCCATTAGTAAAATCATTTTACTTGACTAGTAAAACGGGTGGAGAAATTCACTTAAAATTAGAAAATATGCAATTAACAGGTTCGTTTAAATTCCGTGGTGCGTTTAATAAAATGTCACAGCTGACAGATCAAGAAAAAGAGAGAGGAGTAATTGCTTGTTCTGCTGGTAATCATGCGCAAGGAATTGCTTTATCTGCTCATTTACTCGGTATTAAAAGTAAAATTGTAATGCCGATTTCTGCCCCTCAAGCGAAAGTTGATGCAACGAGAGGATATGGATCTGAAGTGGTTTTACATGGTGAAACCTTTGATGATGCGAAGGCAAAATGTGAGGAGATTATTAGAGAAACAGGTGAAACATACTTACATCCATATGACGATGTAGAAGTAATGGCTGGTCAAGGTACAATAGGATTAGATATTCTTGATGATATGTGGGATGTTGATACGGTCATTGTACCAATTGGTGGAGGAGGAATTATTTCTGGAATTGCTGTTGCATTAAAATCTTTTAATCCGTCGATTCATATAATTGGTGTCCAAGCAGAAAATGTTCATGGGATGAAGGCATCTTATGACAAAGGTACAATTATAGAACATTATGAGGCACCTACGATAGCAGATGGTTGCGCGGTAAAAATACCAGGCAATTTAACTTTTGAAGTTGTAAAAGAATTAGTAGATGATATTGTAACAGTATCAGAAAAAGAGCTGGAATTAGCGATGAAAGACTTATTACAACGCGGGAAAGCTGTTGTAGAAGGTGCAGGCGCATTAGCTACTGCTGCTCTACTTGCAGGGAAAGTGGATACATATATTAAAGAGAAAAAAGTAGTAGCAGTTATATCTGGTGGGAACGTAGACTTACAGCGCATATCGAGTGTTTGTGAACAATTTTTTGTGGCGAATGAAGTGAAATAGTTTTATGAAAAAGGAGCTAAATGAAATTATATTAGCTCCTTTTTCATTATGTTTGTGCGGGAGTAAATAATGACTCCATTTTTACTTTGCTCTTTTCTCGAATTTCAGCGTCTGCATGGCGCATCACGTATTTATGAGCTACAGCGATCGCCAAAACATCATCTAATAAGCCAATCCCAATAATAGCAGCTATATCTGGAATGAAGTCAATTGTTAATACGTAATAGGATAAAGCGGCTAATATGATGAATTTCGCTTTAGTAGGTAACCCTTTTTTTCTCATTATGTAATATAAAATAATACTTTCATATACACTAGATTTACCGAGGTTTGCTGAGCTTTTCTTGAATTTTTTCCAAAGTGTCTGTTTTTCCATATAAACACTCCTTTTACAAAAAATAGATTTTTTAAAAGGATAGACAAAGAAGTGAGAGACTAATCAATTTTATAGTTTTTCTTAATGTATATTTCAATAAAAATAGGGAATTACCTGTTCAAAATAATAGAATGTTGGTTATGTAACGACTCACAGTGTATATGTTCGTTCCAAGTAAAGGTACTACGTAGATAACGTTTGGTGGTAATACGTATTAAAGTTAATTTTTCACATTAATCTCTGCATTCGTACAATGTTGAATTACTTCTAAATAATCTATTGGTGAGAAATTTAGTAATTCTTGAATAGCCCCTTTACTCGCTGGTGATTCATAAGCTGCTAATGTGATTCTGGTATTAATTGCACGATTGGCCATTTCATCTAGCAGTTCAGGTGTTACTTTGTTTTGAACCCTTTTTTTCTCACTTTTCTCCCATCTTTTTGAAAGTTGTCGCTTCGTTAATGGCTTTTTTATTTTCTCAGATAAATCCGATGAGTTTGAGTTTTAGAATTTTATCGTGGTATTATTTATGTAACAAGGGGATGTTGTAAGAAAAAATATAATTTTTTGGGGGAATGAGAATGGGAATCTATAACTATGAAGCGAAAGAGGATTTGCAAGTAGGAGAAGTTTGTTTAGAACGAGATATTTATGAAATTGTAAATTTTTACAAGAAAGGGTCAATAGTTTTATGTGATTCAGTATCTCGTTTCAGTGCGAATTCAGACAGAATGTTTAAAGTGATAAATAGGATAGAAACATATATGCATAAAAATAAAGACTATACATATCAGGTTTCGGATAGGCCTAAGTTAATTTATGTAGTTGAACAGGTAAGATAAGGAAAGCATTCATAACGGATGCTTTTTTCTTTGTTATATAGAATGTACACATTAAACGTGAATTTGAAAGAAATGTATGTAGATGATTTAATTTATTAAACATTTATTAAGCGGTATGGGGGAAGAAAAATGAAGATAATAGAACTACCAATTGAATTCGAATTTAACGGGAAAAAACAATGTATTTTTCCAAGTTTAATTATATTACATAATGAATTAACATTAGTCGATACAGGATATACAAATTTTTTACCTTTAATTGAAAATGCAATATTAAAACATGGGTATGAGCTGAAAAACTTAAAAAATATAATTATTACTCATTATGATGACGATCATATAGGATCTTTATATGATTTCCAAGTTAAATATCCTCACGTTCATATTATTGCTAGTGAAATTGAATCTAACTATATTAATGGTGATATAAAATCAGAGAGATTAGTTCAAGCAGAAGAAATGTTAGAACGTATGCCAAATGAAGAAAAAGAATTTGGTAAATGGTTTATACAACAGTTAAAAAATATAAGACATATTTTCGTCGATGAAAAAGTACATGATGGCCAAATGATTTTGAATAATGAATGTCAAATAGTAGCAACACCAGGACATACTTCGGGGCATATTTCATTATATTTTCCGGACTTACACAGTGTAATTACAGGAGATGCAGCCGTTCAAGATAATGGTGAATTAGTAATAGCTAATCCGAATTTTTGTTTAGATATAGAAAAAGCGGAAGAGTCTTTAAAGAGGATTAAAGACCTTAAAGCTGTAAAGTATTATTGTTATCACGGAGGAAAGCTCATGATATAAAATATTAAAAAGCTGATCTTTCTTATATCGAAAAAATCGGTTTTTTAATTCATAGATTCCGCAATTCTAATCAAATCATTAACATTGTAGTTCAATCCCTTCTGTTATATAGGACTGCATTAATTCTTTATCATTTTTGAGCAAAGCATGTTTGAATTCACTGATTACATCTGTTTGAGATTTTGCCGTTATAATTGTGGTGGATTGAAAATATAGTAAGTAAAATATGCAAAAGATCCTTATGAATGTAGTTGTCAATTTTATCACCCTATAACTATATTTCCGTAACATTGAAATATATATGTACAGGAGGGGGAGAAGATGAGTTTATTATTTGATGTAATAGCAGATATCATTTTATTTTCCCCTCAAAATGACATGAAATTAAAACATCATATTGCCAAATTAAGCGAATTTGAGTGGTTTCGAAAGTTACACGAAGATACAAAGTATACAAGATTAATTTGGAGTAATAGAAAAGTTAAGAAGTTCATTTTGTCTTCTACTAACATGGAAGCATTAATAAATTCTGAGAAAAAACAAAAAGAACTTGTCCAACTAGTACATGATGAATATAAAAAAAGAAGATAAGAATTTTTTTATTTTTCATATTTGGGGAAACAAATGGTACAATGAAAGCTAATGTGAAAAATAAGGAAAAGAAGTGGTCAATGTGAAAAACTTTTTAGAATTAGGAATTAGTGAAACGTTTAATCATACATTACGTGAAAATGGAATTACAGAAGCAACCCCAATTCAAGAGCAGGCAATTCCTGTTATACTGTCAGGTAAAGATATTATTGGGCAGGCGAAAACAGGAACGGGTAAAACGTTAGCATTTGTGTTACCGATTTTAGAAAAAATCGATCCAGAATGTAGCGATGTTCAGGCTTTAATTGTTGCACCAACTAGGGAACTAGCACTGCAAATTACAACTGAAATTAAAAAAATGCTTGTGCAAAGAGAAGATATTAATGTTCTAGCGATTTATGGTGGGCAAGATGTAGCGCAACAATTGAGAAAGTTAAAAGGTAATACACATATTGTTGTAGCGACACCAGGACGATTATTAGATCATATACGACGTGAAACAATTGATTTAAGTAATCTGTCAACGATTGTACTAGATGAAGCGGATCAAATGCTTTATTTCGGTTTCTTATATGATATTGAAGATATTTTAGATGAGACACCTGGCAGTAAACAAACGATGTTATTCTCAGCAACGATGCCAAAAGATATAAAAAAATTGGCGAAGCGTTATATGGATGAGCCGCAAATGATTCAAGTACAAAGTGAAGAAGTAACGGTAAATACAATTGAGCAGCGTGTCATTGAGACGACAGATCGTGCAAAGCCAGATGCACTTCGTTTTGTTATGGATCGTGATCAGCCATTTTTAGCAGTTATTTTCTGTCGTACAAAGGTTAGAGCGAGTAAGCTTTATGATAATTTAAAAGGACTAGGTTATAATTGTGCTGAACTTCATGGTGATATACCTCAAGCGAAACGTGAAAGAGTTATGAAGAGTTTCCGCGAAGCTAAAATTCAGTACCTAATCGCAACGGATGTAGCAGCTCGTGGACTTGATGTAGATGGTGTAACGCACGTATTTAACTATGATATCCCTGAAGATGTAGAGAGTTACATTCACCGCATTGGCCGAACAGGACGTGCAGGTGGATCAGGTCTTGCAATTACGTTCGTTGCAGCGAAAGATGAAAAACATTTAGAAGAAATTGAAAAAACGCTTGGCGCACCAATACAAAGAGAAATAATCGAACAACCGAAGATAAAACGTGTAGATGAAAATGGAAAACCGCTACCAAAGCCGGCTCCGAAGAAATCAGGCGAGTATCGTCAAAGAGATAGCCGTGAAGGTTCAAGAAGTGATTCAAGACGTGGTTCGAGAAATGGCTCAAGAAGTGATGCAAGAAATAGTTCAAGAAATGAAAACAACCGATCATTTAATAAGCCAAGTAATAAAAAAGGTAGTACAAAGCAAGGTCAGCAAAGACGTGGTCGTTAAATAGTTATAATTGTAAAGAGTCGCAAAATATTGTGGCTCTTTTTTTGTTTGTATAGAACAAGGATGATAGCAAGAAAAAAACGGAAATTTCATTCACCGTATTTAAAACTTACAAAGGAAAGTTTATAGTCCAAAACCAGTAGAACAAGGGTATTACAACCATGTCGTAATTCAAGAACAAGTGCAACTTACGTATGGACAATATTTAATCGAAAAAAATCGAGAGAAAGCAATTCGTACTAGCCCCTCTGATGATGATACGAATTATGAAAAAATCAATTGGTATAACGATATAAAAACATCTTTTGCAAACAAAGAATTGGCCGATTTGGTGAAAGAAATTTGTAACTTTGTTAGTTTTGTTCGATGGGAACTCGAGATGCACAACTGCCATCCTTATTGGGAAGTTACTTACTACGGCGATGAAGGTAATGTAGTGTGAAGTTAACAGAAGGGATAGTATGCGAAATAAGAAAAAGGACTAGCAGTCGTACCTGCTGTCCTTTAATAGGAGAAAAAGTAATCTTGTTTAGAACTACGCATAAACAGAAAATCTGCTTGTGATTAGTTTTACCCTAAATATAAGTGTCTATACAAAAAAAGGGATAAGTAAAAAATACTTATCCCCGGAAGGGAAATCCCAAGCACCAAAATGGCTCGTATTGGTCTGCAGGTTCAAAAGTAGTATATGTAAAACAAAAAATCTCATACAAAAAGCAGACAACGATTTTGGTTGTCTGCTAGTGAGCTCAATGAGTTAGCTAATTGTGATAATTTGCATCCCCATTGCGAGAAGAGTGAAGCTGCTAGTTCAAACAGCTTGTTCGTATTATTTTCGATTCCCTAAAAAATATACAGAGAAAGCAGATAAGTGAAAAATCTATCTGCTTCTGCTGTAACAAAAGAAAGAAGTATTAGCTGTGGACACGGCGGCTTGAAAATAGTATGTATTTTTATTTGAAAAATATTCAAGGGGTGAAGAAACATGGAATACTAAAGCTTAATTTTCATAAAAAATAAAGCACACATATAAGTGTGCTCTTATGAACGCTTTAGATTTGTGTGACTACATAGTCACCATACAATAAAATATGCTTGTTTGATATAAATGTGTGTCAAATCTATAACATATATTTTGGGGTGTATAAGGAATATTAAATGTTAATTAGCCAAGCATATTGTTTTTATTAACGAATTTGTGCAACTGTTAAAGCGGCAGAACGAATATCTACTGTACCAATTACTTCAACGGGTACAATTTGAATTAAATCACCAGGGTTTAAGTTTATTAGAATGACACCGCTGGATACATCTACTTCACCAGTGCCAATGATATTAGAACGGACTGCGGTTCCTGATCCTGCAATAATATTAGTTGATGAGTTTAGTGTTAAGAAAAAGCGCGCTGCTTCCGGGGCTACTGGAACATTATCGAGGCTGATTGTTAATGTATAACTGATTTGATAAATACCAGCTACTTGAATTCTAATACCAGTTCCTGTACTAATTGTATCATTGATTACAGGGACAGTAATGTTTGGATTTGGGCCCGTACTAGGTAGTAGTAGTGGCGTGAATAGTGTGGCAAATTGAGGTGAAGTAGCATTAAAAGCAAAACCGAGAGCTGGTAGTGTACTGGGGGCTTGTGCTCTACAATTAAAGTTTGTGAGCTTACGACTAGATGATCGCATATTTTCACTCCTTTCTTTCATTTAGATTGCGTGAGTAACAACCTCACGTTTTGGACAAGCACAATACAATATATGAAAATTTATAGTGAATAGTGCAGAGGTGTACTGTTATGGGTAACACTAATTGCCTATTGTACAAAGGAGATACTACGCTTACAGAAATAGTTTGTAACCTAAAGTTGAAAAAATAGTATGAATAGAGTTGAAAATGCTATTTAGAAATGAAAGGAAACATAATAAAAAGGAACATACATATAAGCATGCTCTTTGACAAGAAAGGTAGAGTTTTATGAGTGGATTCCTCCATACAATAATATATGCTTGTCCGGTTAATAGTTGAGAAAGGGCGAATGCATATGGAACGAATAGAAGTGAATAACAAAATAAAAATTTCATTTTATAGAAAAGGAGAATGGATATATGGACTAATCGGGAAAGCGTAGTTAAAGACTTCTTTAAGAGGTAAGGACTGGATCAAAATAAAAGAGCAGCTAGCACAAGCTAACTGCTCAATACAAGGAGATACAGAGAAGACTACTTTACATGAATGTTGGCATACAGCCTACATTCAGTATTGACCGAATATTTATTTTAAATCCAATTTATTTAAAGTAAACATCCCAACAGATAAAATGGCTGCGCCTGCTACAGAACCTAGCCAGTCTCTCCAGCTTAATGTATTTAAAGATGCATCTGTTAAATCCATAATTAAGAAGATAGCAAACATTAATACACCAAATGCTAAGCATCCCCAAAATGTTTGCAAATATTTAATCATCTTATTTCGGAACTTGCTCATATAAATCACCCTTATTAATAATTTATATTTTTATAAATAAATTATCGCATGTGCAAAAATTAAAAGTATGAAATATGCAAAATTACATATTGGAACTTAACAAAATAATCCATTCATAAGTAAATAGATCGAACAGAGGGAAACCGTTTCGTATGAATCAATTGTCATTTTTTGAAGTCATCGATGAAAAGGAGATGCGTAGATTTGTGGTAAAGGAGCTGAAAAACTACAAAGTATTGTGCGTTTGAATGAAGAATCAAGAAAAATAGGATCAAGCGGGGGCATCGTTCTTTTCCTCAAATGAAAGGTGACGGTAAGAAACATGAGATACATTTTAAACAAATTAAACGGAAGTTAAAAAATAAAAATTTATAAAGGAAATAGAAAGTAGGGAGTTGTATATATACGATAATAGGAAACTTTTTACTAACTAAGCATATAATTTAAATAGACCGACAGTCGGTCTGATGGGAAGGGGAACTTGAATGCGAATAGTAAAGGAATATGAGGAGCGTAGAAAAGAAATTTTAGAAACGGCTGAACGTTTATTTATTACGAAAGGTTATACGAAAACAACAGTAAATGACATTTTAAAAGAGATAGGGATAGCAAAGGGGACGTTTTATCATTATTTTAAATCGAAAGAAGAAGTAATGGATGAGATTATTATGAGGATTATTAAAGAAGATGTTGCTAAAGCGAAAGTAATCGTTTCTAATCCAAATATACCAGTATTAGAAAAGTTATTTCGAGTTTTAATGGAGCAATCTCCAAAATCAGGTGATATAAAAGATAAAATGATTGAGCAATTTCATCAACCAAATAATGCAGAAATGCATCAAAAAAGTTTAGTGCAATCTATTATTCATTTATCTCCTGTATTAACAGAAATTTTAGAACAAGGAATTGAAGAAGGGATATTTTCGACTTCATATCCACAAGAAACGATTGAACTATTACTATCTTCAGCGCAAGTCATATTTGATGATGGGTTATTCCAATGGAAGCCGGAAGAAATGATGAGGAGAGTGAAAGCTTATATTAAAATGATGGAAGTATCTGTTGGAGCGAAAGAAGGATCCTTTAATTATATGCTGGAGGTTTTAATGAAACAGAAATAATATTTTTTCTGTTTGTTTATTATAGACCGACAGTCGGTCTAAATTAAGGGAAGGGTGTGATTATGATATCTATTAGTATAAAACCTTCGATGAAAGATTTTTATTTAATGGTGAGTGGGCAAATTATTACTATTTTGGGTTCAACACTTTTACGTTTTGCTCTGTCATTATATGTGCTAGATTTAACAGGGCGTGCTGATATATTCGCAGGATTATATGCGATAACGAGTATTCCGTTTTTGCTAGCTCCTCTTGGCGGAGCGATAGCAGATCGTTTCAATCGTCGTAATGTAATGGTTATATTTGATTTTATAAACGCTGCGATTGTATTAAGCTTTATAGTTTTGTTATTTACTGGATCTGTATCTATTCTATTGATCGGAACAATTATGTTTTTACTAGCAATCGTTAATGCAATGTACGCACCAGTTGTAATGGCAAGTATTCCGCAATTAGTTCCAGAGAAAAAATTAGAACAAGCGAACGGTATCGTAAATGGTGTGCAAGCATTATCTAATATAGTTGCTCCTGTATTAGGAGGAATATTGTACGGCATAATTGGTTTGAAAATGCTCTTGATAATAAGTTGTCTTGCTTTCTTTTTATCTGCGATTTTAGAAATGTTTATTACAATACCTTTTATAAAGAGAGTGCAAGAAAGCCATATCATACCGACAATTGTAAAGGATATGAAAGAAGGGTTTATATATGTTTTAAAACAACCATTTATTTTGAAGGCTATGTTACTTGCAGCTTTACTAAACTTAATTTTGACACCGTTATTTATTGTTGGAGGACCTATTATTTTACGAGTAACTATGCAGATTAGCGATACGATGTATGGAATCGGGATGGGGTTAATTGATTTTGCCACCATATTAGGTGCATTGTCAATCGGTTTCTTTGCTAAAAAGTTACAGATGAAAACATTATATTATTGGATGCTTATTATAGCTCTATTAGTAATACCGGTGGC
Source organism: Bacillus sp. BSL6 (assembly GCF_052928345.1). Classification (NCBI taxonomy): domain Bacteria; kingdom Bacillati; phylum Bacillota; class Bacilli; order Caryophanales; family Bacillaceae; genus Bacillus; species Bacillus sp. BSL6. Next base: position 587,710 of record NZ_JAVGCW010000003.1, read on the forward strand.
GCTATCGGTCACACCATTTATTCTTAATTTAGGACACTATCCACCATTTATCCTCTTTATACTTTCTTCTATTTTAATTGCAATGATCATGACAATTGTATCCATCTATGTGATTACTGTAGTTCAAAAGAAAACACCAAATGAGAACTTAGGAAAAATAATGGCAATTATAACAGCGGTATCCCAATGCATGGCACCGATTGGGCAAGTCGTTTATGGTTTTATGTTTGAAGAATTCAGTATGAAAATTTATTTACCTATATTAGTTATTAGTTTCATAATGTTATTAATAGCAGTTGTGACGAAGAAAATACTATCGAATGAAGGGAACTAGCTTTATATGATTAGGAGAATGTTAAAAAGAAATTTCTCTCAAAATAAAATGATAATTACTATTTTATTTATGTTTATCATGTTATCAAGTCTTTTAATGGCTAGTGCTTCAAGTAATGTTATAAATCTATTGAACTCAATGGATCAATTGGTTAAAGTATCAAACGCACCGCACTTCGTACAAATGCATGCCGGAGAAGTAAATCAAAAGTCAATTGATTCCTTTGTAGAAAAAAATCCGTTTGTAAAAAAACAGCAAACGGCTGAAATGGTTCAAATAAATGGATCTAACATTTTTATTAAAAAGAAAAATCAAGCAGAACATAATAGTGTAATGGACATTAGTTTCGCGAAACAAAATAGTAAGTTTGATTTTTTATTAAATTTAAATAATGAAGTGGTCGATGTTATGAAAGGGGAAATAGGTGTACCCATTTATTATATGCAAAAATATAATTTGCGTATGGGAGATAAAATATGGGTTATTAAAGATAATAATGAACTAGAATTTACGATTTCAGCATTTGTTCGTGATGTTCAAATGAACCCATCAATCGTTAGTTCAAAACGATTTGTAATAAGCAATGAAGATTTCGAAAGAATAAAAAGAAATTTTGGAGAAAGCGAATATCTTATTGAATTCCAGCTAACAGACGAAAATAAAATAAATGAATTTGAAAATCTATATAAGTCATCGAACTTACCACAAAAAGGTCCCTCTATTACGTATTCACTATTTAAAACACTCAATTCATTAACAGATGGAATAATAGCTGCCGTACTTATCATAATAAGTGGATTATTAATGTTAATTGCAATGTTATGTATTAGATTTACGATCATTACTTCGATGGAAGAAGAGTATCGAGAAATTGGTGTTATGAAAGCAATTGGGATTCATAACAAAGATATTCAAAAATTATATATAACAAAATATATTGTGATTTCAGCTGGTGGATGTATATGTGGATATATACTCTCACTATTTGTTACAAAAATCTTCACTTCAAATATCACCCTTTATATGGGGGCGGCAAATAAAAGCATTTTACACAATATTGTGCCATTCATAATTACAACATTGTTATTTTTAGTCGTTATCCTGTTCTGTCGTATTATTTTGCGGAATTTTAGGGGAATTACAGCAATAGACGCTTTACAATCAAGAGATAAACTAGGAAAGAGAAAAATTAGAAACTCCTTTTCACTCAATCGGTCTAAATTAAAAAATGTAAATGTATTTATTGGTATACAAGATGTTATAAAAAGATTTAAGTTATATCGTGTATTAAGCATCGTATTAATAATAGCTGTGTTTATGATTGTTGTACCCGTTAACTTTTTGTATACGATTCAGTCACCGAATTTTGTAAATTATATGGGGACAGGAAAAAGTGATATTCGAATAGATTTACAGCAAACTGAAAATATAGAGAAACGTTTTAAGGGTGTTATTTCATATGTAAAAAATGATAAAGAAGTAGAAAAATATGCAACATTTGTTACGAGTACACTTAAAATGGTAAACGCTGATGGTACACATGAAAACTTAAATGTAGAAGTGGGAGACTTCACTACATTTCCATTAGACTATATGCAAGGTAGGGAACCAAAAAATGAAAATGAAATTGCTCTTTCTTATATGAACGCAAATGAATTAAAAAAGAATGTAGGGGATCATATCGTTTTATTTGTTGATGGGAAAGAGAAAACACTAACGATTAGTGGTATGTATCAAGATGTAACGAATGGTGGGAAAACAGCTAAAGCTAGTTTTTCTAATAATAATGAAAATATATTATGGTATGTAGTAAATGTAGATATGAAGCCTAAAGTGGATTTGCAAGAAAAAGTGAAGGAGTATAAACAAAATTTTAGTTCTGTAAAAATAACAGATACAAATGATTATGTAACGCAAACTTTAGGAGAAACAATTAAACAATTAAGACTCGTGACACAAGTGGCTATTTTGATTGCGATATCGATATCAGTTTTAATTACTGCAATGTTTTTTAAAATGTTATTAGCAAAAGATTCTTCGCAAATTTTAATTATGAAAAATATCGGTTTTTCTAGTAAAGATATTCGTATACAGTATATAACACGTTCTATCGTCATTGTATTATTAGGCATTGTGATAGGGACATGTATAGCTGCTACGTTTGGTGAAATGTTAGTAAGTTGGTTAGGGTCTTTTATGGGAGCTGCTCATATAAAGTTTGTCGTGAATCCTATCGTTTCTTATGTAATATGTCCAGCTATATTATGTATATGTGTGACTGCAACAACGCTTTTCAGTAGTTTTACTATGAAGCAAACAAACGATGTAAAGCCAAATGGGGAGTAGGGGTGTATCACTTGAAAAAAATTTTAGAAGTAAAGCAAGTAAACAAAACATATTCAATGGATGGAAATACAAATTATCACGTGTTAAAAAATATAGATTTAGAGATTTATGAGGGAGAATTTGTATCGGTCATGGGGCCTTCTGGTTCTGGGAAATCGACGTTACTATATAATATTAGTGGAATGGATCAAATGTCATCAGGAAGTGTAAAAATTGATAGTAAAGAATTATCATGTATGAAAGAAGAAGCGTTAGCGAAATTACGCCTTACTGAAATAGGATTTATTTTTCAGCAGAGCAACCTTCTTAGAAACTTGAACCTATTTGATAATATCATCTTGTCAGCATATTTAGCGAAATGTGAGAGTAAGAAAATAGTAAATAAACGTGCTCTAGAGCTAATGAAGAATATGGGGATAAGTGATATAGCATCTCATTATATAACCGAAGCATCTGGGGGGCAATTACAAAGAGTCTCTATTTGTAGAGCGCTCATTAATAATCCAAATATTATTTTTGCAGATGAGCCGACTGGTGCTTTAAATTTAAAATCAACAGAAGAAGTAATGCAAATATTATTAAATATTAATCGTGGTGGAACGACCATTATGTTAGTCACTCATGATGTGAAAGTAGCAGCAAAAACAGAAAGAGTGCTCTTTATGGCGGACGGAGAAATTGTTAGTGAGTTACAGTTAGGTAAGCTTAGGAACGATGATTTAAAAGCGCGAGAAGAGAAGTTGTTAAACTGGTTAGCTGTACTTGGATTTTAAAGAGAAAAACTCCTATTGAATGTAGGAGTTTTTTCTTTGTCTTAAAGTTCTAAAAGATATATAATAATTTTCTGAATATTAAAATTGGAGGGGTGCAAATGAAAAATGAAACGTTGCACACGCAAGAAGATATTATTAAAATGCTGGATTCATTATTAAGACCAGCAGAACCATTTTGGAATGAATTTTATGCGAATAGAGAAAAAGATGTTCCGTTTTTTGAAAATGTTCCAGATGAGAATCTAGTTTCGTATATACAAAAAAAACGGGTTTCAAAAGGGAAAGTACTGGAACTTGGATGTGGTCCGGGTAGAAACGCAATTTATCTAGCACATGAAGGGTTTGATGTAACAGCAGTAGATTTATCTATAGAGGGCATTAATTGGGCGAAAGAAAGGGCGTTAGCAAAAGGAATAGAAATTAATTTTATTTGTGATTCTATTTTTAATTTAGAGGTTCAAAATGAATTTGATTTTGTATATGATTCGGGCTGTTTACATCATATTCCACCACATAGAAGAGTGAATTATGTAGATTTAATTAAAAACGCATTGAAATCAGGTGGTTATTTCGGATTAACATGTTTTGCGGCAGGTGATTTAGATGAGCGAAATGGATCAGAAATAACAGATTGGGACGTATATAGAGGATGGAGTCTACAAGGTGGTCTTGCTTATTCGGAAGAAAAATTAAGAGAGATATTTAAAGGATTTAAAGTGATTGAAATTAGAAAGATGGAACAGATTGAACAACCAAATACTATGTTTGGAGAATCATTTCTTTGGACAGCATTATTTAAGAAGAATTAAGAAAGTAGATAATTGACAAACTCATCGTTTTTATGGACAATACACTTATGAGAATGTATGTTCGTTTTTGTTAACCGATGTATATTTTGCATAAATACATAGCAAGGGGTTGTCTCTAAATGAGTAACACAAATCAAAAAATTACTACGTTTTTAATGTTTGAAGGCAAAGCTGAGGAAGCGATGAACTTTTACACGTCGCTATTCGATCAATCAGAAATTGTAAATATCTCTCGCTACGATGAAAACGGACCTGGTAAAGAGGGTACTGTAATTCATGCAACGTTTACGCTAAATGGCCAAGAGTTTATGTGTATTGATAGTTATGTAAATCATAATTTTACGTTCACTCCAGCTATGTCTCTTTATGTAACTTGTGATACGGAAGAAGAAATTGAAACAGCTTTTAATAAACTAGCGGAGGATGGAGCAGTACTTATGCCTTTAGGTGCCTATCCGTTTAGCAAAAGATTTGGTTGGTTAAATGATAAGTATGGTGTGTCTTGGCAGTTAACGCTTGCGGAATAAATTGTAATTGATTTGTTTAATGGGTGTAGTTAAGAGGTTGAAAATTTAAATAACAAATAAAAAGGTGTTCCAACCGTCAACAAGTTTGGAATGCCTTTTTATTTGTTTAAATGAATTTGTATTTTTTCTATTTAGAATATTTTATTTTTCTTACTACTTTTTATCTGTTAATATAAATATAGAAAAATATGTATTAATTATTGGTTAGGTTAATAGAAAAAAAGCATAAATAGTAAATGATCTTACACTTAAAATGTAACAAGATAGCTAGGGGGAATAGTTATAATGGATACAACTCAACAAAACAGTAATGCATGGGATAAAAAGGTTGAAGAAGGTTCTAGATATACACAACCTGTAAGTAGCGAGGTTATTGAAAGAAGTAAATCAGGTGAATGGGAAATCACAGTTACCACAGAAAAATCAGTTCCTAGAGATTGGTTTCCAAAATCATTAGATGGATTAAAGATACTTTGCTTAGCGTCAGGTGGAGGGCAACAAGCACCTGTTCTAGCTGCTGCTGGGGCGGATGTAACAGTTACTGATATATCAAGAAAGCAGTTGGAACAAGATAAAAAGGTAGCAGAACGGGATGGGTTAACTTTAAAAACAGTTCAAGGAGATATGTCAGACCTTAGTGATTTTGAGGATGAATATTTTGATATTGTTGTAAATCCTGTTTCTAATTTATTTGTAAAAGATGTACATCTTGTATGGAATGAAGTTTCAAGGGTTTTAAAGAATAAAGGTATTCTCATTTCTGGATTTACAAATCCGTTACTATGGATTTTTGATGATAATCAAGAACAAAAAGGTATTCTTGATGTAAAACATTCAATCCCTTCATCGACATTGGATTATTTACCAAAGGATGAAGTTCAAGATTACATCGATTCAAATCAAACAATAGAATATGCGCATACACTGGAAGATCAAATCCAAGGCCAAATTGAAGCGGGTTTTATTATAACAGGTTTTTATGAGGATGATTTTGGTGGAACAAGGATATTAGATAAGCATATTAAAACATTTATTGCTACAAAAGCTATAAAGTTAAAGGTTGATTAAGAATTTTGACTTGTCACACGAGACGTTAGTCGAAGAAGGTTCTTAAAATAGTATATATAAAAAGAAAAGGGTGGAACTTTCCATCCTTTTCTTTTTATATAATTAGGTTATGCTTTTTATATTAAGAATTTTGTTGGCCGAATCTTTTCCCAAGTTTAGCTAGCAGTTCAGGCTGATCCCCTTGGCTCATTACAACTTCAACAAAGGTAAGTTGATCCTTATCATTACTTATTTTAGTTAAGACTTCTTGTAACTCTATTTCATTTTCCACTTTACATGTTAGGCTTTTCTCTTCTGTTCCGAATACGTTCGCTAGTTTTGTGTACTCCCACATTTGTATGTCATTATATGGTTCAATTTGACCATGAATTGCACGTTCAACAGTATAACCATTGTTATTAATTAAAAATATAATCGGTTTTAAATTTTGACGAAGCATGGTCGATAACTCTTGGACAGTTAATTGGAAAGAACCATCGCCAATAATTAAAATGTTGCGCCGCGATATATTAGCGAGCTGTGTACCAAGTAGAGCAGGTAATGTATAGCCGATCGATCCCCATAATGGTTGCGCTACATATGTAGTGTTGTTTGGTAAAGGGATAGCGGCACTACCAAAGAAAGGTGTTCCTTGCTCTGCAAGTAAGACGTCGTTTTTCTGTAAGAAATGGTACATTTGCTGCCAAAAGCGTTTTTGTGTAACCATTTGTGCTTTTGGATTGAACTCTTCTGTCATAGATAGCGATTCTGAAATAAATGGCTTAATATCAAGCGTTTCTTCATTTCGATGCTTAATTACATCACTTAACTGTTGTAAAACATCTTTCATTACAACTGGCCCGTATTTTTTATCTGTAATTTTCACAGTGTAGGGATGAATTTCAATAACTTGTTCTTTCGTAAAACCTTGTGTGAAGCCACCTGTAATAGTATCAGTTAACTTCACACCAATACTAATAATACAGTCAGATTCATCAATTCTTTTACGCAAGTATGGAGAACTTACATCACCAGTATAAATCCCTATAAATTGAGGGTGTTTTTCTGGAAATATTCCTTTTCCCATACTTAACGTTGCAATAGGAAACCCTGTTTTTTCTACAAATTGATATAAATATTCTTTAGCATGAAAACGATCCACTTCAAAATCAGCTAAAATAATAGGTTTCTTTGCACTATTTATTTTTGAAATGGCATGTAGAAGCATTTTATCCAGTGTTTCTTTATTACTTAAAATCGGTTTATGTAAAATTGGTTCTGTAGGTTTATTAATTGGTTTATTATACACATCAATCGGCAAATTAATATGAACAGGGCGTTTTTCATTCCAACATGCACGTAACACACGGTCAATTTCCTCAGCAGCATGTTCTGGGGTTAAATTAGTTTGTGCAACGGTAATTTCTCGATACATATTGGAAAAGTGATTAAACTTTCCGTCGCCTAACGTATGATGAACGAGCTCTCCATTTTCCATTACAGTTGTTGTTGGCGAACCTGTTATTTTTATAACGGGTACATTTTCAGCATATGAACCAGCAATTCCGTTAATGGCACTTAATTCCCCAACGCCAAAGGTGGTAATAAGAGCACCGATTCCTTTTATACGAGCATATCCATCTGCAGCATATGCCGCATTTAATTCATTACAATTACCAATCCACTCTACATTTTCATGTGCTATTACATCATCTAAAAAAGCCAAATTATAATCACCAGGGACACCAAAAATATGTTCAATTCCTAATTCGCTTAGTCGGTCTAATAAATAAGTACTAACAGTATATTGCGTTTTCAAGTGAATCATCTCCTCGTTGTTTTGCTGTCTTGTAATAAACGAAAGTAGCTCTAGAGTATGGATTTAAAAATTCATTACGAGAATGTGGTATAATTTACATACAGGGGGAAAGTAGATGACACAACATAAAGAAGAACAGATGAATAAAGCATTAGCCTTATTTTACTTTGCATATAAAACATTTACTGAAAAGCCAGATGAAATTATAAAAGAGTATGGTATTCAAAGAGTACATCATCGAATTTTATTTTTTATCGCACGCTTTCCAGGGATAAGTGTAAATGAGTTATTATCACTACTAGAAATAAGTAAACAAGCTCTTCACGGACCATTACGACAACTTGTGGAAAAGAGCTTAATTGAGAGTAATGAAGCTACACATGATCGCCGTGTGAAACAGTTATCTTTAACAGAAAAAGGTGCCGATTTAGAAAAGAAACTGAGTGATGTACAAAGACAACAAATGGGTGCCATTTTTTCAAAATTTGGTGAATCGTGTGAAGAAAATTGGCATCAAGTTATGAATGAAATGGCACATAGCCGATCAGGTTTTGATGCTTGGATATCGAAAAGGGAAGTTGCAATCGATCAAAAATAAAAAGAAATATATCTGTTTTTATAGTTTGAAAAAGAACAAATTTTATCCATACATTTGGCAACTATGGAGCTATCATAGAGTGAATGGATAAAAAGATACATTACTAGATACTTTATACGTGTACGCAATGGAACAATAAAATTCACATTTCCGAGAGGGGAATTATAATGATAAAACTTGTACTTATTCGTCACGGACAGAGTTTATGGAATCTTGAAAATCGTTTTACTGGATGGACAGATGTAGATTTATCAGAGAATGGATTAAGTGAAGCGAGAGAAGCAGGAGCGATATTAAAGAAAAATGGATATACTTTTGATGTAGCTTATACATCTGTATTAAAACGAGCAATTCGGACGTTATGGATTGTACTTCATGAAATGAATCTTGCCTGGGTACCAGTACATAAATCTTGGAAGCTAAATGAAAGACATTATGGTGCATTGCAAGGTTTGAATAAAGATGAAACCGCGCAAAAATATGGTGAGGAGCAAGTTCATATTTGGAGAAGAAGTATTGATGTAAGACCACCTGCTCTTACTGAGGATGATCCTAGGTATGAAATGAATGATCCAAGATATAAAACACTGAAAAAAGGTGAGTTTCCATTGACAGAATGTTTAGTGGATACAGAGAAAAGAGTACTTGCTTATTGGCACTCAGAAATTGCACCGAAATTAAAGGATGGTAACAAAGTAATCATTTCATCGCATGGTAACACAATTCGCTCGCTAGTAAAATATTTAGACAATCTTTCAAGTGATGGTGTTGTTTCATTAAATATTCCAACGAGTATTCCGCTCGTGTATGAATTAGACGAAAATTTACGTCCGATTCGCCATTATTACTTAAGTATGGATGGAGAAGTACCTGAAGGAGAAATTCCGAAACATATTACTTTTTAACATGAAAATTTGAAACCCATGCTTGTCTACATATACAATGTAGATTCAGGATAAAAGACGTGGCACCTTCTAATGTATATGCAATGTAGCTAAATTTAGAAGCTTGTCCACGTCTTTTGTCATAAAGAGAGTTGCTTGTGCATGTAATGATATCGTGAGTAGTTTTTGAATGGAGGGTGATGTCATTGGTGATCTCTAACATTCGAATCGGCTTATTTATTTTAGCAATCGTTTTTCTAGTACTTGTTTTCTTTTATTGGAAAAACGAAGAGTTGTACGAGGAGAAGAAGCAACGTATTAGAAAGACTTGGTATGGGTTGTTTATAATATCAGTCACCGTGTATTTCATGATAAAAGGAATTGATTTAACCCTCTGGAAAAATCTTTTAATGTTCACTGCAATGGTTATTTTCGTTGATATTGCATTTATTTTAACACCTAATATTTCAGAAATATGGGGAGCGAAATTTAGCGATATCGGCAAGACAGTTCAATCGATAAAACGGTCATTAATTGCTTCTAAAGCAAGAGGAGAAATATACACAACAATCATTCAAAATGTCAATCCAGCAGTGTTCGGTACGATGGAATGGCATACGGAGGAAGAATATACAAAAAGCTTAAACGCATTTTTAGATTCGTATGGGGAAAAGATTGGAGCAAAAATTGTTGTATTTGAAGCGGTAAAGGAATTAAATACAAACTTTCGCGGTATCCGTTCTCAATTTAGTACGATTATTCCATTAGAGTACATTGAGCAATTGAATGAGCAGAAAGCAGTACAAGTAGAAAATGTCGGAATTATACCAGCAAAAATAGTGAGTGATGTTTTCATTGTCATTGATGGGAAGAAAAATAACCTGCAAGATCGAGATTTTGAAAATGTATATAATTTAACAATACATCATAGTTATTTTAGTAAATAAGGACAGAAATTTTTTCTGTCCTTTTCACTTATACATAAAGGTAAAGCGAATTTAGACAAACTTGTATAAAATCGGACAATCATTCCTACACTAGCACGTAGAGGTGATTGTAGTGATAAAAAATAATGACAATGATTTTTTTAAAGAAGACAATGAAGATACAACGGATTTCTCGTTAATAAAAGGAGATACATTACAGCAAGTAGAAGATTTAGAAGAAGAATTAAAAAGAAAATGATACGTGTACAGGCTGTCTACATTTACGATATAATATAAATAGAAGGTTGTATCTTTTTGAAAAGGGGGAGAAGAGATGGCTGAAGTAAATATACAAAAGTCTTCATTTTTTAAAGAAAAAAAAGAAGAACCGAATACAGATTTCTCTCTTGTGAAAGGTGCATTAACGGAAAATATAAATCGATTAGAGAAACTGATGAATAATAGCAGTTCAAAATATATACGGGTGAAAAAAACAAAAGAAAATGCATAGAGCATTTTCTTTTGTTTTTTATTTAGCATTTAATTTTTCTTTTACTTTTGCAGGTAACTCAGCTTCCTGAACCTCTTCATATGACTTCACTTCAATTGATGAGATTTCATTTTTGCTCTTATCATCTTGATTTACATAAAGACATAAAAATGCATTTTCATTTAATTTCTGTTCGTTTGATGCTTTCTTACTTCTAAATGTAATTTGTTTTTTTACTCCGTCTTCGTCATAAGCAGGCAGTGTGTAGTTTCTTAAGTTTTTACCTTCAACTTTTTCGATAGTTCCCTCGCCTTGTATCTGTACGTAATATACATCTTTACCAATTCGATTTAGTGATGCTCTCTCACAGTCAATAGTAAAACTAGAAAATAATAAACATAGTGTAATAATTGCTACAAACTGTTTCATTTTCTTTATCTCCTTCAATTTGTTTCTTTACACAGTATATGATTATTGTGAAATGAGAAAAATCGATATAAATTACAACATCCTTACAATGTTGTAATAGTGTTGTACATAAAATGAACATCATATTAAAAGTTAAAAGAAAAGTAAAATTATGAATCATGGTATAATGATAAAAGACTTACATATTATTTTGTTATTTTGAGAGGAGCTTAAAAATGTATTCTACTTTAGAACAATTAACAAAGCACCCTGTATTTTATCATTTTGCAGAAATTTCAAAGATTCCTAGAGGATCAGGTAATGAAAAGGAAATTAGTGATTTTTTAGTTGGCTTTGCGAAAGAGCGTAATTTAGAAGTGATTCAAGATGAAGCATTAAATGTCATTATTAAAAAAGAAGCAACTGCTGGTTATGAAAATGTACCAGCTATTATCATTCAAGGTCATATGGATATGGTTTGCGAAAAAAATCAAGCAACCGTACATGATTTTGAAAAAGATCCAATTGAATTAAGAATTATCGGGGACATGTTATATGCAAATCAAACGACTTTAGGAGCTGATAATGGTATTGCAGTTGCATATGCATTAGCTTTATTAGATTCAAAAGACATTCCACATCCAGCACTAGAAGTAGTTATTACTACTGAAGAAGAAACGACAATGGGCGGAGCTTTCGCTGTTGATTCAAATCATTTTGAAGGAAAGATTTTTATTAATATTGATTCTGAAGAAGATCATAAATTACTTGTAAGTAGCGCAGGTGGAGCGAAAGCTGTTGAAACAATTCCAGTAATTTGGGATGAAGCTCCATCGAATACGGATGCATACCGATTATATGTTGGTGGTTTAAAAGGCGGACATTCGGGTATGGAAATTGATAAACAACGTGGTAATGCGAACAAAGTATTAGGACGAGTATTACATGATTTATCAGTAAATATTCAATTTGATATAAGTGAAGTTCACGGTGGATTAAAAACGAATGCAATTCCGCGTGAAAGTGTAGCTACAATCGTATTACGTACAGAAGATGTAGAGAAAGTAGAAGAAAAACTAGAATCATGGACACGAGTATTACAAGAAGAAATGCGTGCTGTTGATCCAGATGTTCATGTTACACTTACAAAATTAGATGAGAAAGTAGAAAAAGTATTTGCTAAAGAAACACAAAAGCAACTTATTTCATCATTATTCTTAATTCCGAACGGCATTCAAAGTATGAGCATGGATATTAAAGGTCTAGTAGAAAGCTCAACAAATTTAGGTGTTATTGAAACGTTGCAAGATGAAATTAAATTACGTAACGAAGTGAGAAGTTCTGTAAGTAGTTTAAAACAACATATTGCAGATGAGATTAAATGTATTGCCGAATTAGTTGGTGCAACATTTGAAATCGAGTCAGAGTATCCAGAATGGCCATACAATCCGAATTCACAAATTCGTAATTTATTTGAAAAAGTGCATCAAGAAAAATACAATAAAGATGTTGAAATCTTCGCTGTACACGCTGGGATTGAATGTAGTGTATTCGTTCAAAAGATGCCTGAATTAGATGCAATTTCATTCGGTCCAGATATATTCAACGTCCATACCCCAGATGAACATATTAGTATTTCTTCTGTTGTGAATAACTGGGGATTCTTCGTTGATGTAATGAAAGGTACGAAAGAATTAGCTAAGTAATAATGATGAAATGGAAAATAGCCTATAAAACTTTATAGGCTATTTTTTTGTATAGAGTTTTTTTAGAAATTCGTTTTTACGTAAGTATTTCATTTTTGCTTTAATTTCTAGAGGAGATTGTACCAAAAATTGCTCCGGATATTGCCCCTATTAAAGTCGTGAAAATTGCACTCCATGCTGCAAATGACATTATTACAGCTCTTTCCGAACGGGAAAGCCCATCGCCTTTAGGCATGGGATGAAAGTGAGGTTGGATACGGAGTACCACTAAAAATCGCTAAGTTTGTGGTACTTTAAGTATCCGAAATATTGGTATCTTTTGTGGTGTAGTTTAAAAGTAAAACTGATACAATGTGAATATGATAAATGGTTATAGAAGAACCAAAACAACTGTGTCATTAATTAACTACCATTTTGTGTTTTGCCCGCGATACAGAAGAAAGATTTTTCTTAACACAAAAGTAGAAGAACGTTTCAAAGAGTTGGTTCAAGAAATATGCGGAGAAATGGATGTTGCTATTGTCGCAATGGAATGCGACAAAGACCACGTTCACTTGTTCTTAAACACACTACCAACACTTAGTCCTGCTGACACAATGGCGAAAATTAAAGGAGTGACATCGAAGCGTTTGAGAGGAGAGTTTCCTCATCTTCAACACTTGCCAAGTCTATGGACACGTTCCTATTTTGTTT